>NZ_JBALFD010000088.1:0-125653 GCF_036916985.1 Nostoc sp.
TAAACTCAGCACCATGGCGTTGAGTTTAGTCAATTACTAGGCCCCTCTTGACAAGACTCTATTTTTCTTAACTTGACGCCAATGCCAAGATGCCCAACCCATAAGAGTTAATTGAATATTTTTTTATTTGTCAGTCCCTAATTCAATTTCAGATTAACGCGACTGACCAAAATAGTTTTATGATTCTCTACGAAAGCATATTGTGAAATTACCAAAATATTCTCAAGCTCATTCTGAAACATGGTGAATGGTGAATCACCGAAACCTTCTTCCAAGGTCAAATAAAGTGTAGGGAGATGAACAAGTATGGCTGAACATGTATTTCATAACCAACTGGGTTTAGAGGAACAAACCGAAAAACTTGGAAAGCAAGCATTGAGCTTGGGTTTGATTCCCAGCTTTGTGGTGCATTACTTTCCCGATACCTGGGTATTTTATATCCCTAATGAAAGTCAATCCGAACCTCTGACACCAGAAGAGGCATACTTTCGTTTAAAGCAACTGGTTAAACAGTAGATATTTTGACAACAGATTTTTGAAAATAACGGCTAGGCACTGCAATTGTTGAGTAACAGTAATTATGGCGAAACCAGCAATTTTAACCGTCGATGATGATCCAGAGGTGCTGCAAGCAGTGTCACGAGACTTACGGCATCAGTATGGCGATCGCTTCCGTATTGTTCGGGCAGATTCCGGTATTACCGCTTTAGATGTGGTGCAACAACTCAAATTACGAAACGAAGCTGTTGCCCTATTCTTGGTAGATCAACGTATGCCCCAGATGGGAGGTGTAGAGTTTCTGGAACAGGCAAAAGACATCTTTCCCGATGCGAAACGTGCCTTGTTGACAGCCTATGCAGATACGGATGCTGCTATTAAATCAATTAATAGCGCCAGACTTGATTATTACTTACTCAAGCCCTGGAATCCACCAGAAGAGAAGCTGTATCCTGTTTTAGATGATTTGCTAGATGACTGGCTAGCTGGATTCCGCCCACCATTTGAAGGGATTCGAGTCATTGGTAATCGCTGGTCGCCTTTTTCACATCAGGTGAAAGATTTCTTAGCACGTAACCAGATTCCATTTAAGTGGTTAGATATTGAACTGGAACCAGAGGCAGCAAAATTGGTGGAATACGCCCAAGCTGATTGTAGACAACAATTGCCCTTGGTGCTGTTTCCCGATGGTTCCCGGTTAATTCAACCATCTAATTTAGAGATTGCTGCCAAAATTGGACTGCAAACTCAGGCAGAGCGTCCCTTTTATGATTTGGCGATCGTGGGTGCTGGCCCTGCGGGACTGGCTGCCGCCGTCTATGGCGCTTCTGAGGGATTGAGTACTGTCTTAATTGAGCGGGAAGCGCCAGGAGGACAAGCTGGCACGAGTTCGCGGATTGAGAACTATTTGGGGTTTCCTATTGGCTTGAGTGGTAGTGATTTGGCAAGGCGGGGAGTCACCCAGGCGCGGCGATTTGGCGTAGAGATTCTCACACCTCAAGTAGTAACTGGAGTGAGGCTGGAAGATCCTTATCGGATTCTGCAATTGGCAGATGGTAGCGAGATTAGTTGCCATGCGCTTTTAGTTGCAACTGGGGTTTCCTACCGTTGGCTAAATGTACCAGGAGCCGAAAAGCTTACAGGGGCAGGAATTTACTACGGTGCTGCCATGACTGAAGCGATCGCCTGCACCAATGAAGAGGTTTACTTGGTAGGCGGGGCAAACTCTGCCGGACAGGCAGCAATGCACTTTTGTAAGTATGCCAGGAAAGTGATTATGTTGGTGCGGGGTGAGTCACTAGCATCAACTATGTCCCAATACTTAATTGACCAAATTGCCGCCACTGAAAATATCCAAGTTTGCACAAGTTGTAGCGTTGTGGAAGTGAAGGGAGAGGAACATTTAGAAGCAATTGTGATTGCCCACGCCAAGACAGGACAAACTGAAACCGTGTCAGCGCGATCGCTCTTTATTTTCATCGGTGCTAGCCCTAAAACAGATTGGCTTGATGGCGTTATTCAACGCGATGCTCAGGGGTTTGTCATCACCGGGCCAGACTTAATACATAATGGCAAATCTGCCCCAGGTTGGAATTTGGAACGCTCTCCTTTTTTACTAGAAACCAATATTCCAGGCATCTTCGCAGCTGGAGATGTCCGCTATGGCTCAGTTAAGCGCGTGGCATCCGGTGTGGGAGAAGGTTCGATCGCCATTCAATTCGTTCACCGCTACCTGAGTAATGTTTAGCTAGAACGGGAAAAACTATATATTTGCAAACCTCTCCTCTGCTCCCCTGCTCCCTGCCCCCTGCCCCTCTGCCCCCTCAAGGAGGTTTATTGATGTTATGTGTTGAAGAATTAATCAACTTAGACCCATTTCAACAGCTTCCTAAAGAGCGGTTGGAGTGGATTTGCGATCGCGCTCAAACAGTTGAACTTTCGGCCGGAGCAGTATTGTCCTATGAGGGAGACCCTGCATGTCGCTTATTTATCTTAGTCAAAGGTAAAATCAACATCACCCGCCGCAGTGAAGGAGTTGAAATTCCCATCGGGCAACACGAAGCCCCATCTTTTTTTGGTGAAATTCCCGTACTCACTGATGAACCTGCACCTGTGACAATGCGGGCATTGACAAATTGCCACATTTATGAAATGAAGGGAGAAGACTTCCGTAAACTGCTGCATGAATGTCGTGATTTTGAGCGGATGGTCTTCCGAATTATGCAGCGTCGTGTCCGGGGGCTAGAGTCTTTCATTCGTGGGCGAGAAAAGATGGCAGCTTTAGGGACACTTGCCGCCGGTTTAGCTCATGAACTCAATAACCCAGCAGCCGCCCTGGTTCGGACTTTAGGAGAAATGCCAGCTGCCATCCTAGAGTTACAACGAATGAATTTAGTTTATGGGCAACGCAATGTTGATGAAGCCCATACTCAACACTGGTTAAGAGTACGCGATCAAGGCCATGACGCAATTTTGAATAATCGTGTAGATCCAGTGACATTAAGCGATCGCGAAACCATATTACTGGAATGGTTAGAAGACTATGGTGTAAAACAAGCCTGGAAATTAGCAGAACCTTTAGCGGAAGGTGGTGTTGAGATTGAAACCTTAGACCAACTCATGGAACGTTGGCGCAACGACAACACGGAATTGCGAGAAATGGGATTGCACTGGCTAGCGCTTTCCTTTGAAGTCATGTCGATGATTAAACATGGTTTGCGAGGATCTGAGAGGATTTCCGAACTTGTGCAAGCGATGAAGTCTTATTCTTACCTCGATCAAGGTATTCAGCAAGAAGTAGATATACATCAAGGCTTGGAAGATACCTTGCGATTGTTTGCCCATAAACTCAAGAGCGGTGTGCAAGTGCAACGCAATTACGATCGGGGTCTTCCGAAAATTCTTGCCTATGGCAGTGAACTAAATCAAGTGTGGACGAACTTAATTGACAACGCCATTGATGCAATGGATGGTAAAGGATTATTGGAAATTAAAACTTGGCATTGCGATCGCTATGCTCATATTGACATTATCGACTCTGGCAGTGGAATTCCACTGGAAATTAAAACGCGCATTTTTGAACCCTTCTTCACCACCAAATCAGTAGGGCATGGATCGGGATTGGGTTTAGAAACTACTCGCCGGATTGTAGAAAATCGCCATCACGGTACACTCTCATTTGAATCGCAGCCAGGTAGAACTTGTTTCACCATCTGCTTACCTTTGACATATTGAAGAAGAATTCAGGAGTCAGAATTCAGGAGTCAGAATTGTCTCGTTCCCAGCCTCCGACTGGGAACGCCTATCTTTGAGGCTCCGCCTCTCCTGCTGGCGGCAGAGCCACCATGAGCAACATTTCTAGCCTCCGGCTGGAAACGAGATTTGAAAAGGGTTTAGCTTAGGTTAAGGGATTTCCAAGGAATAAATTATCCCAAAAAACGAACCACAGAGACGCAGAGAACACAGAGAGAGGAGAGATTAAGAGGATTTTTGTGTCAGTTTTGGAATATTTTTTTATTTGGAAGTCCCTAACACCAATGGCAATAACTCTCTTTCCTCCCCTGCCCCCCTGCTTCCCCTACTCCCCTCAACAGATAACTTTATTAACCAAACCGTATTGAGTTCTCCCCTAGTTCTCCCCGATCGCACTTTAATCTTAAAAGTCTAGAAGATTTAAGGTTTTGGGTGCTTTCAGCAAGAAGGAGGACAATGCAACTAAAACACAGTCACATCTTTCGCCAAGAAGCCCTAGAACGCTTATCTTCACCAGAACAACTGGATCAAGCGATCAATGTGGTCAAGCCTCAAGCTTGGTTGACTTTATCTGCTATGAGTTTTGTGGTTGCTGTGGCTGGCGTTTGGAGTGTGTTTGGCAGAATTCCCCTGACTGTTACCGGCCAAGGCATCTTGATCAAACCGCACCATGTTGTGGAATTTCAAGCACCCAGTTCAGGCCCCTTACTAACTCTCAAGGTTAAGGCGGGAGATATTATTAAACAGGGTGATGTGCTGGGTATTATCGACCAATCAGCACTAAAGCAGCAACTACAGCAAGAGCAAACAAAGTTACAGCAATTGCAAACTCAGAATCAAGAAACAGACAGGTTACAAAAGCTGCTGATTGACCAACAAATCATCACCCTTGGACAGCAGAGAATGGATCTGGAAAATAATCTGCGCCGAGAGGAAGTTGCACCAAAGTTACGCGATCAAACACAAAGAGCGATCGCCCAAAAACGTCAAAGCATTAATTCCCGCAAACAACAAATTAATTATTTACTTAAAACCCTCAAAGGGCGAGTTGATAACCGTCGTCACCTTTTTGAACAGCATGTCATCAGCCAAGATATGTTGGTACAAGCTGAACAAGAATATTTTAATACTCAAAGCGAACTATCAGATATTGATGTGCAACTAAAGGATCTCGAAATCCAAGAAACCACAACGCAACGAGAATATCTGGAAAACCTGAATAAGATTGACGAAATTAAAACCAAAATTAAAGACCTGAATACTCAAAATACTAAATTACGCGAACAAGATTTAAAGCAATCAATTGACAAAACTAATCAAATTCGAGAAGTAAAACGGCGAATCGCCCAATTAGAATTACAACTGTCTCAAGAAAGTAGAATTATTAGTAAATACAATGGTCATATTTTGGAAGTGAGTGTTGTGCCTGGTCAAATGATGAATCCTGGTACTCGCCTGGGGTCAATCGAAGCTGAAGAGGCAAATTCAAAACTTGTGAGTCTTGTCTACTTTGCTAATAAAGATGGTAAGCAAATCAAGCCAGGGATGGCTGTACAAGTGACTCCCAGCTTTGCCAAACGTGAGCGCGAAGGTGGTATTATTGGTGCGATCGCAGATATTTCTGCATTTCCAGTAACTACACAAGATATTACAGCGATCGTTGGTAACAAAGAAATGGCCGCCAGTCTTGCAGGGAAAGGTGAAGGTCAGGTACAAGCTTTTGTCCAACTCCAAGAAAACCCGACATCAGTCAGTGGTTACAAATGGTCATCATCTTCTGATGGGCCAGCTTTAAAAATATCCTCTGGCACAATCACTTCTGTTCAAGTGAAAGTAGGAGAAAAAGCACCGATTTCTTATATTATTCCTATGCTGCGTTCTTGGACGGGGATTTATTAAATTGGGGATTGGGGACTGGGGACTGGGGACTGGGGATTGGGGATTGGGGTCTGGGAGTTAAAACTTAAAAGTCCACCCTCAGAAGCTCAACGTTCACCCTCAGAAGCTCAACTTCCACCTTCAGAAGCTTAACTTCCACCTTCAGAAGCTCAAAGTTCACCCTTAGAAGCTCAACGTTCACCCTCAGAAGCTCAACTTCCACCTTCAGAAGCTCAACTTTCACCCTCAGAAGCTTAACGTCCACCCTCAGAAGCTCAATTTCCATTTAAATCCCTTTTCCCTATGCCCAATCCCCAATTCCCAATCCCCAGTCCCCAATCCCCAGTCCCCAATAATCGCGTCCGCACTTCTACACTTTTGCAAATGGAAGCGGTCGAATGTGGTGCGGCTGCTTTGGGAATAATTCTTAGCTATTACGGACGGATTGTGCCACTGGCTAAACTGCGTGAAGAATGCGGTGTCTCGCGGGATGGGAGTAAAGCTTTTAATATTCTCAAAGCTGCAAAAAATTATGGACTCAATGCTAAAGGTTTAAAACTGTCTCTAGAACAGGTGACAACTACCCGCCTTCCCTACATTGTCTTTTGGAATTTTAACCATTTTCTTGTAGTAGAAGGATATAGCAAAAAACGCGTCTACCTCAACGATCCTGCCAATGGTCGGAGAACGGTTAGTTGGGAGGAATTCGATCGCGCATACACGGGAGTTGTGCTGGTGATGGAACCGAGAGCAGACTTTCAGAAGGGAGGCAAAAAAAATCACATTGTCTCAGCTTTAAGTAGTCGCTTGCAAAACTCACGAGTTACCATTTTATTTTGTCTGCTGGCCGGGTTATTGCTAACATTGCCTCGGTTAGCTGTACCAGCCTTTTCTCAGGTATTTATCGATGAGATTTTAGTCCAAGATAGACAAGATTGGTTACGACCTTTGCTGTTAGGAATGCTGTTAACTACTTTATTACGGGCATTCATTGCTAGACTGCGCCTTACCTACCTGCGGCGATTGATGGTTAAGTTGTCAGTCAGCACATCAGGAATATTTCTCTGGCATATCCTACGATTGCCCATCGGGTTTTACGATCAGCGCTTTGCTGGGGAAATTAGTAGCCGGATGAAACTGAATGATCGTGTGGCGGAAGTACTTTCAGGATCTTTAGCAACCACAATCATTGATGCAGTGATGATGGTCTTTTACCTGCTAATTATGATTCAGTATGACCAATTATTGAGTGCGATCGCAGTTGGTTTTGCTGCAATCAACATTCTGGCTCTCTTCTTTTTATCGCAAACTCGTGTAGATGCCAATATGCGCCTAGCTCAGGAATATGGCAAGGTGGGTGGAGTAACGGTTAGTGGCATCCAAACCATAGAAACTATCAAAGCTTCTGGACTGGAGTCAGATTTATTTGCTCGATTTGCAGGTTATTACGCCAAAGCACTCAACGCCCAACAAGAATTAGGCTTGCAAACTCAAATTCTCACCACATTACCAACAATTTTGACAGCCTTAACCACTGCTTCTATTTTGCTAGTTGGTGGTTTACAGGTAATGAACAACAATCTCAGCATTGGGATGCTGGTTGCCTACCAAAGTTTAACACTGAGCTTCTTAGAGCCAGTCAATAGCCTCGTCAATTTTGGCGGTACACTCCAAACTTTAGAAGCTGACTTAAACCGCCTTGATGATGTGCTGCAAAATCCCGTTGATTTGGAAGTGGAGGGGAGGCGGGAACTGGGGATTGGGGATTGGGGACTGGGGACTGGAAAAATTACTTCCTCGTCTCTCTGGCAATTACAGGGCAATGTTGAGTTACGAAATGTCACTTTTGGGTACAGTCGTGTGGAATCTCCGTTGATTGAGAATTTGAGCTTGACTGTCAAGCCAGGGCAAAGGATAGCACTTGTGGGGGGAAGTGGTTCTGGTAAATCCACAGTTGCTAAATTAATTTGTGGTCTTTATCAACCTTGGCAGGGGGAAATCTGCTTTGATGGTGTAGAGCGATCGCAAATCAAGCGTTCTGTTCTGGCTAACTCGTTGGCAATGGTTGAACAAGATATCTTTTTATTTGCCGGGACTGTGCGAGAAAACATTACTCTTTGGGATGCAACGGTGCTAGAAGCTGATTTGGTGCAGGCTTGCCAGGATGCAGCTATTCATGATGCGATCGGATCTCTACCGGGAAAATATGACTTCGAGTTAATTGAAGGCGGTATGAATATTAGTGGTGGCCAACGCCAGCGCTTAGAAATTGCCCGCGCTTTGGTGAGAAATCCCACCGTGTTAGTACTTGATGAAGCAACCAGCGCCCTGGATGCAGAAACAGAGTTGATAATTAACCGTAACTTGCAACAGCGTGGTTGTTCTTGTATTGTAGTCGCCCACCGCCTCAGCACAATTCGCGATTGCCATGAAATTATCGTGCTAGAGCAAGGTAAAATCGTGCAGCGTGGCACTCATGAAGAATTATGGCAGCAAGGCGGGACTTATGTTCAATTACTTCACGCGGCAGAAGCATAATATCAAGTTTGAGAACATTTATCGAACAGCATTCATTCTGTTCGACTGGCGGATAGCACAGCGTAAAGATTTCTCTTCTCCCGTTGAGAGCGTCTTATAGCTCAATACGCTTGGGTTAAGGGTTATTGGTGTGGATAACTGGTCTTTCAAGACGCGATAAATCGCGTCTCTACATCAGGGTTTTGTTGCTCATTCTGAACTGTATTGTCTTAATTCTGACTCCTGAATTCTTCTTCAATAAAAGTATTCGTTTTCAAGTATAGACATAATTACTAACGAAGAATACTTATCCTTTTGCCTCAAAGCTTCTCGCAAAACTCCTTCCTCCTGAAAGCCAACCGATTGATAAACATGTCTAGCACGTTGATTGTGTTCAAAGACATCTAACCAACAACGATGAGCATTATACTCTTCAAAAACCTTTTTGAGGATCATTCGCAATGCACGCTTGCCGTATCCTAATCCTGGTTCAGCAACGATAATTCGAGTTAATTCAATACTCCTGTTTGGTGATTGTAACCCAGACAAAATAACGTAGCCTTGCGTCTCTCCTGAACTATTTTCAATTATTAAATAATGTTTATCAGGAGAGTGCAAGTTTCTGCTGTGTTCTTCTCGACTCCAGCAGATGATCAGGTCTTTGAATTCATCTCTGTTTTCTTGAGTGAGGATGAAATCTATATCGTTTAGGTTAGCAGAACGTAATTTTATCATCAAAAAACTTTCTGTTACATTCAACCGGGATACAATAGTTTTTCTATCTTTTTTCCACTCGTCAAACTCACATCGATTTACATTCAGTGAATCCTCTTCCCCAACCATACTGCCTTCAAGCAAACGAACCATTACTGTTGGATAACTCACAAACTGTCTGGATAGTGCAGTCTGGAACATTAGCAGTGTTTGCCACTAGAGTTAAAAACAGTTTACCAAAGGAGCGTCGCCGCTATTTGTTTCATGTCAATGCTGGTGAAGCCTTGTTACCGGAAGTAATCGCACAAAACCAATGGAATTTTGTAGCGATCGCAATTGAATCTACCCAATTATGCCAGATGTCAATCGTTGACTTGGTTCAGGGAATTGGCGCGGCTGACTTGCAATCCATAGAACTTTTAGAAGGTTGGATCAATCATTTAGGACAATCTCTTAGCGCCCAGCAAACAGTTTTGACAACACCATTAAACCTTGTACAGCCAAACATTGAACGTGATTTTTCTTTATCGGCTGGTGAAACGCTACAGGGAAGGCAACAAACACTCTTATGGGTGAAGTTGCAGCAAGGCAATACTTACTGGATGGGAATCGGGGAATTAACATTGAATTCTACCTCACTAGCGTTTCCACTCACGAGTGCGATGTGGCTGGAGGCAGAAAATGCAGTTAGCGGCCAAATGTTGTCAACGGCAGATTTAGCAAATTCTGAGGAACTCATTGCAGGTTTAGCCAGTTTACAGACTTATTTTTTTCACTACTTCAGTTTGCTGGCAAATAAAGAAGTAGAAGCAGAATTTCGGCAGTTTCAAGAACGCGAACAATTTAATCAGCAAGTCATAGAGGCGGCACTTTCTGACTTAGCAACAGTCTTGCAGCCGCAACAAGAGACGGTTTTCTTTCAAGAAGGGCCGCCCTTATTGGTAGCATTGGGGGCAGTTGGACGGGCACTAGGAATAGAAATTCATCCACCAGTAGCGGATTTAAATTCTATTAAAGACCCTGTAGCGGCGATCGCTCAAGCATCGCAAATTCGGATTCGGCGTGTAACTTTAGCAGATGGCTGGTGGCGTCAAGATCAAGGGGCAATGTTAGCTTATACCCAATCAGAAAAGCGACCAGTAGCTTTATTACCTACAGATAATCGGGATTATCTGATATTCGACCCCATAGCACGAACTCGCACACCTGTAAATGAAACAGTAGCAAAAACACTCACATCATTAGCCTACGTTTTGTATCGACCGTTACCCCAAGTTGCACTCAACGCCATCGATTTGCTGCGGTTTGGGGTGAAGGGCTATGAAAAAGACATCGCCAGTATTCTAGTGGTGGGGTTACTGGGCACAATATTGGGAATGGTTGCACCACAAGCAACAGCGATTTTAATTAATCATGCCATTCCAGATAGCGATCGCGCTTTACTGTGGCAGATCGGATTAGTTATGTTTGCGGTGGCTTTTGGGCAGTTAGCTTTTCAAATTGCCCAAAGCATTATTACCTTAAGAGTCGAAAGCGCCACTGATAGTATATTGCAGCCAGCCATTTGGGATCGTTTACTCAGATTAAGTCCGAGTTTTTTTCGTCAATATACTTCTGGAGATTTAGTCAACCGTGTGATGGCGGTGAGAGAAATTCACCAAAAACTCAGTGGCGCTACCCAACGCACCTTGTTGAGTGGAGTCTTTGCCTTATTCAATTTGGTGCTGATGTTTGTTTACAGTTGGCAACTAGCCTTTGTAGGCGTAGGTTTAGCAATCTTTGCCGTCGTGGTTACAACTGTTGCTAGTTTCCTGTTAGTGAAGAAATCGCAAAAACAGCAAGAACTAGATGGGGCAATTCAGGGACTCACCGTACAACTCATTAATGGTGTCGCCAAATTGCGGGTAGCAATGGCAGAAGAACGGGCCTTTGCAACTTGGGCAAAAAAATACAGCCAGCAGATCCGATTAAAGGCGAGTTGGCAAGAGATTAAAGATGGGATTTCTGTATTTAATGAAGCCCTGCCTTTGGTAAGTTCTATATTGCTGTTTGGGTTTGCCATGCTGTTGATGCAGCCACGCCTCACATTGGGTACATTCGTTGCTTTTAACTATGCTTTGGCGATTTTTATCAGAGGAGTAATTAACCTGAGCAATACCACATCAGAAATTTTGGGTATTGTACCAATATGGGAACGGTCAAAACCAATTTGGCGATCGCAGCCTGAATATGACTCAACCAAAGTCAATCCCGGACAATTAAGCGGTCGAATTGCCCTAAATCGAGTCAGCTTTCGCTACTCGGAGAATGGCAGCCTAATCCTCAATGATGTTACCCTCCATGCCGAACCAGGGGAATTTATTGCGATCGTTGGCCCTTCTGGAAGTGGAAAATCAACCATCTTGCGTTTGCTATTGGGGTTTGAAACTCCATTGACAGGCAGCATCTACTACGATGGCAAAGACTTAGCAGAGATGGAACTCCAGGCTGTGCGAAGACAGTTAGGAGTGGTACTACAAAATGGTAAAATTGGCACAGGCTCAGTTTTTGATAACATCAGCACCGGGGCTTTAGTTTCCTTAGAGGAAGCTTGGTCAGCAGCACAGATGGCAGGTTTGGCTGATGATATCAAGCAAATGCCAATGGGAATGCATACAATTATTGCTGAGGGTGGTAGTAATCTTTCGGGTGGACAACGGCAAAGATTATTGATTGCGCGATCGCTAGTTTCAAAGCCCAAAATCATTTTAATGGATGAAGCAACCAGCGCCCTCGATAACCGCACCCAGGCAATTGTGACTGAAAGTTTAGCCAAGTTAAACGCTACTAGAGTAGTTATTGCCCATCGTCTCAGTACAATTCGCAATGCCGATCGCATTTATGTAATAGACGCTGGTCATATTATACAAGTGGGTACTTTCTCGCAATTAATTGTGCAAGAAGGGTTATTTGCTCAACTTGTTGCCCGACAGTTAGAGGGCGATCTTTAATATTAGTTTTGAGAGGTTAGTAGTCTGTCCCATTAATTTTGTGGGGCTGCTAGATCCCCGACTTCTTGAAGGATGCAGCTGGCGAATAGGGGGTATTACCCCACAAGGAGCAACTGGGGTTGGTTTTGAACAATCAACAAGTCCTCTCGAAAAGGTGTGCTTCAAATCAGCGCACCTTTTTGAGTATGAAAATTTGCGATCAAGGCAGTTTTAACTGTCCCTGGAGAACAAATGATCATGAATTTAGGACTTGTTAGTTAAGCACAATGAACACGCAATCTAGCAAAAGAACTAGTACGAGTACGAGCTTTAGTAACATGATTAGACCAGTCAAAAAATCCCAATTCGTCGTACATTTTCATATACATATTTCCGAGTGGGAATGACGCACGTGCTATTTTTGCTGTCGGTGTCGGTATTTCCCATTGATTCACAGGATGCAGTGTCATACGCAGTTAAAAAAAGATACTAACAGTGCTTGTATCTTCTTATTTGCTGCACCTACCTTTTCCAGGGGGTGTAACCCCCTATTCGGCAGCTGTATCCTTTAAGAAGTCGGGAATCTTGTTTCTGCGCGTTTGATTTAGGATTGCTATGTTACAACTTACTTGCTTTCCTGCATATTTCTGACTAGTTTAGTCACTAGCTTTCTGGGAGTAAATCTTACAGATTCAGCGAGTAGCTTATTTTTAATTCCAGGAACAACAACAGTTTTGTTTTCAAATAGACCACGATAGCCGATTTCGGCTACCGCTTCCGCAGTCATAATTTTTTGACCGCTTACCAACTTTGAGTCTTCCATTGCGGCTCTCTGTTGAAAACCGGATTCGGTAGGGCCTGGACAAAGTGCTGTTACAGAAACGCCTGTACCTTCTAATTCATTAGCGATCGCTTCTGAGAACGATAAGACATAGGCTTTACTAGCGTAGTATACTGCCATCAGCGGCCCTGGCTGAAAAGCAGCAGTTGAAGCCACGTTTAATATTTTTCCAGACCCCCGCTTAACCATACCCTTGAGGAATAACTTGGTTAAATGTGTCAGACATAAGACATTGACCTGTAGCAATTGCAGTTCAGAATTCAAGTCAATTTCGTGAAATAATCCGTAGGTAGCAAAGCCAGCATTATTTATCAGCACATCAACCCTGATTGATGCTTGTTCTAGCTCAGTAAAAATTTCTTCTGGGGCTGATGGATTAGATAAATCCTTGGAAATAACTTTGACATCAATGCCAAATTTCTTTTTAAATTCATCAGCTATTTTATTCAGCTTGTCCACGCTTCTAGCTACTAACACAAGATTGTAACCATCCTGAGCAAATAACTTCGCGAATTCATAACCGATACCGCCAGATGCCCCCGTAATTAGAGCCGTTTGTTTGCGATCACCTTGCATAATTTTTCCTTTGTTAACTACTTCAAAACAAATGAATCATTAGTAACCTAACGTTCTTTAATCACCCTCGCTATAGGAAAGTCTAAAATCCTTATCCAGGTAGATTTTTGCTCACTCACTAGGCTTCTTTTGAAAAATGACATTTATTTCCATTGGGAAATTTCTAAGCGAACTGCCGCATTTGTTCCTAAGACTTTTTGCCCCCGTTCAGGTAAAGAAACATAAGCAACATATACATCTGAACTGGATTCTTGATTGAGAGTTAAATCTGTTACTGGCTCTTTTTGATCGGAATTCCAACTATAGGTAGCTTTGTATGTGCTATCTGATGCGGCAACATCAGTGATTAAATAGTCAGACCATAGCGGTACTTGGTCGAGATGACTGTCACGCAACCAATTCGTCTCTAGTTTTGTAAAAGAATGCAGTGCTAAACGCAGAGCATATCTACAGGTATTATCATCACTAGCTGAATTTCTGGGGATTAAGAAAGCTGTAAACAGGGGAATAGGTTTATCTATTCTGAGTAACTCTTGGGTGATTGGGCAATAATGAGCGATCGCTTGCTCATATATAGGAATAGGAAGACCACGCAAAGCAACTCTAGTTTCTAGTTGATAAAAATTATTGTCCTCGTCTTTTAACTCAACATTGCTCAGAGATAGTTTCACCTGGATATCACCAAACAAAAAGCGTTGTAGATTTTGATAACCTTCTTCTGAGTTGACTATGCCATAACGCCCACCATGAGAACGGTGAACATAAGCACGATGAGATCCTGTAATGTAAGCTTTATCGATCTGAACTAGACCATCACTTTTCACCCCTACAGCCTTTCGTGAAATACCAAAAAGTTCTTCATAATCATGTGCATTAGTACCAATTAGAGAAAAAACGCGGTTTGGCGGAAATGCATCTTCTAGGCTTTGTAGTTTTTCTAGCTGAAAGTCATCGGGTAACTCATTTGTTGGATCGTTGGCTTTAGGTGTTAAATACTGGTACATCCTCTGGGGGCCAAAATCATCGGAATTATTTAACTTAAACTTATCTCTAAGGTTTTCGATTAAACCACTTCCAATCTCAAAATAAATACCACCATGAGGTGTAGCGTAGGTAAAGAATTTGTCAATGTGATCGATAGCTTGCTCACCTTGATCTGGATAAATCTTTTGAATCAAGCTACGACAAATAAGACCTCCCATTGAGTGAGCGACAAGATAAATTTTGTCAGCACCCGTCGTCTCCTTGACATTCTGAATCAGTATTCTTAAACCCTCAGCTATCTGCTCCATTTCCTGTCTGACTACACTTGAAGAGTTAAAACTAGGTGTAGTTACATCATAAAATCGGTAGACCCAAATAGTTTTATTAAGTTGTCCAGACAATCTTTTAATTTGATTGCTCACATTTTGATTGTCAACAATTGGTTGATAACCATGATCGGTCATTAGCCGCAGTAATGGACTCTCGAAAAAAAACTTCTGGGGATTTTCGCTCTCATCTACTCGAATATGGGTTGAACCATTATTGAATCCATAAAATGGATCGTCAACTACTTGCTCAACATCTTTTTGTGTACCTGCATATCCACGAACGAAGATGATTGGTAAATACTGCATATATATCCTCGCTATGTAATAAATATTTTTGCTCGTTCCCAGTTTTAACCTGGGAACGAGTGCAGAGTATTCAGACAAGTTGTTTTAGTACAAGATTTTATCAATTCGTAGCGAATTTTCTGTGCATCTGGAGCATTTAAAACACTACGAAACTGTACTAGAACGTTTTCACAAACTCAATTAAGGCCTTCTTATCTTCATCTGGGAGATCGGAACCAAAATAGTGACCCTCATCTTCCACGAAGTCAGGAGATTTGTTGGCTCTTAAAAGCACACGTGCCAACTTACTCTTAATTCCTCCACCTGGTTTCAAGTCTTGGAAAAGGCTGCTGAGATTTAGAGATGTAATCGCCTCTCTGATATTGATGCTTGCCAGCAAATTCACAGGCGTACCTTTAGGAACAGGAATTCTAAATCTCGGATTCGGATCTCCTGGGGGAAGCTCTAATTTAGTATCTTTAGATGTCCTGCTGATAATTCCCTCACGCTTTTCAGGCCAGAGTAGCTTTTCCATCGCATCCGTATAGGCTTCTACACGTCCTTTCACTGAAGGATCTTCGTTGTAAAGTCCTAGTGTGTTGTTGTGAAGAAGTGGTGCTGTTGCCCAAATACTCACTAGCGAAGGTGTACGGTAATATCCCAAACCGCCGTCTGGTATCTTAAATTCGATGGGTTTTTTCTCATCGAAGGGGTTGTACAGCGTCAAAGTACCTGGTGATGGCAGTTCTTTGTAAGTCTTGGATGAGAACTGATCCCAAATATGCCCCTTAGTGGCATTTGTTCCTAGCGATCGCGCCGCATTAGTACCAATTAGGGTAACTGGATAACGCTGGTCATCAGACAAGAAGTTGTGGTCTAAGAAATTACTACTAAGTACAGACTCTTCATACCATTTCTGAGCCTGTTCGGGGTCAGCAGCAATTTCAGCAGGTGGCTTTTTGCTGGAATGGCAACTAGCACAAGTGCTGGCAAAAACCAGTTTGCCACGTTTGAGAACTTCCTCATCTTTAGTTAAGAAGTCTTCACCATCAGGTGCATCTTTTAGGTGTAGCGGCTTGATGGTTTTCAGGAATGCTTCGGCATCAGCCATACGTGCTTCTGTCTGTCTCCAGCCTTCGCAGTCTTTCCGCGCCTTGGCGATGTCAAAAGGTTTTTGGGGAGTTCTGCCTAATAAAGGTTCATGGAGACTTGTCCAGTAATCGCCGCACATCCCAATGTTGACGTAGACGCGTAGTGAGGCATTGGCCACTCCTGTAGAGTCTGCACCATCCTTGAGAATATGATTCACATCCTTGGTTGAACCATCGTTCATCACCTCTGGATATTTGGGGCGATCGCTTAAATTAAAAATGGCGTTAATCGCATTCGGATTGTTAATGTGATCGGTAGCAATCCGCGAAGTATCAGAAGTCCCAGGTTGTTGAGAATCAAGTACTTGCTTAACAAAACTATTTTCCCCAACGCTGGTTCCAAAGAATTTGTTTTCCTTGATGTACTGATTACCCAATGCTGGTACGAGGTTTTCCCATTTCGGATGTTCCTTGTCTTTGGGTGGGTTGAGGGGATCTAATGCTACATGACAGATGGCACAAGACTGCCCAATCAAGTAGGGAGGCTCGACTTGTGAGGTTTTGAAATACTCCTCAGCGTTCCATTTTGCTCGGTCGAAGTTGGGATTAGGGAACTTACGCAACCCAATAACGCCAGTTGAGAGCGGGTCTTTACATTTATCTAGCTGCAACCCGTATTCATCTTTTTCTGTGGATTTTTCACATCCAGGATCGTTAATTGCGCCATATAACTCAAATCGCTTGTCATGCTCTTTTGAGTCAATCAGCTTTAGCAGATCAGCACCGCCGTGTGTCCGTTTCGCTAAATCACGATAGTACTTATCATTACCACCAGTCCATAAGTACCAGGTGCAACGACCCCGTTTTTCGGCATCTGTCAAATTCTCCTTTGTGTACTCTGGGAGATAACCGATACCCTCGCAGTTATCGGGGTATTTGCTTACACCAGTGTCAGAGTACTTGTTACTTATGGGCGCAGGTGTTTCACTATACTCATCAGCTAGGGCTGTAGGCGTTCCATAAAAGCCGCAGACTATAAACATAGTCACGAACAGAAGGAGCAGACAGCCCTTAAAAAATAGACTTGTCTTTTTCATAAAACTCTCTGGTTGTAACCCCCAAACCTTCTCCACTGCACCTCACGTTTGCAGAGGCACACTAATGCTTCATCACTAATTTCCCATTTTCCAGATTTAGTCTTGGGATATTTTGATGATTTAAAATGTACCTTACTGAGGTTCGCTATATATGAACTTACTACACAAGTTTGCAAAACGTCATTAATAAACTTTTATACATTTCTAAACAAAAAATTTAAAAAATTGTAAATTTACAGTGGTTTGAATAAGCAATTTGCTATGGTTATATGCGTTACTTACGTACTTGGTAATGTTTGTAACAAATTTTCAAGTGCTTCTTTTAAAGTTGTCTTAACCCGATCAGAGAAATAAGAAAGACGAAAATTTTCACTTTTTTTAAGAATTGCTCTGTAAATACCGTAGGTTTACAAATTGCAAAAGTCTTTATATAACTGTAAAAACCAATAAGGCTAAATACCCATGCTGAAATTTGGTAAGTAAATCTAAGTAACAAAAAATTAATAATTAGCGTTCCCATCCGAAAACCTGCACTGTAGATTTGTAGACCTAAAAAATTGCCCTCGCAGAGACACTGAAAATAACAGTTCTCTGGCGAGACTGTTGATGCTACAAAAAATTCACCAAGCCGAATCTTATTGCCGAAACAACACGAAAGACAGAGGAACAAATGGAAAACGATATTATCTTTGAACCATTGAGATTCCATAATCTCACAGTAAAAAATCGGATATTTCGCTCTAGTATTTCCGGGAGATGGGATAACTATGATGGTTCAGGTACTCAAGCCCGAATCAACTGGGAAGAAAAGTTTGCTCGTGGTGGTGTCGGGGCGATTATTACTTCCTTTGTCCCAGTGGCCATCCGAGGCAGAATTATGCCCAATTACGCCACAATTCACTCTGATGAAACCGTTCCTTTTTGGCGAAAAGTAGGAGAAAAAGTCCACGAATATGACTGTAAATTTATCTTACAATTAAGCCATTCCGGGAGACAGCAGGATATTGGGGGTGTAGAAAACTTAGGAAAAAAAGCATTAAGTTCCACCAGCCAAACTGAGCCATTCCACGGCTTTTTGTGTCAAGCGATGACATTAGCAGAAATTAAAGAAACAATCCAATACTTTGCCGATGGCGCTAGACGTGTCCGTGAAGCAGGTTTAGATGGAATAGAATTGCACAGTGCTAATGGATATCTTTTTAACCAATTTCTCAGTTCTGGAATTAACGACCGTCAAGATGAATATGGTGGTTCATTAGAGAATCGAGCGCGGTTTTTGCTAGATGTCATTAGGGCAATTCGCAAAGAAGTAGGCAATGACTTTCACTTGCAATTCAAAATTAGTGCTGTTGATTATAACAACGCCGTCACTTTTTGGGAAAAACCAGGTAATACCATAGAAGATTCCATTCAAGTTTGTAAATGGGCAGAAGAAGCTGGCGCTGATGGCGTCCATGTATCAACTGGTAGCTTATTTCCTCATCCACTTAATCCCATTGGTGATTTTAATTTTGATGTCATTACTAGAACTTATGACACCATGTTGTCGAGTGGCGTAGAGACTACACGCAACTACATTTTATTTCGTAATTCCTTTTTGCATCCTGTTTTCAATCTTTTATGGAATCGAGTCAAAAAGCAATTGGCTCCTCAAGCATTTAGTGGTGACGATGTAAAAGACCCTAAAATCAAGCAATTACTGGCAGAGAACCAAGGCAGAAACTTACTGAATGCCAGAGAAATTAAAAAGCACGTTAATATTCCCGTACTATGTACTGGTGGTTTGCAACAGGCTTCTTATATTCGTCAGGCAATTAATGATCAGTATTGTGATGGTGTCACAATGGCTCGTACCCTAATTGCTAATAATGACTTAGTTAAATCTTTTCAAGCAGGTAAAGACCTGGCAGATAAACCCTGTACCTATTGTAATAAATGCCTACTGAATGTAACTGAGAATCCTTTAGGTTGTTACGAGGAGGAACGCTTCAATAGCTATGAAGAGATGATGGAAGAAGTCATGTCAGTTTTTCATCCAACTCAGTTTGCCAATTCATCTAAATAAAAAAGCGATGGGTATCATATTGACAATTTCGCTTACAAATAATCTCGACAATCTGGGGAGTGTTTCATGACTGAACAAACAAACCCTAGCCTACTACCGACCTCTATTAAGGGAATATTCCAGCGAATTTGGGTTGTGATTGTCGGTGTTATTGCAGTAGCAGTATTTTTCCTTTGGCCTGTTTTGTCTAACTCTCCAGTGGATTATGCTGACATTGAAAACCACTTTAAATATGGTTCAATCGGCAGCGAACCCATCAATGGTATTCCTTACTGGATTTGGAAAGTTTTACCAGACCTATTCCCAGATAAATTACCCGGGGAAGGTTATACTTCCCTGGGATTTATCAAAGAACCTGACAAAGATTTACCTGTAGGTTTTTCGCAACGGAGAGTTTTTATTAATCGAGTTGGGTTGAATTGTGCAGTATGCCATACAGGAACGCTGCGAGATAACCCTAATAGCGAACATCAAGTCATCACAACGATGCCTGCTAATGTGCTTAATTTGCAGGGATATATCAAATTTTTATCAGCAGTTGGTGTGGATGAGCGCTTTACTGCTAACCGGATGTTACCAGAAATTGAAAAAATCAGTGGTGGTCTGAATCCCATTGAAAAATTACTTTATCGCTTCATTGCAATTCCCCAAACTAGGGATGCACTAATTAATCAGGCATATCGACTGAAGTTCGTGGAAGAACAACCAGATTGGGGGCCAGGTAGAGTAGATACTTTTAATCCTTATAAAGCAATTCAATTCCATTTCCCAATGGATAAATTGCGTCAGGATGAACTGATTGGTACTTCTGATTTCCCCTCAGTTTGGAATCAAAAACCCCGCGAGGGATTGCAGTTACATTGGGATGGTAATAATAAGTCTGTTGATGAACGAAATAAGAGTGCAGCTTTAGGTACTGGAGTCACGCCTACCACGATTGATTTGCCTCGAATCCAGAGAATTGCCGATTGGCTTTGGCAACTACCACCACCAAAATATCCCTACGAAGTTAACGAAACTTTAGCGGCTACAGGAAAACCACTTTTTGAAAGTAATTGCGCTAGTTGTCACGCTTTTGGTGGTGCGTATACAGGCAAAGTTGTTCCAATTCAAGAAATTGGAACAGACCCCCATCGCCTAGATTCATTTACTTATGAAACCATCTCTAACCAAAATACTCTGTATGCAGGGTATCCGTGGCGCTTTAAGCATTTCCGCAAAACTAATGGCTATGCAAATATGCCCCTTGATGGTGTTTGGTTACGCGGCCCTTATCTGCACAATGGTTCAGTCCCCACCCTACGGGATTTACTAGAAAAACCAGAGAATAGACCACAAGAATTCTATCGGGGCTACGACGTTATCGATAGAGCCAAAGTTGGCTTTGTCTCTGATGTCGCCGCAGAAAATGGTAAAAAATACTTCAAGTTCGATACAAAACTTGATGGTAACAGCAATAGCGGTCACTTGTATGGCGTTGATCTTTCCCCAGAAGAGAAAGATGCAATTGTTGAGTACATGAAGAAACTTTGAAGGACACTTTAGCAAGGAGAAACCTAAGTTTATGGCAATATTTAAGTCAAAATTAGGGAAAATAATCACCTCAATTGCTGTAGTTATTGTCCTTCTTTTTGGGGTTGTGGGTTACGCGGGATGGTACAGTCTTTTCCGCGAAGCTCCTAGCGAAGTTTATGAGTTACCAGAGGATCATTTTAAATATGGTTCTATTGGTACAGAACAGGCGCAAGGTGTACCGTATTGGATTTGGTTAGTATTGCCGCGGATCTTTCCCGATAAGCTACCAGGCCCAGGCGGTTATACTTCTTTGGGAATTACATGGGAAGAAGGTAAAGAGCTACCAGTCGGTTTTTCTAAAAAAACCATTGGATTTCCGAGAGTTGGGATAACTTGTGCTGTTTGTCATCATGCTACTTATCGAGAAAACCTCAAAGATAAGCCAACAATCATTGCAGCCGGGCCTGCTAACAAATTTGATTCTCAAGGCTATGTTCGGTTTCTTGGTAACGCTGCTAGTGACCCTAGATTTGAACCTGACTATATCCTTGATGAAATTAAATATAGCCATGAGTTTTCCTGGTGGGAAAACCTGCTTTATCGCTTTGTGATTATTCCCCAAACCAAGAAAGGATTGCTGGAACAAAAAGCAGACTTTGCTTGGACTGATTCTCGTCCTAATTGGGGGCCGGGTAGGATTGACCCCTTTAACCCTGTGAAGTTCACTACCTTAAAGTTGCCTAAAGATGACACCATTGGTAACTCCGATATGATGCCTTTGTGGAATCAAAAGGAACACCAAAACTTTGCCTTGCATTGGGATGGTTTAGAAACTTCGTTGCGAGAAACAGTGCAAACTGGGGCTATTGGTGACGGGGCAACTAAAGAGTCTCTACCAGTAAAGGATCTCCAAAGGGTAGAAGATTATATTTCGGAATTACCACCTCCCAAATATCCGTTTGCAGTTGATCAGCAATTAGCTACACAAGGAAAAGAGATTTTTAGCAGTACTTGTGCATCTTGTCACGCCTTTGGTGGCAAAAGGACTGGTAAGGTAATTCCTGTTGCAGAAGTGGGAACTGACCGCCACCGTCTAGATATGTGGACGCAGCAAGCAGCAGATACTTACAACAAATTTGGTGATGGTTATCCTTGGGACTTCAAGGAGTTGCGGAAGACTGATGGTTATGTATCTGTCTCTCTTGATGGTCTTTGGTTAAGAGCGCCTTATCTCCATAATGGTTCTGTGCCATCTCTACAAGATTTGTTAGAAAAACCAGAGAATCGTCCCCAATCTTTTTACCGAGGATTTGATGTCTACGACCAGAAGAAAGTTGGCTTTATTTCCGAAGGAGAAGAAGCAGAACGTGTAGGTTTTAAATACGACATTAGCGTTCCTGGTAATAGTAACCAAGGACATCTATATGGCACTGATTTACCTGCCAAAGAGAAACAAGCATTAATTGAATATCTCAAAACTTTGTAACTAAGCTATGAACAAATATGCTGTTTGGTTTCGCCGCATCGTCTGGCTAGGCGTTATCCAAGATTGGGCGATTGGCTTACCGGCGATTTTTGCACCGAATTGGTTGCTGGAATTACTCCACCAAAGACCTAGCCAAGACCCAGTATGGACTTCTTTTGCTGGTTTGTTAGTGGTTCTGCTGTCGCTGTTCTACATTCCTGGAGCAAATGACCCCTACCGCTACACTCCCAACGCTGTATTAGCGACCCTTTCCCGTCCGCCTGGAGTTCTGTTCTTTTTCTTTCTTTACCCCAATATTTATCCTGCCTTCGGGATTATTGACTCAGTTTTGTGCTTATTCCAAATCCCATTGTTGATACTAACTATGCTCAACAAACCTCAAGCTTCCACCCCGGATAAAGATGTTTTCGAGTATGACGGGTCTACCCACAACGAAGTCAAAGAAGTTGGTTTTAGTGGCCCCTACGGTGAACCACTGCCATATCATGAGGGTCTGGGAATAACAAAATTTTTACAGTTTCTCAATGATTCGGCGCGGAATATGTTCGATAAACGGGATATCCGCCCTTATTACGACAAGTTAATTCACGCTAATGGTGTTTGTTGCTCAGGCATTTGGCGAATTACTGAGAGTTCTCCTTATACAGGCTACTTTGCTAAGGGTTCAGCAGGTTTAGTGTTTGCCCGCCTTTCGGTTGCTGGTGCTAACATCAAGCGGGGCGATCGCCGGGCCTTTGGCATTGCAGGTAAGGTTTATCCTACCCTCAACCCTGATGAGAAGGTAAAACCAGGTAATTTTGTGACTGTCGATTATCTAACAGGTATTAAGACAAAGCATATTACTGATACCGAGTTAACTAATTTTCCTTCTGTCGGTTTGGATCTTGGTGCTAACTTAGTTAACCGGATCATTTTCC
This sequence comes from Nostoc sp., assembly GCF_036916985.1. Taxonomy (GTDB): domain Bacteria; phylum Cyanobacteriota; class Cyanobacteriia; order Cyanobacteriales; family Nostocaceae; genus Nostoc. The sequence continues at coordinate 23,015 of NZ_JBALFD010000088.1, forward strand.
GGCTGATGGACAAAAGACCAGGTTTTCGTCAGCTATTCCCGATTTCAACCCTTGGGTTAGCACCAGGAAGCAAAATTGTCACCCCAGACCAATTTATGCTTCGGGTCGCAGAAGGCACAGCCAAGATAGATGCAGAAGACTTCCGCGATGAATTGCGGTTAGAAAAGTATCCTGACCACAAATTGGTTTATACCATCAACGTCAAAAACTTCAATGAAAAAGAGTGGACGAAGTTGGGTGTGATTGAATTCAATGACTATTCCATCTGTGAAGGTTGCGATAAACGGATACACTTTTGGATTCCCCGCGACATTCCAGTACCAGAAAGAGATAACCTTGCCCGTCCAGCAGACCCCGTTGTGATTAAGTAAATCTTATGAGCCAGCAATTTGATGTCATCGTAATCGGTAGCGGTTTTGGTGGGTCAGTAGTTACCTGCCGTTTGGCTGAATCAGGAGCGCGGGTTTTGGTATTAGAACGCGGTCGGCGTTGGACGAAAGACCAATACCCACGTCAAGCCAAAGATGCCTGGATTTATGAACACACCCAGCCGCAAAAACATAATGGCTGGCTCGATATACGCTTTTTTAAGGGGATGGCTGTTGCTCAGGGGGCGGGGGTTGGTGGCGGTTCTCTGTGCTATTCCAGCGTGGTTTTAGAAGCAAATCCAACGCGATTTGAGCAAGGTTGGCCACCGGAAATTACTTACAGTGAATTGCAGCCTTATTACGATCGCGTGCGGAAAATGATGGGTGTGCATCCCATACCTCCAGGGCAGCATACCCAACGGGCAAAATTGATGGAACAAGCGGCGCAAAAGGTGGGATATGGCGAGCGCTTCCAAAGTATGCCCTTAGCAATCTCTTTCGATCCAGACTGGAATTACCAACTGGAAGACCCCTTGAATGAAAAGCACTCCCGGCAATTTGTCAATGCCCAAGGACAAAAACAAGGCACTTGTATTCATTTGGGTAATTGTGATTTGGGGTGTGATGTCCACGCCAAGAATACTCTCGATTTGAACTATATCCCGGCTGGAGAAAACAAAGGAGCAGAGGTGCGATCGCTCCACTTGGTACGCTATATTCAACCAGATGAGGGCGGCTATCGCGTTATTTTTGACCGCATCGAAAACGGGCAACTAATTCGTGGGGAAGAGAGGGGCAAAATAGTTGTCATCGCCGCAGGTTCCCTTGGTTCTAGTGAGTTGCTATTAAATAGCCGCGATAAGTACCGCACTTTACCTAAAGTTAGTCAGCAACTCGGTAAAAATTGGAGTGCTAACGCCAACGTTCTTACCCCTGATTTCTATGGCAAAGATGTTGAGGTTAGGCAGTCCATTGGCCCAACAATTACCGCAGGTATGGACTTTACTGACGGTAGCTTTGAGGGTGAGAGTTTTATTATTGAAGATGATGGCTTTCCCAATATGTTGCTGAATGCCATTAGCAGCAAACTGAATTCTGGTAAATTTAGCTTATTTGCTTTAGCTTTACGCAACCATTTGCAGCGTGGTTTGGATGAAAAGAATCCCTTAAGCAATGTTATGGTTTGGCTAGGTGCGGGTGTTGATGCTGCCGATGGACAACTTTCTCTCGGTCGTAACTGGCTCAAACCTTGGGAAACAGATTTAAAACTGGATTGGAATATCCAGCGCTCAAAGTCTGCAATTGATGCCATCCTGAATCTGCAAAAGCAACTTTCCCAAGCCAATGGCGGTAAGCTTTATATTCCCTTTTACTGGTCAGTTCTCCGCAGTTTGTTAACAGTGCATCCCCTTGGAGGATGCAAAATGGGGACAACTGCTGAAGATGGTGTGGTCGATCATAAAGGAGAAGTTTTTGGCTACAAAAATCTTTATGTCGCTGATGGGGCAATTTTGCCTCAAGCTGTTGGACGCAACCCTTCCATGACTATTGCTGCTTTAGCAGAACGGGTGGCTCATTTGATGGTGAGCAACTGATACACTTGATAATTTTTGGTTGCAGGGGCGATCGCTCTACGTTATCACAACTGGATAAGGGTGTAGCTGTAGCCCCCCTTAGATATCGCTTTCTGGATTAGTTAATAGACACTTCATCATCCGATCGCGTTTTTTAGTAACCGCAAGCAGTTAAGAATAATTAATAATTAGTCGGGAATCTGCCGTTTGTGCAATTCTCAAAAGTCTTTAATTACGAATTACGAATTACGTTAGCGTAGCGGTAGCGAGTCCGCGTACCCTTACAGGGAAGCAAGCTACGCTTTTAGCGTCTGTCTGCGACACGCTGCGCGAACGTAGAGAGCGTCATTACGAATTATTTTAATCTCCCTGCGGATGCTCATCCCACAAGGTTGTTATTTCCCGTAAACTCTGATGATTGCCATTACCCAAAATTAGATGATCTAGTACCGGAATGCCCAAAAGCTGCGCCCCTGCTAATAACTGGCGCGTCAATTCTATATCTTCCTGACTGGGTTCAAGGTTTCCAGAAGGATGGTTGTGGGCAACTATTGCCCGTGTTGCACCTTGGCGAATAACTTCTCGAAAAATATCACGGGGAGAGGCGAGGGTTTCAGTTGCAGTGCCAATGGTAATTACTTGCGTACCCAGCAAACGATTCTTGACATCTAACAGCACCACTGCAAAACGTTCTTGTGTCTGCCACATCAAATCTTGGCTAAGGGTAGCAGCAGCAGCAAGTGGGCTATCAATTAATGTGCCATCATTTGGACGAGATTGAAAGGCGCGTTTACCTAATTCAATTGCTGCTAAAATACTTGTTGCCTTTGCTGGACCAACACCAGAAATTTGCATCAACTCTGCGGGGCTAACTTCTCGCAGAACTGCCAACGGATCGCGTTGGTGTTTGCCTAATTCGCTCAAAATATATTGCCCCAAACCGACAGCAGATAGTTTTCCTGGCCCTTGACCGGTGCCTAGAAGAATTGCGATTAACTCCGCTGTGGCTAAAATTTTTGCACCATGCGTCATTAATCGCTCACGCGGACGCTCATTTGTAGGTAGGTCGGCAATTCTGAGGCAATAGGTCATATTAAACTAAGAGAATAGCACCACACATAGAACTATCCTTAGTTATCCCTCGTTTGCTCTCAAAATCATCTTTATTTGAGAAAATCTTTAAGCTTGATAAGTTTGTGTGGGTAATTTCATTTGCAACTTTCAAAGGGAATACTAAAAATAAGTTAACTAAGTCTGACAACAAGCGGGTTTGCCTCTACACAAACCCATTAAACCCCTTCATCTTCGCTGATTACTGATAAATTTGAGTTGCTTTCAGCATGTGGTAGGTAATTATTAACTGGGTGAGCGCGAGAGGATAACTTTGCAGTGTTTCTCCAGTTGTACCAGCAATTTTACCCAGTTCGGGATTACTTTCGCGATCGCAAATACTTCGTAAGTGGGGCATATCAGAACAAATAATATGCTCTAGCTTATTCACCTGTTCTAAGGTGGCATGACCATCAACTTCTAAGACATCCACAGGTTTACTCATATCTCTGTCTAGCCCCAAGCGGATTGCTGAGTCAGAATTACCATAGCCAGAGTTGATAATCTGGGTAAAATCTGGGTGGGGAATTGTCGGACGTAGTACTAGACGGACATTTAGATGTCCATTGATTTCATCATCATTCTCGGCGGGTGGATAAAAACTAATGACTATATCAGACCATTGTCGCTGCGGACGAATAAATTGTGCTGAGTCTGGTTCGCGTTTTTCTAGTTCCGCTAGCACTTGTTCAGCAGTGTAGCCGCGCTTTTGCGTGTCTCGCTTAACTTTCCATTTAGCGCGTAGTTCTTCAGGTGGTGCAAGGTAAACTTTTACATCGTAAGAGTCACGGGCGGCACGAGTAGAATAACCGAGTAATCCCTCAATGATCACAAATTTACTGGGCTTGATATACTGCGGTGGCTCGAATGTACCAGTTTTATGGCTGTAAACTGGCTTCAGAATTGGCTGTCCTGTACGTAGCAACGATAGGTGTTGCTGCATAATATCCAAGTAGTTGCAGTCAGGGTGGAGGGCAGTGATACCAATTTCTGCACGTTGTTGGCGATCGTAACGGTGATAATCATCTGTACAAATGAGCGTGACATTTTCTGGGCCGAGTACTTGAGCGATTCCTCGCGTTAGTGTTGTTTTACCAGCCGCGCTGTCGCCGACAATACCAAGAATGATTGGACGACTCATCATAACCTCCCACAATAAAAACAACTTTAGTAATAAAATACCCACAATAGTTTTTATTCTAGAAGGGTTTAAGCAAGTAACTCAAACAAAGACTTGGTATGCAATATCTCTACACATAAAATGTTTGTGCGATGCCTACGGCGGTAAACTACGCTTTTTGTACAATAATTTATAATCTACATAATTGTTAGAGTTATCTGTATGCATAAAAACTAGTACAACACGGCGTAAATAAACCACCCATTCAAAATCAATGAAATGCTTACACTGTATTAATTTTGAATTTTGAATTTTGAATTTTGAATTCCGCCTTGCGGTACTAGTCATTCCTTGATGAACCCACTCTCAGCCGCAGATATTCAATTTTGATACAAGCATCCATAACTACATTGAGTCCTGCATCTATAGCTTTTTGTGCTGATAGTTGATGCCAGATACCCAGTTGTGTCCAAACAGTTTTCGCATTGATAGAAATTGCTTCATCTACAATTTCTGGCAAATACTCAGAATGGCGAAACACGTTAATAATATCCACGGGTTCAGGTAATTCCTGGAGTGCAGCATAACTGGCTTGACCGTCAATTTCTTTAATTAGAGGGTTGACAGCATAGACTATATAGCCTGTTTGCCTCAAGAATTGGGCGATTTGATAACTGGTGCGATGGCGTTTATCAGAGTGACCGACAACAGCGATGGTTTTTGCTTGGATCAACACCTCACGTAGGGCGTTATCATCTTCTTTAAGGTTTGGCATGTAAAATATCCTGAGCGTAGGCGCAGCCCGTCGTAGACATCGCTTTGGGGAACTCCAAGAAATAAATTATCCAATATTGTGGGGTGGGCAACATGAGCGCCTTATGGACTGGGCGCTCATGTTGCCATAGGTGTCAAGTTAAGCTCAAACTTCCTATGTCAATAAGCATTTATGCTGATAAATTCGGTTTGAAAGGGACAAAAAACGAACTTTTTCAGGGACTATTAATGCTTTGTTTATTAGCATCACTCCCAGCTTGCGTATAAAAGTTAGAAAAAGTTCACCTTTATACTTCGTTCCTCACAAAACCCATCGTTGACAAATGGGTTTTTACCTTAAGTTGACACTAATGCCACCCCACAAGAGTTAATTGGATATTTTTTATTTTTCAGTCCCTTGTTTATCATACTGAGTTGCATTTAAATATAATTTTGGCTTTTAAAAAATCATTTACGAGTAAAAAAGACTCGTCTCCTATTCTCAATGCCCAATTTTATGACAACTAAAACATTAGGACTCGAACAAAACCTGTATGATTATTTGCTGTCAGTCTCTCTGCGAGAACCGGAAATTTTAACTCAATTAAGACAGGAAACAGCCGATTATCCAATAGGGAGAATGCAGATTGCTCCCGAACAGGGGCAGTTTTTGGCGTTACTGGTGCAGTTGTTGGGAGCGAAGAAAACTTTGGATATTGGAGTATTTACAGGTTATAGTTCCTTGGTGGTGGCATTGGCGTTACCGGGGGACGGTAAAGTGGTAGCCTGTGATATTAGTGAGGAGTTTACAACGATCGCTCGACGTTATTGGCAGGAAGCTGGAGTGACGGATAAAATTCAACTGCATATTGCCCCAGCTTTGGAGACTTTGGATCGGCTACTGGCAACTGGAGAAACGGAAACTTTTGATTTTGCTTTCATCGATGCAGATAAGAGGAACTATGATGATTATTATGAGCGATCGCTGCAATTAGTGCGTCCGGGGGGATTGATTGCCATTGATAATGTCCTCTGGTCAGGTAGGGTTGCTGACCCCCAAGTGCAGGATAATAGAACTAAAAGAATTCGTGCCTTTAATCAAAAGCTGCATCAAGATGAGCGAGTTAGTCTCAGTTTAGTTGCGATCGCAGATGGTTTAACTCTGGCATTGAAAAAGTAATACCATTTTGGATTTTGGATTTTAGATTATATTGGTATAATCTTTTTCAAAGCAGCTTATCTGGCGTAATCGGTAAGTCACGAATCCGCTTACCTGTGGCATGATAAACTGCGTTAGATATGGCAGCAGCTACCCCAACAATGGGAAGTTCTCCTAAGCTTTTGGTTCCTAAAGCATTCACATAAGCATCGTGTTCTTCAACAAATTGCACTTCCATATTGGGAATATCTGCATGAACCGGAATCAAGTAATCGGAAAGGTTAGCACCAACTATTCTGCCTTGATTGATATCCATTACAGTTTTTTCCATCAGCGCCATCCCAATTCCCCAGGTAATGCCGCCGATAACTTGACTCCGCGCTGTCTTGAAGTTGAGAATTCGTCCAGCACCATAAACGCCTACGCAACGTCTAACTTTGATTTCTCCCAACAACTCATCGACTGCAACTTCGACAAATGTTGCACCAAATGAGTGTTTGGAGTATTCTTTGCTTTCGGGGCTGAGTGAGGATTCCTCTGTAACTTCTAAACTTTCTAATCCGTGGCGAAGCAGAATATCGGTATAGCTGTCTCGCTTTGATGGATCTTGTTTTAAAAATATTTGCCCTGACTCAACGGTAATATCTTCTGCTTGAGATCCATAAAGTAGAGAATTAGAATCAGCGATCGCCATTTGAATTATTCTATCCCGTGCGGCGATCGCGGCTTTATGCACCGCCGGGGAAACACTAGCAACTGTCATTGAGTTTCCTGTAATTGGGGCTTTTGGAAGATTACTATCACCTAATTCAAACTGCACTGGTAAGCCTAATACTTCCGCAGCTACCTGCGTCATCACGGTATAAGTACCATTACCGATATCTTGAGTGCCACTTTGGACTCGTACTTCTCCAGTCGCAAAAATTTCTACCTTGACTGATGCCGTTCCCGAATTGGTGGGAAATGTCGCACTTGCCATTCCCCAACCAATCAGAAAATGACCATCTCGCATGGAACGGGGAACTGGGTTGCGTTGTAACCAACCAAAAATTTCTGCCCCTTTTTGATAACATTCTTTCAGAGATTTACTTGACCAAGGTAATTCTTTATAGGGATCGATATCTGCATGATTTCTCAGTCTTAGTTCTATTGGGTCAATATTTAAGGTGTATGCCAGTTCATCCATTGCCGATTCCAGGGCAAACATTCCTGTTGCTTCTCCTGGCCCACGCATGAAGGTTGGTGTACCGGCGTTGATGCGTGCTAAACGGTATTTAACCTCCAAGTTGGGACAGGCGTACATCATGGTTGTTGCTGCACCCACTGGTTCTACAAAGTCATCAAAGAAGGAAGTTAAGGATGTGCCAACGTGATTGATCAGGGTTAGTTTGCCTTCGCTGGTTGCACCTAATGTTAGCTGCTGCTGAGTTTGCGATCTGTGGCCGCAAGCAGTGTACATTTGCGATCGCGTTAGCACAACTTTCACAGGGCGCTTGACTTGACGAGATGCAATGGCAGCTAGAATTGTATGTGATCGCAGCAGCGCCTTACAACCAAATCCACCACCTAAATATTTGGAGATGACACGCACATTTTCTTGAGGAATATTGAGAACAGATGCGATCGCTCTTTGGGTTGCAGAAACGCCTTGAGTGGTTTCATACAATATCAAATTATCCCCTTCCCACATTGCGATCGTTGCAGAAGGTTCTAAGGGATTATGATGTTCCATTGGTGTGGTATATACTTGCTCTACCAGCACATCTGCCTGGGCTTTCCCCAATTCAATGTCCCCTCTGGTGATTTTACCCGGCATGATGCCAAAAAATATTGATTCGGGTTCAAATATCTCTGTACGTGCCATTGTGAGCGTCGCAATGGCTTCTGCGTAGATAATTTTTATCTTAGAGGCAGCAGTTTCGGCTTGTTCTAAAGTTTCGGCAATTACAATCCCCAGATGTTGACCATCGTAGTAGATATTATGGTCTTTTTCCGTTGGCTGGGGTTGTTGAGGGCCAAAGAAGGGTATTTTTACCAAAGATGGAGTTTGTTGGTAAGTAACGACATCGATCACACCAGGGGCGACTGCGGCGGCGGATGTATCTATTTGGATAATTTTACCACTGGCGATCGCACTTTGAAAAATCACTCCATAGGTTAAATTATCTATAGGCACGTCGGCTGTGTAAGGTGCTTCTCCGGTAACTTTCAGCCTACCATCAACGCGATCGAGTGGTTTACCGATAATTTTATTCATAATTGTTCTGCCACAATTGAGAGTGCGCGTACCAAAGCGCGTTTGACTAATTCAATTTTGAATTCATTGTGTGTTTGCGGTTTCGCTTCTTTAATAGCTACTTCGGCTGCGGCTGTAAAGATAACTTCGTTAATTACTTTCCCTTTTAATAACTCCTCAGCTTCCCATGCACGCCAAGGTTTAGGTGCTACTCCTCCAAAAGCGATGCGTGCTGATTTGATGATATTTTGTTCTATATCTAAGGCAACAGCTACGGAAACGAGAGCAAATTCGTAGGAAGCACGATCTCTAACTTTTAAATAATGGGATTTATAGGCAGAATTAGCCACTTCAATGGCAACAATTAATTCTCCTGGCTGTAATAGAGTTTCTTTTTGTGGTGTCTCACCTGGTAAGAGATAAAAATCATGAATTGAAATTCGCCTATTTTTTTCTATCCCTTGGATGCAAATCACCGCATCTAATGCCGTTAAGGCTACAGCTAAATCTGAGGGATGAACGGCAATACAATGTTCACTCGCTCCGAAAATAGCGTGCATTCGATTGTAACCTGTAATTGCCGAACAACCGATACCGGGAGTATGTTTATTACAAGGAAAAACCGGATCGCGAAAGTAACCACAGCGGACTCGTTGCAGTAAATTACCGCCCACTGTTGCCATGTTTCGTAGTTGCGGTGAAGCACTTTGTAATAAAGCTTGGCTAATTACTGGATAAAATTCTTGAATTTGGGGATGAAAAGCCACATCACTCATACGAGAGATTGCACCAATGCGGATTCCATCAGGCTGAGATTCAATATTTGCTAGGGGCAAACTATTAATATCAATTAATATATTCGCTGTTTGGACACCATCTTTCATTAATCCGAGTAAATCTGTGCCACCAGCAATAAATGCAGCAGTTTTGTCTTGCTCAACTGTTGCGATCGCTACTTCTTTTGAGGTAACTTTAGCATAACTAAATGGCTGCATTTTCTGTTTCCTCTAGCACATCCTGAATCGCCGTGATAATATTTGGGTATGCTCCACAACGGCAAAGGTTTCCACTCATTTTTTCTCGAATTTCTTCTTCAGATTTTGGTAGTTCTTCTAATATCATCCCTACGGCTGAGACAATTTGACCCGATGTGCAGTAACCACATTGAAAAGCATCATGAGTAATAAAAGCTGTTTGCATAGGATGGAGTTTGCCATCTTGTGCTATTCCCTCAATTGTGGTAATTTTACTACCGATGTGCATTACAGCTAGAGTCATACAAGAGTTGATTCGCCGATTATCAACTAATACAGTACATGCACCACATTCACCGCGATCGCAAGCTTTTTTAGTGCCCATCAAACCCAGCTTTTCGCGTATAGCATCCAGTAAAGTCACACGAGGTTCTAGCTTCAAGGTGTAGGAAACATTATTGATATTCAACGATAATTCTACTTCCTCTAAACCTAATATTTTCAATTCGTGGGTCACGTCGCTTCGCTCCGAATTCAAAATTCTTGCATTAATGATCCCCATAAATAAATTTAGGGGCTTGAACAAGTAAAAAGTTAAAATAAACAAAGAAGTTTATCAATATTTTTACTTTTTACTTCTTAATATCGTGTTCCCGAAAATTTAGAGTTGTTTTTGGTAATATTCCTCGATTGCACCGACAGCTTTTAATAATGGCGAATCTAATGGCTCAATCTAATCCGCCACACCATGAGCTAGACCAAGGGTTGAAGTTCCTCCTGATGGTTCAAGTTTACCATTCAATGTCTGGCTTTTAATCGATTGTAAGGCTGCGATCGCACTCTTCACAATCTTTTTTGAATATAAAACTCTTCACAATCTTTTTTGAATATAAAAATGATACAGCAAGCTTAGTTCTGTTACAGTAAGTTTATGAAATTTAGTCAATTTATCGCCAAAATTGACGTAATGGTATTTATTCGAGATTGTCAGATTTACGAAAAATTCTGAGTGCATGTAGTTTTTGTTACTAGCAGCAATCGTAAATTAATATTACCTCTTTCCCCAGTTAAGAGTTCCCTATTCTCTCTGATAAATATGAACACAAATCTAACTGAGAAATCATCCAAACCTATAGTAGATAAAGTTGCTATTGTCGGTGCTGGCCCAGGTGGTTTAGCTGCTGCTATCGCATTGAGAAGCCAAGGGATAGACGTTCAAGTATACGAAAAAGCTCAAGAATTTCGTCCGGCTGGAACTGGACTTGGACTTGCCCCCAATGGTTTGAATTCCCTAGATGCGATCGCGCCAGGAATTGTCGAAGCCCTCAAAAGTTCAGGGTGCGAAGTTCACCACACGGTTTTAAAGAATATTCAAGGAGAAACAATCCGAACTAATGCAACTAAATATTTAGAACAATACGGACAACCATTGTTGACTATTTGGTGGTATCGTCTACAGCAAGTCTTAGCATCAAGATTACCTTCTGACATCATTCACCTCAATCATCGCTGCATCGGCTTTGAGCAAGATGAAAACGGTGTGGAAATTCATTTTGATAGTGAAAAATCAGTATATGCAGATTTGCTGATTGGGGCTGATGGCGTCAACTCTGTCATCCGAGAAACTTTATTTGGCGAGGGTAAGCCTAATTATATTGGTAGTATGTGTTGGCGCGCCGTCATCAAGTATCGCCACGAGCTATTTAATGACTATGAACTAGTTTTTGTCAAAGGCAATAAACAGTTTATGTATCTTCTTAATGTGGGTGGCGGTTATACCAGTTGGATTAGTCGAAAGTTCTCGCCTGAATACTCCCTTTCTCACAGTGCCGATGAGGTGAAGTCTCGTATTCTCCATGAATTAGCCGACTGGGATGAATCCTTTCGAGCGGTGGTAAAAGCGACACCAGCCGAGCAAATTTGGGAAGGGCCGATTTGCGATCGCCCACCGTTAAGTCGCTGGAGTGAAGGCAGAGTCACACTCTTAGGCGATGCCGCCCATCCAATGGCACCTGCTATGGGACAAGGAGCCAATACCACTTTTGAAGATGCATACCAACTGCGAGAGTGTTTTTCTGATTCAGCGAATCTCCAAGCAGTTCTGACTAGCTACGAACAACTTCGCATTGAGCGCACGAAAATCATCCAAGCTCGTAGCGCCTTAGGCGAAATGCGGTACTATGACACTAACTTCGCCGCATCTACAGGGCAGACGCAAGAACGGCAAACGAGTCTTAATGATGATTTTCACAAATGGGTGTACGATTTCAAGCCATCTGTGAAAAGTTAAATTTTAATATGGTATCAGTAAAGTTACTTTGAGCGCGATTTAGTGAAAAAATTTATAGCTAGAATAACAGGCATTATGATTACCATTTGAGTCTTCGTGCTGAAATTGAGTTTATAATCGCCTGCAAGCCTTGATTTTAAAGGAAAATTTTGGGGTTTAATTAAAATTTCAGCATAACACCTACTGAAGAACCATAACCCTTAACCCAAGCATATTGGTAGACTGCATCATCGAAATCAAGCAAATTCACGTTACAGAAGTAAACCTGAGTTTTTCAAAGATTTCGATGAGCAACTGTTAGTGATTCTGTAAATAAACCTTTGCAGAAAATTAAAATCTTTCCACACCTTCAAATTGTTTAAGTGCCGATGCATTTGCAGCTTCACCACAAGTTCGTGGTGTAGGGAATATCTTTTCAGGATTTGCTAACCCTTTAGGATTAAAAACTTGCCGTACCCATTGCATAGTTTCTAAATCAACTTGGCTAAACATCTGTGGCATATAGCACTTTTTCTCTTCACCAATGCCATGTTCGCCAGAAATACTACCACCGACTTGAACGCAAAGTTTGAGAATTTTTCCACCCATTTCTTCTACTTGCTCTAATGCCCCAGACACAGAATTATCATAAAGAATTAGCGGATGAAGATTGCCATCACCAGCGTGAAACACATTAGCAACACGATAACCGTATTGTTTACTTAATGCCTCAATCTCATGTAAAACATAAGGCAACTGAGTCCGGGGAATTACACCATCTTGTACATAATAATCAGGGCTTAAATGTCCAGCCGCCGCAAAAGCTGCTTTGCGTCCTTTCCATAATTTCAATCGGGTTTCTGGGTCAGTAGCAGAAGTGACATTACGCGCACCATTTTTTTTACAAATTTCAATAACTCGCTGCTTATTTCCTGCAACTTCCACTTCTAAACCGTCAATTTCTATAAGCAGAATTGCAGTAGCATCGCGTGGATAACAATTAGTTGCAACAACATCTTCAACTGCATTGATGCTGAAGTTATCCATCATTTCCATACCACCAGGAATAATGCCGGCGCTGATGATGTCAGAAACAGTTGCCCCAGCCGCTTCAATGCTAGTAAAATCTGCCAACAGCACACAAATTGATTCTGCACTTTTGAGAATTCGCAAAGTAATTTCTGTGGCAATTCCTAAAGTGCCTTCAGAACCAACAAATACACCGGTTAAATCATAACCAGGCATTTCTGGGATTTGTCCGCCTAAATCGATAATTTCCCCTTCTGGTGTGACAATTTTTAATCCTAAAACGTGGTTAGTGGTAACACCGTATTTGAGACAATGCACCCCACCAGAATTTTCAGCAATGTTGCCCCCAATAGAGCAGATAATTTGACTGGAAGGGTCAGGTGCGTAGTAAAATCCAGCACCACTAACGGCTTGTGTTACCCAACTATTAATCACCCCTGGTTGTACAACTGTCCGTTGATTTTCCAAGTCAATGCTGATGATTTGCCGCATCAATGAAGTAACAATTAAAACAGAGTCTTTCACTGGTAAAGCACCACCAGATAGACCAGTGCCAGAGCCGCGTGCGATGAAGGGTATAGAATATTGATTGCATATCTTCACAACTTGGGCAACTTGTTCTGTAGTTCTGGGTAAAACCACCACAGCAGGACTTTGGCGATAGCCAGTTAAACCATCGCATTCATAGGTAATTAGTTCTTCACGGCGTTGCACCACACCATTTTTGCCAAGGATAGCCTCGAATGCTTTGAGAATGGGTTTCCAGTTGCGTTGTTTTTTATCTTGGGCAAGCATAGTTTCTTAAAGTTCAAGGTAGATGTTGCAGGCTGGTTAGTATAGCTGTAATTACTATTGTTGCAAGAATAGCAGTCAAGGGTGAGTAAAAGCGATCGCATGATTTCAGTACGGAAGGTGTGATGTCTCTTAACAAGTGCGTTGAATGATGGTAAAAAAAGTCTCAGCTTGGTAAGCTAAATTTAAGCTTATAGCTTCCTAATTTCATCGAAACTCAACAGCGAGCGAATAATCTACAAATATTACCTATTCAATTGGCTCATATCTATGCTTTAGAAACTTTACCAAGTCATCACCGCGATCCTTTTGACCAAATTTTAATCGCTCAGACAATAGTTGAAAATATGCCTTTGTTAAGTATTGTTAAGTATAGATGCTGTCTTTGATATATACCCAGTTCAATCGGTCTTCACCAAAACAAAAACCTGGTTTTGAGGATTAGTGAATCGGTATTCTAGTCTGGCTTTACGTTAAGTTGACACCAATGGCGACGTGCCCATAGTCAAGGGCGGACAAGATGTCCACCCCACAAGATTGGATATTTTATTTGTAGGAAGTCCCTAAAGTAGAAGTTTGATTCTCTACATTCTTTGCTTAAGCTTTTTTCAACCAGCTAAACATAGCGCGTAAATCTTTACCAACTTCTTCAATTTGGTGTTCAGCTTCTTTGCGACGCAAGGCGGTAAATCCTGGTTTACCAGCTTGGTTTTCGAGAACGAATTCTCGTGCAAATTGTCCAGATTGAATTTCGCTGAGAATCTTCTGCATTTCAGCTTTGGTTTGTTCGGTGACAATCCGCGGGCCACGGGTATAATCGCCATATTCAGCGGTGTTAGAAATACTGTCACGCATTTTAGCTAAACCACCTTCTACAACCAAGTCAACAATCAACTTGACTTCATGCAGACATTCAAAATAAGCCAATTCTGGTTGATAGCCAGCTTCTACCAAAGTTTCAAATCCGGCTTTGATTAAAGCACTCAAACCACCGCACAATACCGCTTGTTCGCCAAATAAATCGGTTTCGGTTTCTTCGCGGAAAGTAGTTTCGAGAACACCAGCGCGAGTCCCACCGATACCTTTAGCATAAGACATGGCGCGATCGCGTGCCTGACCACTAGCATCTTGATAAACTGCAAACAGCGCTGGTACACCTTCCCCACCTTCATAAGTCCGCCGTACCAAGTGCCCCGGCCCTTTGGGTGCTACCATCACCACATCTACGTTAGCAGGTGGTACAACTTGCCCAAAGTGAATATTGAAACCGTGAGCAAAAGCTAACACATTCCCTTCTTCTAGATTAGGTTCAATCTCGTTTTTATAAATCGTTTTTTGGACTTCATCAGGTAACAAAATCATGATGAAGTCAGCAGCATTAGCGGCATCTGCAACATTTTTCACAGTTAATCCAGCTGCTTGGGCTTTTGCAACTGACTTACTACCCGGATATAGTCCCACAATCACATTCAAACCACTATCTTTGAGATTGAGAGCGTGGGCATGACCTTGGGAACCATAGCCGATAATAGCAATAGTTTTTCCAGCCAAAAGGTCTAAATTGGCATCTTCGTCATAATACATCCGGGCCATAGAAGCATCTCCTGTCAGCAAGCATCGTCATTAATTCGCAGACTTAAGATTGTACCTCAAATTGAGTAACCACAGATGAACTGTCAAATATTGAATTGGGGGCTGGGGATTGGGGACTGGGGACTAGGGATTGGGGAGATGAGGAAGCAGGGAAAGAAGAACTATTAATTATTGCCCAATGACTAATGCCCAATGCCCAATGACTAATGCCCAATGCCCAATCCTGTTACATAAATCGCAACAATACAAGCTTTGAATTTTTATTCAGTAATACTGGGGTTAACTTCATCCATCTGGGGGTAGATTATGTATACTTCTACTAAATTACCGCGCACATCTGCTTTATTTTTAAGTGCGTTATTGGGAGGGGTGATTTTCACCAGTTGCGCCTCTGCCGATCGCTCAACAAGTTCGGCTTTACCTAAAATGGCCGCCGATGGGATGGCAAATCGAGCATCTGCACCGGCTGGTGAAAGCAGTATTTCTCAAAAGGCGGAAGCTTCACCAATAGCCCGTTCTCGCCCCCAACTCATCAAAAAGGCAGCAATGTCTTTGACTGTCAACTCTGTAGATAAGACTGTTGATGCTGTTTCGCAAATTATCAATCAACAGCAAGGGGATTTAATCGGGTTGAAACAACAACAACCCAAAAAAGACAACCCACGTTACACAGCAACCATACAATTGCGGATACCAGAAAATCGGCTGGAACCTACCCTAGAAGAACTAGCTAAATTGGGCACCGTTAATAGTCGTAATATCACTGCCGAAGATGTGGGCGATCGCCTGGTGGATTTCCAAGCTAGATTAACCAATTTGCAAAAAACTGAAGCCAATTTGCAAAAAATTATGGATCGGGCAGGTTCTATTAGAGATGTGCTTAGTGTTTCCCAAGAACTGAGTAATGTCCGACAAACCATAGAACAAATTGATGCCCAACTGAAAAACCTCAAAAATCAAGTTGCTTATTCCACGATTACACTGAACTTAGAAGCAGCAGTTTCTAGCACCAGTCCCCAACCTGCCTTTGGTTTGCAAGTTCAGGAAACTTGGAACAACTCTACCCATTCTCTAAGTGCATTTTCCATTGGCTTACTCAAACTGGGTATTTGGTTAATTGTTTACAGCCCCTATTTGTTAATTTTTGTTGCTCTTATCTATGGCTTTACCCGTTTGCGGCGAACTCATTCCCCACGTTTGACACAAACACCAGAGTCAACTACTTCTGAGTGAACCTGCATAAACCCTACATCTACCTTTGATAAATCTATACAAGCAAAGAGGGATTTAAATAATTCAAGCCTTTATGGTTTGAACTTTTCGCTTGAAAAGTTTTGTTTATCCTGTAGCCTCGATTACTTTAATACTTTTTCAAATGTAAAGAGCGATACAACATATATGATGACATTTTTGATACAAATTTGTTAAGAATAGTTACAATAGTCGGCATACACGATAATATTTCTTATGGTAAATTCACTTGACAATAATCCACCCCATCAAGTAGTTATTGTTGGCGGTGGTTTTGGTGGACTTTATGCGGCAAAAACACTCGCCAAGGCGGCAGTAAACGTTACCCTAATCGATAAACGTAACTTTCATCTATTTCAACCCCTTTTATATCAAGTCGCCACAGGTGCGCTATCTCCTGCTGATATCTCCTCACCGTTGCGTTCTGTCCTCAGCAAGAGCAAGAATACGAAAGTGCTGCTGGGAGAGGTGAATAATATAGATCCAGAAGCCAAACAAGTCACTGTGGGCAACGAAGCAATAGCTTACGATACATTAATTGTCGCCACAGGTGCAAAGCATTCCTACTTTGGCAAAGATAACTGGGAAGAATTCGCCCCAGGCTTGAAAACTGTAGAAGATGCCATAGAAATGCGTAGCCGGATTTTTTCGGCCTTTGAAGCCGCAGAAAATGAAACCGATCCAGAAAAACGCCGTGCTTGGTTAACTTTTGTAATTGTGGGTGGTGGCCCAACAGGTGTAGAATTAGCAGGTGCGATCGCAGAATTAGCAAACCAAACCCTCAAAGAAGATTTCCGCAACATCGACACCTCAGAAGCCAAAATTTTGCTATTAGAAGGGCTGGATCGGATTCTGCCACCCTTTGCACCAGAGTTATCACAAGAAGCTGAAGCATCCCTGACGCGCTTGGGGGTAATTGTCCAAACAAAAACACTGGTAACAGATATTGTAAATGATGTTGTTACTCTCAAACAAGGTGATGAAGTTAAAGAAATTGCCTCAAAAACGGTATTATGGGCAGCAGGTGTGAAAGCTTCCGCAATGGGCAAAGTGCTAGCGGAACGCACAGGTGCAGAGTGCGATCGCGCTGGACGAATTATTGTTGAACCTGACTTGAGTATTAAGGGACATCCCAATATTTTTGTAGTTGGCGACTTAGCAAACTTTTCTCATCAAAATGGTAAACCCCTACCTGGTGTTGCACCTGTAGCCAAGCAAGAAGGTGAATATGTAGCAACATTAGTTAAACAGCGGCTTGCAGGTAAAAATTTGCCACCCTTTGCTTATACCGATCATGGTAGTTTAGCGATGATTGGGCACAATTCTGCCGTGGTAGATTTAGGCTTTATTAAGCTGAAAGGTTTCTTTGCATGGCTGTTTTGGCTAGTGATTCACATCTACTTCTTAATTGAATTTAACAACAAATTAGTAGTAATGATTCAGTGGGCGTGGAACTATTTCACCCGTAATCGCGGAGCAAGATTGATTACAGGAAAAGAATCAATCACGGAATTTGTAATTAGCGATCACAACAGTTATTCAGCCGAGAATAAACAGCCGCTAAATGTCTAGTTGGGCATATTAAGTTAGGAGTAAAAAGCCCTAGCGAATGGAATTCGCGGCTACACAGACAAAACCCGCGTAGGCGGGTTTCCAATTTCTTAAGTCCGCCTACGCGGACTTAGTTTGTATAGCCGCGATTTCTAATCGCCAGGTATATTTGCAAAACAGAGATGCTCCCTCTCCTCCAGTCTTTTTCTTCTCTACGAGGTGCTACGCGAACAATTTTGAATTTTGAATTTTGAATTTTGAATTTTGAATTGATTTCTCCCCGCCCTCATAAATTAGCAGTAAGCTATTTGAGGGCGTTTTTCATAATCTACATAATGGCAACTATTAACAACAACTACCTGAAACTGAAAGCGGGTTATCTGTTTCCAGAAATTGCTCGACGGGTAAATGTCTTTGCAGAAGCGAATAGTAATGCTAAAATCATTCGGCTGGGCATTGGTGATGTTACCGAACCTCTACCAGAGGCTTGCCGCACAGCGATGATTAAAGCTGTGGAAGAAATGGGCGATCGCAATACCTTCAAAGGCTATGGCCCAGAGCAAGGCTACGCATGGTTACGGGAGAAAATTGCTACTCATGATTTCCAAGCACGGGGAGCCGATATAGATGCTTCCGAAATCTTTATTTCCGATGGTTCCAAGTGCGACACGGGCAATATTCTGGAAATTTTTGGTCATGACAATATAATTGCCGTGACTGACCCAGTTTATCCCGTGTATGTAGACACTAACGTAATGGTGGGAAATACTGGGGATGCTAACGATAAAGGCGAATTTGAAGGTTTAGTTTATCTGCCAATTACGGCTGATAACAACTTTACCGCAGAGATTCCCGCAAAGAAAGTTGATTTAATTTATCTCTGCTTTCCCAATAACCCCACTGGCGCAACTGCTACCAAAGAATATCTCAAAGCATGGGTAGACTATGCCAAAGCTAATAACTCGATTATTTTCTTTGATGCAGCCTACGAAGCTTATATTACCGATCCATCGATTCCGCACTCAATTTATGAAATTGAAGGTGCAAGAGATGTTGCGATCGAATTTCGGTCTTTTTCCAAGAACGCAGGTTTTACAGGAACCCGTTGCGCGTTAACTGTAGTACCGAAGACACTCACCGCAAAAGCCGCCGATGGTTCCGATGTCGAACTGTGGAAACTCTGGAATCGTCGCCAGTCTACCAAATTCAACGGTGTTTCTTACATCATCCAACGCGGAGCCGAAGCGGTTTACTCCGAAGAAGGACAAGCGCAAATCAAAGGATTGGTGAGTTTCTATCTAGAAAACGCCAAAATTATCCGCGAGAAACTTACTGCCGCCGGATTATCAGTTTATGGTGGTGTGAATGCACCTTACGTTTGGGTAAAAACGCCTAATGGTTTATCCAGTTGGGAATTCTTTGATAAGCTGCTGCAAACTGTCAACGTTGTGGGTACACCTGGTTCTGGCTTTGGTGCTGCGGGTGAGGGTTACTTCCGCATTTCAGCGTTTAACAGTCGGGAGAATGTCGAAGAGGCGATGAAGCGGATTGCCGAGAAGTTTAAGGTGTAGAGCGATCGCTTTTAGCCGCTTTTGTTAAACTCAATCTATTAATCTAAAGGTTACGGTAGATATACAGCCCACCGTAACCTAATAGATTTTGAATTTTGAATTTTGAATTTTGAATTGGAGCGAAGCGACGTGACTGCTGCTATCCCCGTTTTCAAAGTTGTTAGCCGGATGCAGTTAGCACCTGGTAGCACAGTGACTATTCCTGATGTTAGCTGGCAAGAATTTGAATCCATTTTACAAGAATTGGGAGAAAAAAGAACTACCCGAATTGCCTACAGCCAGGGTGCTTTAGAAATTATGGCTCCTTTACCAGAACATGAAATTCCCAAAGATTTAATTTCTGATATTGTTAAAATATTGCTCAAGGCTAAAGATATCAGATACCAACCTTTTGGTTCCACCAATTTTAAACGGCAAGGTGTAGCAGGAGTTGAACCTGATGCTTGCTTTTATATTCAGAATTATCAACAGATGATTGGTCATCGCCGCTTGGAACCTGATGATCCGCCGCCAGATTTAGCGATTGAGACTGATGTTACATCAAAAACTACCCTCGATGCTTATGAAGCCATTGGAGTACCAGAATTATGGGTTTACGACAGTGGAAACCTTTCTATTTATTTACTGAAAGAGGGGAAATATATAAAATCTAATACCAGTCCTAATTTTGAGGATATAGCTATTACTCAGATTATCCCTGCTGCTGTAGAACGTAGTTGGCAAGTAGGAAGTTTTCAAGCTTTAGAAGAATTGGAAGCGTTGATTTAGTGGCTAATAGAATAACCACTGGATTAAATGGCACTAAGAAAAGCTCTAAGCTTGCTCCATAGAGATTACAAGCATTAATGCCATTCGTTCATGATGGCTACTTATAGCGATATATCACACTCAGCACTCATCACTCATCACTCAGCACTCAGCACTATTGAATGTGTCGGATTACCTCGGCAACCGACCAAGCTTGAGCGATCGCTCCTCTGGGTGTGTGAGGTAAATCACCATCAAAAATCTCAGAAATAGAACCAAGACAAGCGTCAAATCGGAAGTGATCTAGCAGGGGTTGCCAATCAAAAGGTAGCGATTGTTGCGGATAAAAACGTTGCCAAGCCCGAATATATGGCCCAATTAGCCAAGTCCAAACAGTGCCTTGATGATAAGCGCGATCGCGTTGCTCTTGGTTGCCCTCATATCTCCCTTTATATTCAGGATCTCCTGGATCGAGACTGCGAAGACCATAGGGAGTAAGCAAGCTGGTAGTTGCCAAATCTAATATCTGACACCCTTGCTGTTCAGAAAACCCGCAATGGTGCAGTGACAGCGCCAAAACAGCATTAGGACGAATTTGAAAATTCCGGCGATCGTCCGGCTCAATAGTATCGTACAAATAACCTAGCTGAGAATTCCAAAACTTTTGCAGCGAGGCTTTTACAAGTTGTGCTTGTTGAGCATAACGCTGTGATTGCTTAGTGAGACGCACTGGCGAACCATACTCAAGCTGGCTCAAGCGCTCTGCCCACTGACTCAGCCAGCATAAAGCAGAATACCACAATGCATTGATTTCCACTGGCTTCCCGTGACGAGGAGTAACAGGAAGCGATCCAATTACCACATCCATCCAAGTGAGGGCTACACCACGAGTATCCCAACTAACTAGCCCATCAGTAGCATCGACCTGGATATTGAAATGTGTACCACCAACAAATGCTTTGTAGATTTGCTGTACTACGGGGAATTGCTCTGCCAAAAAATCCCAGTCTTGGGTAGCTTCTAAATAAAGTCCTAAAGTTTCAATCCACCACAACGCTGCATCAATACTGTTATAAATTGGTTCGCCATTGACATCAGGAAATGCATTAGGAATCAAACCGTGGCGACAATAATGCCCAAAAGTTCGCAATACTCCTTTTGCCAGATCAAAGCGTTGTGGAACTAGTGCCAACCCCGGTAAGGCGATTAATGTGTCGCGTCCCCAGTCATTAAACCAGTGATAACCAGCAATCACCGTAGGGCCTGCAATTGAGGCTCGATAGACGATAAATTGATCGCTTGCTTTGAGTAATTGTTGACTGAGTGAGGATTGAAAAGAGGCAGAGGGGCGAGGTGCGGGGAGCAGAGGGGAAAACTCTTCTCCCTTACTCCCAGCTAAGAGTTCCCTTGCTTCTTCCCCAGTTCCCAGTCCCCAGCCCCCAATCCCTCTCTCACTCCATCCAAAAATCTCTGAGAGCCTTTCTTGCTCTGCCTTCACGGCTTCTACAAAGGTTTCGGGGGTGAGAATACCTGACACCGAGTCGGGAAAACCTACTCGTGCTTCTAGAGTTACTGTATCTCCTGGTTGCAATGTGACTATCAAATAACCAGGACTGTATAGGTCTTCCTTATCGCCTAATCCCCGTTTCGTCTCCTCAGACAATCCATAATCCCAATACCAAACGGCATCTGGTTGATAATTTCCCTGTGTCCAGCGCAAGTGCCAAGGTATACCGAAATGTCCAGAATCGATTGCTTGTAGACAGACTTGCTTTTGCCCTAGTAATTGTGAGAACTTTAATTCTTGACTAGATGTCTGCTGGTGATGAAAGTCACGTTCTGCTATCAATAGTCGCAACCGTAAAATCGCTGTATGACTTCCCTCATAGCGATACCGGATTAAAATTCGATGGCAAAATTGGGCAGGGGAATTGGGAATTGGGCATTGGGGAGCCAGTGCGTTGGGCGGCTTTGCCGACTTGAAGCAACTGGCGTCATTGAGAAGAGACAGAGGGGCAGGGGGAAGGGTGCAGAGGAGAGGAATTTTCCCCCTGCTCCCTGCTCCCTGCTCCCCTGCTTCTTCCCCAGTCCCCAGTCCCCAGCCCCCAGCCCCCACCAACCCATAAGGCATCACCAACTCTCTGGTTAACTGCCAGTTATCTTGACCCCAAGTCCATTTTGGAACTGGGTTAATATCAAAATTGCGTAGCAGTTCGTAGCCTGTCCGCTCAATCTGATTTTTACCCCAAAAATTTGTCCCTAGTGATACAACGCTCCCTAATACTTCCAAACTAGCTTCTAGGTGCGAAAACAGCAGAGTCCTCCCAGAAGGCGGGTTTGTTGCGGCAAACAGCCAACCATGATAAGTACGTGTGCGGACACCAGAAACAGTACCACTGGCAAAACTTCCTAAGCCATTGGTAAGCAACCATTCTCTTGTATCTAAATCAGGCATTTGCTACTCAAAATCGTTATGAGTATGATATAGTCGTAACAGATCGTAATTAAACTGTGAGAGCGTGGATGGGTGAGTTTTACTTGACCCGAATTCCAACGCTACTAAACCGATAAAGGAGAATTAGGTTAATGTCCCTTACTTACGGAACCGAAGGAAGCCTCCGCGTTGGTCAACAAGCTCCCGATTTCACAGCAACCGCTGTGGTAGATCAGGAATTTAAGACAGTCAAACTTTCCGATTATCGCGGTAAGTATGTCGTCCTGTTTTTCTACCCACTAGACTTTACCTTTGTTTGTCCTACTGAGATTACAGCATTTAGCGATCGCTACGAAGAATTCAAGAAAATCAATACTGAAGTCCTTGGGGCTTCCGTTGACAGTGAATTCTCCCACCTCGCTTGGATTCAAACAGATCGTAAATCTGGTGGCGTTGGCGACTTAAATTATCCCCTAGTCTCCGACATCAAGAAAGAGATTAGCGCCGCTTACAACGTTCTTGACCCAGCAGCAGGCATTGCCTTGCGTGGTCTGTTCATCATCGATAAAGATGGTATCATACAGCACGCCACCATTAACAATCTAGCCTTTGGTCGTAGCGTTGATGAAACCCTGCGGACATTACAAGCAATTCAGTATGTTCAGTCTCACCCCGATGAAGTTTGCCCAGCTGGTTGGCAACCTGGTGACAAAACACTGAATCCTGACCCAGTGAAGTCTAAAGTCTACTTCTCTGCCGTCTAAATTTCGCTAGCAAACTCTAATCCAAACTGTTGGAGTTGAGAGCAAAATAAATGAAAACCATAGATAAACAGAGATATACATTAAACAATGTCAACCTCCGTATATATCTATGGTTTTTTCATTAAATGGTATTTAAACAATATCAATGTGAAAAAATAATACACTTCCGCATTAATTATTATTGATGAAACGCTCAAAAGCGTATCCAATAACTCTTTAACAATCCAAAATCCAAAATCTAAAATTTTATTATGCTTACTTCAACTGATTTTAGTGGCTTATTAAATGAGCGATTCTTTCGCAACTTTTTACCAATTCCAGCTAGCAATAAACTCAGATTGGGAGTGGGAACACCAGATTTTCAACTGCCAGATATTACGAACGGAAGATTATTAAAATTGTCTGATTATAAAGGTAAGCAACCTGTGTTAATTGCCTTTACTCGCATCTTTACCGAAAAGCAATATTGTCCCTTTTGTTTTCCTCACATCAAAGCTTTAAATGAGAACTACGAACGATTTAAAAAACTCGGTATAGAAATTTTAATGATTACTAGTACCGATGAACGGCAGAGTCAAATAGTTGTGAGAGATTTAGGCTTGCAAATGCCATTACTGAGCGATCCTAGTTGTAGAGTATTTCGTACCTATCAAGTAGGACAAGCACTAGGAGCGCCTTTACCAGCCCAGTTTGTATTAGATAAAGAAGGAAAACTCCGCTACTGGCATTTATTTTCTTTTCTGGATCACAATGCTAGCGTTGAGACATTGTTAGAACAATTCAATTGAGTATAAGGTGTAAAATTGGCATTGTCCGCCTTACTTATAAAACTGTGAGGTTTTTCATGCTGACACTTCATCACGCATCGATTTCTCCCAACTCGCGTCGCGTCTGGATTACTCTACTGGAAAAAGGACTTGAGTTTGAATTGGTAGAGATAAAACTGGATGGAGAGCAGTTTAAACCGGAGTTTTTGACAATTAACCCTTTCCATCATATTCCAGTTTTGGTGGATGACGGCTTTAATGTAGTGGAATCCTTAGCAATTCTGGACTATTTAGAGGCAAAATATCCTACACCTGCGATGTTGCCTAAAGATGTCAAGGATTTAGCGATCGCACGTATGGTACAACTGGTAACTGTGAATGAACTTTTGCCAGCAACCACCACATTTCTACCTCAGTATCTAGGCTTGCCTGGAGGAGATGCAGAAAAAATCGAGAAGGCACTGTATAAAATTGCCACAGTGCTGAAGTTTTTTGAAAATTTATTAGATGATCGCCCTTACTTTGCTAGTCACAACCTCACTCTTGCTGAAGTTGTGGCTGGAACTGTAGTAAATGTGCTGCCAAGTGTAGGCATTTCCTTAAGTGAATATCCAAAATTAAATGCTTGGTGCGATCGCTTAGTGGCACGTCCATCGTGGCAAGCTACCGAGGCGACACCGGAGGCAATAGAAGCCTTGAAGTCCATTATGGTAGCGAGAATGGCGCAGTAAATTCATACCTAATGAATTTAGAGACGCGAAGTTGCACATTTATGCAGCTCGCTTAACGCGTCTCTACAATCCAAAATATTCACAGCCTGACTTGATTCAAATGACTACGGGGATTATAAGTACGTATAGCGCGGATTTTTTCATAATATTCCCGCTCTTGTGGGCTGAGTTCTTTTGGTGGCACGATCGCCACTTTGACCAACTGATCGCCGCGTCCACCCTTAGCTAGAGGCCAACCTTTGCCACGCAAACGCAGAGATTGACCAGAACGCACTCCCGCCGGCAGCTTAACATTAACTGAACCATCAGGAGTGGGTACATCAATAGACGCTCCCAAAGCAGCTTCATCTGGTGTGATTGCTACTTCGCACACCAAATTCTCGCCTTCCATTTGGAAAAACGAGTGCGGCTGGAGTTCGACTTTTAAGTATAAATCCCCGCGTTGCTTAGTCATGGGGTTGATTTGACCTTTGCCCCGCACGCGCAAGCGAGTACCAGTTTTAGCCCCAGATGGGATGCGGACATCTATTGTTTCGTTACCTAAACTGAAGCGTTTTTGCACACCATTAAATGCTTCAGCAAGAGTTAGAGCGATCGCAGCTTCACTATCTTGGCTAGTACCCGCACCTGCATCTTGAAACCCAAAATCGTTAAAGCCGCCAAAACCACTTGGCGCGCCTGTAGGAGGGCGGTAAGAGTAACTTTGTTGTCCACCGCGAGGCGCAGCACCACCAAAACGTCCTA
The DNA here is from genome assembly GCF_036916985.1 of Nostoc sp. GTDB lineage: Bacteria > Cyanobacteriota > Cyanobacteriia > Cyanobacteriales > Nostocaceae > Nostoc. The sequence goes on from NZ_JBALFD010000088.1 coordinate 48,552, forward strand.
GCAACTCATTGATGAACTCATCAAAATTTCCGTATTGACTGAAGTCAAAGTTACCCATATCGGCACCAACACCGCCAGATGGGAAACCTTCACCAGCTTGTTTCCAATATTGACCGAATTGGTCGTATTTTTTGCGTTTATCTGGGTCTGACACAACCTCGTAGGCTTCACTAACTTCTTTGAAGCGTGCCTCTGCCTGTTTGTTATTTGGGTTGACATCAGGATGATATTTGCGGGCTAATTTACGAAAAGCTTGTTTAATTTCCTCTGGAGTGGCAGTCTTACTGACTCCCAAAATAGCGTAATAGTCCTTGAAGTCGGTTGCAGCCATCTACCAGCCTCCTATAGAAATTCCCATTATGTTTTTTTTTAAGATGTTTAATTTGCCTGGTATAGTGCCAAGCAAAAATAATCTGATTTTAAGTTAACAAAAAATATATAAAATCAAGTGTGGTTCTCGCTCACCAAGCGATCGCAATTTCCGTACTCCGATTTTTCTGATCGGCGGATCAGGTTGTCTAGTCCTTCTTCCAGGCTTGGGGGAGCATCCCGGAGTTGACGGTGCATCCGCAAAATAACTTCTTCAGGAACCTGGCGCGATCGCCTTTTATTCCGTGCCAAACACAGCCAAACTGGTGTATCCACCCAAATTCCCGTAATGTGGGTAAAACCCAAGTCACGGGCTAAAGCAATCACTTCACGGCGATGTTGGCGCTGGGCATTAGTGGCATCGAAAATAGCTGTACTTTCGGTGGAAATAGCTTGCTGAAATTGCCGCTGAATTTCGCCCCAAATCAGCAGCCACGACCCCTGAACAGCTTGGGAACCAAACAACTGCCCCCGAATGGCATCTGTAGAAATCAGTGGCATCTGGGGGCATTTTGCCAGTAATTGTTTTGCCAAAGTTGACTTACCGCTACCTGGAAGACCAATCAGCAAGATGAGTGCTGTTAGCGGTAGCGGGGCGTTCAGCCCGTGCTGAGTGAGAAGTGAAGAGTGATTGGAAATTTTTTTCATAACTTCTAACTCATAACTCAGCACTCAGCACTCACAACTCAGCACTATTAAATGATTGTCCCATCGGGAATTACAGCATTTTTCAACACGACAACGATGCCACTGCGGATGTAGAAACCTTGATTTTCCCGTTCAGCTTCCTGCACGTTATCTTTATTGATAATCTTGACATCGTGACCGATGCTGGCGTTTTTATCGATGATAGCACCGCGAATGAGTGTGTCAGTACCAATACCTACAGGAATGTTACCTTTTTCTACATTGCATTGGCGTTCCACAGAAGGTTGGTAAAAATCTGCACCCATGAGCAAAGATTCTTCGATGACACAGCCAGATTCAATCCGCGATCGCACTCCTAAGACTGAATGTTGAATGCGGCAATTTTTCAGAATACAACCTTCGCCGATAATTGATTCTGTGATGTGGCAATCTAAAAGTTTAGTTGGAGGTAAGTAACGAGCGCGGGTATAAATTGGTGCTTTTTCATCGTAGAAACTAAAAGGTGGCTGGGGCTGCTGAGTTAGGGCTAAATTGGCATGATAAAATGCCTCAATTGTTCCAATATCTTCCCAGTAGTCATCAAAAAGGTAAGCTTGAACGTTGTAATCTTTAGAGGCATCAGGAATAATTTCTTTACCGAAATCAGTTCTTTCTATACCTTCTCTTAACAACTTGAACAAAACCTCTTTTTTAAAGACATAAATCCCCATTGAGGCGATATAAGGCTGTTGCAGGGCTTGTTCTTTTGATAATCCCAGTACGCTTGTATCAACTTGCATTTGGAGTAATGCTTCGCCTTTGGGTTTTTCGCTAAAATCGATTACCCTACCAGAATCGTCAATTTTCATCAAGCCAAAATCTGAAGCACGGCGCTCATCGATGGGGATGACTGAGAGAGTAATATCAGCCCCCGTTTCCCGATGGCGCTGGATAAACTGGCGATAATCCATGCGGTAGAGGTGATCGCCTGAGAGAATTAGATATTCTTCTACATCCCATTCTTCCATTAACCATAGATACTGACGTACAGCATCGGCTGTACCTTGGAACCAGTTCGGGTTTTCTGGTGTTTGTTGTGCGGCTAGCACTTCTACAAACCCTTCATTGAAGCCAGTAAAGTTGTAGGTACGGGCGATATGACGATTCAGGGAAGCTGAGTTGAATTGTGTCAGGACGTAGATTTTGAATATTTCAGAATTTATGCAGTTACTAACAGGGATATCGATTAGGCGGTACTTCCCCGCTACTGGTACTGCTGGTTTAGCGCGGAGTTTGGTTAGCGGGTAAAGTCGAGTACCTGCACCACCACCAAGAATGATTGATAAAACTTTTTTCACAAAATTTCTCCCAGCTGCCTTTCAACTCTCATCTTCAGTTTAGGACTGTCTGCCACCACAAGTAAGGGGGATCATCTGATTCTTTGGGATGAATTTTACAGAATGATGGTGGTGATAGATAGTGGGGCGATAAGTCAAAGTAGAACATTTGTATTATATTGATGTGAAAAATATTAGGAACTTTTGGCTACAATGCTCTTCCGTAGAAAACGAAAAGAAGATAGATATATTGAAATTTACTCTTGTCATTTTTGCATTGAATTAGCCATTAGATTTTGAAGCAGCATTTTGGGTTAGGTGACTATCTTTTGTTTTTGGGAATAAGTTATTGACCTATTTGTGTATTTAGCTTGTGTAGCTTACTCTTTATTGCGCTTATTCCAAATGGAAACTGAAACGAACTGGATGCCAAAAATTGAGGCTTTGAGTTCTATTTTTTAGTTTTTACCACCTTCATGGAAGACTTTAACATGAAAGCGATCGCTCAAATACTTTCCCAAAAGTCCGCTCCTTTGATTGGTCTTGCCGCTACGGCTTCTTAAGACATCTCCAGAAATTAAATATGCGTTACCCAGAACCCTTGTAGAGACGTAGCACTGCTACGTCTCTACATTCTTTTTCGGAGATGTCTTTAGTTAGACCAAATTCTCCGTCTGACTGCTTTTAACCTCCAGTTGCGACACTTTAAGAGGTCAGCCCAAGAGCTTCATTTCTGGATTGTTTTCTGCGAAAGTATAGTTTGCGTACAATTACTTAAATCTTTAATATTAAAATATTTATTTTATGAATCAATTAATTAGGTAAATAAAAATACCAGTTAAATATTGATTCAAAGCCTTATTTCGTTAGACAAAAATGTAAACTTAGCTTGATATTATTACTTAAATATTTCCTATGTGTTCATTGTATTTATTTGATGAAGTTAAAGATTTAGCAAATTGCTAGATATTTCAGAATATTTTTGTCAGAATGTTTATCTATCAACCAAAGTTTTTCTAATTAGCTTGTTTTGAGAAAATTACGGAACATATTAAAAAGTGAAATCTTCTTTTTGTTTTATTCTGTGCATACTCTTCGATCAGCCGCTTTGTGTCTATGTGTACTAAGCTGCGACTTCTGATTTGGAGAATGCGGTTTGTCAAAAACTCATTTTCACAAGTGAAATAGGATAGCTCTCGCATCTCAAATTATAAATTAGCAATATGGAGAACGCTGATGCAGTCACTATCAGGTTTTCCATAGCTTTGCTTTGCTTTTCTTTGGCTTGATATTTAATTGTTGTCAGAGCTATTTTATCTACCTCTAAATTTGCATTTCTTGAACCAGTACGTATCTATATTCAAATGAAAATTCAAAATACCCAAATCCATCAAACAATTGTTTCCTTAATCGAATTTAGTTGTCACAAGTATCACGATGAACTGGCTGTAATTCTAGAAAATCAACAGTTTACTTATGGAGAATTACAGGAGCGGGCAGAACATTTATATCAGTATTTAATAGGACAAGGTTACCTAAAACCTAACAGTTTAGTTGGACTGTGTATAGAACCTTCTTTTGAAATGGTTATTGCTATCTATGCCATTTTGAAAGCAGGTGCAGCTTTTGTTCCCCTTGACCCAGATTTACCCCGCCAGAGGCTCAGTTACATGATTGCTGATGCTAAATTAACCACGATTCTGACACAGCAAAAGTTTGCTTTTGATATTGAGCCAGCAATGCGGCAGAGTGGTTTGAATGGGCAAATGTGTTTTTTGGATACTCCTGCTGTCTGGGAACAGTTAACTACACCCTCTGCATTACCTTTAGTAGTAGAGGCTGAACAACTAGCTTACATTATTTATACCTCTGGTTCTACAGGTGTACCGAAGGGGGTAATGCTTACCCATCGAGGTTTACTAAATCTTGCTCAGGCTAGCTGTAGTACTTTTAATATCAAACCAGGCTTGCGTTTACTTCAGTTTGCCTCCATCAGTTTTGATGCAGCAGTGTGGGAATTAGTTACAGCATTATGTGGTGGAGCGACTTTGGTACTGGGTGCAAGAGAGCAAATGCTTCCTGGACAACTATTAGCAAACTTCATGATGAAATACCAGGTGCAATGGGTGATGTTACCCCCTTCTGTACTTGCAACACTGACATCTTTTTCCGACCAGCTACCTGATTTACAAATGGTAGTGGTAGGTGGTGAAGCTTGTCCCATATCACTTGCTAAAGCATGGGTTTCACCTCATACCCGCTTTTTTAATGCTTATGGACCAACAGAAATAACAGTTTGTTGCACAATTTACGAATTTAAGCAACAGGATATGAGTCTGCCTATTGGTTATGCATTGCCAAATGTAGAACTTTACATTTTGGATGAAGAATTTAAACTTTGTAATCGTGGTGAAAAGGGTGAGTTATATGTAGGCGGTTTAGGAATAGGAAAAGGCTATCTAGATAAACCTGAGATTACAAGTACTCGTTTTTTAGATAACCCTTTTGGTTTGGGCAAAATATACAAAACTGGTGATATCGTTTACGAAGATTCGCATGAACTGGGGCTGTTACACTATGCTGGCAGAGCAGATCATCAAGTCAAAATTCGGGGCAAGCGTATAGAAATAGAAGCAATTGAAATGATACTTGCCCAGCATCCTGGCGTACAAACAAATGCAGTCAAAGCAATTAGAACTTCAGGAGTAGAACGTAGCGATGTGACAGAAAATTATGGCGTATCAATGCTTGTTGCATATATTGTCCCTAAAGCTGGACAGTTTTTGATAGAAAAGCACCTGCAACGCTTTGCTGCTGAACAACTACCAGATTACATGATACCTGCGCGGTTTGTTTTTATGGACGAATTGCCTTTATTACCTAATCGCAGTAAAGTAGACCGAAATGCTTTACCAGAACTGCCAGAAACCCCATCTTTCCTGACTGATGCGATGGATAGCTCTCTCAAAATAGCGGTAGTTTTTGATGAAGCTTTAGAGTTACCTACTGGAACTTGCAAGCCTCATACGAATTTCTTTGAGGCAGGTGGTAGCTCACTTTGCATCGCTCATGTGTTGTATGCACTCGATCGCGATTTTGGTGTCACCCTTCCTTCTCGCTTAATTTATGAATATCCTACACCATCGGGTTTAGCACAATTGTTAGAACAGCTGAAATTCAAAAGCGAAAGTGCAGTTAATGATGGACATATTGACTTACAAACAGAAGCCAGACTTTCTCCAGATTTGAATACATCTGTTTGGCAACAAGCACCAAACGTTAAATATGACTGTGCATTAATTACAGGTACAACAGGTTTTCTAGGGGCACACTTGCTCTATGAACTGCTCACAAAAGGCAGCTATCGCCGAATTTATTGCTTAATAAGAGCAGAAAGTGATGCAGATGCAATGGCAAGGCTGCATGCAACCTTTATTCAATATCAGCTACCAATAACAAAATTGGCGCAAGTGCATGTAGTCGCTGGCGACATTCAGCAACCACAGTTGCAACTACCAACAATGTTATTTGACAAACTGGGTGAAGAAGTTGATCAAATTTATCATGTAGCTGCTGACACTAATTACATCAAACCTTATTCGCTAATTAAAAAATCTAATGTAGATGGGACTGCGAATATTCTTACTTTAACAGCACATCGTCGTCATAAAACACTGCATTACATATCTACTGTGTCTGTTTATGGAGCAGTGACTTCATTATTAAGTAAAAATGAAGTTTCAGAAGATTTTGATATTGATTTTAGCCTACCAATTATGTCAGTAGAATACGGCTATGTACGGGCAAAATGGGCTGCCGAACGCATGGTCAAATCAGCTAAAGAAAAAGGATTAGCAGTATCTATTTACCGTCCTGGTTTTATTTCTGGACACAGGCAAACAGGAGTTGCTAACCTTAACGACACGTTCTACCGCTTTATTAGTGGTTGTATTGAGATGGGCATATATCCAGACTGGCCAGAAAAATATTGGACTCCTGTACCTGTAGACTATGTTGCTGCCGTCATCGCCTATATTTCCTTAGACGCAAAGCACACAGGTGGCAATTACAATATTGTTGTACCTCGAGAACAGGAATTAAGTAATACAGAAATATTTGAGTGCTTCAAGGAGTTGGGCTATCCCTTACAAAAAATTTCACCCAAAAACTGGTTGAATGCTCTCTCTAGTTTGTCAACAATTAATCCCTTGTATCCATTGACTTCTTTTTTCCAAGAAAAAGTGTATCAAAACCGTAGCACTATACTAGAAGTACACCATCGTACTCCTGTATGCAAAGTAGATAACACCTTTGATGCTATGCAAAGTTCGGGTATTTTATGCCCAAAAATTGACAAGGAACTAATGAAACAATACTTACCCAAATTTGATAAAAATTTTTCTACCAGAGAACTCCAGAATCTAACAGTCTTTGATTATTAATGAAAAACTATATTCCCGATTTTTATAAGAAGTCGGGAATCTTAATATTCCAATTTTCATAAATAAAATAAGATTCCTATAGTATCAATATGGGTTTATTCTTCAATCACAAAAAATGATTAAAATGTTTTCTTTTACATACCATGCTATTAGCAATAATTATCTAAAATATTGATTAAAAAATAGCAAAAATGGGAATCATAAATATACACAATTTGGTCTTTACTAAGAAGGGTAATGTCAATGCTCACATCAGGCTCAATTTCAGGGTACGATATCAAAGAAATGCTCCATGAGGGAGATGATACAATTATTTATCGCGCTACATCACAACTTGACAAACAATCTGTAATTCTGAAAATTCTTAAAACAGATTATCCCTCCATAGATGCGATCGCTCGTCTGAAGCATGAATACAAAATTACAGAAAACCTGGATTTAGAAGCTGTTGTCAAAATATTAAGACTCGAAACCCACGAAAATCGTTTAGCGATCGTATTTGAAGACTTTAATGGATATTCCCTTAAACAACTACTGATTACAGGCAAACAAGAGTTAAAGAGTTTTATTCGGATTGCAATTCAGCTGGCACAAGCTTTAGTATCTGTACATACTTGCCAGATCATTCATAAAGATATTAAACCTGCCAACATTATCATCAATCCAGAAACTGGGGTTGTAAAGCTTACCGACTTTAGTATTGCCTCACGCCTCGATAAAGAAACAACACAACTAACTAACCCTAACCAACTAGAAGGTACCTTAGTTTATATATCACCGGAACAAACCGGTAGAATGAACCGTACTCTTGACTATCGGAGTGACTTTTATTCTCTTGGAGTTACCTTCTATGAAATACTTACCGGGCAATTACCTTTTCAAAGTTATGACCCATTAGAGTTAGTTTACTGTCATATTGCTAAACAACCTATAGAGATTGAAACATTAAACCCAGAAATACCGACTGCCATTTCGTCTATTGTCAATAAACTGATGGCGAAAAATGCTGAAGACCGCTACCAAACAGCTAAAGGACTCTTGGCAGATTTGGAAATCTGTCAAGAGCAGTTAGAAACAACAGGTGAAATCACTGATTTCATACCTGGTCGTTTAGATGTTTTGAGTCAGTTGCTCATCCCTCAAAAGCTTTATGGCAGAGAAACTCAAGTTAACTCACTCTTAGAGGCTTTTGAGCGAGTCAGCCAAGGAGGGCGTGAACTTATATTAGTTTCTGGCTATTCAGGAATTGGTAAATCTTCTGTAGTTAATGAAGTCAATAAACCCATCACTCGCGCCAAAGGCTTTTTTATTAGTGGTAAATTTGACCAATTCCAACGCAATATTCCCTATGCATCATTGATTCAAGCTTTGAGTTCATTAATGCGGCAGCTGCTTACAGAAAATGCTACTAAACTTGAAACATGGCGTAATGAAATCTTAGTCGCCGTAAAATCACATGGACAAGTCATCATTGATGTAATTCCTGAAGTTGAATTAATTATAGGTAAACAACCAGAAGTAGTTCAACTGAGTGCGCTAGAATCACAAAACTGCTTCAATCGTGTTTTTAGTGAATTTATCCACGTCTTCGCCAAAAAAGAACACCCCTTGGTTATCTTTTTAGATGACTTGCAATGGGCAGATTCAGCTACTTTAAAGTTAATAAAACTTCTAATTACTGACTATAATACCAAATATTTACTCCTAATTGGAGCCTATCGAGATAATGAAGTTAGCATCACACATCCCTTAATGGGAATAATAGAAGAAGTCACTCAAAGTGGCACTGTTATTAACAGTATTATTTTACAAGCTCTTTCTTTTGAAGACTTTAATTACTTAATCGCTGATACATTACATCAAAATCCAGAACCTATAAAATTATTAGTAGATTTACTTTACAATAAAACAGGAGGAAATCCCTTTTTTTTAACACAGCTATTACTGGTACTTTATCAAGATAAGTTATTAAAATTTAACTTTGAAACTGCTTTATGGGAGTGGAATATAGAAAAAATTCAAGCAATTGGTATTACTGATAAGAGTATAGTAGAACTGATTGCCAGCAGAATTAAAAACCTCCCAGAAGCCACACAAGAAATATTAAAACTAGCAGCGTGTGTTGGCAATAGATTTTCTCTAGATATACTTTCTATTGTCAGCTCAAAATCTATTACAAGTACGGCTAGTGAACTTTATTCTGCATTGCAATGTGGGTTAATTTTGCCTTTGAGTGATGCTTATCGTATTCCCTTAGCTTTTGAACAAGAAGAATCTGTTAAACTAAGTTTTGATTCTAAACAGATTAGTTATAAATTTTTACACGATCGCATTCAACAAGCTGCTTATTCACTGATTCCAGAAAATAATAAACAAGGAACTCATTTAAAAATAGGTCAGTTATTACTCCAACAGACACCTGCTGAATCGTTAGCAGAAAATATTTTAGATATTGTGAACCAGCTTAATGTGGGTTTGGACTTATTGACTCAAAAATCTGAAAAATATGAGCTGGCAAAACTTAATCTGCTAGCTGGTAAAAAAGCTAAAGCAGCCACTGCTTACGAGTCTTCTGGCAGGTATTTAAATATAGGCTTAGGACTATTAACAACAGATAGTTGGCATCAATTCTATGACCTAACATTAAATTTGTATACTGAGACTACAGAAGCAGAGTATTTAAATGGTCATTTTGATAATGCTCATAAATTAGTAGATATTGCACTGAGTCAAGCAAATAGTACCTTAGATAAGGTTAAGTTACATGAAATAAAAATGCTAACTTACATGGCACACAATCAGATGCCAGAAGTCCTACAAATTGGTGTAAAAGCTCTCAAAGAGCTAGGAGTAATACTACCTAATAAACCTACAAAATTAAATGTTTTGTCAGCTTTAATTAAGACAAAACTAACACTAATAGGTAAACCGATAGAAGACTTAGCTTTGTTACCTGAAATGTCTGACCCCTATAAACTAGCAGCTATGCAAATATTATTGCAAATTGTTCCAGCTGCTAGTCAGGCAGGATCTTTCCTTTTTGTATTAGCTGTATTTGCTATGGTGAGGTTATCTGTAAAATACGGCAAGTCACCTGTTTCGGCTTATGCTTATGCAGCTTATGGTACTATTCTATCTGATAAATTCAACCAAGTTGAAACAGGATATAAATTAGGAAAGCTAGCAATAGAATTACTTTCAAGAACGAACAATAACTCACTCAAAGCCACAGTTTACTTTGTACATAATGGCACAATTAGGTTTTATAAAGAGCATATTAAAGACACAATAGCACCACTTTTAGAAGGGATGCAGAGTGGATTAGAATTAGGAAATATAGAAAATGCTGGCTATTGTGCTGTAATTGCAGGCTATCATTCTTTGCTTTCTGGGGAAAACTTGGAGTTGGTAGATAAAAAAATATTGAGCTATGTCGAGTTGATGCAGAAGTTAAGGCTTGAATCTCTAGCAGCAGCTACAAGTGTTTTTAGACAGACGACTTTAAATTTACAGGCAAAGTCATTGATAAAAACTGCTTTAGTTGGCGAGGCCTTTGATGAAATAACAATGGCATCTGAAGTAACTAAAAATTACTCTTTTAAAGGTTTTTACTATGGTTCTAAAACTATATTATGTTATTTATTTGAAGAATATGAACTAGCAATTGAAAATGCAATTATCGCTGAAGAGACTCATGCGGATAACGTTGGATTATTAATTTATACTGCTAATAATTTTTATTATTCTTTGGCTCTAATATCATTTTCTGAACAAGCTTTACCTTTGAAGAAAAAGCAATACTTAAAACAGGTAGCAGCGAATCAGCAGCAAATGAAAAAATGGGCAAAACAAGCACCATGTAACTTCCAGCACAAATATGAACTAGTGGAAGCAGAGAAAGCAAGAGTATTGGGTAAATTACAAGTGGCAATAGATTTATATGACTGTGCTATTGCTGGAGCTAAAAAAAATGGTTATATCCAAGAAGAGGCTTTGGCAAATGAACTAGCAGCAAAGTTTTATATCGGTTTAGGTAAAGAAAAAATTGCCAAGATGTATATGACTGAAGCTTACTATGGTTATATCCATTGGGGAGCTATCGCGAAAGTACAGGACTTAGATGAACGCTATACTAATTTGATAATTCGTACTCAAAATATTAACCAGTTAGCAATAGATGTAACTAGGACTATTGCTACAACAAAAATAAATTACTCACAAACCATAAGTAACGGCAATGGTGTCTTGGATTTTGCTACGGTAATAAAGGCTTCGCAAGCAATTAGTAGCGAGATAGTTTTAGATAAACTGCTAGATACTCTTTTAAATATAATTCTCGAAAACGCTTCTGCCCAAAAAGGTTGTCTGATTTTAGTCAAAGATAATGAATTATTTATAGAAGCAATCAATACTACAGAAAGTTCCTCTATTATTCTGCAATCAACTCCGATTCAAGCAAGCCAAGATATCCCTATTTCCATAGTTAACTACGTTGCTAGAACCCAAGAAACTTTGGTGATAAATGATGCTATTTCTCAGACTCTTTATCAATCAAATATTTATATCCAACGCCATCAGCCAAAATCAATATTGTGCAGTCCTATTTTCTATCAGGGTAAAATTATTGGTATTTTGTACTTAGAAAATAAACTGATTGCAGGTGCATTTACATCAGAGCGTGTCAATATATTGAATTTAATCACATCCCAAGCTGCTATTTCTTTAGAGAATTCTCGACTTTATCAACAAGCTCAAGACTATGCTAAACAATTAGAATTTTCACTATCTGAACTCAAGCAAATGCAATTGCATCTTGTGCAAAGTGAAAAAATGTCTACTTTAGGTAATTTAGTATCAGGGATAGCACATGAAATTAACAATCCCATTGGTTTTATTATTGGCAACTTAAAACCTGCAAGTGAATATGTAAAAGACTTGTTAAAGTTAATTAGCTTGTATCAACATTACTATCCTCAACCTATAGCAGAAATTACAGAAACAGTTGAAGAAGTAGACTTGGAGTATGTGCGTGAAGATTTACCTAAACTAATTGCTTCGATGCAAGAAGGGATAAACCGTATTTATGATGTAAGCATAAGCTTGCGTACTTTTTCTAGAGGAGATACCCAAACAACAATTCCTTGCAATCTCTATGAAGTTATCGAAAGTACAATTTTGATTCTCAAACACCGTCTGAAAGCCTCACATATTCGTCCGGCGATTGAAGTAGTGAAAAATTATGATGACATCCCGTTAGTCCGGTGTTTTCCTGGCCAACTTAGTCAGGTATTTATGAACCTGCTTGCTAATGCTATTGATGCTTTGGAAGAGTCAAATATAGGGCGTAATATAGATGAGATTAAACTAAATCCTAATCGAATTACTCTAAGTACCAAGCTAAACGAAGACCAGAAGAGTGTATTGATACGAATTAAAGATAATGGGGTAGGAATGACCCCAGAAGTTAAGCAGAAAATTTTTGACCACTTATTTACTACTAAACCTGTTGGTAAAGGAACGGGCTTAGGATTAGCGATCGCACTTCAAATTATCATCGAAAAACATGGTGGAAGCATTGAGGTAAATTCCACGCTTGGGCAAGGAACAGAGTTTGTAATCCAGTTGCCACTATAGAGGATTTCTTTCTGAGCAACTTGGTCTACTACCAGTCTAATGCTTCTGCCTCCTGAAGGACTTCATTACCCCACATCGACCCAAGACGAAGGAATTGCCGTTGCGCTTAAGAACCTCAATAATACTCAGTCTTATACCAATTCACGAAATTATTGATACAAATCACTTCCCCTGCTTGCCCATGTGTATCATTTTTTAAGTGAAATAGTATTACTGCTGTTTGCTTATAATTAGAGTATAAAAGCTCTGGCGATCGCACACAAAAAAGTGCTGTCAATTTATACCTTATAATACGGGCACTATATTGCTTATATTACCGAAGGCTCTGCTGAAAGTAATCTGGAAATTGCCGTGAAGTGTAAGTTTCCAGAAAAACAAAAACCTGATTCACAGTAACATCAAAATAATTATCTGTATAAAAAGTAGGCAATACCCATTAAACGCCCAACTTGCCTATATTTATTCTCTTATTAACCAAACGTAATTGGTGCGATCGCTTCAAAAATTTCACCCAAGGTTGCTCTGATAACTGGGAAATGGCATTGGGTGACAGTGTTGCTGTGAAAATATCTTTGCCACTGCTAATATCACTGACACCTAAACTTTCTAAAACAGCAGTTGCAGCCGAGTCTAAAACTGGTTCAGTATGGATGAAAACTGCCAAATTAGTTTCTTCTGAATCTTGAATGTCATTCAGGGCTGTAGCAAGAGCGGCATCTAGTTTCTGATAATTCATCAGCAACTCCTTGGTAAAGAGGGTAGACAATTTCTGCCTACCCTAACTTATCAAATTTATCGGTTATTATTGCCTACCTTTGTACAGAAATAATATCCACCTTTCTCAGTCTAATTACAGATTTAAAGCGTTAATCACTCCATAGCCCCATTTGTCATCAAATGTGCCTGCATCTTTTCCGGGAATTGCACTATTTTTACGTAGGTAGTCTTTCACAGCAGTCGGATCGAGTTCAGGATTTCGCTGCAACAGCAGTGCAACTAACCCACTAACGAAGGGTGTCGCCATACTTGTACCAGCCTGCACCACAAACTTGGAATTAATCATCGATGAACGGTCAAAACTGGCATCGGCGGAAAGGGTGGAAATAATCATTGCTCCGGGTGCTGCTACATCGGGCTTCTGTCCATTATTACGTAGAGGCCCTTCACTACTGAATTCCGAAATAGTATTCAGTTCTAACCCCATTTCTCGTACTTGGTTATCAATATCTGTGTACCTGGTTTTAGTAGTATAGGCGGCAACGGTAATTGCACTGCTAGCGGCTCCCGGCGAACCAATTTTGACTGCATCCTTCACACTTTTACCTGTAAAAAACACTGACGAAGTGTCATCTAATGTCCACACATCTAAACGTGTGTCAGTTGAAGAAGTGTTGCGGACTCGCAGTTGCCAAACACCTCCCATTACTGGCGAGGGATCAATACCACGTATTTGCACAAAGAAATTATGGTCGCCGTTGGCTTTATCTGGCGCAGGTGTCGCTAATTGTACGCGTGCATCTGGTAACTGGTAATCTTGGGCGGCATTACCGTCAGTAATGATTTTTTGGAAGGGGGTGACAAAACCGTTAGGACTCCGCACAGATACTTCTAATTCGCTGTCTTTGGAATACCAGGCGTTTAACCAAACTATGCCTACTTGATTCAAAGGAACATTAAAGCGCATACCACGAGTGCGTCCACTGGGTATGATCGCTTGTCCATGAATGTTATCGTTTCCTTCGTTACCCGCAGCACAGCAAACAATTCTTCCTGGGCCAGTTTCGGCATCAATTACCTTTGATAAGGAGTCGCTACCATCATGAGCATCAGCGTGTCCACCCAAGCTGAGATTTACCACTGCTGGGCGTCCCAACTCTCTAGCAACTCGGAAAACATAACGCACACCATCGGCAATGTGGGCATCCTGTAAATCTGATCTGACAATAACTAATTCCGCTTCTGGTGCGACACCGCCATAGTTAGTATCAGCACCAGTGGCAATGCCAGCAACGTGAGTACCATGTCCGGCAGTATCCTGAGAAATTGTCAGTTGCGCTCCCGTCAATTCAGCCCCATAGCCGCCCTCTGTGACTCCTGGCCCTGGCAGTGTTTGATCCCAAATGTGTAAAATTCGTCCAGCAAAGGCGGGGTGTTTCGGATCAATGCCACTGTCTATAATGCCGATGATTACTCCTTTACCAGTAAGTCCGGTTCGGTTCTTAAACTCTGGTAGTTTGACTGTTCCCAGGGCAGTGTCCATCCTCAAATGAAGTTTGCGTGATGGCTTAATCCGCTGAATCACATCTTCTTCAGATAAGGCGTCTAAACTCTCTATCGGTAAGAAAGCCGTCCGCACACTCCCAGAGTTTTGATTGACTTCAATATTATATTGTGATAAGTAACTTAAGTCTGCATCAGGGTCGCAGTAGATAAAAACAACGCTCTTAGTGGGTTTTACTGGGCTTTTGTGGGCAATGATGCCAAGAGATTTTTTGTGTGTAACTAAAGCTTTATCTCCTTCATTTTGATAGTCTTGAAATGCTAACAGTAGTCCGGGAGAAAGTTTTTCGTGTCTCATTTTTACCTCAAGTTAAATTATTCGCTGTCAACGAAGTAGTGATTTTAGCAAGATCAGTCGCTCTAGCATTAATGCAGATTATGTAGTTTTTTAGCCTTGATCATTTGATGCGACTATAGTTATCTATTTTTTTCAGAGATAACATCAAATAAGCTTAGGATGCAGGAATTTATTCCTAAGACAATTGCTAATTTATAACTCATATTCCTGAATGAAGTCTCCCTCATAGTAATTTTCTCTGGTTCATGAGACATCTTTGAGCAGGCGCATCTAAGAATTACCCAAGTCTCGGTAACAGGTAATTTTTATGAAGCTATTAAACTAATCCATTGTCTGCCTAAATCATTACGGACAAAGTGAATAAAATAAAATTAAGAATAATTAAGTAATAAATAAAAAAGATAAATTTTTTGAATAATAATTCCGGAGTCAGAATGTAATCAGTGACGAGTCTGTTTTGTTGAACTATTAAAAACTAAAACAAATTACTGATGACATTTATGTATAAAACAGGATCAGGAAGTCTAAATTGCTAATAAATACTGACAAATTACAGATTTTCTATCATAAGTAAGAGCCATAAAGAAGCTAATATTTGCAACGATCGCTTCTGAACATACAAAGAGTTTTTCATGCAAATTCAAACACCAGACTGGGTGAAGCACGCCGTTTTCTACCAAATTTTCCCAGATCGCTTTGCCAGAAGCAAACAGCCGCGCAAACGGTTATTCCAGGAAGCCCGTTGGGAAGATTGGGACGCCATGCCAACCCTCCAAGGTTATAAAGGCGGCGATTTATGGGGCATCTTGGAGGAATTAGACTACATCCAGGATTTGGGAATTAACGCGATTTACTTCACACCTATTTTTCAATCCGCCAGCAATCATCGCTATCATACCCACGATTATTACCAAGTTGACCCGATGTTAGGGGGCAACGAGGCTTTTAAGGAATTGCTAGACGCAGCCCATCAACGGAATATCAAAGTTGTTCTGGATGGGGTGTTTAATCATTCCAGCCGTGGCTTTTTCTTTTTCCACGACGTTTTAGAAAATGGCCCCCATTCGCCTTGGGTAAATTGGTTCAAAATTGAAGGCTGGCCTCTAGCACCTTACAACGGGGAATTGCCTGCTAACTATGTGAGTTGGGTGGGAAATCGCGCTCTACCACAATTTAACCACGACAATCCAGAAGTGCGGGAATACATTATGGAGATTGCCGAATATTGGATTAAATTAGGCATCGATGGTTGGCGGTTGGATGTACCATTTGAAATAAAAACTCCTGGCTTTTGGCAGGAATTTCGCGATCGCGTCAAAGCCATCAATCCCGAAGCTTATATTGTGGGCGAAGTGTGGGGAGATTCTCGCCAGTGGTTGGATGGGACACAGTTTGACGGCGTGATGAATTATCTATTTGCTGGGCCGACAATTGCCTTTGCAGCAGGCGATCGCGTAGTCTTAGAACAAGTCCAAAGCCGCGACTATCAACCCTATCCACCCTTATTTGCTGCTGAATACGCCACCAAAATTCAAGAAGTACTGCAACTTTACCCTTGGGAAATTCAGCTAACTCAACTTAATTTACTTGCAAGTCACGATACAGCCCGATTGATGACCATTGCAGGCGGCGATATAGCCAGCGTAGAATTATCAACTCTACTACTACTCACCTTTCCCGGTGCGCCTAGCATCTACTATGGTGATGAAGTTGGTTTACCTGGTGGCATAGATCCCGACTCCCGTCGTGGCTTTCCTTTAGAGAGTAACTGGAATCAAGAAATTTTCAATACTCACCGTCAATTAATTGCCCTACGTCAAACTTACCCAGCCTTGCGTACAGGTGATTACCAAGTTCTTCATGCTCAAGGACAACTTTATATCTTTGCGCGAACTTTGGGCACAGAGGAATTGATAATTGCCATCAACGCTGGCACAAGTTCGGCAACAGCGAATGCAGATGTCCCCAGTTTGCGTACTCAACCCAAAAAGTTGTTATATGGCACTGCTGAAATTAAGTGGAATGGTGAGGGAGAAACTCAGCAGTTGTCATTGACTGTTCCCGCACGGAGTGGGTGCATTCTGGGGATTGGGGAGTAGGGACTGGGGACTGGGAATTAGGGACTGGGAACTGGGGAGAAATCAATTCAAAAACTTCTGCCTCCTGCCTCCTCTTTCCCCATGCCCACCCAATACATTAGACATCTCCAGAAATTAAATATGCGTTATCCAAAACCCTTGTAGAGACGTAGCAGTGCTACGTCTCTACATTCATTTTCGGAGATGTCTATTACCTTCCCGCCACCATTGCAGGTATCAACACCGCATCAATAATATGGATTACGCCATTGTCTGTCAGAATATCTGTTTTGAGGACATTGGCGTTATTCACCTTAAATTTACCGTCGGCAGATTCAATGGCTACAATTGAACCTTCAAGCGTCTCTGCTTCATTAATCTCTAGCAAATCATCAGACCTGATATCCCCACTAGCGATATGATACGCCACAATTTTCTGGAGCTTGGGAATATCTTGTAATAACAAATCTAAAGTTCCCTGTGGCAGATTAGCAAAAGCTTCGTCAGTCGGTGCAAAGAGTGTGAAAGAACCAGGGCTTTTCAAAGTTTCTATGAAATTTACAGCTTCAGCAGCCTTTATTAGGGTATTGAAATTACCTGCTGCGATCGCAGTTTCCACAAGGTCAGCCATGAGGGTGCGTTATCTTATACTACAAATTATTTATAAGTGATTAAAATACTCTTAGCCTCTATCAACCGAAAGGTTGCTGGCGATTAAACAGACAGCAGCAGACTGATTTACCATACTCAGTACTAAGTGCTGAGTAAAATAATACTCAATAATTTTGCACTATGGTAAAAGCGCCACCCGATGTTAAGCGGAATCTTGTGGTATGGAGTTGGTTGATACTCCGCATATTGTGGGCGGTCTTTCATCTCTCAGCACTCGGAACTCGGAACTCAGCACTTTTCATTACTGTTACACTGGAGAATGACCCCAAGAACCACTGATTATGCTAAAGCGTTCTAAGTTCGAGACAACTCAATCTCAGATTATGCACCGTGCTGAGGATCTAATTAGTGCAGCCTCAAATCGTTATCGCATTACGGTTCAGGTGGCAAATCGTGCTAAACGTCGGCGTTACGAAGACTTTGAAAGTAACGAAGATGCAATCATGAAGCCAGTGCTAAGGGCAATTATCGAAATGTCTGATGAATTGACTCAGCCAGAAATTATCGGCGAACTATAAGATTGAGTGCTGAGTTAGGAGTGCTGAGTGCTGAGTTAGGAGTTCTGAGTTAGGAGTTCTGAATTCTGAATAAGGCAAATTCATATCTTCACTCAGCAACGCCCAAAATATCGTTCTATGAAAAATAAAAAACTTTTACCTAAATCAATCCTCTCAAAACTTGGAATTCAGCACTGGCTAAACCCTAGCTATCCACTAACACAACTACTACTTGCCTTCATGGTAGTGGGTGTAATTGTTTTAGGTTTAGGGGCGGACAAATCAACACAGACAACTTTACTTGGTATCCAACCAGCATACGCTCAGAGAATCACCCCTAGCGATGTTTGGCAGCAAGTGTATCAACAGTTGCCAGATTTTCCACTAGAAAATAAATATATCAGCAAAGAAAACGGGAAGGTTGCCGAAAACAACACCTTAGCAAATCGCCTAATTAGATATCATATTTATACCAAAGGTCGCGCCCCAATTTATCGCTTGGATTGGAAGCTGACTTTAGCTGATTACTTGGGTGCTAATGAAATTATGTATGATGCTAGCTATCCAGGGAATGATTCACTACGGGAAAATCCGATAGAAGGCGATCGCAAAGCCATCACCAATCTTACCCGCAGCCAGCGAGATGCCTTAGTACAAGTCTTAGTTAATATATTTAACCCCACTTCCCAAAATACCCTACCCCCTAACCCCAACACCACAACCAGTCCGGCTACATCCACACCCCCACAGCCACCACAACGGGGAGGGGCCGAACTACTGAAATGACCGAAAACGACTCATGATACAAGCCCCTAAATTTATTTATGGGGATCATTCATTTTGAATTTTGAATTTTGAATTTTGAATTCGGAGCAAAGCGACGTGACTTGCGTACCTCTGCGTTTCAAAAATTAAACTATGGAACGCGTGATTAAAACTGGATTGGGTTGGCGTATTGGCTGGAACCCCGATACACCTGAGTTTAAAGGTTTAGTCGGTACAGATGATTGGGCAATTGAGTTAACCGAAGCCGAGTTGAATGATTTTTGCCGTCTACTAGCACAGCTAGCAGACACCATGAAACAACTTGCAGATGAGTTAATGGAAGAGGAAAAAATTGCTTGTGAAGCCGAAAGCGATTTATTATGGATGGAAGTAGAAGGATATCCTCATGATTACAGTCTGCGCTTCATCTTGAATACAGGGCGATGTGTAGAAGGTAAATGGAGTGCTTCTGCTGTTCCAGATTTACTGCAAGCGACTGGGATGCTTAAGTTTTTTTAAATTTGCCTCTTGATTATCCTAGAATTTTGTTATAATATAGTAATTCTGACCGGGGCGTAGCGCAGCTTGGTAGCGCGCCACTTTGGGGTAGTGGAGGTCGTGGGTTCGAATCCCGCCGCTCCGATTGATGATAAGCCATACCTGCTAGTCTTTGCAAAATGATTAGCAGGTTTTTTCATAGCTTTTTGCGAAAACAACTTGACTAGTACAACACGGCGTAAAGAAACCACCCATTTAAAATAGCCAGAAAGCTTACAAAATCAGCATTCTTTCTTTTTACTTTTGCCTTTTTACTTTTGCCTTCTTGTACTAGTGGTGTGGCAAGCTTAAAATAGTGAAAAACTACGTTTTCGGAATCTCAACTTCTTGGGCATCAATAACGACTTCTGAGCTAAGTTCATTTTTCAGTTTGAGTTTTAGCTCTTCTGTAATCGGTAGACCTTTAATTTCTTGAAGGAGAAATTGAACATATTCGGTTTTGCTACGTTCTTTATAAATAGCCTTAACAATTGCTTCAAGTCCAGATCCAGCTACAGCATCCCCTACAACTGTTATTAGACCAAGGAGAGCTATACCTCCAAGGATGCCAAATGGCCCTCCTAATGCTGTCAGGGTAGCTGCTACTGCGGCAGAGCTACCTCCTGATGTAACTGTTAGAATCACGAGAATTACACCAGGAAGACCCAGACCAGCAAGTTTTTTAACGATTTCGTCCATTTTAATCAACCTCAAATACTTATCTGTTAGTTAAACATTAATAAGGGCAATAATATCTATTTAGCTTAACTAAAAGCTACAATTTTTATTTATTTTTTTGTAATTATCTGACAAACAAATAATCTCAGTTTTATCAATAAAATGCAATAGTAGTTAAAACAGTTAAACAGACAGTTAAGACATTTAAGACATTTAAAGAGATAGTAAAAATATTTAAAACAGTTAATGAATGATAATTACTAACTGTATTTTTTGTGTAAATAGCTACAAGATCACTTAGATAGCGATCCAATGCTCAAATATTGGGGACTTCCAGAGAATAAATTACCCAATTTATTCAGATGATATTTTTCTTTTCCCCTGCTTCTCTGCTTACAAAACGATTGATTATTTTTTAAATGCATCTGAGCTTATTTGGGTAAAGGTGTTAGCCCAGACAGATAAGCGATGCCTGCGGCGGTAAACTACGCAATTATCCTATAATTATTAGCTAATCTAATTGTTCGTAGAGCATATTAAAATTCCTCCTGATGAAAATTTGGAATGGGCAAGTAGGCGATCGCATAAGTAAAACCCTTTACCACCATTTACCCGCCTTTCGTTGGCGTAATTTTCGCCTGTTTTTTGGGGGACAGTTACTATCAATGTCTGGGACATTTATGACCCAGCAGTTGACTATTCCTTGGCTAGTAGTATACGATTTGACTAAATCGGCTTGGTTGTTGGGAGTTGCAGGGTTTGTACAATTTTTACCGACATTATTACTGATTCCCTTTTCGGGCGTATTGTCCGATCGCTGGAGTCGTCGGGACTTGTTAATGGTGGTGCAGATATTGGGAATCAGCGTTTCCCTGACTTTAACGATTCTGACTTTTCAGAATTGGATTACATTTCCCATCCTACTGGTACTGAGTGTTCTCAATGGTTTGCTCAAGGGATTAGATATGCCCGTGCGCCATACAATTGTCACCGAAACCGTAGGCGATCGCGCCGATTGGAGTAATGCGATCGCCTTGAATTCAGTTATGTTAAGTTCCTCGCTGGTATTGGGGCCAGCTATGGGCGGGATTTTGATTGCGACGCTAGGGGTGAAATATTGTTTTCTCTACGATACTCTCAGCTATATCCCTGCCATCTTTACCCTGCTAGCGATGCGGCTGAAAGTCAGACCCATGCTGACCCTGACGAACCTTAGCGATACTTTACAGAAATTGCGCGAGGGCTTTGAATATGTCTCCAAATTCCAGCCCATTAAAGCAATTTTATTAATACTGGCGTTACAAGGTTTAGTCGGAATGTCTCATATCGCGCTCATGCCCATTTTCGCCGCTAAGATTTTAAATGGGGATGCAACTACAATGGCTCACCTGAGTACCTCAGCGCCGATTGGATCGCTGTTTGCTTGTTTGTATCTGAGTATCAGGAGAGGGATTGCGGGTTTAGAGCGTTTGATTGTAGTTTCTCAAGTCTTGATCGGGATGAGTCTGATCTCCTTTTCACTATCGCGTCAAGTTTGGCTGTCGATCGTCATACTGGTGTTTACAGGTTGCTTTACTATCCTCATGATTACTAGTAGTAATATGATTATCCAAACCCTAGTTGCCGAAGATAAGCGCGGACGGGTGATGAGTTTTTATGCTTTAGCAATGGTGGGTATGATGCCCTTTGGGAACCTGTTGGCTGGAACTTTGGCGCATAACTTTGGTGCGACTAATGCCTTGATTGTCTGTGGCAGTTTGAGTATGTTAGGTGCGCTATGGTTCTCTACACAATTGCCAGCAGTGAGCCGTTGGATCGATCGGTGAAGAAGGCAGAAGGCAGTCCTGATGAAACAAGTTTCACAGCCTTGAATGAAAGAATAATTGGGGACTGGGGACTGGGGATAAGGGGTAATGGGGATTGGGAACTGGGGACTGGTATTTTTACTCATTACTCAGCACTCATTACTCAGCACTCATTACTCAGCACTCCTAAACACTCTCACTGCCTGAGTTGGTATCCATACAGTAAAAATTGAGCCAATACTAACAGTTGATTCTACTTCAATTCGACCCCGATGGAGTTGTACAAGTTGTTTTGTTAAAGCTAGTCCAACTCCGGTGCCTTCGTAGCGGCGGCGATAGGGTGTATCGAGTTGCTGAAATTTCTCAAACAGTAATGGTAATTGTTCTTCAGGAATACCAATTCCGGTATCTTCCACTTGAAAAATAGCAGTGTCATCTTCCACCCAAAGACGTAAGGTAACGCTACCATTTTCAGGGGTGAATTTAATCGCATTAGTTAACAAATTCCAGAGAATTTGTTCTACTCTTTCTGCATCGCCGATAAAGCGATCGCGACTGGGATCGATTTGCAAATCCAGTATGAGATTAATTTGTTCGCTTGTTGCTTTTTTTCGCAGTGACTCTACAGCATTTTGAGCAACATTCACCAAAGAAAATTCCGAAATATTTAAAGCTGTCTTCCCAGCCTCGATTTGCGATAAATCGAGGATGTCATTAATCATTTCTAATAAATGTTCTCCACTATCGTGGATTGTTTGCAGATAACCCCGTTGTCGTTGACTCAATTCACCCAAAGGCCAGCGTAATAATGTCGAAGACATCCCAATCACATAAGTTAAAGGCGTGAGCAGTTCATGACTGATAGTAGCGAGAAACTCACTTCTGAGACGGTTAGCGGCTTCGGCAGCGAGGAGAGCATCACGGAGAGCTATTGTCCGCTCAATCACTCGTTGTTCGAGATTTTGTTTTTCTTGGGTGAGGGTTTGCATTAACTCAGCTTGGTGAATAGCGATCGCTAATTGTTCGGCGATCGCAATTAGCAAGTTTTTTTCGCTATCATTCCACTGGTGGGGGCGATCGCACTGATGAGCAATCAGCAATCCCCACAGTTTGTCTTCAAAGATAATCGGTGCAGCGAACTTAGCCTTAACTTGGCATTCCCTTAAAAAATTCAACAAACACTCTTCCAGAGCATAAGTTTTTTCGACATCATCCACGGCTAAGGTAAAGCCTTGGCAATACTTCTCCCAACATTGAGAGGTTCGGATAAAGCAATTTTCTTCTGTGTAATTCAATACCGAGCTAATCGCATCTGTAGCACGGGCTTCATAGACAATATAACCTCCATATTGTTGGTAGTCTTCTAAGAGGGTTTTATTATTAACTGATACAAAAGGCGAGTGTTCCCCGTTGTTTTCATGTATAGAAAAATAGATTTCGCAAGGTTCCCTAACTGATAGTTCCATACCTGTTGTCAGTGCCGTTTCATTTAAGGGAATAGTGTCAGACTGGTATGGTTGAGTATTAACTTGGGAACCTGCAAATTTATAAATTACTAATCTGTCTAATTCCAGAAACTCACGCACCTGTGTAATCGCCGTTGCCATAATGACAGGCAAATCAAGGCTTTTGCGGATCTGTGTTGTTACCTGATTCAACAACCGCTCTTGGGAAATCTGTTTTTTTAAAGCATCTTCCACTGGCTGACAGATATAAACCGCCGGATCAATCGGGCTTGGAGGTGCTATTATTTCTTGGTTTGGCTGAGTTAGGAGATATTCTAATAACAACAGCGTAAATTGACTTTGGAGTGTGGCATCATTGGGTCTAATAATTTGCTGATAGCGTTCGAGATTTTGGTGAGTATCAGAATCGCACTCAAATAAATCTCTCAATTCGCGGACAAAAGAAGCGATCGTCTCTAAATTAAACGTCAACTGAGTATTGAGTGAGTGCTGAGTGCTGTTAGCGGTAGCGGGGCGTTTAGCCCGTGGGGAGTGAATTTCCTGCCCCTCTGCCCCTCTGCTCTCCTCCTCCTCCTCAAAGGTTCCTACCAAGAGCGCACTAAATTGCTCAGAAACCACTAGCGTAAACCTTTGCCTTTGCCACTTTACAGGTATGTAAATCCGCACCAACACAACTTCTGTCAGTATCAGAGCGGTACTTCCCACCGTTTGAGCCATCTGTTCTAACAACACCCCAAGCTGATTAAATACAACAATAGGCAAGGTTCGAGAAAAGCTCAAATCAGGAGAACTAAGCATTTGCAGTCATTTTGGTAAGAAGGGGCTGAATGCAGGGAAAAAAGTTTCTTTTGATTATGTACTAACCAACAATTTAAAACGGTAACACAGGATTATGCATCGTATAAGTAGCACATCGGGTGGATGGAATCAGTCAGAAGGCTTAATTTTTTTAGAACAAACTCCAGCGCCTTTCGTGTTGATTACGGCTGCTGATACCGACATTCAAACCTTGGCAGCTGCGGTTCCCAAATTACCTATAAGCTTTCCGGAATTAAGAGTCGCCAACCTGTTGCAGTTGCAGCAACAATTAAGTATAGATACTTATGGAGAGCAAGTTTTAGAACATGCCCAAGTAATTATTTTGCGTTTGTTAGGAGGACGCTCTTATTGGGGTTATGGCTTAGAAGTAGTGCAAGAAATTGTGCAACGTAATGGTAGAACCCTCATTGTAATGCCAGGGGATGACGCTTTTGATCCCGATTTAATTTCCCAGTCTACCGTGCCCTTGGCTATTGTTAACCAAACATGGCAGTATTTTAGCGAAGGCGGCGTGGAAAATTTCGTTAATGCTCTGCAATTTATCTCCGATAGTTGTTTATCAACTGCATATAATCCTGCGCCACCTCAGCCGATTCCGCGTGTGGGATTGTATGAGTGGAGAATGGGGACTGGGGATTGGGGACTGGGGACTGGGGACTGGGGAAGAGGAGAGTTACAACTAGATGAATCCACCTCGGAACTCCGTTCATCCACCTCGGAACTCCGTTCATCCACCTCGGAACTCCGTTCATCCACCTCGGAACTCCGTTCATCCACCTCGGAACTCCGTTCATCCACCTCAGAACTCCGTTCATCCACCTCAGAACTCCGTTCATCCACCTCAGAACTCCGTTCATCCACCTCAGAACTCCGTTCATCCACCTCAGAACTCCATTCATCCACCTCAGAACTGGATTCATCCATCTCAGAACTCCGTTCATCCACCTCGGAATCTCAAATCTCTCAATCCCCAGTCCCCAGTCCCCAATCCCCAATCCCCAGTCCCCAGTCCCCAGTCCCCAGTCCCCAGTCCTCAGTCCCCAATCCCCAATCCCCAGCCCCCAGTCCCCAATCCCCAGCCCCCAATCCCCAATCCCTAATCCCCAAAATCGGCATCCTTTTCTACCGCGCTCATTATTTAGCGGGAAACACTAAAGTAATTGATGCTTTATGCGAAGCTTTGGTACAGAAAAATTTACAACCAGTGCCAGTATTTGTTTCTTCATTGCGTGAACCTGATGTTCAAGTTGAATTGAGTGAATTTTTTCAACCCAAAGAAGCCGAATCAATCGCTGTGCTGCTAAATACCACCAGTTTTTCTTTAGCACGATTGGAAAGTGAAACACCCCAAACCGAACTGTGGCAAAAATTAGATGTGCCTGTATTGCAGGTAATTCTCAGTGGCGGAGCAATTGAGCAGTGGGAGTCACAGTTTCAAGGGCTTTCTCCCCGTGATATTGGAATGAATGTGGCGCTACCAGAAGTAGATGGGCGGATTATTACTCGTGCTGTGTCTTTTAAAGCATTACAAACTCGTAATCCCCATTTAGAAACAGATGTGGTAATTTATGAACCAGTGAGCGATCGCATCGAGTTCGTTGCTAAACTAGCAGCAAATTGGGCGCGTCTACGTTCCAAACCACCCCAAGAACGTCGAATTGCCCTGATTCTCGCAAACTACCCCAACCGCAATGGCCGCCTCGCCAATGGTGTGGGACTCGACACCCCAGCTAGTTGTGTAGAAATCCTGCAAGCTTTACATCAAGCTGGGTATGAAGTAGAAAATCCACCTGTTCAAGGAGATGAGTTGATTCAACGGCTGACAGATGGCGTAACCAACGATCCAGAAGGTAGAGAATGGCTTCCGGTACACCAAAGCGTCTCTTGGGACGAATATCAAGAATATTTCGCTTCATTACCCCCAGCAGTTCAGCAAGGTATTAGTGAAAGGTGGGCACTGGGGGCTGGGGACTGGGGACTGGGGACTGGGGAAAAGGAAAACGGGATAAACGACAGGAATACCCAATACCCAATACCCAATACCCAATCCCCAATCCCCATCCCCGTTCCCGGAATTCAACTCGGCAACATCTTCGTGGGAATTCAGCCAGCAAGGGGTTATGATAATGACCCCAGTTTGAATTATCATGCGCCGGATTTAGAACCAACCCATGATTATTTAGCTTTCTACTATTGGGTTAGAGAATGTTTTGGTGCTGATGCTGTAGTTCATGTGGGAAAACACGGAAATCTTGAATGGCTACCGGGTAAAAGTGTGGCTTTATCGAGTAATTGTTATCCAGAGGTAGCTTTTGGCGCACTTCCTCACCTGTACCCCTTTATTGTCAACGATCCTGGTGAAGGTTCCCAAGCCAAACGTCGCGCTCAAGCGGTGATTATAGATCACCTCACGCCACCGATGACTCGTGCGGAACTCTACGGTTCTTTACAACAGTTAGAAAATTTAATTGATGAGTATTATGAAGCCGACAGTTTAGATCCTTCACGTTTGCCAGTGATTCGCGATCGCATCCACGAACTGGTAATCAAAGAAAATCTCCATCTAGATTTAGGAATCCAAAATGAAACAGAAATTTTTAAGTCTGAATCCTTAATTTTGAATTCTATCGGTGGCTATCTGTGTGAATTGAAAGAAGCCCAAATCCGCGATGGCTTGCACATTTTTGGGCAATGTCCCCAAGGAAGGCAACTGCGAGATTTAATAGTAGCGATCGCTCGCATCCCCAATCGCCATTCTCCAGGCATTACCCGTGCGATCGCTCAAGATTGGGGTCTAGACTTTGATCCCCTCACAGCCGATTTGTCAATAACTAGTGGTGAATACTCAATAGTCAATGGCACACAATGCCGTACCCTCGGCGATATCGTCGAAGTCCTAGAAGAACACGCCGCCCTTCTAGTAGAACAACTAATAAATCAAACCTTTTGTAGAGACGCGATTCATCGCGTCTGTGCTGAGGGTGGAGACGCAATGAATCGTGTCTCTACCTGGATAAGCGATCGCCTCCTCCCAGCCTTACAAAAAACCCCCGAAGAAATCACCCATTTATTACACGGACTCGATGGCGGATATGTCCCCAGCGCTCCATCTGGCGCACCCACACGCGGCCGCCCAGAAGTTCTACCAACAGGGAGAAACTTTTATTCTGTCGATATTCGCGCCATTCCCACAGAGACAGCTTGGGATATCGGCAGAAAAGCCGCCGAAACTCTGGTTGAATATTACACTCAAGAACATGGCGAGTATCCCAAAACACTAGGCTTATCATTGTGGGGAACAGCCACCATGAGAACAGGCGGTGATGATATAGCCGAAGCCTTGGCTTTACTAGGAGTCCAACCTGTGTGGGATGGTGCAGCGCGGCGAGTAGTAGATTTTGAAATTTTGCCCCTAGCGATTTTGGGGCGTCCCCGTGTAGATGTCACCTTGCGAATTTCGGGATTCTTCCGCGATGCTTTTCCTAACTTAATTGACTTATTCGATCAAGCAGTATCAGCAGTAGCAGACTTAGATGAACCGCCAGAACAAAATCCCCTAGCGGATGCAGTTCGTCAAGAGACTGATTTGTGGACAAGCCAAGGATTAACTTTAGAAGCAGCCGTGGTGCGATCGCGCTATCGCATCTTTGGTTCTCGCCCAGGCGCTTACGGCGCAGGACTCCAAGGTTTAATCGAATCGCAAAACTGGACAGACGACGAAGATTTAGCCCGCGCCTACATTAATTGGAGTTCTTACGCCTATTCTTCGGGAACAGGAGCAGGGGGAGCAGGGGAGGATAAAATTTCCAATCCCCAGTCCCCAGTCCCCAATCCCCAATCCCCAGTCCCCAATCCCCAGTCCCCAATCCCCAGTCCCGAAGCCTTCAAACAACGCTTGTCCCAAATGCAAGTTGTCCTGCACAATCAAGATAACCGGGAACATGACCTACTCGATTCTGATGATTATTACCAATTTCAGGGTGGCTTAACAGCAGCGGTGCGTTCTCTACAGGGAAAAAATCCTCAAACTTATTTTGGAGATAATTCTACACCCGCCCAACCACGAGTTCGCCAACTGAAAGAAGAAATTGCACGGGTGTATCGTTCTCGCGTAGTTAATCCCAAATGGATTGCAGGAGTTATGCGTCACGGATACAAGGGAGCCTTTGAAATGGCGGCGACAGTAGATTATCTCTTCGCCTACGATGCTACAGCTAAATGTGTTGAAGATTACATGTATCAAGGCATAGTAGATGCTTATTTACTCGATCCAGTTGTTGTAGAATTTATCCAGGAAAAGAACCCTTATGCTCTGCGTGATATTGCTGAAAAATTATTAGAAGCACATCAGCGCAATTTGTGGGAGGATGTAAATATAGGAACATTAGAAGCTTTGAGGAACCTAGTACATCAAGCTGAAGCAGTTATCGAAGAAAAATCAATGGTGTAGGAAACAAATATGGAAAATCTTGCGTATTTGCACCTAGCTTTCGCCTACGAAGACAGCACACCCAGTGAATTGGTATCCCTCAGTTCTTTGTTTAACAAAGCAGCTGCGCCAGACTGGAAAAGGCTTTCTGGTAGGGCTTGGAAGTATATGTTGCCCCTTGCTCTGTCTTTATCTATTCTTGGTGCTGTTAGTAGCGTCATGGCACTAGAAAAAGGCGATCAAGGCCCTTCTGTCAGAAATCTACAACAAAAGTTAAAAACAGCAGGTTTCTACCAAGCTTCTGTTAGCCAAATATATGACGTATCCACACAAGAAGCTGTGCGGCGCTTCCAAAAGGCCGCTGGTTTACCAGTGGATGGCATTGTTGGAGCCAGCACCCTGCAAAAATTAGAAAGTTGGCAAGCCAAAAAGTCCACAGTTGTGGCAACTACACAAACTAAAAAAACCAGTGCTGTAAGTGAACAGGCTAAAAAGCCTAGCACTACTAGTTCAGCTAGTTCAGCTAGTTCAGCCGCCAGCAAACGCCGCAATCCCAACTACCTTGCGAAGGGGGATGAAGGTGAAGATGTCAGAGCTTTGCAAGAACGGTTAAGAGTCGCAGGCTTTTATTACGGAAACGCCACAGGAATATTTGGCCCAATTACCGAAGAATCTGTTAAACGGTTCCAAGATTCTTACAAATTAAGCGTTGATGGAATTGCAGGCCCAGCAACATTACGTAAACTGCCAGGAATTGGCATTGGTGATGGAGAAGAGGCTCCCAAAAAGGTAGTCAATCGAGATAAACTTCGTGTAGGCGATCGCGGTGAGCCTGTTAGAATCCTTCAAGAGCAATTGATCCAGGCAGGATATTTAGAGGGAGAGCCAAATGGCTACTATGGCCCCTTTACTGCTGATGCTGTAAAGAGATTTCAGGCAGCTAATTTCTTAACAGCAAGTGGCGTTGCTGGCCCAACTACGCGAGCTAAGTTATATAGCTCAGTTAATACTACTAGCAAAAGCGAATTTAATACCCTAGAAATCCAAACGCGACTGCGGGAGCGGGGTTTTTATAAAGGCAAGCTGAATGGTGTAATGGCAGATGACACCAAAAAAGCGATTAAACAAGCCCAGGAATTCTATGGCATCAGTCTCAAGGATCTTAAGAGCGGACGCTTTTAACATCCGCTTTGGTGTTGTTAGTATCACTTCCCAACTGGTTGCTTTCCTCCAGTAATAGCAAATTACGAACTGCTCAGAATTCCAATTCTTTGGTAAATTTGAGTAGTTTCGTCTTATTTATCTACCCAAGTCCTAAAGCGGCATCAGTGCCCGCTGGCACTTAGGACACACTGCATGAATAGTCATTTGACAGTCTAAGAGGTGAAAACCTTCTTTTTGAGCGGTTTTTGACCCAATTTTTAAAATTGAATCATTTTTAAACTCAATAGTTGAGTTGCATCTAACACAAATTAAGTGATGATGATGATGAGGATAGGGCTGGTTGATCTCATAATGCTTATGTCCTTCGCCCAATTCTAATTCCCGTAGAATTCCCATCCTGGCCATCAACTTCAAAGTCCGATAAATAGTTGACAGACTGATCCCTTCACCATCAGTTTCTAGCCGATGATAAAGATCCTCCGCACTCAGATGTTCTCCTTGCGGAAGTTCTTGAAAAATGTGTAAAATTGTTTCGCGCTGGGGAGTTAAACGCCAGCCTCGTTCGTTCAGTTCTGCCTTGAGTGAAGTAGTTGTGTAGACAGTCATACTAATATTTCTCAACAAAGCTCTTTAGTTGAGAATATAACAAATCTTGGGAGCAATTTGCAACAATCATTGCTTATTGAGAATTTATACTAAATATTTAAGAACAATTCATCAAATCTTGATCAAAATTCAAGTAATAAGCTGTATTGCGTTTTATTTGCATACAGCTAATAGTTAGGATACTTGTAACGATTGCATCCCTTGACTTTGAATTTTGTATAAGTTAATTTTGAATTGTCTAGTTGCTCCCCACCTTTAAGATATCTGAGCAAAGGTCTGGGGCAACTCTTGTACAATTTAATGCTAATTATTTGCTGTAAGCTTATAAAAAGCTTTTAAAGTGGGGATCAAATCAGCCTTTTGTCCCTAGTCATTTGTCAAGTGTAATTTTCTAATGACAAATGACTAATGACAAATGACTAACTTAGAGATTCCAAATAATCGCGGATGAGGTTGCGGCGCTTGGGTTGACGTAGCTTTTGCAAAGCCTTGGATTCAATTTGGCGGACTCGTTCGCGCGATAAGTCAAGAGCGCGGCCAATTTCTGCTAAAGAATAAGGATGACCATCAGCCAAACCAAACCGCATCAAAATTACATCGCGCTCCCGGCTAGTCAAATCTGACAGAAGATGATGCAAATCTCTTTGTAAAGATTCTCGCATTAACATCTCTTCTGGAGTTACACTGTCAGTCTCGAGTAATTCACCTAACTCAGTGTCTTTATCTTTTCCTACCTTGGTTTCCAAAGAAACGGAGCGAGGAACCCGCAACAAAACTTCTCGGACTTGAGTCGGTGTCATCTCTAACTCAGTTGCTAAATCTTCTAAAGTCGGAGTGCGACCTTTTTCTTGAGCAATTTTGCGTTGAGCCTTTTTGATTTTGTTTAACTTTTCGGTAATGTGAACCGGAAGGCGAATTGTGCGACTAGAAGTAGCGATCGCTCGGGTAATTCCCTGACGAATCCACCAGTAAGCATAAGTACTGAAGCGATAACCCTTCGTTGGGTCAAATTTTTCTACAGCCCGCTCCAAACCTAATGTACCTTCTTGGACTAAATCCAACAATTCCAAACCACGATTTTGATACTTCTTAGCAACAGACACAACTAAGCGAAGATTCGCCTTAATCATGTGTTCTTTTGCTTGGAGTCCTTGGGACTGAACTTGCTCCAACTCTTCTACAGTCAACTTGGCGATTTCAGCCCAGCGACGTTTGCCATTTGCCAAAGTCGGTCTGAGATCGGATAAAACTATATCAGCAGTAGCAGCCCATCTTTCCAAAGAGGGGCGATGTCCTAGTTCCGAGGTTAGACGTTCTTGAACTTCAA
This sequence comes from Nostoc sp., assembly GCF_036916985.1. Taxonomy (GTDB): domain Bacteria; phylum Cyanobacteriota; class Cyanobacteriia; order Cyanobacteriales; family Nostocaceae; genus Nostoc. Next base: position 80,382 of record NZ_JBALFD010000088.1, read on the forward strand.
CTAACCTTAGATAGGGCGTAATCACTTCATCCCCTTCCTTGGCGGCCTTAGCAAGTACTATCCGCATCCGCAAGTAACGTTGGACTTTTTGAGCTTCTGAAACCTCTTCATCACGCCCCAACAAGCGAACCCGACCAATTTCTTGAAGATATAGACGTACTAGGTCTGTACTCCGACGGTTAGTGCTAGCAGCAAAGTTAGCATTGTCAACAGAAGCCAGTTCTAGCTCCTGTAGGTCATCTACCGATAACTCACTGTCATCAACCGTGAGATCCGAGTCCAAAGCCTGGCGGGACTTTTTGGTGTTGTAGGGGGCGTCTGCATAAAAAGATGTTGCTGGCATAAAGATCGTCTCAATGGCTCCAGGTAACAATAGATTTCGGTCAGCTTAGATTACGGTCAGCTATTCAACTGTTGCTATTGTTCCCGTGATTAACGATGAACTAACATGGTTGAAGGTTCCATTACAATTTTTTTAGAAATTAACTGTAATGGTTTTATTGGATACAGTATTACTGAACTTAATCGGCTGCTAAATTTTTGATTCAACCAATAGCTATTTCAATCCACAGCTAGGCTTTCAATATTTCAACTACTTAGTTAATATTTCAACTTCGACGGGTTTCAGTTGTAACTTTTGTAACACAGTATAAACATCCTTCAGTGAATGTCATCTTTATAATTGGCATAGTCACATTTACATGGCTGCAAAAGTAATATCCTGACGATTTACCAATTTTTTCTCAGGATTATTCAGGTATAAGTAGAACTAATAGATATTGAGGAAGTAATTAGTATTAACGGCAAAAATTCTCTCGACACGGAGATAGAAGACGTGAGGAAGTTATTAAATACTCTCTCAGTGCCGTAGTAACCTGTCAGTTTCAACAAGAATCGGCGGAAATCTCATCTCAACTGTATTTAATACTGTGTAGGTTAAGAAGATTTGTAGCGACTGTCTTAAAAGTCAAGCGATCCTCAACAAAAAACTAGGGCTAGGAGAATTGACGCAACTAGGGAACGCTAGGCTAGATTTGGTAGTGGCAGCTAAGGCAAAAAGATTTATCGTTAACTTTTTGAAGAAGAATTCAGGAATCAGAATCCCCGACTGAATTGTTGCACCACCAAATCTACGATTTGGTGGGGGTATTAAACCCAGTTATTCAGACGCGACTCGAAAATACTCGCTATCGCAGACTCGCTCATAGCGTTGCCTCGCGTTAGCGTCTCTGTTCGCGCAGCGTCTCCCACAGGAGAAGGAAAAGAGAAGGCTTTACGCTGCGCTATCCGCCAGTCATACAGAATACCCAACTGAATTCTGACTCCTGACTCCTGAGTTCTGTTTGATAGATCAACTCTTAATAGTCATTGTCAGCCACACAAATACCTTTACATTTAATACCGTTCGTAGCGGTGCGCTGACAATGAGAACATAGAACTTTTTCGTTTTCTGTTTCTTGATTTATCTTTATACTAGTGCTTGCCGTGAAAAGGTCTTTTTCGGCATGGAGTTTTATAGTCATAACAATAAAATAATTTTTTGCAGTTTACATCTTAATAAGTCATTTACAAGCGATTGTACAATATACACCTCATGCTACTGTTTGTTTCGAGTTGGGCAGTCTACCTCCGTCCTCTAACCGATCAAAAAATCGTAGTGTCCCTTGACGCATCAATATTACATATACTACAAATAGGTATTAATACAAAAACTTTCATCAAAGGCAAAATTAAAAGTTTTGATAAAAAAGAAAAACATTTTCTACCTAGAAGCTAGTTTAGAGCGATGTACAGCAGCGTTTAGCCATCACTCCTAGTACAGCAAGGCGGAAATAAATCACCCATTCCAAATTAATGAAACGCTTACGTTGTATTCATTTTTAATTTTTAATTTTTAATTCCGCCTTGAGGTACTAGTATCATCAATCGATCATGGAAGCAATTATTTTTGTAGGCATCCAGGGAGCAGGTAAAACTACATTTTATCGCGATCGCTTCTTTAATACTCACATCCGCATTAACCTTGATATGCTCAAAACCCGTCATCGAGAGCAAATTTTTCTTCAAGCTTGTTTAGAAGCTAAACAGCGCTTCGTTGTGGACAATACTAACCCGACTGTGGAAGAAAGAAAACGCTATATTACTCCAGCAAAAGCGAAAGGTTTCCGGGTTGTGGGTTACTACTTTCAGTCTCAACTCGAAGACTGCAAGCAACGAAATAGCCAGAGACCTCCTGAAGAAATCGTGCCTTTGGTTGGAATGTTAGCAACGTATAAAAAGCTGAATTTACCGAGTTGGAGCGAAGATTTTGATGCACTTTATTCGGTAAAAAATGACTTAAATAATTCATTCGTTGTTGAGGAATTTAAGCATGAAATTTGATGAACTTGATAGCAAAATGCGGGTGTTTGAGACAGCACACGATCATTGTGTGCTACCTGGACTTTACATAGTTGCAAGATTAGATGGACGCAGCTTTACTCGCCTGACAAAAGAAGTTCATAAATTTGAGGCTCCCTACGATATTCGTTTTCTAGATTTGATGCTTGCAACTGTTGAACATTTGTTCAACTGCGGGTTAGATATCACTTATGGTTATAACCAAAGTGGTGAAATTTCTCTGCTATTTGCTCAAAAAAAAAACACTTTTAACCGAAAAGTAAGAAAACTAAATTCGGTTTTAGCAGGTGAAGCCAGCGCCAAATTTTCTTTACTATTGGGTGCTATTGGCTGCTTTGACTGTCGCATTTCACAGCTTCCTAATATAGAGGAAGTAGTAAATTATTTTCGTTGGCGCAGTCAGGATGCCCACAGAAATGCTCTCAATGCTCATTGTTACTGGTGTCTGCGTCTAGATGGCAAAAGTGTAACTGAAGCAACCAGCATGATGAAAGGGTTATCTGTTGCCGATAAAAACGAACTATTATTCCAGTATGGGATTAATTTTAATCATCTGCCCAATTGGCAAAAACGAGGTGTGGGACTGTATTGGGAAGAATACGAAAAGCAGGGATTCAACCCTATCAGCGGTGAAACTATCCCAAAGCTACGGCGACGCATCAGGCAAGATTTAGACTTGCCAATGAAGGATGAATACAACAAGTTTATTGCCAAACTTTTGAATAATCCAGGCGATTTCTAAGATACTGTTGGCGAGTAAAAGCCCCGCCCCTTGTGGGCGGAATCTTTTAATGCCTGAGTTGGTTGATACTCCGCCCCTCTCTGCGAACGTGGGCGGTCTTTTAACTTAGCACAGGCTAAACGCTCCGCTACCGCTAACGGAACTCAGCACTCTTCATTACACTATTCCTGACATTACCAGAGACTCACCCGAATGGGTGATAAACAATTCAACCAATCGGGTGAACCAAACGCAGGGAGTTAACGTTTATAAGAAAAGAGACACTGTTACTAGAAAAAATTAATTCAATCGCACCTACCTAATTAAGTTAAGTTAAGTAAGGATAAACCTATGAAACTTGCAACTTTGATCAATTCTGGAATTCTGATTGCTTCAGTTGCCCTCACATCTGGAATTGCTAACGCTCAACCAGACACAAATAACAACTACGGTAGTGCTAGTGTTACCAGTGATGCAAAGAATGAGCCAATAAAAGCTGCGATAAATTCTAACACTTTACTCAGTAATTCCACGACTGCTCGTTATCTCGAACCCTTCAATCTTGTTTCTCTTGCTTACCAAGGTGGTTTAGAGCAGCAGGGCATTCCCAGTGCAGGAACTCTAATCTTTGAACGCCAAAACCGAAAGGTTCTTGCGGAAGATTTAGTTAAGGCTGCTGTCAGTGCTAACAAATTACCACCGCAATTTTTGAACGATCAAAATTACCTGAGTGCTGTCAGGTCACAGTTAACCTCCTTATCTAGAGATTCCTCTAATTAAGTACATATAACTGTAAAAGGTGTTCGGTAATATAGAGGGTTGATGTTGGGTTTTAGTACGTATCCCTACGGGGAAGCAAGCTACCACGCAACCTTTTGTCTATAAGGTAAAATAACTCCATTCCCGATAAAGGAATGGGGTTTTGATTGATGTATATGCGTCGGTGTAGTCCGCCGCAGGCATCGAAAATTTTAATCAAACATTTCAAATGGAGGTTAGCGGACTCGAACCGCTGACATCCTGCTTGCAAAGCAGGCGCTCTACCAACTGAGCTAAACCCCCATAAAATTAAAATAGTAGATAACTTTTACTGTCGTTGCTATTGTAACTTAATATTGTGGAATTACCAAAGGGATGAAGCCAGAAAAGCTCCAAGTTGTCGCAACACTGTATAAATTTGTCAAACTGCCAGATTTTGCCCAGAAACGAGACCCTCTACTATCTTACTGCCAAGAGCAAGGTGTCAAGGGGACGATTTTGCTGGCACTAGAGGGGATTAACGGTACAATTGCTGGTTCGCGCCAGGCCATTGACTCTATTCTCTGGTTTCTGCGTTCTGACCCTCGTCTAGCAGATATAGAATCCAAAGAGTCCTATACCGAAACCCCACCCTTTGAGCGGATGAAGGTGCGGTTAAAGCAAGAAATTGTGACTTTGGGGTTGCCGGAAATTGACCCAAATGAGCAAGTTGGGATTTATGTCAATCCCCAAGAATGGAATGATTTAATTTCCGACCCAGAAGTAACCTTGATTGACACCCGCAATGATTATGAGGTGAATATCGGTACTTTCCAAGGGGCGGAAAATCCCCAAACTGAATCATTCCGGGAATTTCCTGATTATGTGCTAAATAATCTCGACCCAACTAAACACAAAAAGGTTGCTCTGTTTTGTACAGGGGGCATTCGCTGTGAAAAAGCCTCATCTTTCATGCTTGCCCAAGGTTTTGTAGAAGTCTATCATCTCAAAGGTGGCATTCTGAAGTATTTGGAGGAAGTTCCAGCACAAGAAAGTTTATGGGAAGGGGAATGTTTTGTTTTTGATGAGCGGGTAGCTGTGAGTCATGGGTTAGAGGAAGGGAGTTGTGAGCGGTGTTTCTGTTGTGGGCGTCCGATTTCTGAGGAAGATAAAGCGTCTCCCAAATATGAGCAAGGTATCTCTTGTCCCTATTGTTTCGATAGTCTCACCGCAGAGAAAAGAGCGCGTCAGCAGGAAAAATGGCGGCACTACCAAACCCAAATTGGTAACAAAAATCAGGATTTGAGTTGAAGAATCATTCATAATTCAGAAGTTTCCGTCAAGGATAATTCGGAATTTAAAGGCAAAATTACTGTAAATATAGTACCGACTTCAACTTGGCTGGAGACACTGATTTGACCTCTATGGGCATCAACGCACCTTTTAACGATTACTAATCCTAATCCAGTACCCTTAATTGATTTGACATTTGAGGCTCGGTAGAATGATTCAAACAGTCGAGGTTGGTCTACTTCGGGAATGCCCATACCTTGATCTTGAATATGGAAAATTGCTACTTTCTCAATCGGATCGCATATTAAATCAAACTGAATCTTGCCACCTCTGGGAGAATATTTAACTGCGTTTGAGAGAATATTTGTAAACAGGTAATGTAAGAGTACTTCATCCATGACAGCGGACGTATTCTCGCTATGACAGGTAAAAATAATTTCATACACGTTGCTTTCAATAATTGAAAAATCTTCGATTAAGTCTAGACAGAATTGCTCTAAATTAAGGGGAGTAGGGTTGTATATGAGTTTTTCTGCTTCCGCTCGACCCATAAACAGCACTTCTTCCATGAGCTTTTCCATAGATTGCACAGCACCTTGAATTCGCTTTAAATAAATGTCTCTTTTTGCATCGGTCAAATTTGCTCCTTGCATTTCTATGAGTTCTACTGCCGTTTGAATAACAGTTAGGGGATTACGAAACTCATGAGATACAGTAGAGATAAATAATGACTTGAGACGGTTAAGTTCTTGCTCCTTCTCCAATGCTTGCTCTAGCAATTTGGTTTGCCGTCGTTCGCTAAGATCCCAGAAAACAACTACTACACCATTTATCTGGTCAGGTCGTCCCTTCAGTGGTGAAGCACTATCACCAATTGGAACTCTTTTGCCATTTTTTGTAATTAGAGATGTGAATTCCCCTAAATAAACAACTTGTTGCTCGCGCAGTACTTTTGTCACAGGGTTTTCTAATGTCGTCTCTGTAACTTCATCGACAATATGAAAAATTTTCGCCGCCTCATTTCCTAAAGCATCTTTTTGCTGCCAGCCAGTCAGTGCCTCAGCCGCAGGATTCATAAATGTTACTTTTCCTTGCTCATTTGCGGCAATTACAGCATCACTCATTGAGTTTAAAAGGGTTGCTAACTGATCTCGATTCTCCCGTAGTTCACGTTCTAACTGGTGTTTTAAAAGACCGATTTCGATCGCTATTCTTAAATCTTTTGTAGTAAATGGTTTAACGATATATCCGAAAGGTTGGGTAATTTTTGCTCTTTCTAAAGTATGCTCATCGCCATAAGCGGTTAAATAAATTACAGGTACATCTAACTGCTCGCGAATCTGAATAGCAGTAGCAATCCCATCCATATCACCTTTAAGAATAATATCCATTAATACTAGTTCTGGTTGAGTTTCCGATGCTTTAGCAATGGCAACTTTTCCAGATGAGGCGGTACCTGTAACAATGTATCCTAGCTGACTCAGTTGGCTAGCAATAGTTCTAGCCACAATCACTTCATCTTCAACGACTAAAATCCTAGCTTGACCCATTTGATATTTACTAATGCAAAGTTAACTGCGTGAATTTGATTTTGAATACTGTTCCATGATTGCGTTCTAGAGTGATATCGCCTTCCAGTTGTTCTATAACCAAATCATGTACCAACGATAGACCCAAAGAATCAGTATTTCTCCAATCTAAATTATCTGGTAAACCAATCCCATTGTCTCGGATAGTCATTTCGATATTATTGCCAGCATTACGTAAAGCAATACTGATTGTGCCTACTTGTTGATCCGGAAAAGCGTGCTTGAGAGCATTGGAGATTAATTCGTTAATCACCAATCCACAGGCAATAGCTTGGTCAACATTCAAACTCAATGGATCTATATCAGTTTCTAAAGCGATTCTATTAGGCCATATTTGATAGGAAATTAGTAAGCTTGCAGCCAAATTGTGGATATAATCAGCAACATCAATTTGTCCAATATTAGCTGAAGTATACAAATTTTTATGAATTAGAGATATTGACTCAATTCGATTTTGACTTTCTCGCAGAACTTTGATTACTTCTGGATCTTTGAGTGTTTGTGACTGAAGTTGTAATAAACTAGAGACAATTTGCAAATTATTTTTAACTCGATGATGAACTTCTTTTAAGAGAACTTCTTTTTCAGCTAAGGCAGCTTTTAACTTTACTTGAGCTTTTTGTCTTTGAACAAGTTCAGTTTGAGCTTGCTCTAAGATGCTAGATTGTTGAATTGCGATCGCTAATTGGACTGTGAGATGATCGAGCAAATCTAATTGATTTTCTTCCCACTCACGAAAACTAGAGCATTGGTGAGCAACCAGTAAACCCCAAAGGTGAGAGCCAGGGTTTTGAGAGCCTGCTTCTAGTAAAATGGGCACAACTAAATTTGCTTTTACCTCAAACTGTTCTAGCAGGCGAATATGACAATCAGTTAGTCCAGCTTCATAAATATTAGCGATCGCTCGCTTGCGTCCCTGATAATACTCTACTCCTGTGCCTGTTTGAAAACATGTATCATGAATCTCTACGCCCAAAGAAACTGTCCATCCATCTTCTACCGATTCCGCCATAATTGTGCCGATCATCTCTGAGTCAAACTGATAAACTACTACTCGATCGACACCAAGTAAATCTCGTACTTCTTGAACTGTTGCATTCAGAATATCTTGAAGATTCAAAGATTGACGAATTCGTTGAGCAACAGTTCGCATTAATTGCTCTCGCTCGGCTTGAGCTTTTAGAGCTAGTTCAGTTTGCTTACGTTCTGTGATATCTTGCCCAATACCGATAATTTGACCATTTGAAAGGTAAACATTAGTCCAAGATGTATCTAGTAAACGGCCATCGCGCACCTGAGTTTTAAAGTCACCCCAATTACGTTGTGCAGACTGAATAAAATTAATTACATACTGTCGATATTCAGGATTAGGATATAACACTTCCAAGACATCACGAGTTTGGAAATCTTGAAATTTCCAACCAAGAATATTTTCCCACTCTTGGTTTATCCACTGAAGTTTACCATTAGCATCAAAAAGGGCAATCATTAAAGGTATACTCTCAAAAATTATCCGCAAAAATTCATTTTGCTCTTGGAGTTTTGTCTCAACATTTTTGCGGTCATTAATATCATTAAATACTGTTAAAATTGCTGATTCATTATTAAAGGTTAAATATTGCAATGAAGCAATTGCCCAGAAATTAGTCCCATCTGCCCTTTTTAATTGAAGTTCATAGTTATGAATAAAACCCTGCTGGTTAAGAATTTTTAAAAGTGTTTCTAAATCTGCCAAATTATGATACAAATCTAAAAAAAATTTGCGACTAACTAAATACTCTGGAGAAAGCCGAAATATTTGAAGCAATTGTGTATTAGCGTATAATATCAATCCATCAGACAAACGCGAAATAGTGAATGGAACAGGAATAGCTTCAGAAATAACTCGAAACCTAGCTTCACTTTCTTGAAGAGTTTTTTCTATTTGTTTGTGTTCTGTGATGTCTCGTATATTAACTAAACGAGCATTACAAGTGCTATAGTCTATTGTCTGTGTGAAAATTTCAACATCAATAATCTGTCCGTCTTTTCGCCGATGTCGCCATTGTTTCGCAAAATGTAAGTTAGAGTGATTTTGTTCTAAATATTCCAGCAAGAGAGAGACATCTTCTGAAGGGCGAATGTCAGTTATTCGCATTTGCAAAAACTCTTCTCGTGAGTAACCGTAATGAAGAACAGCAGCTTCATTTACATCTAAAAATTGTAGATTATTCTGGTCATATACCCACATTGGGTTAGGATTTTTAGAGAAGAGGAGATTAAAACTCTTTTGACTTTCATTCTCAGGAAATAGCATTGGTGATGTTGTGAAAAAAGGTTTTTTAAATACCAGATTTAATTTGCTTTAATCTGAAATACTCATTAATTATTTGCAAAATTTGTTTTTTTTATGACATCGTATTAAATTTGTAGCTTCAATGTGTCACAACTTATAATTTATGGAGAAAAAATCTTGAGAGCAACATCTACAAGTAAATTTTTATGATTGTTTATTTCTTGCTGAGTCCAATTTGCTTGCACTGCTATATCTCTATTCAATAACATAGATGAAGCTTGATAAAGTGGTTTTTTGTCAATGAAGGTATCATTTCCACCATAAGTATTTTGTGCAGGGTCTAAAATGGTTAGGTTTCCCAATGTATTTTTCAGAGGTTCTAGATTAGAGTCTAAAAAACTTCTCTCTGCGTTTTGTGGATATATATGTTCAATCGATGTGCCAGCAAAGTCATAAACTCTACTTTTGTCTACACATTCGGGATTTCCTACAGCACCATTCTTATACCACTGGTAGTAATATTCAACCGTCATTAAAAAGTATTTTAGTGGCTTATTGCTACCACCTGAATCTCTATATTCAAGAGTCTCAAGATTAGTTTTAAATACACGTTCTGGTGCTTTATCATCTATTAGTTTCCTTAACTTTTGCCTCAAGCTTGATGCATTGTACGAATCTGGATTTTGTCTAATTGCAAGTAACTCCTGATAGTAAATACTTTTTAGTGGAGTCACATGTTGGTTACATATTATTTTGTAGCGGAAAAAGACTTTTTCTAGAATCTGTACTATTTCTGCAAAACGTTTATGATCAAGCTTGGATGCAGCTAAAAATAATGGAACAGATAATTCATGATCCAGTTCTTTTAGAAGAAGATTTAAACGAGTTCTATCCCAACTCATAATAGGCTGCTTTACTTCGTAAAGCCATTGGCCTTCAACTAGTAGCCTACAGCTTTTGATGTCCTCATGTATATTCTTTAGTTTTGTATGTACTTGTATGACCTCATCCTCTTTAAAATTCTCTGTTTTATGATTCTTATGCTGAGGAAAAAATTTATCAAGAAACAGATCAAAAAGAGAATCTTGCCTAGCTCTGTTACCCTGGTAAGACTCGTAAATCCAATTCAAATATTTTTCTGTATCGGATGGAGCATCTTCAAGGATATTATTCCATAGTAGTTCAACGTTATCCTGATAGTGATTAAAACCTTCTACAATTTCTAAAGTTTTCGCTTTTAATAAGTCTCCTACTGTTAGATTAGTTCCCCTATCATTAATAACTTGAAATAAGCGGAATGCATCTTCCTTGCTATCAGTAACCATATATAGTATTGTAAAATCAATATCTATAATATTTTGAATAATTTCCACATTATCCATTTTTCCTTCCAATGTGGAACTAGTAATAATGTCTCTGACTGCTTTATCTAAAGCTTTATAGGCAGATAAAATGTTTTGATGAGAATCTCGTGAAACTGATGGATTTCTGCCTCTAATAAGTTCTTTGTAGAACGGGTGATCAACCATTGATAGCCTTAAAACCTCCACAGAGTTTATCTTTCTTTGAACTTCTTGGCTAAATTCTATGAATCTTTCAGAAATAACTTTGATTCGACTTTCGAGTATAATTTTATTGTCAGAGCTATTGGATTTTTCAGCTTGTTTTTTTAATTCTTCATATATCTTAATTAAACAAGAAACTAATATAGTAAAAGTTGCTATTCTCTGCTGTCCGTCAATAATTTCATATTCATGTTGATTTACTGTTCCTCCAACAGGATATCTTACACAAAGTACCCCTCCGAAAAAATGATTCACAGGGGAATTTGATTTTCTTCTACTAAAGCAGTTCTTTAAATCTTTTATAAAGTCTTCTACAGATTCGGAACTCCATGCATAAGCTCTTTGATATTTAGGGATAAAAAACATAGGTCTGTACTCAAAAAGACTTCCTACAGAGGTATATGTCGGTTCAATCTTCATGCGAATCTTGCAGTGTAAAGTATGTCTGATAGTTTACACTAAGCAAATATTACTTGCACAGAGACGTAAAGGACACAGAAAAATACTCTCTGCATTCGCCCCGCGCCTCTGGGATTATTTTTATCTAGGGCGTCCCAATGTAGTGAGATATAGAGCAGCTTCATCAGCAGGAATACCTAAAACTTCATTTACCTGATCGTCAAAGAATCCACCGATACCACTGACGCCTACATTCAGGTGCATTGCTGCTAAATTCAGGCGTTGTCCCAAATGACCGGCATCCATGTGTAAGTAACGGTAAACGCGATCGCCATATTGTGCGATCGCAGATTTCAAATCGGCTGTATGAAACAATACTGCTGCTGCATCTCGCCCTAATTCTTGTCCTAAACAGAGAAAATGTAACTCTCGGCGAAAGTTTTTAAACCGAATTTGGCGTAATTCTTGGGCTTTCGGTGCATAATAATAACAACCCGCCTCCAATCCTTTGACTCCACAAACAGCAATGAATGTTTCGATTAAATTTAGATCGAAGTAGTCGGGAGAAATATCTAAACTTTGGTCGATGTAATTTTGTGGCTGGTAAGTGAAATCGAGTAAACTTTTCAATTCATCGAAGCTTAAATCATCACCATTGTAAGCGCGGGTAGAGCGTCGCTTGTACATAGTGATTTCCAGTTCTGACAGCTTTTTTCCCCAATCTATAGGTGCAGTGTTGGTGGGAATTTTTAAACAGAAAGGAAAATTGTATTTATCCTCCAAAGATTTTTCTTGTTTAATAGTTGGTAGATTGAGATTGCCAGTTACACCTGATTGAATATGAGTGTGTCGATGAAAATATGTTAGTAGTTCGCCATCGGGGATTTGGGGATAACTAGTTTCGGTAGCGGAAGGTAAAGCAGTACATCCCAATGGCAAATTTTGATTAATATCTAACAAGTCTGCCAGAGGTAAGACAGCGATCGCACCTTCTTGTTGCGAATCGACATAAAGCAGATCGTTGACTGATTCATCCACAAAGCCACCAATTAGATGAGGGCGATAGTCAGTAATCGCACCAGCTAACTCGATATTACCCAACAGGTGTCCCGTATCCAGAAAAATCCGACGGTAAGCCCGATCTTCATAGCGCCACGCAGAACGATAGAAAACCGCAGTCACAATAATTGCTAATTGGGTATTTTCTAAAGAAGGATGCCAGAAACAAGCTGCTTGGAGATTTTGCCAAACATCATTTTCCCAATAATGCATGAGAGAATGAGTCCGACACTGGTAGTTATACAGACCAGGTGGTAATAACGACGTACCACGGGAAACTACATACACCTCAGCAGGGTATAATCCGCCTGCACTGGGAGCAGCACGTAAATACACCGCACTACCCATAGAAGGCATTTTCGCTGTTAATCCATAGCTGCGAAACAACAGCCGCGAAAGTCTTTGCCACCATTGAGCATCCGGGTTATTAGCATAAGCCTCTGGTTTTTCTTGGATATAGGGTTTGAGATCAAAAGTAGAGCCAATTTTGTACTCTTTAAAGGGTACTGGCTGTTTAGTCCAGTCTAAACGCTGACCTTTAGAGGCGAGAGTCTCAGGGTTGTATTTAGTCCGTTCGTGATAATGCTGGGCAATTGATTGGTGTAATTCTGGCATAGTACTTTTAATATCCTTGGGGCATCCTATCCTTTTCTTGATCTTGGCATTCATTAGCCTCATTGTTTCGTGTCAATTGGTACAATCCTCAGAGTCATAAAGTGGTATTTGGTAACAATTGGATTGGGGATTGGGGATTGGGGATTGGGGATTGGGCATTGAGCATTGGGCATTGGGGATTAGGGATTGGGGATTGGGGATTAGGGATTAGTTATTTTCCGTTGTCTCCCAATCCCGACTCCCAAGTCCCCAGTCCCCAGCCGCCAATCCCCAGTCCCATCTTCCGCGATACCATATAAGCGCAAAACTATCTACGGCTGAATGTGCAATGATGCCTGTACGTCAAACTTTATCAAAGCCTGATATCCAACTTTCTTATTTGGAGTGGAATCAAGGTCAAGAACCTTTATTGCTGTTACATGGCTTAGGCGACCATGCTCTGGTATGGTCTAGTTTAGGAGATTACTTGGCGGCAGACTACCACATCGTTGCGCCAGATATGCGCGGACATGGCCAAAGTAGTAAACCAGAAATAGATTATAGCTTTGAGAGTGCGATCGCAGACCTTGAAGCACTCATGGATCATCTTGGATGGAATTTTGCCCACATTGTAAGTCACTCGTGGACAGGCAAATTAGCCGCCATCTGGGCAAGACAAAACCCAAAGCGTTTACGGAGTATAATTCTAGTCGATCCGATTTTCATCTGGAAAATGCCCAGCCTTTTCAGGTTAACTTTTCCAATGTTGTATCGCTTCTTGCCTTTTCTCAAAAGTATGGGCCCCTTCCCCAGTCGTGAAGAAGCTGAACAACAAGCACGGCAGTTAAAGCAATATCAAGGATGGAGTTCCTTACAGCAGCAAGTCTTCCAAGCAGGAATAGAACAAAAACCCGATGGGAGTTGGGGCAGCAAATTTACCATAGCCGCCCGCGACGGGATTTTTGAGGCAGTAATGCAAGTGCCCGGTTTTACAATTCCCCTTGACACCCCTGCCCTATTCGTCCAGCCAAAACAAGGACTGAACCGCCAAAATTGGCAAATCCAACCCTACAAAACCTATCTTCAAAACTTACGTATCTGCCAAGTTCCCGGCAATCATTGGCCATTTTTGACACAACCAGAGGCATTTAATCAAACAGTAGCAGCTTTCTTAGCAAAACACAGATAAAAAATCTCATGATTATTGGACGGGATTATCATACACCAATAGAAGAATTAATAGGGGCATTGGGCATGGCTTATCCCCCCATCTCCTCGACTCCCCACTTCCGACTCCCCATTCCCTACTCATGAGCTTTTGTATCAATCCCGTTTGCCCCAAACCAAATCACCCGAATAATCATCAAAACCGCTTCTGTCAAAGTTGTGGTTCCCATCTGGAATTGCTAGGACGTTATCGGGTGAAGTCTCTGTTGAGTGACAAAACAGGTTTTAGTAAAGTTTATGAGGCATACGAAAAAGATACCCCCAAAATTATCAAGATACTCCAAGAGGATTTATCAGGCGACGCCAAAGCAGTAGAATTATTTCAGCAAGAAGTAACAGTATTAGGAAAATTCCAGCATCCCGGCATTCCCAAAGAAGATAGTTACTTCCACTATCAAACCCGAAATGGTTTAGTATTGCATTGCATCGCAATGGAAAAAATCGATGGCTACAACTTAGAACAGTGGCTAAAGCAGCAGCAAAATAGCCTCATATCCCAAGAACAAGCCATAGACTGGTTAAGACAGTTAATAGAAATTTTGAATGTAGTACATAGCAAACATTACCTACATCGAGATATTAAGCCATCTAACATCATGATTAGATCCTCCCATGAGAAGAGTTGGGGAAATCTAGTACTGATTGATTTTGGCACTGCCAGTGAAATTACTAAAACCTACCAAGACCAACTTAGTAACGGCGATAAGATGACAGCATTAATGTCATCTGGCTACAGCGCCCCAGAACAAATGAATGGTCAAGCAGTACCGCAATCAGATTTCTTTGCTTTGGGACGCACCTTTGTATTTTTGCTGACGGGATACCATCCTTTAGAAATGTATGATGTTCAGCATAATTTATTGCACTGGCAAAATCATGCTATCCATATTTCACCCTTACTATTGAATTTAATTGATTGGCTAACAGCAAATGATATAGAAAAACGCCCTGTTAATGCCCAGGAAATTTTGCATTACTTAGAAGAAATAGAAAGTCAACTAATAAAAACTAATCCTCTAAATATTAATATCCGAGAATTTTCTGAAATTGAAAATTCACCTTTACCGATTAATGACAATTTATTAACTCCAATTAAGCAACCAGAAAAAGTGCCATTATTAGCATTTTTTGCAGTACTACTATTAGTGTTAGGATTACTGAGCATAGTAGCTTTAGCAATGCGAAACTCAGAATTCTCTGAAGCATCAAATTATAGACAATATCCCGAAAAAAAAGGTAATATAGATTATTTTTCTTATAAAGAAGGTAGAGATAGTCAGGGAAGAATAGCTGAGTTTAATATAGCAGTCTTATCACCAGAATATAAATGGTTTTTAGATAGCAAATTTCAAATAAAATATAATGATGAAATTATTAGTCTTGACATTTTAAAATTGAACCTAGAGCAAGAAGGTATAGAGAAGATAATGGAAGCTCCTAGTGAGATAATCTCTGTAGGCACAGCTTCTTGCAAAAGTGATACAGCAGTTCAAGAACGTGTAGCTTTAGAACGTTCCAAGCAAATACAACTTTTAGTGAGAAAAATATTTACTAATACACCAAACGTCAAACAATATCGCTTATTGAATTTGGGTCAATTTCAGCGAATTAATTGTCAAAAAAATGAAGATTTAACTACATATCAGAGAAGTGTTGTAATCATTGGCGTCAAAAAAAAATCAGCAGGTGTGATTGTTGACGAGGCGCTAAGAAATAGATTAGAGAAGAAGCCTTTTGCTGATTTTAAATTAGAAGATTATTCTTTGGGTTCGGCACAGAAGTTTAAGACAATACCGAGCAATTTATAAATTCTCTAGCAAAGTACAATCAGTATATAGGCATAGCCCATCGTAAACAATTACCACTTTCGCCATAAACTACAACTATAGTCATCTACATTCTCTTATGGCTAAAGCAGCAGATATTAGCACCAAGCGATTAATCAGCCTCGCACCCGAAAATTGGGTAAAATTTAGTTCAGCAAATCATGAGGTGGGATATGGCAATATTACGCGAATCTCCCTGGTATCAGCAAATTTTGAGAGAAGGGGAAGAAGGAGGACGGCGATAAGGACGGCGAGAAGAGATACTGTCAGGTATTGAACTCGTTTTGGAGATAAAATTCGGCACTGAGGGATTGCAAGTGATGCCAGAAATATCTCAAATTTCCGATTTAGATAGATTAAGAGCAATTCAGCAGGGAATTAAGAGCGTTAATACTCTAGATGAATTACGGCAATTCATTTGAAGAAGAATTCAGGAGTCAGAATCAACTGGTGGGGTGTCTTGAACCCATTTATTCATTCGCCAGTCGTACAAAATTAATTCTGACTCCTGAATCCTATTTCGATAAATTGTTCATGCTCCCATCCCAGAATACCGCTTCAAACCCGCCCGCCAAAGCAAGCGATTCGCACCCAAAAATACTAATATCCAACCCACTATTGACCAAAAGCCCTGCCCTATATCCACAGGTAGCCCTATCAAAAGACTCGCAGGAAAATCAATTAAATAGGGAAAAGGTGTAAACATAACTATTTTTCGCACTGGTTCTGGAAAGACCTCTAAAGGTGCTATCAAACCAGATAAAAATAGATAAAATAACAACCAGAAATTTTCTAATGCGCTAGCCCGTTCTGTCCAAAAGGCGAACATAGCAAAGGTGTACTGAATCAAAAATCGCAAAGTAAAAGCTAGCGCTACCGCCAATATAAAGAGCAAAAATCTATCTAAACTTGGTATCCAAAAAGCTTGGGGATAGAGAATAAAAAATAATCCCACTAATAGAAAAGCAAAGGTTAAACGAGCAAATCTTTCAGAAATATGCCCTGCAACGTGATGCCATACTGGGTCGAGCGGTTGTAGTAACTTGGGCGAAAGCTTGCCTTCTACAACCTCTTTTTCAAAGTCCCAAATTACCCAAACAACAGTTAATTGTCTGACAATAAAAACTGTAATGAAATAACGAGCAAAGTCCACAGGTGATAGCCCAAACTGTCCTCCTTGTGCTGCCTGTATCCAGACACCCATGAGGATAATCGGTAAAGACCCAGCTAAAACCCATAAGATTAGTTCTGCCCGATACTCAACCATGTAGGCGTAGTATACTGACAGCAAAGTTAGGGCTTTTCTGATTATCTGCTTCATTTATTCACTTCCCACTACAACAATTACCCAGAATTCTCCACTCTTATAAAGACGCGATTAATCGCGTCTCTACTCCACAACACCTGCCTGAAAAACTCGTCCAATTACTTCTTCCACAGGCGGTTCGGTGACAGTTAAATCAATTACCTCCAAATCCGCTAAAATCTGAGATACTGTGCGGGTGAGTGCCTCTCGCGATACCATAAAACGCACTGCTCGCCCTTCTAAAAGTTTCACATCACCATAGGTCATAAGTTTTTCTATTGGTAGAGGTTGGGCTAACTCTATGTAGACTTCTCGGTAAGGAGCAAAACGTTCCAGCAGTCTATCTAAGCTGCCGTCATACATCAGCCTTCCTTGGTGAATCAACAGCACCCGTTGACACAAAGCTGTAATATCAGCCATGTAGTGACTTGTTAATAGCACTGTCGCCTGATAACGCTGATTGTATTCGCGCAAGAACTCGCGTACTGCTGCCTGAGCGTTTACATCTAATCCTAGCGTCGGTTCATCTAGGAATAATACGTGGGGATGATGCAAAAGTGCTGCTAACAATTCTGCCTTCATCCGCTCACCCAAAGACAGCTTCCGTACTGGTTGGGTAAGTTTGCCTTCTAAGGAAAGCATCTCTGTTAATTCTCCCACCCGCCGCTGGAATTCTTTATCAGAGATGTTGTATACAGCGGCATTAATTTTAAAAGAATCGAGTGCTGGTAAGTCCCAAATTAGCTGCTGTTTTTGCCCCATTACTAAGGTAATTTTTTGCAAAAATGCTTCTTTACGCTGAAACGGAATTTGTCCAGCGACTCTGACTGTACCGCCAGAGGGATGAATCAGCCCTGTGAGCATTTTTAGTGTGGTGGTTTTACCGGCACCATTTGGGCCTAAAAATCCCACTATTTCACCAGGGGCAATTTCAAAAGAAACATCCTGAACTGCTTTAATTGAGCGGTAGGTACGGCGAAACAAGTGTGTAATCGTACCTTTAATTCCGGGATTTTTAACTGCTACTGGATAAGATTTACTCAGATTTTCTGCAATGATGATTGACATATTTTTGATATTAGAATCGCAGATGTAAGACTAATTAGCTATGAGGATACAATTTAATTAAGCATATACTGGGCGGGCAAGATGCCCACCCCACAAGATTTAATGTTTAACTTTATTATTCAAATTAGATTTTTTTAGCTTATTAAACGAACTGCAAATTACGCCGATATTAAGTGCAAGCTTGGAGGAATTAGTACAAATAAATGGTCAAGAATAAATCAAACAATGTTACGTAATACAGTATTAATTAAATGAGTTTGTAGTAAACGGCTCTAAACCTATTTTAAGAGCTAGGACAGCTTACTACAGACCTTTAATTATTTTTAGATTTTAGATTTTTCTTCAATCCAAAATGGTTTTACCGTAAACGTCCCGATCGCAGTGTACTGATAATTAACCACAAACCCAATAAACTAGCGACTGCAAACAGAATGGTGCTTAAAAAAGATAGCTGGGTTGTCTGCGCTCTGGTAGAAATAATTGCCGCACCCATAATCAGCGAACCCACTAAAATACTGAAAGATAGCCGGTTAGCGGCATCGTCCATAGTGCGCCGCACGCCATCTAAACCCCGTAGTGATAGATTCCACTGTAAGGTTTCTGAGGTAACACGGTCTAATAACAGTTCGATTTGACGGGGAGATTGGAGAGATAGACTTTTTATATCTAAGGCTGTCCGTAGGAGCGATCGCACTGGATTATCCCCTATTAACTGGCGACGAAACAAGTCTGTAATTAATGGTTTGATTTCATCAATCAGATTAATCTCTGGGTTGAATGTCCGCGCCACACCCTCTAGATTGGCTATGGTTTTGGCATACAAACCCATGTTGCTCGGTAGGCGAATTTTATTATTGCGGGCAACTTGCAAAATTTCATAAATTATCTGACTGAAATTCATCTCAGTCAAGCTGACATTGTAGTACTTTCGTAGCATCCGGTCATAATCATTTTCCAGCCGCGATAAAATTACTGGTTGAGCCGAATCTGCTAGCTGCAAAGTTAACTGAGCGCACCTCTGAGCATCTAAATCAACGATCGCTAACAACATCTCTGTTAATATCTGCTGTGTCCGGGGATCGAGTCTTCCCACCATGCCACAGTCTAAAAGAGCAACACGGCCATCTTTGAGATAAAACAAGTTTCCCGGATGGGGATCGGCGTGAAAAAAGCCATCAATATATAGTTGTTGGAAAAATACCCGAAATAACAAAGTAGTTATTTCTTTACGCAGTACAGCTGGGTCTTTACCGTTGGTGTTACTATCCAAATCCGCCGACAGGAACGGCACTCCATCGAGCCATTCCATCACCAGTAATTTTTCTGTGGTCAATTCCCAGTTAATTTCTGCAACTACTATTTGTGTGGGATCAAACCAACGACTTTTAGATAAGTTGCGTCGCAGTTGGTCTGTAAAACCTGCTTCCCGTGTAAAATCTAACTCAGCTTCTAGAGCTTTGGTAAATTCTTCGGCGATGGATTTGATTTCGTAGGTTTGCCCAAACTCAGTCCGCGCCACTAAATCGGCAATACCTTGAATTAAAGCAATATCTTGAGCAATAGTAATATCAATTCCTGGACGCTGGACTTTCAGAGCGACTTCTCGACCATCTGCTAGTGTAGCGCGATGGGTCTGGGCAATTGATCCGGCTGCTACTGGAATCGGGTTAACTGTGCTGAAAGTTTCTGCTAATGGACGTTTTAATTCTTTGCGGAGGATTATTTCGATCTCTGACCAAGGAACTGGTGGTACTTCATCTTGAAGAGTTGATAGTTCCTCAATATAGGCGGCGCTCAGTAAATCTGGACGGGTAGAGAGTAGCTGTCCAAGTTTGACGTAAACTGGCCCCAAGTCTACCAGGATATTTTTTAAAACCGCAGGTGTCGGTAGCTGCGGTTCATCAGCTTTACCGCCAGTAAGTAACCTTCGCATATAGTCCCAGCCATTGCGAAGGAAGACTTCCAGGATTTCTCGTTGACGGGGAACAGTTTGGGTGAGGAACATTTTTGTAAGTTAAAAAGGTAAGCAGCAGGGGATAACAATACAACGGGAGTCGGCTCTAGCTTTGGTGCAAGTCACAAGTCTTTCTAGCTGCGGCACAGTCTTGAAATCTTTTTATGGATGATTGTACGGCTTCATGGAGCTTCTGTTCACTCAGCATCCTTTTGACGTAATTAGAGCAGGAATCCCCGCCGTGTAATAAGCGATGGGAACAAGAAAATCCTTTGGAGGGAGAAATATATTTTTGATACGCAGTAATAGAATCGATGGCCATTGTCTTGGCGAGAGGCTCAAAGCTAATAATGTCCATAACTGTCAGATTAAATAACAGACAGTCAAGTTATAATAGGAAAATAGACTTTTTCGCCTCTGCCAGGGGTTTTAACTTTTATAGCAGGTCGGTAAAACGGGAATCGCTTTGGAGAATTTTGAGGATCTGCTTAATTTCCTGGGTACGTTCTTTTTTAACAACGAGGGTGACATTGCGATCGCGCACAATCACCACGTCCTCTAAACCAATAGTAACAACTACATCCTCTGGATTTGAGGCATAAATAATTGCCCCCTGGGTATCCAGCCCTATGTGAGTAGCTAGTTCCACATTGGGAGTGTCCTCTGTCTTCAGTAAGCGTTCGATCGCATTCCAATCTCCTAAATCATCCCAACCAAAATCAACTGGCAAAACGTATGCTAGAGTTGTCTTTTCCATTAACGCATAGTCTATACTCTTCTTAGGCAACTGGGGATAGATATCAGGGCCATGTTGTTCTAAAGGTTCGATAATTTCTGGAGCATGGGTATGTAGTTCTTTGAGAACAACCCCTGCCCGAAAAACGAACATTCCACTATTCCAGCTAAAACGTCCCGTAGATAAAAAAGTCTCTGCCGTTTCCCGGTCGGGCTTTTCAGTAAAGCGGTTCACGTGATAAGCTGGCAACTCATTAAAGCTACCTATTTTTTCACCTTGCTCAATGTAGCCGTAACCGGTTGATGGAAAAGTAGGCTTGATCCCCAGTGTCACGATCGCTGCTGTGCTTGCTGCCAGTTGCGTAGCCGCGCTTAATGTGTGTGCAAACGCCTTTTGGTCAGCAATCCAGTGGTCAGCGGGGAAAAAGCCAATCACAGCGTCTTCTCCATAGCGCTGTTTGATTTCTAAACTTGTCCAAGCAACGGCCGCGGCAGTGTCTCTTCCTTCGGACTCGATCAATAAGTTTTCAACTGGTAGATCAGGTAATTGTTGTCTTACCCCTTCAGCTATCTGACTAGAAGTTATGACCCACAAGGTATCCCAACCGCCCGCGAGTGGTAACAAGCGATCGGCGGTTGCTTGTAATAAGCTTCTAGAGCTACCATCAAGACTTAAAAATTGCTTGGGTCGTTCTTTGCGACTCAGGGGCCAAAAACGTTCACCTTTACCACCAGCAAGGATCACGGGGAACAATAAAGTATTCATGTTGTCATACACGCCTACCGAAGAACATTACAAGTTTACAGTGAGCTTTTCCACTGGCAATATTTGTAGCTTGCATTAACATACTTTTAGGGAGTGGTTGAGTGGGGAGATAATTGTGATAAAACAAGTCGAATGGTCGGAAAATTCGGTTACATCTCAACAAGTAGTAGAGTTTGAAAGTGAAGTGCGATCGTCGCAACTTCAACGGACGGAAAGTCAACTAGCGCCTGCACCAATACCCGACTCAGAGGAAGAGGATGTAGAACTAAACCAGCCGGCGAATCCGAACCGTAGCGTCGTCGAATCAGTGGGCGCGATTCCCAATCAGCTTTCTGAGAGACTGGGCTTAACCATACCTCGATGGCTGTTGCTGATTATGACGGTTGTCATTGGCATCATCTTATCTGGACTGCTAGTGTCAACGTTAGCGCTGTGGACTCCTTTATGGAGCAATCTCGATCGAACAGATGAAGATTTAGGAACTGCTGGTAAAGACGAGCAAAAAATTCCCCTACCAGGGGAATTATGGAGTAAACTCTCCCAGTACCAGCTTTCACGACCCATGAATATTTTAATTATGGGGATTGAACCACTCAGCGGCACTGTTGATGGTTCACCAGAAAGCTTTGCCGGGAAAAGCGATTCCATGCTGTTGGTACGGCTTAACCCTAGTGAAAAATCTGCAAGGGTGCTTTCCATTCCCAAAGATACAATGATCGCCATCCCCGAAAAGGGAGAAAAGGGATTAACTAAGGTATCTGATGCCAATGCCAAAGGCGGCCCAGTCTTGGCAGCACGGGTAGTTAGCCGTACCTTAAATAACGCCCCAATCGATCGCTACATCCGTATTTCTACTAGCGGATTACGGCAGTTAGTCGATCAGTTAGGCGGAGTAGAGGTTTTTGTTCCAAAATCAATGGAATATAAAGACTCTAGCAGTCGGCTGTCGATTAATTTAGTCAGTGGTTGGCAAACCCTCAACGGCGAACAAGCAGAACAGTTTGTCCGATTCCGCGAACCAGGTTTGGGAGATTTGCCAAGAGTGCAGCGTCAGCAAGCACTAACAGCAGCTCTGCTGCAACGCCTCAAGAGTCCCACCATCTTACCCAAGTTGCCTCAATTAACTCGCTTAATGCGAAAATACTTTGATACCAATCTGAAGATGGAAGAAATGATGGCGTTGGTAAATTTCGGTCTCAACTTAGATCGAGATAATTTCCAAATGACCGTGTTGCCTGGTACATTTAGCCGTTTTAGCCAAGATCCTAATAGCTATTGGCTAAATATGACTGGACAACAGAGCCTACTGAATGATTATGTTGGGGTAAATGTACCTGGTCTGAAACCAGATATGCGTCAGGTTCCTAACCTCAAAATTGCTATTCAAAATGCTTCCAATCAACCTCAGCTAACTGAAAAAGTTATTGCTTATCTCAAACAGAAAGGCTTTACTAATATTTACAAAGTTCCTGATTGGCCAGATACCCAGCGCCAAACTCAGATTGTTGTCCAAAAAGGCAACCGACGAGTTGGAGTTGATTTGAAAAAAGTCTTAGGCTTGGGTCAAATAGAAGTGTCAGCAATTGGTGATTTAGAATCTGATCTGACAATCCGCATTGGTAAAGATTGGAAATAGTCATTTGTCATTAGTCATTGGTCATTGGTTAAATGACAAAGCGCAAAGTCTGAGCGGAGGTTTCCTTCGCTCAGAACTTTTTAAGAGAGGACTAATCACAAAGGACTGCTGAAAAATAATAAAGTTATGAAAAAGATTTTACTGCGCTTTTTAGGTTTGATTGTGATTTTGCTACTAGCGTTTGGGTGGATAATACTTAATCCCAAACCAGCTTTTGCTCAAGTAAACACAATCAATTACAACAATATAAATTTAGAAAATCGTGACTTTTCTCATGCTGATTTGGCAGGTGTAACATTTGTAGCTGCGGAAATGCGGGGGACAAATTTTCAAGGAGCGAATTTAACTAATGCAATTCTGACTAAAGGGGTTTTGTTAAAGGCAAATTTGGAAGGTGCAAACTTAAGCGGCGCTTTAGTCGATCGCGTCACTATGGATGGTGCTAACCTCAAGAATGCCATCTTTACAGAAGCAACTTTAACCCGTAGCCGCTTTTACGAAGCTAATGTCACTGGCGCTGATTTTACCGATGCTTTAATTGACCGTTATCAAGTGTCGCTGCTGTGTGAAAGAGCCGATGGCGTAAATCCAGTTACGGGTGTGTCAACGCGAGATAGTTTAGGTTGTCGATAGTAGTGGCGTAGTAAGCTTAAAATAGTGGATTAGACGTATGTTGGGTTGCGCTCCGCTCCACCCAACCTACAATTTTTTTGCAACTAGTGGTCTGTCCCAAAAGTTTTGAGAGGTTTAGTGGTGTTCAGATCCCCGACTTCTTGAAGAAGTCGGGGATCTAGTAGCCCATTATATTTAATGGGTGAACTCATTCTTAACTTTTCTTCCTTTGCGCTCTTTGCGTACTTTGCGGTTCGTTCTTTTATCTCTCAAAATTAATGGGACAGACCACTAGTAGGGTGTGTTAGCAATAGCGTAACGTACCAACACCTTTGAATCGGTATGCTAGGCTTTATGTTAAGCTTTGTAGCACAAATCTTATTAGTGGGAATTAGGATTGTCAAAAATCAATCACCTCTAATTACCACTCGGAATTTCAATTAAAAACTCTGTTCCTTCTCCTGGTTTAGAAGAACATTTAATTTGACCATGATGTTTTTCAACTATTATTTGATAGCTGATAGACAATCCTAACCCTGTACCTTTACCTGGTGCTTTGGTAGTAAAGAAGGGGTCAAATATGTGCGATCGCACCTCTTCGGGAATCCCAAGACCATTATCAGCTATTCTAATTACAATCTGGTTATTAACGGCTTGGGTACTAATCCAGATAGTCAAGGGTATTCTCGGACACATTTGGGATAATTTCAAATACCTTTGCTGGATAGTTTTAAACTTCTCCTCTAAAGCATCAATACTGTTACTCAAAAGATTCATAAATACTTGATTTAATTGTGCGGGATAGCATTCAAGCAAATGTAAATCAGCATATTCTTTCACAATCTCAATAGCTGGGCGTTCATTATTGTTTTTGAGCCGATGCCCTAAAATCAGCAAAGTACTATCCAAACCTTCATGAATGTCTACAGGCTTCAATTCAGCCTCATCTGTACGAGAGAAGTTTCGCAGTGATAGCACAATCTCACAAATGCGCTCTGTTCCTACTTTCATTGACTCAAGGGTTTTCGGTAAATCTTCGATGAGAAAGTCCAAATCAGTCTTGTCAATTTTCTCTTTGACATTTGGCAATAGAGAGGAGTTTTCCCGATAAAGTTTCACCACCTTTAACAGTTCTTGAGTATATTCATCTAAATGAATCAGATTACCAAAAATAAAACTGATCGGATTGTTAATCTCATGAGCGACTCCAGCAAGTAGTTGTCCTAAACCTGCCATTTTTTCACCCTGAATTAACCTGGTTTGAGTTTGTTTTAATTCTTGCAGAGTTTGAGTAAGTTCTAAGGTTTGACGTTTAGTTTGTTCGAGTAATTCCGCTTGCTGAATTGCAATTCCCAATTGCACCCCGACTTGAGCCAGTAAATTAATTTCTTCCTCTTTCCAATAACGCGGTTGCGAATTTTGATAAGCAACTAATAATCCCCATAATTTCTCACCTTCCCGAATCGGCACAAAAGTTTCGTTACGCGGAAGTTCGTTATCATCGTCTGTATCTTCAAAAGTTTCTATAATCATTGGTTGGACTTGTATAACAGGTTTCCAACCATCTTTAAAGGAATCTGCCACAAATTTACCGCTCCAATCTGGGTTGAAGCGGTAGATTGCAATTCGCTCGACTTCGAGCAACTCTCGCACAGCTTGTGTAGTGGTTCTAAAAATAGTTTTAATATCAAGTGATTGGCGGATTTTATCAATGGTTGCAGCTAGAAGTTCTTGTCGTTCCATTGCTTTCTCCCGTTCAGTGGCCTCTGCTAACTGAACAACCTGCATTTGAACTTGCTTTAAATAAGAATCCTGTTTTAATGCGACTCCCAATTGCTCGGCTATTTGACTGGCAAATTCAATTTCAGAGGGTTGCCAATAACGAGGAGCAGTGCATTGGTGAATACACAACAATCCCCAAAGTTCACCTTTCTTTAATAGAGGTGCAACCATATTTGCCCGCACTTGAAATTTTCCTAAGATTTGGACATAACAACCGGGAAACTTTCCTTGATAAATGTCAGCGATCGCATTGACTCGACCTTGAGCGTAAAGGTGCGCAAAGTTTTCCCCAAAGCAGTAATCATAAACTTTTTCTGCTATTACCGAGTTACACTCAGGCACAAAATCTTCAGAAATAAATTCTCCTTCCCAATCTTTTTGCGGGTCAAAACGAAAGACTGCCACTCGGTCTGCTTGTAGCATTTGCCGTGCCTCGGTGACAGTAGTCTGGAAGATTGTATCTAAATCTAATGACTCCCGAATTCGAGTAATTACGCTAGTTAAAGTCTTTTGTTGCTCTGCTTGGTACTGAGCGTATGCCAGTAACTTATGGTGTCGAACTGCTACACCAATTTGTGTACCGATTTTGCTCAGTGATTCAACTTCATAAGATTGCCACTCTCTGGGTGAGGAATTTTGGTAGGTAGCGATGATTCCCCAAAGTTGATCTCCCTGGAGAATAGGCGCAGTTGCAAAGGCTTTTGCCTGAAATTGCTCCAATAAGGTGATATGGCAGTCTGTTAATCCGGCTTGATAAATGTCATTAACTATAAATGTCTCGTTGTTAACGTAACGTCCACCTTGGGTCTGTTGTAAATAAGTATCAGCGATCGCAGGCTCAAGTCCAACTAAAGCAGTCCAACCTTCAGTAAATGATTCGGCAACAAAGTTACCACTCCAATCGGGATTGAAGCTAAAAATGGCAACTCGATCGGCTTGCAGCAGCTTACGTATTTCTTGAGTTGTGGTTTTAAAAATGGTTTCAATATCAAGGGGTGAGCGAATTTCATCAACAATTTTAGCTATTACTTGGTCGCGCTGAACTGCTTGAGCTAATTTTGCAGCTTGCAATTGGACTTCATGGAGATGCTTCGCTTGTTGAATCGCAACGGCAAGGTGGTCGGCAATTTGACTAATAAACTCAATTTCTGATTCTTTCCAATTACGAGCCTCACTGCACTGATGAATACAAAGCAATCCCCACAGTTCTTTCTTCCGCGTTAGAGGGACAACAAGATTAGCCTGTACCTGAAATTTACTCAAAATTGCCAGATGACAATCACTCAGTCCCGCCTTGTGAATATCTGCAACTGCTTCCACTTGACCTTCTTGATAATTGGAAGCAAATTGTTCTCCAAAGCAGTAGTTGTATACCTTCACTGCCATTACTGAGTCCCAGCCAGGTGCAACATCCTCAGAAATGAATTCTCCTTCCCAATCTTTTCCTTGTTCAAACTGCAAGACTGCTACTCGGTCTGCTTGTAGCAATTGACGCACTTGTGTAACGGTCGTTTGAAAAATTGTTTCTAAGTCAAGAGACTCCCGAATTCGCACAATTACACTCGCCAGAGCCTTTTGTTGGTCTAGTTGTTCTTGAAGTTGAGCGCTAGACAAGAGAAGTTGATTTTCTGTGAAATTTGAATTGGGTTCCATTGCTCTGGATTATTTTGTTTTTATACAAGGGTTCCTCACACCAAACTTCACGGGGTTAAAGGATGTTAAAAATATGACAGCCTGCAAATTTTTACAGAGTTTAACTATTTCCCAGAAGATGGTTATTGTTATAGTTCCCCTTTCTCGATCTATCCTCGTAATAAGTGAAAAAATAATTTTGGCTTGTACACAAAAAAAGAAAGCTAAGTAGGTAGGCGGGAATAAACCAAACTATGTTACAAAACGTAAATATGGCTGAAACCCTTACCAATGACAAATGACGATCCCCACCAGTTAACTTTATTTACGCCTAACGACTTAAGTTAGAGTACTCCACGTTAAAAAATGCCCAATTGTCATTGCGAGCGAAGCAATCGCAATGACGTGTTTTGGATCATTTATTTCTTGGAAGTCTCTTAGTGTTGCAGGGATAAATCAGAAAAGCGATCTGACCTCTTTTGAATCGTTATCTAACTAACTAGCAATTCGCTGTATCATAGCAATCTCAGGAATTTAATTTTGAGCCTTCACTTTGCCAATACCAAGGGTGAAAGCATTTAAAATAACTAATTTGTGGAAATTTACCTGACAGACTGCGGAATTTCAGGTTAAATGTTTTAAAGTATGCACTCTGTAAGAGTTGTCGGGTATTATTCGTGACACAACAAGACCAAAAACCCTCTCGTTCTTTCGCTGGAATTGCTGGCATTGTTGCCGCAGCCACATTAATTAGTAAAGTCTTCGGTTTAGTGCGGCAGCAAGCGATCGCTGCCGCATTTGGTGTTGGCGCTGCTGCCACCGCCTATAGTTATGCCTATATTATTCCTGGCTTTCTATTGATCTTACTCGGTGGCGTTAATGGGCCATTACACAGCGCGCTTGTCAGCGTTTTAGCCAAGCGGCGGCGAGAAGAAGCGGCTCCCTTAGTAGAAACGGTGACAACGCTAGTAGGTGGAGTGCTGTTGCTGGTGACAGTTGCTCAAATTTTATTTGCGGATACGATCATTGATTTAGTCGGTCATGGTTTGCAAGAAACAACTAGAGCGATCGCTATTCAACAACTCCGCATTATGGCACCGATGGCTTTATTTGCCGGTTTAATTGGCATTGGTTTCGGGACTCTCAATGCAGCCAATCAATATTGGTTACTCTCCATTAGTCCTCTATTATCTAGTATTACCGTTGTTGCTGGTCTTGGGATCTTGGCTATGCAACTAGGCAAAGACATTATTAAGCCGGAGTACGCTTTAATCGGTGGAATGGTGTTAGCTTGGGGAACTTTAGCAGGAGCAATTCTCCAGTGGTTAGTGCAGCTAATTGTTCAGTGGCGGTTAGGATTGGGTACATTACGCCTGCGGTTTGAGTTTAAATCCCCAGGCGTTCAAGAAGTAATCAAAATCATGACTCCGGCGACAGTTTCCTCTGGAATGATGCCAATTAATGTTGCCACTGACCTTTATTTTGCTAGTCCTATCCCTGGTGCTGCGGCAGGATTCAACTATGCAAATTTATTAGTTCAAACTCCCTTGGGGATTATCTCTAATATCATTTTACTGCCTCTATTACCAATATTTGCTAAACTTTCCGGCCCCGAAAATTGGCCAGATTTAAAATTACGTATTCGCCAAGGACTCTTACTCACTGCCTTCACCATGCTACCGCTAGGGGCGCTGATGGTGTCGCTATCAGTACCCATTGTGCAGGTGGTATATGAACGCGGTGCTTTCAAACCAGAAGCCACAGAGCTAGTTTCATCATTGCTAGTCGCTTACGGAATTGGGATGTTTGTCTATTTGGGACGTGATGTTTTGGTGCGGGTATTCTACGCCTTGGGCGATGGACAAACACCTTTTCGCATCAGTGTTTTTAACATCTTGCTTAACATTATATTAGATTGGTTTTTCGTGAAACCTTTTGGCGCTCCCGGTTTGGTGTTAGCAACAGTGGGTGTAAATTGTAGCTCAATGTTAATGCTGTTATGGTTACTCGATCGCAAACTCAATGGTTTACCTTGGCGCGAGTGGAGTTTACCGATTTTGGGTTTGGCTGCTGGTAGCGTGGTAGCTGGAGTAGCAAGCTATGGGACATTGCTTGGTTCTCAGCACTTGTTAGGTAAAACGGGTTTACTGATTCTGGTGTTGCAATTGTGTCTATCTGGCTTTGTAGGGATTGCGGTGTTTGCGGCGATCGCTTCATGCCTGAAAATACCAGAGGTGAATATATTTATATCTCGTCTACGTCAGCGCTTTTTGAAGAAATAACTGATGGACTATAAGTCATGGCATCAAAAAATTCTTGCTGTGGGGATGATAGATTGATTTGGTGCTAGATTTATCTGATATGGTGAGTTGAGAAACTTGGTATCCACAAGTTCTGTGTAAGCCTCTAAGTCTTTTTGCCAGTTGCTAATAATTTGTGATATAATATCTAGTCGCTGACTTTGTTGTTCTTGAACAATTGCGTGATTAAAACTAGCGGTGAACAACACAATCGGCCGTACTGTTTTATCTGGCAATTGTAACCCTCCTTCATTGATATCCAAGCTCAGTTGCGCTCCTTCTAGGGTGTAACCGAACCGCATTGCCGCTTGCACCGGTGCTGTGCCAAACTCATACCACGGGCCAGGATTCAGTAGTGTGGCCAAGATATAGTTGCGTGCTGTATTGTTTGGCTGCTCGAAGAAAACATGTCCCCGAAAGTTAATGGAAACCCCAAGATAGTCTACTTGCGCCAATGTCTCTAGATATTTGCGAGCTAGAGCCGGAATTTCTACATCTGTGGCTTCTTTGGTGGCAATTACCTCAGTAAAAATAATCCGATTGACTTGTGCAGTTATATTAATGCTGTTTTGAAAGACTACCTGAGCGGCCGAATCTGTGATAATTGGGGGTTGAGCAAGTTCCCAATCACTAGGAACGATGCCACTATATTTAAGAAAGTCTGGAGTTAAAATTGTCGGATTGTGCTGTTTCGCTGCGATCGCAATGGCAATTTCCTGAATATTTAGACTTTGGCTCATTTGCTTTTTTCTCTGTGGAAATTTAATTTTTAATCGGGAAGAGCTAATTAAAAAATTAACCTAGTACAGCAAGGCGTAATTCGTAATGGCGCTCCCGGACTCGCTACCGCTACGCTAACGTAATTCGTAATTCGTAATTAATTGTTTACAAGGGTTTCAGACATTTAAAATGGGTGTTTTATTTACGCCATGTTGTACAAGTCTATTTGTGGCTAAGGCTGTATGGAACACAAAGCTGGCAACAAGGGGGCTTTACTTGACTTCAATACTTCGTTAAGTCCTATCAATCATCAAATAATTCTCAAGAGATACTGGTATTCTTATTTAAGATATTCATCTATGTTATATAGCATAATTGCTTAATTATTTTCTAACGAATCAGGGAATATTTCAGTTGCTATAGGACTCATATTTGATTTTTGAAAAAACTCAGTACACCTTTATTCCTTCTTCCCATTCCCCAGTCCCCAGTCCCTTACCTCTACGAGTGATTCAGAAATCAAAGACGCTCGATAGCGCAGCGTTAGCGACGCAGGAGCGTCTGACTCGCTATCGGATTGCTATATACCCAAGTGGGTGAGAAATAATTCAGCCACTTGGGTGAACCAGGTGTGCGAGGTTACATTTTGTAAAAAAAGAGATTCTAGTACTAGAGAACATTGATTTTACTTAACTCTAGTGAGAATAATCCTATGAAACTTACAAAATTAGCTGCCTCTGCACTTGCTGTTGCTTCCATTATTCTTTCTGCTGGTATTGCATCTGCTCAAACAGCAGGTACTAACGGTAACTACATCGGTGCTGGGATTGCGGCTGGTGCAACCAACGGCGGACAAGGAAACGATGAAGCACAACTTGGTGGTAATATTCAAGGACGCTACGCCGTTCCCAATGCCCCTGTTTCATTGCGTGGTTCAATACTGTATGGTGGTGACGCTGCTGCAATTATGCCCATAGTGACTTACGATGCACCCATCGCCAAAAATACTAACGTTTACTTCGGTGGTGGTTATTCTTTTGTAACTGACGAAGGTCAAAGAACCCCATTGGGTAATCAGAATTCACCTGTAGTTACTCTTGGTATTGAATCAGAAGTTAGCAACAATGTCATTGCCTACGGCGATACTAAATGGGGTATTGACGCTTACAGAAATAGTGATGCTGATGCCGTCAGCTTCCAAGCTGGATTAGGCTATCGCTTCTAGTGATTACAAGCTAGAAAACGGCTTATTCGGAAGCTAAAGCAATGATGTTTACCAGCCGTAATAGTAATACATTCTGTCATCTCTGAGTATTTATACTCAGAGATGAATCATTTTTATTGATGATTTTGATAAAAAATGATATTGGCTAGTATTGATGCTTTATCTTAAAGTAAAGCAAATACACATACGTATAAGATATGACTCATGAAAAAGATTAATCCCATTTCAGAAATAGTTGGTGAAACAACTGACGTGGAATCTTGGCTGATTCGAGCAGGGCTAAGATTTTCAGATTTAGGCGAAGATGCTGAAAGTATTGCAATCCGTAAGCAATGGCGAGAGTACCAAGCCGCAGTTCATAGGTGCTGTATAAGCCTACACCAACTACCATCACATGTTCAACTAGGTGGTGACTATGCCAACCTGAGAATACCTGGTGGTGCATCAAGGAATTGTGGGATAGATTGTCAAGTCATCCCAAGTCCTTAGACCAAGCAGAAAATCTAAAATCTATCAACTATTAGAAAACTTGAAACAAAATCTATTCAGATAAGGGACTTCCAAATAAAAAAATATCCAATGCCTGTGGAGCGGGCATCTTGCCCGCCCTATGGACTGGGCGACTGGGCGGGCAAGATGCCCACCCCACAATATTGGATAATTTATTTCTTGGAGTTCCCTAAGTAGTTCGGCAGAATAAAACCAAACTATTTTAACAAAAATGAACGAGGCTGAAACCCTCCTGACTTGAAAGTGCTGAGTGCTGAGTGCTGAGTAAAAGTACTAGTTCCCAGTTCCCAGTCCCCAGTCCCCAGTCATTCTTTCATTCAAGGCTGTGAAACTTGTTTGATCAGGACTGCCTTATATAATAAGCTGTTGCGCCTGCAAATTGCATTACAAGTATGATTAGGCAAAACCTGTAAATCCTCTCCCTTGCTTCCTGCTGCCCTGCCGCCTCAATGTGCAAACTATAATCACAACAGCTTAGTCTCGTTCCCAGTCTCAGACTGGGAATGCTCGTCGTTGAGGCTCTGCCTCAAGGAGTTTCTGAGGATGATTCTGAGCAATATTTGGTGGTAGCGTTTACTTGGTCTAAGGTATTGATTAATGAGTCATTCCGTAGCATGGGGTGTCTGCCTTGGGAATTTACAATATCATCAAAAACTTCCAGATCCTCAAGAACCTCTGATGCAGACTGATATCGCTGTTTGAAATCATCCAGCACCATTTTACTGAGAATCTTAGCTAGGGAGTGGCTTACCTGAGTGCTATCGCTCCATTTTATCTCCCCATTAGTATCTCTACCTAACTCACGGGGGGCTACACCTGTCAAGGCTTTAATCCCAACCATACCGACTGCATAGATGTCACTACTGTAGTGTGGACGCCCAAAACATTGTTCGTTTGGTGCGTAACCCTGAGTACCAATGCCAATGGTAAAAGGCGTTGACTCTTGATCGTCAAGCGGTTTGATAGTTACTTCTTTAACAGCACCAAAGTCAATCAATACCAATTTACCGTCTGAATGTCGCCGGATAATATTACTGGGTT
This sequence comes from Nostoc sp., assembly GCF_036916985.1. Classification (GTDB taxonomy): domain Bacteria; phylum Cyanobacteriota; class Cyanobacteriia; order Cyanobacteriales; family Nostocaceae; genus Nostoc. The sequence goes on from NZ_JBALFD010000088.1 coordinate 113,355, forward strand.
TGATATCCCGATGAATCACATTGTTTTCATGAACAAATGTTAATGTTTGCAATAAATCTCTGACAATTTTGATCGCTGCAATTTCTCCAATTACTCTACCTGTTAGCAATTCCTGATTTAAAGGATGACCAATTATCTGTTCTTGGACTAAATAAAATTCTTCGTCTTCTTCAAAATACGCCAAAAGTTGCGGGATTTGTGGGTGTGTTCCCAATTTTTCTAGTGTTTGCGCTTCTGAGTTAAATAAACGTCTCGCAAGTTGCAACCCTTCTGGTTTAGTGCTGGCTGGTTTTAGTTGTTTGACAACACATCGCGGATTCCCAGGACGTTGAGTATCTTCAGCAATGTAGGTTTCGCTAAATCCACCGGAACCGAGAACTTTGACAATTTTGTAGCGTCGAGCCAAGATTTTGCCGGATAAGGCTAAATCTCGTTGCTGGATTAGGTCTTGGAAGTCATCTTGTTGGCTGATAATCTCTTGGACAACGGGGGAAGTTTTATACTTCTGAAAAATATCTACTAATTGGCGTTTTCTGATGCTTTCCCTCGCCACAGAGGTTCCCAAGTAGCAAAATCCAGTCATGGCGATCGCAATCATTGGTACAGTAGTGGGAAAAATTAACTGACCATAGACAAATAACCCATAGCTAATTCCTCCCCAACTGCCAGATAAGGCAAGGCTATAGAGAAATCTATTGATACTACGCTTGCGTTTGCTAATCATCAAGGCTGTGCTGCCAACTAGCATTAGCACGAACAAACCCTGCAATGGTAAATTGTGAATTCCTGGGGCGATCGCTTTACCTGTCATCAAAGTTGCGATCGCATTGGCATGAATTTCCACGCCAGACATGGGTTCAGTACTTTTGCTCGCAGCGATTGGATAATAATCATTGTTTAACTTATCCGTCGCACCAATTAGCACTATCTTGTCTTTGAAGAACTTTCCCTGTTGTAAATAGGTGTTCCAGTTTTCTGGGTCTAATACGTGCCAAAAGGGTATTTGCTCAAATGTACCCGCACTCCCCCAAAAATAAATGCGATCGCCCTTTGGTCGGGGATAATTTACTTGTGCTGCCCTGAGAGTTGCTTCATCAAAGGAAAGTCGCTTCTGAGTAAATAAATTATCTTCACCTAATAACTTGGGAAATTCACTCGCTAATCGATGAACTTTTCCATCTAGTTCTAAGGGAAAATTAACTGAGCCAATAGACACTGATCCGGTGCGAAACATTTGGTGTGGGTCTGTTAGCTGCATAAAAGACCCTTGGTGCGTCTGGGAATTTTCGTAAACGGCCGCTAAAGTGACTTTACTACCATATTTTTGCAATACGCCTTGGAATTGGCGATCGTCCGTAACTCCATAGCTGCTAGTTGTATCAAAAACAATATCTAAGGCTACAGAGCTAGCACCTGCTTGGATTAATTTTGTGATTACCTGGGAGTATGCAGCACGTTGATAAGGATAAGATTTCAGTGTTTCTAGGTAGGCATACTGTTTCGGATCTGTTTTATAGTACTGTTCGGGAACTGATATTGACTGATCGTCTATTGCTAAAATTACAATGTCTTCTGGAGGCACAATCGGCCCACGCAGTTGAAAAAAGCTAGAAAGCACCTGATTATCCATCAATTGAACCAATTCCCACCCAGAAGCACTCAGCAGCCCTGCCCCGATTGCCCAACTGCCAGCCAGGAGATGACCTAAGCGAACCATCCACCTGGATTGCCGAGCCGATGCTGTCGAAGTTACTTTTGTCGGTTTACTTGACAGTCTATTGGCAGCAGAGACATAGTTTTTAGTTAAGGTAGATGTAGGTTCTTCTGCCATGTCGTGTTACTGATTGATTTAAGTCCAACACTTTTATTTATTCAGACCACGTTTTAGTGTAAGCATATTGAAATAAGACTTAAATGACAATCTTATACATTTGTAAACTATCTTCTATTCATCAACAAACTTTTATTGGCAGAGCTAGTCCTCAAGAGATTTCTACTCAAGCACTACCTAATTTATTCTTTTTAGATTAAGTGAGTTACAAGTAGTGATTGTCTCACAGATCGGAGCCGGATATACTCTGCCTCTGCATTTAGTTGTGACAAGATTTTACCATAACCTAACCAACAGCTACGCTCTCAACTGGGCGCTCTACCCAAAGCTCTCCCAAGTCTGTCTTCTGTCTCTAGCGCAATTTGTTAATCTCCACAAAGCGTGTCCTGATACTGACAGCTTTACTTACAGATAAGCATTAATTTATATCCTACCCTGAGCTTATGCTATACCTCTTTAGGAGTAAACTTTAATGTTATACAGCGATGAATGCTGTTACTTAGTCAATTTTATTGGTAGATTTTGATCGCAGGGTAGCTATTGTAGTGCTGGAGGTGAATAAGGTTAGCACCCAGGATCTCAACTCCAATGTTGTAGGCGTTTTTATGCCTTGAAAGAGGTAGGATAAAAGCTATAGATAAAGAACTACTTTATAGATATTAGCAAACAAGGCATTTGAAAATTGCTATAATCTATTGTTCCATCTAAATTCATTTATATTATTAGGTGTAAATTTGTATGGGTTCTCCAATGAATCGTCTGTCTATTTTTGTAGATGGAAACAATATGTTCTATGCTCAACAAAAAAATGGCTGGTTTTTTGACCCGCGGCGCGTCTTAGAATACTTCAAACATGAGCAATCAGAAACAACATTAATTAATGCATTCTGGTACACTGGCTTAAAAGACCCACAAGATCAACGAGGTTTCAGAGATGCTCTCATTAGTCTAGGATATACAGTCAGGACTAAAATTCTGAAAGAATATTATGATGATACGTCCGGCCGCTACTCGCAAAAAGCGAATTTAGATATTGAAATTGTTGTAGATATGTTTAATACAGTAGACCAGTATGACCGAGTAGTATTATTCAGTGGCGATGGAGATTTTGAACGAGCAATAGAACTATTACGCTCAAAAAATACACATATTACGGTAGTATCAACTGAAGGAATGATCGCTAGAGAGCTGCGGAATGCTACTGATAGATATATAGATTTAAATGATATCAGAGATCAAATAGAAAAAACCGAAGGTTAGTATCCTTAGCAATTATTTACAAAAGTAAGAGTAAAAGAAAAACTAAGGTTGAAGATATATTAAGCCACAAGTAAACACTAAACAACAAACGGCAAATGACCAACCAAACAGATCGAATCATCATTTTTGATACGACATTGCGAGATGGAGAGCAGTGTCCGGGAGCGACTTTGAATATAGACGAAAAGCTAGTTATTGCCAAACAATTAGCGCGTCTGGGTGTAGATGTCATTGAGGCAGGGTTTGCCTTTGCTAGTCCTGGGGATTTTGAAGCAGTCAAGAAGATTGCTCAAATTGTCGGGACAGAAAATGGCCCAGTAATTTGTAGTTTGGCAAGAGCAATTAAAGCAGATATTGAAGCGGCAGCCGAAGCATTAAAGCCAGCAGTTAAAGCCAGAATTCACACATTTATTTCGACTTCTGATATTCATTTAGAATATCAATTGCGGAAGTCACGGGCAGAAGTGTTAGCGATCGCCGAAGAAATGGTAGCTTATGCCAAGTCCTTCATGACAGATGTAGAATTTTCACCGATGGATGCGGCTCGTACCGATCCAGAATTTCTATACCAAGTTTTAGAGCGGGCGATCGCAGCTGGTGCAACAACAGTTAATATTCCCGATACCGTCGGTTACACCACCCCTAGCGAATTTGGAGCCATCATTAAGGGCATTATCGACAATGTTCCCAACATCGACCAAGCGATTATTTCCGTTCATGGTCATAATGATTTAGGCTTGGCAGTTGCTAACTTCTTGGAAGCTGTGAAAAATGGCGCACGGCAACTAGAATGTACCATCAATGGCATTGGCGAACGAGCCGGAAATGCGTCATTAGAAGAATTAGTAATGGCGCTGCACGTCCGACGACAATATTTTAACCCCTTCTTGGGAAGACCAACAGATTCTCAAGAATCCCTGACAAATATCGACACCCGGCAAATTTATAAAACTTCCCGCTTAGTTTCCAATTTGACGGGAATGTTAGTACAACCAAATAAAGCGATTGTAGGGGCGAATGCTTTTGCCCATGAGTCTGGGATTCACCAAGATGGCGTGTTAAAAAACAAGCTAACCTATGAAATTATGGATGCCCAATTGATTGGCTTGTCAGACAATCAAATAGTTTTGGGCAAACATTCGGGTAGAAATGCTTTCCGGACTCGGTTGAAAGAATTGGGCTTTGAACTGTCGGATACTGAATTGAATAAAGCCTTCGTCAGATTCAAAGAAGTAGCAGATAAAAAGAAAGAAATTTCTGATTGGGATTTGGAAGCGATCGTTAACGATGAAATCCAACAAGCACCCGATTTGTTCCGAGTAGAGTTGGTGCAAGTTTCCTGCGGTAGCAATGCCCGTCCTACTGCTACAGTCACTCTGCGTACCCCAGAAGGTGAAGAATTAACCGATGCTGCGATCGGTACTGGGCCAGTAGATGCAGTTTACAAAGCCATCAACCGGGTGGTGAATGTGCCCAACCAGTTGATTGAGTTTTCTGTGCAGTCAGTAACAGCCGGTATTGACGCTATTGGAGAAGTGACAATTCGTTTACGTTATGAATCTAAAGTATTTTCTGGTCATGCAGCAAACACAGATATCATTGTGGCATCAGCGCAAGCTTATGTAAATGCGTTGAATAGGTTGTATGCATCTTTGCAAACTCAACAAAAGCCAGAGGAAGTATCTGCACAGAAAGTGTAAAAAGACTTCTGTTTTAATTCATCTCCCAGCTTCAAGCTGGGGGATTTTGAGTTATTAGTCATTAGCACCAATGACTAATGACTTTGTATGACTAGTGAGAAAACTTCTAAGAAATAGTTAGCTAGATGATTTTGCGGTGAAAATCCATTATTTTACAGGTCACTTTTGGGAATTTCCTCACGAAATTCTATGAGCAATTGCATAGTTTCCACCACTAAATCGCGTAAATCCCGATTGAGTACTACAGCGCCTTGAGATCCAAACCAACGGTCAAAAATAGCGACATATCGCTGATTACCATTGACGAATCCTTGCATGAACTTGACTAGAGAATAGTTGACTGTATCCAAGAATTTCGAGTTATTTTCTGGCACCATGCAAGCGATACCTTCTCGTGAATAAGGGCGATTGGGTACGATCGCAAAATCATCTGGATTTTTTTGCTGTTGCAGCCATGCCTCTAAAAGAATGCTATCGGATGAGAAAGCATCAATAGTACCTTTTTGCAAAGCTGTGTATCCCTCTACCCTAGTTTTAAAATATACCAGTTTAGCTTGGGGTTGTACACGAGCGATCGCCTGCTCATTTGTGGTTCCCGCCAGCACGCCAATTTGCTTACCAATAAGGGATTCAGCAGAACCTAGATTACTTCCTTTCTTAACTAATAATTGGGTTCCAGTCACACCGTAACTGACAGAAAAATCTACTTTTTTATCTCGCTTCCATGTAAAACTACTAGCATCACACACAATATCAACTTGTTGATTAAGTATTTTAGGAATCCGTTCAGAGGGGCTAAGACCAACTAATTGCAGTTTAATTTTTTTTCCTAAGTCTTTTTCTAATTGCTCTTTAATCAGAGTTAGCATATCTACAGAATAGCCATTTAACTTTCCTTTACTATCTACATAGGCAAAAGGTAGCGCATCTCTACTAGTACCAGCAGTTAATACCCCTGTTCTCGCTACTTTTTGCATCACAGTCTCAGCAGCGACCACATTAGGTATGAGCGTTGCAAACATGAGACTTAAAATAGGAATAGCAATTTTTTTATACATAAGCTTTAAGCGTAGGTAGTTTTTTCAAAAATTAAATCTGATTTATATATCAAGCTCAAGAAGTTATCACTATTGAGTACATATTCAGCTTATCTAGTAACTATTCTTTACATTAGGGACTTCCAGAAAATAAAATATACACTTGGGAATGATATCATGTCCGCATAATTAGTTATGACAATACCGTGAATTTGTACAGAGCTAAGAGGATGTTTGAAAAGTAGTTAGCTGTGATTTTAGGCACTTGTTGATTCCCCCTAACCCCCCTTTTTTTAGAGGGGAAACCAGAATTAAAATCCTCCTTTTTAAGGGAGATTTAGGGGGATCTAGAACGTTTTGCTACCGACCAGAAGACTTTTAAAACATCCTCTAAAGAATATAGCAATCCTATGTGATTTGTGAAAATTATCTGTGCCCAGATCCCCGACTTCTTTAAGAAATCGGGGATCTAACTTTTCACGAATGATTTAGGATTGCTATATTAGGAATTAATTACCAAGGCAAATGATTATTACTGTCAACCTCACTCAAGCAACTGCCACAACATTACGACATTAGTCACCAACATTACGACATTAGTCACCAACATTACGACATTAGTCACCAACATTACGACATTAGTCACCAAACATTACAATATTAGTCACCAACATTACGATATTAGTGAGTAATATTACGACATTAGTCATCAAACATTACAATATTAGTCACTAACATTATGACATCAGTCATCAACATTAAAGCGATCGTGAAGAAACTGAAGCTTGTATGAAGTTCAAATATATTATCTCTATAAAAATCAGCATCTAGTTATTGACTTCAGCAAAACCACTGGAATTGCCTAGAAATATTATTAGAAAAAATATAATGATTTGCGAGTTTTTCTGATACAGAATACAGCTTAATTGAGGCAAGCTAGTTCTAGAAATATCTTCAAGGAGTACATTTATGCCTCGTACAAAGCGGACATCGCGGATTCTAGAAAAAGCTGAATTGAGAACGTCTGGATTCAAAGCAGTTGATTCAAATATGGATTTTGGTAATAGTTGCGATTTGGAAAATCTGACTCAATCAATTGAGGAGTTTCGCACTATGCTTGATACTTATAACAACGCTTTAGCTGTGGTTGATTCTACTAAAACTAAAATCGATGAAATGGAAAAAAAGCTAAGTAAACTTTCAGATAAGATGCTGAAGGGAGTTGGTTTCAAGTATGGCACAGACAGCAGCGAATATGAAGTAGCAGGTGGCGTTCGTGACAGCGAACGTATACGCAAAAGCAGGTTGAGTCGCTTGAAAGGTAATGCACGGCAGACATCAGATGAAAATCAGAAATCTGCTTAGTTTTCGCATGGGTAAGCTACAGAAAAAAATAGTTAACCACAAATAAATATACAGCACATTGCAACAGGCGTGAGGTACAGATAATCGTAGGGGCACAACATGTTCATACGTGTCAACTTAACGTTAAAAGGGCGGTTAGAAACCGCGTCTACACAGACGAAACCCGCCTGCGCGGGTTAAAAACATTAATTTTCTCTTAGTCCGCGCAGGCGAACTTTGTTTGTGTAGCCGCAAATTCCATTCGCCCAGGCTTAAGTTGACACCAGTGCAACATGTTGTGCCCCTACCCGTGTACTTAATTTACCTGAAATACGCTGTACTAGCATTTCTCACAAACGGTGCGTAGCTTGCCGCCGTAGGCATCGCCATAAAAAATTATTACATTAAGTGATTACCCTGAGTTTGACCGCTTATTATCAGGTGTTGATACAGAATTAGAGTAAGCAAATGGATATAGTAACTTTAACTACTTTCCTAACTCCTTTTTTACCGTACTTGCTCAAAGCCGGAGAGAAAGCAACTGAAGAAGCTGGTAAAAAGTTTGGTGAAGGGTTTGGTGCTAATGCCTGGGAAAAAGCCAAGACTTTGTGGAGCAAGCTGCAACCAAAAGTGGAGACAAAGCCAATGGCGAAAGGTGCAGCAGAAGAATTGGCTAATTCTCCTAATGATGCAGATGCGAAAGAAACACTCCAGAAGCAACTCAAGAAATTTCTGGATGAAGATAAAAATTTATATGCTGAGATTGCCCGTTTAATGCAAGAAGATTCCGAAGCAATTTCTCAGGTTGTTAATACTTTTAATCAAACAATATCTGGCGATGACAACGTAGCGCAGAACATCACAGGTGATGGCAATAAGGCGATTGGCAAAGTGGAAGGTGATGCAACTATCAATTAGTCAAAAAGCCAGAATCTAGGAAGTTAAAACAGTGCAGAAAAGAAGCCTGAGAAAGTTATGGAAGCAGATAATACTTTTTTTATCTAAGTTAGCTGGCTTTTTGAGAGGGAATCGTCGGAGATTAAAACATAGGCGACATCCACTTAGAGATGAAGTTGCTCAAACTCATTTAGATAGACAAATTCCGTCTCAGGCTGAAAAACCAATTTTAGGTAACTTAGAAAACAATGAAACTTCTGTAACCAGTTTAAATCCCGATATTAAATCTCAGTTTAAACAAACAATTTCAGGTAATGAAAATGTTCTTCAAAACGTCGAAGGCAACAACAATATTAATGTAGGTCGGGTAGAAGGCAGCCTCACTATTAATTATCGTCGCCCAATTGACAGACCTTTTCAAGCACCGAGTTTACCTGCCAATTTTGTAGACCGCCCACAAGTTACTATAGAAATCAAAGCTCGTCTACTGGCAAATACATCTAATGCTGGTGCTTTGCTTATCAGTGCAATTCACGGCTTAGGTGGCATTGGCAAGACAACTTTAGTTACTGCCCTTGCCCATGATGAAGATATTCAAAAACGTTTCTCTGGTGGTGTACTTTGGGCAACCTTGGGACAGGAACCAGATATTCTCCGGCTACTGAGTAGCTGGGTACAAGCCTTGGGAGACTACGAATTTCGTGCCATTAATATAGAAGCAACTTCAGCCCATTTACGAAGTTTACTACATGATAAGGCAGTTTTACTGGTAGTTGATGATGCTTGGGAACCAGATAAAGTTAAACCCTTTATGGTAGCAAGTTCTCAATCCCAGCTATTAATCACTTCTCGGCGTGCTGATGTGGCTGATGCCGTAGGTGCTTATTTGCAACAATTGAATTTGATGACGCCGGCAGAATCTCTGGAATTACTTTCTAAGTCTTTAGGACGAAAAATAGAAGGAGAAGAGAAACAAGAGGCTTTGAGAGTAGCCCAGACTGTGGGATACCTACCCATTGCACTGAATTTGGTGACAACAAGAGTTAAATGGGGAATTACATGGGTGAAGCTGGAAACGGCTTTGAAACAAGAGGTTGCAAACTTAAAAATTTTATATGGGGCGCGTCAAGAAAACTCTTTAGAAGCAACCTTTAATTTGAGCTTGAAAGCTTTGCGGGACTATGACGAACAAGCTTGGGAAAATTTTATTTGGTTGGGAGTTTTGCCAGAAGATGTCACAATCGCCGCACCAATGGCAGTTACATTATGGGATATGGAATCGCAGGATGAAGCTAATGAGCGTTTAGAGCTACTTTGGAATGATGCCTTACTTCAGTCTGATTCACCTCTATTTTTGGGGGGTGTTGAGTGGAAGGGCTATAAGATACACGATTTATTGCATGATGTAGCTCGTGGCCGATTAATTAAATCTCCGCCTACTGGAATGGGTTTTAATTTACTTGATGCTCAGACTCAACTGCTACAACGGTATCGGAGAAAGACTGAAAAAAACTTTTGGCATACCTTACCTAATGATGGTTACATTCATCAAAATTTAGTTTGGCACCTAGAAAAGGCTGGACAAATAGAAGAGATTCACCAGTTATTGCGGGAGGAGTCGCAGACAGGAAGCAATGGCTGGTTTGAAGCACGAGAGAAATTAGGACAAACTGGGGGTTACATCACAGATATTTCTCGTGCTTGGGAATTAGCAGAAGAGAATCGGAGTGAATCAACTTTGCCTCAAGTTGTCAGTTTACAGTGTCGCTATGCTTTGATTAGGGCTTCTCTCAATAGTCTGGCTGCCAATTTACCAGTAAATCTGCTGGTTGCGTTGGTCAAAAACAATGTGTGGACTCCTGAACAAGGACTAGCTTACACCCTGCAAAACCCTAATTCAGAACAGCAAGTGAGTTCTTTGATAGAACTAGTCAACTATTTCCCATCTAATGTTGAAGAAATAATACTGCAAATAGCCCTCACTGCTACCAGGAAGATTCAGAATGAGAAGTATCGCGTCAATGCCTTGAGAGTCTTAGCTGAGAATCTACCACCAGAGTTATTGCCAGAAGCCCTTGCTGCTGCCAAGACGATTAAGGATGAAAGCGATCGCGCCTATGTCTTGAGAGTTTTAGCTGAGGAACTGCCAGAGGTATTGCCAGAAGCCCTCGCTGCTGCCAGGGCAATTCAGAATGAGGAGTATCGCGTCGATGCCTTGATAGCTTTAGCTCAGAACCAACCATCAGAGTTCTTGCCAAAAGCCCTCGCTATTGCCAAGGAGATTCAGGATGAGGAGTATCGTGTCAATGCCTTGAGAGCCTTAGCTGAGAAACTGCCACCAGAGTTGTTGCCAGAAGCCCTCGCTATTGCCAAGACGATTAAGGATGAGGAGTATCGCGTCGATGCTTTGAGTGCCTTAGCGAAGAAACTGCCACCAGAGTTGTTGCCAGAAGCCCTCGCTATTGCCAGGGAGATTCAGTATGAGGAGTATCGTGTCAATGCCTTGAGTGCCTTAGCTGAGAAACTGCCACCAGAGTTGTTGCCAGAAGTCCTCACTATTGCCAGGGAGATTCAGAATGAGAGGTATCGCGTCGATGCTTTGAAAGCCTTATTTAATAACCTACCACCAGAGTTGGGGCTAGAAGCCCTCGTTATGTTGTTGCCAGAAACCCTCGCTGCTGCCAAGGAAATTTTGGATTACAGCGATCGCGCCGATGCCTTGAGAGCCTTAGCTGAGAATCTACCAGAGTTATTGCCAGAAGCCCTTGCTGCTGCCAGGGAGATTCAAAATCAGAAGTATCGCGCCGATGCCTTGAGAGCCTTAGCTGAGAATCTACCAGAGTTATTGCCAGAAGCCCTTGTTGCTGCCAGGGAAATTCAGAATGAGGGGTATCGCGTCGATGCCTTAAAAGCCTTAGTTAAGAACCTACCACCAGAGTTATTGCCAGAAGCCCTTGCTGCTGCCAGGGAAATTCAGAATGAGAGGTATCGCGTCGATGCCTTGAGTGCCTTAGTTAAGAACCTACCACCAGAGTTGTTGCCAGAAGCCCTTGCTGCTGCCAAGGAGATTCAGTTTGAGTGGTATCGCGTCGATGCCTTGAGTGCCTTAGTTAAGAACCTACCACCAGAGTTATTGCCAGAAGCCCTTGTTGCTGCCAGGGAAATTCAGTATGAGGAGTATCGAGCCGATGCCTTGAGTGCCTTAGTTAAGAACCTACCACCAGAGTTATTGCCAAAAGCTCTTGCTGCTGCTATGGAGATTCAAAATGAGAGGTATCGCGCCAATGCCTTGAGTGCTTTAGCTGAGAAAATACCACCAGAGTTGTTGCCAGAAGCCCTTGCTGCTGCCAGGGAAATTCAGTTTGAGAGGTATCGCGTCGATGCCTTGATAGCTTTAGCTGAGAAACTACCACCAGAGTTATTGCCAGAAGCCCTTGTTGTTGCCAGGGAAATTCAGAATGAGAGGTATCGACGCGATATCTTGAGTGCCTTAGTTAAGAACCTACCACCAGAGTTATTGCCAGAAGCCCTTGTTGCTGCCAGGGAGATTCAGAATGAAGAGTATCGCGTCGATGCCTTGAATGCCTTAGCTGAGAACCTACCACCAGAGTTATTGCCAGAAGCCCTTGCTATTGCCAGGGAAATTCAGAAGGAGAGGTATCATCCCGCCGATGTCTTGAGTGCCTTAGCTGATAAACTACCACTAGAGTTATTGCCAGAAGCCCTTGCTATTTCCAGGGAGATTCAGGATCAGAGCTCTTGCGCCTATGTCTTGAGCGTCTTAGCTGAGAAACTACCAGAGTTATTGCCAGAAGCCCTTGCTGCTACCAGGGAAATTCAGTTTGAGAACGAGCGCGCCTATGTCTTGAGAGTTTTAGCTGAGAAACTACCAGAGTTATTGCCAAAAGCCCTTGCTGCTGCTAGAGAGATTCAAAATGAGCGGTATCGCACCGATGCCTTGAGTGCCTTAGCTGAGAAACTACCACCAGAGTTATTGCCAGAAGCCCTTGCTGCTGGCAGGGAGATTCAGAATGTGAGGTATCGCGCCAATGCCTTGAGTGCCTTAGCTGAGAAACTACCACCAGAGTTATTGCCAGAAACCCTCGCTGCTGTCAGGGAGATTCAGAATGAGAATTATCGCGCCAATGCCTTGAGTGCCTTAGCTGAGAAACTACCACCAGAGTTATTGCCAGAAACCCTCGCTGCTGTCAGGGAGATTCAGAATGAGAA
>NZ_JBALFD010000089.1:0-106022 GCF_036916985.1 Nostoc sp.
ACCTTCTATACCAAAAACATTTTGCTGAACGAGGGTATCCGCGCTTGGATGGCTCCTCAAGATCAACCCCACGAACAATTTGTATTCCCTGAGGAAGTTCTACCTCGCGGTAACGCTCTCTAAGAATTAAAATCCGGCTATGTCCTGAATTAGGATTGTAGTGGATGAAAATTGACACCACCAAGATTAAATAATCTCTTTGTAATCAACCAAGAAAGTGTCAATATTCCCCATTCTCCAGTTATCTCTCACCAAAAGGTGGGAGATTTTTTCTGTATATAGTTAATATCTCTAAATTTATGTGTTATCTTAGGTGAAGGTTATAAACCCAGAGTAAATACTCTGCCCTTTGAAAACTAAGACCGCTTAGGCAATAAGGAGGTGATGCCCATGATAGAAAGTAGTAAATGCATGGGTCATCAGGTTGCAGTTAGCCGGCTGTGTGCCGGGGCTGTTCTCTAAAAGTTAGCCTTAGTTATCTTTGAGATACTAAGTTAGCTCAAGTAGCTAGGCAAGCTCGGAGTTCCTTCCGGCAGTCTGGTTGCAACCTGAAGACCCGCTAGACCGCTCTGATTTAGACCATCCGATCTAAATCAGGGCGGATAGTTTTTTTATGGGTGACTTTTACTGGTTGCTTTTGAAAACTTAGATGGAGATGGCTGTGGTAGTCATTAAGCTTTATCGTTGGCACAGCCTCTCTTAGAGTGCAGGTAAAGCCAACACATTTAAGTTTTTTTAAAGACGAATATCTTACATCAAACTTTGGGGACTGATCGGATTTGAGTAATAGCGTCTATCTACCAAGTCTGATTTAAATATGCACACACATATTACTGTCCTAATCTATCCTCCTATACTTTTTGTGTGGAGAATAAAAGAAGTTTGCCTTTCTCAACAAAAATTGTTGGGATTCCCATCCCAACAAGAGGGGTGTCCGGGATAGCCGCCCGCCGATTTAGTCATTAGTTATTAGTCATTAGCACCAATGACTAATGACTAATAACTAATGACTTCGATTTCCCCCCAGCTTCAAGCCGGGGGATGAGTTAAATGCGAAATGTAACAAATTAATTAGGAATTTTTTGATATGGCACAACTACTCACCGAAGCGGAAATTCAAAAACAGGCAAAGGTTTTGACAGATTGGACTGTTGAAGACTCCAAATTGCAGATTACCCGCACATTCAAAGATTTTATTGAAGCAATTGAGTTTGTCAATAAACTAGTAGAGCCAGCTGAGTCAGCCGGACATCATCCAGACATAGAGATTTCCTACAACAAAGTGAAGATTATACTCACAACACATGATGCAGGTGGGTTGACGCAACCAGACTTTGATGTAGCGCGGGCGATTTCCCAAATCAACTAATTCAGGGTGCTGAGTGCTGTTAGCGGATAGCTAGGGTTGAGCCAGTGCGATTATTAGGGAACTCTAAAAAATAAATTATCCGATAATATTGTGGGGTGGGCATCTTGCCCGCCCAGTCCATAGTGTGGGTGAGACACCCACCCCCACAAGAATTAATTGGATATTTTTTTATTTGTCAGTCCCTTAGTTTTTTTACTCTAAGCCGAGTTACCTAAGCCGAGGCACTATTTCGGTGAGAAGGCTTTGCCTATGGTTGTATAGCCAAGGCACTGTCTTCTAACTGAGGTGAGCTTTATGCTAAGGCTAAGTAGAAGTAGTGATTTTTTATGAGAAGCTGCTCAGTGTCTAAAGCTTTCAGCAATTTAGCCAAGTAGGAGCGAATGCCTTAAACGCTACTCCCAGCTTAGATATTTAGATCGGTAGGTGTGACAGTTATTAAGGCGATCGCTCTAATCTTGCCATCTAGATCAGATGTTTTATAATGTTATGATATAAAGATATGTTTTTGCATAAGTTAATCACATAAGTTTTTAACCCCAAGTTAATCGTTTATTAGCTTTGCAAAAACTAAAATTGTAGTAGTGGCAACTATGCCTCATCCACAGGTTTCAATGAGATGTTGCATTTTTGAGAATTAGGTGCAACGAAACCAATTATCAAACAAGGTGTGAGGAGTAAAGTAAAGATGTCTAATCTCTTGTGGAAATCCTTAGTGGTTAGCCCAGCAGTTTTGGGAGCAACATTGTTAGTTTCGACAACAGCAATGGCGGCTCCAAGCACAACCACCCAAGTATCACCAGCTAAACAACTAGGTGTATCTGAAGTTGCTCAACAGCCAGAAATGTTGGCTCAAACAACGATAGATCAAGTTAATCGCTACAGTAACGAAGGCAACCAAAATAACTCTCAGTCTCAAGTAACATCAGTTTCGCAATTTTCTGACGTACAACCTACCGACTGGGCATTCCAAGCATTACAGTCGTTGGTTGAGCGCTATGGTTGTATCGCAGGTTATCCGAATGCTACTTATCGCGGTAATCGTGCTTTAACCCGTTATGAATTTGCCGCTGGTTTAAATGCCTGTTTGGATCGGGTTAACGAATTAATTGCTACAGCTACAGCTGACTTGGTGACTAAGCAAGACTTAGCTACCTTGCAACGGTTGCAAGAAGAATTTTCCGCAGAATTGGCAACTCTACGCGGTCGCGTAGATTCCCTAGAAGCGCGGACTGCTGAATTGGAAGCTAATCAGTTCTCCACTACCACAAAACTAGTCGGTGAAGCCATTTTTGGTGTTACTGATGTGTTTGGCGGGAGGACAGGTGATAACAATAATACCGTCTTCCAAGATCGGGTACGTTTGGACTTGCAAACCAGTTTCACTGGTAGAGACGTTTTGCACACACGTCTCGCAGCCGGTAATGCAGCGGCCTTTACACAATTTGACAACGCTAATAATCCTATCGGTACTGCTGAAGGCACACAAACATTTCAAGTTGGTGCCGGCAGTGGTAACAACGCTGTCCGTATAGATCGCTTGACTTATGAAGTTCCCATTGGTCCAGCCAACGTTTACATTGCAGCTAGTGGTGGACAGCATAGCCATTATGCTGCTGTCAACAATCCTTACTTTTTCGACAACACTGACGGCGGTAACGGTGCTTTATCTACCTTTGCTTCTGAAAGTCCCATCTATCGGATTGGTGGCGGTGCAGGCATAGCGCTGAATGTACCCCTTGGTAAAGGTGGCGGCATTCTGGGAAATAGCTCAATCACTGCGGGTTACTTGGCATCGAATGCTAATGATCCTGGTCTTAATTCAGGTCTGACGAACGGGAGTTATGCTGCTTTAGGACAGTTGAACTTTAGTGTTGGCGATCGCGTGGCTTTAGCTGCTACTTACGTCCACGGGTATAATGCTGGTGGTGGTTCGTTGTTCAACTCAACTGCGGTAAACGGAAACGGAATTGGACCAGCAGTAGGTACTAATCAAGCTAACGCTTTACTGAATGCAGGCTCCAGCAATTCCTACGGTGTCGAGGCTGCCTTTAGACCCAGTGACAAGCTATCAGTTAGTGGCTTCGTCTCTTACCACGAGGTCACTGGCTTCGGTGCAAATGATGATTATAACGCTTGGAGCTATGGTCTTGGAGTAGCCTTACCTGATTTCGGTAAAAAAGGTAACGTTCTAGGTATCTTCGCTGGTGCAGAACCCTATTCCTTTAACCGACCAGGTTTTGGTGGTAATAATGATATACCCTACCACTTTGAAGGCTTCTACAAGTATCGTGTGTCGGATAATATCTCCATTACCCCTGGTGTAATCTGGTTGACTTCTCCTGGTCAAAACAGCGCTAACGACGATGCAATTATCGGTACACTCAGAACAACTTTCACCTTCTAGAGTGTTGACTATCGACTAACAATTTTTAAATCTATTTGTCCCCGCCTCATGGCGGGGCTTTTTATTTTCAGTGCAGCAATGGATAATCCCCAGTAGTTAACCGGAGTATACTAGAAAAAGTTAGGAGTTATGGCGGGTTTTATATGAATAGACCAGAGTAGGGTGGTCATTGTAATGCCCACTCTACAAGTGACTTACGCCGTGAGCAACTTTTTCTGAGTCGGCTTTTCTAATAGAAGTTGGCAGTATAAAGTTACATTTTGTGTAAGAGTGTTCCACGAAATAAATGATCCAGAATTTGTCATTGCGAGCAAAGTGTACCTCTACGGGGATCTTGCTACGCACAGCGTCTCCCAGAGTTGCAATCCCAACCCTTGCGATTGCTTTATTCCACTGCGCTCCATTCGCAATGACAATTGGGCATTTTTTTACTTGGAGTACTCTAATATCCTAACTCTGGCAATTTTAGATTTTGGGTCGCACCTTTGGTGCGCTTACAGCGCAACTTGGATTTTAGATTGAAGGAAAAATCTAAAATCCAAATTAAATGATTCCTAACTCTTAACTCCTAATTCCTAACCCCTAACTTATTGCTGCTTGTGGAACTATCTTGTAAATCGGAATACGCAATTCTCGCCCTATTAGAAATGGCCGCTCATTACGAAAGCGGCGAACCGCTGCAAATTCGACAAATTGCAGCACAACAAAATATACCCGATCGCTATCTAGAACAGCTACTAGCAACCTTAAGGCGTGGCGGTATAGTCAAGAGTCAGCGCGGATCAAAAGGTGGCTATCTGTTAACGCGAGAACCACGGAAAATCATCGTTTTTGAGATTTTAGAATGTTTAGAAGGTTTGGAGGCGGGTACTGGTCAAGAAAATATTAATCCCAAAACGCTAGACAGTTCGGTTATAGAAGAAATTTGGCAAGAAGCAAGTCACGCGGCAAATTCAGTGTTGCAAAAATATACACTCCAGGATCTTTGTGAAAAACGAGATTCGCGGCGGCAGTTGGATATCATGTACTACATTTAGTAATTGGTCATTTGTTAATGACTAATAACAAAGTAAGTGGGTAGGAATAAATCAAACTATGTTACGTGATGTAAATATAATTAAATTAGCTCGTAGGAAGCGACTTTTCCCCTGAGAATGGGCTGTAGTCGCTGATTACAAACCTTTCATTATTAATACCCACTTACTTAATAACTAATAACTAAGGACTAAATTATGAGAATAGCTCGTAACATTACAGAACTGGTTGGTCGTACACCTCTAGTGCAGTTGAACCGCATTCCCCAAACAGAAGGATGTGTTGCGGAAATTGTGGTGAAGTTGGAAAGTATGAACCCCTCGGCATCAGTCAAAGACCGGATTGGGGTGAGTATGATTAACGCCGCAGAGGAAGACGGACTAATTACTCCTGGGAAGACAATATTGGTAGAACCCACCTCTGGAAACACAGGAATTGCCCTAGCAATGGCAGCAGCAGCTAAGGGTTATCGATTAATTTTGACAATGCCAGAGACAATGAGTGCGGAACGACGAGCAATGTTGCGGGCTTATGGAGCAGAACTAGAACTAACGCCAGGAATGGAAGGCATGAGTGGAGCAATTCAGAGGGCGGAGCAAATGGTTAATACTACGCCAAATACTTATATGTTGCAGCAGTTCCGCAATCCAGCCAATGCAAAAGTGCATCGGGAAACAACCGCAGAGGAAATCTGGGAAGATACTGATGGACAGGTAGATATAATCGTGGCGGGAGTGGGCACAGGTGGTACGATCAGTGGTGTTGCAGAAGTGATTAAAGCACGCAAGCCTAGTTCTAAAGCGATCGCAGTTGAACCAGCCAATAGCCCAGTTTTATCTGGGGGACGACCTGGCCCCCACAAAATTCAGGGGATTGGCGCTGGGTTTATTCCTCAAGTGTTAAAGATAAAATTGATTGATGAAGTGATTACTGTCACCGATGAAGAAGCGATCGCCTACAGTCGGCGTTTGGCAAAAGAAGAAGGGTTACTATCTGGTATTTCCAGTGGAGCCGCCTTATGTGCAGCAATTCGTCTTGGTCAACGTCAAGAAAACAAAGGGCGTTTAATTGTGATGATTCAGCCCAGTTTTGGTGAGAGGTATTTAAGTACACCGTTGTTCCAAGACCTGGATGCAAGGTTAGCCGCTAGCGTTAGTTAACGCTACATTGAATTAATGGTCAATTCTAAGCACGTTTCTAACCATTACGAAACTCTCAAAGTTAGTCCAAGTGCAAGCCTTGCGGAGATTAAGCAAGCTTATCGCCGCTTGGTTAAGTTATTTCATCCCGACAGTAATCAGGATACAGCCGATCACGAGCAAATTATCCGCATCAATGCAGCTTATGAGGTCTTAGGCGATAACCAAAATCGCCGCAATTATGACCAAGAACTGCAAGATGACCCTCAAAAATTAAATAGCGATCGCCAACAACGTACAGCATCAGCGCAAAATCATTACCAGACAAGACGAAAAACTGGACGGGATGTTGATGAGCAAGTTGAAGTATGGCTGCGCCAAGTTTACCAACCAGTTAATCGCTTACTTTGTAACATTCTTTATTCGTTAGAAGAACAAATGGATCAATTAGCCGCTGATCCCTTTGATGATGAGTTGTTAGATGAATTTCAGGAATACTTACAAGCCTGTCGAGATGATCTCAAGCAGGCACAAATTACTTTTCGCTCCTTGCCGAATCCGCCTAGTTTAGCAAGAACGGCGGCTCATCTTTACTACAGCCTCAATCAAGTAGCAGATGGACTCGATGAATTAGGTTACTTTCCTTTAAATTACGATGAGCGTTATTTACACACAGGTCAAGAACTATTCCGTATAGCTACGGGATTACACTGTGAAGCACAAGCTTCTGTTACATAGTTATGGGGCATTTGGTATGGATCAATTTCGCCGGATTACTAATGACCAATGACTAATGACCAATGACTAATGACTAAGAAATTAGTTTATGCTGGAAACAGAAAAAGGTTAAGAAATTTTAAATTCTGCTCATAGTGTACTCATGCCATGTATTGTTAATCGCCGCGCCCAGTTTTCAGCAAGTCATCGCTATTGGTTGCCAGAACTGAGTGAAGCTGAGAATATTGAGAAATTTGGTGCTGGCTCTAGATTTCCGGGACACGGACATAACTATGTCTTGTTCATCTCCCTAGCCGGGGAATTGGATGAATATGGTATGGTGCTGAACTTGTCTGATGTGAAACACGTAATTAAACAGGAAGTTACCAATCAATTGGACTTCTCCTATCTCAACGATGCGTGGGCAGAATTTCAACAAACTCTGCCCACCACTGAGAATATTGCACGGATTATCTGGCAACGACTAGCACCACACTTGCCTCTAGTCCGTGTGCAGTTATTTGAACATCCTGAACTTTGGGCAGATTATATGGGAAACGCAATGGAAGCTTACCTCACCATCAGTACTCACTTTAGCGCCGCCCATCGGCTAGCTCATCCTAATCTCAGTAACGAAGAAAACACGCTTGTTTATGGTAAGTGCGCTCGTCCTCATGGTCACGGACACAACTACCATTTAGAAATCACTGTCAAAGGGAAAATTGACCCGCGTACTGGCATGATTATTGATTTAGGTGCCCTGAATCAAGCGGTGGAAGATTATGTGGTAGAGCCATTCGATCACACCTTTTTAAACAAAGACATTCCTTACTTTGCCGAAGTTGTGCCCACTGCTGAAAATATCGCACTTTACATTAGTAATTTACTGCGATCGCCGATTGAAGAATTGGGAGCTAAACTTTACAAAGTAAAACTGATTGAAAGTCCCAATAACTCCTGCGAAATCTACTGCACGGAGTCAGAATCAGAGTCAGTCAGCCCAGCCGTGAATCAGCCACTACTAGCACGAGTTTAGCTAATTGAAAATCAGGCATAGGACATAGGGAATTTATCCCCATGCCCAATGCCCAGTTAAAAAAGTTTACTAACTAAGCAGTTAAAACCAGGCAGCAAAGGACTTGTCAATTCATCTTGACTAAATAAAGTAGCTGCTAACTTTAATGCAGCCTGTTCACGTCGATAAACCTCAACTTTCTTCTGTATAGAATCGCAAATCCAATATTCTTGAACCCCTTGTACCGAGTACAGCTTTAGTTTTGTTTCCCTGTCACGTTTCTCGTTTTTCTCGCCGGGTGACAGAACTTCTACAACTAACTCTGGTGCGCCCGTCAGGTGTCCAGCTTCATCTAGCAAGTTTTTTAAGCGTTCATGACTTGCCCACACCACATCAGGGATCACATTGTCCGAATCTGAGAAAATAATTCCAGGTGCGATCGCAGCTTTACCTAAACCAGTTTCATCTGACCAATTGTTAAGAACTGTAACAATATTGCCACAACTTGATTGATGATCCCAGCTAGGTGATTTAGTCACAAATAGTTCTCCATCAATAATCTCATAGCGATTTCTGCGATCGCTAGCAAATAGCTCTAGGTCAGCAGTCGTCCAACGCACTGGAGTTGTTTGCATAGAAACCCCCTAGCCTTTTTTTAATCATATTTTAAAAATACCGACGACGGGCGGAATGTCGCAAATAGCGATAAATGCCCCACGCTAAAACTCCAAAAAAGAGATTTAGTAAAGAGCGACTAACTATAAACCACAAAATATCACTGTCAAAAAGCTTTGACGGACTCAAAGGGCTAACAGTCCTGGCTAAGAGAAACAGACCAAAAATAGCATTTCCACCAAGCACCAGGGCAAACAGTACTAAACTTCTCTGCCAGTAACGGCGCTGAGGTATATGGTCTGAAATTAGGTTAATTACAGGTTTACCTTGCACTTTTCGCAGTAATTGTTCTAGTCGCCAAAACATCCACAACAGAAACGGAAATAAACCATAACTTAGGAAACGTAGGGGTAGTGAGTAACGCCAAGAACTAGATAAGACATTAACTAGGGCATGGCAGATTACAGAATTTAGCCAAGCCCTAAAAATAAACTTCTTGTCTCGATTTAAACGAGTATTAGAGGAAATATAAATTCCTAAAGCATATCCCCAAGGAGCAGAGAACATAGCGTGGACTGGCGTGCCAATAGTCCGGTCAAGAATTGATGCGGTATCGTGGAAAAGGTAAATCCAGTTCTCTTCGGCAGTGAATCCAAGGGCAACGGCTATGGTGAAGAGGAAAACCGTAGAGTGAAGTAATCGATATTTGCGTCGCAGATAGTAGGTTGGGATAAAAACCGCAGCTAACTTGCAGCCTTCTTCAATTGTGCCTACTTCCACAAGCTGCCGCAAGGCTATATCAGGAAGCCAACGTTGTTGCCAGTCTACAAAATAGTTCGCTACAACAGTTTCAAAAACCCATTCGAGGCTGAGGGCTAAGATTCCAGATATTGCCCCGATGATAAAGAACATCAGTAACTTTAACAGAGGTGGGGCAAATGGCACCCGACAGTAGTAGTAGCCTAGCAGCAGCAAGGGTGGTATTACTGCCCACAACACTAGAGATAAATCAACCACTCACCTGAGCAATCACTGTACGGTGACGGTGGGTGTTGTTGGTGATAGTAGGAGTTTGGAAACCCGCCTCAACAATAGCCTGCTCAATGTCCAAAGCAAAATATTCATCTAAATACGGTTCAGTACTTTTGAGCAAAGTCAAAATGTAGGCTGGCATTTTCTTGTAAACTTCAGATTTGGGATTCATATCCATGATTGCCAAGTAGCCACTTGGACGCAACACACGCCGCATTTCAGCTAAAATCTGTCGGGTTGGCGCTTGGGGTAATTCGTGGCACATCAGGAAAATGGAAACTAAATCAAAAGAGGCATCAGGTAGCCCGGTAGATTCCGCTTGGGCATGAAGCCAGTTAATTTTAGCTTGACGTTGCCCAGCGCGGTAATTGGCAACGGCTAAGAAGTAAGGAGACAAATCCAAGCCTGTAATTTTGGCATGGGGATAAACTGCTTGTAGGGCAAAACTACTCAAGCCAACACTACACCCGACATCTAAGATATCTTGCGGCTCGTTGGAAATTTGACTTTTCAGGATATTGTGGTAACTCTGGCGTAACATAGGATCGCCTTGGGCTTCTTCAGCGTCCTGCCAAATCTTCGCGTGGACAGCGTAAGCAGCAGGTTCTACCTCAAAAGCGGCTTGCCAACTGAGATTTCCAGTTTCGTAGGCATGAAATGAGGTGACGTAGTAATCGGGGTAGGAAAGCTGAGGATTTTTTACTTGAGCGAGATCGTCCTTCCAATCAAGCGCCTGTAGTGTTTTGACTTCTTGCGTCCAAGGTACACCAATTCTTTCGGCACGTTTAATCATCATTTGTCTAGCTTGATGCTTGGCTAGGTTAGCTAAAGGCTGGATTGCCAGTATGCCATTTACCAAGCGGGAAGCTAAACCAGGATTAGTGTTTACAGCAGCAGTCATAAATCAGTTTGCATTTAAGAGCCTTTTCTACTTATGACATAGTTGCTGGAGGCTAGTCTAGATGCAAATTGAAAAACATTATGGGGAATGGGGAATGGGGGAGCAAGAATTTTAGATTTGAGATTTTGGATTTTAGATTGAAATTTAATCCCTTCTCCCAAGGAGAGACGCTGCGCGAACGGGTGACGCTCGTACCTCGCTAACGCTGCGCTAACAGCAGTCGCTCATGGGGGAAACCCCCTTGGCGTTAGCCTCTCCCTTTGGGAGAAGACCGCGCTGCTTCACCAAAATCTCAAATCTAAAATCCAAAATTGAATTGACCAATGCCCTATTTTGCCGTGGACTTGAGAGCTAACAACATCTCTAATTGACTGGTAGACTTATCAGGGCTATTGGCGGTAAAACCAAGGCCACGAATAGAACTCAGAATAGTGACGGTATCGGCGTTAGATGATACAAAACTATTGATCAGGGGCACAGTTTTAGTTTTATCCATATCCAGGTAGAAATAGCCGCCGTTGGGCTTTTGCAAAGAACCAGTAACGGCCTTGAAGGTGTCGCTAGTATCAAGAGATGGATTTTTACGATCGCTAATTGCGTCAGCAATTGGGCCACCAAGAGCTACAAATACAGTATCTTGGTCTAGCCAACCATGTGCCAATAAAGCTCCTTGTCGGGGGATTTGCCATTCAGTTACGTCTTTACCACCGATATTTCTATTGGCGACGTTGATTTGTTGGGTTTTGGCAAGGGTATCCAATTTTGTCAAGGTGGCTTCGGCAGTTTTGCGATCACTAGTATCAAATACTAAAGCACCACCAAAACCAACACTCGCTAACACCCCTTGATTTGATGGAATCGCACCAAGGGCAAATTCCCCATTCATCCAGCCAAAAACATCCTTATCCAGGTCAATATTGACGAGTTTCAGTTGTCCTCGCGCTTGTTCCAGAGCTTGCTTCATTTCTGGATAATCTTTTGACTGTTCTACTAGCGTTTCCCAGCTACGGCTAATGCCATTACCGCTAATCAAAGCAAAGGTATCTGTCGGAAATTGCCCGACTATATTCCCAGGACTTGATTGATACTGAAATTTATTTAGTTGCGGATCTAAATTAGCGATCGCTTTTACCCGCACTCCCGCATCATCAACACCAATACCCGCTACTACAGATTTGATCTGCTTTAGTTGCGTCAAGGTTTGTGGGGGTAATTGCTTTGCCTGCGGATTTGCAGCTACTAATTGCTGTACCATTCCGGCATAGTCTGGTACATAAATTTGGGCGAGGCTGTTTTTAACATCCACTCCTTTCAGAATGCTGCTAGCACCTTCTTTACTCGCGAAAGAAGACTGTCCTTTAAAGGTATCAATTGCTTTTTCTACAGCTTGCTTTTCGGGGGCTAATACCAGCTGACTATTATTTAAAACTACGCTATATGTCGGCTTGCCATTTTGGGTAGTTTCGACAATTTTTTGACCTTGATAGTCAGATTCTTGTAATTTCACCCCTTTTTCTGACTTCAATTTGTTAGCAAAATTCAACGCGCTGAGTTTGTCTTTGATTCCCATTACTATCAGGATATTTGCTTCCTGCTGTAAATTTGCTGGTACATTAGGTGCGCCAGAGGGCACATTTAACTGTGCCGGTTTTACAGGATTTGGTGGCAGTACAGCAATCATCACACCACCAGCCCAAGGCTTGATGTCTTTTTCATAAGAAACGTTACTGTCACTGAACATTTGCTTATTGAAATCTTCCAGACCTTTCGCCACTAATTTTTGTGCTTCTGGAGTGCCAAACTGCTGTAATTTTGCCCAAGCTTCAGGGTCAGTAGTAATATAAGTTGCCATCAATGCTGTTGAAGGTACTACCTTAGCACTACCTAGAGCGTCTGAACTACCTCCAGATGGGCCGCCTTTAAAATACGTATAAGCTACTATACTTCCTACTACAACTACAACAGCACCAACAGCAGGAATGAGAAATTTTGATTTACTTTCAGGCATTTTGTTATCCTCTTTTGCTCAGATTGTCACCGAGATTTATACAAGTGTCATTGTAGAGTTTTCGGATTTATTAATATTTTCCGCTCATTGATCGGTATTTACTGATAAAATTAGTAGTCCTATAAGTTAGCAGTCTAAGAATTACTCTCAAAAATAATTCCAAGAGATGATGAGCAAATCCGCAAATGATATGCTGTTCCTCTCAAACAAAATAGCCTGATTAGTAGCAGCAAGCTATCCTAAGTTATAAGAATAATTAGGAGTATTTGTACTTAATGAGAATTTATCGAGGTGCAAGAGACTCTTGACTCAATGACAAAAAAGTGCAGAACATCAGGAAAAATAAATGCGGTAGGGATATGGAAAAATTCCCAGGATCGCTAGCCGATCTTCGGAAGTTCGGGTGAGATTCATTTCAATCCCCCAATCCCCAAGGTGAATTCTCACCTCCATAATGCCCTATTGATTTGGGAAATATAGATACCGCTATTTAGCTTAACAACATCCAACCAAGCCAGACTTTTCAGGATTACAAGGTCAGTAAGGATCAATGTCGAAGTCTTATTTTGATACAGATAATAACGGACACAAACCTTTTGAGTTACCGGGAGCAAGACCACACTACAACCCCGATCGCCCCGGACAGGTAGAGCATATTTTTCTCGATCTCAGTTTGGATATTCCTAAGCAAAGCTATCAGGGCAGTTGTAGCATTCGCCTCTTACCAATCCGTAATGGCATTGATCGTTTAACTTTGGATGCTGTCAACCTGAATATCGAGTCTGTGCAGGTGGACGAAGTGCCACAAAATTTTGACTATGACGGGGAACAGCTTTCAATTCAACTTTCTGAGGCGACCCAGGTTGGTAAACGCTTGCTAATTGCGATCGCTTACTCCGTGGTGAAACCGCAACGCGGTATTTACTTTATCCAACCAGACAAGCACTACCCAAACAAGCCTACTCAAGTTTGGACTCAGGGAGAAGACGAAGACTCTCGCTTTTGGTTCCCCTGTTTTGACTATCCAGGACAACTATCTACTTCGGAAATTCGCGTCCGTGTTCCCAACCCTCTCGTGGCAATTTCCAACGGCGAATTAATTGACACCACAGAAGATGGTGATTACAAAATCTATCATTGGTCACAACAACAAGTTCATCCTACCTACTTGATGACTTTAGCAGTAGGTGATTTTGCTGAAATTCGGGATGAGTGGAAGGGTAAACCAGTCACCTACTATGTAGAAAAGGGACGGGAAGAAGATGCTAAACGCAGCATGGAAAAAACTCCCCGAATGATCGAATTTTTGAGTCAAAAGTATGGTTATCCATACCCTTTCCCGAAATACGCCCAAGTTTGCGTCGATGACTTCATCTTTGGTGGGATGGAAAACACCTCCACAACCCTGTTAACAGATAGATGTTTGCTGGATGAACGCGCCGCCTTAGATAACCGTAACACCGAAGCTTTAGTTGTCCACGAACTCGCGCACCAATGGTTTGGTGATTTGGTGGTGATTAAGCATTGGTCTCATGCTTGGATTAAAGAAGGGATGGCTTCTTATTCTGAGGTAATGTGGACAGAACAGGAATATAGTCTCCCAGAAGCAGCTTACTATCGTTTATTGGAAGCTCGTCGTTACTTAAGTGAAGATAGCAGCCGTTATCGCAGGCCAATGGTAACGCACGTTTACCGAGAAGCTATTGAACTTTACGATCGCCACATTTATGAAAAAGGGTCTTGTGTTTATCACATGATTCGGGCCCAATTGGGAGATGAATTATTTTGGCAGGCAATTCAAACATTTGTCCAAGATAATGCCCACAAAACCGTAGAGACAATAGACTTACTCAGAGCGATTGAAAAAGCTACCGGACGTAATCTTTCGTTCCTCTTTGACCAATACGTTTATCGTGGTGGTCATCCCGATTTTAAAGTAGCTTACTCTTGGGATGGGGATGCCAATTTGGCAAAAATAACAATAACTCAAACCCAAGCTGCTGACGGTAAAAATGGCAGTAAGGATTTGTTTGATTTAAAAATACCTATTGGTTTTGGCTATACCCAAGAAGAAGTGAAAAGTGAGGAGTTAGGAGTTAGGAATAAAGGAAAACTCAGCACTTTCAGAGTGCGCGTGAATGAACGCGAACAAAGCTTCTATTTTCCCCTAGAAAATAAGCCCCAATTTATCAGCTTTGATGTTGGAAATAATTACCTAAAAACAGTAGCTTTGGAATATCCAATCGCG
Source organism: Nostoc sp. (assembly GCF_036916985.1). Classification (GTDB taxonomy): domain Bacteria; phylum Cyanobacteriota; class Cyanobacteriia; order Cyanobacteriales; family Nostocaceae; genus Nostoc. The sequence continues at coordinate 14,484 of NZ_JBALFD010000089.1, forward strand.
GAGTTAAAAGCGCAGTTAGAATTTGATCCTGACCCGATTTCACGTATTTATGCAGCAACAGCTTTGGCGAAAAAAGGCGGCTTGGAAGCAATCATTGTATTGTCTAAGTCGCTCAAAAATGACCCATTGTGGGGTGTGCGTGTGGAAGTGGCGAAGCAACTAGCCAAAATCAATTTAGATCAAGCTTTTGATGCCTTAGTCGCTGGGTTAAAAGATAAAAATGCTTACGTGCGGCGATCTGTAGTGGAAGCACTTAATCAAATAAAAACTGCTGAAAGCTATAAACTTTTGAGAGGAATCTTGCAAAAGGGCGATCCTAGCTATTACGTGGAAGCTGCTGCTTCTCGTGTAATTGGGGCGATCGCATCAGCAAACTTGGAAGACAAACCCAAGGAAGACAAGGTACTAAAGCTGCTGAAATCAGTTTTAGAAGAAAAAGCAGGTTGGAATGAAGTTGTACGGAGTGGGGCTGTTGCTGGTTTAGCTGAATTCAAAACCTCAGAAGCAGCTTTAAATCTACTCATCGAATACACCAAACTCGGTGTACCACAACCCCTACGTTTAGCGACAATTCGCGCTTTGGGAAAGATTTCTGTAGGTCAAAGTCCGGCTAATTTGGAACGTATTTTAGAAAAATTAACAGAACTAGCCAAAGAAACCTTCTTTTTAACCCAAATAGCCGTAGCCGCATCATTAGGACAAATGGAAACACCCAAAGCGGTGGGTATTTTGCGATCGCTAGCTGAACAAACCGCTGATGGGCGTGTACGTCGTTCTGCTGAAGAAGAAATTTCCAAGGTGCAAAAGAACATTGGTTCAGAAAAAACCCTGCGTCAATTGCGTGAAGATTTCGACCAACTCAAACAACAAAACCAGGAATTAAGAAGCCGTTTAGAAAACTTGGAGGCCAAATCTAAATAGCACTACATGATAATTAAAAGTAGCTAATTGGTAATTGGTAATTGGGGCGAAACCACTACCAATTACTAAATTTTTACTTAACGTTGTAATTTTTCTTGTGGACACACTGAATATTGTATTTTCCACTTAAATCGCAGGGTATAAATAAACATAATACCAAGATCCCCGACTTCTGTGAGAAGTCGGGGATCTTAATGTTGTAAGTGGTTACTGAGTTCTCATCTCTTCCTTCTATTTGCATACATAAACAAATATCTATATTTATATAAAGGATAGTTAAGAAAAGATAAAATCGTCTAGAGGCTGGATAATTAGTTGTAGTTTTATAAAGTATAATTAAGAAAAAGATAAACAAATCTAGGCAGTATATAGATAGTAAAATTGCCTCGAACACTATCCCAAAAGGTAGAGTTCTAGTTGTTTTAGATAAAAAACTACCGCTATCCTGAACTTGCAACTAACTTGTGAGTCAAGAGAAAAACAATCATTGTACATTTTTCAGTTGAAAAGGCAAAAAAAGGCGTGGGTCAGTATCAACCTACTCAGCTAAAACTCTATAATCCAGATGCGATCGCTCGCTACTATAGTTACCGCCCCTGGTTAGCTTGGGGGCGACTGCTGAGAATTATCTCCTCTTTTGCAGGATTTATATTCAATCTGAAGTGGGACGAATGGCAAGATCGAGTTGAGCAGAACAAGGGTAAACGAGCTATCCAGTTGCGAGAACTGCTCACCAACCTCGGCCCGACTTTTATTAAAGTTGGTCAAGCCCTCTCGACCAGACCAGACCTCATACGCAAAGACTTCTTAGAAGAACTGATCAAGTTACAAGATCAGTTACCGCCTTTCGATAATGCGATCGCTTACCAGATAATTGAAACTGAGCTAGACCGCCCTATTCACGAAAGCTTTAGCGAACTCTCACCTAATCCAGTAGCGGCTGCTAGCTTGGGTCAAGTATACCGAGGTCGTCTAGTTAGCGGTGAAGAAGTCGCCGTCAAGGTGCAACGCCCCAACTTACACCCGGTAATCACACGCGACCTATATCTGATGCGTTGGGCGGCAAGTTGGCTAGCTCCTTGGTTGCCTTTAAATCTCGGCCATGACCTGACTTTAATTGTGGACGAGTTTGGCATCAAGTTATTTGAAGAAATTGACTATATTAATGAAGGCCGCAACGCCGAGAAATTTGCCAGCAACTTCCGCAACGACCCGCAAGTAAAAGTTCCAGGCATTTACTGGCGTTATACCAATACCCACGTTTTAACCCTGGAATGGATTGATGGCTTTAAGCTGACGGATACTCAACACATCCGCGAAATAGGTTTAGACCCAGAAGCAATTATCCAAATTGGCGTTACCTCAGGATTGCAACAGCTTTTAGAATATGGCTTCTTTCATGCTGACCCTCATCCTGGCAACTTGTTTGCCGTGCCTGATGGTCGTATGGCTTACATTGACTTCGGTATGATGGATCAGTTGGAAGAAGGCACCAAAGAAACACTGGTGGATGCGTTAGTGCATTTGGTGAATAAAGACTACACCGACTTAGCCGAAGACTTTGTAAAATTAGGGTTTCTGACTCCAGACACGAATATTTGTCCGATAGTGCCAGCATTAGAAGCAGTGCTAGGAAACGCTATTGGTAAAAATGTCAAGGATTTTAACTTCAAAACTATTACCGATGAATTTTCGGAACTGATGTATGAATATCCTTTCCGAGTCCCGGCGAAGTTTGCTTTGATTATTCGTTCCCTGGTAACTCAAGAAGGTATTGCCCTAAGCCTCAACCCAGATTTCAAAATTGTGGAAGTGGGTTATCCCTACATAGCGCGGCGGTTGCTGACAGGGGAATCACCAGAATTACGGCGGCGGTTATTGAATGTGTTGTTCAAAGATGGTAAATTTCAGTGGCAGCGGTTAGAGAATTTAATTGCGATCGCTCGTACCGATAACAACTTTGATGTATTGCCCACAGCTCAGATGGGATTCCAATACTTAATGTCGGAAGAAGGCAAGTTTCTGAGGCGACAGTTAGTGCTTGCTCTCACCGAAGATGACCGCCTGCACACCGAAGACGTCCAACGTCTGTGGAACCTGGTTAAAGATGACTTAAAACCAGATCGTTTATTAAATGTAGCGATCGGTATTTTAACAGAGTTATCTAGAGAAGGCGCAGCGGCTATCCTCCCAAAAGCTACATTACTTGGATCTTTTGCTGAAAACCAGTCAACAAATAAAAACTAAAAAATCTTTAATATAAATCAGGAGTTTTCATGTACTATTTCCCTGAGCAACCGCCTTATTTTCTTTTACTGGTTGGTTTTCTGACAGCATTAACATCTGGTTTAGCATTATCTGGCACTTTAAAAGTCATTGTGCAGAAATGGCCAAACCAGCGTATAGAAAATACTAAACCGCGTTCCTCACTGAAACAATTATTTGTACCATTTGTTGGCATAACTGGCGGTACTTGCCTATTTCTCTCTTCAGGCTTGGAGATATTTGGCTTTCCCTCCTCTTTAGCTTTAGGAGTCGGTCTACCAATTAGTCTCTTTACTTGTTTATTAGTTTGGTTGCAGTTGGGAAGTATGATGACTTTTATAGAACGTGAAGGGATGCAATCTTTAGATTTAGATTCTTTTTCTTAGATGAGTTGTCGCGCATCTGCACGCACAACTATAAAATTTTGTAGACCTACATTTGTCAGCAGCCTAACAAGCTTACTTATTTAGTAATTCTATCCTTTAAATTACGATAGTTAAGCTTAATATTATTGATTTTCTGATTGAAAAAACTTGTAGTAGTCTTTTTCAGACGTATTAGCGGACTCTGAGACCTAAAGCTTTTTGGTCTTTGTTCTGGCGATTTTAAATACCTATAATACAAAAACACATCTCGATATGGAATATTAGCATCTTCACCAGCGCAAAGTTGAGTAAAGTTTGAGGTACTGATACTCATATAGTGTATATAAGTCAGCCGCCGTCCTTGGTCGTAGAGGATATTATCTACTGCATCAAATTGAGAACTCCAGTGATTACCAGTTGCCTGTTCGCAGTCATAAAAAGCAAAATTATAATAAGAAATTCCACTTCTCAATACCATGTAGTTAAATAGAGATTGGTCAGGTGCTAAAAAAGCCATGACATCAGCTTCACCCGCCGTTAACTTTTCAATTAATTCGGCTCTGACAGTTGCAGAAAAAACATTTTTCTTAGTAGCAAACCAACCAGCACAAAATACTTTAGATTGCAAATTATCTGATTTAAAAACTTGCTGCATAAGCTCTGGTGAACCATCAAAAATAAATTTCAAATCAGACTTATACTGAAAATCATTGACTACCCAATCATAATTATCTAATTTTTCATATACATAATCTACGGGCCCCATTAACAAAGTATCTGCATCAAAATAAATAAATCTATCAAAGGGGCCATCCACAGCACAAAATTTCCGGTGCATTGGTAACTCATAGAGTTCTGGAAAACCCCACTCTCGCCAAGTTTTTTGCGCTCTAGGATAATTTTTCCATATCTGAGTAGCAAAGTTATCCCAATAAGCGATGGAATCAGCATCTTCAAACAAAGTGATATTATCTCTAGATGCAATCTCTGCTTTTACCTTGTCTAAGCGATTATTATATGGAAGTATACAAATAGGAATTTTCCTACCGGCATTGGCTTCTATACTGTTGAGCAACGCAATCAATTGGTCGTAGACAACATCATTGGCTAGGATGTAAATGCCATCAATCATTGGGATACTCCTAAATATTAAGTGCGGGCAACAACAAAGGGAAATAAACGGCGAGTCAGTTTGGGGATGAAAGCGAATTTACCCTCATGGAGATAGCGATAGTGTTCCCATAATTGCCAATAAGGACTTCCAGTTTTCATCCGTGTACCAGCCCAGTGGAGATATTTTAGTCTCTGTCCTCGGTCATAAAGAGCATATTCTCGCTGTTGGAAATTTTGCGAACCAGCCCAACTACCAGGGCCTCCCCCAGGAATTTTGACGAGATTTCCACGTTTGGCAATTAGTTTGAGAACAAGATAATTTAAAATTGGTTGGTCTGTAACTCCTTCAGAAAAATCGAAATATTCGCGATGTGTTGCACACTCGCGCAAAGTTTCATCCATCTGTTGTTCAGTAATAATTCCTTTTCTCGAAGCCCAAAAACCACTGTTGAAAACATCTTGAAGTTGGGCATCGGAAAAAATTTGCTGCTCTTTCACAAATGGGGAAAAGATATTTCGCAGCTTGTCATTAGCATGATGGTAATCACAACAGAAGAAATCGACTTCTGAAAGTTTGTCTAAATTGTCGGCGATTTTTTCAAAAACGACAATATCCGTATCAATATAAATAAATTCATCTAAAGGCCCAAACCACGCCACTAATTTACGCATTTTGTTGGGTAAGGCAAGGAAATCGCGATCAAAAATTTCTCCGATGCGTTTGGTAAATGTATCAATAAGTTCTAAATCTGGAAAAATTTGGACGTTGTGTAAGGTAGCAAGTTGTTCTGCTACTTTGTGATAATTGTCATTAAAAGGTATGAGATAAACGGTAACTTCTTGGTCATAGTAACGAATGCTATTAAGTAAAGCAATAGCATTATCAATAACTCGATCATTGGCAACTATATAAATGCCCCTACTCATAAATTATCCTTGGTTAATTAACTTAAGTTTTCGCAAAGCTCTTGTAAGTAAATTTGTTACTGGAGCGTCATTGTAACTTCTAGGAGGATTTATAAATACTGGACGCTTCTCTGGCTCATGCAGGTAACGATAATAGAGAAATAAATCTCGATAGGGAAAATCAATATTTTCTCCAGCGCAGACTGCTTGATTAATATTAGGAGGAATACCAATGTAATGAAGGTAGGTTAGTCGATTACCTTTGTCATAAAGAAGGTGTTCTCGTTCTTCAAAGTGCTTAGATGTGGCAGAACATCCCGTCTTTTCATTATCTGGTAGTTGGCGGGCAAAGTTATAAATAGCAAGATTAGACCTCATTACCATGTAGTTGAGTAGTGGTTGTTCACCAGCACCGCCATACAAAATTTCTGCCTCTCCATTTTTTAAATAGAATATTAGTAAATCTCTTTGTTCTGAGTTAAATATTCCGCGTTTTGCACCATAAAAACCTGAGCAAAATATTTCGGAATCGATGCGATTTTGCTCAAAAATTTCTAGTAATTTTGGAGAATTAACATTATATATTTTGCTAACGTCTTTAAATTGGAAATCGTAAACAACAAAATCATAAGTATCTAGCTTTTCAAACACTGTTGCTAGTGAGTCCATCACCAAAGTGTCTGCATCTAAATAAATAAACTTATCGAATGGCCCATCAAAGGCACAAAAACGACGGTGAGCGCCATACAACCGTGATTTACTCCGATTCAATCGTTCTGGTGCTGCTGAGAGCATAAATTGATCCCAACGGTTGATTGATTCTTGATTATCGTAAAGAAATACATTAGGGCGTTTAGCTATTTCATCAGCAATTCGCTGTGTCCGATCGTCGAAAGGATAGATACAAACGGGAGTTTCCGTCCCCAAAATAACATCAATACTGTTGAGCAAAGCTACCAGCTGATCGAAAACATAATCATTGCCAAGGGTACAAATACCATTCATAATTTATGAGTGTTGATCGACAAAGTTTGATAACCAGTTAAGCAGGTTTAGTTTATGTAAGATAATTTGACGTGCTTCTGCGATCGCATCTTTGGCAGCATACCAAGCATCAGGTGTAGCTGTCACTTCTTTGATGTAAGCAATGCCTTTTTCATCTAAACTGGGCAATCTTAAAAAACTACCCGATGGCAATAATTTATCAGCTGCCGGACCGCCATAATAAATTGGCAAACACCAAGCAAGCAAACTATCCCAAAGTTTCTCACTTACATACCAATTATTATCAGCATAGTTTTCAATTGCCAAATTGTAATAATATGGTGCCATGCCATACCATTTGTTACCTAGCTCTCCCGATTTATTCGCCCATCCTGGTAAGTTACGCCCATACAAATCAAACTTAATACCACTAGATTGTAGTGACTGCAAAAAGTCTAAACGCTCACGATGTTTAGCAGTGCGGCTAATTCCTGAAGTAATCCAACTACATGGAGCAACCTTTTGGGGCGGTGGCATTTCATTCAAATCTTGAAATGAATTTGAGTGATACCAAATAGCAGGCATATAGTCGGGGGTGGGAGCAAAATCATCAGGCCCAGAAATGTAGCCGCAATACTTCTGGGATTGTTGGTAATTATAATTAGTTATTTCTACAATTTCATCTAAAGGCGGTTCTCGTAGTAAATAAATAATCCGCTCTTTACTCACACCACGCAGTAGAGAATTAATATTAACTACTGGTTTTTGCTGGCGTTTGCGAAAACTATCTAACCAAGATTTTTGTGGCGATGCTTGGGGAAAATCAAATTGATACATTAGCAGAAAATCTGGTTTTTCTGCTAGTGCTTGCATTTGTATATTGCCCCAAGTTCCAAATTGATGCGGGGTTTGTTGCCATAGCCAATCGGCTCTAGTTTCTAAACCTCGATAGCTGCTAATCATTCCAACAGTTGTAATAGTCATTTTAGTTATTAGTCATTAGCTATTTTACTTAACCTCCTTCATTCTTCCTTATGCGATAAATGGGGAAGTAGAGATTTATCAACATAACTAAGAATTTTTGCCGCTCGATTTTCCCAAGAAAACTGTTTGACAAACTCGATACTATCTGGATAACCCTCTATTTTTCTGGGATGAGTTTCTAAAACCCGCTTCAGACTTTCGGTAAATTTGCTGGGGTTATCTGGTTCACACCAAGCAGCGATCGCTTGGGTATCTTGAAACTCAACTAATGATGGAATCTCCGTCGATACAATAGGAGTTCCAGAAGCGAAGTAGTCAAACAGCTTTAAAGGAGATGTAAAACTTGCCGCTTTTCCCGAACAATGGGGGTGAGCTAAAACATCGGCTGCTTGTAGCAAAGATGCTAACTCATTATGCAAAATATATCCCAAAAATTTAATATTATTAACCTGCTTTTCTTTTGCCAATTGCTGATAATATTCGACTTCTGTTGGCTTACCACCTGCACAGGCAAATTGCACATTAGGCATTTCTTTAGCTACATCAATTAGTACATCAATTCCTTTAAATTGCTGTAGCGCTCCCGCATAAACTACCAACTTTTGGCTGTCGTTTTGCAAGAGTTTTTGACGCCATTCTGCCGCTTTTTCCGGTTGTCTCTCCATAAATAAGCGATTAAAACCATTGTGTAGCTTAATCACTTTTTCTGGTGGCATCCCATTTTTAATCATACTTTCGCGGATGGTGTCTACAACGGTGACAGCAATTTGTAACAGCGGATTTGTAACAATTTCTGGCTCAAATGGCTTGTCTTCGTGGTGGTGATGTTCATAAATTGCGGGAACGCCATTTTTGATGGCAGCTTTGACAAAGTTCCAGTTGCGACTATGGACAAGTTTAGTAGTTGGAAGTATGTGAAACGGTAAATAATACTTACTGGCAATGGTGTTAGAGTCAGTAAATTTGCTCCGAAAATGGTCAATAGGCCAAGGCATCGGTAAGGGAGCAACTTTTAATTTATCATGGAGATTGTAATACTTAATAAGTTCTATGGGTGTTTGTCTCGGTTGAAAAGGACGAGCTAGATTAACTAGGTTAATTGCTTTTGATCCTTTATCTGGGTACACCAAAACTGTTGAGTATCCCAAGTTGGCGGCGGCATTAGCTGCATTTGTAGACTGTACTAGATGAGCCTCTGGCTGCGGCAACTCTTCACTGATGAAAAAAATATAGTGTTTTTTTAAATTAGGATTTTTCAGAATTTTAAACATTAATACTATCCTCAAACTTTCCTAAACTATCGAGCAGATATATAGCAGATTCATAACTTTCAGTAATTAATCCATTTTGTTCTTCTGTGGTGTATGTCAAATTATCAGCTAGAGAGCGGAGAGAGCTAAGGATGAGGTTAAGATAAGTCCGAAACTCAACAGAGATTTGATTAAAAACTTGATAATGGTTACTGATAACATTTTGATTATGGTCAGAAATTGAGAGCATTTGCCCCCGAATTTGCAAGTTAATGACATCCTCAAAAACATCAATGGTGTTGAGAATTCTCAAGGCTGATTTATAAGAGTCTTCAATTAATTCATGCCGTTCTTGAGAATCGTCTACTAAATCATCAAGTAATAAACGTAGGAACCCAATCATCGAGTTCATCTGCGTCCGAATTTCGTGAGAGATCCGGAGCAAGCTTTGATTGTGTTTGGCAGCAGTTTCAGGACGTTCTGCAAATTGCATTGAGTACAAACGTGAGTAGTAGCCACCCTTTTGTAAAAGTTCTTCATGGGTTCCGATCTCTACTACCTGTCCTTGATCTAATACAGCTATTTGATGAGCTTTTTGGACTGTGGAAAGGCGGTGAGCAATTACTAGGGTGGTGCGATCGCGACTTAGATCATCGAGTGCAGCCTGTACTAAGCGTTCGGAAACCGTATCTAAAGCGCTGGTGGCTTCATCTAAAATCAGAATTTCGGGATTTTGCAGGAGGGCACGGGCGATCGCTAATCTTTGCCTTTGTCCACCAGATAACATGACGCCGCGATCGCCAATTAAGGTTTCAAATTCCTGAGGCAATTTGCTAATAAACTCATAAGCATTGGCCCGCTTGGCTGCTGTCAGAATTTCATCATCAGTAGCCTCTGCTCGTCCATAAGCGATGTTATTTCGCACCGAGTCATTAAAAAGAAAGGTATCTTGACTGACAATTCCCATCCGCTTTCGCATGGATACAAGATCGAACTCCCGCAAATCGATGCCGTCAATGCTAATACTGCCAGCGATCGGATCGTAGAATCTGGGCAAAAGGTCGGCTAAAGTCGATTTACCAGCACCAGAACCACCTACCAATGCTAAGGTCGTACCGTGCGGTAAATATAAATTCACATCTTTGAGTACCAACTTCTCATGACCAGGGTAGGCAAAGCAAAGAGAATTAAAAGACACCCCTTCTTTTAATTTTGTATAGGGAAGCTTCCCTTTGCCCATGAACGGCTTATCGTGCAGGCTTAAAAACTCATTGGCAGCATCCACGCTGGCGGCAGTACTGGCAAAGTTGCTGCGAATAGTATTTAACTGAGAAATCAGTGGCAGTACTCGCAGCAGCACTAATAAATATGTCAGAAGTACAGTAGAAAGAGAAGAAACTTGATTAGCAAAGAAGGTTTTACTCAAAATTACAATCAGCAGTATAGCTGTAATGCCCATCACCTCACTCAGGGGTGTAATCGCTTCCGAATTAACCTGAGATTTGAAATCTGCTGATTCGCGATCGCGAATTAATTTTTTAATCCGTTGATATTCTTTTTCTTCATTTCCCGTTGCTTTTACTAGTCGAATTCCATTCAGGGTTTCTAGTATAGAGATTGAGTATGCTCTAGACATCTCACTCAGCTGCTTCCCAAAATTTTTAGACCGAGAAATCGCATACTGATTTACTAACGTCACTAACGATAGCAAAAGCGTTGCAATAATTGTCAACTGCCAAGATATTGACAGCAATAATCCGACAAAAACTAAAATTGTGATTCCTACAATAACTATCTTGACCGTACTACTTATAGCACTAGCAGCCCTGCCAACTTCTCCACCAAGACGATTGATTAAATCACCAACCTTTGTCTTGGCATAATAATCTATATCAACATCTAATAATAGCCTTAAGCCGTTTTCGCGCATATCTGATGTCAACTTTCGACTTAAAGAGCTTGATGCTAAGGAACTGGCATAATTAGCTAAGTTCTTTAAAAGAATTGTGAAAATAATCGCTCCAGCCATTACTCCTACTTGGTAAGGCTCTGGAGTATTATCAAAGGGAGACATAATCTTTTTTAAGATGGGGGGAGCCGTACTTAAATCTATTTTTTGTCCCACAATTTTTAAAACCACTGGCACAATTAAAGCTGTGCTGATCCCATTAAATAAAGCTCCAGAAAATCCTAACAATATTGTTAGCAAAATCAACCCTGGATATGGTTTAGCGAATCTTAGTAGTAGTTTTCTGGTAGACATTGGATATTTTTATGACACTTTTACTTATTAATATTATTCACAAAATTACTTGCTAAATAAAGCTAATCATCAAATAAATACGGGACTGGGTACTGGGGACTGGGAAAAAAATATGATTAAGATATTTGATTGGGTTCCCAATCTCTAATCCCTAATCCCCAATCAAGATTTACAACCGAGAAATTACTAACTTGAGGGTGGAAGCCATCGCTTCTATGCTATAGTGTTCCACACACCTTTCTCTTGCCTTGATACCTTGCTGGTTTGCTGACTCTAAATTCTGAAAAATTAATTGAATTTGTTCAGCAAGTTGTTCAGGAGAGGCAGGTTCGACTAAATAACCAGTATCACCTAAAATTTTGGGAATATCTCCAACACGCGTTGATAATACAGGTTTAGCCATTGCCATTCCATCTGTCAACTTCAGGGGAAATTGAGCGCGAGTTTCTGGGGTGTTTCGCTGGGGAACAACCACAATATGAGCCGCTGCTACTAAATCAGGCATAACATCAGCTGGATACTTTGGTAATTTAATAATCCAGCGTCCCCACTTTTGTTGGAGTTGTCGATCGTAATCATCATAGGGACTACCACCTACAATCACTAGTCTTAAGTCTGGTTGATTAATTTTATCCAGTGCCATGAGAATATCTTCTAGACCTTTGTATGGTCTTGGCGCACCAGGAAACATTAAAATACGATATTCAGATAAACCATAACGATTTCTGCTGGACTCAGCATCATATCGAGTGGGATCGAATAAAGAAATATCTTTACCATTAGGAACAAATGTACCGCCAAAACGCTGCTGCAAAAATTCAGTATGCACCGTCACAGCATCAGCATGACTTACTAATCCTTCCATCCATTTCACATACAAAGGATGATAAGGATTCCTGAGTGCGCCGTCTGGTTTCAATAATTCCCTGGCTAATTTTTTAGGTGTGGGACTATAATGCCAGTCATCGCCACCGTACCAACTGAGTTCCCAATCATCTATGTCTAAAATTAACGGTTTTCTGCTAAATATTTTGTTTATTAGAGCTACTCCAAAACTCGCTATTTGTGGTTTGATAGCATAAACTATATCTCCATTAATCTTTGGTAAAAATTTACTAATCTCTCCAAAAAACTCTGGGAAATTTTTGCCTGGTAAATTATAAACTTTTAATTCTGATGGTAAATTTCGATACAAGTTATTTCCAAATAAAAACCCCATAATTTCAACTTCATATTCTAAAGTTCTGAGGGCTGTTGCTATCAAGTATGCACGCAAAATAGCTGCACTTGATAAATCTGAAACTAACAGCGATATCTTGGAAAAATTTTTCACGTTTTTTAGACTTATTTTTATTTAGTGCGCCAAGGATTTGTAACTTGATTTGGTAAAAATACTTGAGCGAATCTGTCAAAAACCCTTGTATATAAGGAACGAGTAATATTTTTAGCATACTGAGGTCGATAAGGATAGGTACAGTGAAGAACCTTAATTTGATCCTGAATATTATAATCATCCTGCCACTTACTGAGATAATTATAGGTAGGTGGTAAGACTTTTTTATGAGGTTGTACAGATGCGATCGCAGATGCAAAGGCTCCTTGATCTTTTAGAAGTAATTTATCTTGATTATTTTTGACAATCTCAAAATAACGTTGAAATTCTTCAAAGAATATTTTGGTTACTTCTGTTTTGCGAAAAGCCATAAAACCGCCATTATACTGGACACTATCTGCATGCAATGGTAAGCCTACAGATTGTAAAATTGGCAAAACATTTGGTAAGAGGTCTTCTTGCTTTCCACGTAGTAAATTTGTAGCTTTTAGAATAGAAGGTTGTACATCTTCAGTTAACAGAAAATCATATTCATTTAAATACTCAAATACGTCGTTGATATCAGAAAGTAAGCAAATATCTGAATCGAGGTAAATCGTTTTATCAAACTCCGAGGCTGCATATAAAGCCAGTTTGGCTTGCCTTGATGCTAAAACAGTATTTTCATTTGTAGGGGCAGGCTTTAAAATTACATTTTTGAAAGCCTTTAATAACGGATAGAGAACTACCGGAACTTGGTCAACTAAAATAATTATCGGCTCTTGATGAAACTTCCTAATCGCTGCTAAAAAATGAATGCAGTCTTGAAAAGAATAAAGACCAGTTAGAATTGTAATAAATCCTCTAGTTTCTGTCGACATAAATTAAATTAACAATTATTGTTTACTTTGGAAACTAAAAATGTATTTATTCTCAAAAAATCTTACTCTAGTTTTAGTTCTAACTAAATCTGATAGAGTAGAGATGAGCAAAATTAGGAACTAAACAATTTATTTTTTATTAAAAAAATAATAAAATAATGAAATAAATATAACTTTGTATTTGAGACTATTCCCAGAGGAATTTCACTGAGTAAGTTTATCTGAATTTCACTTTTTTAAGTATAATTACTGTGTAGATAGAATTTTATGCTGTATAATGATCATAGTTAATATTGCATATAGCTATAATGAACAAAGTATAAATACTTGATATAGCTTGTGCAGGTAGCATTACTATTCACTGGAATGTAGGATTGCTACTCAATACCAAACATTTATGTTGTAAGGGAGGCAGAGGTAATGCAGGTAATCCGTCTGGAAGCACTCTCAGACAACTACATATTCTTGCTACACGATCGCAAACAAAATATTGCTGCTGTTGTCGATCCAGCAGAATCTCAACCAGTATTAAAGAAACTGGCAGAATTAAAAGCTGAGTTGGTAGCAATTTTTAACACTCATCACCATAACGATCATGTGGGTGGTAATAAGCAATTAATAGAAGAATTTCCCCAACTGATAGTTTACGGAGGAGCCGAAGATCGTGGGAGAATTCCTGGACAGCAGGTGTTTTTGCAACAAAGCGATCGCGTCCAGTTTGCAGACCGCATAGCTGAAGTTATCTTCGTCCCCGGACATACCCGCGCTCATATCGCTTACTACTTTCCCCCTGAAAAAGCTGGTGAGACAGGTGATTTATTTTGCGGCGATACCTTATTTTCTGGTGGTTGTGGTCGCTTGTTTGAAGGAACACCGACCCAAATGGTGGACTCTTTAAGCAAACTGCGTTCTCTACCCGATGATACACACATCTGGTGTGCCCACGAATACACCTTAAAAAATCTGCAATTTGCCCTAACTGTGGATAGCGACAACGCCGACTTACAAAGACGCTTCAATGAAGTCAAGGCTTACCGTAGTCGAGGAGAAGCCACCATACCCTCGCTATTAGGAGTCGAGAAGCGAACCAATCCCTTTTTACGTTGGGATCAGCCATCATTACAATCAACCGTTAAGAGTGGCGACGGAGTGGAAACCTTTGCACGTATACGGGAAATGAAAAATAACTTTTAGTCATTGGGCGTTAGGAGTTAAGAGTTAGGAGTTAAGAGTTAGGAGTTAAGAGTTAGGAGTTAAGAGTTAGGAGTTAAGAGTTAAGAATTAGGAGTTAAGAGTTTTGTTTACCTCCTTGTCCCCTCATCTCCCTCACTCCCTCATCTCCCTCATCCCTTACTCAGCACTCAGCACTGATTAACCTCAGTCCCTAATCCTCCAACTTTCTAGGGCGAATAGTTGCGATCGCACCCTTTCTTTCGCTACGATCTGTAAGCTTTAGGGTATTAGGCCAAAAAGCTTGGAATACAGCACTGAGATTGTGAGCTATGCTGCCCAAACCCAAATTAATCAGATTTTACAGGAAAAACGAAAAACGATGGCGAAACGTGTGCAGTTAGTTTTAAATCAGGATATCAGCAAGCTGGGCAAATCTGGCGACTTAGTAGAAGTAGCTCCTGGCTACGCTCGGAACTATCTGATTCCTCAGAAATTGGCAACCAATGCCACTCCTGGTATTCTCAAGCAAGTAGAACGCCGTCGCGAACAAGAGCGTCAACGGCAATTAGAACTCAGACAACAAGCTCTTGAGCAAAAAGAATCTTTAGAAAAAGTTGGCAGCTTGACAATTGCCAAGCCAGTTGGTGAAAACGAAGCAATTTTCGGTACTATCACCACCCAAGATGTTGTAGATGCAATTAAGGCAGCCACCGGTCAAGAAATTGATCGGCGTGGTATTACTATCCCTGATATTAATCACCTTGGTACTTATCAAGCTGAAATTAAGCTGCATTCTGAAGTAGCGGCGCAAGTCAATATTCAAGTCGTGGCTAGCTAACTTAGGAGAGCGATGAGGGAGCAAGGGAAGTAAAAGTGGATAATAACTCCTAACTCCTGTACAGACGCGATTAATCGCGTCTCTAGCAAAATATCAAAACTAAAATCGTTTATGGCTGAAGAACGGAGTTTTCAAGGCGATGGTAGCGATGCCTACGGCGGTAAACTACGCCTCCCACCCCAAAATATAGAAGCGGAAGAAGCGATTTTGGGTGGTATTTTGCTAGATCCAGAAGCGATTAGTCGAGTTAGCGATCGCCTTCTTCCCGAAGCTTTTTACATTAGCGCTCACAAAGATATTTATCAGGCAGCTGTGAGGCTCCACACCCAAGGTAAACCCACAGATTTACTCTCAGTTACCAGTTGGCTAACCGACAATGAAATGCTAGCCCGCATTGGTGGCAGAAATAAATTAGCAACTCTGGTAGACCGCACAGTGTCAGCCGTTAACATCGACGCCTTAGCAGGGTTGGTGATGGAAAAATACCTGCGGCGACAGTTAATTAAAGCTGGCAATGAAATTGTACATCTTGGTTACGAGACAGAAACCGAATTACCACAGGTTTTAGATCAAGCAGAACAGAAAGTATTCGGCGTTACTCAAGAGCGTCCCCAATCGGGTTTAGTTCACATTTCTGATACTCTAATTAATAATTTTCAGGATATTGAAGATAGAAATCAAGGCATCGCTTTACCTGGAATTCCGTGCGGATTTTACGATTTAGATGCCATGACCAGCGGCTTTCAGCGTTCTGATTTGATTATTATCGCAGGTCGCCCATCAATGGGAAAATGCCTAAGTTTTGATTCAGAAATTATCCTTGGGGATGGACAGATTGCCACAATTGAAGAATTATATAACCAACGTTATGGCTCATTATTGACGTTAAACAATGATTGGAAATTTACCTTTACTCAACCATCTGCATTTGTAGATGATGGTATCAAGCCAGTTTTTCGTGTCACTACTCGCTTAGGGCGAACTATTGAAACCACAATCACGCATCCCTATTTAACTATTAAAGGCTGGCAAAGACTAGAAAATCTGAAAGTCGGTGATAAAATTGCTGTTCCCCGAAAAATAGATGTATTTGGTACAAAAACCATTCGTGAGTGCGAAGTTAAGTTATTAGCTTATTTAATTGGCGATGGCGGATTAACCAACTCCAATCCCCGATTTACAAATGGTAATCCATTACTGCAAGCAGATTTTTCGCAAGCAGTTGCAGATTTTGGTGGTTTAATAGTTCGTTGGGAAACTTCTCAAGGAAAACGCACACCATCACTTTGTATTCGAGGAGATTTAGAATTTATTGCTATTCAAAGACAAGTTTTTGCTGAAAGTTTTAAACTAGCAATTCAATCGCAGTTATTGACAGGAAAAGAAATAAGTCAACTAGTTGGAGTCAGTCCCACTTTACTTTGTGCTTGGAAGCAAGGGGAGTGTGTACCAAATTTAGAAACTTTTGGTTCATTATGCAAAATTTTACAATTAGAGTCAGAAGAGTTTGTATCTCATGGATTTGCCTGCATGAGCAAATCTCGAAATAATTCGCTGACACTTTGGTTAGAAGAATTAGGTTTGTGGGGTAAAGATGCTCATTCTAAAACTATCCCAAGCATAGTTTTTAAATTAGAGCGATCGCAAATAGCCTTATTCCTTAATCGTCTTTTTGCTACAGATGGATGGGCTACGCTCCTTACTAGTGGACAATCACAGTTAGGGTATGCAACAGTCAGCAATAAATTAGCAAGGCAAATCCAACATCTTTTACTAAGATTTGGCATCATTGCCTCTCTTAGAAAGCAGTCTGTCAAGTATAATAACACCCGCAGAACAGCATGGCAATTAGATATTACTGATGCCTTATCTATCAAAACTTTTATTGCAGAAATAGGTATTTTTAGTAAAGAAGAAGCGATCGCAAAAGTCGCAGATGCAATATCTCAAAAAAGATATCAAACTAATCGGGACTTGATACCTGTAGAGATTTGGGAACAAATAGCAGTAGCGAAAGGTAATGAAACTTGGAGTAATTTAGCTAGACGTGCAGGTATTCAAGGCTATACAAATATGCATGTTGGCAAACGTGCCCTAAAGCGGGAAAGACTTTGGATACTAGCCACAGCTTTAGATAATTTACCACTTCAACAGTTAGCAACAAGTGATGTTTATTGGGATGAAATAGTTGCCATTGAGTCAGCAGGAAACAAGCAAGTTTATGACTTAACAATTCCAGAAACACACAACTTTGTTGCCAATGATATTTGTGTTCACAATACAGCATTTTGCTTAAACCTAGCTCATAATATTGCCGCTTCTTATAAATTACCAGTTGCTTTTTTCAGCTTGGAAATGTCCAAAGAGCAACTGACGCAACGTCTATTAGCTAGCGAAGCGCAAATTGAAAGTAGTTATTTGCGAACTGGTCGCCTGAGTCAAACGCAGTGGGAACCTTTAAGCCGTGCTATTGGTATCCTTTCGGAGATGCCAATTTATATTGACGACACGCCGAATATTACAGTCACACAAATGCGTAGTCAGTCAAGAAGACTACAAGCTGAAATTGGAACTGAATTAGGATTAATTGTAATAGATTACCTGCAATTGATGGAAGGAGCAGGCGATAATCGCGTACAAGAATTATCAAAAATCACTCGTCAACTCAAAGGTTTAGCGCGGGAATTATCTGTACCAGTTATTGCTTTATCTCAGTTGAGTCGAGGGGTGGAAGCACGCACTAACAAGCGTCCGATGTTGTCAGATTTGAGAGAATCCGGTTGTTTAGCAGGCGATAGTCTGGTGACATTAGCAGATACAGGATTGCAAGTACCAATTAAGGAATTAGCAGGTAAATCTGGTTTTGCAGTTTGGGCGTTGAACGAAGCTACAATGCAGCTAGAAAAAGCAATTGTTAGCAATGCTTTTTGCACCGGTGTAAAGCCTCTGTTTACTTTAACAACTCGATTGGGTCGAAAAATCCGTGCCACAGGTAATCACAAGTTTTTAACAATTAATGGCTGGAAAAGACTTGATGAATTAACTCCTAAACAACATTTATGTTTACCAAGACATATCCATAGTTCTGGTAAACAAACCATGACTTATGCGGAAGTTGCATTATTAGGGCATTTAATTGGCGACGGTTGTACATTGCCACGTCATGCCATACAGTACACTACCAGAGAGATAGATTTAGCTCAGAATGTTGCTTTCTTGGCAACAGAAGTTTTTGGAGATTCAATTGCTCCTAGAATTTCACCTGAACGTGGGTGGTATCAAGTTTATTTATCCGCAGCACAGAATCTAACTCATCGTGTAAGAAATCCAATAGCCAAATGGCTAGACTCTCTCGGTGTTTTTGGTTTAAGGTCTTATGAAAAATTTGTACCTCAAGAATTGTTCTCACAACCCCAAGAGTTAATAGCGTGTTTTCTAAGACACCTTTGGAGTACAGATGGTTGTATCAACTTAATTGCAGGAAAAAAGGCAAGACCTATTGCATTTTATGCAAGCAGTAGCGAGAGACTAGCTTTTGATGTACAGACACTTTTATTAAGGCTTGGTATTAATGCAACACTAAGGACAGTTCCTCAAGTTGGCAAAGGTAGAAACCAATATCATGTAACAATCACTGGCAAGCCTGACCTTGAGTTATTCATTCAAAACGTTGGAGCAGTAGGAGAATATAAGCTAAGTTCATTGGAAAAAATTGCTGTACACCTTGAAAAGTGTATTCATAACACTAACAGAGATATAATTCCCAAAGATGTTTGGAAAACACAGGTTGTACCTGCAATGCAATCTGTTGGCTTGACCACACGGCTATTACATTCCTCCATTGGAATATCCTATTGTGGCTCTACCCTTTATAAAGTAAATTTAAGTCGAGAAAGATGTTTAAAAGTTGGCAACGTTGTTCAATCATCTAAACTGATTACTCTTGCTACAAGTGATGTTTATTGGGACGAGATACTTTCAATTGAATATAGCGGCGAGGAAGAAGTCTTTGATCTTACGGTTCCAGGTTTGCATAATTTTGTTGCAAATAATATTATTGTTCACAATTCCATTGAACAAGATGCGGATTTAGTAATCATGCTGTACCGCGATGAATACTACTCTCCCGATACTCCCGATCGCGGCATTGCAGAAGTAATTATAGCTAAACACCGCAACGGGCCTACAGGGACAGCGAAACTTTTGTTTAATCCACAGTTTACAAAGTTTCAAAATTTAAAAATTTAGCTATACCAAATAATTATTTGAGCAATGAATGAGCCTGATTTACTCATTAATGATGTATTTTTACCAAATAGCTATTTTCTATACTCTGAAATACTTGATTTATTTGATAGGACACTGGGCATTGAGAACAGAGAGAATAGAAACTTATTTTAATAATTCCTCCTTGTCCCCAGTACCCAATCCCCAGTCCCTAGTCCCTATTTAACTCCCAGCAATTCCACATCAAAAATTAGAGTTGCATTGGGTGGAATCACACCACCAGCACCACGAGCGCCATAGCCTAACTCAGATGGGATGATTAACTTACGACGACCGCCGACTTTAATGGTGCTAACTCCTTCGTCCCAACCTTTGATAACCTGTCCAACGCCTATTTTAAAGCTGAAGGGTTGACCGCGATCGCGTGAACTATCAAACTGAGTACCATCTTCTAGAGTGCCGACATAGTGAACTTCAACCGTTTGTCCAGGTTTAGGAGTCGCCCCAGTCCCCTCTTTTAACTCCACATACTTTAATCCAGAGGGGGTAGTTACAGCATTAGCATCTGACATAGTATTACTCGCAATTAAGATATTGTTTTCAGTTACAGCTGTGGATGCTGGCGGAGTTTGGGTTAACTCAGCAGCAATGGCAGTACTCTGTTTACTGCCTACTTGCCCCACAAATAAAAGCACAACACACACCAGCATGAACGCCACGCTGAGGAAAATTGGTTTCAAAATCAGTTCTCCTTACTTAAGTATCCTGGCAAAAACATTACCAACAGGACACAATTAGTTTAAATCAGAAAGGGCATTTTAACGCCAAAGCTTATTTTCTAAATCGCGCAATTGACGCTCTAAACGGTCAATTCTACCCCGCAGTTCGTCCACTTCCGACTGGCGAGCCACTCCCAAATCCTGCATCATATTTCGCATTTGCCGCTGCATTTGGATATCGAAGTTTCCCTGCTCCGACTTTAACTGCTGGGCAATATCATCTATTACCGCCTTGGCTTGCTCAGGATTGAGCTTACCATCTTTAACTAAATCATCGCTGACTTGCCGTAGTTTTTCTGCGACTATAGACGTTGTGCCAAGACCGACCATCATTAGTTGTTGTAACCAGTTGTTGTTGTCCATACTCCCTTCCTCTTAACTTATTAATCAGCCGACCCTTGCTCGTGAGTGTAGGCAATTAAGCTATCTTAAAGCGTGGTTATTCTAGCCTACAGCTCTATTTTGGCAAATTGGCAAGCACAAAGATAAGGATCAAAAGGCGTGGTTATAGAACTCCCGAAGATTTCAGGTTGTCCCAAAGATTTTATCCAGAAGGACGCAAAAATTTGGACAATTGCGATCGCTACATATCCGTGTGCCGTACTCATTGGCACTAATTATAGTTACGATGAAGAATATGTGTAATTTTTTGAGCTAGAGTACTGCTAAGTAATATACAGGCAAGTCTAACCGTATGGAAACGAATGAGTTAAAGTTCCTCTTAAAGTTATTGGGATTTACCGATTATCGAGCAGGTCTTAGTCTTAGTGCCTTCGATGTTTTTAAAACTGATAAAAACAAAATTTGTAAAGCATTGGGCGATCGCGAACTGGTAGACTATACCCGCGAGATTATCGCAGTTAAAATTTTACCGCCTGGTCAAGCCCTACTGAAAGATCCAGGTGAAGTGCCCATCGCAGACAAAGAACTGAAGGTACTGGAGAAGATCAGTAAAGCTTCTGGCAAAATCGCCCCCAGCAAAATCACCTCACCAAAAGCTGCTGAACGAGATGCGATCTTAGAAGGGTTGAGCCAAAGGGGTTTGATTGAAGCCGAAAAGAGCATTAAAAGGGCAAAAGCTGAAGTTTGGCTGACTGAACGAGGAATCGAGTATTTACGGGATGATTACAGTCCGAATAAAGGTTCTAACCCCGTCATCAGCTTAGAATTGCTGGGTAATTACCTCCGCTTTTTAAGGAAAACTCTGCGGGTGAAAGCAGACGAAGTTTCTACTCCACTACCTAGCGTCAACATCGTTGATAAAGAAATCAGTGATGAAGAAATTTTACAAATTATTGAGAAATTAGACCGAGAATTGGGTACTGAGAACTATTTGCCCATTTTCCATCTGCGGGAAAAATTACAACCGCCATTGTCACGGGATGAATTAGACCAGGTACTATATCGTCTTGAAGAAGCTAATCAAATTGAGTTAAGTACATTGGCAGAGCCACGCGATTATACTACTGAACAAGTTGATGCTGGAATTTCTCAAATAAGCGGTGGTTCCTTATTTTTCATCACAGTAAATTAGTGGTCTTTCCCAAATTATAAGCAGACCAACTTTAAAGAAAGTAGAGATGTCAGTATGTCAACAATTGACGAACTTATTAAACAATCGCTTAACCCATTCGATAACTTTGCAGCAGGTAACTTTTGGGAAGAGGAGGAGCAATTTACTACTGTTGACTCTATTCATCAAGAGGCACTAACTCAAATCAAAAGTGTTCTGGATCAGATTTATCAAGACCATCAAACCCGTACCCTGATTCTCTATGGTGATGCTGGAGTGGGCAAAACTCATTTTATGGGTCGGCTGAAACAAAGGCTAAATAATGAAGCTTTCTTCGTATACATTGAGCCGTTTCCTCAGAGTGACCATATCTGGAGACACATCTTACGTCATACTGTTGATAGCCTGGTTAATGCTCCAGCAGGACAAGCAAATTCCCAATTAATTCTTTGGCTCAAAAGCTTTCTGTCTACTATTGGCCACGACTTACAAAGTGAACAACGAGGTTTTATTGACAGAATACAAGGTTTATTTGGAAAAACGAAAACATCCTCTAAGGCTGATCGCAAATTATTTATTGACATCCTCAAAAAAAACATAGGTACTAGAGGAATTTACAACGCTAATGAATTTTTTGGTGTCCTTTATGACCTAACTAATCCAGACTTAAACTCTTTAGCCTGTGAATGGTTAAAAGGAGATGGTCTAGATGAAGAAAGCCTGCAAAAGTTACAAATTAATAAATCTATTGATAATGAAGATACGGCACGAGGTATTTTAGGTAATTTTAGTAAAATCTCTGGTAAAACTCAGCCCATTGTTTTGTGTTTTGATCAACTAGATAACATTGCTCGTTTGTCAGATGGCTCTATTGACCTACAAGCTTTATTCAATGTGAACTCTACGATTTATAACGGCAAGTGGCAAGGCTTCCTGATTATCATCAGCGTCAGGACTAGTACCTGGAATGAAAATTACAAGCGAATTCAACCTGCTGATTTGGATAGGGCTAGTGTAAAAGTACCTCTTAAACGCATCACTTTAGATGAAGCCGAAGCTCTATTAGCTTCTAGACTTTATAAGTTGCACCATCAAGCTTACTCTCTACCTAATTCTCCAATTTACCCTCTGAATACAGAGATACTAGAGAAAGCATTCCCCGGTCGTAAAGCCTCACCTCGTCTAGTGCTAACGTTAGGGAAACAACTATTCCAAGAATATAAGGAATGGCTATTCAGAGATAAACAACCCCCAAAGCCAAAATGGTTAGATGGTGAGACTCTGCCACCACCACCACCTCCACCACCAGGTACAATCGAAGCAGAATTAAAATTATTATGGCAGCAGGAATATAAAAAAGTTCAGTGCAAAATTACCAAAATAACCTTATTAGCTGCACCTGATTTAATTCGGATGTTACAAGAAGCTTTGGAAGCATTGCAAGTACAGACTATTAAGCCTAAACTCTTAAGTGGAAATTATGCCAGCTATTCCTTAAGTTATCAACATTCTGATAATAGAGACACGATAGGATTAGTCTGGACTGAAGATCCAGGAATGAGACCATTTTATGATGTAATGAATGCTTGCCAGAGAGTGGTTTCTAGAAATCTATGTCACAGACTGCAACTAATTCGTCTTGCAAGTGTAGGAGAGCCAAACCTTGCCGGAAATAAAATATACAGACAGATTTTTACATATACTAACCATCAGCATATAAAACCAAATGTGTCTTCAGTTCACTACTTGGCAACATATCATAGCTTGGTTAATTCAGCGCTATCTCAAGAATTAGTAGTTGCAGGTAAAACTATTACTTTGCAGAAACTACAATCTTTAATTCGTGAGTCTGAAATTTTGCACAAATGTACTTTATTGCAAGATTTAGGAATTGTTGCTAAACAACCCTCTGAAATAAATAATGGGAATGCAAATAGTAAACAAGATTTAAGACTAGTAAAAGAGTTTTTATTAAATCTAGTCAAAACCCAAGGCTTTATGGGAGTGCCAACTTTAATTAAGGAGGCTGGTAGTCAATTTCCTTCTGTAAAAGAAACTGATACTCAACACTTAATTGATTTATTGTGTCAGGAAAAGAAAGTAAAAATTATTGACCCAAAAGCCAAATTACAAGACCAATTAATTTCTTTGGTCACTAATAGATAACTGTTGATAGACGTTTAGCTAATGCACTACCTGAAAGAATCTGCTGAAATCCAGACCCAAATTGCAAAATTCGCTTTGGCTAAAGTGCTGTGGCTAGATACAGAAGTAGCTGATTGTAATACTTATTATCCAAGACTATCATTAATTCAGATATTAGCAGAACCCACAGATTCTACAGGAGAGTTTGCTTATATTATCGATGTGTTGGATAAACCTGATTTGGCTGCACTATTTGTTAACCAAATCATGAGCAGTTCCCAAATTGAAAAAGTATTTCACAATGCAAGCTTTGATTTAAAGTACTTGGGTGGTAATTCTGCACAAAATATTACTTGTACTCTCAAGTTAGCAAGAAAGATTACCCTCAAAACATTACAAACATCCAACTTAAAACTCAAAACTTTAGCAACAGAAATCTGCCACTTTTCCAATGTAGATACAGAAGAAGGAAGAAGTGACTGGGGAAAGCGTCCTCTTAGTGGCAAGCAGCTACAATATGCAGCAATGGATACAGTGTATTTGGCTGCGGTTCATCGCCGCTTATTAGAAATTTATACCCCTAATTCAGTAAGTAATATTTTTAATATGATACCTAATGCTTCACCGCAATCAACACAAAAATCTGTAAACTCATCTTTAACTGCTACTAAGGTTAGAGTCGCTTTTGAGTGTCCAAGGTTATTTTATTTACATCAGCTATTTGGCGGAAATACTTTATTTACCCCAGCAGAAAATCAGGTTGGAATTGGTAATATTTTTCATCAATTAGCTGATAGTTTTATAAATTTAGCTGTGATTGAGCCAAGATTTCAAGAAATATTTAAAACAACTGCATCCCAATTAAATATCAACGAAGTTGCTTCTCATCTCCAACAGCTTTTTTATGAAATTAAATTTTCTGCTTATCTAGAAAAATCTGTTGAAAAAGATGCTAGTACAGCACAACCTCTATACAAAGTTTGGCAAGGATTGCAAGGATTAATCCGACGCTTTGCAGAATTACTTGTAATAAATCGACGTTATTGTAGTCCCGAAGCAGTTATTCGCAATACTTTTGTTGCAGAAGAACGTAAGCTTGAGCATTATTTTCAATTACCTGATGGCACACAACAAAGAGTAGGAGGAGAGTTTGATTGCTTAGTCTATAACTTTGAGCTTAAACGTCTGTGTGTACTTGAGTTTAAAACCTATCAGCCTGTAGACCCATCAGCACAATTGGCTCAGGTTTCTCTTTATAGTTATATGCTTTGGCAAAAGAAAAAAGTACCTGTTGACTCAGCAGTTTACTGTGTTTTGCCAGAGTTTAAAGAGTATCAATATTCTTGGGAACAGCTAGAAAATACAGTGCATCAGTTGATTCCCTATAAATTACAGCAGATGCAGCAATGGCTGACTTGGGAAGCGCCTGATTCCAATCCACCACCATCTACAACCCAGCCTCATCTGTGCAAAATTTGCCCTCAGCAGCAAAAGTGTCAAACTTTTTTTCCTTCGCTTGTTGTAAATCAGCCACCTAGTTCCTCGAATAATGGCACTACAAGCAATCAAGGGGAATCTATTAATGCTGATGCTATTGGTGAAGAGTTGGTCACTACTTTGCAATCTTTTGGTATTAATGTAGACTACCACGGCGCTGCTGTTGGGCCAGCTTTTATCCGAGTGAAACTTAAACCCCATCTTGGCGTGAAAATTAACGCTCTTTTGAAATTATCAGCTGATTTGCAAGTGCATCTAGGGTTAGTAAATCCGCCTTTGATTGCTCCACAAGCTGGGTATGTCAGTATTGATTTGCCCCGTCCAGATAGACAAATTGCTAGCTTTGAAGGGTATATTCTACACCAATTCTTACCTCCTACAATACCTGTCAAAATTGCGATTGGGGTAAGTATTGAGGGGAAACTAGTAGAGGCTGATTTATCTGATCCGAATACTTGTCACTTTTTGGTTGGTGGTACAACTGGTAGCGGTAAGAGTGAGTTTCTGCGATCGCTCCTCCTCAGCTTACTATATCGTCATTCCCCGCAACATCTCAAAATCGCCCTGGTAGATCCCAAGCGAGTTACCTTTCCAGAGTTTGAGAAAATGCCTTGGTTGTATTCGCCAGTCGTCAAAGATAGCGATCGCGCGATCGCACTTATGGAAGAATTAGTTACAGAGATGGAATCTCGTTACCAGCAGTTTGAAAAGGCTGGATGTGCTGATTTAACTACTTATAATCTCCGCTCTAGTAAGATTTTACCTCGCATTGTCTGCATTTTTGATGAATATGCCGACTTTATGGCAGAAAAAGAAATTCGCAAAGCATTAGAACTAAGTATTAAACGTTTGGGAGCAATGGCGCGAGCTGCGGGAATTCATCTAATAATTGCTACTCAACGTCCAGAAGCCAGTGTTGTTACCCCAATTATCCGCGCCAATCTGCCAGGAAGAGTTGCTCTACGTACCGCTAGTGAAGCAGACTCAACTATAGTCTTGGGAGGAAAACAAACAACAGCAGCTTATCTTTTGGGAAAAGGCGATTTACTCTACCAAATTGGCGCTCAACAACATCGCTTACAAAGCTTATTCGCAACAACTATTCAGCTACCGTCAACCTAGACTAGATAAAGCATTTCATCAATTTGTAGCGGATTTTCTTTGGCAAAACTCTGCGTCCCTCTGCGTTGACTCTGCGCCTCTAGAGGGTTTAAAAAACCTACAGCATCCTTAGAGGATCTTTGAAAAGTTTTGGGCGAATATAATTCGCTACTACACTGGCATTGTCCGCCTCCACGGACTAACACAAAATCAATGTCTTTAACCCACGGAGGTGGGTTTCGTCTGTGTAGCCGCGAATTATATTCGCCAGAGCTAGTATTAAATTAGACTTTTCAAACAGCCTCTCAAGCACCAGTAAGGCACTCACTGGTATAATCTGATTACTTCAATCAAAGAAAGTTTACTGCAACCACTCTTTTGAGTGCCGAAAAATATTAAATTGAGTGGAAGTTTTAATTATTCAATAGAGGTATACGCTACCTAGATGGGAATGCGTCAATAGAGGACTCAATCAATGGGATATGTAATTGCTACTGCAAATATGAAAGGTGGTGTTGGTAAAACCACCCTCACCGTCAACTTAGCTACCTGTTTAGCTAAAAATCATGGCAAGCGGGTGCTTGTCCTTGATTTAGATAGCCAAATTAGCGCCACACTCAGTTTGATGTCGCCTTTAGATTTTGCCAAGCGCCGTAAACAAAGCAAGACATTTAGGTATCTGATAGACGAAGTTATCAATCCAGACCCACAAGCAAAACTCACCATTCAGGATATCATTCAATCCCCGGTTTGTAATCTTCCCGGACTGGATTTGTTACCAGGGGATATTGATTTATATGATGAATTTGTCGTTTCAGAAATGCTGCATAAGCAAGCAACTGCTTTGGGTGAACAAGACTTTGAAACGATTTGGAATCGCTTTGAAAGGGTTTTGATTAACAACATCTTAAAACCAGTACGTCAAGAATATGATTTTATCCTGCTCGATTGTGCCCCCGGCTATAATCTATTGACTCGTAGCGCTTTGGCTGCCAGTGATTTCTACATACTTCCTGCTAAACCAGAACCATTATCTGTTGTGGGTATTCAACTGCTAGAAAGACGGATTGCCCAATTAAAAGACAGTCATGGACATGAAACAAAAATAGATATAAAAATGCTGGGAATCGTATTTAGTATGTCCAGCGCTAACCTGCTCACTGGTAGATACTACAAACAGGTAATGCACCGCGTTGTTGAAGATTTTGGTGTAGAAAAAATTTGCAAAGTACAAATACCAGTTGATGTAAATGTCGCTAAGGCTGTTGATAGTTTTATGCCAGCTGTTTTAAATGCTCCCCAATCAGCAGGTTCAAAAGCGTTCTTTCAGTTAACTCAAGAGTTGTTGCAAAAGCTGTAGCCCTACTTAATCATTGATGATCTACACGATTTCCGACTTATCGAACATAATTCAGTAGTCAGAAGTCAGAATGCGCTAAACCTTAGCTATCCGCTAATAGAATAAATTTTGTACGACTGGCAGATAGCGCAACGATAGCGAGTATTTTCGAGTAGCATCTTGATTCTGACCGGAGGCGGAGCGTCTCCCGCTCCGTTCCTGAATTCTTCTTCAAGAAATTATAAATATGAGTGAAAATGAATGTAGAAATGTGAAAACTAGCGTTTATACAAGTGTTTCCAGCAAATAATAATTAATTTCACCATATATCTATTAAATAGGTCGGAAATCTGAATATTTCGATTTTTATAAAGCTTTGAAGAAAGAGAATTTATACTTACTCGGTGCGAAAAAGCTACGTGAAACAAATCTCAAATCCCAATTTTAAAATTCTCTATTGAAAAAAAATTCTTGTAGGTATGGGGTCATTCTAAAATCTAAAATCGACAATTCAGTGACAAATAATTTATCCTTTTCTAAAGTTCAGCAGTTATACGGAAGCTATAATTGGTGAGATTCAGCTATTGAGTGAAAAGGTAAGTAAATCTCACTAAGAAACTCACTGAGAAACTAATGGTTAGTAACGATTCTGCGCGGGTAGAGAACAATCAGCATTTGCTAATACGCCTACCACGGACTCTGAGTTATCTCGAAACCTGGGGCTTTGGGTTAACAGGTCATGTTGGATGGATTGGTACTGCCCCCATCATTCATGCAGCGTTAGGGCCAAAAGCTATCTTAGTTTGGTTTTTTGGCACGATTATTTCCTTTTTACTTAACTTGCAGGTACAAAGTTTAGGTAGACATTGGCCAGATATCGCTGGAGGAACACCAAACTATACCACAAGGTTATTAAAGAAATTTCCTATATTAGGCCGTTACGCAGCTTTAGGATACTTTTTTAGCTGGGCAGCAGCACCAGCATTGTATGCGATTATTCTCACCGACCTAATTAAAGTCAATTTTGAAACATTAGGTATTTCTTGTCCAGAAACTTTATTAAGAGTTTTATTTACAGCCATTCCTTTTATTTTAGCCTTCAGTGGTACTCGTGCTTTAGCTCTCCTGCATCTGTTTTTTGTATTCCCAGCGATTTTATTACTATTATTATTTTGTATTCAAGGCGTATTATGGTTAGTCTTCTCATCTACTAGTTTTAAATTGATCTCAACTAGCACACATAATTTGAGCTTTCAAGAATGGGCAAAGTGGTTTTTTTTAGCTAGCTATTCAATTTATGCTTGTGAAACTACTTCTTCTTTTGTTGCTGATAGTCGCCACCCATATAAAACTTTAAAGTTCTTAACTGTTGCTGCTTGCTTAATTCCTCCAGTGTTTTTAGGTGGTTCTTGGGTATTAATGTGTTCGGCTCAAAATCCTACAATAGGTGACGATACATTCTTAAATCTGGTGGCAGCTTCTAAGCCTTTTTGGGGTGAATATGCTCCCTTTTTAGTAACACTTCTGATTACTATATCTTGCCTTCTAAGTTCTGCTACGGCAGTTTCCAACTCTCCTCGGATATTATACCAACTTGCCTTCGATCGACAGCTTTCTCCCATATTTGCATTAGTTTCTCGTCAAGGTGTCCTTGGTCCTGCAATTTTTGTTACCTTTATACTCAGTTTGCTTTGTCTAAATTTGGGAAATGTATCTCAACTTGTCACAGTGGCAGGTACATGTTATCTCATGTCAATTATGGGATTACATCTGGGATTATGGCTGTGTCGCGGTAAACCCCACGTGTTATGGCCTTGGTGGTCACTGGGTTTTTTCTTGGTAGAAGCGGTAGTGCTAATAGTGGGAGGTTTAGCTTGGAATTGGAGAGATTTCTTAGTGGGCTTATTATTACCTATTATTCTGATGAGCGGAGATTTAGCGCTACGTCGCCTTAGATTTGCGCCATTACACCCGAACTGGTGGACACAGCGTTACGATACTAGGTCTACTAGAAATAACCCAGATTTTGTAGTATTACAAGTGATTGTCTTAGTGTCATTAATTTGTACTACTGCTACTATCAGTTGGATTATTCGTGACTTTTTAGATAGATTTTCTAACAATCCTCAAAACTCTTTACTAGCGATTTTATTAGTGACGCTTTCTTTTACAGGAGTAGCGATCGCTTGCTGGACAACTTTACCACAAATCATTGCTATTGATGAAGCACGCAAACAAGCCAGAAACCTATTTATTACTACTCTCGATACTGTTCCCGATACAGTTTTAGTCTTAGATGAAGACGGTACAATTTCTCAAACAAATGCTGCTGCTGAAGAATTGTTTCAAACAAGTGTTCAGCAGTTACTTGGGCAAAATTTGAATCAAATTCTAATATGCTATCGCGGTAAACCGGATGAATGGTCTATTAGAAGTGAGCAAACTTTAAAAATCAACCAAGGTTTACGAATTGTTGAATCGACTATTTCACAGCCATTTAATTCTCAGCTACGGGAGTATATTGTGATCGTCCGTGACATCACGAAGCGAAAGCTAGCAGAGGAAGAATTAGTCCAGTATCGTTATCAGCTTGAGCAGCTGGTACTAGAACGCACCATTGAACTTATTAGAGTTAATCAACAACTGCAACAAGACATTATCAAGCGTCAAGAAGCACAAGAACAATTACTGCATAATAGTCTTCATGATGGGCTAACTGGATTACCTAATCAACGATTGTTTATGGAGCGGGTGCAGCAGGCAATAGAACATAGTAAACAGGAAAATGATTATTTATTTGCTGTACTTTTCTTAGACCTAGACCGCTTTAAAGTTGTTAATGACAGCCTTGGACATCTACTAGGAAATCAACTTTTGATTGCAATTTCTCATCGACTAAAGTCAGTTTTGCGAGGCGGAGATATAGTTGCCCGTTTTGGTGGAGATGAGTTCACAATCTTAATTGAAGAAATTGAGGATATTAGTACTGCCATACAGGTAGCCGAGCGAATTAAAAAGGTGCTAGCTTTGCCATTTCAATTAAATGAGCATCGGGTGTTTACTAATGTTAGTATTGGCATTGCTTTAAGTAAAGCAGATTATGAGCAAGCAGCGCAGATTCTACGCGATGCTGATGTGGCAATGTATTGCGCTAAATCACTTGGTAAGGCACGTTATGAGGTTTTTGATCCCAAGATGCACGAGGGTGCAGCTTTGCTTTTGGAGTTAGAAACTGCTTTACGTCATGCGCTACTCAAGCAAGAAGAATTTCGCCTTGATTACCAACCAATTGTTTCACTGACAACTGGTAAAATTATTGGATTTGAGGCCCTGATACGTTGGTATCATCCAGAACGAGGACTGATTTCTCCTCAAGATTTTATTCCTCTGGCTGAGGAAACTGGAATGATTGTAAGTATCGGGCAATGGGTACTGTATGAAGCTTGTCACCAAATGCACACATGGCATAAACAATTTCCTACCTCAACACCTCTGACAATTAGTGTGAATTTTTCTGGTAAACAAATCACGCAACCAGATGTGTTTAAAGAGGTGAAACACATTTTACAGCAAACTGGACTGGAGCCATGCTGTTTGAAATTGGAGATTACTGAAACCTTGCTGATGGATAATTTTGAATTGGCTATCACTGTACTTTCTCAGTTAACAGCGCTGAATGTCGAGATGCACATGGATGATTTTGGTACTGGTTATTCATCCTTGAGTTATTTGCACCGTCTACCAATCAAAACTCTTAAGATCGATCGCTCCTTTGTTACCAGTATAGGTAGTCGAGGAGAAAATTTAGAAATTATTCGAGCGATCGTAACATTAGCTCATAATTTGAATATGTCTGTAACAGCAGAAGGGATAGAAACTGTAGAGCAATTAGCACAATTGAAGGCTTTACAATGTGACTATGGACAAGGGTATTTTTTCTTACCACCTATGGAACGTGCAGAAGTAGAAATACTACTTGCTGCTAACTTGTGCGGAAAAAACTTTTTGAAGAGATGAATCAGAATTCAAAATTCAGAATTCAGAATACTCTACCTATAAAGTCGCTTAACTACATCTACATTAATTAGTGTACTGCTGTTTGTAGCTGGAAATTCTCTACGTTATTAACTAACCCTTCTTCTAACAGAAGTTCGTTAACAAAAATATCGATTTTGTCCTGATTGATATTTTGCATGACTATCAGGTGTACCCAGTTTTCACAAGTGGCTAACTGCCACTTTTTAATTAACTTTTGAGAAGGTTTTTGAAACACTACGGTATTGGAAAAATCATTGAGCATACATGGGTATTCTCTGATTTTAAGTTGTTGGAAAAGATATTGAGCGTTATCAATACAGGTCTTTGCTTCTTTAGCTAATCCATGATAACCTCTTGTTTTGATTGCATACCAGAGAATCAGAGGTGTGTGACCGTTTCTAGAACCTAGAATTGTTGTATCTGTTGAACCAATATATTCAATTGCTGTTTCAACTTTTTCTACCCATTTTTTCTTAGTTAAAACAACACCGCAAGGCACGGGAGAACCAATGAATTTAGCAGAAATAGCTACACTATCTATGGGTTTTTGAAAGTTAACTTGGGGAGCGCCATCTAGAAAAGGTAATATTAATCCTGAAAGTGCAGCATCGCAATGAATGTAGTAATCTTTTATCTGATTGCGCTCTAAAATTTCTAGAACTTTGTCTAAGTTATCAATCGCACCTTTGACAGTAGTCCCAATATTTAAATTGATGATCGCCGGACAATTGCGGTTTTCGCTAATGAGTTGTTCAAAATGTTCATAATTCATCTCTCCGTTAATTTGCGAATTAACAATATTATGTTGGATGCGGAATAATTTGGCTGCTTTGGGTATTGAGTAATGAGAATCTTGTGATGAGTAAAGAATCCCATTAGGGTAGATTTCCCTTGCTAAGAATATTCCATATAAATTACCTTCAGTTCCGCCAGCAGTAACATAACCCCAAAACTTATTTTCTGGAATTTTATAGAGGTTAGCAAAAAAAGATAATACTTCTTGCTCAAACTTCCGAGAATGCAGTCCAAAATCTGGCTCTACATAAGGATCTCCAGCATTATTCAACAGAAAATTGAAAAACTTGCCGATCGCACTGTAGTCACAACTTAAATTATATGGATAGCCTGCGTGAAACTGCGATCGCTGTTCTATTTGCAGCAAAAAATCTGCCAATTCTTTAGCAACTGTATCTGACATATCTTTTTCTCTCTTGAATTTTGAGTTGATGGATGTTCTAGTCGAAACTCTACGTATTAATCCATATCTTTATATTATCTTAATAATCTAGCGGTTCCCCTTTCTTTAAAGAAGATACAGTTAAAACACGTAGCCATCTTCAGTAAAAATACTAGATTTTTTTGTTCTAAAGTATATTATGCTTAGGACTTACGCACTTTACAAAAAGACTATAATGTGTATTACGTAAAATATCTATTTCCAGCGCTGACTGAAAAGACCTCTCCCTCGTTTGACTACGTAAAATAATCCCTCTCCGATTTGGAGAGGGAAAGACTAGAAATTTAGTTAAAAATAGGGAGAATTTCGGCGAATTAACGTATATTTACGATACTCAGTGCTGAATGGTGAGTGTGAATAAGAATATTCAGTACTTTCGCACGTAGGAATTTGCCCTGCTTTGCCGAGGTATGGGCTAAAGAACTCAGCACTCTTCATTAGACATCTCCGGAAAAGATTTAGAGACCACAAATTTGCACGCAGACCTAACCCCTTCCCTGCTTCCCTACAAGGGAAGTGGGGTTTTAAAGCCTCTCTCCGTTTCGGGGAGAGGTTTGGAGAGGGGTCTTTTTTCTTTTCTGGAGATGTCTATTAGAATTCTCCAGCTAAGGCAGCAACGCATCGTTCGCAAATTAAGGGATGTTCTGCTGATTCTCCCACATGAGTAGAGTAGTTCCAACAGCGATCGCACTTTTTACCATCTGCTTTCACCACACCAATTCCCCAGTCTTCCGTCTGCGCGGTGTATTCTAATCCTTGCAACCCTTGAGCACAATCTAATAATTCCACCTGGGAAGTCAGCAATAAATACCGCAGTTCGTCAATCCCGTTACCTTTAACAGGATTAAAGGCTTTGATAGCATCGCCTAACTGTTTGTGAGGTATATGAATCAAAGCTTTGGCTTCCAGGGAAGAACCAATGAGTTTTTCTATCCTGGCTTGTTCTAAAACCTTATTAACATCGGTGCGGAGTTGTCGCAGCGCTTGCCAAAATTCTGCTAACTCAGGATTACGCCATTTTTCCTCTACCTGAATCCAACCGGCTTCAAACACTGATTTGTAAGGTGTTTTGTAAGGGAGATATTGCCAGATATCTTCGGCAGTGTGGGATAATACTGGTGCGATCGCTCTAGCTAAATTATCTATTGCTATCTTCAGCACTGTTTGACAACTGCGACGGCGGAAAGCATTCGGGGCGCTGATGTAGAGTCTATCTTTGGCAACATCTAAATAGAAGTTGGATAAATCCACCACGCAGAAATTCTGCACTGTTTGGAAGAAGCGGAAGAATTGGAAACTCTCAAAAGCTTCCGTTACTTCCTCAAATACTTCGGTGATGCGGTGCAGCATATAACGGTCAAGTTCTGGCAATTCCTCGAAGGGGACTGCATCTTTTTCCGGGTCAAAATCATCTAAGCTACCCAACAAAAACCGCGCTGTATTGCGAATTTTGCCTCTAACATCATTCATCTGCTTGATGATGTTTTTCCCAATGCGGACATCGCCGGAGTAGTCTACCGATGATACCCATAATCGCAAGACATCTGCACCGTAGGCCGGTTCTACTTTTTGATTTTTCCCGCCTTCAATGATTGTATTGGGGTCAACCACATTACCTTCTGACTTACTCATTTTTCGCCCTTGTTCGTCCAAAGCGAAGCCGTGAGTTAGCACAGTTTTGTAAGGTGCAATATCATTTACCGCTACACTGGTGAGCAAACTTGATTGAAACCAGCCACGATGTTGGTCGGAACCTTCCAAATATATCTCAGCAGGGTAGTGTAACTCTGAACGCTGTTGAGCGACAGCAGCCCAAGATGAACCAGAATCAAACCATACATCCATTGTGTCTGTACCTCTGCGGTAAGACTTGCCATTTTGACGATAGGATTCTGGTAATAATTCCTCAACTGATAATTCCCACCAAGCATCAGAACCTTTTTTGGCGATGATTCCTTGAACGTGGTTGATAATTTCCTCATTCAGCAGTGGTTCTCCCGTGGCTTCGTCGTAGAAAACGGGAATCGGTACACCCCAAGCCCGTTGACGAGAGATACACCAATCGGAACGTTCCGCTACCATTGGCGTAATGCGATTTTCACCTTGGGCTGGAATCCATTTTACTGTGGCGATCGCCTTTAGTGCTTCTTCTCTAAATCCTTCCACCGAAGCAAACCATTGTTCAGTGGCGCGGAAAATTGTTGGTTTTTTCGTCCGCCAATCATAAGGGTACTTGTGGGGGTATGCTTCTTCTTTCAACAAAGAACCAGCGGCCGTTAATGCATCAATTACTGCCTGATTTCCATCACCCAGCACATTTAACCCCGCAAATTGTCCCGCTTCTTCGGTAAAATTGCCATTGTCATCCACTGGTGCAAGGATGGGCAAACCGTAGCGCTGACCAACAATATAGTCTTCTTGACCATGACCAGGTGCAGTATGTACTAACCCAGTACCCGACTCAGTTGTGATGTAATCACCGCCCACAACAATCGGACTTTCCCGGTCAAATAGCGGATGACGGTAAGTAGTATGTTCTAAATCATTCCCCTTGAACGTGGCTTTTAGAGTTAACTCAACTCCCAAGGTTGAAGATAAACGTTCTACTAAGTCAGCAGCAACAATCAGGTATTTGAAATTACTCTGTGCCTCCGCTTCTGGGCGGGAAACTTCTACCACTGCATAATTCAAATCCGCATTCACCGCCACTGCTAAATTCGCCGGAATCGTCCAAGGTGTCGTTGTCCAAATAGCCACACCCAAATCTGACTGATATTCCGCCAACAGTGGTTTTACAGCTGACGCCAAACTTGTGATTGGGAAAGCTGCATAGATACTGCGGGAAACGTGACCTTCTGGATATTCCAACTCAGCTTCCGCCAAAGCAGTTTTAGAACTGGGACTCCAGTGAACCGGCTTCAAACCGCGATAGATGTAGCCTTTTAAGAACATCTGACCAAATACGCCAATTTGAGCCGCTTCGTATTCCGGCTTCAGAGTTAGATAAGGATTGTCCCAATCACCCCAAATACCGTAGCGTTTAAAATTTTGACGCTGGTTATCTACCGTCGCTAGGGCAAATTCTTTCGCTTTTTGCCGCAGTTGTAAAGGCGTTAAGTTTTGCCGTTCTGCTGACTTCATGTTCTGCAAAACTTTCAACTCAATTGGCAATCCGTGACAATCCCAACCAGGAACGTAGCGAACTTTACGACCTTTTAGCAGTTGGTAGCGATTAATAATATCTTTGAGAATTTTATTTAAGGCATGACCAATATGGAGTGAGCCATTAGCGTAGGGAGGCCCATCGTGCAGTATAAATAATTCGCCGGGGTTATTTTCAAAGAGGCGATCGTAAATTTTATTTTCTTCCCAAAATTTCTGGATTTCAGGCTCGCGCTTGATGGCGTTTGCCCGCATATCAAAGTTAGTCTTGGGTAGGTTTACAGTATCTTTATAACTTCCTGGTTCGGTCACAGTCTCATGCCTAAAATTAGGTGTGCAGGTTCTATTAATTATAGAAGATGACATGAAAACCAAAATTTGCTATTTTACTCACCGAAACAGTAATGAGTGCTGAGTGATGAGTAATGAGTGAAGAAAAAGTACTCAGCACTCTTCATAGAAACAGCACCTTAATTTTCTGCTTCGCCTTAGGGACTGACAAATAAAAAATATCCAATTGACTCTTGTGGGGTGGGCGTCTCGCCCGCCATATCAACTGGGCGCTCATGTTGCCCACCCCACAATATTGGATAATTTATTTCTTGGAGTTCCCTCATCAGATTGACTAACTTTTCACGTTGGATGTCAACCAGAGGACTAACCTCAATACGCTTGGGTTAAGCATTTTTCTCTCCCCCTGCTTCCCCTGCCTGCCTCAACGATTATTTTCTTAACTGAACTGTATTGCGGCTACTGACAACAATTTTGGGTTTTTGAGACGCGATAAATCGCCGTCTCTACAAGTGCTGTATTGGGACTAACCTGACTTTTCACTCTTGTCTGAAAAATTCTCGATAATGTTTTATAGAGACATTGCAATGCAACATCTCTACACACCTAAAAATCTCACCAATAACCTTAACTAAACGGTAAGGAATAAGAGTTTCTGAAAGTTATTGCCTAAATCGTGGCTTAGTTAAGGGTATTTAGTGTAATTTCACTCCACCACTGTTACTGAAGCCCCTTCATTTGATGGAGGTATACTGGGTAACTCAAGACAGTATCCAGCACCATAAACTGTCTTAATATAGCGGGGATGACGAGGATCTGGTTCTAGCTTGGTTCTTAAATGCCGAATATGGACTCGAATCGTTTCTATGTCATCATCAGGATCGTAGCCCCAAACTTCTCTGAGGATTTCGCTGGGAGAAACTGTTTGACCGTGGCGTTGCAGTAAGCAGTGAAGTAACTCAAATTCCAAGTGAGTCAATTTCACTGTCTCATTGAACCATATTGCCTCAAATCTTTCGGGAACGAGGGTCAATGAGCCATAGTTGAGAATTTCACTATGCTTTGCGGCTTGGGGAATGCGGTCAGTCCGCCGCAAAAGTGCCCGCACCCGCGCTAGGAGTTCTTCAACTTCAAAAGGCTTAGTGAGGTAGTCATCTGCGCCAGCATTAAAGCCTTCCACCTTGTCCTGAGTTTGGCTCAAAGCCGTCAACATTAACACGGGAATCTCAGAGGTGCGATCGTCGCGGCGCAGGCGTTGGCAAACGGTGAACCCATCTACTCTGGGCAACATTAAATCGAGCATGATCAAGTCTGGTTGTAGCTGGAGAGCCAGCGCTTGACCTTTGATGCCGTCTTCAGCTTGACTAACATCGTAGCCAGCCATTTCTAAGTTGACGGCAACTAGTTCTGAAATCGCTGGGTCATCGTCTATGACAAGAATCCTCGGCATTCTTAAAAAATTATTACTACTTATTAAGGATAATTAACAACCTTTGATAGATACAAAGATTTTTGAATCAATGATGAAAAAGTTTTTAAATCTTACATAAATATTAAGATTAAATGACTGTGAAATCAAGACTCAATTACACGAAATCTTATAGTCTATGATGTGTTATACTCCCCCCTACAATCCGTCTTGGTTTTTACAAAACGGTGTGATGATGACTGTATACACTGCTTTGTGGGGAAAACGTAACTGGCAAAGTACTACTAAAGACCCAGAACCGTCTTATCACGAGAAAATCTTTGTTGGTAGCCAAGGTGTGCCAATTTTTGGCTTGGTTGCTATCCCAGAAAACGCTCATAGCACGATTATCGGTACTTATGGCATTACTGGAGAGTTAGAGACGGAATGGTTTTTGAAAGTGCTAGGACGTAAAGCCTACGCTCAAGGATACGCGATGGTGTTATTCGATTGGCGTGCCCACGGCAAAACAGCTGAGTTGTCCCCGGCTCTCACCTCTGATGGTTTGTATGAGGGAGAAGATTTTGTTCGCATCGCCGCCGCTGCAAAGGCAATGGGATGTCCAGGGAAATTTTGGTTTACAGGGTTTTCTTTAGGGGGGCAATTGGCGCTATGGGCGGTGAAGGTGGCTGGTGAGGTGATTAGGGAGTATGAAGATTTAGGATTAGAAGATAGGGATATTGGCGGTGGTATGGTGATTTGTCCGAGTTTGGATTCACAGCGATCGCTATCTTATCTAGTTACAAAGCCCTTAGGTAGATATTTGGAAGCGGGGATTGCACAGAATTTAAAAAAACTGGCATGGCGAATCCATGATGCCCATCCTGGAAGCCTTGATCCAGAAGCGATTGAACGGGCAAATAGCATTTGGGGTTTTGACAATGAATTGGTAATTAATCGGCTAGGTTTTTCTTCTGTGGAAGCATATTACCAAGCGAGTAGTGCTTTACAAATATTGCCGCAAATCTCGAAACCAACTTTGATTTTATATGCTGCTGACGATCCACTTTTCGACCCAGCTATCATACCGGAATTACAAGAAGCGTGCGATCGCAATCCCGCAATAGATTTGTTCCTCACTCAATACGGCGGCCATGTTGGCTATTTGAGTAGCAAAGAGTGTCAACGTCAAGTAAAGGATTCCGATCCTTGGTGGGCATGGAATCGGGTTTTACAATGGTTGGAGGAAAAGCGAATCGCCTAGAAATACGTCGTCCTGACTTCAAAGCAACTAAATTTATTTAAGGGGATGTTAATTTTTCATTCTTAATTTTTAATTCCCCGAAAGGGTTGATTGGAAATCTACCACAATATCATTGGTAAACCAGCAATGACAGAAGCAATACCTGTCCAGAGGGTAAAGCGTTCAATATCTAGTTCATCTAAAGCAATGCTCATTTGCTTAATTGCTAATAGCAGCGCTGCCAGTAGTAGTATAAAAAAGGCAAAGTACCGCAAATTAATAATCATTCATCCTCACCAAAAAAGTTGTTCTAATAGGTTTTTAACAAGCTTTTGCAAGGTTTTTTTGTTCCAGATTTAACACTTTCGGAGATAAACTATTTACCAGTGAAGAGATACAGCAGATTTTAGGTAAATGAGGTGCAAAATCTCATAAAAAGATCCACCCATAATAATCGTCGTAATTAAACAAACTATTAGAGTACAACTCCCTTGACTTTTTGACCCAATGATCGGTTCTAATGATATTTGGCAACCTGCACCAACAGATTTAACTCTATTACAGGATGAGATTCATATCTGGCGCATAGACCTTAACCAACCAGAATCACAGCTACAAAATTTAACTGCAACTCTTTCCAGTGACGAAATAGCTCGTGCTGAACGGTTCTATTTTCCAAAGCATCGGCAGCATTTCATCGCTGGTCGTGGTAGTCTGCGAACTATATTAGGTCGCTATTTGGGTATCAA
Source organism: Nostoc sp. (assembly GCF_036916985.1). Taxonomy (GTDB): domain Bacteria; phylum Cyanobacteriota; class Cyanobacteriia; order Cyanobacteriales; family Nostocaceae; genus Nostoc. The sequence goes on from NZ_JBALFD010000089.1 coordinate 54,468, forward strand.
GCCGTCACAAGTTCAGTTTAATTATCAACACCGTGGTAAACCAGTATTAGCAGATACATTTGCCGATAGTGGACTGGCGTTTAACTTGTCTCACTCCCAAGAATTGGGTTTGTGTGCGGTGAATTGTACTCGCCCAATTGGTGTAGACCTAGAATATATTCGCCCGATGTCTGACTTGGAAGCTCTTGCCAAACGGTTCTTTTTACCGAGAGAATATGAGATGTTGCGATCGCTATCTCCCAACCAACAGCAAGAGGTATTTTTTCGTTACTGGACTTGTAAGGAAGCTTATTTAAAAGCAACTGGAGACGGACTATCCCAGTTAGAGCAAATTGAAGTGTCGCTAACTCCCACAGAACCAGCCAAGTTAGAGATATCTGAAGACTGGAGCCTTTTTGAACTAGTACCCGCTAACAATTATGTTGCTGCTGTTGCGGTGGCAGATTTTGGCTGGGATTTAAAATGTTTGCAGTATTAATCTTAGTCATTTGTCATTAGTGAATACTCTATGCCCCATACCCTACTTATCCTCCTGCATATTTCGCACAATTTTTGTCACTAAGTTTCTGGGGACAAATCTGACGCTTTTTGCCAGTAGTTTATTGATAAAACCAGGGATAACAATGGTTTTGCCCTTCATTAAGGCGTGAAAACCAATTTCGGCTACTGTTCGTGCATCCATCATTTTCTTACCCTTGAGCAGCTTAGAGTCAGCCATTCCGGTTCTTTCGTGAAAAGCGGATGCGGTTGAGCCTGGGCAAAGAACTGTCACAGTGACACCTGTACCTTCTAATTCATTAGCGATCGCTTCTGAAAAAGATAAGATATAGGCTTTAGTCGCAAAATAAACCGCCATCAAAGGCCCAGGTTGAAAGGCAGCAGCCGAAGCGACATTTAATATCTTGCCTTCACCTTGCTTAACCATGTGCTTCACAAATAGCTTAGTTAAATGGGTGAGACACACCAAATTTACCTGTAGCATTTCCAATTCAGTAGCTAGGTCTGTTTCGTGAAATAATCCGTAGATACCAAATCCGGCATTATTTACCAGCACATCAACATTAATATCGGCTTTTTGTAACTCTGTAAAAATTTCTTCAGGAGCCGTTGATATAGATAAATCCTTAACAATAGTTTTGACAAAAATTCCAAATTCTTTTTGAAATTTGACTGCAATTTCTACAAGTTTTGGCCCGTTTCTATCTACTAAGACAAGATTATAATTATGGGCAGCAAAAATACATGCTAATTCGTAGCCAATTCCACCAGCTGCTCCAGTAATAAAAGCAGTTTTTCTGTTCTGATTTTGATGTTTTGTGTTCATGTAAGAATATTGGTGAATTCAACTTGATCAAGCTGCGTTGCATTTACAGTGATTCTCGCTCTACAATTAAGTACGCGTAATATCTCAACCTACAAGAAATATCTTGAGTTATTACCCTTTCAAATGCTTGTTTAGTGCATTGGATAGATGTAGCAGTCCAAACGCAAATTTAGGACTTATGCATCGAAGAAGTTAGGCATTAAATAAGTTTGGTTATTTCAGACTGCTAGCATTTGGCTTTTGTGAGCGATCAAAAGCCAGCAGGTAAAATCAAACTTTTATGCCCGACACTAACCATTCTATCCTCAATTACTTCTGTCAAGGGGTGAATACTAAAAATTTACATGATTGAGCATAAAAAAACAGGGCAATTATATTGCCGCTGTTAGTGTATAAGTTGTTGCTGGCATCTGAAATATTGGCTGTTCAGTAGTACTGAGTTTTAAAAAACATGGACTAAATAAAATTATTTTGTAGGGTGCATTATGGAAGCCGTAACACACCGAAAGTATCCGGGACAGTGCGTTACGTTCATAACACATCCTACGCAAGTTGTGAATTACTAAGCGAGATTCAAGAAGCCGCTTTGAATCAAGTAGGCGGTATAAGTCATAAACAATTGAGAGTCAATTGGAGGACAAGCAATAGAACTACCTGCGAGTGCATGAAGAGTATCTTGGCAGCTAATGTGGGGTCTTCTAGCTTGTAAGTACAAATCAGGAATAGTCAGTTGTTCATCAGACCAGCGTTCCAGTAAAAATGGTCGCAGAGTGTACAAAGGATTGTCAGCAGAAGTGACATTATTGATTAACTCTGATTGCCATTTTTCGTAAGGAATCATCTCAACTGAATAACCAAAAGAGCGTATCCACTCAACTAGTATTTTTAAAGCGGCGGGTTGGGGATGTTGTAAGTTGAAAGCCTTACCTATGGATTCTTTCTGGCGTGATAGATAAACAATGGCTTTACTTACATAGTCCACAGGTGACATATCCAACATATAATCTACATCAGGGAAATATCCCATTTGTAGACAGCCCTTGGTCATCAAGTTGATAAAGTCATGTGTGTTACAAATGCCTGTTTTGCTATCACCTGAAATTAGTGGTGGTCTGTGGATAGTTACAGGAAGTCCCCGGTCACGAGCAATTTTAACTAACTTTTCCGCTACCCATTTTGTTTGTGAGTAACCAAGATAAATACCTTCCCAATGATTGAAATCATCCTGCTCTTTAACAACCTTGCCAGCATAAGCAGTAGATTCAAAAACAGCCACACTAGAAACGTAATGTACAGCCTTGACTTTAATTTGACAAGCCAATCTCAAAACTTCTTGAGTACCTAAAACATTGGCTGCCTTCAATGCTGAATATGGAAAAACATAATTCAACAAAGCAGCGCTATGATAGATAGTATCAATATTGGCAGCTAAAATTTGAAATTGTTCTGAAGCAATACCTAATAAAGGCTGAGATAAATCACCGACAATCGGAATAATTCTGGAGTTAAATTCTTCCTGCCAGATTGCATACTGCTCCAGATTTTTTTGAAGTTTGCTTTTGCCTTCTTCGGCATTAGCAGCACGCACTAAACAATAGATATCCGCATTGGTTTCCTGTAGCAATTCCCGGATGAGAAAAGCTCCTAAAAAGCCTGTTCCTCCAGTCAAAAAGATGTTTTTGGGTTCACCTACAAGTACATTAGATGCAGCACCAGGATGGATGGTGGGGTCAAGAACAGCCTCAGCACCTAAATCTAGAACAGAGGGTGCAGTGTTGGCATTAGAAGCTACTACCTTTGTATCTTGAACTGGTGAACCTTCTTGCACTTCTTCAGCTAAACGCTGTGAAAGAGCCTCAATATTTGGATAATGCCACAGCAGCAACGGAGAGGGTTGAAATCCGAGCAACTTTTCTAAGTTACTGACTAGAATCATTGCTTGGGCTGAATCCAACCCATAGTTTTCTAAATGTTCTTTGACATCGATTTCATCAGTTGCAACTCCTAGCAACTTAGCTAAGTTAGATACCAAAAATATTTGAATATCGTCTGCTGTGAAAGACTGTTTTATAGTCATTTTTAAAACTCCAACAAGGATGTAGAACGAACAGGGTGATATTGACTGTAATAATCGTCAGCTTGCAGCCCTTGAATTTTCAAATTTTGAACACGATACAAAAAGGCTGCACCAGTCATAATTTGATTAGCAACATCAACTACACCACGATTATTTGGTTCAGACAGGTAGGAACCGCGTACCCAGTCATTGAAACCGCCCATTGCCGGGCCACACCAAATTTGATAATCGACTTCTCTACCTTTTTCGCCAGAACTAGACCAGCGAGAAGATAATCCTAGATACCATCGGAAAATCAACGCCATTTTCAGTTTAGGATTATTGACTGCTTTCCCAAGTTTCTCAGGGTTCTTTTGGGACAAATAAGCCGCAGTTCCTTCCCATACTTCAGCAATAGTTTTGCGAAAAACTTGTTTTTCTAATTTCTGCCTTTCTGCCAAAGGAATCTCTTCGATGGAATTGTAAGCGCGATAGAGTTCAAATAATTTCTGCGCTCGCATGGGGAACATTGTACCCCGTTTGAGAACTTGCAATTTGACTCCCATTTCAAACATATCTGCGGCTGGGGCCATAATCATATCAGCCATTTCTGCTTGGGCTAGTAACTTTTTGGTATGTTCACAAGCCCCAGATTCAACGCATGACTGATTAATGGAACCGGTCATTATATAAGCAGCACCCATCATAAAGGCTGCTAATGCTGATTGTGGTGTCCCAATTCCCCCTGCTACTCCAATTCTAATGGGTATTTGGTAATGATATTGTGCTTGAATTTCATCCCGCAAGGCAATAATAGAAGGTAACAAACAAACCAGGGGACGGTTATCTGTATGACCTCCAGAATCAGCCTCGACGGTAATATCATCAGCCATCGGAACTTTGGCTGCAAGGGTTGCTTGTAACTCAGTAATTAATTTTTGTTCCAGAAGTTCTTTGATAATTCTCGCTGGTGCTGGTTGCAGAAATTTAGTCGCAACTTCTCGGCGAGAAATTTTGGCAATGACTTTATTTTTGATTTCAATTTGATTGGTGCTATTCAAACCCAATCCAGCAACACGGTAATAAACAATGTTGGGAGTCAAGTCGAGAAATGCAGATGCTTCTACTGTTCTCACTTGATATTTGAGATATAAATCCACAGCCCGGCGTTCATTCGCTGGTTCATTCGGGCTGTGAATTAAATTAAATGCGTAAGGCCCTTGAGGTAAAGCTTGTTGAATGCGATTTATGGCTGCTTCCAAACGTTCTGGAGTTAAACCACCTGCACCAAAGGAACTCAAAATTTGCTCTTTTCCGAGTGCAATGACCATTTCTTCGGAAGCAATTCCGCCAGCCATTGCGCCGGTAACGTAGGCATATTTCACTCCATGAGAGGAGAGAAAATTGGGATCTCCAAACTGTTGAATTCGGATTGGGGCTGCAAATGTCAGCAGTTCTACTTGCGCTGTTGTGCCATTATCACCTGGGGATAAATAACCCTCATTAGTGACACCGATTTTTCCGGCAACTTTCACGATGTAGCAGGGTTTTTTTAATACCATCAATTTATCTTTGATGGTTTGTTTATCAAAAGATACAGTTTCTAATGAACCTTTCCAAACCTGGTTTTTGTTATATGACCAAGTGGAGAAGTTAAGGTCATTATCGTGTTTACTTAGTACCGTATCTACGGTTGTCACGGCAGTTATCCCTCGGATTACAAACAATGGATGATAAAGTTGAAGGGTGTAGACTTTTTATAGGAGTCTAAGTTTTATTTTTTTACGAACCGCAGAGGCGCAGAGGGCACAGAGTAAGAGAGTAATACCAATTCTCTAGGAGATGCACTTAATAATTTTTAAACGAACCGCATTCGCGCAGCGTCTCCTTAGAGAAGGGCGCAAAGGGCGCAAAGGAAGAGAAGGTTTAGAGAGAATTGGTATGAGATATTAAGATTCGTCGTTAAGCAAGTTTTGGGCGCAAGCTAGTTGCAATTGAATGATTTCGCTCATTTGTTGACTGTAATCTTGTCTAGCTTGTAAGAAGGCTGTGTGTGCTTTAGTTATCTTTGAATTATTAGCATTGAGCTTTTGATACTGTGTCTTATTTAAATCGAACATGCTGATGATGCTACTAATTTTTTGAGTTCTGACAGGTGGGAAAGAAACAGGAATTGGCTGTCTAATTGCGCTTGACTCAGAAGATTGTAATTGTTCTCTCGCTTCAAAAACGTTATCAATGATATTTTTCGCTTTTACTTCTTCTGGCTGAGGCAATATGTTAGGAAGGTAATTTTCTTCTGGGGTTATTTGGTTGGAAGTGTTAAGAGAATCTGTGATTTCAGATTGTTGGAGATTAGGTATATCTGGATGCTGTATTTTGAAGTGATAGCTCCTAAGATCCCCAACAAAATCTTTAACAATCTGGCGATTTTCTTCGCTCAAAATTGTAGCAGCAATTGCTTTTCCACCCAAGGTAACTGTTCTCAATGTTGCTTTATTTTGACTAGCAGTTCCTTGAGCTTTGTTGTACAACGGTGATAAATCCACGTTCACCTGATGACTGAGTAGTTTTGCTAATGCTTTGACCATTGCAGCATGGTCATCCATCCCTCTACGATTTAGAGAGACTGTGATATGTTCTTGGTTGCCGAGAATTTTATCAATCCATCGCGAACAGACATTACCTGCACCGGCTTCGAGAAATATTTTGACTCCATCACCGTAGACACGATTAACTAATTGCGGAAAATCAAGTTCTTGGCACAATCCTTTGGCGATATTGTGGGCAATGGTATTGCTATCAAGTGTAATTGGTTGATAATCGGCGGCTGAATAAAACACAATACCGGGCAGATTTTGCGATGGTAAGGTGTTCACCTTCTTGATTTCCTCGTACTGCGATCGCATCGCTTCACAATGTATCACATGGTCGAAGGGTGCGGGGAAAGCATTGCAACCTAAAGTTGCAATCACTCGCTTACAGGCGGCATCATCACCAGCAATTAACACTTCCTCTGGTGTGTTGATTTGAGTTAAGTAGACGCGGTTCTCGTGTTTCAGGCATTCTCTAACTTGAGATGGAGTCGCCATGAGAACATAGGTATTCCAAAAATTGTTGTTTGGTGAATCGGTTAATCCCCAATATTCCCGCACAGCATTTTTCGGCCCAGATAATTTATCGCCAAATAAAGGTGATGAGTTTAAGGTGTTGCTTCCGCCCTCAAAATCACTCCAAACTCCTTGGGCAACCATCATACTAGTTTCACCCAAACTATACCCAAATACAGATTGCGGCTTGACTTGAAAATCATCTCGGAAAATTGCTGTCATGTATCTAGCAAAGGCAATTTCGCTTTCAAACATTGCCAGGGAATCATCTAACAATTGCTTTTCGAGAGTTTCTAGTTGCCTGGTTGTCAATTTAGGTAAACTTCTGGGATAAACCAGCTTTTCAACATCGGCAGCCCGATTGTAGAGATTGTTACTTTTTAAGTCCTCGAAGACTTTCGGAAATAACCGAAAAACAGTCCGACCAATACCAATATAAGAATTGACTGCTGCGGGATAAACGTAAGCAACTGCTCCAGTTTTACCCAATGGTTTCGCTGTGAAATAACTACCTAAAGGTGTTTGCCAATCTGTGCCGTTTTCAAAAGCATTGTTTATACCTTTGCGGGCAGATTCAATTTCTTTGAGTAAATCTTTTGTGTTACGTCCTGTGATTGATAAGACGTATTTTGGATTAGAATGCTGTTGAAAAGTAGCGAATGTTTGGCTGGCGGTAGCTGATAAAGAAGAACTGGCTTCGATGGATTTTTGAAGATGGTTTAGGATATCGGGTATAGTGAAGCGATCGCTAACTGCTATCGGAAACAGATGAAAAGGCATTTGTTCCAAATATCTGTTGTCGCGTTCCTCTTGGCTGGGTTCCTCCGATAAGATTAAATGGGCGTAACTGCCATCTATACCCATGCTATTAATTGCTGCTATTCTGCGTGTGCCGCCTTTATCGACAAACCAAGGTCTTGATTCCATTGCCACATAGAAAGGGCTACCTTCCCATACTTGCGGTGTTTTGACACCAGACCATTTGGGTGTGGCGGGAATATACCTGTAATAAAGACAGAGAGCAGTTTTGATTAAGCTAGCAATTCCCGATGCTGTATAGGTGTGACCGATATTTGCTTTGACGCTACCCAATGCACAATGCAAACCATTGCCCACTTTCGGATAAGCTTGCAGTAAACCTGTGATTTCGGCTTCATCCTCCTGGGGAATGCCACTACCAAAGACTTCCACATAGTTAACTTCTGTGGGTTGAATATCTGCCATCTGGAAGGCTTGTTTGCAGACATCACTGATAGCTGAAGCATCAGGTTTTACCAAAGCGTCACTCAAAGTAGAATTACCTTGTGCGAAACTCATAGCATCAATTACTGCATAGATGCGTTCATTATCTTCTTTAGCGGCTTCGTAGCGCTTGAGGACGACAGCACCAGCACCTTCGCCAACCGTCCAGCCATTTGCTTGTTGGTCATAACCCAACGTGTTGACACCCGTGTTAATTGGTGCAAATTGGCTGCGGAACAAGACGTTTTCTACACCACCGGCTAAATCTACTGCACCCACAACCACTGCGTCTACTTCTCCCGTAGCGAGTAGCATTTGGGCAACTTCCAAGGCTTTGAGGGCAGAATTTTCGCCAGCGCTGACGGTGAATGCAGGGCCAGTGAAATTCCACAAAGCAGAAATTCGACTCGCCATGATGTTGGCGATGTGACTGACATATTCGCCAATTTCTACAGGTTGGTGAATGCTGTCTTTGACGATGGTTTCCAGTTGGGAAAGCTGTTCAGCAGGTAGAGAAATTCCTTGGTTGAGTAAGCCATCCTTAACTTGCCAAGAGAGATTCCATCTTTGCTGTAGCTGATGCACAGAGAATTCTGTCTCGGCAGCGACAATCACAGCCACATTGCCACCCTCCTGTAGTTTCGCATCTTTGACGGCGCGATCGCTAACTTTCAGAAGCAACAATTGTTGTGGGTTTAATTTCTCTATTTCATTGGGTGGGATTTTGCAGGATAAAGTATCGATTTCAAAATCTTTGATGTATGCCCCTACTGGTGCTTTCCCGTCTGCTAAACCGTACTCTTTCAGAACATTTTCTTGATTTTCTATCCCATGCCATCTTTGAGGCGGCAGAGAAGTAAAATGTTGTGTTCCATCATAAATACTGCGTTCAAAAGCATCTAAGCCATTGCAGTTACCAAAAAAGGCATCCATGCCAACAATGGCAACTTTGGTAGGTAGAACGGGTGGAGTTGATTCAACTGATTCTGTTGTATTTCCTTGTTCTAAAATCAGATGAGAATTAGTGCCGCCAAAACCGAAAGCGCTAATAGCAGCCCGTTTTATTGGTGCGTTATTATTAGGCCATGCTGTAGCTGTTCTAACAATTTTATCAGCAGAAATTGTACCTTTTTCTGACGCTAAAGGATCAGAAACATTGATGGTTGCTGGAATTACACCATGAGACATACTCAAAATCACTTTAGTCAAGCCAACCATGCCAGCAGCAGTTAGCAAGTGACCAGTATTTGCCTTAGCAGAACCCACCAGAGGCGCGGCTTGATTTTGACCAAAGAATGTTTCTATGGAGTTGAATTCGGTTGTATCTCCCAGTAATGTGCCGGTGGCGTGACACTCTAGATAATCGATGCTTTTTGGACTAAAATTTGCTTCCTTGTAGGCTCGTTCAAAAGCTAAGGTTTGTCCTTTAGGATTCGGACTTAATAAATGCTTCCCTTTGCCATCATTCGATAGTCCATTACCGCAGATAGTAGCGAGAATATTATCGCCATCTCTAACGGCATCAGAATATCTTTTCAGCATTACCATCCCAACACCATCGGCGGGAATTAGCCCTCTAGATGACTTATCTAAGGGGCGGCTGATGCCGTTTTCTGCATACCCTTGAACACCAGAAAATAACATCCGCACGAATAGGGAATCTGCACAACTGATGGCTCCAGCTAACATGACATCAGCTTTGTGTGACCATAAGTAATGAGATGCTAGTTTAATCGCGTAAAATGATGATGAACAAGCAGCATCAAGACATAAATTAATCTGGGATAGAGATAGTGCTTGAGCAACAATAGATGCTGGTAAACCAGATATCATCGCATTGTATAAAGATGCTTTAGTTGCACTTGGAAGAGCAGCTAAATCAAAGTCTTCATCCTGCAAAAGTTCTCTGACAGCAGGATTAATAGCTTGCTGGTAAATTGGCGAGAATAATTGATTAGATAGTTTTGTCGGGAATGACAAATTACCTAAAATTACGCCGCATTTTGCTAGAACAGTTTGATTACCCCAATAACCACTTTGTTCAATTGCTTGTTTAGCGGCATACAATGACCATTTGAAGGTGTTATCTAAACCAGCAACAAATTCTGATGGTAGATTGTATTCAGATGGGTTAAATTGAAAGTCGCGGATGTAACCGCCTTTGAGAGAATAGGTTTTGTCTGGTGTACCTTTGACTGGATTGTGAAAGATTGTCGGATCTACTCCGATTTCTTCGACGGTTGCAGAGGATGTCGAATCTTTTTGATTAACGATGTTTTGCCAGTATTCTTCAGGGTTTTTGGCATCGGGAAATAGGCATGATAATGCGATGATGGCTATTTTTTCCACGATTTATATGCTCCGAGTTTGGGTATTTAGCAAGAGATATTTAACAGGCAGGATTTACGCTGTTCCCCAAACTTTAAACGAGGCAATTTCTAGCAATCCTATTTGAGTTGTGAAATTTACTTTTTTTAATCGAACCACAGAGGCACAGAGAGCGCGGAGAGAAGAATGAAGAGAGATTTTTACAACTAATTTAGGAATGCTATAGGTGTTGAGTGGTAAAAGAAGATTATTAGCTTCTGAGCATTTTCATTGACCAAATAATGGCATGAGCGCCGAGCATTCGTGAGTATATTTTACCTTGGCGATTGTGTATGATAAAGTTTGCGATCGCACTACTTGGTGTCTTAGCTAGTACTTCACAAGAAACGTAAAATGTTTCGTTATGTGGTATCGCTTCAAACTGTTCAAATTTTTCGACTTTTCCAGGTAAACAACCTTCTTCATGAAAGTGTTGTGTCCAAATCCATAAGGCGTGCATACTCAAGTCTGTTGTATAAGGATTTACCCATTGCACAGGGAATTGTCCTTGTTGCTGTGGTGTGAGTTCTGGCCACAGACATTCTGTTGTAATTTTTTCAGGAGTGATGTTTAAAACTCTCTTGACTTCTTGAAAACCAGGGCCGTGAAATAATGTAGCCCCACCATTTTGGTAAAATGCTTTTCCTGTGGCGGTAATAATATTATCTGGTTCGAGATTGAGAGATTCATAAGTTGGTGCAACTGGGATTTCTCGCTGGAGATTGAGTTGAGCGCTAAAGTGAAAATGGATTCTTCCTTCAGGGTTTTTACTCGATATTTTGGCTTTTAGTTCGATACTTTCAAGATTAACCTTGGAAATTTCCTCAATTTCTAAAATATGTTCTTTAGCTAATGTTTCATTGAAAGTAATTCCTTTCAAAACTTTAAAATCTTGGTAATTGAACAATCTGTAACCTGGATATAATTGTTCAGAAGCATTGATAATCCAAGTCATTGCACAAGTTGCTGGTAAAACTGGAGAACCAGCAATAGTATGATCGTGTAAAAATGGGTTAGCCTCCAATGTCATTTGGCGACGAATACGATAGGTTCGTAGTTCTGAATCTAACTCCACCGCCAGTGGAACTAGTGGGCTACCAATAACAACTTGTGCGGTTGCGTGATTGGCATTATCCATTTCTTTGACGAGCATTTGCGCCCCAACGGCAATGGGAATTATATCGATTTTTCGCTCTTGAAAAATCTTCTTTAATTCTGCTGTCACCATTCCACTGTCCCAAGCGCCCCAGTTGATAGCGACTACATGACATGAGGGATAACTTTGCTTAAATATATGGGCTGATTTGTTCAGAACTTCATTTGCGATCGCATAATCAGATTGTCCAGGATTTCCGTAAAAGCCTGTGACGGAAGAAAACAAAACTAAATGCTGAAGCTGATTAGGGTTGACGCAAGCTAACAGGTTTTCTAAGCCTTGAACTTTGGCGGTGTAAACCTTTTCAAAATCCTCTTCTGTTTTCTTTTCAATTAACTTATCAGCTAAGTTTCCCGCGCCGTGGATGATTCCGGTAATTGGGCCCAGATGTTGCACAGCAGTAGTAAGTTTTTCTTGTAAAGCTGGCGTATCTGTGACATCGACGCTGATATATTCGGCTTTAGCTCCGGTTTTTTCAATTGCTGCAAGAGTCTTTTTAATCTCGCGGCTGGAGGTAATTTTGTTATATATTTTTTGCACATTCATGGGTGTGGGCTTCTCTCCTTGAGAAAGAAGATTTTCCATGATGCATTTTTTCAATGCGGAGTCATCAGAATTTTGAGCATAATCTGGCTCGGTTTCTAATAATTCGGAGCGACCGAGGAGGATAAATTTGCAGGGTTGCTGTTGGGCTAGTCTGATAGTACACTCAGCCGTAATCCCTTTTGCACCGCCGCTCACGACAAAGACAGATGATGGACTAAGCTGGGCTGTTTGTGTCATAAATCCTCGTGAATACCTGCATAAATTGGGTTTTTTGATATACGAACCGCATTCGCGCAGCGTCTCGTTAGAGAAGGGCGCAAAGGACGCAAAGTAAGATAAAAAAGTAGTCTTTTTGTAGTGAAAAGCATACTAATAGCAGCCCTAAAAAAATTGTGAAATTCTCTGTTTATGTCTTCTCTTCCTTTGCGCTCTTCTCTAACGAGACGCTGCGCGAATGCAGTTCGTTAAAAACAGTATTTTTCACAACTCAAATAGGACTGCTACATCACCCTTTTAATCGGCAATAATGGTAACTCGTCCCTGTGAACCATACCCAACCTCACTAATATAAAGATTGGGGTCGTGAAGCTCGGCGATGATGTTTTTTACTGACTGTTTAGCGTCAAGTCTGGGACTTAGGTCGATCGCACGAGTAAATACCTTTGGCCATTCCCATCTCAGAGTTTTGGTTAATCCAAATAAACCAGCGCCGATCGCACCGAAGTTGACTTTGTACTCTAAACCAAAGGCTCCATCAAGGTGAGCAACTGTGCAAAAACAACTACGCCCATGCTTTGCAGCTTCGTTGAGGGAAGGTTTCAAGTGTTTCGCCATCAAAAATACGTGCTTGACGATCGCCTTTTCTGATTCGTTATAAGAAATACTCCCGGTGTGATTTCCTACAAACATTGGATGGAGATGGATGAAAGCCCCAATCGTTCCGCAGTGAGATGCGATCGCTTGCAATTGTTGTTGAAGATGTTCTTCACTCAAGTTTGCTAAGGTGACGCGGGTTACTCCTGTGGGTAAGGGCGCTTGTTGAGCGATGAGCGATTGGGGGAAGCTGATAACTACTACTTTCCAGCCTTTCTCGATTAAGGATTCAGCTAATTTATAAGTGGTGAGGGAACCATCATCGGTGATTAAACTGATGTGTCCCTCTGGTAATGTGAAATCCAAGTAATCGGGCTGTGGTAAACTTCTGAGTTTGACGAGATGGCGCTGGATATTATGCTCTAATTCATGTTCTAATTGGGGTGGCTGCTGTTGGACAAACTCAGGCTCAGACTTTTTTTTTTCACCTCCAGCCAACTGCTGTAGGTAATCAACTATTTGACCGATGGTGCGGAGGTCTCCAAGTTCTTCGATATTCGGTTTGGGTAAGTTGGGGTACATTTCTTGCATCGCCCCTAAGATTTCTACCCGTTTAATCGAGTCAATTCCTAAGTCGGCTTCCATGTCCATTTCCAGTTCCAGCATCTCGACTGGATAGCCGGTCTTATCGCTGGTGATAGCTAACAGGGTTTCACCTAAGTTTGCAAATTCATCACTGGTAGCGGCTTCTGGTTCTGGGGTGAATGCGACAACTACGCTTACTTCTGGTGTAGTAACTACCTCAACTACTGGTGCAGTCTCTACTGGAATCTCGGTTACTTGTTGTACTTCATGAACTGCAATTTCTACCGAAACACTTTGGGAAGCGTGGGATTGCAGATACTCTACAACTTGACCGATGGTGCGTTTTTCTGAGAGTTCTTCTAAATTGGGTTTTGGTAGGTTGGGGTACATCTCTTGTAGCGCCCCTAAGATTTCCACCCGTTTGATGGAGTCAATCCCTAAATCAGCCTCCATATCCATGTCCATTTCCAGCATTTCGACTGGGTAGCCGGTCTTGTCGCTGGTGATGGCTAAGAGATTTTTATCCAAGTCAACAATATCGATAGTTGCGCCAGATACAGGTGCAGCAGTTGTGGGTGCTGGTTCTGCAACAACTTCCTTGACTGGAGGTGAGCTAATTTTGACTACAACCTCAGCTTGGGGTTCTACTACTGGGACAGGTGGCGCGATTGTCTCGACAGTGGCGAAGTGCGGTGTGGGTAGTAGAGACGCGATTGATCGTGTCTCTGGGGATACAGGAGTTTCAACTACAGGCTCTACAGCAGCCGCCAGAGGTGCTTGGGTAACATTTAAGCCGTTTTTAGCTACAGGCTCAGTTACAGGTAAAGGCTGGCTTTCTACTATCTTGGTAGTAGTGGGTACTGGTGCATCAGTAACAGTTGTTTCTGTGGTGAACGGAGTGAAATTGCTGAGTTTCTCTGTTAGTTGAGTTGCTCCCTCACCTGAGATGATTTGAGAATACTCTTGCTGGATGAGTTGGAAAAAGCTTTTAGTATATTCCAGTTGCTCTTGGAGGTATTGCTCATGGATGCGTAGAGTTTCACCCTGTTGAGAATGAAACTGCATCATGCTACGCTCTAAGCTTTCCATCACAACTATCTTCATTTTGGCAGTTTCGGCTGTTGATTTACTTTCACTCAACAAGGAATTCTGCTGCTGCATCAGTTGGAAAAACGCTTTGGCGTATTCCATTTGATGATTGAGATAAGTACCGTGAACTTGTAAATTCTCGGCTTGATTTTCCTGGAACTGTGTCAGGAGGTATTCTAAACTTGCTAAAAGTTGTTCGTAATTTGTAAGTTTTTCTGGCGTTGGTTGCATCTTAGATTCCTGGACTGGTTGTGACAGGGTAACAGGATTCATCTGTTGCTCTGGCTGGGTGATGATATTAGCAGTCACACCGTTCATTGCTGGGGTAAGTTTTTTATGTCCGTTAGTTTCGATCACTGCTACAGGTGGAGTTACACCGGGGCTGCTAAATAAAGGAGCCGCTTCAGAATATTCGGGAGCGGGTAATGTGACTTTGTGTCCATCCTGCAAAGCAAGAGCGAAGGCATTTTTCGTTTTTTCGGATCTGTAGTTGATGCCGTTTAAACGCACATTTAATGTCTTCTTCGTCTCAACTGGGGGGATAGTTTGGGGAAGTTGGTAAGGATCGAGGTTATTCAAAGTCAAACCAATTACCCGTAACTGCACAACTGCTTCTCGCAAAGAGCGATCGCTATTCTTTTGAGTGCTGGGATTCAAAGATACGGTAATATGTGGGCGATCGCCAAGAATCTCTTTTACCAAGTTGCTAAGAATTCTCCTCGGCCCAAATTCCACGAAGCAAGTACCACCCGCCGCATAGATATTTTCAATTTCCTGCTTAAACAACACTGAGTTGGAAAGGTGCGTTTCCAGGATTTTTTGAATATTTTGGGCTTCTTTGGGATACTGTTTACTGGTAACGTTGCTGTAAACAGGGATTTTGGGAGTTTGGAACTTGACAGACTTGGTAGCGATCGCAAAGGATTTCTGAGCAAAGGCAATTAACGGTGTGTGGAAAGCTGCTGAAACAGGCAACAATACAGCTGTATATCCTTTCTCGTGTAAAATCTCTCTGACTTTCGCTATTTCTGCGGTAGGCCCAGCCAAGACAAATTGAGTGGGAGAATTTTGATTAGCGATCGCAACTTGCGGAAAATGCCTCAGCACTGCTTCCACTTTGCTGATGTCTTCTTTGACAGCCAGCATACTTCCCGCATCATGATCTGGGTCTTCAGGAGCCGCCATTGCTTGACCCCTAGCTTTCACTAAGAACAAGTAATCTTCTGTACTCAAAACCCCCGCAGCCCATAGTGCTGTCAGTTCACCAAAGCTATGTCCCGCCACAAAATCTGACTTAAATCCAGCTTGTTGCAATATGCTGTACATCCCTGCACTCAACACCCCGATGGCTGGTTGGGCATATTCTGTGCGTTGTAAGGCAGCAATTTGGACATTTTTTTCTGCCTCTCCAAACACAGGATGAGGGAAAACTATCTCTGACAACGGCTGCAAATTATCTTTGAGCAAGAGGCTATCCATATAACCATGAAGACGGCGCATCAAAGGAAAATTCATCACCAGTTCGCGTCCCATCTCCAGGTATTGGGAACCTTGCCCAGAAAATAGAGAGACAACTTTTCCGCCCAACTCCATACCAGAGGAACGGTAATAAATCCCTTGGGGATGCTCCCAAGATGCTGCTGAACCTTTGAGTTTCAGCCAGTCAATGCTAGTTTGCAAGAACTTGCAAGCTTCTTCGAGATTCTCAGCAACAAACCCAAATCGGGGAGCAGAGAGGGGAATTTGTTGTGATTTGCACTCATTGACTAATTGTGAGTAATGTCTAAGTGCTTCAGGCGATACTCCTGCGGAGTCACTTCGTGAACGCAACTTACCTAAAATCTCTTCCGATTTGCTCAACAATTGCTCTACTGTGGGAGCAAACAACAGCACTTCACTAGCACCACTGTGTAAGCGGTAAGCGGCGTTTTGGTCAGCTTCATATTCTTCCAAAACGACATGATAGTTTGTTCCACCAAAGCCGAAAGAACTTACACCTGCGCGTCTTGGTGCTTCCCCTTCTGGACGAATCCAAGGTCTAGTTTCGGTATTCAAATAAAAGGATGAATTTTTAATGTTGAGTTTGGGATTTGGCTCAGTGATGTTAATTGTCGGTGGTAATACTTTATGATGTAAAGCCAAAGCAGTTTTAATCAAACTCGCCGCACCCGCAGCCGCTTTTGTGTGTCCGATTTGCGATTTCACACTACCCAAAGCGATGTGCTGCTTTTTGTCATCATGTACATCAAAGAAGTCTTTTAAAGAACCGAATTCTGTCGGATCTCCAGCCATTGTACCTGTGCCATGTGCTTCCATCAAACCAACAGTAGCGGGAGAGAAGCCGGCATCTTCATAAGCACGTTCTAAGGCTTTAACTTGGCCTTCTTTACGCGGAGCATAAATGCTCTTGTAGCGTCCATCGCTGGAAGTACCAATACCTTTAATTACGGCATATATTTTATCGTTGTCCCGTTCCGCATCTTCTAACCGTTTGAGGACAATCATCCCGATACCTTCACCCAGCATCATCCCATCAGATTTAGCATCGAAAGGTTTGACATTTTCGCTAGGAGAAACCGCCGGTGTTTTGCTAAATGAGATGTAAGCCATGATGGTGTTATCGGTATCAACACCACCAGTTAGCATCATGTCAGAACGATGCTCAACTAGTTCGCTGATTGCCATTTTTAAAGCACCGAAGGAACTAGCGCAAGCAGCATCAACTACACAATTCATCCCGCCAAAATTTAGGCGATTGGCAATTCTACCCGCGACTACGTTAGCTAACATTCCAGGGAAAGCGTTCTCATCCCACTTCACGTAAGCGCTTTTGATTTTTTCAACGATTTTTTGGGTATCTTCGTCAGATAAACCACTGCTTTTGAGTGCTTTTTCCCAAATCGGATATTCCAACCTGGCAGAAAGTGGCATTCCTAATTGCTTGGCCATCGCCACGCCTAAGATTACCCCAACCATCTCGCGGTTAAACTCACGTTTTTCGCCATAACCAGCATCTTCCATCGCCTCTTTCGCAACTACTAAACTTAATAGTTGCGATACATCTGTGACTTCTAAAATACTAGGTGGTATGCCGAATTCCATCGGGTTAAAATCTACCTCTGGAAGAAACCCACCTCTTTTACAGTAAGTTTTATCTTCAGTAGTTCTCGGATTAGGATCGTAATAATCTTCGACGCTCCAATGGGTGGAAGGAACATCAGTAATACAGTCAATTTTGTTTACAATATTTTGCCAGTATTCTCGTAAATTTCTAGCTTTAGGTAATAGAGAAGCCATCCCAACGATGGCGATAGGATTGTGTTGTAATTGTCTGTTAATTTTGTTGATTGACACTGATTTATTTGGCTTATCTGACTTCATCTTTTTTTCCTCAATAGACCTCATCACAGCCTGTTCACAATTATTGACAAGGCTCTCTAACTCCGCTAAGGCAGTATCAATTGAATAAGCAGACATAGGGCATAGTTAGTACTGTGGATTGTGTAGCTACAGTAATTTCTGTTGCCTACTAAATAATGAAAATCTCTCGTCTTGTTAGCAGCTAGCTATCCTATCTGCCTCCAAATCGACACCACACGATACATACTGGCCTTATAAAGCCTTAGAAGGCGATTTTGGTACGCAGCGTAGGCGTAGCCCGTCGTAGACATCGCGAAAAAATGTTATACAACGCTAGACTCTTAATATTGGGTCAATCAATTTCGGATTTTAGATTTGTGTTAGCGAGTCTTAAAGTGTCTTTTAGATTTGTTTCACCTACAATAAGTACAGGATGAACCAAAAAAATCCAAAATCCAAAATCTAAAATGTTTTGAGCAATGATATCCTACTGGAGCGATGAAAACTGAGGAGTAGCTAAGAGAACAGAAGCGTTTTTTCACCCGAAACCGTTTGATTATCTAGCCCAACCACAACAATATAGCTGGTGTTAATGACAACGTTCTGTATCTTGATGAATGTCATAGCTAGTTTCAACGTCCGGGATAACATATTTTATGGTATTTGACCCAGTAAAGTTGACAAGTTCGTTACAGAAAAGACACCACCTTTAATCCGAGTTTATGTAAGTTAGAAAAGTAATTAAACGATCGTAAGGTGATGACAAAGCAGTTATCTTTAGTTATTTTTAATTTCAAAATATCAATTAAATAACTAGTTTGTATAACTACTTTAAGGCATTGAATTAATAAAAACAATAACACACTTTACAGAAACTAAATCATTCCTTTAAAGTTATTTTATAAATAACCCGATACTCTTACTGATGTGAATTTTGAATAAAAATCAGCAGAAAAGTATAATTTATAACTATAAAAATGTGTCAGAGATTCTCTTATCTATGGGTTAGACAGAAATATTCTCTTGAGTAAATCAACAGTACAAATTTGTTGTCTAGTAAGTAACAATTCAATGAATACATAGATAACTTGAATAACCATAAGTATTTTTTCTCAGAGAAACATCATAATTGAACTAAAGTTATTGGTCATTTTTCAATATAAGTCAAGTCAAGAAGTAAAGCAGTTATGTATAAAGCAAATGTTAATTTTTAGTATGTTACTTGCTAAACATAATATGGGTGAAATGAGTCTCCAGTCAAAAGTTAACCGAAAACAAGTCTTAGGGTTTCCATCTACCCGCTCTGCAATCAATCAATTGCAGTGTTCATAGCTCAAGTATTGGCAATTCATATAGACGCAGAGCGGCTTCTCGCAGGGTATTACCCCTACTATGAATCGCTACAAGAATGTCTTATAGTACACAACCTTGTTAATAATAATCTGTTAGTAATATCAAATCTGCTTAATAACTAACTATTGGTTAGTATTCAATTGCTAGACAATAAATTAGTAATAAGTAAATACTTCAGTCTCTAATCCAACTATGATAAAAATTTTAGTAAGAGAATCAGGACTTATGCGAATTTAATTGGTTGACAAAGCTCAATTTTCACGCCATACTTAATAACAAGTTTATCCAACCTTTGAGTTCATTTTTATTAGCGCTTCGTTGTTTTTGAGAATTAAGTTTTCTGGCTAGCGCGATTGTATTTTACGCTACTGGACTAGATATCAAATTAGGATATAACTTAGGAAGCTTTGAAGTAACACGCCATTAATTTTCACGCCACAATAGTAAATTTGGGCGGTAAAAGCGTACAAAAATCATATAAAACCAATTTAGATTCATCCACTTGATTAAGGTAGAAAACCTAGAGGAAAAGCCTCTTGGTAATTTGCGGATGAGTCTATTGTAATCGACTAAATATAACCAGGTTATCCCCTACAAAAGCAGAATTGGAATGAAAATATGGCAGTAAATAAAGAAAGTCGATTATTCACAAAACCCGTAGGCCGATCGCAACTAATTTTAGCAGCTTCTCTGACTTTAGCGGCTGGATTAATCGCTTTCTATAGTTTGACACCCTATTGGTCTAAACCGAAAGTTGTGACAGCGCCAGTGAATCCTCCGAAAGCTGCCACGCCTGCGAAAGTTGCGGTGACAGCCTTGGGACGTTTAGAACCAGAAGGCGAAGTTACTACTTTGACTGCTCCTACTTCTAATAATGGGGTACGAGTAGACAGACTGTTGGTGAAAGAAGGAGATACGGTTAAAGCAGGGCAATTATTAGCCTATTTAGAAAATTATGGTCGTTCTAGAACCGCATTACAACAGGCTTTAGACCAGTTGCAAGTTGCCAAAGCGAAATTAGCGCAGGTGAAATCTGGAGGTAAAACCGGAGATGTCGATGCTCAAAAAGCTGTAATTGCCCGGTTAGAGCCACAATATAAAGGGGATATTGCCACACAACAGGCGACAATCGATCGCATCCAGGCGGAAGTAGACAACGCTCAAGCTGAGAATAATCGCTATCAGCAATTATATAAACAAGGTGCGATCGCGGCTTCTGTAGCAGATACCAAAGCTTTGCAACTAAAGACTACACAACAGCAGCTAACAGAAGCGCAAGCCACCCTCAAGCGGACTCAAGACACATACCAAGAACAACGCAAACAAGCAGAAGCGCAACTCAAGAGTATAAGCGAAGTGCGTGGTGTAGATGTTCAAGTTGCACAAACCGAAGTCAACAGTGCAACAACTTCTGTGCAACAAGCAAAAGCCGACTTGGATTTAAGTTATATCAAATCTCCCATCGATGGCAAAATTTTGAAAATTCACGCCAAAACTGGAGAAGTCATCAGCACCAGCAGAGGATTTGCTGAGATAGGTAAGACATCTCAAATGTATGTGATTGCAGAGGTGTATCAAACCGATGTTCAAAAAGTGCGTGTAGGACAAAAAGCCACCATTACCAGCACTGCATTTCCTGGAACATTAAAAGGAACTGTCAAAGTGATTGGTTGGCAAGTTGACAAGCAAAGCATCTTCAGCCTTAACCCTGGTTCAGATACAGACCGCAGGATAATTGAGGTCAAAATCTCCATCGATAATGCCGCAGATAGTGAAAAGGTAGCTCGTTTAACTAACTTACAAGTGGATGTTGCCATTCATATTTAGTCTATTAGGCATTAGTTATTAGTCATTCACAAATGACCAATGACCAATGACAAATGACATAGGCGCTTTGCCTTCCCGCAGGGTATGACAAATAACAAATAAATCCATGATTTTCAAAATTCCTTTAGCATGGCTACAGCTAGCCCAGCAAAAAGTTCGTTTACTAGTAGCTGTAGCCGGAATTGGTTTTATTGTGCTGCTCATGTTTGTGCAACTTGGTTTTCAAGATGCTCTCTATTCCAGCGCAACCGCAGTACATCAAAATCTCAAGGGAGATTTATTTTTAGTTAGTTCGCAATATAAATCTTTGACCTCAAATCAAAGCTTTTCGCGGACTCGTTTATACCAATCTTTAGGGTTTGATGGCGTAGAGTCAGTTAGCCCGATGTATTTGCAATTTGCCAAACTAAAAAATCCGGCAACTGGTGAGAAATATTCAATATATGTTATTGGTTTCGATCCAGGTAAACCTGTGATAAATCTCCCAGAAGTTGAGAAAAATTTAGATAAACTCAAAATTCCCGATGTCATGCTTTTTGACCGGGGTTCTCGTCCGGAGTTTGGCCCAATAGCTGAAAAATTTAATGCGGGAGATACTACACAAACAGTCGAAATATTTCCCTTCAATTCATTAATTGGCTATAAAGTTAGAATTGGTGGCTTATTCACCTTAGGGCCTTCCTTTGGGGTAGATGGCAATTTACTTGTCAGTGACTCAACTTTCTTAAGAATAAATCCCAATACTCGTCCGGCAGATATGATCGATATTGGTTTGATTTCCCTCAAACCTGGCACTAATGCAGAAACAGTACTAAAAAATTTGCAAGCAAGTTTGCCTAATGATGTCCAAATTTTTACACGTCAGGGCTTCATTGATTTTGAGAAAAAATATTGGGCTGTTAGAACACCCATTGGTTTTATACTTAACTTGATGTTGACAATGGCTGCGGTTGTTGGTGTAGTAATTGTTTATCAAATTCTTTACAGCAATATTGCTACACAATTCGTTGCTTATGCAACTTTAAAAGCCATAGGTTATGCCAATAGATATTTGTTGAATGTGGTATTTCAGCAAGCTTTAATTTTGGCAATCTTAGGTTACATCCCAGGATTTATTACTTCTGTATTGTTGTATAGTTTTGCAGCAGATGCAACTAAGTTACCCATAGTAATGACTAATAATAATGCACTGCTCGTTTTAACTTCAACAGTTTTGATGTGTATCACTTCTGGGGCACTTGCTATCAACAAACTCCGCTCCGCAGATCCGGGAGATATTTTCTAAGCAAGATAAAAAACTCTAAGTAAACCTCCACTACAGTTTACTAGGCTTTTATTTTAATCCAAAATCCAAAATCCAAAATCCAAAATTGGCATACCCACTAATATATGAACCTCAACAACAAAACTCTTCTAATTACTGCAATTGATGAATTTGTCGGTTTGCGTACAGCAGAGTTAGCAATAGCACAGGGAATGAAAGTTCGTGGATTACAAAGTTCTACAGCAAAGAACAAACAATTACAGGATTTAGGTGTTGAGGTAATTATTGGTAACATCTCCGATTCTGCTATCGCTCAAAAAGCTTGTCAGGGTGTAGATATCGTTTTACATACAGATCAAATTGCCGAAGAAGCTGGTGCAATTAGCCATTTTCGTGATGTCAATGTTGGCGGTGCTGTCAACATGGCTAAAGCTGCTAAACAGTCTGGTGTCAAAACATTTGTGCATTTATCCAGTGTGATGGTTTACGGTTTCAACTATCCTAATGGTATTACAGAATCCGGGCCACTATCTGGCGATAATAATCCCTACTGTCAAACGAAAATAGAAGCTGAAACAGCAGTTTTAGAACTAAATAATCCCTCAGACTTTGGCATCATTATTATTAGGGCTGGAGATGTTTATGGGCCTGGAAGTATCCCCTGGATAGTCAGACCAATTCTGATGATGCGTCAAAAATTATTTGCCTGTGCCAATGATGGTAAAGGAGTAATCAATCATGTATATATAGATAACCTGATTGATGGCATCTTTCTGGCGATGGAAAAAGAAACCTACGGTGAAATATTTAATATCACCGACGGGCAAGAAACTTCTTGGAAAGAGTATTTCATGCGTTTAGCAGCAATGGAAGGGTTACAAGCACCCCTTTCATTACCGAAGGATGAAATTAAGTTGTTTCTCAAGCTACGTGTTCAAGGGCAAAAACTTTTTCGGAAAAAAGTTGATATCTTACCAGAGTCTATAGATTTTATGACTCGTCCTTACGCTTGTTCTATTGTCAAAGCCCAAAATCTGTTAAATTATAAACCAAAAATTGACTTAGAATCAGGAATGCAGCTAACACATGAATGGCTGCAAAAAACAGATATTCAAAGCTTGGTGAAATAGTTCACAGATTTTTTAAATCATTGTTGGATTGTAACTTAAAAATTAGATTCCCGACTTATTTAAGAAGTCGGGAATCTGGACACCACAAATTATTCTGACTTCTGGATTCTGAATTCCAAACTATTACATTGCATCTACCTAAAAATTCGCTGTAATTAAGCATAAAATAATCCACCATTTTCCGAATACTTGTTTTATATGAGTAGCAATCAGCCACGATTGAGCATCGGATTACCTGTATATAATGGTGAAAAATTTATCAAAGAAGCCATAGATTCACTCTTGGCTCAGACTTTTGAAGATTTTGAGCTAATTATTTCAGATAATGCTTCTACAGATAAAACAGAGGAAATTTGTAGAGCTTATGCCGAACAAGACCAACGTATTTGTTACTACCGTAATGATACAAATATTGGTTGCGCGCGTAACTTCAATCGCGTTTTTGAATTGTCTTCGGGTGAGTACTTTAAATGGGCAGCTTATGATGACCTACATTCTCCAGATTTTATCGAGAAGTGTATTGAGGTGCTTGACCAAGATTCAACGATAATCTTGTGTCATTCCCAAGTATACTTCATTGATGAACAGGGGAATTTTCTCCAAAACTACGATATCAAACTCAAGGCAGATGCACTAAAACCACACGAGCGTTTTCACGAATTGCTGACGAAGCATTTATGTTATCAATGTTATGGAGTAATTCGCGCTAGTGCCTTGAGAAAGATACCACAGATGGGTGGTTACGGTAATGCAGATGGAATTCTCTTGTTAAGACTTGGTATTCTTGGTAGATTCTATGAAATCCCTGAATACCTGTTTTTTGCCAGAAGTCATCCACAACAATCAATGAGTATGTTCTTTCCTAATTATTTATTCTTAGGAAAGAAAAATAGAAAATCTTCATTGAATATTCTGCCGGATTTTTATGGGTATGCAGTGTGGTTTGATTCAGCAAATAAAGGGAAAACTTTATTGCCACATTGGAGAATCATCTGGGAGTATATACTCTCTATTTGGCGTAGTTCCCTGAGTTTGAATGAGCGGCTGTGTTGTCATAGAAGTCTACATCAGCAATTAAAAGGAACAGAATATCTTTTGCTGAAAGATATTCTCAAGGTGCTGCAAGGACTTGGAAAAGGTTGGCAGCCAGTATCAATTAAACAACAGCAAGTCACATTTTAAACGAATCGAAATAATTTATTGCAACTACAAAATTATGCTGAAACTATCTCAATTATCTCATGTTTTACTTGTTGCTTTAGTGAGCATCAGCTTTGCTAAAACAGTGAATGCAGAGCCAACTGCAACCCTAAGTGTTGTAGTAAATGGAATACATCACCAAAAAGGTGAGATTTGCTTCAGAGTTTACGCAAGTGAAAAAGGATTTCCGATGAGTAACTCTAGTGGATCTCAAAGTGGTTGCGTTAAGATTACTGGCACTTCTGTAAAAAAAGAATTCTCCGGTTTGAAGCCTGGAACTTATGCTGTTGCCGTAGTTGACGATCAAAATGGCGATCGCAAACTCAATAAAGACTTTTTTGGTATTCCCACAGAAGGTTTTGGAATTTCCAAAAATCCAACTGTGTCCATACAAACAGGTACACCAAAGTTTCGTGATGCCAGTTTTGTTGTAAACAAAAATACAACAGTTAACATCATCATGAAATATTCGCTTGATTCGTAAAGGAATTGGGGCTGGGGACTGGGGACTGGTGACTGGCTTTCTAGAAGATATTTCTGATTCCTAATCTCTAATCCCCAATCCCTAATCCCTAATCCCTAATCTCTAATCCCCAATCCACAATGCCTCATTCTGTCGGAGATTAAAAATTTAATGGAAGATTTGGCAATATTTCTGTCTAAGTCTTTGATGGGTTGGCTGGTTATTCAGGTGTGTTTAACGCTTGTCTTTATATGGTATCTGCGGTCATCTAAAAAAAACTTATTACCAGATGACCAGTTGCCCAAAACAGCAGTGATTCTTTGCTTACGCGGTGCAGATCCGTTTTTGCCTAGATGTTTGCGATCGCTCCTAAATCAAAACTATCCACAGTATGATTTAAAGTTAATCGTTGATAGTCACGAAGATCCTGCCTGGAAAATTGCTAGTGAAACTATCACAGAACAAGAAGCAACCAACGTTCAAATCAGCCCTTTGAGAATAGTCCGCAACAGTTGTAGTCTCAAATGCAGTTCTTTAATCCAAGCTGTCCGTGAGTTAGACGACTCCTACAAGGTGGTTGCCTTAGTCGATGCTGATACTATAGTTCATCTGAATTGGCTGCGAGAATTAGTCAGTCCTCTAGGCGATCCTAAAGTCGGGGCGACAACAGGTAATCGTTGGTATGTACCGACAGGTAGATATTGGGGTTCTTTAGTGCGCTACGTCGGCAATGTATCTACAGTAGTGCAAATGTTTATCTTCCAGATTCCTTGGGGTGGAACTTTGGCTGTGAAAACTGAAGTGCTTCGCCAAACAGGACTCCTAGATAAGTGGGGACAAGCTTTAGGCGAAGATTTTATGATGCACGATATCCTGAAAAAACATGGTTTTCAGGTAAAGTTTGTACCTTCGCTGCTGATTGTAAATCGTGAAGAGACTGATTTATTCAACTTAGTAGACTATCTCAAACGCCTTATCCTTTATTCTCGACTCTATCACCCACGTTGGTTAGCTCTTGTTAGTGAAGCTGTTTCTAGCATTTTGTTTCCAACTTTACTAATCATTTTAGTTCTAGAGTCGTTGTTAGAGGCAAAGTGGGAAGCTGCGGTTTTGTTGTTAGTTTGCTATGGGGTCTATACTGTCGGATTACTATTGGTAATGCTGGTGCTGGAATTAGAGATACAGCGAGTGGTTCGTTCTAATGACCAAGCGATGCCTATGGGCAACCTGTTGCACGTCTACGCAAAATTATCAGCTGCTACAATTATCAGAATGTTAATTGGGATTCCCTTAACACAGTGGGTTTATGGGTTAGCGATGCTATCATCCCTGTGGGTTTCAACAGTCACCTGGCGTGGTGTCAGCTATCGCGTTCAAGGGCCCTGGAATGTCAGCCTAGTGGAATATCGCCCTTATCAATGGTTAGATCAACCAATTGATAGCAAAGTTTCTCTTTGAATTTAATCGCTAGATATGAACTAGGGTATGAAAGTTATTACACTAAACATTCCCTAGTCTTCAAATTATATTATCTTATATTTAGTAGAACTATATTAGCTATAACCCTTGTCAAAATACACGCTTTTTCTTGTTGATTAACAAAAATATTTGCATTAATGACAAGGGTTTAGATAAATATATTAAGGGGAATTTTGACTTAGTATTTTGGATGTTTTGATATTTTCAATCCAGGTTTATAAACATCCGCTTCAAATCGATAATTTCGGCCATTTGACAATGCGTGAATCCTTAGTCTAACTGTATTAGTGGGGAATTTTGAGCCAAATAATCAGGATACTCATAAAACATTTGCTGCGTAAATCCTAAGTTCCAAACCAGAATTTTTGTGAAATATTCCCCTTTATTATGACTAAGCAAAAACTTCGCATTGCATTGTTTACAGGGTTGTACGCTCCTTTCTTGACTGGAGTTTCTGTTGCAGTTCACCAACGGGTTCGTTGGTTGCTAGAACAGGGACATGAGGTTTTTCTAATCCATCCGCAAATCAACGATCGCTACCCCAAAAATGTCGGCGATCGCCCCATGCCAGGTTTAGAGGAAATTCAGTCTTTCCCTAATTTCTCTGCTTACGCATTCCCCACACAACCACTAGTATTCTACAAGTCTCTTCCTCAACCATTGAGCTATCGGCATTGGAGTGATACCAAGTTGCTGGAGAAATTCAAACCCGATATTATTGTGGTTGAAGAAGCCGCACAAATGAGAGGTTTATATTCATTTTTCTTGCAAGGCTATGGTCGCCCAATTGGCACTGAATACGCAAAACGAACAGGCACGCCCATAATATCACTCTTCCATACAGATATCGTCGCATATATCAAATATTACTTTGGAGATCGCTTCTTCAATTTGGTTCGTCCGCTCATTCCCATTTTAGTCAAGCAATTTAGTGAGTCTTATGACTTTAATTACTTCTCTTCTAAAGAACAACTGACTAAATACGAAGAACTGAAATGCCAACGCGCCGAATACGTCGCTTATCAAGGCATCGATTGCGAAAAATTTCACCCGCGAAATATCTGTTACGACCCAATTCCTAATGATAACCGACCAACTCTTTTGTTTGTCGGACGCATCACACCCGAAAAGAATGTCAGCCAACTGCTTGATATATTTCCAGTCATCGCTGCCAAAATTCCTGATGTCCATCTGGTAATTGTTGGTAGTGGCCCGCTAGATGAAGAGATCCGTGAACGTGCGAAAAAGTTTGGATCGAGTATTACTATATGGGGTGAGTCTCATGGTACAGAACTTTTAGGTTGGTTTGCCAGAGCAGATATTTTTGTCAACCCCTCTGTCACTGAGAACTTCTGCACTACAAATAACGAGGCATTAGCATCTGGAACCCCTCTAGTTGCGGTTGTTGCACCGTCAACCTCAGAACAGGTATTTCCCGGTCATAACGGCTTTCTTGCCCAACCTAACAACCCCACAGATTTCGCCCAAAAGGTAATTGCGATTCTGGAAAATCCTGATTTGAAAGCAGACATGACTAGACATGCTCGCCCCTCTATACTTGACTTTGATTGGTCGGCATGTATGCAGAAATTTGAACACAAACTTTACCAAATCGTTGAAGGATCGCAGAAGGTGGAGGTAGGTAGAGGTAGTATAAGACACTAACCATAACAAACACGATCGCTAGTATTTACAGTACTGGCGATCGCTAATTAGTTACTTTGACTAAGACAGTCCTATGTGCTGAAATTTTCAGCACCTCTGCAATTTATTGGTGATTCAGACGGTTTGTTTAGCTACCAATTGCTTTTAACTGAGTTTGGCGGATCTTACAGCTATTTTCAGGTAAATAGACCACGCGGTAGGAGTGCAAAGCCTTACGCTTCTACAATAAGAGTGGTTCAAATACATGAAAACTGCTGTAAGTCTACTATTGCGACTGCGACGAGTGTTCCCGAACCTAATTTTGCATTGGGTGCATTAACTTTTGCAACCTTACAGCACTTCCAGCAGCTATGAGGTACATCCTAAAAGCTGAAAGCGATGATAGGAGAGGGGCAAGGAGAAAACTATATTGTATAATAGCCTGAAGTGCTGTGAGTGTAGGTTTACGGCGGAAAGGTAAACATAAATCAGCCACCAGTCCTGTAAATCAATCCGCTTGGGTTAAGGCATAATGTTCAGAGACGTTGCAATGCAACGTCTCTATGCCTCGTTCCCAGTCTCCGACTGGGAATGCTCGTCGTTGAGGCTCCGCCTCCTTAGTAGCACCAATGACTAATAGACATCTCCGAAAAAGAATGTAAAGACGTAGCAGTGCTACGTCTCTACAAGGGTTCTGGGTAACGCATCTTTAATTTCTGGAGATGTCTAATGACTGATGGAGCAACATCTTCAATCTAAAGTTACGTGAATTCGATTGCTCATATAATATCTACCCAATTTGCTCAATCAAAAAACCTCTAAGAAGGTTTTACTACGCAAAACCGTCCCTCTCCGACTCGGAGAGGGACAGACTTGAACTTTAGTTCAAGGCAGGGAGAGGTTCGTCGAACTCACGTTAAAGTTCTATCAAACGGATGAATTAGCTGTAATGAGCTAAAATTTTGCATCTTGGGCTGATACCATTTCATTACTCCACTCTCAATATCTGTCCGGGAGCGATGCGATTTTGTGAGATACCTTGCTTCATTTAGGCAGTTCTTGCTGGGAGCAGGGACCAGGGGGATTAGAAATACTACAGGAGAAAGGAAAAGCGGAGAAACCCCATGTCAAAGTAGGAACGCAATTGAAAATTTCTATAGGTTTTTTCCCACTTCCTAATCTTTACTGTTAAACTTTTACTGAGTATTTTTTTAACTATATATTAAGAAAAAATTACTTAATCACTGGCAGATGCGAAAATCTATGAGAATACAGTAATAATTCAATTGCTAATTTTTCGCCTGCCCCCTTTGACAGATATTGTGTTGATACTACCTTTACATTCTCCCTTAATTGTAAAAATGAGATAATACACCAAATGATTGTTCGTTATATAATGCTTAGTATTACAGAGAAAAAGTCATCAAAACTTACCCATTTAACACTTTTGAATAAAAATTAATAGGGTAGAATCACTGAATATAGCTCAACTAGTTTTAAAATCAAAAGCAGGATTTTGCAATGATTAGCTTAAGTAATTCGGAAAACAGCACAGTTAGCAGCATAGCAGCCACTAAGAGGCTGGCAAGGGCAATGATGGTTTCTGGTGGAGAGTTTTCACTGTTATTAGCATGTTGTAACTGCGTTCAAAGACAAGAGCAAGTGCTGAATTTGTTAACAGAATTTTCATCAGCAGATATCCACGAAATTTTGCTCTCACCTACGGCTGACAAACTGTACACAGCGATTACAACTGAAATTGGTGCTACTCAACCCGATGCTTTGATGGTCAGGGGTTTAGAATCTGTAGTGGCAATAAACCAACTAATCATCAGTACCAATATCATGCGAGATGAGTTTCGGAAACAGTTTCGCTTCCCCTTGGTATTATGGGTAAATGATGAAATTTTGTCTAAGCTAGTCTGGTTAGCACCCGATTTCAAAGACTGGGCAGCCAGCACTATTAGATTTGATGTACCTAATAATCAGTTAGTTGAATCTGAACAACAAGCCATCAGCGCCTAATATTACCTGAGATTACTTTCAAAATCTTGCATACGCTAGGTTGAGCCAAGCAAAATTTCAGTTATTATTCTCTCGCATTATTTTATCAGATTATTTTAAGATTATTTTTATTGAACTTTCCTTTACCAAGGTGAGGTAAGGAATCTTGCAAGCTATTTTACTAGACAGCGGTGTAGATTCTCTTCCATAACACACTTTTCATCTAAATTAAGCTGTTACGTATACAACTTGCATTATCAGGGCGGGTAAGATACTCACCCCACAATCATAAGACGTAGGTTGAGTGGAGCAGAACGCAACCCAACATATAGGACTCCGATTTTATTTCTGAAAACGTCCTAAGACTGAAAAGCCTGTTTTATAAGGGCTTTATCTGAAATATTGTTCAAAAATCAGATATGAGTCCCATATATCAAGATGTTGAGTTACGTAAAGCCTCCAACACCACTTGCTACAACGCGGGGAGCCCGCGCAACGCAATGGCTCCCCAACCTACAATTTTTTTTTACAACATTTTAACCTTGCTATGCCACTACTTAAGATTTACTTTATAAATAGTCTCTTATTACTTGTAGATGTCTCAAAATTTCTTTTATAAAAAGTAGTTTATGAACGTGACCAGCATTTTACCAAACACACAGACAACAGAAGAAGTTCGGATTCTAATTGTTGAAGATGAGTATATCCTGTCTATAAATTTACAAGAAATTTTAGAATTGCTGGGATACACTGTTTTAGATATTATCGATTCGGCAGAAACGGCAATTGAGAAAGCTGGAGAACTACTGCCAAACTTGGTTTTGATGGATATGCAATTGCGGGGTGAAATGGACGGTATTCAGGCGGCGGAACTAATCTGGAATCGTTTTCAAATCCCTGTTATCTATATTACCGGACATTCTGACAAAAGCACTGTGGAACGGGCTAACATGACATTTGCTTTTGGTTACATCCTCAAACCTTTCAAAGAACAACAACTTTATGTTGCTATTCAAACAGCACTCAATCGCTATCGACGTGAGCAATTATCACAATCTCAACGGATAAATCGATTGAAAAATAATTTTCTAGCAACCGCCTCTAATGAAATGCGAATGCCTTTATTGAACATGAAAATGACAATTTCGGTGTTAGAAAATCTTCTGGAGCGAGAGGGCATTTTAAATTCAGAGCTACTTTCTCCATTTGAATCTGTAGCTGGCTACGTAACTATTCTGCATCAACAGTGTGAAGAAGGGCTAGATTCGGTGAACACTTTGCTGTCTCTGCAAATGATTGACACAGATGCATATCAATTAGAATTAACTTCATTTCAACTTCAAGACTGGCTTCCTCATCTAACCTTATATTTTCGAGAACTTGCTCAATCTCAGCAACAGATTTTCCAGGTTAGTATCCCCCACAATTTACCACCTATGGTTTCAGACTTAGAAGCTGTTACCAAAATTATCTCCGAATTACTCAACAATGCCTGCAAATATTCTCCTCCTGATGAAGAGATTAGATTAACTGTCCAGATGATCTATATTACAAAAAGTGTAATCAATAAAGATGAACAATCTGGTATGAAAATTAATTCTCAAGTGCCCTTATTTGAAATTACAGTTAGCAACTCTGGCGTAATAATTCCTAAAAAAGAGCAATCTCAAATATTCGAGCCATTTTATCGAATTCCTTACAACAATTTCTGGAAAATTGGCGGTACAGGATTGGGCTTGACATTAGTTAAGAAGCTTGTAGAATGCCTCCAAGGCACGATAGAAGTTAGCAATATTGCAGATTGGACAATATTCACAGTCTTACTACCATTAAGCCTGTCAGATTTAACATCTTAAGCGAACATTGTATTTCTCTTAATACACAAATAGGAAAAAAGAGATTTTACGAGTCACCTTGAAAAGGCTACTCTTATATTATTTGCTTTGACTTTGGAACTGATACCCACCCGCCTCAACTCTAAGCTTACCTTCCTTCCATGCCTGATCAATGGGGATTTTATTACCATCAGTACTTTGGTAAACAGCAAAATGCTTTTGCCAGTTGTGGTACTGTCCATTGCGCCAAACTTTTGGTAAACCAGAACTCTGATATTGGAGTTTTACCTGACCAAAAACTCCTTGATACTCAACCACTCCCCGATTAACCTGCTTGAGGTTTAAGAGCGACTTATTTACTATCGACTGCTGGAACTGTTCCCAACTACCGTAGGTTTCTTGTTCACCGACTTCTAGAGCAAATCCGGCTACTGTTTTCCCAGTACCCACCGCAGTCAGAATTTGGTCATCGGGATATCTTGAGTGAATTTTCTGGGTTGCTGTTGTGTTAATTCCCTCTAGGAGCAAATTAATTGGTGTCAACGCCAGCCATGTTTTTTCATACTTGATAAAAGTTACACTATTGTGAGTTTCTAACTTGGCAGACTTGGGCAAGAAAAATTGAAATGGCGCTTTAGGTTTATCATTGAGCCAGATAAGCAAATTGCGATACTGGGCAATGTTATCACCACCAATAGAAGAAGTAGACATCTTAGTGGGGTCTATTCCTGTTGATACAATAAAGTAATCAACACCGCGTTTTTGATTAAATGCCATCAACTTAAAGCCATTCCAGTCTCCACCGGAACCTTGAGCTAATGTGCCAAGCTGAAAAGAATTACCAAAATAGAGGGTTTCGTGAAACTGAGGTGCTTTATCTCCACCGGGTTTCCAGTTTTCGTAAGTTGGTTTAGAATTTAGCAGTTCCACAGGTTTTTTGAATTGCTTACGCGCTAAAGCCACAACAGCTATCGGAGGACGGTAGCTGCTAGTCAATAGGTGGACTTCATCGGAGTCCGGTTTAGGATCTGCTAAGGGTGAATCACCAAAGTACAACCCTAATTCATGGGTAGCGAGGGAACACCAAACACAATTCCCCTGATTATAATCGCGCTTACTTGGCCCACCAAATCCACCCCGCCAATACTTCAGCGCACCGGAAGTAAAAAACCAATCGAGTGCAGATTTAGCAAGTGACTTGACTTCTCGATCTTGAGCAAAGTCATAAAGATTTACATAAGTCGTAACAGCGTGTCCCAAGTAGTTTTCTGAATCCCATTCTCCTTGTCCAATTTGGTAGAGAGTGCGAACATTGCGGCGGATGCGTTCTTTATATATTTTGCGTGTCTCTTCGTTCCCAGTTTCTTCAGCAAACAAATAGACGGCAACTTCTCGCATTGCTTTTAAATTATCAGTATTGCGGCAGTCTACCCAAGTATTGCAATTATCGGTTGACTGTTCCCAAAATTTGCGAGGTTCGAGAAAGGTGCGTGTGAGCGGGTCTTTTTGAGTCAAAATCCCCATTGCTTCCTTCATGCGCTGGCGATATTTTGGGTCAAGATATTTGCCAAAATAGAAGTATTTGCGGACTTGACCTTTGAGGGTAAAACCAGAATAAAAGTCAATTCCTAAGGTGTGAGCATTTCTATCTGCATCTGCGTCTTCTGATTGCAGAAATGCGATCGCTTTTTCTCGATTACCTGCAAGAATGTCAATCATCGCTCTGGGATAGGATCTCTTCTCATTCTCGAAGGCTGTATTTCCATAGTGTTTACCTGCGAGTTGAGTAATTGCGGCTTGGGAACGCTGCTGAAATTCTGCTTCCATTTGTGGCGTCCATTGTAACTCTGGCTGAGACTGGGTATTGCCTAGCAGAAATAATAAGCAGATGGTTACAGCTAGTTCTGGCTTAATTGCTATAACTCTGATCCTCTTTAATTCGATGAACTTGTTACGCAATATTAAGTCGCACATCGCGTTAAATTTTCTAATTATATTCAACTGTTGCTAATAGTTCTGGTATATTTTGATTGGCAAGCCAAATTAAAAAACCTCTGTCTACCACATTTAATCGTCTATTTGTCTGATCGTAATCAATTATTATTGGTTTAATACCTTTTTTAACTTGAAGTGAAGATGTCGATTTTAAAGCTTGAGTTAAATTCCCCGGATTAAGGTTTTTTCCTTGTGGATGACGCGATTGAAGTTCCTCACGTATTCGTGCATAAGTAAGTCCCTGCTGTAACTCCTTTAATTTTAGTGAAAGAATAGGATAAAGAATCCATTTATACATCTCAAGCTGTGTATCTTGAAATCCTTCAGAAAATTGATTTATAAAAGACATATATCGCCCATTTTGCTGATTAACAACAGATTTGATTAGATGATGCACAAGCAAGCTACCACCAATGGTACGGAATTGGCTTTGGGTTTCTTTTACTTGTTCTTGATGACACGCTTGAGAACAAACTTCTTGAACTATATAAACACTCTCGTATGATTCTTTTATAACAGTCGTTTTAAAATGTTCGGTAAAACTAATATTTAATAATTTAGCTCCCTCATCAATTACTTGCATTAATTCTCTATGAGTCCATTTGTCAGCATCTATAGCAATTACACGTCCAGTCAAGTCGCCATTATGTACAATTAACCTATTCTCTTCTAACCAAACACCTATAATTATGAAACAAAACTTAGATGCTTCATGAAATGCTTTTAATACAACTGCAAAGTGTCTTTGAATATCTATATCAAGATAATGAAAATCTTCTAAAACAATATACTTTTGAAATTTGATTGCATTCAAACAAGCAATAATATCATTTACATCTTCTGGATCAACATCAAAATTTTCTAATAAAGTCTCAGTAGTTTTTTGTTGTTCTGTGTCAGTTGAAATTGTTCCTTTACTTCCAGCAAGTCCGAAAAAATTTACTAATCCTTCAAAAGAAGCTGCAACCTTTTGCTTGCCAGAAGCAGTTTGTCTAACAGATTGAGTAGTTTGGTAGCCTGCTTGTTTCAGAATAGCAAGATGTATATCTGTTAATTTCCAATGATTAAGACATTGAATATTAATATATTCATCAGATTTAAGGCAACTCTTTTTTAAAGATGTTTTCCCCTGCTTGGAGCTACCATATATAACAATGTGTCTACTTTTGTCTAAATTTTCAATAAGTTTTTGATCAACTTCTTGCCTCTTTACATAGTTTAAAGGGAGGTCACGACTTATACCATAAACATCATTTGCTTTATACACTTTATTGTTAAAAAACATATTTTTCATCCTCGTGTTTAGTTGAAAATTATCTAGTTAGAGAAGTTTGTGAATATTGTTAAAGTACTAATCGAACCAATGGACAGACTTTTTTAAGTAGATGCTACTTTATATATCAAAATTATACACTACAGGAAGTATAATTATATACGGCATATATTTTATTGTGGTTTAAAACTTACGATTGTGTATTGGAATTATACGAGTGTTGACATCCAGGCTTTCTTACTTTTTCTTTCCTAGAGTGAACATCAAGTTTGACGGTTTGTCTTTTGACAGCGATCGCAACTTCACGTAAAGTGCCGCACTAGGGGATTACTGAGTAAAGAAGAAAATAAAAGAATTTCTGATTACTTCTTCAAAATCTTTATTCGG
Organism: Nostoc sp.; assembly: GCF_036916985.1. Classification (GTDB taxonomy): domain Bacteria; phylum Cyanobacteriota; class Cyanobacteriia; order Cyanobacteriales; family Nostocaceae; genus Nostoc. The sequence continues at coordinate 89,970 of NZ_JBALFD010000089.1, forward strand.
ATACTCAAGACTCAAGACTCAGGACTTTTTTATGGTAGATTTGTTGCTGATCGCAATCCTGGGATTCCTGGGGAGTTTTGGACATTGCTTTGGGATGTGTGGCCCCCTAACAGTGGCGTTTTCTTTGTCTCATCAGCCAAAAATTCCACACACAACTTCCTTAGGGCGCACATCAACCTTAGAAAAGTCCGATACTTGGCAGCAGCAATTAAAATTTCATATCCTGCTAAACCTGGGGCGGATGTTGAGCTATGGTCTAGTTGGTGCAGGCATTGGGGCGCTAGGTTCGGTATTGCTGCAAGGTGGACAGCTAGCGGGTGTTGGCAGCGACTTCCGGCGCTGGATGGCAATTCTGACTGGTGTGATGTTGATTTGGTTTGGCTTAGGACAAGTAAAACCCGATTTACTACCACGCATTCCTGTGCTACATCCCCTATTGCAAGGTAGTTTACACGATCGCCTCAGCACCGGAATGGTTAAGCTTTCCTTAAAAGCCAAATGGTGGACACCAATGCTTTTGGGGATGACTTGGGGTTTAATGCCCTGTGGTTTTTTGTATGCTGCCCAAATTAAAGCTGCTGAAACTGGCAATTTATGGATGGGTGGGGCAACCATGCTAGCTTTTGGCTTAGGAACTCTGCCAACGATGCTAGGTGTAGGCGTTTCCACATCTTTGGTAAGTAAAGACAGGCGCAGTCAGTTGTTTCGATTAGGCGGTTGGGTGACGCTGATCATTGGCGCTATCACCTTATTGCGGACTGGTGACACAATGGTAGATTACACCGGACACGCCGCCTTAATCTGCTTAATTTTGGCGCTAATTGCGCGTCCCATTAGTGGCTTGTGGGCTTCACCACTGCGTTACCGCCGGGGCTTGGGAGTGGGAGCTTTTGTGCTTTCTGTGGTTCACACCGCCCACATGATAGAACACTCATTGCAATGGAATTTTGCCGCTTTTGATTTTATGCCGCTAGAATTTCAGTGGGGTATGGCTGCGGGTGCTGTAGCATTGGTATTAATGTCCCCCGCCGCTTTCACAAGTTGGGAATCTTTGCAGAAATCTTGGGGCAAGCGTTGGCGACAGATTCATCTATTGGGTGTGCCAGCCTTGCTCTTGAGTGCCATTCATACTGTGTTGATTGGTTCCCATTACTTGGGTTCCTTACAATCAACTTGGGGAAATAAATTAGCGGCAGTCCTGTTGGTATTTTTTACTCTCAGTGTCTTGCTAATCCGTTCGCGCTTTTTTTGGTCAAAGTTAGCCGTAGAAAAGTTTTATGTTCCCCCAACCAAATCGCGGTAAATCATCCTTATTTTCTGGCTTCATCCCAACAAGTCAAAAACAGAGGCATTACCTACTCAAAGGCATTTCCTGGCAGAATCAAGGAACAATAAAGTATTTATTATTCCTGAGTTGCTTAGTTATATCAATGACTAATCTTTACCCTGCATCTGCTCATAAAGTGGAAGTAGCTGGAGATGTCGGTGCCACTATCCACATTGAACCAAATGATAATCCCCGTGCTGGAGAACCGAGCCAAGCCTGGTTTGCACTTACCCGCAGAGGTGGAAGGGTAATTCCCCTATCACAGTGTAATTGTCAGTTGGCTGTTTATGCCGAACCTTATGCAGCCGGAGAGCCTGCACTGCTAGAACCAGAGTTAAAACCTGTGTCAGCTGAACGCTATCAAGGTATTCCAGGTGCGGAAGTTGTTTTTCCCAAGCCAGGTATTTATGAGTTGCAACTGAATGGGAAACCTGCATCTGGGGCAAGATTCAAACCCTTTGAGTTCAAATTTGAAGTTACTGTAGCAGGCGGTTCAACACAAGAGAATACACGAAATATACGAGATGTCAATGGTGATCTAGCAGAGGGAGAATCTCAGAAATTACCAACTTGGGCGATCGCACTGCCAATTATCGGATTCATTGCCATCTTAGTTGTTGCACTACGAGGGACGAGAGGGGGAAGTGGGGAATAGGGAGTAGAGAAGAGGCAGGGGGCAGGGGGACAAGGTGACTTGAGTGAGAACTTACAACAAGTCTTTCTCCATTCCCCATTCCCCATTTCTTACTTATGTCGCTTTTGATGCCACTGCCACGCATGAGCGACAATATCTTGGATAGATGGATACTGAGGTTGCCAGCCTAAGATTGTTCTGACTTTCTCACTGGTGCCAATGAGAATTGGGGGATCGCCAGGACGGCGATCGCGTTCTTCTACTAGTATGGAAATTCCTGTCACCTCTTCGGCAGCGGCAATGACTTCTCTAACAGAGAAACCGCTGCCATTACCTAAATTAAAAACTTCGCTATCGCCACCTTTTAATAAATATTCCAATCCCAAAATATGGGCATCTGCTAAATCGTTAACATGAATATAATCACGAATACAAGTACCATCGGGCGTGGGGTAATCGGTGCCGAAAATTGAGATCGATTCTCGTTTGCCTAAAGCTGTCATCAGCACCAACGGAATCAAATGGGTTTCTGGATTATGATCCTCGCCGAGTAAGCCATTGGGATTAGCACCAGCAGCATTAAAATAGCGGAAACGCACTGATTGCAAACCGTAAGCGACATCAAAATCAGAGAGAATCCGCTCTACCATCAGCTTTGTAGCGCCATAGGGATTAATCGGATTTTGGGGATGGTTTTCGGGAATGGGCACGAATTCTGGTACGCCGTAGGTGGCACAGGTAGAAGAAAAGACAAATTTCTTTACAGATGCCGTCAGCATCGCTTCTAACAAGGTCAAAGTACCAAGGACGTTATTGTTGTAATATTTCGCCGGGTCAGTTACCGATTCTCCTACGTAGGCATAAGCAGAAAAATGCATCACAGCGGCAATATCGTGGGTTTTAAATAGGCGATCGAGCAAGGCGCGATCGCCTGTATCCCCTACGATCAGTTCTACCTGTAAAACCCTTTCTACCAAGTCGCGATGCCCATAGACCAGATTATCAAGGATGACAACGTTATAACCCGCTTGCTTCAAAGCAAGCACCGTATGAGAACCAATATATCCAGCTCCCCCCGTTACCAAAATAGTAGGCTTTCCAGGCGACATACTTTTTCCTTTTGAGTGGGTTTTCAATTAATTTAGTTTACCGGTACCAGATTACTCTTCTGGAAAATTATAAATAATGGACGCAGTGTCAAAAAATTGCACTAAAATCACTACGACGGTAGTCTTTGGGTGTGAGGTTTGAGATATTTTAAGTCAAACAGTGCGATTACAATTTGACAATCAAATAAATCCATTTCCCGAAACCTCTAGGTTGACCTTTACGGGTGACGCTGCTAGCGTTGCTATGGCTAAGAAGTCGCCAGTTGTTTTATTCAGGGAAATCATGCACGGCAGTCCCAACTGGGGAGCCACTGCGTTCATTACCGGGGTTTCCCCCGTTGAAGAACTAGCGTGGAAACCCCGATCAAAACGGGCTGCCTCATCACCACACTGGCTCACCGCACCAGAAAATTTGAGAGTTAATCTATGTTTCTATTGCTAAGCCGGGTACTGCTGTGGCTGCTGATTGGCACTATCGTATATTCTCTGTTCCAGCGATTTTATCCCTCTGGAACTTTTGTTGGGCGATTAATCTTAGTCGTTATCTTGGTAATCGTAGCCCTATCATTTCTTAACCCCAGTGAACCAGCTGTGGCGTCGTTATGGAGGATGCTGTCTTTTCCACTTAAGCCTCTAGGAGCCTCTGTTTTGCTGATGATTCTGGCTGCTCAGAAAATCAAAGCAGGTGGGATAGAGAAACCAGGAGGAGTTTTGCTCGGTTGGGCACTGACGATTTTGCTGTTGTCAAGTACACCAGCAGTCGCCTATTTCCTTTATCGCGCACCTCTAGGAGCAATGGCAGGTCAAAATTATGTAGCAACCGCTACTCCAACATCTGGGACACTAGTGGCGTTAGGGCAACCAAGCACCACAGCAAACATCTCAGATGTGATGGGGGACAGCATTCTTTCTTATAATTTGAAAGTGCCTCCCTACCTCTTACAAGGAAATCCTCAAGATATTCGCACACGGGGTTTACGACTTGAAGACTTTGTACCAAATGCAGAAACGTTGCAATTGACAACCAGAACTTGGGAAAGTTATCTCGTTGAAATTTATAGGTTCTTGCGTGTTCAGCGGTCATAAAATGAAGACTGCTGAGTACATAGTGCTGAGTGCTGAGTTGAAAGACCGCCCACAAGGAGCGGGACAAAAACCAAGGGCAAAAGTACTGAATACTATTTTTACTCAGCACTGGCTAAACGGCCTGCTAACAGCACTCAGCACTCAGTACTGAGTATGGTAAAAAAGAAATACTAAAAAGGCCCCAATGCCACGCTTTAGTAACGCTACCCGAAATTCGGAATTACGAATTTGCAAGGGTTTCATTAAACTAAAGACTTGGGGATTGAGAAAATTTAAATAGGGATTCAGACCCCATTCTTTCCCAATCCCCAATCCCCAGTCCCCAATCCCCTACATAGCTGCCTTCTTGGACTAGCAGTTAATCTAGGATGATAAAGTTGCAAAATTGCTTTAATGGCAAAATCTCGACGACTCGCTAAACTCAGTGCTTACTTACGACCCCATTGGCAGGAGGCGTCCTTAGGCATTCTCGCTTTGTTGTCTGTCAATGCACTGGGCGTTTATATCCCTTGGTTGATTCGTGCTGGTGTTGACAAGCTCTCAACAACCTTCAACTGGAACCAAATATTACATTATGTAGTAATCATTGTCTTACTCAGTTCGGCAATGTGGCTAATGCGAATGGCATCACGCATTTGGCTATTTGGGGTGGGGCGTCAAGTGGAATTTGACCTGAAACAACGGATTTTTGAACATTTACTCAAGCTGGAGCCTGCTTATTTTGCTAGTAATACTGCTGGCGATTTGATTAGTCGGGCTACCAGTGATGTAGACAATATCAAGCGGTTGTTGGGTTTTGCGGTCTTGAGTTTAGCAAATACAGCCTTTGCTTATGCCCTGACATTGCCAGTAATGCTGGCGATTAGTGTGGATCTCACACTAGCCTCCCTGGCAGTGTACCCTTTTATGTTCTTGTTGGTGAGTCTGTTTAGCACTCGCCTACGTAAACAACAAGCAACAGTCCAAGAGCAACTCTCTGACATCAGCGAACTCATTCAGGAGGATATCAGTGGCATTGCCTTAATTAAAATCTATGCCCAAGAAGCAAACGAGCGTCGAGCTTTTGCCAAGAAAAATCAGCAGCTATTGACTGCCAATCTAGAACTGGCAAAAATCCGAAATACACTGTTTCCGCTAATTGGCGGGCTAGCTAATATCAGTTCACTGATCATCATCTGGCTAGGGACAGCGCGGATGTCTTCTGGGACGCTTGAGGTTGGCGACTTTTTAGCACTGTTAATTTATGTAGAGCGTTTGGCCTTCCCCACAGCCATTTTAGGATTCACAATTACTGCCTACCAACGGGGTGAAGTTAGTATTGATAGGCTGGAATCTATTCTTTCTGTCACACCGAAAATTAAAGATGCAGCCGATGCCATACATCTGCCGGTGGCTGAACTGAAAGGGGAACTGACAGCGAAAAATCTCACTTACAATTACCCTGGTTCAACTACTCCAGCTTTAGCAAATGTGAACTTTACCATTGCTGCTGGAGAAACTGTCGCTATTGTTGGATCAATTGGTTCGGGGAAATCAACTTTGGCCAATGCTTTGCCCCGCTTGTTAGATATTGAATCAGGACAATTGTTTTTAGATGGGGTGGATATTACTAAGATTGCTTTGGCAGATTTACGAGGTGCGATCGCCTACGTTCCTCAAGATAGCTTTCTATTTAGTACTACAATCAAAAATAATATCCGCTACGGCGATCCAGTTAGCGAACAAGAGCAGGTAGAATCTGTTGCTAAACTTGCCCAAATTGAATCAGAAATTCACAATTTTCCCCAGCAATATGAAACTATTGTTGGTGAACGCGGTATTACTCTTTCTGGCGGTCAACGACAACGTACTGCTTTAGCTAGGGCTATGCTGATCAATGCCCCAGTATTAATTTTGGATGATGCCCTCTCTAGTGTAGATAATCAAACAGCCGCGCAAATCCTCAAAAATCTCTCCGATGATACTAAACGCAAAACAGTAATTTTTATCACGCACCAATTATCAGCAGCAGCGGTTGCTGACCGAATTTTTGTGATGGAAAAGGGAAAAATTGTACAGATAGGCAATCACTTAGAACTTGTAAAACAACAGGGTTTATACAGAACTTTGTGGAGCCAACATCAAGTTGAAGAATTACTACACTAGTACCGCAAGGCGGAATTTAAAATTTAAAATTTAAATTTTAAAATGAATACAGCCTAAGCGTTTCATTAATTTGGAATGGGTAGTTTATTTCCGCCTTCTTGTACTAGTACAGCCTTTAATATTAAGGACAATTTGTTATCCAGCGTGTATAATTTGTCAACTATTAAATGACAAATTACCTCGTTTGGCGGTGTATGCTGGAACTTTTGCAAAATTTTTTGACAGAGAGTTCATTTATTCCACATGGACATTGTTATCTCTGGAAGCCGAATTTAGTGTGGCTAAATATCATCTCAGATTCTCTGATTGCTTTGGTATATTATTCTATCCCCATCATCCTGATTTACTTTGTCCACAAGCGAAAGGATTTCCCCTTCAAATGGATACTTTTATTATTTGGAGCTTTTATCGTCTCTTGTGGTACAACCCATGTAATGGATGTATGGACGCTTTGGCATCCAACTTATTGGTTATCCACTTTCATCAAGTTTATTACGGCTATTATCTCACTATATACAGCGATCGCACTGTTACCCATCATTCCCCAAGCTATAGCTTTACCGAGTCCTGCACAACTAGAAGCAGCTAACTGTCAACTCAAACTGACCTTAAAGGAACTTGAAAATACGCAAGCTCAACTCATTCAAACTGAAAAAATGTCTTCATTGGGGCAATTAGTTGCCGGTATTGCCCATGAAATTAATAATCCTGTGAATTTTATTGAGGGTAATATCGTTATTACCAATGAATATATTATAAATTTACTCAATTTGATTACCCTTTATCAAGAATGTCATTGCCATTTAGAATCAGAAATTCAAACTCATATTGAAAAAATTGACTTTGGTTTTATTAAAGAAGACTTACCGAAACTTTTATCTTCCATGAAAATGGGAACTCAGCGCATTTCCAACCTAGTCTTATCCTTGCGTAACTTCTCGCGGCTAGATGAAGCAGAAAAAAAAGCAGTTGATATCCACGAAGGTCTTGATAGTACTCTCTTAATTTTGCAAAATCGCTTGGAAGGCGAAGGAAATCATCCAGATATTCAAGTGATAAAAGAATACGGCAATTTACCTCAAGTTGAGTGCTATGCTGGACAACTCAATCAAGCATTTATGAATATCCTGAATAATTCTATTGATACTTTGAGAGAATCAATCGTTGGTTGCAATTTGTTAGCGGTTAATGTAAAAACAACTGGCAACCAACAACTGATAAATAACAATCCCTATATTCGCATTTGCACTGAGGTTTTAGACACGAATAAAGTGATAATTCGGATTGCTGATAATGGCTGCGGTATGACAGAAGCAGTAAAGCAAAAAATTTTTGACCCGTTTTTTACAACTAAACCTGTTGGTTCAGGTACAGGTTTAGGAATGTCGATTAGCTACCAAATTATTAACAAACATGGTGGTCAACTCAAGTGTATTTCTGCACCGCTTCAAGGCACAGAGTTCATCATTGAGATTCCGATTCTAATCGAGTCTGTTTGAAGCGTTGGGTAGTTTTCCTCCTGCCTTCTTTGATAAATTATCCAATCTTGTGGGGTGGACATCTTTTGGGGCGGACAAGATGTCCACCCCACAAGAAGTAATTAGACATCTCCAGAAATTAAAAATGCGTTACCCAGAACCCTTATAGAGACGTAGCACTGCTACGTCAAAACAATTCTTTTTCGGAGATGTCTATTGAGTTTTTTTTATTTGCAAGTCCTTGGGAGGTGTGGGAGGATGGGGAAGAAGTCTTACCCCCCACACTCCCCCGACTCCCCACACTCCCCTTCCCCCTCTGCCTACACTATGCGTGAGAAATCCGGGTTTAGCTGCGCGATCTGTCTCGTGCCTTCATCAAGAAAATATTCCCGTTTCAGGAATTACAATAAGCTCGTTCTGCCAACGTGACATCTAACACGAATGGATTTTCATTACCCTGAAATTGGGCGATCGCATGACTCCGTTCTATCTCAGTAATATCAGGTAGGTCTTGTTGATTCCATTTACACAAAGTTTGACGCTGATTCTGAAAGTAATTTTCTTCTACTTTCTTAGCCTGATCCCGATAAATAGTGTAAAAGTAGAAAATTGCCCTGGCTATATCCCCTTTTACTTTCTCTCTAGGCTCAAATTTAGAAGATGCTGATTCGCTAAACTCGTCAATTGCACTAGTAGGAATTGTAGATTGGACAGTATCATTTCGATACCATTTCTTAGTACTTGTGTCGGCTATATCGTCAAAGGGTTTATTACCTCGCTCAGTATTAATATCTTCTCGCGCTGGAAACAGATGGTGAAGGTCACTTTTGGCATTACCCTTTTGGGCACCTTTACTTTGTGGCCAAACGTGTTCGGTATTCAGTCCTAATTTGTCAGCTTCCTGACTAGGATCGCCATTGCCACTTAAACGAATTGGGTAACTAGCATAAATATCTGTGACAATACCTGCTTGGTTGTCAATAACACCAAACATTTGATCTCTGGCGCGATCGTAATTCAAACTTTTGCTTGGCGTATACTCCTTAGCGAGTTCTTTCACTAAAGCAACTTTGGATAATTGAGGCAATATAATCGCCGAATCACTTGCAGGAGTGGGAGTAGGTTGAACGACAGGAGGAATGTTTTCAGAGGTGGACTGGTTAGCAGGTAATGTAAACGCTGCAATCACAGGATCGTGGTCGCTAACAGGTTGACGAAAGCCAACATTAACATGCACAATGTCAATTTCCGGTTGAGCAACACGAGAAAGATTTTCACTGACTAACAAATGGTCAATAAGTTGATTATTTCCACGGAATTTAAAACTAAAGCGATCGCTAACAGGTAAACGATCCGTCAGATTTTCCAGAATGTTACCCTCTAAGGTCTTCAGAGTTAAGGAATCTGGTAAATCGTTTAAATCACCCAGTACAATTACTTTAGCTTGTGGGTCAGCTTCTAATAGTTGCGTGACGAATCCATTCACAATTTCGGCTTGTTTAACTCGTTTAACATCGCTGGGAGAACCTCCAAGCTTGGAAACAAAGTGATTAGCAATAATAAACAGTTTTTGCTCGTTAAAAATAAATTCTGCTACAAGTGGCTTGCGGCTTTCATCGAAAGCAGGATTCGTGGGATCAATCCGACCTGGATTAAGCGAGAGGTCGAGAGCATTTGTACCTTGAGTAATAGCTACAGCATCTAATGAACCGCCTTTTCGGGGTAGTTTTGCGAGATTTATCCGGCTGGGTTGAAATAAGAAACCAACCCGAATATTGCCTCCAGGTTCTCCACCATCTCGATCGTCGCTGGGCGGAATATCAACAAACTCGTATGCTGGACTACCGATATTTTTGAGCGCATCAATCAGTTTTTGGTAAGTCTGATTTGCATTAACAACATCATCATTGTTTGGCCCGTTGTTATCCTGAACTTCAATTAAACTGATGACATCTGGTGCGTTCAAATTATTGCCAATAATTTTAGCAATATTATCAAAGCGTTGGTCTTCAGGGTCTAAATTTTCCACATTAAAAGTTGCAACAGTCAATACATCCTGTGACTTTTGCAGAGATGTTGTTTCCCGTTGTGCAACTGAAGGTAAAGGCGTTGGCAATTGAGCTATTGGACTAGCTTGTAGTGGACTAATCCATACAAAGAAGATGAGAGTAATACTAAGTAGTAGCAATTTGATGAATTTCATTCTCTCTTTCAATGAAGATATTTTCTAGATTAATCTTCTTCTTGATAGAGTTCAGTTAAGATAAGTTTTAAGTTGGGTAAAGGGGAACATGCCATTTTGGAATAAATACTAGGTTGAAGAACAATTCAGAAGTCAGAAGCTTTATCATAAGCCTGGATTTGCATATAGTATCTGTCTAATTAGCTGAATAAAAAGATCACTAAAAAAAAATTACTACTTAAAACCTTTCCTCTCCGACTCGGAGGTTGTTTGAAAAGTCTATATTTATTACTCATCGGGCGACTGGAAGTCGCGGCTACATATACAAAACCCACCTTTCCTACGGAACGCTACGCGAACGTGGGTTAAAAATCCTTGATTTTATCTTAGTCCATCTTCGTGGACTAACTTTTATGTAGTAGCGAATTCTATTCGCCTAATACTTTTTTTTACTACGTTAGTTTTTTGGAATAGATGGGTAGTATAAATTACCGAAAAAACTAATTTGGCTTATAGTGATGTTCAAGACTAAATTATCAGAATCATCTGTCTCAAAGGAACTTTATACCTCGAAGTTAATGCCTCGCCATATTGGGGCGATCGCAGCTTTAATTTTAATTAGCTTACTGAGTTCATTGAGTGGTACACCAGTTGACCATGCCATCTCTAACGCCTGGGAAGGCTTTCTCTGGGGATTGGCAGATCCAGTAATCAGCTTAAATTGTTTAGTTGGTATTGTTGCGATTGGCTTACTTTCATCTGTGTTTGCTCGTGGCGCTGCGATCGCTGGATGTTTTATCTTCGCAACAGTTTTGGGCATTGTAATTCATCTATTGCAGCTAAATTTACCAGGCACAGAAATAGCGTTCGCTGAAAGCGTTGGCGCAGCCATCGCTATCTCTACCATTGTTTTTGGTACTATGCTGATGATGCCAAATCAACTAAACTTTCTGGTGCTTGCTCTGGTAAGTATTAGTGCTGGTTTATTTCAGGGTTACGCTGATGCTGAATCTATTATTAGTGCAGAAATAATACCAGTAGTTGCATATATACTAGGCATTACCTTAACTCTGTTTGCAGTTGCCATGAGTGCTAGAGAAATTGGTGTGGCAATGGGTATGGGAGAAATCAACCGAACTTTACCCTGGAAAATGAGTCTTGCTGGCTTCGCTTTATGTGCGATCGGCATCGTATTTTTGAGCAATTCGATCATTTAAATCACATATTTCAATTCAGTGGAATACATTCATTCGTGGGGGCGTACAGCTAACTGTGCGCCCCATTATGTTTTTGGACTAAAAATTGTCTTTTATCTATGCTCAAAAATTAATTATGTTAATCTGTTTCAGTGTATATGTAAAAGAATTAGCCATTAATTTTACATAATGAGGTTTTAAATTGTGGTGTTTGAACCTGAAGATATTCTAGAGGGAAGTCGCTCGATTCGTCCCCTTCTTCCAGAAATTTTAGGAGATGATGCGGTTCAAGTAGACCGCCAATTGTCTGAACTATTGGCACAAGCTAAAGCAGGGGAGCCAGTTCATGAACAGATTTTAGAAATGCTCAAAATTTACCCAGATACTCGCAACTGGATAGCTGAATTTCTCAGTAAAAAACAGGTATCAAAAGGTTTTGAAGAACTTCCAGGTAAAGGTCAACCAATATCCGCTTCAAAATATAGATGTCCTGAAGGGGACGATTATACTTGGTATCGTCGCGTTGTCGGAGCAAAGATACCAAACTGTCCGACTCATAATGTCCCACTAATACCTGCTGATTAGTTACAAAATATGCCAACCAAATTTTTGGAAAGTCTGGGTGGAAAGCTGGCAGAAAACTGGGCTGCGAACATACTAACACCAGCCTTTGTTTTCTGGATTGGGGGATTACTAGCTTGGGTGTGGCGTTTTGGTAGAAAACCCTTGGAAGAGTGGCTTAAACAGCAATCAGAATCTTTGTTGATTGCTGTGATGGTAAGTGGTTTGCTGATTATTGCTGTCTCAGGTTTTGTGGTTCAAAGGTTCGATTTATTTATTCTCAGATTTTTAGAAGGCTATTGGCCTAGTTGGCTGTCTCCCCTACTTTTCTTACGACGCTGGATGATACAGCAAAAAAAGCATGAATTTAAACGAAAAGAAAATCGTTGGCAAACTCTGGCTAATCAAAAAGATAAACAAATAACTGACGAAGAATTAGAGGAATATGTAACACTGGATGGACAACTTATGCAATTTCCATCTCAACCTAATAGGTTAATGCCTACAAAGTTAGGTAATATTCTTAGAGCATCTGAAAGCCGCCCTTTTGATAAGTATGGCTTGGATGCTGTAATTTGCTGGTCTCGCCTCTGGCTACTATTACCGGATGGAGTGAAGAAAGAATTACAGGAAGCACGGTCAAATCTGAATACAGCAGCCCGTTTTTGGCTGTGGAGTTTGCTGTTTCTCGTTTGGACTGTTTGGGCTTGGTGGGCTATCCCTGCTGCTTTTCTGGGAGCAATTTTTGCTTATTACTGGGCAGTTGATGCCGCAAGTGTCTACTGTAACTTATTGGAATCTGCGTTTGATTTGTATCGCTTAGAACTTTACAAATCTCTTCGTTGGCGAATACCTATTAATCCGAAGCAAGAAAAAGAATTAGGTCAGCAATTGACAATTTATTTGTTACGAGGTTTAGATGGCGACAGACCAATATTTACGCCTCTAAAGGAAAAGTGACTTTCATGGGTAAATATTTAGTAAGATGAGTAAGGATGCTTTAGTTGTTGGTATTAATAAGTATAATATTCCAGGATTGTCAGCCTTACGATCGCCTGCTAACGATGCCGAAGCGATCGCCAAGCGACTCAGTGAAGCTGGAAATTTTCATGTCAAGCGATTGCCAGAATTCCTAGATCCGTTTGAAGGTGATGCACCACGCATATCACCAAACCAGGAAATCAAGGTAGCAGATTTAAAAGATGCTTTAGAACAACTCTTTTATCCTGAAGGTAAAAGCGTTCCAGATACAGCCCTGTTCTATTTTTCAGGGCATGGTCTTCGCAGCAAAGGACGCATTAAAGAAGGTTTTCTAGCTACCAGTGATACCGATTGTGATGGGAACTGGGGACTGCAATTAAAGTGGCTACGTGAGTTATTGCAAGAAAGCCCAGTCAGGCAGCAGATTATTTGGTTGGACTGTTGTTACAGTGGGGAACTACTCAATTTTACAGAAGCCGATCCAGGCGATCGCGGAAATACACGCGATCGCTGTTTTATTGCCGCTTGCAGAGAATTTGAGCTAGCCCATGAAAACGTGAGTGGAGCCAGCAGCGTACTCACTAGCGTGATTTTGCGCGGATTTGACTTGGCTGATCTATCTAACCAATGGGTCACGAACGAAACACTAGTAACATTCTTGCGGCAGGAATTAGAAACAGCACCCCAAAAATTCATTTCTAACAATTTAGGGTGTATTAATCTCTTTTTTAGGAAAGAAACAACAAATAAACCAGCTGTTGAATCTACTGTACAAACTCCGAGTCAACCAAATCAGACAGATAAATTAGCAGAGCAATTACGGGCTTGGTTCACTGCCTTACGTTATGGCTTTGAAAAAGGTGAAATTAGCAATGAAAATTATTTTGAGTGGATTATTAATGTCAATAACCCTATAGAGAAAAAGGGATATAACCGAGTTTTGGTGCGCGGCATTACAGGAGAAGCCGGAATGGCAGATGTTGCTGCCTTGCGACAGTCAGTAAATGCTCGAAAAACAGATATAGGTTGGCTAATCACCAATCGCCGTGTCAGTCGCGCTGCTAAAGATGAGGTGAGCAAGCAAGAAAACCTGGATTTATTTTGCTACACCCTTGATGAGTTGCTAGATCGGGATGCCGATTTTAATGTCTACCTCAACTGGTTAGAAAATGAAATCAAGCAACGGGGAATTGACCGCACTTATGTACCCCTAGCTTGTACCAAAGAGGAATTTGATCCCATCTCAAAGCAGAAAATGGGCATAAGCCGTTACGCTCAAGCTGATGGTTGGATTGATGGTTATGTTGAACGTTGGCTTGATGATCCTGCGAAAGAACACCTTTCTATTTTGGGTGAATTTGGCACTGGCAAAACCTGGTTTGGGTTGCATTATGCCTGGACTGCCCTGCAACGCTATCGGGATGCTCAACGCCGGGGAGTAGAACGCCCACGTCTACCATTAGTCATTCCTTTACGGGACTATGCCAAAGCAGTCAGTGTAGAATCGCTATTTTCAGAATTCTTTTTTCGCAAGCATGAAATCCCACTGCCTGGTTATTCTGCCTTTGAACAACTCAACCGCATGGGTAAAGTGTTGTTGATTTTTGATGGCTTTGATGAAATGGCAGCTAGAGTCAATCGCCAAGAAATGATCAACAACTTCTGGGAACTTGCCAAAGTAGTAGTACCAGGGGCAAAGGTAATTCTCACCTGTCGCACCGAACATTTCCCAGAAGCCAAAGAAGGTAGGGCTTTGCTAAGTGCAGAATTGCAAGCATCTACAATTAACTTGCCTCTAGAGACACCGCGCTTTGAAGTGCTGGAATTAGAAAAATTTGATGACGAGCAAATTCGGCAAGTATTAGCGTTTCGTGCTGAACCAGAAACCGTAGAACAGATAATGAGTAATCCGACATTGCGGGATTTAGCACGTCGTCCCGTAATGACGGAACTAATTATAGAAGCTTTGCCAGAAATTGAGGCGGGCAAGCCAGTAGATATATCACGGGTATATTTATATGCTGTGCGGCACAAAATGGAGAGAGATATCAAAACCAACCGTACCTTTACCTCATTGGCAGATAAGCTCTATTTTTTGTGTGAGTTGTCCTGGGAAATGCTCTCAACAGACCAGATGAGCATGAACTACAAAGAATTTCCCGACCGGATTCGGCGTTTATTTCCTGCTGTAGTCCAAGAAGAAAAAGATTTAGACTACTGGCATCATGACATGATGGGGCAGACAATGCTAATTCGTAATGCGGAAGGAGACTACAGCCCCGCCCATCGTTCGTTATTGGAATTTTTTGCTGCCTATAAGCTGGTGGCAGAGTTAGGCGTTTTAGCTCCCGACTTCACAGAACTGGCTCAAGCACAGTCTCATTTAGATACTGTTCCACCACAAGATTACACTTGGTCAGAATACTTTCAACGACAGTGCGGAGAAGATAAACAACCACTCTCAATAGCACCGCTAAATTCATTCGCCAAAGCATCTTTAGAAAAATTATCTAATTATTTTGGTACGGCTCCCTTGGCAAAAGCAGTGCTAGATTTAGCTGTGCCAATGTTAGATGAGCAAGTATTTAAACAACAGTTGCTCGCACTAATTCAGTCAACCCGTGGCCAAACCCAGACTCAGGTGGGTTATATAGGTGGCAACCTAGTGAAATTACTACTAGCAAGAAATCCTTATAGTCTAGAAAAATCTGATCTCAGCCATACTGTTATTACAGACGTAAACTTTGCTAATGCCAGCCTGCGGTGGATAAATTTGATGGGAGCGGATCTCACAAACTCGGTCTTTGCGCCAGTTCTCGGAGCGGTCTCGTCGGTGGCATTTAGTGCTGATGGCAAAAAATTGGTGATTGGAGATAGTAAGGGTACTGTACAAGTTTGGGAAGTATCCTCTGGTAGAGTCTTGTTGTTCCTTCAGGGGCATGATTCTGGGGTCAATTCAGTAGCATTTTCCCCCGACAGTCAGCGGATTGTCAGTGGCAGTGATGACAAGACAGTACGGTTGTGGGATGTTAATGGTCAGTCCATTGGTCAACCCTTTGTCGGGCATGATTCTGGGGTCTTATCAGTGGCATTTTCCCCCGACGGTCAGCGGATTGTCAGTGGCAGTTTTAACAAGACAGTACGGTTGTGGGATGTGAATGGTCAGCCCATTGGTCAACCCTTTGTCGGGCATGATTCTGGGGTCAATTCAGTGGCATTTTCCCCCGACGGTCAGCGGATTATCAGTGGCAGTGATGACAAGACAGTACGGTTGTGGGATGTGAATGGTCAGCCCATTGGTCAACCCTTTGTCGGGCATGATTCTAGGGTCAATTCAGTGGCGTTTTCCCCTGA
>NZ_JBALFD010000090.1:0-8117 GCF_036916985.1 Nostoc sp.
TGTAGATGCTGATTTATCATAGTCTGCTTTTACACTTCTACACTCACCCGCATTATCTCGTACTCTTTTTCAAAAATCAAATAGGATTCCTATATCTATAAAATTTTATTACTGATTCTGAACCAGGAAATTTTGGAATTGCTGCTAAAAAAGCAGCAGAGTTATTTGTTTTATTTCCAGGCCGATATGCAGCACGTGGTATGTAGTCCTCACTTATATTAGTTAAATCAATATCATCGTAAGCTGCTTTTGATTGACAGCGAGTTCTTGCTGTTTTATTAAAAGGCGTGCTGACATAAAAGTGAGGGCCGCTTACAACCCACTCTATTAAATTGTGTGGTTGAAAACTAGGATTATCTTGCCTTGTAATTATTCCATCTCTTGGAGAATAACTTTCATGAAACATGTATGAGGGGTAATAGCATTCCTGAATTTCAGGAAGAAATTTTAGAGCTTGGTTAATTTTCTCTATAACATTAACAAGTTGTTTGGTATGTACTTGCGGTAAGCGTGATTCAATAATTGGTGTATTTGAATTTTCTAACAACGCATGAAATACCTTGAGAGTTGTGTCTGTTACTATTACTATCCGGTCATTATGTCCTTTTATCTCCCATTTTCCGTTATCTGTTTTAAGCCCTGGAATGGGTTCTGAAATACTATTATGAAAACGACAAGATGCTATAGTGCTAGGCAGGTAGAGATGAGAAAGGTGAATAAAGCTAATCTTTTTCTTTTTATGACCAAATACATTAAGGCTAAATTCAGCCTCATCACCAACATCCTCAAATAATTTCAGTTCATTCTTAAAGTGGTAGTGTGCAACTAAACGTTGGTAATAACTGCTTCTCAAAAAGCCACCTCTGGGATCATTATAGGGGCTTTCTTGATGTATTAGTCCTCCAAAACCTGTCGGAGCTAATAATCTCCAACACAGAACAATAAAATTTTTATAGAGGTTAGTCTGACTAGCAAGTAAACTTTTATAAAGCCTATGGCAATTAAGAAAAACAACACTACCAATACTTTTTCTTTGAGCATCAAGGTAAATGTTACATTTTGCTTCTTCCCCTAAAATTCGAGGTCGTTCTTGATCATAAGTTGCACTTTTAGCATCACGAACACCTAAAAGAGGGTCAAAATCACTCAACAGAGTGCTATCTAACCAAGCTATTGGTATCCAAGGCGGGTTTCCTAAAATCACATCGAACCCTTTCGACTGACTCGCATCACACCCCAACACCTCAGAAAACACCAACTCCCAATGCTGAAACCTCTCCTGTTCTGCAACATCCCGACTCACACGATACCAAGACACCGCCGCACACAGCAAATCTGTATCTAAATCAGTCTGTGCAGTAGCTTTGAGCAAGTTCGCCCCATCAAAATTCCAGCGAAAGGCTTTAATACTTAAATCTCCTTTCTGCGCTAACAATATCTGCGCTGCTTCTAAATAGTCTTCTCGCCTTGGCAAAGCCTCCACTTCATCCACCGACCAGAAAAATAACGCACACCAAGAGTCCATTAACAATTTCAACCGTTGAAAACTACCAGAAGTAGATTCTAGTTTTGCCTTCACCTCTTCTTGTAACGCCAAACTGGGGCCGGGTTCTGTTACTGGGGGTTGAGGCCACACACTACCAGGACAAGCTGTTTTCTCTAATGCTGCTAACCGTTCCTTGGCATATTGCTGCTCGTGTTGGTCAATTAAATCGCTAACAGCCAGGGCTAAGTTTACCCCTGCTTCTGTCCATTTGCTTTTGACTTCTTTTTTGTGCCAGTCCTTAGCTTGCTGCACTTCTTGGGGGTGAAACTGCTTGACCAAAGCATCGCCAGCAGTCGGAACCATATCAGGGTCAAACACTAGGTAGTGATAAACTTCGTTTTTGCGTCGCTGTTCTCCTGGCTGAAGTTGACGGGGTTCCACCGCCTCATTACCGCTTTTGAGATGCACTCCTGCCAACAATTGCACCTTTGTCCAGACTGCTCGGCGTGCGCCAATTAAACTGTTACCCGTTCGCAGTCGTAATCCAAACCAAGGCGTTGCTCCCCTTACCCATTCTTCTCTGCCATCTTCATGAATGAACTTCGCCCGGTGCATGGAGTTGAGCCACAAAGACAGTGCCCCCAATTCTACCGCCGTGGGATTGAGGTCTACGCCGTAAACATTACGGGTAGTGATGTAGTGTCTAACGCGACGCAATTCATCAGGAAAATCCGCAGGTTCAATCGATTGATTCAGTTGTTTCTGCTTCAATTCCAGGTATTTTTGTGCCAGTTGGTTTGCTGCTTCGTTCAAGAAAGCACCGCTTCCCATAGCTGGTTCACAGACTGTTAATTGCAGAATTTTGTCGGCATCTTCTGGGGTATAGTCTTCCAGCAATGGTCGCAAAGTTTCTTCAACTAAGCATTTGGTTAACACTTCCGGTGTGTAATAAGAAGCACTCTGCTCTCTATCCAATCCCGACAGGTGCAAAATAAATGAGCCTTTAGCATAAATCCAGGGTTTGCCATCATTGAGGCGTTCTACCTCATCTTTCTTAAACTCCTCTAATCGTTCTTTAGGGACAAACCAAGTTTGGGTTTTGGACTTGCTAAATTCATCCTGAGCGCGTTTTACTTGGAGAAAATCTTGCTCGGCAAACATCCCTTTGTAAGAAAGTAATCCTTCGTAGACTGCACCTAGCTGATTTATACCCAGGTCTGCGTAGTTTACCCGTCCGGTAGTTTTGGTTTTTTCGTTGTAGCTGAGAGACAGCAGACGGATAACCTTTTGCAAACAACGGTTAGAAAGTTGCGCCCGACTCAACAGTGGGGTAGCTTTGGGGTCAAAAAGTGTGGCGGTTAAAGGTGGTAACTCAAAAGTCCGTTGTTGTTGGGCAAGTTGCAATTGCAACTGACCGGGGTTGTCTTCCTGTTGCAGAGGGTGAAATCCTTCGTGGACTAAGGTAAAAAGTCTATTTAAATGTGTCTGAAAGTAAGTTCCTTCGCCAGACTGTTCAGAAAGTGGGACTAACTCTAAATCGCGCAATGCTTCCAAGCTGTAGCCCAAACGGTAAGCATCATCATTGATTGGTAAAACACCCAATTCCGCCCCATGCGCCTCGGCGTAGAAGCAGAATATCAGGCGATAGACAAAAGTCAATGCTTCATGACGCAGTTGCTCGGCGGTGACAGTAGTTGAACCGTCAGGTAAAGCTTCCTCTGGACGCAGGTTAATCATACCTAAACTGCGACGACGGCGATCGCTCACCCATTCATTTGCTAGTAACTCAATTGCTTCTCGTACTGCCACCTGGAGGTTTTCTGTCACCCCGTGAGCCAGCTTGTGGCTTTGTTCTCCCAAGGTATCATGCAATAATTCCACAGACTCACTATCTGGAGCCAGCGTCTCCCGTGATAAGAAAGTAGCGATTTGCTCAAAGGTCGCTTTCTCGTTCCGACCAAAAGCTTCATCTAAATCAAAAGCCAACCAGCGTCCGTTAGCATAAGTTTTGCGGTCAATTAACAGTATCCGGCTTCCTGCCAGAATCATCACCCAACGCGGTGCTTCTTCAGTTTTAAAAATCTCACCAACTGCCCGACCCCAATCACCTTGTACCAGTTTGTGGTTAGAATCAACCAATTGCTCTGACAATGGCTTTCCTTCTAGGGGGTCTTCACTGGCTGCGCCATCTGGCAAACTGCCATCGGGAATGCAAAACACACTCTCGCACACAACCAACCAAGGTTGCCCAAATCGCTGTAATAGTCCCAAAATTGGAACGTAGACATCGCCACTTTCCACAGGCAAATCCATAGCTTCCAAGTCGCTGTAGCCAATTGCCTGTAATAAGTAGGAATGCCAAGCTTGGATTTCTACACCAGCATTGCGTCGCTGATTCCAGTCAAATTCTTCAATAGCTTGGGCTTTGGCTTTAAAGTATCGCTGTCCTAACTTCTGCAATTGCCTGGGTGATGCTGCTGCGCCTGCTTCCTTCCACGAAGAAGTAAACTTCTGTGCGTCTTTGGAAAACGTGGTATCGAGGTAGTGAGATGAATAGTATTCACCAACATTGTGAATCGCAAAATCTAAAACCATTATTTCACTCCTTCGATAACCAAAACTAACCGAGTAATGGGCGATTCCCCTGGTAGTAAGTGCATATCGCGCCAATGTTGCTGACGGTCTTTGAGATATTTGTCCATTTCGTCGCGCTCTCGTTGCAAGCGTTTCGCCGAGGCACTGTTGGGGTCAATTTCTGCAAGGTGCTGGTCAATAATTTCTCGCCGTTTCTGACTCCACTGTTGGAGCCGTTGTTCTTCTTGTTGCAGTAGAGGTTTCACCTTTTCCTGACGCTGTTTTTCGAGCGATCGCAAATGTTCTAAACTAGCTTCTACTGCCGCAGGAATTAACAGTTCAGCCGCCGTAACTCGCGCTGGGGTTTGTGTATTTGCCAGTCGTTCAAATCCCGCAGCAGCCAAAGTATTCTGTAGAGGAGCCATTTCACAGCGACCACCAGGGCGGATGCGGATAGAATGGGAATCCACAACTAACGGTGTACCTGCAATTGAAGGCACTTGTCCAATAAAACAAAATGCTAATTCCCCTTCTTCCAGTTCTCTGGAAGTGATAATAGGGGCTTCTCCCCGTGCAAACTGCATCAGCAAGCGTTCTACTAGCCACTGCATAATCGGGTGAGTTTCACTACACAGCAGTTCTTTAGACCAGTAACCGGAAGTATTGCGGGCAGCCGTAATTGCCAGTTTTACCCGTTCCACATCGTCCGTCAGCCGAAACTGGTCGCCTTCCTGCCATGCCTCTTGAGGAATTGCCGTTCCACCAAAAATGATCTCATTTTTCTGTGAAGGCGCACCCAAGCGACGCTTCAAATCAGGCGGTGCTGTAAGTGTAAGCATCCGTCCCTCAATTTCCAGGGGTAAATATTCCTGATTAGACTCCTGTAATAGACGGTAAGCTGCAACTAAGAAATCAAAATCTTTGTAAAAACGAATACGGCTGTTATTGTTAGCCACTACAGAGTCCACTTTTTCAGAGGAAACATCACTCCCCCTGCCCCCTGCTTCTTCCCCGCCCAGCAACAATGCTACCAAATCATCATCATCCTTGAGATTACCTGCGGAAATGATTAATTCTAAGTCGTTGGCTTCTGTGGATGTAGTTGCACTCTGCCCTACTCGCTTGTCTAATACAGTACTATCTGCTTTCAACAAGCCCTGTTGGGCAATGTACTCTTCCTCCTTTTGCGGATCATAAAGCTGAAGCAAACTTTCTCCAGACCTAGTACTGCGGTTAATTTCTTCTACCTTGCCTATCAGCCGTTCAAAAATAGCTGAATCTCCCTTTAGCAATCCGTTTTTCGTCTCAACCATCAAATAACGAAGAATTGACGTTTCGGTTTGCCCAATCCGGTCAACTCGCCCGTTGCGTTGAATTAGGGTGATAATCGACCAGGGTAAGTCATAGTGAATAACGTGATGGCATTGGTGATGCAGGTTAATTCCCTCGGATGCTACATCAGTGGCAATCATCATCCGCACAGGTGAAGATTTTGTCCCAAAAGCTTCTACTGCTGCCATTAAATGCACATCTGGAAAAGCCCCACTAATGGAAGCGATCGCTTGATGCGGTTGGTCTTCAAATTTGTCGCTGTGTTTGAGATTAAATGCTTGAGCGATCGCAGCAGTTAACGCCTTCTGAGTTTCTATATACTCGGTAAAAATCAAAACACGCGGACAACGCTCTTGCCCATTCCAGCCAATTTCTTGCAGTTGTTTAAGCAACAGTTGAAAACGAGAGGAATCAGTTAATGCAAGTTTTCTCAGGGCTGTTTCTAGCCCTTTTAAATAAGGTATTTCTGGACTTTGAGGGTTTTCAGCTTGCAGTTTTTTCAGTCGTTTGGAAACAGTACTAGCACAAGATTCTGGGCTAGAAAGAAACTGTTTGTAGAGTCCATATTGAATTAAACGCTGATTTCTCCACTCTGAATACTCCTCCTTTTGGCTCTGGATTACTTGTCGCAGTTCGCCCAAAATCCTGTATGCAGTTTCTTCTGCACTTGTCGCCTCCGCCGTGGTTTCCTGAAGGGGTACAACAAATCGTTCAGTAAGTTGCAGCCCAGCTTGATGACGCACATCTTCTTTAAAGCGCATCAAGTAGAAGCCACGAATATCATCTGCATCATACTCTCGATAACGCGGGTCAGGGATTGCTGATGGATCTAGTAAGGAAATTAAACGCCCAAAAGTTTCTCTTTTGCCATTATGAGGTGTTGCTGTCGTCAGCAACATACTATCTGTGCGCCTTGACAGCAACCGCGCTAACTTATGGGCTTGATGATTCTCAGGAATACTAGCTCCAGCAACGTTGTGCGCTTCATCAATCACCACCACATCCCAGCGAGTATCTTCCAAGAAATGGCGATAGCGTCCAACATCCTTGAGTGTATCAATGCTGATGATGACTCGATGATAAACCTCAAAGGGGTTCTTATTAGTGGGAATCTGTAACCTTAATTTAGCAATGCCTTGAGAGTCTAACCTTACTAGAGGAATACTGAAACGGTTCCAAAGTTCTGCTTGAAACTGTGTCAGCATGGATTTTTTAGTTAAAACTAAAATCCGATTTGCCCGTCCTCGACGGATTAACTCTGTCAGGATCATGCCAACCTGTATAGTCTTGCCCAATCCAACCGCATCCGCCAGTAGCAATCTAGGTCGAAGTTGTTCCAGCGATCGCTTGACTGCGATGATCTGAAAAGGCATAGGGTCAAACGCACCTAACCCCTCCAGATCGGCTTCTTCCCCCGCCGCAGGCATCTGCCGCAATTGCGCTTCCAGGAACAGTTTGGAGCGACGGAAACCATTTGAATTATCAGCAATCAATCTAGTTTTACGTGGATCTACTGACTCAATTTGGTCAAGCTGAGTCAAGAAAATTGCCTGATATCCTCGAACCAGTTCATCAATTCCAACTACTTGCACTGCATGTTGTGTACCTGCATCGTTAGAGGCATTTATACGCTGTACAAGCCATTCAGCATCACGACATAAAACCCGCATTCCAGGAGCCAAGGGCAGAATATTGGGCATTAATAATAAATAATATAAGTAATAGGTTGTATCTGTAATAACCTATATATAACTATTATATTTACAGTAATAATACGGAAACAAAAGAGTTATAATTAACGAGGCTCTTTACATTCCATCTCTAACACTCCCAACAATTTTTCCTCCAGCGCCGTCAAATAAGCTCGGTTTAGTTTCCCCAGCATCTCCAAAAACTTCTGTACCGACTCCTCCAGCCCACTCGAATACATCCGATTGATGCGATCGCAAATCACCTGGATCTGTTGACACTCCGCAGGCAAGTATTCGTAAGATTTTAGATGTTGCAACCCAACCGTATATTCCCCATCCCAGGTTTTGACGGTGCAGCTAAATTCACCCACATGGTTGACTATGCTCCAACACCCACCCTTACCCCTGAGTTCGGGGTTGTCCTTTGCTACAATCTGGCCCAACTCCCCAATTTGGTAGCTATTAGGGACTTAGGTGCATTCTATGATGCACTGCATTACTTCCTTAACTACGCGACCAGATGTAGAACTTCACCCCCGACTTCTTGGACTGCGGCAAGTCATGCACCCTACGGATTAAACCGCCCACCCACATTTGGAATGGCTTAATCAGTGGGTACCTCCCCGCTAGGGTGATCGCTTAAGTATTAAGTAATTCTGCCCGTAAGTCATCTAATGACGACTCAGGTAAGGCTTTAAGCTCCCCCAGTTTTTCAGATCCATCCTCTGTATCCTCTGTCACTTCGTCTTCTTGGGGATCAGGAATGAACTCCAGACAAAATTTCACTGTACCTGATTGCCACCCAAGTCCATCTCTAAGCAAAACTTCACAAGGTACGCCATGCCACGCCCATTCATTCAATATTTCCGAACTAAATTCCCTGCTCATCCTGTTAGCCAAATTGACGATTAACTCACTAACTTTAAATGTTGAGGCGTTCAACTGGAGTTTAGACTAGGCAACAAGAAAAGACTCAGCAACGCTGAGTTGAAAAGAAACAGACTTCAGAGATGAAAATCTACAGCACTAAGCAG
>NZ_JBALFD010000091.1:0-58918 GCF_036916985.1 Nostoc sp.
ATTATCTAAATCAATTGCGGTTTCTTCTGGGACAGTAGATTCCAGTTCTCCAGTAATTGCCGATTCTGTGGAAACAGCGATCGCATTATCTAAATTAATTGCGGGTTCTGCTGGGACAGTAGATTCCAGTTCTCCAGTAATTACCGATTCTGCGGAAACAGCGATCGCATTATCGAAATTAATTGCGGTTTCTTCTGGGACAGTAGATTCCAGTTCTCCAGTAATTACCGATTCTGCGGAAACAGCGATCGCATTATCGAAATTAATTGCGGTTTCTGCTGGGACAGTAGATTCCAGTTCTCCAGTAATTACCAGTTCTGCGGTAACAGCAATCGCATTATCGAAATTAATTGCGGGTTCTGCTGGGATAGTAGATTCCAGTTCTCCAATTACCAGTTCTGCGGTAACAGCGATCACATCTGGTTTTGCTGGGGCAGTGCATTCCAGATTTTCAGAAACAGTATTTTGCTGAACGAGTAAATATGATTCTAACTTCTCCCTCTGCTTCGCCTCCTCTTCTTCTTGAGACAAAACTTGTATTTGGACTTTGTATTGCCAAGATTTACCCAGCAGATCCGACATCAAATCACCAGAACAGCGCAACTCCCAAACTCCCGCCTGGAAGTAGGTAAAAGGAATTACCGCCATTAAGCCTTCTGAGTTAGTGCGACGCGATCGCTTGAAAATTCGCCGCGTTGGTTGAACTTCCTGGGTTGAAGAGTGAGTTACCCGTACTTCCACATCTGTATTCGGAAGGCTAGAACGAGCCAAAACTCTATACTGTCCTTCCAAAATTTCCAAATTTGGCGATTCTAGGATATGCCACGAGCGAGCGCCTTGTTTCTGTATCAGAAATTGCCAGTGTTCCATTGTAAGTGATGCCCAGACCGACGAGCCGCTGAGTAATATTGTGTATTAACTTGCTTGCAAGTTTACCTCAGTATTTTAGAAATGCATCACTTAAATGGCTATCAAGTTAACTCAGTTTTACTGACTTGAATTATCACACTTTCACCAGTCACGTCAAGGAAATTTCAAAGATTCGCCATGTTGCTTGTGGATAAAGCTTTTGTTATTTTCTGAATATTAAGTTTGACACTCTCAAGTGCTAAATTAACAGGGTTCAGTGGATACCCTTGGCTGTATCTGCCCAACTTATTACAAAGATTTTTGTATTATTTTTTACTACAATGTCCAATTTGCAATGTACACAACGTACAATAAATTCAGATTCACTTGACAATTTTTATTGAATACGTAATTGCCCACATTTTTGCTACAAAGAGGTAGGATGTGGCTCTTAAGTGTCATCTGCGATCGCCAATCACAACACTTAACCCTAGCTTAACCCTAGATATATCTATGGGGTAAATCCAAAATCCAAAATCTAAAATCCAAAATTGTTTGACAATGAGGATTTACAGGAGGGATTCGATGTTAGTCATTTTAATGGACGATCAAATCCTTGCCCCTGAGCAAGTTTGTCAGTCTTGTTTACTCGCTGACGGGAGCGGTCAACCACGTTGGCGTGGTGGTCAACTGCGCTGTGGTCAAGCTATTCGCAAACTTACTCAACAGCAGCCCGATCAGTATGAGTGCATGATGGGCTTTCGCGTTGCCCATATAGAATAGTTGAATTTGTCAGCAAAACCAAGCAACTGCGTTATCCTAAGCTCAAGTGACTATAGAAATTTAACCACAGGAGAACGCATAATGTCTTGGCGCGGGTCTACAACAGTTTCAGATCGGATTTTTGCTTCCTTGCCTTATTTGCTTCCTCTAGTTGAAGTTTTTGTATTTGGTAGATATTTGTTCTCAGAGTTTCCACCACTACAACTGCTGTTTCTGCCGCTTTTGCCATTGTTAAATATTTACTATGGTGTACGTTATGCAGGAATGATTATTTTCTTTGCTTTATTTTTGCTGGTAGTGAGAAACGAAAAAATTAGTCACTTTATTCGTTTCAACACCATGCAAGCAATCCTTTTGGACATCATTATCTTTTTGTTTGGCATCCTGACTGATGTTGTGGGACTAATTCCCGCTGGTGGTTTTGCAATCCAAACCCTATCCACAACCATTTTTATCGGCATAGTGGGAGCAGCAGCATATTCAGTCATTCAATCTGCGATCGGACGTTATGCCGAAATTCCAGCGATTTCCGATGCAGTGTATATGCAGGTGCGTTAGAAGTTAACGAACCGCTACAGTGTTTTCCAGGCGACCAATACCTTCAATTTCAACGCGGACGCGATCGCCTGGATGCAATGGATTGACACCCTCTGGTGTACCTGTAAGCACCAAATCACCGGGTAATAACGTCATCACCTGACTGATATAGGAAACTAGAACATCGGGGGAAAACACCATCTGATCGATACAAGCAGATTGGACTGGATTAACGTCGTCATTTACAAAAGTCTGTAATCTCGCTCCAGGATTTAATTCTCGTACAATCCAAGGGCCCAAAGGGCAGAAAGTATCAAAACCTTTGGCTCGCGTCCATTGACCATCCTTTTTTTGTAAATCCCGCGCTGTGACATCATTAGCGATGGTGTAGCCCCAAATTTTGGTTTGGGCTACCTCTGGTGTGCATTCAAAGGCGTAATCGCCAATCACTAATGCTAACTCTCCTTCGTAGTCAACTCTTTGCGACTGGGGAGGATATTTAATTTCCCTCTCAGATGGAATGATCGACGTGGGTGGCTTGAGAAAGATTAATGGTTCTGAAGGTACTGGAGTTCCCATTTCGGCTGCATGATCTGCATAATTTTTACCTACCGCCACAATTTTTGAAGGAGCGCAGGGAGCCAGAATTTGGTAATTTCCTGGTGTTAAAGTTAAATCAGTGGGTTGTCCATGTAACCAGGGCGGAGCATCTAGCACCTGCACATTCAGGGAGAGATGTAGTAACCCATAATAAATCTGTCCTTCTGGATTTTGAATTCGCACGTAGCGCTGCGCCATAACCTTAATGAATATCCTTTTATATGCGATTAGAAGCTGTAAGCAGG
This sequence comes from Nostoc sp., assembly GCF_036916985.1. Taxonomy (GTDB): domain Bacteria; phylum Cyanobacteriota; class Cyanobacteriia; order Cyanobacteriales; family Nostocaceae; genus Nostoc. The sequence continues at coordinate 3,015 of NZ_JBALFD010000091.1, forward strand.
TGGCAATCGTTCAGTTAGCTGTTTGACGAACCAATTGAGCCTTGAGCAAAAAAGCGATCGCCGCTATAGATGCCTTCACAAAAAGATAACCTTTGACAAAGCTGATAGCTCGATCAATCTTGCTAAAGAAATATCGGGGTTGCCTCCCGACCTAGTTTTCATTATGGGCATCCAAAAAATCCAAATTTTGGCGATTTGGCTAATGAAACAAAATTGAAAACTGGTAAGATTATAATTCCTTGTTGCTTCAGATGTTGATCTATACTGGCATTTTTAATGTAAAAAAGGTATAAATTAGCATCAGCAGCCACTTTTGTCCATGAGGAAATTGGAAAATATGACTACAAGTTACGAAACAATGTACATTCTGCGTCCTGACCTCGGAGAGGAACAGGTAGAGCAAGCAGTTACTAAATATCAGAATTTGCTTCGCGATCAAGGCGCTGAAGATATCCAAATTCAAAATCGTGGTAAGCGTCGTCTGGCTTATGAAATCAAAAAACATCGCGATGGCATCTACATCCAATTAAACTACGGTGCCCCGGCAACTGCGATCGCTCCCTTTGAACGTGCCATGCGCTTGAGTGAAGAAGTAATTCGCTATCTGACAGTTAAGCAAGAAATTGCCGAAGAAAAACCTCCTAAAGAGGAAAAGGAAAGGCCCACTAAAGTAGCTGCGACTGCAACAGTGTAATGAATGGGGAGTAGGAAGTAGGGAGTAGGGTGCAGGGTGCAGGGTGCAGGGAGATGAGGAAAAAATAATTAATCCCCAATCCCCAATCCCCAATCCCCAAATCCCCAAATCCCATTCAATAAAATTTTGTATTTTTCTTTTCTCATGACCGAAAACGGCTCATGATACAAGCCCCTAAATTTATGGGAATCATTAATTTTGAATTTTGTTAGCGCAGCGTAAAGCCTGCGGCATGGCTTCTCTACGAGACGCTGCGCGAACGCTTAGAGCGAATCTGTGAGCGTCATTTTGAATTTTGAATTCGGAGCGAAGCGACGTGACTAGTTTGGGAATGCTAAATTAACAAATACTTGCCAAAGGTAGTACTCCCGCAGTTATACCTAAGAGTGGACAAGATTCTGAATGGGAGCTTTAAGCTACTGTGATCCAATCTGATACACCGAATATTCAAGTTCTATCTACCGAAGTATCGCAGCTACGCCAAGAGTTGCAACTTCGCGATCAATTAGTACAACAACTATCTCAAGAACTTTTCCGGCTGGTAAAGGGCAATACTAGTTTTATGCCCCCACAGCCGGATATTGAACAAGATTTAAGCCAGTTACACGCTTTGCAAGAACAACTCCAGGCTGTAGAGCAGCAGGTGGGGTTCTACCAAGAGCAAATTACAACTCGTGACTCCGAAATTTATCAATTGCGACAGTCAGTTCAAGAACTCACCGATCGCACTCGGATGTTAGAACAAGTAGTACAAGAGTTGCCTCAAATTTACCGACGGAAGTTTGAGGAGCGGATGACGCCAGTCAGAGAAAAAGTAGCAATGCTACAACGCGAAAACCGCCAATTACAAGCAGAACTGCAAAGCGTGAGTTACCGTTTAGCACTCAAAACTCGCAATGCTAGTCATAGCGGTATTGATCTGCCAAATTTTCCCCGTCCAGCATCCGAACAAACTAACATTTCGACTCCCCAGAATGCCTAATATTACCATTATGGTGGAACCTTAAGAGGTAAGAAATTGTTGCGGCAAAGGATTTTGGAGACTATTTAATTATTTATGCCGCTCTACTTAGAAAAATTAGCTCAGAGTAATTTGTAATTTGAAAATCCCTGTCTTTAAAAGATTGGGGAGTGTCAGCAAGAATTACATTTGCTTTGACCGATTTTTGCTATTGTCTGCTTTAAGAGGATGTTTGAAAAGTAGTAGAGCATACATACCAAACACCCTACTTGTATTCATTGCTCTCCCTGTTGGTATCAGCCTGCCGTTAGGCAAGCAAAGAAATGCTTTGAAACCCCCATTCCCCGATCGGGAAGGCAGGGTGGTTTCATCCGAAAAAAGAAAAAGATAGAAGCTTTTATAAGAAGAATTCAGAACTCAGGAGTCAGAATGGGCTAAACGCCCCGCTACCGCTAACAGTATGAATTCTGTACGAGTGGGAAATAAATATTGGTTAAAACCATACAACTCTTAGAGATGCTACCGCGTAGCAAGATCCTCGTAGGGGTACGTCCCGCTACGCGCTTTCGCCCCTGGTGGGCGAAAAAAATTAAAATATTCTCGCTTGAAAACTCTATACCTTTATGGGTAGAGTATTCACCAATTCTGACTCTTGTTTTATTTATCGTTTAGAGCCATAAATTTTTACCCATCTCCAAAGCTCTCTCCGAGGTGGAGAGAAGCTTTGCAACCCGGTTTTAATTTTTCTGAAACCATCCTGCCATTCAGAAGGCTAGGGGTTAGGTTTATGAGATTGCCATGTTAGCAATAGTACTTTTCAAACATCCTATTTGGTAGATGGTTTGCAGTAAGCAGATTCATTCATCTCGCTCAAAACCATGAGTTTTCTTCAACATTCTTCTCTAGAAAAAAAGAACATCAGCCTGCTAGCACCAGACTGTTATCTTGGAGAATGTGAAAAAATACAAATATTGCTTGACTTTACCATCCTTCTATCGGTAGATTTATTAGTTAGCCTGCTAGCACCAGACTGTTATCTTTGACGGTAGTAAAAATGTCTTGGTAAGTATTGAAAATTTCAAATACTGTATCGAGTTGGGTAAGTTCCAAAATTAACCGTACAGGAGCTTGCACGTTGCATAAAACCAAGCGGCAACCACTCTGGCGTGCAGCTTTTAACCCTTTGACTAAAGGGACTAATCCAGAACTGTCCATAAAATTAACCTCTGTGAGGTCGATAATCCAGAGTTGATGAGCTTGAGGTACAACTCCAGCCATCTGTTCACTTAAGGCCTTACCGCCTTCCAAATCTATGCTTCCTTCGGGTTTAAAGAAAATCACTGGAAATTCTTGTTGTGTGAGAGCCATGAATTTAACAGGGTAATTGGAACACTTGACAAAAAAACTGAAAAAAGACATCAATACTTCTTTTCTTTCAACGACAAAATGACTGTTTTACCCGGATATTTGGGCAATTGCAGTCGTATAGTTGAAAGAAATTATTTCAGTATTCATGCCGTATAATTTGTGATAACTTCCATCAATATAGGCATAAGGGTCTGATAATTTCGGTATCAAGCGTATCTTTTACAAAATTTTTATAATTAAACTTCAAGTTTATAAATTTTCTATAAATTTTTTATTCTATTTTTAATAAATATTTAGTTTGTGGTAATAAATTTCAAGAATCACACCGCTAATAGTCGAAAATTGATAGTTACCATAGACTATAAGTTATGGATAGGGCAGAATTAAACTAATGACTTAATGAATGAATCTAGTGGTTTGATTGACACCCCACTCAAAAACAAGCAAAGATGTAGTAAAAGTAAAAATTTGTAAAGACGGCGGTGCGGGATGTCTTTAGAGCTGATTTCACTAGAAAATATCCAGAAAGTCGCCCACACTTACGGGTATTGGGCAATTTTCTTGGGAATTTTGCTAGAAAATTTAGGCATTCCCCTTCCTGGTGAAACCGTGACCTTAGTAGGCGGGTTTCTAGCTGGCAGCGATGAACTAAATTTCTGGCTGGTTCTCGGTGACGCAATTATGGGTGCTGTCATTGGTGGCACTTGTGGCTACTGGATTGGTAGAGTTAGCGGTTGGGCTTTTCTGGTAAAAGTTGGTAGCATTTTTCGGATTTCGGAAGTGCGACTACTAAGCATTAAAGAGCAATTTAGTCAAAATGCTGCTAAAGGGGTATTTTTTGGACGTTTTTTGGCATTGTTACGAGTTTTTGCTGCACCACTAGCTGGTATAGCTGAAATGCCCTTTGGAAAATTCTTTTTATACAACTTTTTAGGAGCAGTTGCTTGGGCTAGTTTGATGGTGACGTTAGCTTTTTTTGCTGGCAAAGTTGTCTCTTTAGAACAATTGGTTGCTTGGGTGGGTCAATTTGCGATCGCAGCGTTACTGATCCTCGCTGCCTTAATTATTGTGCCCCTGTGGCTAGAGTCTCGCCAAGTTAAGGAAGTGAGTAGTGAGGAGTGAGGAGGGAGGAGTGCTGAGTGCTGAGTTGAAAGACCGCCCACAAGGGGCGGGGCAAATACCTGCGATGATTTTACTGAGTACTCTTTTTCTTACTCAGCACTCAGCACTGAGTATGGTAAAGTGAAAAATTATTTCTTTTAACTTTCACTTCTTGTATTTTGCTTTTTGAACTCCTAACTCCTAACTCCTAACTTTTAGCGTGCCGCGACCAAATGCGAGTTGGTAATCCCCAAACGTAGATAAAGCCTTCAGCGGCTTTGTGATCGAATTGGTCTTCGGCTCCGTAGGTTGCCAAATCAGGAGTGTAGAGGGAATTATCGCTCGAACGCCCAACGATCGTAGAGTTGCCCTTGAACAACTTCACTCGCACACTTCCAGAGACTCGTTCTTGTGTCTTTTGAATAAAAGCATCGAGTGCAACTTTCAGGGGACTGTACCACAAACCGTTGTAAACGATTTGGCTGTAAGTTTCTTCAATGCCGCGCTTGTAATGGGTGACATCTGCCGTTAAAGTCAAGCTTTCTAAATCTCTATGTGCCTGAATTAGCACCAACATCGCGGGTGATTCGTAGATTTCCCGCGATTTGATGCCCACCAGACGGTTTTCAATCATATCAATCCGGCCGATGCCATGATTGCCTGCAAGCTGATTGAGTTCTTCAATTAGCTCAACTGGCTTTTTCGCTATACCGTTGATGCTTGTCGGAATACCACCTTGGAAACCAATTTCGATGTACTCTGGCTCATTGGGAGTGTCAGCGATCGCTTTGGTCATTTCATAGATTTCTTCTGGTGGCTCAAATGACGGATCTTCAAGTAAACCAGCTTCAATACTACGACCGAGCAAATTCTTGTCAATGCTGTAGGGAGAAGATTTTTTGACTGGTGAGGGAATACCAAACTTTTCACCATAAGCGATGGTTTGCTCACGGCTCATCCCCCATTCTCTGGCTGGTGCGAGAATCTTCAGGTTGGGGTTCAGGGCGGTTACAGAGACATCAAAGCGAACCTGATCGTTACCTTTGCCAGTGCAACCGTGAGCGATCGCATCAGCACCATATTTTTCGGCTGTTTCTACTAATACCTTAGCAATCAGTGGACGGGCGAGGGCAGTGCCTAGAGGATAACGATTTTCATAAAGGGCGTTAGCTTGAATCGCTCCAAAGGCATAATCTTTAACAAAGCTGTCTTTGACATCCGCCACGAGGGATTCACTTGCACCGGATTTCAGAGCTTTTTCTCGAACTGGCTCTAATTCATCTCCCTGACCTAAATCTGCTGCTAGGGTAATCACCTCTTCCACACCCCACTCCTGTTTGAGGTAGGGGATGCAAACTGAAGTATCCACTCCACCAGAATATGCCAGGACAACCTTTTTGGCGCGACCCATTAATTTCTCCAGTTAGGACAACAAACAATGAGTCATTATTATATCTAAACTAATCCATGTATATTTTATTCATGCAACTGAATAATAAAAATCCCGACTTTTTAGAGAAGTCGGGAATCTGAGCCTTGCTATTTTCATAAATTACATAGGATTGCGATCGCTTCTAGATAAAACTTTTTTATATTGCTTTGTATCAGTTTTCACCAGACTCAATAAATGTGAAAAATTGACAGGGTGGATAATCCCACCCTGTTTTAGATAGATGCAAATAAACCGCCTAACAGTTTATTCTTGATAATCTGGTTTAAGCTTTTGTGCTTGATGGTCTAGAAGATCCGATCTTTTTACCCAAGAACAAACTCAACCCGAATACAGACAATCCCAGCATCAAACTTGGCTCTGGAACACTTGTGTAAGTGACGGTTTGAACACCCGCACTACTGGAGTCATTCAAATCGATAAAACTATCACGGTAGACATTAAAAGTGCTAGGTGTAAAATACAACCCTAACCCCGCTTGGTTCAAAATTTTTCCTGAAAAGTCAGTGAAAACTGACGCTAAAGGATCATCCGCTTCAGTGTATAACTGTCCACCATAGGTAGCAGAAATCTTTAAACCTTCGGCGATGGTTACTTCTTGATCGTCTGCTGCTGCTGCTTGGTCGAATGAAAAAGTGCCTGTGAGAGTTTTATCGTTGTTAGAAAAATTATAAGTTAGGGCTACTGCTTGGGCGGGGATAGTCTCACTTAAGGAAAAAATCAAAGCAGTTCCTACCGTTGCAGCGGCTAACTTCTTGAAGATGGAGTCAGTCATTTTTTTACATTGATAAAAGAACCATTTTTTGAGACAGAGACGCGTGTTACCAAGTCTCTGCAACACAAAGCTTGTCAGTTAGTATTTCGTGAGTGGTGCGGACTTGCGATCGCAGTTTTCATCGCTTGGAAGATATGACTCTGATCGACCACACCCCGAACACCGGGCGCAGTGTAAGTACCAGAACTATCTGTGAATTGAAGCTTTTGTCCAAAAGATCGAGTCAGGGTTGATGAATAAGCACCCTGATAGTACACAGGTACAATCCGGCGGCTATGGCTACCCCAGAGGTACTTGTAATTTGGATCGGCTCCCCAGAAGTGACCAGCTTCTCTAGGATTGTGCTTGTTGAAGGTGATGTCTTTGGCGTTATACTTCAAGCCTCTAGCCTGATTCGGGTCAGGATTAGGAGTCAATTTAGAGGCAAAATCATTATTCAGAGTTAGATAGTGGTCATGATCAGCAGTAACCAGTAGTAGGTTCTTACTCCAACCACCATGATTTTCTACCCAAGTAATCACCTGCTGGACTGCTTTATCAAAATCATTCATAGCGCCAATTAGGTTATCCATGTTGTTGTCATGAGCAGCCCAATCGATATCGCCTCCCTCAACCATTAGCCAAAAACCATCTTTGTCTTTACCTAGAACTGTTAAAGCTGCTTTGGTCAGATCAGCCAAAGTCGGATTTTCGTTAATCTCTCTGGCAATAAAGCTAGCATCGGTTTCACCGGGAGCCAGAGGACGGACAGTATCAGGTGTAGGGCCACTAACTGGGTTTCCTGCTGCGTCAACGACAGGAACACAATCCCCAGATGTACCAGGAATAATTTGACCTGATGGACAGGGATTTACACTCTTAACAACAGAGCTATAGAGCGAGCCGTTGTTCAGACCTGTGAGACTGTAGTCTCCCTTAGAAGAACTCGTAGGAAGGTTGCCTTCTTGTCCACGCGCACCATATAGACCAAATAATTTATCTCCCTTATTTGGATTGAGTTTAGCAGCCGTATTTAGCAATGTCTGAGTTGCATTTGGCCCACGTTCCAAAAAGGTATAGCCATAACGATTTGACGTAGGGTTATTGCTGAGATGTTGATAAGTGTCTTCTGTAATGTACGTATAGTTAAAGACGCCTTCCGCAGTACTTGTACTACTTTTATTGTCAAAGTCTTTCGGATGACCACCACCCAACAAAACATTAGGCTGAAAGTTTAGTAAAGTCTGTTGCAGAATACTGTCTTGGTTAGTCTTGGTGGGGTCGTACTTACTATCGTATTTGCTGCGACGATTCACAAAAGAAGCAGCAGCACCAGGCGTTGCGTGGCTAATGGGTACGGAAGTCACTAGTCCTGTAGACTTATTATTTTCCTTGGCAATTTCCAGGATGGTTTTCAACTTTTTCTCGTAAATGTCTACACCCATCGCGTTGTTAAAGCTCTTTACGCCAGTATAAAGAGTTGTCGCGGTGTTAGCAGAGTCGGGATAACTGTGTTTTATGTACTCTTTGTCATAAGTACCAGGATTAGCAGGGGTTAGAGGAATCCAAGGAAGAGGACCACCCTTGCTAGGGTCGTAGCCTGTGAGATTACCTTCTGCTAAACTGTTGCCATCAAGGCGATCGCCTGGATTAAAAGGAGTAGGCTTGAATGAAAAGTTGGGACGAAGAGGACTTACACCTGTGAGTGTATTAGATCCATCTAGAGCAGAGTTACCTGTTAGGTGGGGTTGACCTGTTGGATTGGCTGGTGTATTTCCCTCAATTGTTGTGCCGTAAGTTGTTACCAGCCCATATCCACTTAGCTTTTGGAAGCTCAGACCTGAGCCTTTACCACTGGTGTAAAAAGGAGCGCCTTTGGCAACGGCTGCGGCTCGGGCCATATTCCAACCCATACCATCGCCAATCATGATAATTACGTTAACTCCATTACCAGCGGCTAGAGTCGGCTGAAAAACAGAATTACCAAATATGAGTAGGACGGTAGAGAGCAAGCCGACCATAGTCAAAGCTAGCGATCGCTTGTACTTTCGCAAAAATGAAATCATTGCAATGTGCCTTAGAATTAATTGAGCAAGTATTAGCCGTTAGTACTGATAAAAGTTTGGTTCTAGGTGAGTAGCACCAAAGTCTGAGTATGTAGAAGTTACATCTGGCACAGTTGAGGGTGTGGGATAACTTGGGTTAGAGGCGGTTGCTGGTTGTTGATTTGATGTTTCCAAGAACAATAAAACAGCCAAAACCAGACCAGATATGAACCAAGCCAAGATGCGTTTGTACTGTTTCAGTAATGAAATCATTGGGGATTTTTGCATGAAACTCATCATCAGGAAACCTCCTAATTAATAACTGGTCACGATGCTTTGACAATTAAAGTCAATGTCAATAAGCATGATTTTAAAATGTTAATTTAAGTAATTTAGACAAACAAATTAATTTGCTTTATTAGGAGACAACATAAATACTAAATCTTGTTTAAATAAAGGATGAATTGGCATTAATGATGGCTTTTTGTAGCTAGTTAGCTGCAAAGTTATTTCAGCAATATGAAAAGTTTGTCGGATGTGATTTTCCAAGTTATTGAGTAAGCGATCGCGTTCTTTGATGGTTGTACATTCAACCGTCAAGTTGGCACAAAGTATTACCTTATTTAAGCTAAGTGTCCAGATGTGGAGTTTTTCTACTTGCACAACACCAGGAAAAGATTTGAGAGATATTTCCACCTCAAGGGGATCAATTGATTCTGGTGCATATTCCAAAAAAATCTTTAAACTTTCTTGCACTAAAGGTAAAGCACTTAAACCCGTAAAAATTGCAACTACTAAACTAATAACAACATCTGCCCACCACCAATCCCAAAAATGAACGGCTATTGCAGCTATAATTACGCCCACAGAACTAGCAGTATCGGCGATGACATGAAGCAAAGCCCCGCGCAAGTTTAAATCGTCGTGAGTGTGGGGATGAAGCAAAATAATATTGAGCAGATTGACGATTAAACCTAACACGGCAATCCCTAACATTGGTAAGCCCAAAATGGCTGCTGGATGTTGCCAGCGTTGAATAGCTTCCAATATGATAAAAGTAGCGATCGCCAGCAAACCTAATCCATTTAACAAGGCTGCTAAAACTTCGATCCGCTGATTTCCAAAGGTTGCTTTTTTCTTAGCTGGTTGTTGTGCTAAAAAACTAGCAAGGAGAGATATTACTAAGGCTGTAATATCCGATAAAATGTGTCCTGCATCCGCCTGTAAAGATAAACTTTGACTCCATAAACCCACACTCCACTCAGCAATGAAAAAAACAGCAAGTAAACCTACTGTTAGCCACAATACTTTAGATTTTTGCTGATTATTCAATGCTTTTGCCGAATCATGTTCACATCCACACCATTCAAGTGAAAGCATTACTAGAAAAGCCTTTTACAGTACAGGATTCGCTCAATTGGTATGCCGCTTAAATTCACAAATATGTGAACACCAGAAAAATATTAACTTCTAAAAAGTTATCTTGCTTAGTTTAAGGAATGGTAATAATTGTGTTAAAAATGAACTTACAGAAAATATCCTATTAATAATTTATTGCTAATTGCACAATGACTTTGTTTGTAATCAAAACTTGCGATGCGTCAGTTGCTTGTCCCAAGGGGAACCGCAAGGGCGCACTAACTTCTCCATGCCTCTGCGTTTAAAAAACTTATGAACTTATGCAAAGCTGTACTAAGGAACAGTGTCAGCGCCCCATCTGTCCTATTCTGGAGATGGATAAATAGTGTTGTGGGTGGAGACTGTGTTTTTCAGCGTTGTGATACCGACTTATAATCGCCAACCGATTTTAGAAAAGTGCCTCCGCGCTTTGGAGGTGCAGGAGTTGAGTCAGCCAAATTCGGTTATTGATTACGAGATTGTCTTGGTAGATGATGGTTCTACTGATGGTACATTGGAGTGGTTGGCAGAACACAAAGAAGAGTTTCCCCATGTGCGCTGGTTTCAGCAAGACCATGCTGGCCCAGCTGCGGCTCGGAATTTGGGGGTAAAAGAGGCGCTGGGAGACACAATTATTTTTATTGATAGTGATTTAGTAGTGCTGAAGAATTTCCTGCAAGCTCATGATAACGCCTTAGTGCAGGGGAAAGAGAAATTGGGGAGCGATCGCCTTTTCACTTACGGCGCAGTTATTAATACTTGTAATTTCAACAATCCAACGGCTGAACCCTACAAAGTCACAGATTTTTCAGCAGCTTTTTTTGCTACGGGAAATGTCGCAATCCCCAAACATTGGCTAGAGAAAGCCGGACTTTTTGACACTAGCTTTCAACTCTATGGCTGGGAAGATTTAGAATTAGGTGTGCGACTCAAAAAACTAGGTTTGACACTAATTAAATGTCCAGAAGCCGTAGGATATCACTGGCATCCAGCATTTAACTTAGAACAAATTCCCCGATTAATTGACCAAGAAATTCAACGTGGACGTATGGGAGTTTTGTTTTATCAAAAACATCCCACATGGGAAGTGCGAATGATGATTCAAATGACTTGGCTGCATCGCTTACTTTGGGGTATTCTTTCACTTAATGGTGTACTGAATGAACGGACAATGGCTCCATTATTGCAATGGCTAATTAATTTAGGTAAACCGCAATTAGCTTTAGAAATTGCTCGAATCTTCCTCAACTGGTATAACGTGAAGGGTGTTTATGAAGCTTATGCTCAAATGCAGCAAACATTGTGATTGAAAAGTTGAGATCAGCAGGCAGAATATAGCATAGAGCGACAATGCAAAAACTTCTTTTTAATGACAGAGATAGATTTAGAGCGCAGGCCTTATTTCTTGGTGAGGATATTAACTTACAGACGTTGGAGAATTACATTTGCTTGGCGACTATGCCAGTAATGATTTCAGTCGGTGAACACGGCTGTGCGGTACTGCTGGACTATGGTGCAGTTGTCCTGTTTAATCTTGAGCCGATAGAAAAGGCAGTCTTCTTGACCAAACTATCCTCTCAAGTTAGTGACTCTTTTGCTGACCCAGAAACAGAAGAAGTGGAAGTTTATCTCAACGTTGTGGAGAGTGAGCGAGTTAAGGAAGGAAAAATTTTTCTCCATGAATTTAGTGTAGAACGCTTGCAGATAGTCGCAGATATTCTCGCTAAGAGTGTTGTGCTGTCTCATTATGAAACTAGCCTTGCGGCTGTATTCGATCAAATTGAACCATTTGCGGCTAGTCTCCAGCGTGAACACAGGGGAAGACGCCAGAGTAGGGAATTATTGCGTCAACTTGGGACTACGCTGTTAGTTCAACATAAAATTGTAGGTCGAGTAGAGATTATTGATAAGCCGGAGTTGCTTTGGGAGTCCCCACAGCTAGAAAACTTATATCTGCGCTTGGAGGATGAATACGAAATCCGTGAACGTCATAATGCCTTAGAACGCAAACTAGAGCTAATTACCCAAACAGCACAAACAGTACTGGAATTCATGCAGCATAGCAGTAGTCAGCGAGTGGAGTGGTATGTAGTGATTCTGATTGTGGTGGAGATTCTGCTGTCACTGTACGACATCATTTTTAAAGGCTGAAGACGCGATAAATCGCGTCTCTACATCAGGGTTTTGGGCTTCTCTGAATTGTTTGCAACTTCTACTAAGTAGGTAGGCGAGAAAATTTATAACTATGTCATTATGAACTGAGTGAAGCAAAATCAAGTAACTGCAAGGATTTCAAGCATTTTGCATTTCGTTACGTAGTTGGGTTTATTTATACTTACCTACTTATCGAATGGCACTAAGAAAAGCTCGAAAGCTCGTGTAGTCTCGTTCCCAGCCTCCAGGCTGGGAAGCAGTTAGGGTAAGGGCTGTGTCTTAACTTAGTGCCATTCCCTACTTATCTTCTTCCCCTTCTTCCCCAGAACCCCCAATATTCATGCTCTTCTTCAATCTTTTGGGGTACGAAGCCTGGAATGTCAGTAGCATCAATTGCAAAGACGAAAAACTTGTTTGGGTTGTCGATACCTGCTGGATGCAAAGGATCTGATGTTATCGTACCAACGAAGTCGTTATCGTTGCTGATAAAGAGCGTATGCTTGATCGCGTGGTTGATAAACACATCTGGCCCGAAAGCCAAACCTTCAAGCTTGGCGGGTATGTCTTCTGGTTTGATCCCATTCTGAGTTAGCGTCGCTACGACATCAAGGAAGAGGGTTTTGCTAACTTCTTTACCCGCAAGGTTGCTTGCCCCGGTGATATTGCTGACTTCTTGAGCATTGGTCAGATCGATACGATATATCTTCTTGAAGACAGCCGGAGAGCCATCGCCTAAGCCCTTGCCATCTCGTTCATCTACTAAGAATTGGCGATCGCTAATGGATAAAATTTCACTTACTGTCGGGTATTTCGGTTTAGCTGGTGTGCCGATATTATCTAGCTTATAGGCGTATTCTTGAGTAGCACCTGTTGCAATGTCGATCTTAACAATTCTGGTGTAAGCGCCATCAGTACCCCCATCCTGAATCAGTGGACTTTGCAGTATGCCGATTAGGGTCTTGCCATTAGGAGTAATCGCCAGTCCTTCTATACCCTTGTTTGCCACACGTCCAGATGTGTTAGCGCTAATCTCTTTAGCACCAACAGGATTTAGATTGCTGACAGCGAACTTGCTGTTGAGTGTAAAGACTTTGATGCGCTTACCTGTCTTGCGATCGAATTGGTACACATAAGGGCCGTATTCATCAGAGATAAAGACGGACTTACCATCATTGGATACACGCACGCCTTCAGGATCAAAACGGGCATTATTGGGATTGGTCGATATCTGAGTGGGGTCGAAGTTGTCTGAGCGTCCAGTGAAATAGTAGGTATTCTTGGCATTCAGGGCAGGGGAACCATTAGGCACTCCCAGTCCTACGCCAGTACCGTAGTAAAGAGGCTTATTGCTGGATAGCAGAGTCGTGTCAACTAAATAAGGAGTAAGAGTAAAGGGCAACCCTAAAGGAGATCGACTTGGTTCGAGTTCCACAGTGATAGTTTGGAAGCGGTTGATATAGGATGTTGTATCATCCACAGCGCTATTGTATGCCTTGGCATTTGGGCCTCGATCTGGGATTGCAATGAAGGTGTTACGACCCGCATAGGCCAGTCCTGACCCAAAACCACCAAGGAGGTTTCCTGCAACTCCATTTTCGAGCGGAGCGGAGGTTTTCTGGGAGCGATCGCTGATATTACCACTCAGGCTTCCAATTGCGATCAGCTTAACATCTGCGTTGGCTGCGGGGGCAACAAAAAATGATGCTAACAAGAACAGAAAGAGATTTCTCTTGAGCATATCAGTATTCCTACTAGGTACAATATTTGCTTACGGATATTGTATTTTTTTCACTTTTTCATTATCTATGCCTAATGATTAAGCTATTTTTAAGCAAAGATTAAGCAAAGGTTAATGTAGGAATGGCTGATGCCCACCACTATTAAGTTTTCATCCCCGTGAGGGGTAAAGGAATTAAAACTTTATCCTCTGGAATGTTGATCCTGTTTATCTATTGTTTCCATCCCCGTGAGGGGTAAAGGAATTAAAACCCTACCCATTTAGAAGCCTTATGCAGACAGGGTTACAGATACCCATTTTCGCGGGGGGTCTAATTTACCTGTCAATAAGTGTAGCTTATTGAGAACTTAGCCCTAGTAAACCCTTCTCAAAAGCTTACCCAGAAAGCTTTTCGCGGGGATCAACGAAAGAATCATGGTTTGAGCGATCGCCATACCCCCGCGAAAAACTTACGTGTGCAAAGTCAAAATGAATACTTTTTATTTCAACAGGAAACTTGTGATTTAATTGTCAAGGTTCTGTTATTAATGAGCGCGAGTATAACATACTACTCTTGAGTTATCAAGTCGGCACTAATTCACCAGGACGCAACTTTGACCACTTACCAGTTTCCCGCTTAAAGCTCAGACAACCAACAACATCCCATTCCATTTCAATTACATCATGTTGAGTCCGAATGTTGACATTGATAGAAGGTTCATTCGGATCAAAATCTGGTGTTTCAGTCAAGTGAGGCTGTTGGTGCTGCCCTTCCACGGCATGATAGGTAACACAGCTGTCTACATAGTGGCAGTTCACGCAAATACACATAATAGAACCAACTCCAGGGGCCTTTATTGTTAATGTAACTTAAGCCCAACTGTTATTCATGAGTTGATGGGTTGATTTTTATTACAATGCACGAATCAGTTCCTTCTAGCCTAGCTCCCGAAAATTGGCCTTTTAGCTTGGAATTTCTGCCACAACCAGCTTATATGGTAGGTGGCGCTGTCCGAGATGCCATCCTTGGCAGAACTCGCGAATATCTGGATCTAGATTTTGTTATCCCATCTAAGGCGGTAAAGGTAGCGAGAGCGATCGCTCATCATTATAAAGCTGGTTTTGTACTACTTGATGCCGAGCGACAAATTGCCCGTGTGGTTTTTCCCAACGCTACAGCCGATTTTGCCCAACAGGAAGGAGATAGCTTAGAAGTTGATTTGCACAGACGGGATTTTACAGTCAATGCGATCGCCTATAATCCCCATACGCAAGAAATTATCGATCCTCTGCAAGGTTGTGTAGACTTACAACAGGGCATTTTGCGAATGGTTTCACCCGCAAACCTAGAAGACGATCCTTTGCGGTTAATGCGAGGTTATCGCCAAGCTGCCCAGCTAGGTTTTACTATTGAACCAGCTACCCAAGCCGCTATTCGCTCTTTGGCATCACATATCAGCACAATTGCAGCCGAACGATTTAGGGTAGAAATTGGCTATCTACTGGCAAATTCTCTGGGTACTCCTTGGATTACAAGCGCTTGGGAAGATGGTTTACTTGCTCCTTTCTTCAAAAACGCCACCCGTGAAAGCTTACTCAAACTAGCAGCAGTTGACAATGCAGCTGCTTTACTTACACAAAATTGGCAAGAACTAGGCGCACAACTGCAAGAGTCTGTCCGCGATACGATCAAAACCACTTGGTTAGGTATTGCCAAACTTGCAAGTCTAGTCAACCCAGATCCAGAATTAGCAGAAATAGAGCTACAGGAATTAACTTATAGTCGTGCCGAAATCCGGGGTGTAACCACTGCACTGAAACTATTACCGCAGTTTCAAGTAGTGGATATGTCCTTACGAGAACAATACTTTTTATTCTATGATGCAGATATTGTGTTTCCTGCCACGGCAGTGCTAGCTGTAGCAGTTGATAATTTCGTAGAGGCGATATCTGCTGACAAGCTACTACACCCAGCAGTCGCTACAATAGAGGAAACCAAAGCAAAACGCTGGCAAGTCTTAGCATCTTTAATTAACAGCTACCTGAACCCTGATGATCTGGTCGCTCATCCCACTCCCCTACTGAGCGGGAAGGAGTTGATTATAGCATTAGATATTCCGGCTTCGCCAATCATCGGCCAATTGTTGAAAGAAATTGCCATAGCACAAGCTGAGGGGAAAGTCTCAACACCAATAGAAGCGATCGCTCTTGCACGTCAGTTACTTGATAGTTAAATATACTTAATCCATTTCTACTGATATTACCTTAATGCAATGCCTGGGGCGATCGCTAACCTTTGTTGGAGTGCGGGATACACTTACACAATTTTGGCATCTTTGCGTAAGGCTGGTAAATCCCCAACCCCAAGTCCTTTACGTGTTACCTACTTAATAAAAAATCGCAATTCTTTTAGTCAACCTTTGCAAATACATACATTAGTTATGCTAATATTTGCTTGACGTTATGCTTATATTATTATATTATCCCCTAAAATTCAGTGGAAATAAGCAACCTAATGGACTATACACCAGCCTATTCGTTTTATGCCTTAAGTTAGTTACCTGAATACATCCTCGTACATTTACTTAATTACTTGCTGTAAAAAAAGACCTCTATATTTTCCTGATAGATGGAATCTTTATGCGTAGACTTTATTGGACAGGATTAACTGCTTGCTTATGAATGAACAGCCTTTAATTTTGGTTGTAGAACAGAGTCTACATGATTTAGAACTACTTAATTCTCATCTAGGAACGTTAAATTTCTCATGCATTTGTACTAAACAAGGAGTGAGGGCAGTGGTATTGGCACAAACTCATCAACCAGATTTGATTTTGCTAGATATGATGCTATCTAATTTGAGTGCTAACCAAGTCATTGATGACCTCAAACACGACTTAAAAACTGCTACTATCCCAATCATTGCAGTAGCACCTCTAACAATAGCACAAGATGAAGCATCCCCAATGCTCACAGGATTTGATGATTGCATTACTAAACCCTATGATTTTAATCAATTAGAAGTAGTAATCAATCGCCACATCAGTCAGCCACATTCCTAACATTTACTTTGGGATATAGATTCGGGATTGTGAGCCTCAGACAATTGATTAAAAACCACAATAATTCCGGTACGACCTGTTGCTAAATTTGTTTTGATCATGAGGTCAAGGACTGGCTTACCAATAATTTCCTCAATCAAACTTTTTAATTCTGGTTTAATTATTTTCTCTAAATATAATCGTACTTGTTCAGCTAAATTATCATAACCTCCCTTCAGTAGAGTTTTTTCAGTTTGGGTAACTGAGTTTTCTAGAGAAATGACAATTTCAGTATCAAAAAAATGGCAAATAATTTGGCTAGGAGGCTTACCTATCCTATCATTATAGAATTTGATGATCTGCTGTGATAGTTCTCTTTCTAATTCTCCAATATTCGCTTGTACCATAGTAGCTATGATTTAATATTTATCATTCGAGTCTCGGAGTCGAAGTATTCAACATTATAGTAGACGATTATAAAATTGTCAGAAAGAATTAATCAATATTGTGTATGAAGTTAGTGGATTAACTTGATTATTTGCTATGGATTTATTTTAAAAAACTTAAAAATTTGACTAAGGTAAAATTTGTGAATCAACGATTTGGGCAGTGTTGGGCTAATTAGGGAACTCCAAGAAATAAATTATCTAATATTGTGGGGTGGGCAACATGAGTGCCCAGTTCATAATATGGCTATCGTGCCGCCCACCCCACAAGAGTTAATTGAATATTCTTTTATTTGGAAGTCCTCTACTGCATTGCTCATCATTTACTCAGAGGTTGTTTAAAAAGTCTAATTTATTACTCACAGGCGACTGGAAGTCGCGGCTACACAAACAAAACCCACCTCCGTGGGTTAAAAATCCTTGATTTTCTGTTAGTCCACCTCCGTGGACTAAGTTTTGTGTAGTAGCGAATTCTATTCACCTAATACTTTTAAAACATGCTCTCATAGGGAATCAGCTTATTGAGTGTAAAATAAGAGAATCGCCAAGAAATAAATATCCAATTTGGGTATTTTTTTATTTGGAAGTTCCTAAGCGTTGCATCTCCCAATCCAAGAATTAGCTTTTTTCATGGTATAAAAAAATATGCCTCACCCGTGCTTATAGCATCAACCCCAGCATCTATCCAAAATTCCCTGTTCTACTCATATCAGAGAACCAAACTTAAGTATTGGCGAATTCATTGGAAGTCGGCGGGAAACTCCATCCCGCAAGTGGCATGGAGAGGGATAGCTGCCAACTTGGGGCATTGGGCATGAGTCTAGGGGGTTTAAGCCAAATTTTCAAGACGTTCACGGACACGAGAAAGCAAGTCTATAAGCATCTCAATACGGTTCCGTTAAAGTTTTTTGATGAAAATTCTAGATCGCTAAAGACGCGATTTCTCACGTCTCTTGCCCTAACTTAACCGTATTGGTAAGCATCTTGATTCTGAATTCCTGGATTCTGAATTCTAAATTATTCTGCAAGACTATAAATATCTAGCATGGTATTAGTCACATTGCTGAATACGGTCAAGAACACAGAAAATTCATAAATAGCAATTAATCGCTGCAAATTTAAAGATGACTTTAAAAATGATTTAATCGATATATTTTGTGAGAAAGTTAATACAAAGGTATATTCACTGATTTCAAATTCATGGATTCTTTATCTATCAATTCCTTACTTGAAGAGTTAAAAAACCCCGATGCCACAGTCCGGGACAAAGCAACCAGAAAAATTTGGCGGATCTGGTTTCAGCAAAAGGGAATTTATGGGCTGGAAATAATTGACCGCAGTCAAAAATTACTGGATGCAGGCGAAATTGCTGAAGCTGAAACAGCGCTGACAGCACTAATTAAAGACCAGCCAGACTTTGCTGAAGCCTGGAATCGTCGGGCTTTCCTCTATTACAGTGTTGGTGATTATCAAAAATCTCTAGCAGATTGTCAGATGGTTGTGCAGATAAATCCAATACATTTTGGTGCGCTTCATGGTATGGGCTTGTGTTATGCCGCACTAGGAGAGTATAGTCAGGCTATCCGAGCCTTTCAGCGCGCTTTAGAAATTCAGCCCTATTCGCTAGTGAATCAAAAGTTGATTCTAGAATGTACATTTAGATTTAGCTACAACGGCAGATAGGAGAGAAAATTATACTGTTTTATGAATCCGTCATCACCTCATCAACAGCAATTCGTCGCCTTAGTCGCCACAATTTTATTCAATACGGTTCCATCTGCATTGGTAGCAGCGTTATTGCTGCTTGTACTAACAGCAACCAACCGTCAACTAGCAGTTCTCAGTTGAATAAAGTTACCTTTGGTACAAACTGGATAGCACAAGCAGAACATGGTGGATTTTATCAGGCGATTGGTACTCAATTGTTGATGGGGAGTGCGGTAGATTTCTTTATGGGTTATGGCATGGATACCTTGAACGCGTAGCACAAAATATTCCCAAAATCACAGTCACAGCAATTTTCCAGAAAGACCCCTGGTGTCTGATTGCACATCCCAACCCAGCAATTAAAACCCTTGCCGATCTTAAAGGCAAAGCAATTTATGTCTCTGCTGCTGCTAACATTATTGGCCATTACTAGAAGCTAGCTATGGTTTTACCGACGATCAAAAGTGTCGCTACAACTATCTTTCCAATTCGGTAATCTCGCAACTATTTTATGCTTAAAAAAGAAAATTTACCATTTATACCATTTGCTTCCATCTTGAGTTGGGCAACATAAAACTCCTTTTGAATTACATCACCTGTTGGTGTAAAAGCAATTTCACCGAGAGGAGTTTGAAAGCTTTTTGTTAGTAATTCCTGATTCAATTCTGTACGCAACTGTGGTAGTTTCAATTTGTTAATGTTGCTTTTTTTATCTAAAGATTGCAGAGCTTCTACATATACCTGTAAAGCAGCAAAAGCTTGAGCGCTTACTTGGGGTGGTTCTCTATGATATTGTTCAAGGTAGGCTTTGCGAAATGCGATGTTAATTTCACTGGGATATACAGGGCTATAAGCTTGAGCCACAATCACGCCATCACAAAGCGCTCTGCACACAGAAAATATATGAGATGTGTTAAAACCATTGCCACCAACAATTATTCCTTTATAACCAAGTTCTCGTAATTGTTTAACTAAATTACCTCCATCTACAGCTAACCCGGATATAATCACTAAATCTGGTTTTAAATTAATAGCATCGCTGGCTTGAGCTTGAAAGTCGGTATCTGTAGTTTGAAATTTTTGAACTGTAACTAAATCCAATCCTAAATTTTTAACTGTCTTCTGAAATATTTCTGTTTCCGACTTATTGAAAGCATCATTTTGAGCATAGAATACAGCTACTCTTTTGATTTTAGGATTTTGCTTGAGTGCAGCTTTCACCGAATAAGGAGCGACAACGGCAACAGACGAAGAAACACGAGCCACATAATCACCAATTTCGGGAATACCTTTAGCAGTATTTGATGCCCCAATAACTGGAACTTGATTGCGTTCTGCTACAGGATCGGCACTAAAAGCTTGTTGTGATAAGGTAGGGCCAATAATACCAACAACTTTATCTTTACTAATTAAAGTTTGAAAAGCATTAATAGCTCCAACTTCATCGCCACTAGTATCTTGATAGACTAATTTAATTGGTCTACCATTAATACCTCCTTTGTTATTAAAATACTTTTCAGCAATTTTTACTCCATCAGTTCCCTCTTGACCAAGTAATGCTATATTGCTCGTTTGTGCAAAGGCAATACCGATAGGAATAGCATTTGGATGATTCGCAGAATTGGCATCATTACCGCCACTTTTACCACAAGCTACCAGCAGTATAGAGTATGTAAATAGTAAGGCAGTTTGATGTATGAACGCTTTTTTCATAATTATTAATTACATTGCAAATCACAGCCGTTGCTTTTATCGCTGCGGCTATTTCTGGTTTACTCATGGCGGTTTTATTCACTCAAAGCAAATGGATTTAACGCAGTTTATTTCCTTATGCAGTAATTTTACAAACAACTCTGATAGTTGCGATCGCATTCACAACTAAATTAATAATCTGAAAACAATGACTTCAAATCTCGCTTTCCACTAACAACACGGACAATTGTAATTTCATCTTCGATTACTTTATACAAAATTATATGACCATCGACAGGGATTCCTCGTAAAAAGGGAGCAATATCTTCGTAACTACGCGCCATATTTGGAAAATTTACAATGTTTTTGCACTTTTTCTCAAACTCCTGTATGAAACGTTCCCCAGCTTCAATATTAATATTTACAAAGTAATCTAAAATTTCAACCAAATCTCTGCTTGCAGTTTGAGAGATAGTGGAACGACTCATTTTTGAGCCTCGCGTTTTTGAAGCAATTTCTCTTTAAGTTGGTTAATGACAACTTCGGTATCTAGAACATCACCTCGTTCAATTTCTTCCAAACCAACTGCTACTTTTTGGCGAGTATCATTTAACCAAAGAGTATATTGGTCGTGTTCTTCCAACAATTGCAATGCAGTAGCAATTACTTCGTCTGCATTTGCGTATTTCCCGCTTTCAATTTTAGATAAAACAAATTGCTCGTGAGTAGGATTAAGCGATATGTTCATTTATTCATCGTATATTTTGAGTACCAATATTTGATTATTTTAGCAATTTTCTATATGTTATACCACTTAAATATTAGGATATGTTAGAAAATGTTGAGTTTGCTTGCGTCAAAGCAAGGGATAATATCAAGTGATGACCTTCATTCGGTCGTAAAGCATCGCATTCACAACTAAATTAATAATCTGAAAACAATGTTTTTATACTTTTTCTCAAATTCCTAGATAAAATGTTTCCCTGCTTCAATATTAATAATAAGCTATGAGGGGAAGCAACTTGGATACCCTGATTAATAAGTCATGACAAAAACTAACTTAGATGCCCTAATTAATTCTCTAGAAGGCATAGAAACCATAACCGATTCCGCCCAAGTCGCAAAATTATCCCAAGATTATCACACCTTTAGCCCAGTGCTAGTACCGAAACTAGAGGGAAAAGTCGGGGATATCGTAGTGCGTCCCATCAATGAAGCAGAAGTTTTAAAAATTGCAGCCGCCTGTGCTAAATACCGCGTACCCATCACTGTACGGGGTGCGGGAACAGGGAATTATGGGCAATGCGTACCGTTGCATGGTGGCGTAATTTTAGATATGACGCGGATGCAAAAGATTCTTTGGGTAAAACCGGGGGTGGCGCGGGTAGAAGCTGGGGTGAAGTTGGCGGCTTTGGATAAAAAAACACGAGAAATCGGCTGGGAAATCCGCATGGCACCCTCTACATACCGCACAGCGACAATTGGCGGATTTATTGCTGGGGGTAGTGGGGGCATTGGCTCAATCCAATATGGGTTACTAGCCGATCGCGGTAATATCCTAGCATTGCGAGTGGTAACTGTAGAAGATCAACCCCGTGCGATCGCATTACGCGGCGACGATGTACAAAAAGTGAATCATGCTTGGGGAATTAATGGCATTATCACCGAAGTCGAAATCCCTTTGGGGCCAGCTTATCCTTGGGCAGAAGTCATTGTGACATTTGATCAGTTTATGACCGCAGCAAAGTTTGGTCAGGCTCTTGGCAATGCTGATGGCATGATTAAGAAGTTGATTTCTGTCTTTGCATCCCAAATTCCCCAATATTTTCACGCCTTACAAGAGTATATTCCTGAAGGGACTCACCCAGTATTTTTGATAATTGCTGAATCGAGTTTGGAATTCTTACCGGGTTTGGTGCAGCAATACGGCGGCCAGATTACATATAGAAAACCAGCAGAGGAAGCGGCTAAAGGTATACATTTAGCAGAATTTGGCTGGAACCATACCACCTTACTTGCCCGGAGTGTAGATACGGGTATTACCTACTTACAAAGTATGTTTCCTGGCAAGCACAGTTTGCAACTAATAGAGCAAATGTATCATCACTTCGGCGATGAGGTAATGATGCATTTAGAATTTTTTCGGGTGAATGGTGTTGTAGTTCCTGGTGCTTTGCAACTTGTGCGTTACACCACAGAAGAACGCCTCAACGAGATTATCCGCTATCACGAAGAACATGGTGTGAGTATTGCTAATCCCCACACATATATTATTGAAGATGGCGGTAGAAAAGTTATTGATCCTGAGCAGTTAAAATTTAAAGAAATTGTTGATCCTTATGGGTTGATGAATCCCGGTAAAAGCAAGGTTATTCAATTCCAAATTCAAAATTGAACTGGGGATTGGGGACTGGGGAGAATTTAAAGTCTCTCTCTTTTTAAGCTATCGTGTACGCACAAGTCTGTTAGAGTTATTGCGTAACGTCGGGGAGGTTAATTTTTATAGGTCGATGCAACTAAGGTGCAGGTCAAGAGACATGGGTATACCGTAGCTAGTTTCTCTGTATATTTGTGTAACCTCATACCAAAAAGCTAGTTGCTGGGCGTTTATAATTTGTGGTTTGATTTTAAGAGCCGTGGAGATAACCCAAAATCCAACATCTCAGAATCGCCCATGATTGAAATTGACGGTTCCTACGGAGAGGGAGGCGGACAAGTTCTTCGCACTTCCTTAAGTCTAGCCGCCATTACTGGCGAACCCATACGAATTACAGGCATTCGCGCTGGACGCAAAAAACCAGGGTTAGCCGCACAACACTTAACAGCAGTTCGGGCTGCGGCGAGAATTTGTAATGCCCAACTACAGGGTGATGCTTTGGGTTCAACGCTGCTAGAATTCATTCCAGGTAGTGCTG
This sequence comes from Nostoc sp., assembly GCF_036916985.1. GTDB lineage: Bacteria > Cyanobacteriota > Cyanobacteriia > Cyanobacteriales > Nostocaceae > Nostoc. The sequence continues at coordinate 26,458 of NZ_JBALFD010000091.1, forward strand.
TGCAAGCGGGAATTTATACCTTTGATGTTAGTAAAGCACAACAAGGTGGTTCTGCGGGTGCGATCGCTCTGGTTTTACAGACAATTCTCTTACCTTTGGCACTTGCATCTGGTAATTCTCAGGTAACACTTAAGGGCGGAACTCATGTGAACTTTAGCCCAACAGTGACGTATATTGAGCAAGTTTATTTGCCGATACTGCAACGTATGGGAGTGGAAGCCCAAGTCAAGTTAGGCGCTTGGGGGTGGTTTCCCCAAGGTGGGGGAGAGGTAGAATTACAGGTGGATGGTGGTGGTAAACTCGGTGGAATCAACTTGTTGGAACGGGGCAATTTACAACAAGTGCGGGGAATAGCTGTGGTAACGGAATTGCCTTCACATATTCCCCAACGGATGGCGAATCGGGCCGAAAATTTGTTACGCGAAGCCCATTTGAAAGTTGCTATACAGACTTTGCGAGAAAGAGGTGTAGCACCAGGGGCAGGTATTTTTCTCACTGCTGAGTATGAAAACAGCTTGACTGGCTTTGGTGGATTTGGGCGTTTGCGGTTGTCGGCGGAGACAGTTGCAGAGATTGCTTGTCAGCAACTCCTTGAGTTTCATTACACCGGCGCAGCAGTAGATGAACATTTAGCAGATCAGTTATTATTGCCAGCGGCTTTAGCATCACAGGAAAGTCATTATCGGGTGGCTGAAGTGAGTAGACATTTGACGACAAATGCAGCGGTAATTGAACAATTTGGGCTAGCGCAAATTACAGTAAATGAAGCTGAGAGAATAGTGTCAGTAAAGAGTTTGACTAGATGAAATAAGTGTTTATTAGTTTAGTATAGCGTTTCCCGACCTTACTAGGTCGGGAAACGCTATAGTGCTTTTTGATAAAGTATCATTGCGACGTTACGCAACAAGGCAAAAGTAAAAAGTAAAAAGGCAAAAGAAAGAAAAATAAAAATGAGAACAAGTCATTAAATTTATTTATGGAATGAAATAAAAACATTTATTTCGGAACCAACCAATAATGCTGCTGAAAGAGCAGTAAACGAAAATTTTTTCACGTTGATGCAAATATTGTTTATTTGTTGATGGGAATTGCCTGTTGCCAGTAGCCTTTAACCCAAGCGTATTTTTATCTAATCCACCCTACTTTGAAAAGACTAAGATTTCACCGCCGGATACTGCTTCAAAACTTGCTTTAAATATTGCCCAGTATAAGACCTGGGATTTTTTGCAACTTCCTCCGGTGTCCCTACAGCAATTAATTCTCCGCCTTTGTCGCCGCCTTCTGGCCCCAAATCTATTACCCAGTCAGAACAACGAATTACATCTAAGTTGTGTTCAATTACTAATATTGAATTCCCTTTATCTACCAATCGTTGCAACACATCTAATAATTTGTGGACATCGTAAAAAGATAACCCTGTTGTCGGTTCATCTATTAAATAAAGCGTCTTCCCTGTGGCGCGTCGAGATAGTTCTGTTGCCAATTTCACCCGTTGCGCTTCACCACCAGATAAAGTAGTCGCAGGTTGTCCTAGTTGGACATAACCTAAGCCGACATCAAATAAAGTTTGCAAACGCGCGATCGCTTTGGGAATATTCTGGAAAAAGTCTAAACTTTCCTCAACTGTCATTCTCAGTACGTCAGAGATTGACTTATCTTTATACTTCACCTGTAACGTTTCGCGGTTGTATCTTGCACCTTTACAAATTTCGCATTGCACGTAAACATCTGGGAGAAAGTTCATTTCAATCACATTCACACCCTGGCCGCTACAAGCTTCGCAACGTCCACCTTTAACGTTGAAGGAAAATTGTCCGGGTTTGTAACCCCTAGCTTTGGCTTCGACTGTTTGGGAAAATACATCTCGAATCGCATCGAAAATTCCTGTGTAAGTTGCAGGGTTAGAACGTGGTGTGCGTCCAATGGGAGATTGATCGATCACGATCGCTTTATCAATCGCGTTTAATCCCTGAATTTTATCTAAATGTCTGGGTAAGGGAACTTTCTTAGTTAAATGGTGTTGCAGAGATGGATATAGTAATTCATTAATCAGTGTAGATTTGCCAGAACCAGACACACCAGTGATGGAGACGAGTTTACCTAGTGGAATGTCTACATCTATATTTTGTAAATTGTTGCGATGGGCATTTTTAATTCCCAAACTACGCCCATTTCCTTCTCGGCGTTCTGCTGGTGTGGTAATTACTCGCCTTCCCGATAAATAAGCACCCGTCAAGGAATCTTCTGCTGCTAATAACGCCTGAAAATCACCTTGGGCGATAATATTTCCGCCGTGAATTCCTGCACCAGGGCCAATATCAACTATGTAATTAGCTGCACGAATTGTTTCTTCATCGTGTTCAACGACAATTAATGTATTACCCAAATCGCGCAATTTAGTTAAAGTTTTCAGCAACCTGCCATTATCTCGTTGATGTAAACCAATACTCGGTTCATCTAAAACGTAGAGAACTCCTGTTAAACCAGAACCAATTTGCGTTGCTAGACGAATTCGTTGGGCTTCACCACCAGAAAGGGTCATGGCGGGACGATCAAGGGTGAGGTAATCTAAACCGACATCTAACAAAAATTGCAATCTAGCTTTGATTTCTCTCAGGACTAAATCAGCAATTTGTAACTGGCGATCGCTCAACTTAAATTGCTCAATTCTCTCTCGACAATCCCGAATTGATACGGTAGTCAAATCTAAAATTCCATATTGTCCCAACTTCACCGCCAAGGCTTCCGGTTTTAACCGTTTTCCCAGACAAACCTCACACGGTTGATCGATTAAATACTGCTCTAATTTTTGCTTAACTAATTCCGAACCACCCTCATATTGCCTCTGCAAAATTGGAATAGCACCTTTAAAACTCTGCTTCCTCTGCGCCTCTGCGGTTCGTTCATCTTTCTCGCCAAACAAAATAGTTTGCTGCTGTTCTTCTGTCAGCTTGCCCCAATTTGTCTGTAACTCAAACCCATAAATCTGTCCCACACTATAAAGTAATTCCAAATAATAAGAATTATCTTTTTCTGACCAAGGCGCGATCGCAGCATAAACTGGTGCTTCCCAGTCAGGTACGATCAAGTCTGGCGCAAATCTCCTTAAAGTCCCGATACCATGACAGTGCGGACAAGCACCATAAGGCGAGTTAAAGGAGAACAATCGCGGCGATAATTCTTCCATTACCGCGCCATGTTCTGGACAAGCAAAGTTTTCCGAAAATACTAATTCTTCTTCTTTTTCTTGTCCGTCGTCACCAAGTAGAGTCACCAGAATGGCTGCAATCCCACCCGATTGCTTGAGACACGTAGAAAGAGAATCAACCAAACGCTCCTGAATATCGGCCTTTTTCACCAAGCGGTCAATTACCACTTCGATGGTGTGGGTAAAATTTTTATCCAATTCAATAGAATCTGACAGTTCCCGGATCTCGCCATTGATTCGCACGCGGACAAAACCAAGGGAAGCCAGACTTGACAAAAGCTTACGGTGTGTGCCTTTCTTCCCCCGAACAACGGGTGCAAGGATTTGAAAACGGGTGCGGTCTGGTAATTCCATAATGCGATCGCACATCTCATCGATTGTCTGGGGTGCAATACAGCGATCGCATATCGGACAATGGGGTTCACCAGCCCGACCAAATAACAGCCGCAAATAGTCGTAAATCTCTGTCACCGTACCGACAGTGGAACGGGGGTTATGAGACGTTGATTTTTGGTCAATGGAAATCGCTGGACTTAAGCCTTCAATGGCTTCCACATCCGGCTTATCCAACTGTCCGAGAAATTGCCGTGCGTAGGCGCTCAGGGATTCCACATAGCGACGTTGCCCTTCAGCGAAAATGGTATCAAAGGCTAGGGAAGACTTACCAGAACCAGAAACGCCAGTGAATACGATTAGGCGATCGCGTGGTAATTCCAGGTCAATATTTTTCAGATTATGCTGCCTAGCACCCCGAATCCGAATGGTATTCTGGCTGTTGTGGCTGGGGTTGGGAAGATGGCCATTCAAGGATGCTGCTAGCTGTTGGTCTGACATATTGGGCGGCGAAGAAGGAGTTTCTTATGAAACAGTCCTTAATAATACTATCTTTAATTGGTTTATTGTAGAACAATAGTACTGTTTCAGTTAGTTATCGTTCCAGATTCATGCCGCAGACATACTTAACAGTGTGCTAATTTGGAAACATCTCGATTCAATATCCTTCTGAGGGTGAAGCTATGGTATCGCAAATCCAACCGCAGACGGAACGCGATCGCTTCAACCATTGCTGAGGTGAACTTTTTGATGTCTATTTAACGCGTCACGGAAGTTCCTACTCTCAAGGTAAACAAGCGAGTTCACTTAAGAACCGCTATGCTATATGCTTGAATAAATCACGTTAACTCTATAAGAATAGATAATTTAAGTAACTTTGACAACGGAACTAGAAGACTTTGTAATAAATAAATACGCCTTAGCACTACATACCACCACACCTGAATTAGGTTTGGCAATTAGTGATTTTGCTGGTGAAACTCGCTCCCAAGTTTGGAATTTGGGGCGTGATTTATCCAGCTTAGTGCATCAATATTTGATTGAATTTGTCAAACCGCAAACTTGGGCAGATTTGTCCTTTATTGCAGTTGCAAAAGGCCCTGGTGGTTTTACAGGCACTCGAATTGGTGTTGTTACTGCCCGGACTTTGGGGCAACAATTAGATATTCCTGTATTTGCGATTTCAACTTTGGCTGCGGTAGCTTGGTCAGAAGCAGGCAAAAGTCCAAATCCAAAAACTATTGCTGTGGAAATGCCAGCACAACGAGGTCAAATTTTTGCTGGTATTTATGAGTTTGAATCAGATGTTTCTCAACTAAGAGTGTGTTTATCAGATAGAGTGTTCACACCAGAGGCATGGCAGGAAACTTTAGCGAATTGGCACACTAATTATCAGTTGATTCAAGCCCAATCTGGGTTAGCAGCAACGGTAACAAGTATTTTAGAATTAGCTAATCTCGATTGGCAAGAGGGTAAATTTCCTAATTGGTCTGAGGCTTTACCATATTATGGGCAGCATCCAGTAGAAGTTTAACTAGTATTTTCCAAAGTCAAGTAATTGAGCAATCTGACGATGAAAATCATTGTTAAATAGCAAATGTGACAAACTGCGAACGCATTATCAGAAATCCGCTTCCAGGAACTTGTAGTAATAGCTTGTTATCTTTGACACTACAGTTTGATTGATGCTCAAATTTATGCTAGCTAAGTTACCATCACTTGTATTAGGACTTGCCATAACTCAAACCTTTGGATGCACAACTCATAAAGAGAATTTAGCGATCGCTCAAACTTCACCGAAGCCAGCACCCCAAGAAATTGTGCAAGCAGGAGAAGTTCGGGCCTTACCAGGCAAGTTGGATACAATACCTGTTTTTAACAGCAATAGCCCAGAATGGATTAAAAATGAGGGTATTTTACTTTCTACCTTGCCTCCAAACGGTAAAAAAGTTCCAGCAGCACACCTCAATTTTCCCTTTCAAGGACGCTTTGACTTATTCGCGCACCACTACACCCATACTCCCAAAGATTTACAAACCCTATACCTGGGTGTAATTGTGCATAACCCTGGTAAAAAACCTGTAACAGTAGATGTGTTGCAAGCGGCGAGTTATTTGATGCAGGATGCGCCCTTTGTCACCTCAGCACCCTACATCGAAAATAACGATGGTAAGGCTTACTCAGGACCAGGCGATCGCGCTGTTGGTGATGTACTCCGAGGTGTTCGACAAGCGGATTTTCCGGCAAAGCTGATAATTCCGCCAGGAAAAAGTCAGATGTTACTAAATCATCCGATTCCTGTACGAAATCTAGAAAAGCCAGTAAATGGTCGTTCTAGCTTTATGCGGCTGCGGAGTAGCGATCGAGTTTATGTGGCAAGTTTAGCGATGTTTGCCAAGAAAAATTCTGAATCAAAAGAACGCCAACCCACTCTCGCAGAATGGGAAGCTTTACTAAATACCGGGAACTTTGCCGGGCCGCGAGATAAAACCCCTACTCCTCCAAATGCTACCAGTGGCGCACTGATTTATGGGCGTGTAGCTGGTGTGTCTAGTGGTTCCCAATGGCAAGCAAAGTTGGTGGATAATCCCCAAACCACAAATCTGACTATTCCCCAACGTGGCAAAGCGATTTCTTATGCTTTAGACACATTACTCGGTGGTCGATTGGGCACTCAACAAATCCAAACGGCCAAGATGCTGGTACGTTATCCAGATACGGCTTATGAAGCACATGGTAATTATGGGGTGGAATATAAACTCACCTTACCTTTAAGCAACAATACCAACCAAAACCAGACCGTGACTGTTACTTTAGAAACACCTTTGAAGGAAGATAAATTATCCCAAGGTGGTGTCCGTTTCCGCAAACCATCCTTAGATTTTCCTTTCTTCCGTGGTACAGTGCGGCTACGCTATTTCGATGACCAAGGACAACAAAAGACGCGCTACGTACATCTATGGCACAGAACTGGTCAGGTGTTAGAACCATTAGTGCAGCTTGTACTTCCACCTTCGACTAAGCGGATAGTACAAGTAGATGTGATTTATCCACCAGATTCGACACCACCACAAGTGCTGAGTGTAAGAACTTTAGAAAAGTGAAAAATACTTCTTCTACCCAGAAACAATTTTGGGTTTTCGAGACGCGATAAATCGCCGTCTCTACAAATGTTTTGTTGCTCATTCTGAACTGTATTGACTTAAAATCCCAAATTAAAATAGCCACAGCCAAACTGGGAGAGTAACCAGCAATCCTATAGCCCCAGCAGCTAGGGCTGTAACTGCCAGATCGCGATCGAGATTGAATGTCTCAGCAATTACCAGTGTGGCGAAAGCTGGAGGCATGGCCATTTGTAGCACAATGATCTTGGCGATCGGCCCAGTTAATCCAAATAGTGGTAAAAAACTGCCCAATATCAAGGGAACTAGCAGCATTTTGATTCCTAAGCTCATCCCTGCTTGTGGTAGGCTACGCCAAGATTTGAGCAGCGCCAGTCGCATTCCAATTAACATCAAAGATAAAGCTACACTACTCCAAGCAAATTTCTCTAACCAGAATTCCGCGACAGTGGGAATTGTCACCTGTCGAAACAGCAAGCCAAATCCGAAACCCCACAAGGCAGGATTAATTAAGATAGCCCTAGCAGTCTGCCAATGATTCTGGACACCACCGCCAAAACGCGCTGCTAATAAAACACCGAAGGCATAAGTTCCGGGGAAGGAACCTAACAAATCGTAAAATAACGCCCAAGCAAAGTATTCCTTGCCTACCATTGCTAAGGTAATGGGAAAACCAAGATAACCTGTATTACCCAACATTGCGGCTAATATCAAGCTAGCCTGAGTTGGTGCTTGGGGGACAGTATTTTTAAAATATGCTTGTCCTTTAATCCCTAACCAAGCTAAAAATGCTCCGAGTAAAATGGCTAGGTAAGCGATCGCAGGTGCAATCCAAACTTGCCCTGACAAGCTAGATTGACGTAAAAAGGATACTATGCTTATGGGTACTCCCACCCAAAATAGGAACTGTCCCAAACGTGTAGGAACTGTCACAGGTAGTTTGCGTCCCAGAATAAAACCTACCAGGACTAATCCTCCCAGCTTGACGTATAGTTCTAAAAGGTTTGTCAAGTTTGCGCCTAAAAACCACAGATGTAAAATGCTACCTGTTACGTCTACTTTTGTCCAGTGCAAAATCTGTTATGGCTATCCCACAAAAACAGGAGTTTACCCTTGAATAAGGCAGGGTTTTCTGGAAAACCGCAAAACTCATCAAATGACCTTGGTGATGATATTCCAGTGGCAGTACGCGATACCCCTGATGCAACACCAAAAATTTGGTTGCAACCCCGAATTGTGCTGATTGGGGGAGTAATGGGATTTGTCTTGCTGGCTTTAATTAGCAGTTTTTTGTTTCTCGTCACCGCACCCAAAAAAACCGCCGATTCTCAAGCTTTACCAGCTACTTCTGCTCCTACAACTCCAACTCCCACACCATCTAATAATTCCAGCGATACTGTGTTAGGGCATTTTCCCTACCCAGAAGCGCCTGAGTCAGAACTAGTAACCATCTCCGCAAATAGGGGCATTAGAATGCGAAAAGCTGCTGCCCAAAAATTTGAGGAGATGGTAGCAGCAGCGCGGAGTGCAGGGGTAATTTTAGTACCAATTTCTGGTTTTCGCTCAGTCAAAGATCAGGAGCAATTGTTTTTTGGTGTCGGCGCTCAACGAAATCAAACGCCAGCAGAACGAGCTGCCCTCAGCGCTCCTCCTGGTCATAGCGAACATCACACAGGTTATGCTGTGGATATTGGAGACGGAGCAGTACCAGCAACTAATCTCCAAACCAACTTTGACAATACCAAAGCTTATCGGTGGATGCAAGCAAATGCCGCCCGTTTCAGCTTTGAAATGTCTTTTCCCAAAGATAATATTCAAGGTGTGAGTTATGAGCCTTGGCACTGGCGTTTTGTAGGCGATCGCAATAGTTTAGAAATGTTCTACAAAGCCAGAAATTTGAAACCCGCTAAGATATCGCCATAGAAGTTATACGATTTTAGATTTTAGATTTTAGATTTTTCCTTCAATCCCTCCGGGTTCAGCAGTCGCTCATCGGGGAAACCCCAAGACCGCGCTGCTTCACCAAAATTCAAAATCTAAAATTGGCTGAGTCAGAAGTAATTGGTTTTACCTACTTCCTCTCCTCTAATGGAGGCTGAAGCACCACTTCCCTAAGCGCTGGACAGTAATATTCAGCAATTTTTTTTGCGATCGCATCTGGTCGGGAAATTTTATCGAGATTGCAAAGTAAAATCACGGTAATTTTGTCATCAATAAAGCGGGTAATGTTACTTGCAAATCCTAAAATCGAACCATTATGACCAACTACTCGGCGATCGCCATAATTGAATACCCACCAACCTAAACCTGCAACATATCTCAATTTTTCCCAATCATCCCCTTGACTGGGAAAATGAGGAGTCCACATTTTATTAAGGGTTGATTGCTTTAATAGGGTTCCAACACAAAGCGCCTGTTCCCACTTCACCATATCTTCTACGCTGGAAAGTTGACCTCCAGCAGAATAGGTAACAGAAGGACTGTAGTAAGGTTTGTTAACGAGTTTGCTGTTTGGTAACCGATAGCCAGCAGCCCGGTGTGGCACTATGTCACTGGGATTATTCATCACGGTTGCATTCATTCCCAAAGGAGCAAAAATGCGCTCTTGCAACAAATCTCCATAAGATTGTCCAGTTACCTTTTCTAGGATCAAACCCAGTAGATAAGCTAAACCACATCGAGTTCACATATCTCAAATTTATATAACCCTTGTGGGGTGGGCATCTCGCCCGCCCTAATGATGCAAGTTAAACGTGTAACAGATTAGTAGCCTGTGTTGTCATAGGCGCTAAACTCACCCGGTTGGAACTTGAGCGGTAGGTGAGTAACTAGAGCCAAAATTTCAGATTTAGATAAATTAAGATGGGTAATTTCCCAATAGTTTGGGGCATCGGTATAGCTAGGAATTCCAGACTGATGAGACATAATATGCCCGATTGTGACATTTTGCCACGTTAGGGGTAGATAATCGAGATAGTCTGCGATCGCATCTTCTAGCGAAATTATCCCTTGTTCCACAAGTATCATTATGGCTGTAGCGGTGAAAGTTTTACCCACAGAGGCAATTTCATAAACTGTATGTTCAGTAGCTGGAACAGACTGTTCAATATTTGCCAATCCATAGCCCTTAACTAAAACAGGTTCACCTGACTGCACCACCGCAACAGAAAGTCCCGGAATCTGATTTTGAGTCATTGCGGCTCGAATATAGTCGTCAATCACGATTTCCAACCTCCTGCCTCCTAATCTCCAGTACCATGTCCTGAACTCTGAGTTTTCGCCTCTGCTCCTTCAGACTGAGTTTTTTGATACTTACCTGGATATTTATGTTGAAAATAAGCTTCCAGCACTTGTAAAACCATCGGGCCACAAATAGTACCGCCATGTTCGCCGGAGTTTTCCCCAAAAGCCACAACCACAATTTCCGGCTGATTACTGGGGGCATAAGCACCAAACCAAGTATGATTTGGGCGACCAACACCGGCTTCAGCAGTGCCACTCTTTCCAGATGCCGGGGCAATTGTGGGCACGTTCAAACTCTTACCAGTACCTTCACTTACCACCCTCCGCAGTCCGTCGCGGAGAACTTTGATGGTTTCCGATTTCATATTTAAGGATTCTCGCCAGCTTTTTGCTTCTTCATTATCTTTAAGCAAATGCGGCTTAACTCGATACCCACCATTCGCAGGGACAGCAAACATAATCGCCGATTGTAGGGGTGTCACTTGCAAAGCGCCTTGACCAATTGACATATTAATCGTGTCGCCTACAGTCCAAGGTGTCTTTAAAACTTTCTGCTTCCATATTTCATCTGGAACCAAACCTTTTGATTCTTCGTTGGGAAATTCAATGCCAGTTTTTTGACCAAACCCGTATTTGCGACTCCATTCGATTAAAGTTGGGCCACCGACTTTTCTACCAACTTGATAGAAGAAAGTATCACTACTCATAGCCATCGCTCTAGGAAATCCCAATGGCCCGAATCCGGCGTGGTTCCACTCACCAAATGTCACCCCACCAACAGTCAGGGAACCAAAGGTCTGTAATATTGAGTCTGGAGAAAATTCACCTGATTCCAATCCAGCTGTGGTAGTCACAATTTTGAACGTACTGGCGGGAGGAAAGGCACTCAGGGCACGATTTACCAAAGGATGATCTTTACCTTGCACGCTTTCCCAATCTTTCTGGGAGAGTTTTTGTTTGGAGAAGATATTTGGGTCAAAGGTGGGGTAAGATACCATTGCTAAAATCGCACCATTCTTCGGATCAATTGCAGCGATCGCACCTCGTTGATTTCCTAAAGCTTTTTCGGCTGCCTTTTGCACATCTAAATCGATGGTTAGGTGCAAATCGTTACCAGCTTTTGCCTGTTTCTCGCCAATAACCCGGATTGGTCTACCAGCACCATCTACTTCCACCTGCTGACCGCCCCATTCGCCCCGTAAAGCTTTCTCATAAGCTTTTTCTACGCCCATCTGACCAATTACATCTCCTAGTCGGTAGCCTTGCTCCTTTTTGTCCTTTAACTGGTCGGCAGTCAACTCTCGCGTATAACCTAGTACATGCGCCAATTCCTTACCGTGGGGATAATAACGCACCGAGTCTGTATTAATTTCCACTTCCGGGAGTTCATTCTTATACTCCTTTAATGCTGTGATTTCTGCTTCATTTAGATCGCGGGCAACCCGGATGAGTGAAGAAGAATTAGCACCTGCTTGTTCTAATTTCTTTTCCATCTCATCTTGCGGAATGTTGAGAATTTGCGCTAAACGTGGGCCGACTACAGACCAGGAAGGTTTAGTATGTGCCATCGGCCACAAATATACAGAACTAGGATAGCGAGTACTGGCTAAAAGTTTGCCATTCCGGTCAAAAATATTGCCCCGTTCAGGTTGTTTGGCAATCATCCGAATTCGGTTTGCTTCGGCTCTTTCCCGGAGTTTTGGTCCTTCAACAATTTGCAAATATGCCAAACGCGCCCCAATCCCAGCCGTCATTAATAGGGTAAATAGGATTAAAAATATTGATTGGAAACCACGTCCAACTGTACGGGTATCTTTTTTACTGCCAAGTGATGGGAATAAAGACATAAGTATCAATTACAAAATTCAAAATTTAAAATGAATAAACGCAATTTTAGCGAGCCTTTTAGAAATTGTTAATATGCAGTTTTAATGCTTATTAGCTTCATCAAAGAATATCTAAGTACTAGCACGAGTATATACAATTAAGCTGATACTATGATACTGAGGATGAAATAATCCGGCGAGTATATTCTTAAACAATTGTTTTTGGCGGATACAATGAACCAAGGTGTCAAATCTAGTCTGCCCAATAGACTACATAAAGTGACAAAATAAGGTAAATCAAGGCATTCTACTGAAGATTATGGCTCAAATTGTCATGCAGAATCAGAGGGGGATAACAAGTTTTCAGCCACTTGATGTTGAACTGCGTAACGTCTTCAAGTTTTTTAACCAAGAACCAGCAGTAAATGGAATCGACTTGGATGTTAGACAAGGAGAATTTTTTAGTATTTTAGGCCCCTCCGGTTGTGGCAAAACAACAACACTGCGCTTAATTGCTGGGTTTGAAATCGCTGACGCTGGTAAGGTGCTGATTCAGGGTCAGTCTATGACTAATGTGCCGCCTTACCGCCGACCCGTCAATACTGTATTTCAAAGTTACGCTTTATTTAACCACCTGAATGTCTGGAATAACATCGCCTTTGGACTGCGGTTAAAAAAAATACCCAAATCGAAAATTGAATCTAGAGTCCAAGAAGCTTTAAAACTCGTAAAAATGGAAAGTTTGCGATCGCGCTTTCCCAATCAACTTTCTGGTGGTCAACAGCAACGAGTTGCTTTAGCCAGGGCTTTAGTCAACCGTCCTACCGTTGTATTGTTAGATGAACCTTTAGGGGCGTTAGATTTAAAGCTACGTAAGGAAATGCAGGTTGAGTTATCAAATTTACACAAAGACTTGGGATTGACCTTTGTGATGGTGACACACGACCAAGAAGAAGCATTATCTTTGAGCGATCGCATTGCTGTGATGAATCAGGGCAAAATTGAACAAGTTGGTACTCCCAGCCAAATTTACGAACGTCCCTGCACGTCTTTTGTTGCTGATTTTATTGGCGATACTAATTTATTCAGTGGTGAAATTGTCGCGGTAGACTCCACCAATGTGCAAATTTCGACAAAAACAGGACTCTCAATTGTCATTAGCCGCACTGAAGATACACCAACTGAATTATCACAAGCTGTAGTTGTAAGTGTGCGTCCAGAAAAAATACAGCTTTCGCTTTATCCACCAAACTTGCCAGCTAACTGCTTTGAAGGACGGCTGATCAACGTTATGTATTTGGGTACACACGTTAATTATGTTGTGGAATTAACAAATAGCATTAGGATTCATGTGTTACAACCAAATACTTTTGGCGTTTTACCAGACCGTGATACACCTATTTATACCTGGTGGGCAGAAACCGATTGTTTAGCAATTAGTCAATAGTCAAACAATTTTGGATTTTAGATTTTAGATTGACCGGAGATTTATAAGAAGAATTCAGAACTCAGGAGCAGAGCCGGAGACTCCGAAGCTCCGGTCAGAATTCAGTATGAATTCTGTATGACTGGGTAATGAATATTGGTTTAACGTGAGTTCGATAGACCTCTCCCTGCCTTGAACTAAAGTTCAAGTCTGTCCCTCTCCGAGTCGGAGAGGGACAGGTTTTGCGTAGTAAAACCTTCTTAGAGGTCTTTTGGGTGGACATGATATAACCAGTCGAACTTACGTTGGTTTAAAACCGTACTTCTCTACGAGAATTACTGAACAATAAATCCTCTTGCCTCCCCTGCTTATCCGAACCGTTATTGGGTGTAAACTGTTGCGCCTGCAAATTGCATCACAAGCATGATTAGGCGAAACCTGTAAATCCTCTCCCTTGCTCCCTGCACCCTGCTCCCCTGCCGCCTCAATGTGCATATAATCACAACAGCTTACTTCTCCACTCACCAATCTTCATTGCCGCACTGGAATAGCAATTACAAACTCTGTACCTTGCTCTGGGAATGAATTGCATTGTATCGAACCGCTGTGTTTTTCTACGATAATTTGACGAGCGATCGCCAACCCTAACCCCGTACCTTTGCCTACAGATTTCGTAGTAAATAAATGGTCAAATATCTTTTCTTTGACTGCTTCATTCATGCCATTGGCGTTATCAGCAATTTTTATTTCAACATAATGATCTTTCAAGGAAGTTTTGATTGTAATCTTGTGAGGATTTTCTTTAATTTCTGCAAAACTCCGCCCAGTGTTCGACTCATCTAAAGCATCAATAGCATTGGCGAGAATGTTCATAAATACTTGATTTAGTTGCCCAGGAAAACATTCAACTTTGGGTAAGCTTCCATATTCAGTTATCACTTCAATTGCTGGACGTTGCTCATTTGGTTTGAGGCGATGCTTGAGAATTAAAATCGTACTATCAATACCTTCATGAATGTTGAATGGCACTTTGTAATCTTTGTCTGCACGGGAGAAAGTTCTTAAACTAGTGCTGATATTTTTGAGGCGATCGCACGCCATCACCATTGAATCAATTGACTTGGGTAAATCTTCTAAACTATAAGTTAAGTCAATTTCTTCTGCATGATCAATAATTTCAGTACTCGGATTAGGTAGACTTTGTTGATAAAGTTTCAAGTGTTGAACAACATCAGCAATAGTTGGTTTAGCTTGTTTGAGACTCGCAGCAATAAAACCCAAAGGATTGTTCATTTCATGGGCGACGCCAGCAACTAAATTACCTAGTGCAGACATTTTCTCACTTTGAACAATTTGTAATTGCGCTTTTTGTAAATCTTCTAAGACTATTTCGAGTGCTTGAGATTTTTCGGTTACTGTTTCTTCAGCTTGTTTGCGATCCGTAATATTAATAGTTGTCCCGACTACGCGATAAACTTTTCCCGTCTCATCTTTTAAAGGACTGAGTGTGGTTAAGAACCAAATTTTCCCGTTATTAAATGTTAGACATTCTTCATAAGTGATGGGTATTCCAGTTTGGAAACAATGCAGATATTTTTGCTCGATTGCTGCACTTTCATCAGGAGCCATTACTTCTTGCGGACTTTTACCCAGCACTTCCGAAGCAGGTATACCAACCGTTAGTTCGCACGATTTACTCCATCCGGTGTACTCAAACTTACCATTATCTCGGATGTCAGTCACAAAGATGAGACAGCCAACACCTTCGTAAATACTACTGAGGAACTTGTCTCGCTCTTGGAGATGATTATATAACTGGGCATTTTCCAAAGCGATCGCAGCTTGAGTGCAAAGGAAATTGATCACAGAAAGGCGATCGCTAGTAAATACTCCTTGAGTCACTTGATTTTCTAGATAAATAATCCCTACCAAACGCCCTTGATTCATAATCGGAGTACATAATACACTCTGGGGTTGTATTCGATACATATATTCCCCAATCAAACCGATAATATCTGTTTTGCAATTGTCTATAACTACTGTTTGTTGAGTATTTTTGACGTAATTGATCACTTTTACGGGAATATCTTGACAATCATCGAGTAATTGAGATTCCAGAATAGTTTGTATTTTCTCATGATTGATAAAGGTAATTGCCCTAATTTGCCAAATATTATCTTGGGGAAGAATTAACACAGCTTTTTTCGCACCGGAGTTTTCTAGGATAATGCTAGTCAAGGTGGTAATGAGTTGATCTAATTCTAGGGAACTGGAGATAGTTTGAGCAGCTTTGAGGATCGAGGTAAAATCTAGGGCATTAGAAATACTGGTGTTGGTAGTAGTAGAAGCGCGATGAGATGAGGAAGTGCCAGAAGAGAAAGCGATAGTTTCTAGAGGATTGAAATTAATTTGTCGCTGTTGCAGAATTGTTTGCAGTAGTTGAGGATAGCGTTTTTCTAAATCTTCTATTTTGGCTTTTGCACCCCAACGAGCATAGCAATAGTATGCTTCCTGCATATATGTTTGGGCGACTTTTTCTCTACCCCAATCGAGATAGAACTTAGCGGCGAGTTCGTTAGCGAGGGCTTCTTCTTGGAGATATTGATTTTTTTGAGCCAGTTGAATAGCAAGATCGTAAAGTTCCATTGCATCTTTCTTCTGTCCGTAAACGCGATATTTTTCGGCTTCGACTAAAGAATATTTATGCTGGAAGTTCATGGGAGCATGAGATGTCCATTGCTTCAGTTTTTGCTGATTGACCAGGACTCGCTGCTGCAATCTTTCTTGTTCCTCTTCACAAGTATCAGGTAAGATAGCTAGCTGGGTTAATGAATCATAAAAATGAAAAATTGCTACCATGATACAGCCAGCTACCCCATCTAAATATTGTTGAGCATAGTCTGCCACTACAATAGCTTCATCCCATTGTTGGAACAGATAGCAAAGGATCAATTTATTGACGTACAGCGTACCAATGGCGTAAAGATCATTAGCATTTTGGTGCAAGGGTAGCATTTTGGCTTCATTATAAACTACGCCTTGAAATTGCCAAGGTAGATGACTTTGACTAACTAAAGTTGACCCTAAATTCAAAGTAGATTGATAAAAAATCTTCAGATAGTTGTAAGAAACTTCCTGATTAAGTTGAGCCAATGCTTGACTATAAGCGGCCATTTCTTTTTCTAAAACAGTTAATTCTTTGCCTAAGAAAAAGGATATAGAACAGTAATTATAAGCACAGTAAGCGGCATATTCTAAAGCACCCATTTCCAAACCACTCTGATATCCTTCCAGGAGAGGAACAAGAGATGTTTGAAGGGGATATTTCCACGGCTTCACAAACGGATACACCATGTTAATCGTGCTGGCTTTAAATTCCTGACTCCGAGATTTTGCGAGGAGATCCAACGCCAATTGACCTGCCTGATTTCCTAAATCAATTTCCCCTGTGATACAAAGAATCACGCCATACCAAGCGTAAGCCAGTGTCGATACAGTCGCATTGCCTTGTTGAATCGATAAGCAAACCTGTTTACACACTATCATTGGCAACAGAGGCGGAACCGCTTGATAGACTGCTGCTGTCACTGCTGCCAGAATTCGGATGACTGCTAGGGCTTCAGGATCGGTCATTTCAGGCAATTTCAGCAATTCTTCTAACTGCTTTTCGTTCAAGAGTAACTGAGTTTCTTGTAAACTTTGATTAATCTCTGCTGGGCTAGGCTGGGTTGGAAACACAATTCCAAATAATTCTAGAACTGTGAGGGCGATTTTAATAGCTTCTGGTTGTTTGCTCTGCGCCACATAGGCCAGAATTTTTACTTCATAGACTTTAATAGTGTTTAGTAAGTTCTGAGCATTGTGCAATACATCATCCACAAGTTGCTCCATTAACTCAAAATCACCGCTCAGACAAGCAACTTCGGCAGCTAACTCATGTAAAGCTAAAGTTATTTCATAACAATGCTGCCAGCTTTCTATAGTTAGTAGTTTAATGCCTTGATTTAAATACTGCATTGCGGCTACATAAGCAGTTGAAGATTTTGCCTTTTGTCCAGCCGCAAAATTGAGCATTGCTAGTTCGTAACGCTCAGTTTGAGTAGTAATTAATGCGACTCCCTGATTCAACTGATTAACAATTTCAAACAGTTTCTCGTCTCGCTCGTGTTCGGGTGTAGCATTAAGTAACCTTTGCCCAATTTTGAGGTGCGTAAGTTGTTTTTGGTTTTCGGAAATAAGAGAATAGGCAGCTTGTTGTACTCGATCGTGCGAAAATCTATATTTAGCTAAATGTTTATTGTTACTTTTATTTTGACGCGCTAATTTCTCATTACTTTCCCCTTGATAAAGTTTATAAAGCTCGCTAATTGGTACAACCAACCCTTCTTGTAAAGCTTGCCATAAATCAGCAGATGTCTCAGTTTCAAATTGTTCTGCAACAATAGCTAAAGTTACCAAATCAAACTGATTACCAATACAAGCTGCTAACTGCAAGATATTTTGAGTGGATAACGATAATTTTCGTAATTGCAAACCCATAAATGCAACAATATCATCTGTAATCGATTGTTCATTAATTTGGGTAATATCACACTGCCAACATCCAGACTCAAAGTTAAATTGAATGAGATTCTCGTGATGCAATGCCTTGAGAAACTGGATAGCAAAAAATGGATTACCTTGAGTTTTCTGCAATACCAATTGAGAAAGAGGTAATGCCAAGTTTTCTGTACACTTAAGTGTCTCAGCAACTAATTGATTCAATTGCTCTTGACTAAGTGGTGCTAAAGTAATCGTATTAATCGTAGCTGCTGTTTTTTGGATATCATTTAAAGTCAACATTAATGGATGTGCTGGATTAACTTCATTATCTCGATAAGCACCAATTAAGAACAGATACTTGGTATCAGCCATTAATAACTGCATTAGCATTAACGATGCCGAATCAGCCCATTGCAAATCATCTAAAAATATTACTAATGGATGTTTGTCACTAGTAAAAACTTGAGTAAATTTCTGGAATAATAAATTAAATCGATTTTGGGCTGCACTTCCTGATAATTTTGTAGCGGGTGGTTGTTGACCAATAATTTTTTCTAATTCTGGAATGAATTCAATAATTACCTGTCCATTATCACCTAGAGTCGCTAAAATCTTATTTTTAAATTGTTGAATTTTAACATTACTTTCTGTTAATAATTGCCCCATTAAATCTCGGAATGCTTGCACAAATGCACTAAAGGGAATATTCCGTTGATATTGATCATATTTACCTTTAATAAAATAACCGCGTTGTTTGACAATTGGTTTATGAATTTCGTTAACGACAACGGTTTTACCAATACCTGAAAAACCAGCTACCAGCATCATTTCTGTTGCACCAAGGCTAACTCTATCAAATGCTTGCAGTAGGGTTGATACTTCGGTTTCTCGTCCATAAAGTTTATCAGGGATGATAAAGCGATCGCACACATCACGTTGTCCAATTTTAAAATATTCAACCTTACCATTTTGTTGGAGTTTAGTTAAACAATTTTCTAAATCAAACTTCAGTCCCAATGCACTTTGATATCTATCTTCGGCATTTTTTGCCATCAATTTCATCACGATATCTGACAAGATTTGCGGAATCTCTTCACCTTTGACTTTCCGAAGGGATGGTGGCAGCTTTGCTAAATGACAATGTACCAATTCCATCGGGTCATTTGATTGAAACGGTAATTCACCAGTCAGTAATTCGTAAAAAGTCACACCCAAAGAATAGAAGTCAGTCCGGTAATCAATCCCGCGATTCATTCTGCCTGTTTGTTCAGGAGAAATATAACTAAGTGTCCCTTCTAACACATTGGGATTCATCAGTGTTTGAGTTTCCCGTGGTAGTAGGGATGCAATACTAAAGTCAATTAATTTAACTTGTTTGGTTTCGGGATTAATTAAAATATTGGCGGGTTTGATATCTTTATGAATAATCCGCTCTCGATATAATATATCTAAGGTATTGCATAGTGCGATCGCTATCTCTAAAAACTCCATCAGAGATTTTACGCTTCCCCCCACTCCCCACTCCTTGAGAGAAATCCCCCCAAAGTCTTCCATCACCAGCGCATAGCCATTTTGATAAGCTTGGAGGCTATAGGTTTGGACGATTAGCGGTGAGTTGAGATTTTTAGCAATGGTGTACTGATTGCGAAACGACAAGAGTTCACTGAAACTCGGATAAGGATTTTTCAGTAGTTTAATGACTACAGGTAATGAGTCGGTTTCTCGATACCCTCGATAAACTAGAGTTCTGGAACCATTGTAGAGTTCTTCATTTACCTTGTATCCAGGAACATTCACAAGATTACTAACCATACTGCTAAATCTTTAAGACTTCCAGATTTAGTGTTCCCAGAATATATAAGATTATTGATCAACAAGGGACAGCGAGACGCTACGCGATCGCAACATAGCAGGTTATTCCAGTTGAGACAATGCCTCAATTATCCAGCGATCGCCTCTGGATATTTCTTCGCTAGTCCTTATAAACAGGTGCAGGTACGAAATATATAGGGTTTCGAGGTTCAGAACAAGAAACAAGCGATCGTTTCAGTAACGATTTTCCTTGCTTGTAGGCTCGGTTTGCTGGAGGATTGGCTCTATTTCTGATTACCTGCACTGTTCTGTAGGGACTACCATGCATTACTCTCGTTGGGAACTGATATATTACTTATTATTTTTTTTTATATTTTAATTATTCACTTCATTGTCTACTTAATTATTTTCTTAACTGTCTTAACTGTCTTAATTGTCTACTTAATTATTGTCTTAACTGTCTTAATTGTCTTAACTGTCTACTTAATTATTTTCTTAACTATCTACTTAATGATAACTAAACTTCTTAACTGTTATTGCATTTTATTGATAAAGCTGAGATTATCTTAAAGACAGATGTTTATAGCTATTTTTGGAGATCAAGCAAAGATAATACTTCGCTGAAGATGTATGACAAACTTTCTTAGTGGGTTCGAGTTGCTGGGGGCGTGAACCTAGTCGTTCAGAAGCAGCAATTGATAGTCAATCAGTATATATTCATTCAGACTCCTGCATAGTGAGATTTCACTAGCAAAAAGGGGATTATCTTAAACAATTTCACGAAATTCTGGTAAGAATAATTTGTGAATTTTTCGATTAAAAGGAGCAACTTTATGGTACCAAAGATTAACCAAAAATATCAAAAAAATAACAAGACTTAAATCAATACAATGAGCTTAAACTGATAGGTTTAAATGGACAATGACTTCAAGTAAGCAACCTTTTGAGTTGCCGAGTTTTTATGTACCTTGGCCGGCACGGCTAAACCCAAACCTGGAAGCAGCACGGGTACATTCTAAAGCTTGGGCTTATGAAATGGGAATTTTGGGTGGGGCAGAGGGATCAGAAGATTATGGGATTTGGGATGAGCGCAAGTTTGATGCCCATGACTATGCACTATTGTGTTCCTATACCCATCCAGATGCCGATGAACAGATGCTCAATCTGGTAACTGACTGGTATGTTTGGGTATTTTTCTTCGACGATCACTTCCTTGAGCTTTACAAGCGTACCCAAGATATGGCGGGGGCTAAGAAGTACCTCAATGGACTACCAGCGTTTATGCCTGTCCAGCCCCAAGAAACGCCGCCAGAACCCACTAATGCCGTAGAACTGGGTTTAGTAGACCTCTGGAACCGCACCATCCCCAATGCCTCCCAAGACTGGGTAATCCGATTTTTTGAAAGTACCATCAATCTTCTCAAAGAATCTCAGTGGGAACTCGCCAATATCAGCCAGGATCGAGTCGCTAACCCCATTGAGTACATTGAGATGCGCCGTAAGGTAGGGGGAGCGCCCTGGTCAGCTAACCTAGTGGAACACGCGGTTGGGGCAGAAATTCCGGCAGCGATCGCGCCTACTCGACCAATGCGTGTCCTCAAAGATACCTTTTCTGATGGGGTACATCTGCGAAATGACATCTTCTCCTACCAAAGAGAAGTAGAAGAAGAAGGGGAAAATGCGAACTGTATCTTAGTCTTGGAACGATTCCTCGATGTGAGTACCCAAGAAGCGGCCAACCTCACTAACGACTTACTCACATCTCGCGTGCAACAGTTCGAGAATACCTTTGTCACTGAGCTTCCTTCCTTGTTCGAGGAATATAGTCTGACTCCTGATGAGCGTGTGAAAGTCGTCCTATATGCCAAAGGACTTCAGGACTGGCAGTCGGGGGGTCATGAGTGGCATACGCGATCGAGCCGCTACATGAACCAGACATCAGACAAATCTTCGCCAGCAAGTTGGTTTTTAGGTGGCCCCACTGGACTAGGCACATCGGCCGCTCGTCTAGGAGCCTTATACGATAGTTTGGGACTAAAACGATTCAAAAGCTTTACCCATGTTCCCTACCAGCCTGTAGGGCCAGTAAGCTTACCACAGTTTTATATGCCCTTTTCCACCAGTTTGAATCCCCATCTAGACGAGGCTCGGCGGCATTCTAAGGAATGGGCGCGTCAAATGGGGATGCTGGACAGACTACCAGGGATGCCCAGCATTTACATCTGGGATGACCATAAATTCGATGTGGCTGACGTAGCTTTATGCGGTGCTTATATTCATCCCAATGGGTCTAGTGCTGAGTTGAATATCACAGCCTGCTGGCTGGTTTGGGGAACCTATGCTGATGACTACTTCCCTGCACTGTATGGTTATAGCCGCAACATGGCTGGGGCAAAAATCTTCAACGCGAGGTTGTCGGCCTTTATGCCCCTTGATGGGAGTCCTGTTCCCGAAGCCACTAACCCAGTCGAACGGGGTTTGGCGGATATTTGGGCGCGGACGGCTGGCCCCATGAACCCTAATGCTCGTCGTCAGTTTCGTCAGGCGATTGAAGATATGACGGAAAGTTGGTTATGGGAACTGGCTAACCAGATCCAGAATCGCATTCCCGACCCGATAGACTATGTGGAAATGCGTCGTAAGACCTTTGGCTCCGATCTAACCATGAGCCTGTCTCGACTTTCCCAAGGAGACGAGATCCCACCAGAGATATTCCGCACCCGAACCATGCAGAATATCGATAATTCGGCTGCTGATTTCGCCTGTTTGACAAACGATATTTTCTCTTATCAGAAAGAAATCGAATTCGAGGGCGAGATTAATAACGGTGTGCTGGCGGTTCAGAATTTCCTGAACTGCGATATTCCCCACGCTGTGGCAATTGTTAACGACCTCATGACCTCTCGTGCCCTTCAGTTTGAACATATTGTTGCGACTGAACTCCCTGCCTTGTGTGATGATTTCGGACTAGATACAAGTACCCGCAAGAAACTATACGGATATATCAAGAAACTAGAGCAGTGGATGTGTGGGGTACTCAAATGGCATAGAGCAGTAGACCGCTATAAGGAATTTGAATTGCGGAATAACTCGACAGAAAAGCGCTTACTCCAAGGCCCTACAGGCTTAGGGACTGCTGCAACTCAAATTAGACCAAGTGTCGGTCAGGAAACAACTCAAACCAATGTTCAGCCAGTGGTGCAGAACTTACTGAGTGGCCCAACAGGGTTAGGGACTTCAGCTACCAAAATCGGATCGCTGTTAAGAACTAAAGGTTAGCTCAATCTGAGTCCCTATTCCGGTCAATTAAATAATTTGTCAACAAACACTACCAATGGAGATTTATCATGACTAATGCAGCAAATACTCCCCTAGAAAATCAAATTGAGCAACAGCCAATAAGTTTGGGGACAGAAGCGGCGCGTAATTTGGCAACAACCACCAAAACCCAACCCCAGATGCAGGGTATTACCTCACGGTGGCTCTTAAAACTGCTGCCTTGGGTAGAAACAGTGGGTGGAACCTATCGGGTCAACCGCCGCTTAACCTATACAGTTGGGGATGGACGGGTTAGCTTTAGCAATACAGGCGCTCAGATACAGGTTATTCCTCAAGAACTCACTGAGTTACCTTTATTGCGGGGATTTGAAGATGTCGGTGTGTTAAACGCCTTGGCTAGTCAATTTGTGCAACAAGAATTTGCTGCTGGAGATGTGATCATCCAAGCAGGTCAATCGGCCGATCAAGTATTGTTGATTGCTCATGGTAAAGTCAATAAAATTGGACCTGGCAAGTATGATGAGCAAGTTGTTTTGGATGTATTAGCCGATGGCGATCATTTTGGTGACTACGCTTTAGTGGAATCCCAGGATACTTGGGATGTCACTCTCACCGCCCTGACTCGTTCTACAATCTTATCTCTGCCTCAAACAGCCTTTCAAAACCTGGTTAACCAGTCTGAGGCTTTGCAAGCGCAAGTAGATCAATTCAGAGAAAAATTGCGCCAGCCCAAAAACCAAGAAGGGGAAGCCTCGATTGATATTACCTCCGGCCACCTTGCAGAGGAAGTATTACCAGGGACTTTTGCAGACTATGAACTCAATCCACGAGAATATGAGTTAAGCGTCGCTCAAACTATTTTGCAAATCAATACGCGGGTTGCTGACCTCTACAACGAACCCCTGAACCAGACTGAAGAACAATTGCGGCTCACCATCGAAGCATTACGGGAACGCCAAGAACACGAAATAATTAACAATCGTAACTTCGGACTGTTACACAATGCCGATCTCAAACAACGCATCTTTACCCGCAGTGGCCCCCCAACTCCTGACGATCTTGATGAGTTGATCTCTCTTGTTTGGAAAGAACCGAGCTTTTTCTTAGCTCATCCCCGCGCTATTGCTGCTTTTGGTCGAGAATGCAACCGTCTAGGACTCTATCCCGATCCTATCCCCACGGGTAACAGTGCAATTCCGTCTTGGCGTGGTATTCCCATCTATCCTTGCAATAAGATTCCAGTTACGAAAGAGCGTACTAGCTCGATTCTCTTAATCCGTGCGGGAGCAACCAACCAGGGTGTGATTGGTCTTCATAAAACTGGCATTCCTGATGAATATCAGCCTAGTTTATCTGTGCGCTTCATGGGCATTAACGAAAAAGCTGTTATTTCCTACCTAGTCAGCGCTTACTACTCTACAGCCGTTCTTGTTCCTGACGCATTAGGTATTCTTGAAGATGTAGAAATTGGTCTTTAAGTAGTCGGACATCCTCTTGAAAGTAGGGGCGATCGCTCTTAGTGTTCCGACCGTTCGCCTCTACCCCCCTGCTCTCTCTTAACGTGAATTCGATTGCTCATATAATATCTACCCAATTTGCTCAATCAAAAAACCTCTAAGAAGGTTTGACTACGCAAAACCGTCCCTCTCCGAGTCGGAGAGGAACAGACTTGAACTAAAGTTCAAGGTAGGGAGAGGTTCGTCGAACTCACGTTCTCTTAGGAAAGTAAATTTAGTCGCATGAAACGTTAACTTTATGACAGATGCTTCGATTGGGCCAAATTTAGACCAAGAAAACGGGCAACCCCAGATAAGTTTAAGCACTAAAGGGGCACGGAATTTAGCCAAAACCACGAAAACTCCGCCCCAGATGCAGGGCATTACCCCCAGGTGGTTGTTACAGATGTTGCCTTGGGTGCAAGTCACAGGTGGAGCTTATCGGGTTAACCGTCGCTTGACTTATGATGTTGGCAATGGACGGGTTAGCTTTACCAATGTAGGGGACGAAGTACAGGTCATTCCCCAAGCACTTCATGAACTATCTTTACTGCGTGGGTTTGAGGATATTGAGGTACTCAACGCCTTGGCAGCCCGCTTTGTGCAACAAGAATTTGCCCCTGGTGAGGTAATTGTCCAGGAAGGTCAACCAGCCGACCAGGTGTTATTAATTGCTCATGGTAAAGTTAATCAGCTGAAGGCCGGAAAGTATGAAACGGAAGCTTTACGGGATATTCTAGCTGATGGCGATTGTTTTGGTGGCGAAGCTATAGTTCTGTCTCAGGAAACTTGGGAGGTTAGCCTGAGAGCTATTACTCGTTGTATAGTTTTGTCTTTGCCAGTACAGGCGTTTCGGGAGTTGCTAAACCAGTCTGAAGCGTTGCAAACTCAGGTCGATCGCTTGAGAGCTATATTGAGCAAACCTCAGGATAGGTACAATCAAGCCGAGATCGTCATGTCTGCCGGTCATAGTCAGGAAACTGAGTTACCCAGGACATTTGTTGATTACGACTTGAGTCCACGGGAGTATGAGTTAAGCGTCGCTCAAACAATTTTACAGGTGAATACGCGAGTTGCTGACCTCTACAACGAACCGATGAACCAGACGGAGCAACAATTACGGCTGACTATCGAAGCGTTGCGGGAACGGCAAGAATACGAAATACTTAATAACCCTAATTTTGGGTTGTTGCACAATGCCGATCTTAAGCAACGCATCTTTACCCGCACCGGCCCACCGACTCCAGATGATTTTGATGAATTGCTCTCTCGGCGGCGCAAATCCCATTTTTTCCTGGCTCACCCTCGCACGATCGCTGCTTTTAACCGGGAGTGTAACCGTCGTGGAATCTATTCCCCAAGCACGCAAGTGAACGGAAAGATTGTACCTGCATGGCGCAACTATCCGATTTTTCCTTGTAACAAAATTCCGATCACCAGGGAAGGTACTAGCTCTATTTTAGTACTCCGTGTTGGAGAAGAAAACCAAGGGGTGGTAGGTCTACACAAAACGGGTATCCCTGATGAATACCAACCCAGTTTGTCTGTGCGGTTTTTGGGCATCAGCGAAAAAGCGATCGTTTCTTACCTTGTCAGCGCCTACTACTCCGCAGCCATTCTCATCCCCGATGCACTTGGCATCTTGGAAGATGTGGAAATTGGACGCTGAGGGAAGGGTGTTTCCCGACTCCCGACTCCCTTTTATACCGGAATTCCAATGATAAATTCTGTACCTTCACCGAAAACAGAATTAAAACTTAATTTACCGCCGTGGGTTTCTTCAACAATTTGACGAGCGATCGCTAACCCCAACCCCGTCCCTTTACCGACAGCTTTCGTCGTAAATAAATAGCCAAATATTTTTGATTTGACCTCTTCATTCATACCCTTTCCATTATCCAGAATGGCAATTTTAACTAGATGATTTTCGACTGAGGTTGTAATTGTAATTAGATTGGGATTGGCTTTAATTTCTTCAAAGTTGCGTCCATGATTTGACTCCTCTAAGGCATCAATAGCGTTTGCCAGGATATTCATAAATACCTGATTTAATTGACCGGGGAAGCATTCTATTTGAGGTAAATTTCTGTAATTTGTGACAACTTCAATGGCTGGACGTTGTTCATTGGCCTTGAGACGATGTTTCAAAATTAAAATCGTGCTATCGATACCTTGGTGAATATCAAATAGTACTTTGTAGTCCTTATCGGCACGAGAGAAAGTGCGGAGGCTAGTACTGATATTTTTTAACCTGTCACATGCCATAGACATAGAATCAATCATCTTGGGCAAGTCTTCTAAGGTATATTCCAAGTCGATTGATTCAGCGTGTTCGAGAATTTCATTTCCGGGAGTAGGAAACTTTTGTTCATATAGTTTCAAATGTTCAATAATCTCAGCAAAGTTAGGTTTGGCTTGTTTCAGACTAGCAGCAATAAAACCCAAAGGATTATTCATTTCGTGAGCAACACCAGCAACTAAGTTACCCAATGCAGACATTTTTTCACTTTGGACGATTTGTAATTGAGCTTGTTGTAAATCTTCTGATTTTTGCTGCAATTCGTGAAATGATCGCTCTAGCTGTTGGGAATACTCTAGCGATCGCTCATAAAGTCGGGCATTTTCTAAGGATATTGCGGCTTGAGCGCAAAGTAAATTCAGGAGTTCAACGCGATTGCTTGTGAACGCCCCCGTCACTAAACTGTTTTCCAAATACAAAATGCCCATCAATTTACCTTGATGCAAAATCGGACTACACAAGATACTCTTTGGCTGCTGACGTATGATGTATGGATCGTTAGCTAAGGTTATATCAACTGTCGCATCCAGCAGAACAACAGTATGTTTGTCGTGCTTGACTTTGTAAATTAGCTTTAAGGGAATTTCCTGGCTGTCTTCAACGGGAATTTTCTGCAACACAACTGGGTTTTCTCCCTCGGTAATTAAGCCTTTAATTAACAGGCTATTGTCTCGCAACAGCATTAACACGCATTTATCGGCTCCGGCATTTTTGATGACGATTTCAAGCAACGATGAAAGCAGTTTTTCTAATTCAATTTCAGCAGAAAGAGTTTGGGAAGCTTTAAGAATGGCAGCTAAATCGAAAGCTACAGAGACACTGCTGCTAGAAGTGGGGGAACTGGTGCATGTGGCACTCCCCAACGCAAACACAGTTTCACTCTTAGAGAGAGGAGAATGGGTTTGTTGTAATATGGTCGCCAGGAGTTGCGGATAGCGTCTTTCTAGGTCGGCAACCTTGGCTTTAGCTCCCCAGCGAGCATAGCTATAGTAGGCGTTGATTATGTATTCTTGGGCAATGCGCTTTTTGCCCCAGTTGAGGTAAAACTTTGCTGCCAGTTCATTAGCCAAAGCTTCTTCGTTGATGAACTGATGTTCTTGAGCAAGATTTATGGCTTGGTCATAACATTCACTGGCTAAGACGTTTTGACCCAAAACTATATAACGTTCAGCCTCTACTAGATACCATTTATGTAAGTAGTTCATTGGGGCATTTTGCGCCCATTGATGCAGAACAGTTTGATGGGTTTGCACCTGAAGAATAGTGTCTGCTTGCTCTGCTTCTGACTGGCTGGGGAAGAGTGCCAGGTACGTGAGTGCAGCATAAAAATGGAAAATGGGAATATAAACCAATCCCGATACTGTCATCAAATAAGACTTGAGTTGGGTTATGTAGTCCAGCGCAGCCTGATAATTTCCATAAGAGTAGGCAAGCAGCAGTTTATAGCTGTAGGCAAATGCAAGGGCGCTGATATCGTTATCTTGCTGGTGCTTTGGCAGCATCACCGTTTCATCGTAGGCAGTACCAATTAAGCGATCGGGTTGGCTGACTGTTTCTCTCAAATGCTGCACTGTTTGCCGCTTTATGTCCAAATAAATATGCGCCGAATTTTGTTTCACCTGAGCCAGGACAGTACTATAAGTAGCCAATTCGGATGACAAAGTGTCCAGGTTTACACCAGCGAAAAGGGCAGTAGAAGCGTAACCTGTCATACTGTAGCCAGCGTTGAGAAAATCACCGGTTTCCATACCAGTCATATACCCCTCTTTCTGAGTTGGTAGCGTTGCTAAGAGTGCTTCCTGGTGATGTTGAATAAAAGCTCCAAATCGGCTGAGGGTGCTGGACTTCAAATCCTGAGAATTAAACCTCTCCAGCAACGAGAGCGCTAAACAACCAAACCCGTAGCCTGTTTCGACTTCGCCCAAAAAGGCACATAGTACTACTCCATGAATCACATAGCCGACCGTCGAGGCAGGGGAATTGCCAAACTGGAGAGACAACCTCACCATAGTCGCGCTCAACAGGGGTACTAAACCTGCCATTCCCACGAACACTGGTACAAACAACATTCCTAACAGTTGCATCGCAGCGATCGCCCTGGGTTCGCTCATTACAGGTAAGTCGATCAGCCTGGCAATCTCTCTACCGTTTTGAAGACTTGCAAGGTCTTGTAGCACTTTGTCGATTTTCACTTCATCTGGCGAACTTGGTAAATCCACTCCTAATTGACTCAGTGCCTCTCTTCCCACCGCGATCGCTGCTAGAATTTGGCTCCTAGCCGTTAGTGCCGCGATTTGAATTTCGTAGATTTTCACTTTGTCAAAAATGCTCTGTGCCTGTGACAACACCACTATGGCTTGCTGTTCCATAGCCACAAAGTCACCATTCAAATAGCTGGCTTCCGTTGCTGCCACATACAGATTCAGAGTCAGTTCATACTGACTTTGCCAACAATTGACCTCTAGTAGCTCAATTCCTGTTTGCAAATAAACCCTTGCTGCGGCGTAAGCTGTAGAATTTCTTGCCTTAATTCCAGCTTTTAAATTAAGTTTAATTAATGCTTCTCGTTCATTGGATTGAGTAATGAAGTCAATTCCTAAATTCAAATGTCCGACAAGATCAAATAGTTTTTCCTCAATCTCTAATTCGACTAATTTATGTTGAAGTAACCTACCAATTTTGAGATGAGTTACTGCTTTTTGTTCATTGGGAATCAGAGAATAAGCTGCTTGCTGTACTCTGTCATGCAAAAATCTATAAGAAGCTGTCCTTTGTCCTACCCTGTGGGTTCGCCCTTGGCGTTCTCGTTCGCGTAGCGTCTCCGTCAGGAGAAGAGTAGCCGCCAGCGCGTCTATGTCCTTTGTCCCTTGTTTGCTATTTTCTAATGACCAATGACTAATGACTAATGATGAATCTTGATAAAACTTATAAATATCACTAATCGGTAAAATCAATCCTTCTTGCAATGCTTTCCATAAATCCGCAGCCGTTTCTACCTTTGACTGTTCGGAAACAATTGCTAAAGTTTCTAAATCAAAATAGTTGCCAATACAAGCAGCTAACTGCAACACCTGTTGAGTTGATGACGGTAGTTTTCGTAATTGAAAACTCATAAAGTCCACAACATCATCTGTAACTGCAAGAGTTATCACTTTGGCAATATCACATTGCCAAAAACCTGACTCAAAATTAAATTCAATTAGTCTCTCTTGATGCAATGCTTTGAGAAACTGGGTTGCAAAAAACGGATTGCCTTGAGTTTTTTGATAGATCAATTGAGAAAGAGTCCATGCCAAACTTTCCGAGCATTTTAGGGTGTCAGCAACTAATTGATTTACCCGAACTTGACTCAGTGGTGCTAGATTGATTGTATTAATTGTTGCTTGCTTTTTTTTGATTTCACTCAAAGTCAACATTAATGGATGTGCTGGGTGAACTTCGTTATCACGATAGGCACCAATTAATAAAAGATGACCTGTATCAACCATTAACAGCTGCATTAAATTCAGTGATGCTGAATCTGCCCATTGCAAATCATCTAAAAACATTACTAATGGATGTTCAGCACTAGTAAAAACTTGGGTAAACTTTTGGAATAATAAATTAAATCTATTTTGTGCCGCCGTTCCTGATAATTCTATGGCAGGTGATTGCTGGCCAATAATTATTTCTAATTCCGGGATGACTTCAATAATTACCTGTCCATTTTCGCCAACTGCTGAGAATATTTTGTTTTTCCATTGCTGGATTTGTGCATCACTTTCAGTTAATAACTGCCCCATTAAATCTCGGAATGCTTGCACAAATGCACTGAAAGGAATATTCCGTTGAAATTGGTCAAATTTGCCTTTGATAAAGTAACCACGTTGGCGCACAATTGGTTTATGAACTTCGTTGACAACCGCAGTTTTACCAATTCCTGAAAACCCTGCTACCAGCATCATTTCTGTTACACCAAGACTGACTCTTTCAAATGCTTGGAGTAGGTTTTCTACTTCGGTTTCTCTTCCATAGAGTTTGTCAGGGATGATGAAGCGATCGCACACATTCCTTTGTGCAATTTCAAAACCTGTAATTACACCATCAACCTGTAGCTGATATAAGCAATTTTCTAAATCAAATCTCACTCCCAATGCACTCTGATATCTATCTTCCGCATTTTTCGCCATCAATTTCATCACAATATCTGAAATCACCTGGGGAATCTCTTCCCTGTTCCCCTTCGGATTCGCCAGTCCCCCAGACGCTCCTCCCCTTGGGAGAAGACTCGCTAACGCTGCGCTATCGTGACGGAGACCGCCATCGCGCTTCGCGTCTCCCCTTGGGAGAAGACGGGGGCTGGTCTCACCTAATGCCATAGGCATTTTAGCGATATGACAATGTACCAACTCCATTGGGTCATTTGATTGAAATGGTAATTCTCCCGTAAGTAATTCGTAAAAAGTGACACCTAAAGAATAAAAATCAGTTCGGTAGTCAACCCCCCGATTCATTCTTCCTGTTTGTTCCGGGGAAATATAAGCTAGTGTCCCTTCTAATACATTAGGATTGATGAATGTTTGCGTTTCCCGTGGGAGTAAAGATGCAATACTAAAGTCAATTAATTTGACTTGTTTAGTTTCGGGATTAATTAAAATATTGGCGGGTTTGATATCTTTATGAATAATCCGTTCTCGATACAATATATCTAAGGCATTGCATAGTGCGATCGCTATTTCTAAAAATTCTTCTAAAGACGCGATATATTGGGTCTTTAGTGAGGTAAAATAATTTTTGAGAGAAATCCCCCCAAAGTCTTCCATCACCAACGCATAGCCATTTTGGTATGGTTCTAGGCTATAAGTTTGGACGATTAACGGTGAGTTAAGATTTTTGGCAATAGTGTACTGATTGCGAAACGACAAGAGTTCGGTCAAGCTCGGGTAAGGATTTTTTAACAGTTTAATTACTATAGGTAATGAGTCACTTTCTCGATAGCCTCGATAAACTAGAGTTCTGGAACCATTGTAGAGTTCTTCACTGATGCGATATCCGGGAATATTAACAAAAGTGCTAACCATGCTGCTAAATCCTTAAGACTTCCAGATTTAGTGTTCCCAAATCAGCAACGCCAGTTCACTTTCCTTACCAAAAAAGCAAAAGTTAAAAGGCAATACAGTTCCAATACTGCTCGCTTCGTGGATTTTAAACTGGAATTTGGTTTTGGGAAAAGGTTAAAGGGTAAAGGTTAAAGGTTTTTTCTTTCCCCTTTCCCATTCCCGTTTTCCCGTTAACCGACAAGTATTGAATATAGTTCACATAAGCCCAAAACACTTGTAGAGACGGCGATTTATCGCATCTCGAAAACTGGTTAATGAACACCTAATTTAATTCATTATTATTGGCTACAACAATCAGATTGTCAGAGCAATAAATTGTGAAGTATGGCAGAAAGTTTTCATCAATAGTTAGAGTTGATTATATTTAATACTTAAGCTTTATTTCCTGCTCTAAAAACAGGTTGCCAATATCAAATAAAAGTTGCATAGTACCTCGATAGCCAAACTTGGTAAACTGACCATGATCTAAGCGGTCAAAAATGGGAATCCCTTGACGGTAGAGAGGAATTTTTAAGCGTTGAGCGATCGCCACTGCATGAGAGTTGGTAATTAGTAAATCAGACCCAACCGCCAATTGCTCAAAGTCTTCCAAATCGCCAATAGTGACGTTCTTGATCGGTAGTTTTTCTAACAGAGGAAAGCGTGTTGTTGTCACTGCTGCGTGAATCTCAACTCCTAGCGAAATCCCGCTCTAACCAGAATAGATCCTCAACTTGACACCCAAGCGCTTTGGCCAAGCGAAGTGTGATGGCTACTGAGGGAGCATATAGTCCCGA
>NZ_JBALFD010000092.1:0-164460 GCF_036916985.1 Nostoc sp.
AGCAATTGTCGGTGGATTGGCAATTCTCAACCGCAGATGCTCGCATCCGCCTCAACCGTCTTTACCCACAAATAGAAAACTGACAGACCACTAGAAATTCCCAGCCCTAAATCCTCAGTCCTCTTCAGAGGACTTTCGCTATTAGCCTGGGACTTCGAGTCCCAGGCGTTAGGGTGGGAAGTTGAAGAAATAGCCCTGACAATCTCCTCCGTCACGGGCAAATTAAACACACTCAAGCGTGCGAGAAACTTTTGTTCTTCCAATTCCAAGGCATCCAGCAGAGTTTGTGCCAAAATATCTTCACGGAATTTCTGCTCAGTCGCCTCCAGCCGATTCAATAATTCATCCGCCGCTATTCCTGGTTGCTGAATCACCTCTAACAACCACATCAGCAAGCGGGGATTACCATCAGCAATGTAGATAATCCTCTGAGTTTTTAACTGTTCCCTAACTTCCTTATCTAAGGGAAAGCAGATTTTATCAATATCACTGCGGCTCATCTGTTCCAGGCGTTCCAGGTGTAGGCGATGAGGTGGTAAGGTGTCTGAATTCAAATAGCGACAGGTGATAATCAGCCGACTCTCTGCGCTGTTGTCTACCAATGCCGCACAAATCGCCCCTAAAATTTCATAAGCTTCTGCCGTCATCCGCAGTGAGCCATTTTCAATATTAGCTATGGGGATATTTTGCTCAAAGTCATCCAGCACCAGCAGCAAGGGTTGGTTATGAACATTTTCAATCGCTGTAAAAAAGTTTTGCAACCGTCCTTTAAGAGACACCTTTGGTTCGTTCAAAAGTGCAGGCACATCTGCAAACCGCTCATATTTATTAGAAAGCTTATTCAGCAAACCTATCTCATCCAAAGGCCCAATCAACACGACTCGCGCAAAATTAGAACGCTGCATCTGCACCCGCGTACATAACCGCGCCGCCAGAGTACTTTTGCCCAGTCCCCCCATCCCGGCAATAAACACCCCGATTTGGTCGCTGGTTTCTTGCAAGGCCTTGAGACATCGTTGCAAAGGTCGTCTGCGTCCGACAAATTCAAACCGACTGGCAACTTTAACTTGATTATTCTCATCCAGAAATTCTTGCTCTGGCGCTGTAAACGTCAGCCTTTCACGATTTCTTG
The DNA here is from genome assembly GCF_036916985.1 of Nostoc sp. Lineage (GTDB taxonomy): Bacteria > Cyanobacteriota > Cyanobacteriia > Cyanobacteriales > Nostocaceae > Nostoc. Next base: position 1,133 of record NZ_JBALFD010000092.1, read on the forward strand.
TTCTCAGGGCTGTCACTAGTTGGTTAATGGGGCGCGTATCCCGATACATCCGCAACAGATGCCAGTCGGTACATTCTTCATCAATCATCTTTTGCTGCGCCGCTTTGACTGCTGCTTCAACAGTTGCCCCCGTCGCCAAAGCTTGATAAAGTGCCTGTGCCGCTACAATACCCGTGCGGTCATACACCGGACGCGCCCAGCCTAAAACTATACCTGCTCCCGCCTTCACCAACGCTTGCGCCATTGAGGGTACTGTACCCTTGTTAGCAACCTGTCCTGTATGACATCCAGAGAGAAGAGTTACACGCGGCCAGCGTCCCCGAAAGGCTTTTGCTAAATCACTGACAGTAGTAAGTTGCATATTCCCCACCTCATCTTCAGTGATGAAGCAGGGGGTATTGTCTGCCAGCGTTGTACTTTTTGGCACCAAAGAGCCGTAATCTTTTTTGGTATAAATTATCCCGTGTCCCGTGAGGTGAAAGACATCAAAATAGTCTTCTGTGTAGGATTTCACCAAATTAGCTAATTCTGCAACCGAGCCGCTTTCCTCGACAATCAATGCCAAAGGCTGATCCTTAGTTGCTTGCAAAATGTTCGCTTCTTCCCGCTCAAACCCTAGTGGTGGAACTCTGGGATCTTCAGGAGAAGTCGCCATAAACAGCAACCGCAAGGGGCGATTTTGCACGCCAATCACTTGGGTTTGACGCTGCTGCACAGAACGCACTGGTAAAACGGAAAGATTCTGGCGTTCTATTAAAAACCCACTGCCATCATCTAGCAATTCCCAAGGCAAATGTGCCAATCCCAACGCTACACGTTCTGTTTCCGGGTTCAACCCCTGTGCTTCGCTGGTTTGAATCAAATCTAGATTAATCGTTTGCTCATCCGCCTCATTCAGCGCCTTTCTCAGCCATCCCTCATTACCATCCAGCCATTGATAAAGTTTCCGTCCCAACTGGGTGAGATAAGGTAGATGATCTCTTTGTTGAGCATAGTAATTTTGCTCGCACAAATCAATGAGTGCTGCCAACTCTGCTTTATCCAGGCGACGTAAGCCATAATCACAGCGCAGTTCAAAAGTTTGCTGTTGACCGAGGGCGAAGGTAAAGTTTAGGGGCATGGCTGACAGCAGGAGTTTCCAGAGTAACCTTCACCGTATTATCACCTTTTTCCTGAAATTATCGCCGATAAGCTGGTACAAATCGCGTGATTGGCGAGATACTGCATTGATGCGATCGCAGTTCAACTATAAAATCAGGATAGATGGGGGCAAATCTTTGCTGTTGTTAGGGCTGTGGCTATATTAATTGTTATATTTGTTCAGAACACAAGTCCATTCTGTCAGAACACAAATCTATTCTGTCAGAATACAAGTTCATTCTGCCAGAACACAAGTCCATTCTGTTAGAACACAAGTTCATTCTGTTAGAACACAAGTCCATTCTGTTAGAACACAAGTCCATTCTGTTAGAACACAAGTCTATTCTGCCAGAACACAAGTCTATTCTGAACGATTTCTTGTCTAGCATCGTGCAATTACTGAGCTAGCAAGCTAATCTTATTAAAAAAAATACCTATTTTTGTAAGCTTTACTGAACCGCTACATTGTCCCATTGAGACACTCTAGAAAGATAAAGTTTAGTAAAAAGCATAGATTGATGCCACGCAAACAAAGAAGCTCTTCCGTGCTAGAAAAAACCGAAAAGAGAGTAATCGGATTTAAATCGATTGATTCTAGCCTTGACTTTGGTGATTCTATCAGTTTAGACAATTTAATCCAGTTAACCGGACAACTCCGCAACCAGATCAACCAGTATAATATGATGCTAACTGCCCTTGATTCGGCAAAGGCAAAAATAGAAACCCTTGAAAAGAACATTTGCGAAACCTCAGAACGTTTAGTTAGTGGTGTGGTGTCGAAGTATGGCAAAGATAGCCGGGAATACGAGATGACAGGTGGGGTACGCAAAAGCGATGCCTGCGGCGGGCTACGCCTACGCATTCGTAAAGCCACTATTACCCGGTTAAAATCTACCGCAGACTCAAAAGCGGTTGCTACACAGACAATACAATGAGCGATAAGTAGGTATTATTACACCCGATACGGTTCGGATAAGATCCCCCCGCCTGGGTTGACCCCCTTAAAAAGGGGGTAAAGATCAAATTTAAATAGTAATTTTACTGGGGTTGTTAAATATTTACGTAAGTTAGTATACAGCATGATTGATAAGTAAATGCTGACATCTTTTCATTGTCTTAGACGGGATGAACACCGATGACATCTGAGAGCGATCGCCAAAAAGAACTTGAACACCGGGAACGTTTACTACGAGAACGAGAAGTTGAATTGCGACTCCGGGAAATGGAAACGAACCTCCATACTAACGATGCGGCTTTTCATCAAACTGTGAAGCATCAACCAGAAAATTCTCAGAAACCTTGGATGCAAAAAGTGATTCTGGGTGGAAAGCTGTTTGCTCTTGGTGTGGTAGCACTGGTTGCAGTGAGAATAGCCTCAGTGTTGGCTGGGTTTATTATTGTTGGTGCGCTGGGGTGGATGTCTTACAAATTATTTTTGGAATCTAAAAAACCTAATCTTTAATTAAGGTGTAAAATTTATGACAAATCAGGTATCAACTGACAGATTTATCCAAGATTTAGAGCGGGTTGCTCAAGTGCGATCGGAGATTTCTGTATGTTTGAGTAAACTGGCTGAAACAATTAATAAAGCTGAGTTAGCTGGAGATTCTTCATCAGGAAAACTCAGTTTAGAACGAGATATTGAAGATATTACTGTAGCTAGCAAAAACCTCCGTCAAGGTGTATTTCGCCTTTTGGTTTTGGGCGATATGAAACGGGGAAAAAGCACTTTTCTCAATGCCTTAATTGGTGAAAACTTATTACCGAGTGACGTTAATCCTTGTACCGCAGTATTAACAGTTTTACGCTATGGGCCAGAAAAGAAAGTTACCATTCATTTTAACGATGGTAAAAGTCCACAACAGCTAGATTTTCAGAACTTTAAATATAAATATACCATTGATCCGGCTGAAGCTAAAAAACTAGAGCAGGAGAAAAAACAAGCATTTCCCGATGTTGATTATGCAGTAGTAGAGTATCCCTTAACGCTATTAGAAAAGGGAATCGAAATTGTCGATAGCCCAGGATTGAATGATACAGAAGCGCGAAACGAATTATCTTTGGGTTATGTAAATAACTGCCATGCAATTTTGTTCGTGATGAGAGCTTCCCAACCTTGTACCTTGGGTGAGCGTCGCTACCTAGAAAATTATATCAAAGGTCGAGGATTGACGGTTTTCTTTTTAGTTAACGCTTGGGATCAGGTGCGGGAATCATTGATCGATCCTGATGATGTCGAAGAATTACAAGCATCTGAAAATAGATTGCGGCAAGTATTTCACGCGAATTTAGCAGAATATTGTACTGTAGAGGGTCAGAATATTTATGACGAACGTGTGTTTGAGCTTTCGTCAATTCAAGCACTCAGACGACGGCTGAAAAATCCCCAAGCTGATTTAGATGGGACTGGCTTTCCGAAGTTTATGGAAGCCCTTAATACTTTTCTTACCAGAGAACGTGCGATCGCAGAACTCCGTCAAGTCAGAACCTTAGCGAGACTTGCTTGCAATCATACCCGCGAAGCAGTTGCTAGACGTATACCATTACTTGACCAAGATGTAAATGAATTGAAAAAACGGATTGATTCAGTAGAACCAGAGTTTAACAAACTCACAGGTATTCGAGATCAATTCCAAAAAGAAATTATCAATACTAGAGACACTCAAGCAAGAACGATTTCCGAATCTTTTCGCAGCTACGTTTTAAATTTAGGTAACACCTTTGAAACCGACTTCTTACGCTATCAGCCAGAATTAAATCTGTTTGATTTTCTCAGTAGTGGTAAACGAGAAGCATTTAACACCGCACTGCAAAAAGCCTTTGAGCAATATATCACTGACAAATCTGCTGCTTGGACATTAACTGCTGAAAAGGATATTAATGCAGCTTTTAAAGAACTTTCTCGTAGTGCTTCACAATATGGCGCATCTTATAGTCAAATAACAGATCAAATAACAGAAAAGCTCACTGGACAAGACGTAAAGGTACATGCCACTACTACCACTGAAGAAGATAACTCTCCCGGCTGGGCAAAATGGGCAATGGGATTGTTATCACTCTCTAAAGGAAATCTTGCTGGCTTTGCACTAGCGGGGGCCGGATTTGATTGGAAAAATATCTTGTTAAACTACTTCACTGTAATTGGTATAGGTGGGATAATTACCGCAGTGACAGGGGTTTTACTTGGCCCAATCGGGTTTGCATTGCTAGGTTTAGGAGTAGGATTTTTACAAGCAGATCAAGCGCGTAAAGAGTTAGTTAAAACAGCGAAGAAAGAGTTAGTTAAACATTTACCCCAAGTCGCGCATGAGCAATCTCAGGTTGTATACAATGCTGTAAAAGAGTGTTTTGACTCTTACGAAAGAGAAGTGAGTAAGCGGATTAACGATGATATTGTATCTCGCAAATCTGAATTAGATAATTTAGTCAAGCAAAAACAAACCCGCGAAATCAATCGTGAGACTGAGTTTAACCGCTTAAAAAACTTACAAGAAGATGTAATAGCCCAGTTGCAAAAAATTGAGGCGGCGTATAGCAATTTATTAGCTTATTATAGCTAATAATATTTTATTCCACTCATCTTAGATAGAAGCTAAAAATGCTTATAGGGAGGCTATAAACTATGCCTACCCTAACTATAAGTCAATACGATTCACTTAACTGTTTCCTTCTTCTCTTCGCGCTCTTTGCGTCCTTTGCGGTTCGTTAAAATAATTGACTTTGGCAATTACGAACGAACCGCAAAGGCGCAAAGGACACAAAGAAATAAATAAAGTAACTTTGGTGCAACCTAATAAAAAATAATGGTGTCAGAAGTTTAGTCTTAATAAGCTTGCCTATAAACCAATAGGGTTCAGTTAAGCATTTTTTTCTTCTCTCTGTTCCCTCTGCGCCTCTGCGGTTCGTTAAAAAATTTGACCTTGATAAAGAGTTTTAGCCTTAACTAAACCGTATTAGTTAGCCTATAAACAGTAAATTGTTCACGACGATCTAAAATTTTATTATATGTTTAATTATGCCTGGCATAAACATAATAATGTGAGACGTTAGCCTCAACGATATGCATGACTAGCTAGAAGCTGAGAACGAGAACTATGCAACAACAGTATGAAAGTTATAAGGATTTAGCCGATTCTCTAAAATCCGCATCTGCATTACTTAATTTAGAACGCAAATCGCAACGGCATCAAGATATAATTACCATCTGCAATCATTTAGTTAACCCTAGTTTTCGGATTGCGGTATTTGGGCCTTTCAATCATGGCAAATCTACCTTGCTGAATGCCATGCTAGGAAATCGTACCTTACCGATTGATTTAATTCCTACCACAGGTGCTTCGATTACTGTCAAGTATGGCTCTGATGTGCGAACTCGTATTATATTAGTAAATGGTACAGAAATCTATCGCAGTGGCACAGAAGTTTTACAGCAATTTGCAATTCTTGATGGTAATAGGCAGATGCGAAAAGATGTAGCATCTGTAGAAGTTTTTTGTCCCCATCCTTTTCTGGAAACAGGTGTAGAGTTTCTCGATTTACCAGGAACAAATGATCGAGATGAACAAGATAATTTAGTTAGAGAACAACTTTTAAGCGCAGATTTAGTTATCCAATTATTAGATGCACGAAAGTTAATGACTTTGGGGGAGCGGGAAAACTTACGAGATTGGCTATTAGATCGCGGTATTAAAACAGTTATATTTGTTGCTAATTTTCTGAATTTGCTAGAACCCGACGAGCAAAAACAAGTTCAAAATCGCCTATTGTTTGTTGCAGAAAGCTTTCGAGCCGAATTACCTCCAGGTTTTAGTAATTTATATCGTGTTGATGGTTTACCAGCCTTAAGAGCCAGATTAAAAGGCGATGTTGCGGCTGCCAATAGTAGCGGTTTAGCAGCTTTTGAAACAGCTTTGCAAAATATTGTCGGGATTTTGCAACCAAATCGTGGTAGCGTTCGTTTGCCCAGAGTGGAAGCGATCGCTTCTCAAATCCAATTCTCATTAAAAGCTAAAATTGACCCGATTGCTATTGAAATCAAATCTTTTGATGACAAACAAAATACTAAAATTGAAATTAAACAAAAAGCAGCCGACTTAATTTATAAAGGTTTTGTTACTAGCGTAGGAGAATTACGCGATTGGCTAGCATTACCTAAATTACTCACAAAGTATCAAGCCGATGCGGCTGTGGCATTGGCAGAGAATAACTTCAAAAATTGGCAAACAAATATTCTTAAAAAAGACCTAACTCAGTTGCAATTTGCTGTGGTGAAATGGCTTTATCAAGCTTACGACTTTTTTCAAGAAGAACGACCACAAGATTTATTAATTCGTTTTCCTAGTGAACCACAAGTAATACTACCGCCAAAACCAAGTAATACTGATGATTTGAGTGAACCTGGTTCCATCGCTGTTGGTGGTGGTATTGGTTGGTTATTAGGTGGCCCAGTGGGTGCTGCTGTCGTCGGAAGTATTTCTTATTTGTTAAACAAGAATATCCAAAAACAAGACGAACAATTAGCAAAGGAATCTTATCATCAGGAAGTTGCTAAACTTTGTATAACTGCGGTTGAAGATTATTTATCTAATTTTAGCAGTAAAGGGTTATCAATTTTAGATGAATATGAACAAAAGGTTGATAAAGTAATTTGTTTTGAAGTCAGTCAAGAACCATTAGAAGTTACTAATAAACGTGAAAATTTACAGCAGTTACAAAATGGTTTTAATCATTTGCTACGAGAGTTAGAAAAGGTAAAAATCCTCTCAAATTATCAACCTTACAAAGAAATACCCAAATCCAACAACACTAAGAGAAAATATTTGCCACAGCCAAAAAGAGTTCAAACTTCTCCTGAAAAAGATACTGGTGTTAAGCGAGAACAGGAAAACCCTACTAAGAATACTGGGACAAGAGTAGAATCTGTTTCTCCACCACCGCCAAAAGCTTCTCCCTCTCCACGCAAAGAAGAGGTTGAGGCGAAATTTCGTGATTGGGAACTCAATGAGGAAATAGCGCGAATGAAAGCAGAGATGCGTAGCCCTAAGGCTTGTCAGACATCGCCTGGTTCTCAAACTGCTAAACAGCAAGATACAACTCAAAGCAACAAAGCACCAAATAAACCCAAAACCCAGACAGAAAAAGATAAGATTACTCGCGCCTACGGCATTTTAGGATTGCAAACAAATGCTTCTTTGGCTGAGGTAAAACAAGCTTATCGAACTTTAGTAAAAAAATGGCATCCAGATTTGTTTGTAAATCAGCCGCAACTGCTAAAACAAGCACAAGATAAAATGCACTTAGTTAATGAAGCGTATACAATTTTGAGTAATAAATAAACAACTAGATCCCCGACTTATTTGAGAAGTCAGGGATCTTTAGATTTCATCCTAATTTCATTTCTTGCTGCCTAAGAAGTAAATATAGAATTAGGAAACTAATAAATACGCTCAAGATTAATGTGCTGCTGAAAATGAGAAAAGGTGTACTGAGTTTTGTTCAAACATCAAATATGAGTCCTATATTCTTGAGTGAATTTACGGAAGTTACCTTCCCTTCTTCCATCTAAAAAGCATGGATCTCTATCACCACCCAATACCTACTGTGGGATATGCAATATTTAAAAACTTACTAATTTCTTGATAAGCTTTTCCATCATTTATCAACAATAAAATCAGAATCTCTTCTCTTGTATAGGGTTTTTATGCTCTTTTAGCATTTTTGGTAGCCGTTATTTCTGATCTTCAGAAAGATGGTTTTTTGCTGGCATAGGTGGCTGATAATACCATAGTTACTTAATCTACAATTATACAATCAATCTGCGTAACATCTTAAGCAATATTTTTCAAACATACCATAAGGGAAATCCTTAAGCAGATTAAGGATTTCCCTTATGGATTATTTTTGTATTCAAGGTTAATGTTATAAATGCTTGTTAAATTAATTTTTTTACATGTGTTACAACTTAAATCACTCTTAATAAGCTCTTGTCAGGGTGGTTTCTTAATTGCCTGACTCAAATACACTAGCAGAGTAAAATAGGTTATATTGACTCCTGCAAACCTTACTGCGCTTACTTCTTATGCGTTAGAACTAGATGGCTTTATACCAAGAGAAAATTCCTCTTGTCAAAAAATTTGCACTCAAATTTAATAATCTCTTAGTTTTAATAATTATGAAAAAATAACAGTATTTACTCTGATGATACCTGTAAAATAATCAGTCATTATTAGGTTTAAATATATCAATAATTACTCCATAGTATCGAGGAATAACTAGATAAATATGAGAAGGAGTCAGATCAGTTATTGTATTCACTCAAAGTGACACAAAAGGTAAAATTTATTTCAGATGCTTACTGACTCACTAGCGCTACAAAGCATCGCTTATTCAGTCGGACTGAATTCTGATCCAAGGTGGAGCCTCTTTGCGTCCTAATTCCTCTTTTTTGCAAATTTCAAGGAGAAGGGTGCGGTGAAAGAAGTCGTTATAGAAAACTCTATTATTAACCCAGTATCTTATAGACGAAAGATATTATACACTACTCTAAATATTATCTCTGAGCTAAGACCTTTAGCATTTGGGTTTGTTTTAGCAGCAGTGCTATGTAATTATCAGGAGGCCATCGCCCAAACCCCTAATTCTCAAATCTTACCGCCTGGTCGGTTAGAAGAAGTTCCTGTCACTCCCTTACCTATGGATGTGTTGCCGAAACCACCAGACAACAATCAATTGCTTCCTTTACCAACAATACCAGATCAGTTAATTCCGAGACAGGATGACTCTAATGCCAAATTTCGGGTCGATCGCGTTGAAGTAGTTGGTAGTACAGTTTTCAAACCAGAACAGTTTGCGACTGTTACAAAACCCTTTGTGGGAAGAGAACTGACATTTGCAGAATTATTACAAATCAAAGATGCAATCACCAAGCTCTACACCGATAACGGTTATGTCACCACAGGGGCATTGATTACACCGCAGATAGTAGAAGCTGGAACGATTAAAATTCAGGTGATTGAGGGCAGTCTGCAAGAAATCAAAATCATTGGTAACAGACGATTACGTAGTCAATACATTCGCGATCGCATCCAACTTGGTGCTGGCAAACCGTTGAATGTACCACACTTGCTAGAAAAACTACAACTACTCCGCCTCGATCCGCGAATTCAAAACCTGTCAGCTGAGTTGCAGACAGGCGTGCATCCGGGAACTAATGTGTTGCAAGTTGAGGTTAAAGAAGCAGAAACTTTTAAGCTGACAACAAGCCTGGATAATGGGCGATCGCCTAGTGTGGGCAGTTTTCGCCGGGGAATAGATTTGCAAGAAGCGAATTTATTAGGCTTGGGCGATACCCTGAGCGTAGGATACGCCAATACTGATGGTAGTAATAGCATTAATGCCAATTACACACTACCGATTAATGCCCACAATGGCACTATATCCTTTGGCTTTAGCCAGGGATGGAACCACGTAATTGAACAACCATTCAGCATCCTTGATATTCAGTCAAATAGCCGATCTTACGAATTGGGCTATCGGCAACCACTGGTGCAAAAACCAACCCAAGAATTGGCAATTGGATTGTCATTCTCGCGCCAGGAAAGCCAAACTGAGTTGGGTCTTGATAACATCGGGCCGTTTCGACTCTCCCCCGGTGCAGATGCCAATGGAAAAACCAATATTTCGGCTCTGCGCTTTTTTCAAGAATATACCCAGCGAAGTAACCAGTATGTCTTTGCGGCGCGATCGCAATTGAGTTTTGGTGTAGATTGGTTCGGTGCTAATGTTAGTGATACTGAACCAGATAGCCGCTTTTTCGCATGGCGAGGACAAGCGCAGTGGGTACGGCAATTAGCACCAGACACTCTATTTTTAGCCAGGGGCGATTTCCAATTAGCAGCAGATTCCTTAGTGCCTTTAGAGCAATTTGGTCTTGGTGGACAATTAAGTGTCCGGGGTTATCGCCAAGACGCATTACTCACAGATAATGGTCTGTTGTTTTCGGCAGAATTTCGAGTCCCCATTGTCCGCGCGAAGAAGATTGGTGGGGTGCTGCAACTTACACCCTTCATTGATGTGGGCAAAGGCTGGAATGTTAAGGGCGACAATCCATCACCGAGTACCCTTGTTAGTACTGGGTTGGGGCTGTTGTGGAAACAGGGTGATGACTTATCAGCCCGCCTAGATTGGGGCATTCCTTTAATATCAGTGGATGGTGAAAAGCGATCGCTCCAAGAAAATGGGTTGTACTTCTCGCTGCGTTATTCACCGTTTTAAAGCGATCAATAATCCCTCTATAGCAATCCGATAGCGAGTCAGACGCTCCTGCGTCGCTAACGCTGCGCTATCGAGCGTCTCTGATTTCTAAATCACTCTTAGAGGTAAGGGACTGGGGACTGGGGACTGGGAAGAAGGAATAAAGGTGTACTGAGTTTTGTTCAAAAATCAAATATGAGTCCTATATAAATACGAATTGTTCAGAAAGTTTTTAATTCAAAAAGCTCTCAGGGTATTGAGAGTCATGGGTTTAGGCAGTTGGAAATTTTGGTGAACTAAACAATGAAAACAACCTCTATTTGGCTGGGTATTCTAAATAGGATGATGCTTGTATCTTTGGGTACTGTACTCCTCTGGAGCAATTCGAGCAAAGCCCAGGTGACACCTGATAGCACTCTCAAAACCACCGTCTCCCAAAGTGGTAATAACTTCACAATCATCAATGGCAATCAGATCGGGAATAACTTGTTCCATAGCTTCAGCCAGTTCTCCTTGCCTACAGGTGGTTCTGCCTTCTTCAATAATGCCACCGATGTGCAAAACATCTTTGCCCGTGTTACAGGCGGTAGTGTGTCTAATATCGATGGATTAATCCGTGCCAATGGTAGCGCCAATTTATTCCTGCTCAACCCTGCGGGTATTTTGTTTGGGTCTAATGCTCAACTAAATATTGGTGGATCGTTTTTTGGAACAACTGCAACCAGCATCAAGTTCTCTGATGGAGTAGAGTTTAGTGCTACCAACACGACACCAGCCCCTTTGTTGACGATCAATGTGCCAGTTGGCTTGCAATTTGGTAGCAATTCAGGAGCCATTACCGTCCAAGGGTCAGGACACAATGCCCAATTAGGCGACTCACTTCAAGTTTCTGGATTAAGTCTTGGTACGAGAGGATTACAGTTGCAACCTGGAAAAACGCTAGCATTGCTAGGTGGGAATATTGCTTTAGATGGAGGATTGCTCTCCGCACCAGGAGGACAAATAGAACTGGGTAGCATCACTAACGGAAGCGTCGCCATCAATTCCATCCCTGAAGGATTTGCGCTGAGTTATCCTAATGCTTCAAGTTTTGGCGATATTCAGCTCACCCAACGAGCTTTAGCATCTACACGCGACCTCAGTGGGCAAAGGGGAGGAGCCATCCAAATTCAGGGTAAACAGGTCAGCATCCGAGATGGTTCACTGATATTAGTGCAAAATCGCAGCAACCAAACTGCTGGTAATATTGCAATCAATGCTACAGACTCCCTCCAGATTATCGGCAAGTCTCCTGATTTTAAAAGTTCCAGCAGTTTAATTAATGAAACTATATCCTCCGCTGCGGCAGGGAATATTATTGTTACCACCCCAAAATTGAATATTGATGGGGGTGGGTATATCTTCGACCGTACCTTTAGCACAGCGCCAGGTGGCAATATTGCAATCAATACTGATGAAATGCGGGTGAATGGTTTTGCATTTGGCGATCCTTCTCCTTTTCGAGCAGTCAGCCAGATATTAGCCGCTTCCTATGGGACTGGGAAAGGTGGAAATATTGCTATCTCCACTCAAAACCTGTCTATTTTAGCTGGCGGCAATATAGCAGCAAGACCCTACAGTTTGGGTAATGGCGGCGATCTCATCGTGAAGGCAGATACAATTCAGGTGACAAATGAGGGAGCGCCAATGGGTTTATATTTTAGTCTGTTGTCTACTGCCACATTTGGGTCTGGTAATGCAGGGGATTTAAAAATCGATACTCGCACACTGTCGGTTCAAGCTGGCGCTAGAGTGTCAGCTTCTAGCATAATTTTAGGAAATGCGGGTTCACTGACTATCAATGCGTCTGAATCAATCGATGTGAATGGTGTCAAAGATGCACAAAATCCCAGCTATATTGGTACAGCTGTTCGTCCTGTTGCTGGAGTTTCCAGCGCTACTTCAGGTAACACCACGATTAACACCCCAGTTCTTAACATCAGTAATGGTGCAACAGTTTTTGTCCAAAACCTTGGCTCTGGTAAAGCTGGTACCCTAAACATTCAAGCGAACACCTTACGACTCGACAATGGGGCCAGCATTTCAGCATCGACAAAAGCCGGTGGAGGTGGTAACACTAATTTGGAACTACGGGATCTACTACTGATGCGTCATGGCAGCTTGATCAGTGCAGAAGCAGGTAGCAGTGGTAATGGTGGCAATATCACACTTAATGCTCCGAACATTGTGGGTTTAGAAAACAGTGACATTATTGCTAATGCAGTCCAAGGAAAAGGTGGCAATATTCAAATCACTACCCAGGGAATTATTGGGCTGAAATATCGTCCTCAACTGACTCCAGAAAATGACATCACTGCCAGTTCACAGTTTGGGGTTAGCGGTACTGTTCAAGTTAATAATATTGGTGTCGATCCCAATTCTGGGTTAGTTGAACTACCAGCAAATGTCACCGATCCATCGCAGCAAATAGCTAGTGGTTGTTCTGCAAACCAAGGCAGTCGATTTGTCGCCACGGGACGGGGTGGTGTAGCGCAAAATCCCAATCAGCAAGTAACGAGCGATCGCACTTGGTCTGATACCCGTAATCTGACTGCATTCCAGAAAACGAGCAATGTTACCACTCAAACGCCTACATCCCCCGAAACTCTGATTCAAGCTACATCTTGGCATCGTAACGCCCAAGGCAAAATTGAGTTAGTTGGCGATAAATCTTCTACTCAGGTGCAACAGTCGTTAACCTGTGCTGCTGTTAATAAAGGTTAATTATATGATCCACAATGTCATTTATTTAGGGAACTCTAAATATAAATTACGTGAAGGAAGTTTTTAGTGATGAGAGCGATGTCTAACGACAAGCCACAAAGCGCCTACGCTTTTCTAATTATATTAACAACTGGGTTATTCACTCCAGGCATAATGCGACCGGCGATCGCCCAGGTAACTCCCGACAATACCTTGAATACCACCGTATCCCAAAGCGGTAATAACTTCACTATCATCAATGGTAGTGCTGCCAACAGTAACCTATTTCACAGTTTCCAGCAGTTTTCGGTTCCCACTGGCGGTTCGGCTACCTTTGATTTAGTGAACACACCCAACATTTCCACCATCTTTAGCCGTGTTACTGGCGGTAATATCTCTAACATTGATGGCTTAATTCAGACGATTAACAGCAACAACCCCGTTAGTCTGTTCTTGATCAACCCTAGTGGGATAATTTTTGGAGCCAATGCCAAACTGAACATCGGGGGTTCGTTTATTAGTACAACTGCCAACAATATTAAATTTGCCGATGGTATTGAGTTTAGCGCAACTAATTTCCAAGCTACCCCGTTGTTGAGCATCAATGTTCCCCTTGGATTGCAAATGGGTAGCAATCCGGCATCTATAACCGTTCAAGGCACAGGACACTCCTTGGACAATCCCGGTGGATCGATTCTTGTCACTCAAAATCCGAGTGCGACAGAATTGCGGGTACAGCCGGGAAAAACCCTAGCCTTGGTGGGTGGCAATCTGAATCTGAATGGAGCAACTCTGACCGCCAAGCAAGGGCAAGTAGAATTAGGCAGTGTGAGTAGTGCAGGATTGGTTAGTTTGCTCCCAACTGCACAGGGGTATAGTTTGGGATATGAAGATGGGCAAAAGTTTGGTGATATTCAGCTAGCAGAGCGATCGCTATTAGATATCAGCGGGGTAAATGCGGGTTCTGTGCAAATTCAGGGTAGGCAAATTCAATTCACCGATGGCTCTCTGGTGGTGGCACGAAATTTCGGCAATCTCCCTGGTGGTGACATTCGCCTTCAGGCTACAGAGGCGATTGATCTGATTGGCACAACAGCTGATGGCACAATTCGGAGCGGGGTGCGTACTGAAGCTGTGGGTATCGGAGCTAGTGGGAACATCAGTGTCATTACTCCCCGACTTACCCTTCAACAGGGAGGGGGGTTGAATAGCACTTCAGTTGGAGTAGCTCCCAGTGGCAATATCCACATTGATGCAACAGCAATTGAACTGTCTGGCTTCTCACCAATCAATCCAAATAGCGTTAGTACCCTTTCTACTTCTGGCTATGGTTCTGGGAACGTTGGCGATATCTCCGTCAATGCCAATAGTTTACTGCTCTCAAATGGTGCCGCACTAACTTCCGCTACCTTTGGCAGTGGCTCCAGTGGTAAAGTGGCAATTCGCACCAATCACACCACTGTCATAGGAGAAAGCCCCGCTGGACTATATAGCAACATTAGCTCAATCACTTTTGCGACCGGAAACGCCAAAACTTTGACCCTAGATACCGCCACGTTGCAAATTCTGGATGGCGGAGCAGTTGGGGCAACCACATTTTTTGCCGGTAATGGAGGAGATTTGAGCATTAACGCCACAGAATCCATCGAAATCAGCGGTCGCAGCCAGAGCAATAACAGCAGTATCAACTCGTCTAGCATTCTACTACCTCCACTACTGCGGCAGAAATTCCATCTACCGGATAAACTCACGGCAAATGCGGGTAATGTGAGCATTACCACGCCGAACCTGACGGTGACAGATGGCGGAACAGTCAGTGTTACTAGTCAAGGTAGTGGAAATGGAGGCAGTCTTAACATCACAGCCAATACGATCCGATTAGACCGTCAAGGAAGCATCCAGGCACAAACAGAATCAGGTAATGGAGGTAATATCGACTTACAAGTTGGGAACTTATTGCTGCTGCGTCACAATAGCGCGATCACAGCAACAGCAGGTGGTAATGGCGATGGAGGTAATATAAACATTAATGCACCCATCATCGCCGGAGTAGAAAACAGTGACATTATTGCTAATGCGATTAAAGGTCGGGGGGGCAATATTCAAATCACCACTCAAGGCATCTTTGGGCTAAAGTTGCGTGACCAACTCACTCCTGATAGTGACATTACTGCCAGTTCCCAATTTGGGGTAAGTGGCACAGTTCAAGTTAATACTATCGGTATTGATCCAAATTCGGGCTTAGTCGAACTACCTGCAAATGTTACCGATCCATCCCAGCAAATTGCTAGTGGCTGCGCGAGTAATCAAGGTAGTCGATTTGTCGCCACGGGACGGGGTGGCGTACCGCAAAATCCCAATCAGCAAGTGACGAGCGATCGCACTTGGGATGATATGCGCGACATCTCTGCGTACCGAAAAAAGAGTTCCGTCACTGCACAACTTCCAACCACCCCAGAAACTCTTATTCAAGCCACTGGTTGGGGACACAATGCTCAAGGCAAAATCGAGTTAGTTGCAAATCAACCTTCTACTCAGGTGCAACCATCTTTAACCTGTGCCGCACTTCCTAAGAAAAATTTAGGACAGATCCGCGACTTGTTGAAAAAGTCGCGGATCGCACAGCCGTGAATGGTTGCCGATTTATATAGAAGATCGAAATCAGAAGGTTGGGCAATATAAGCCCTTGTACTGTGATGTGAGTGATTTTTCAAAAGCTGTGATAAATCTTGGTAACTATCTATGATTTTCCAAATTAAACAAACTTCTTGGTTATATGTCAGTCTCAGTATTTTAAGTTTGTGTTTAGCATTTACCATTACACCTGTAAAAGCATCTGCACCAGTAACAACCACAGTTCTTTCTTCTCAACCTAGCAATTGGCTAGAGCAAGGACGGAATCTCTACCGTTCAGGACACTTTACAGAAGCAGTAACGATTTGGGAAACGGCAGCACGACAGTATCATAGCCAAGGCGATCGCCTAAACGAAGCCCTAAGCTTGAGCTACCTTTCACTGGTACAACAGGAATTGAATCAATGGGAAGCAGCCAGCCAATCTATTGAGCAAAGCTTGAAATTGTTGCAAACCTCTATTCCCTCTGCTGATGCAATTCTCTGGGCGCAGGCGCTCAATACCCAAGCAAATTTGCAATTGCACAATGGCAAAGCCGAAACTGCCCTTGAAAATTGGCAACAAGCTCAAAAATATTATGAACAAGCAGGCGACAAAATGGGCAGCTTGGGTAGTCAAATTAACCAGGCACAAGCTTTACAAAGTTTGGGATTTTATCGCCGTTCTAAACAGCAGTTGGAGGATCTCAATCAAAAGTTAAAAGCAATGCCAGATTCAGAAATTAAAGTGAGTGGGCTGCGATCGCTTGGTTTAGCTTTGCAAATAATTGGCGACTCTAGCAAGAGTCAACAGGTGTTAGAGGAAGGTTTGGCGATCGCTCGTAAAATTGAAACTACACCTCAGTTGAGTTCCATCTTACTCAGCTTAGGAAAAACCAGCGTTGATTTGCACCAGCCAGAGGTGGCATTAGATTACTTTCAACAAGCAGAACAGCTAACTACAAATCCAAGCGATCGCTTACAGGCGCGTTTAGCTCAGTTTAAGCTTTTCCTCGATTATGATAAGTCTGAGTTGGCTACCACACTCGCACCTCAGCTACTACAACAACTTGGAGAACTACCCCCTAGCCATACCTCTCTTTACGCAGCGATCCATTTTGTTGCCATCCTAAATCGACGGTCAAATCCTGACCAAATCTTACCACTGAAAGACCTGGCACAACTGATGGCAGTTACAGTCAAATCTGCACAAAAAATCCAAGATGCTCAAGCAGAAGCTTATGCACTGCATCAGTGGGGAAAACTCTATCGTCGGACAAAACAGTTATCACAAGCACAGGAATTAACTCAGAAATCCCTCAACATTGCGCGTCAACTCCAAGCTGACGAGATCATTGCTCAATCGGCTTGGCAGGTAGGACAGTTATATAAAGAACAAGGCGATCGCCCAGAAGCAATTAGTGCCTATACTGAAGCGGTCAAAGCTTTAAAGTCAATTCGGGGGGATTTAGTTGCTGTCAACCCCGATGTTCAGTTCTCTTTTCGTGAAAGTGTGGAGCCTGTTTACCGCGAACTGGTCGGTTTACTTTTAGATCGGCAACCAAGTCAGGCAGCACTAATGCAAGCCCGTGATTTAATTGAGGCATTGCAAGTTGCAGAACTCGATAACTTTTTCCGGGAAGCTTGTTTAGATAGAGCGCAGCAGATTGACCAAGTTGACCCCAGTGCAACTGTTATTTATCCGATTATCTTGCCAGATCGCCTCGCAATCATCCTCTCTAAAACCGGACAACCTTTGCGTTATTACGTAACACAAAAATCTCTTGCCGATATCGAACAAACTCTAGAAAAATTATTAGTTAGCTTCAATCCTGTCTCAGATTCGCAAGAGCGCGATCGCTTGTCCCAAGAAGTTTATAATTGGCTAATACGTCCGGCGGAAATGGATCAAGCCTTCAAAGATACCAAAACATTAGTATTTGTTTTAGATGGTCGATTACGTAATATACCTATAGCAGCTCTGTATGACGGTAAGCAATATCTGATCGAGAAGTATGCTATTGCCCTCTCACCAGGAATGCAATTAATGGCTGCGCGATCGCTCCAGCAAAATCATATTGGTGCGATCGTTGGTGGCATCAGTCAATCTCGTAATGGCTTTAGCGCTTTACCTGCCGTCGAATCGGAAGTTAAGCAAATATCAAGGACAATGCCATCTTCAACATTGCTAAATAAGCAATTCACCAGTCAAGCCCTGGCCGATAGCGTCAAATCTAGTAGTGCAGGTATTGTCCATCTAGCAACCCACGGACAGTTTAGCTCCCGCCTTGAAGATACCTTCCTACTAACTTGGGATGGAGAAGTCAACGTCAAGGAATTGTCCGAACTCCTCAAAAATCGGGGTAATGAGCCATCGAAAGCGATTGAGTTGCTAGTACTGAGTGCTTGTGATACAGCAGCAGGAGATGATCGCGCCGTTCTGGGACTAGCAGGACTGGCTGTCAAATCTGGTGCCCGCTCAACCATTGCCACTCTCTGGCCCGTCAAAGATAAAGCAGCCGAAATGCTGATGACGCGCTTCTATGACCAACTGCGACAGCCCAAAATCTCTAAAGCCGAAGCCCTGCGGCAAGCCCAAATTAGTCTGCTCCGCCAAACTGATTTCCACGATCCTTTCTTTTGGTCTGCCTTCGTTTTAGTTGGTAACTGGCTGTGAAGGAGTTAACAATTCAAAAATAAAAAATAAAAAGTAAAGAGGTCTGGACAAGAAAATTGAAATTTATTTTTTGCTCTCAACTCCATTTAAATCCCTCACGAAATCAGGGATTTGGTGAGGGATTTAAAGTGCAAGGTTCACTCTCAATACTGTTTGGTTAAGCCAAGAGATGCGATGAATCGCTATCTCTACAATCATGAATGAGTCTTTCATTTTGATGATAATTTATCGCATCTTTATAATCTCGAACTCTCATCAAAAAACCTTAACCGAACCGTATTGGCTTCACCCTATCTTCTGATATCTTGACCTCTTTTGGATCACGTAAATTTACCCATTAAATATCTAAATAAATGTCAGAATCATTACACCATAACCAGCAAAATTCATTTATTATATTTGTAGTAGGTATTGAAAGCTTTGGCTGTTAGCTGAACTGATTTTCCAAGCTGTTCCCACAATCAGAATAAATGTACTTAAATAGGTCAGCGTAAAGAATTATCGTTGGGATAAGGCAGGGAACAGGGGGCAGGAGGCTTAGGGAAAAAGGGTTTTAGCCTTGTTTACCTTTCTTCACACAGTTTGCTTTTATTAGACCGACTTACTTTGTATTACCATTTCTCGAAGGAAGCGCAACATCATGAAACGTCGATATTTAGCTAGTGCATTAAGCGTCATCGCTCTGCTTGCTAGTGGTACATGGAACAGTGCCTATGCTGTGACATTTACCCCACCAATCACCAATAGTACTCCCAGCCAAGCAACGGGAGGAGCTTCCCGTGGTAATTTTTTTATTCCTACTTCTGGTAAAGGCGCTCCCAGCCAAGCAACGGGAGGAGCTTCTAGAGGCAACCTCTTTACACCTATTGCAGGGAAGGGTACGCCTCAACAAGCAACAGGAGGAGCTTCCCGTGGTAGTTTGTTTACACCTACTTCTGGTAAAGGCACTCCTCAACAGGCTAGTGGGGGAGCTTCCCGCGTTGGTACTTACTACTTAAATCCTGCAACTACAGGATCGGCAGGCCCAGCAGCCCTAATCGCACTCCTACCGCAAAGCTTCTATGGCACAACTGTGTCTGAACGCCCTACAATTCTGGTATATCTCCCGACTTCTAATGCAGAAGAAGCTGTGTTTAGCCTCAAGGATGAAACTGGCAATACGCAGTATCAAATGACCATTCCTATTGCTCTCAAAGCTGGCGTGATCGCTGTAAAATTACCAGCTGATGCACCCACTTTAGCAGTTGGGAAAAACTACCATTGGTTCTTAGCTGTCAAAGTGGATGGACAACTCAGCCCAAGTACGCCTTATGTTGATGGTTGGATTCAACGCATCCAGCCTACAGCTGAACTGGCAACAGCGATGCAGCAGAAAGATGCTTTGAAGCGGGCGGCAGCTTTTGGTAAAAATGGAGTTTGGTATGACTGTGTGGAAACACTTGCAACCCTACATAATGCTCAACCGACAAATGTGACTCTTACCAAACAATGGGAAGAACTCCTTTCTTCAGTTAGCTTGAAGGAGATTATCACAGCCCCGTTATTCGCATCTGCTAACTAACAGCAATTTGGGTATGGGGCATTGAGCTAGGGGTATGGGGTTTAGTTATTTTCCCTAATCCCTGCTCCCCAGTCCCTAATCTCAGCTTCCCAGTCCCTAATCCCCAGTCACCATGTGGCGTAGATTCCAGACCTTTATCCAACGTACTCGTAGCGTTTTGATTATTACTCCCACTGTTGCTTTGACTGTCATTGTCGGGCAGTCATTGGGATTTTTCAATTTGCTTGAATGGAAAATTCGTGATGAATGGGTTCGTCAGCGATCGTTTCCGGCGATCGCAGATGAGATTGTGATTGTCACAATCGATGAGCGCGATATCCAATCAGTGCGTAAGTGGCCAATTCCAGATTCGGCATTAGCAAAATTACTAGAAAAGATTAAGGCGCAGCAACCCAGAGCCATCGGACTGGATCTCTATCGAGATTTACCGGAGGGAAGCGGACATGAAGAACTGGTCAAAATATTCCGTAACACTCCCAATTTAATCGGTGTTGAGAAAATCATCGGGGAGCGTGTCAATCCACCACCAGAATTGAAGAAACTCGATCAAGTTGGATTAGCAGACTTGGTGTTGGATGGCGATCGCTTTGTGCGTCGCGCCCTCCTGACGGCAGTTGATGCCAAAGAGCAAGGTACGCTCAAAGCTGGGCTGGCAACTCAGGTGGCGCTCAAGTATCTGGAAGCCGATAAGATCACCTTAGAAAGTATTGACCCCAAGCGGCAAAAGTTTCAGTTGGGCAAAGCAATTTACCTCCCACTGAACAATCAAGAAGCAGGCTACTCCGATGGTGATTTAGGCGGGTATCAAATTCTGCTCAATTGGCATGGAACAGATGCGGCATTTCGGACAGTTGCCATGCGCGATGTTTTAGCAGGACGAATTCCAGCCAAGATGATGCGCGATCGTATGGTGTTTATTGGCTCAACCGCCGCTAGTACCAATGACTTCTTTAATACACCCTTCAGTTCCTCTTGGATATCTACTCAAAAACCTACGCCTGGGGTTGTTGTCCATGCCAATATTGCCCATCAACTGGTACAAGGGGCAAAAACCGGCAAGGGAACCTTACACGGCGTTTCTAGCATAGCTGCGTCACTCTGGATTATTTTATGGTCTGCGATCGGTTCTAGTGGTAGTTGGCTCTTATCCAGTAGCAGACTACGGATTCCTGGCGGCAAAATTCTTTGGGCAACTATAGGCATCAGTGGCGCATATATCACGGGTGGCTATGGGATATTTTTGTCTGGCATTCTAATTCCAGTCACACCCGCTTTAGCCGCATTCATCAGCAGCGTGATTGCAACAACAAATGCCTATAAACAGAGGCAGTTAGAAAAAGCAAATCAGCAACTAGAAATTGCCAACGCTCAACTATTTGATTATTCCAAAACTCTGGAGTTCAAAGTTGAAGAGCGAACTCATGAACTGTTGGAGGCAAAGCAAGCTGCTGATGCTGCAAATGAAGCAAAGAGTGAGTTTCTGGCAAATATGAGCCACGAGCTACGCACACCGCTTAATGGCATCCTTGGTTTTGCCCAGGTGCTAGAAGTATCACCAAACATGACAGAGAAAAATCTGGAAGGAATCAGCATTATCTACCAATGTGGAACACATCTCCTGATGCTGATCAATGATATTCTCGACCTTTCAAAAATTGAAGCTCGTAAATTAGATTTGGTTGCGACTACTGTAAATTTGTCCACTTTCTTACATGGTGTCACTGAGATTTGCAGTATTCGAGCGAAACAGAAAGGGATTGCATTTAATATTTTAATCAGCGATCGCTTACCAGTTGCCATTGAAGTCGATGAAAAGCGGCTACGGCAAGTTTTGATCAACTTACTAGGCAATGCTATCAAATTCACAGACAACGGTAGCATAACGTTTAAAGTGGAGGTACTGGGGGCAGGGGACTGGGGACTGGGGACTAGGAACAGGGAAAATAACCAATACCCAATCCCCATTACCCCTTATCCCCAGAGGGGACCCCACCTTCCCCAATCCCCAACAATCAAGATTCGCTTCCAGATTGAAGATACAGGTATTGGGATGTCACCAGACCAACTAGAGAAAATCTTTTTGGCCTTTGAGCAAGTAGGTGAAGCTGGACGAAAATCTGAAGGTACTGGGTTGGGATTAGCAATCAGTCAAAGAATTGCGACATTAATGGGAAGCCAAATTCAAGTACAAAGTCACCTGGGTGAAGGTAGTCTTTTTTGGCTAGATTTGATTGTACCAGTACCAGTTTCCCATGACTGGCAGATAGAAGCTATGTTTACGCCGACTGTAGATGCAGCCCCAACTCACCAGAAAATCATCGGTATTCGGGGTAGTGGGCCTCAAATTCTCATTATCGATGATGATATTAACCATTGTTCGATGTTGGCTAATTTACTCCAAGGAATTGGCTGTCGAACCCTGGAAGCAAGTGACGGCAAACATGGGCTACAAATGGTAACTGATCATCACCCAGATGTAATTCTGCTGGATTTAGCCATGCCTAATATGGATGGCTTTGAGTTCATGGTTAACTTACAAGAAAATCCCCAAACCCATACTATTCCGATTATTGTCTCTAGTGCCAGTGTATTTGAAGAAAATCGGCAACGCAGTTTTGAAGCAGGGGCTACAGCATTTTTGCCAAAACCCCTACAAATTGATGAACTA
Source organism: Nostoc sp. (assembly GCF_036916985.1). Lineage (GTDB taxonomy): Bacteria > Cyanobacteriota > Cyanobacteriia > Cyanobacteriales > Nostocaceae > Nostoc. The sequence goes on from NZ_JBALFD010000092.1 coordinate 23,785, forward strand.
TTTAATGCACTGCGATCGCTGCTAAGAGTGCAGTGGATTTATGCTGAATCCACACCTCAAAAGTTATCTTACCAGCCCGAACAGAAAACCAATGCTGAATTGGTTCTGCCATCACAGGATGTTTTACAACAACTTTATCATCTGTCAATGATGGGAGATATTCCGACGATCGAAGGAATAATCAAAGAGTTAATTCAGCAAGATAGTCAGCTAATTCCCTTCGCAACTGAGTTAAGCCAATTTACTGTCAACTTCCAAACCGGAAAAATCCGTAAGTTCCTTAAAAATTTTGTAACAACTGAGTCACATCAATGATGCTTGAATCTTTCTTGAAGCCAATGCATATACTTTTGGTAGACGATAATCCCAACAATCTCAAAGTGCTATCAGAAGCCATTCAGAGATGTGGTTGGAAAACACTCATGGCAACCGATGGAGAATCCGCCATTGAACAAACAGAATACGCCATTCCCGATCTCATTCTCTTGGATGTGATGATGCCAGGTATTGATGGATTTGAAACTTGTCGTAGACTGAAAGCAAATTCCATCACTCAGAATATTCCGGTCATTTTTATGACTGCTTTGGCTGATGCGACAGACAAAGTTAAAGGACTAGAAATTGGTGCAGTTGACTATATTACCAAACCCTTTCAGCACGAAGAAGTCATTGCTCGATTAAAGTTACATCTAAACATCTCCGACCTTACCCGTACTCTAGAACAAAGAGTGCAAGAACGCACTGTAGAATTAAGCCAATCTCTACAACAATTACAACAAACCCAATTACAACTAATCCAGAGTGAGAAAATGTCTACTCTCGGACAACTTGTTGCAGGCATAGGTCATGAGATTAATAACCCAATTAGTTTTATTAGTGGAAATTGCTCTCATATTGAAGAATATGTGAAGGATCTCCTGCGTTTGGTGAATCTCCAACAGCAAAAGCTACCACATCCAGACCCAGAAATTGAAGAACTCGTTGAAGAAATTGACTTAGAGTATCTGGTTGAAGATTTACCAAAAATTCTGGGATCAATGCACCAGGGGATTAGTCGTCTCAAAGACATTAGCCTCTCTCTAAGAACCTTTGCTCGAGCTGATATCTCATCTATGATCGAGTTTCAGATTCACGAAGGCCTTGATAGTACCTTAATGCTCTTAAAACATCGATTACAAGATCAAGGAGAGCGCTCTAAAATCGAGATTGTCAAACAATATGGTGAGTTACCTCCAATTACTTGCTATCCCGGACAACTGAACCAGGTATTTATGAATATTATCGCCAATGCTATTGATGCATTTGATGACCTCCACCAAAACCACTCAGTTCAAGAGATTGTTGCTACTGTCCCTCACATCATTACGATCGCTACATCAGTTGAGCATCAGCAAAAAACTGTTACAATTTGCATCGAAGACAATGCTTTTGGTATGCCTCCTGAAGTGCAAGCTAGAATTTTTGAACCATCTTTTACAACTAAAGCTGTGGGCAAGGGAACTGGGCTAGGATTAGCTATCAGCTACCAAATTATTATTGATAAGCACAATGGACAAATCAACTGCTTGTCAACTTTTGGAAAAGGAACGAAGTTTATCATTACTCTGGGAATTTAAATATACGCTGCTGAAAATGAGAAACAGCCTGAATTAAATCAGCTTGAGATGGATAGCAAGTATGATCAGTTATATGCTCACGTAACCACTGCCAAAGATGTTCAACAGGCATAAAATCAGGACTATAGGCGGAAAGGGGCTTTCAACTTGGATGGGGTTTATATGAGACTTATGCAACTGCTATCTTTGAGGAATGGCTTTTTAGCATTAACCTTTAGTGCGATCGCTTCAGCCAGTGGGTTAATCACAGGTTGTACTAGTACTGCTTCCCAGAACCAAAGCCAAGCACTAAAGGCAACCGCTGCCAATGCTAACGAGAAGCAGATGATGAACCACGGTGGTGGCATGAATCACCGCATGGGAATGGATTTAGGCCCAGCCGATGCTAATTTTGATTTACGATTTATCGACGCGATGATACCGCACCATCAAGGGGCTGTGGAAATGGCGAATGTTGCACAGGTGAAATCAAAACGTCCTGAAATCAAAAAATTAGCAGACAATATCATCAAATCGCAAAAGCAAGAAATTACTCAAATGAAGCAGTGGCGACAAGCTTGGTATCCGAAGGCGGGAGATAAACCAATGGCTTATGACAGTCAAATGGGACATACAATGGAAATGTCATCTGACCAAATGCAAGCTATGATGATGAGTCAAAATTTGGGTGCGGCTGATGCTGAGTTTGATTTGCGCTTTATCAATGCGATGATTCCTCACCACCAAGGGGCTGTAACAATGGGGCAAGATGCCTTGGGTAAGTCTAAGCGCCCTGAAGTCAAGAAATTAGCCCAAGAAATTATTAAAGCCCAAGATATAGAAATTAAAGAAATGCAACAGTGGCGGAAAGCTTGGTACAACAAGTAATTCGTAATTCAGGATAGGTGTTTGGTTATTTCAGGAGAGCTAGGGTCGGGTCAATCTAAAATCCAAAATTGTCTGGCCAGTCTTGGCGCGAAGATTTTTTGAAATATTGTGTAGTACAAAAAGGTCGGCGAAGCAATTTTTTTCTAATGCTGGTTCCATTCTCCTCAAACACTATCAAATGCAATACTTGCTCTAGGAAACGCCGTTTGTCAAAAATACCTTGAATCAGCACCTCTAGTTCAGTTGTACCCTTGGCAGGAAAGTCCTCGCCATCAATGGTACGCCAGGGTAAAAACTCCTGCCAATCTGAGGTTAATGTACTGACTCGTGCCCGATTTCCATAAGTAATAGCTAGGAATATATTGTAGGAAAATAGCTTCGGTATTTGTTCGATGTAGGTCTGAATTCGCTGATAACCTTCTTTGAAAGTAGCCTGTTCATCACTGGGCTGACTTGAGACAATAACTGCCAAAGGTAAACCGTTGATAAAGACAACTACATCAGGATAGTGAGCATAATTCCCCTCAACTACAGTCAAGGGATGAATAGCTAGCCAATCATTGTTTAGTAGATTAGACGTATCAATGAGCGACACTGTGTCATGAACTATTTCTTCGTTACACAGGAATTCAACTTCCGCACCATTGGTCAATAATTTGTGAAAGCGACGGTTATTTTCCAGCAAGTCCGAACTCGGAATGCAAGTAACCTGATGAATAGCTGCGGCGATCGCTTCATCAGGTTTTTTTGGGTTAATTTTCTGCAAAGCCTGATGGAGGCGCTGATACAAAACCACGTCACTATAACCACTCCGCCCGATCTGGTGCTTACCCAAAGCAATATCTGGCTCTAATAAAACTGTATAGCCAATAACCTCGAACCAAGTAAGCAAAGATGGTGCGATCGCTTTGCCTGCCACAGGTATCCCTTCTCTACCCTCGTATCGCTGGCTTTTAAGTAGGGGTATCGCAGACTGTGTAAGGTAAAAACGGCGGCGAAGTTTTCTTGTAACACGACTCGCTTTGACAGTTATTTTTTTTAGCTGTGCTGGATTCATGAAAAAGCTTGTGCCTAGTTTATTGGCATTAGTTGGTATATTTTCGACGGAGTAAGTAAGTCGGCGTAAAAATTTGTCCTTGGGATAAGGCAGGAGGCAGAAGGCACGAAGGAAGAGGGTTTTAGTCTAGTTTATCTTTCTTCATATAGTTTGGTTTTATTGTGCCAGCTTACTCATACGACTTAATACTAACTATCAAAGCTGAACTCGATCGGCAAGATTGTATCCTGCACTACATATTACCAATAATATTGGTAGAAATGTAAATGTAATAGCATCGAGGCATGACAAATAACAAATCCCTCATTACTACCGCATAGTAATTTGAGGGATTTGCATTCTGTTATTTTCTGATAGTGACAAAAAAGGCTATTCTTTCTAGCTAATTGCCTTCTTTTTCTTCAAGCATCCTCCTAACAACCCAGCAGTTAATACTATTCCTCCAAGAGTAGATGGTTCAGGTACAGTAATAGTCACAGGTTTTACACTCACATTATCCAAGTATAAAGAACCATAGCTAGCTCTACCACCCAACTTTAACTCTGTAGATGATGTTGTCGCCACAAAATTTAAGTCATATTGTGTGAAAGGATTTCCAGCAACATTTGTAGTATTTATTCTATCAAAAACTTGATTTCCATTGACAAAGGCCTGAAATATATTATCAACTTGACTGCCATCTTCGTCTGTCCCTAAAAAGAAACTGAGATTATAGTTACTACCGATAGTTGTAGCCAAATTCTGGGATATATAAGCAGGATTTACAAATGAACCAATCGATAAACCTTGATTGCCACTATCATGCTGAGGAAAATTGTTAATTATAATCCCTGATGTATCAAATGGATCGCCAGATTTAATCCAGTCTGTAATATTAGGATTTGGAACATTGGGATTGTTAGGATCTACGAGAGGGTCGAGTTCAAAGCTTCCATTTCTAACAAGTTCTACTGCTTGTGCTGCGGTATTATAAATATTGGTAATCACCACAGTACTAGCTAAGGTAGTGGTAACACCAAAAACAATAATTGAGAGTTTTTTAGTTAACTTCATGAAACTTGACTCCAAATAATTTCAAATTATGATACTTCAAACAAGTTGATACTTACAGCCATTACTTTGTCAATTTGTAAAGCTAGTTTGAGGGTTTGTAGTAAGCACTTTAGGTCTTTTGAAGAAGAATTCAGAAGTCAGAATCAAGACGCGACGCTCGCTCGTTCTCCCTTGGCGTCTCCCCTTAGGAGAAGACTCGCTAACGCTGCGCTATTCAACAGTCATACAGAATTCAGAATGAATTCTGACTCCTGAATTCTGTTCGATAAAATAAAAGACTCAAGGTTCTTACTACCAATTAAACTTGACAGACTTCTGCATCAGGTTTAATCATCCCCATCATCGATTACTTCATCCCCATAGTTTTCTCCTTGATGCTCAGGTGTAGCTTTCACACTCACATCATCCAAATATAAAAACCCATACTTGGCTATAGAACCAAACTTGATCTCCGTTGATGTTGCTTTCGCTTTAAAATCTAAAGTGTATTGCGTGTAGGGTTGGTAAGGAGTATTCTTTTTCACAGAAACTTTTTTTCCACCTATAAAAACCTTAAATTTATTCTTCAGGTTAGGTGCCTCTTCTATGGATGAAAAATAGTAGGTAAGTTGGTAGTGTTGACCACGAACTGTAGGGATAGTCTGTGATATGTAGCTAATACCTGAAAATGAACCAAGCGATAAACCTTGATTACCAGTGTGAGGAAAATTGCTAATCGTAACACCTGATATATCTATCGGCTCACCGGATTTAACCCATCCTGTAAGATTTGAATTCACAATATTGGGATCGTTAGGATCTGCGAGAGGATCGGTTTCAAATCCCCCGTTGATAATCAGTTCTTGTCCTTCTGCTTGTGCCGCCGACTTATAAGTATTGGTAATTACAGCAGTATAAAGGAAGGCAGTGGTCAAACTGCAAACAATAATTGAGAGTTTTTTAGTGAACTTCACAAGACATGACTCCAAATAGTTCAAAATTCACGGCAATGACTACTTAATTGATTTACTTTCTGGTGATTAATTAAGGCGCAAGAAACCCATAATTATTTCTGAAGATATTCTGGGCAGTAGTACCAGTTAAGTAGGTAGAAAAACTTTGTGCTGTCGTTAAAACTGTAGTTCTGGTGAGTATACCCAGTGGATAGACAATCGGATCGCTCTCTGTTGTTAGGGCAGTTTCTACGACTCTTACCTTGTTAGAAATGGCAGCATCAGTCTTGTAAACGGCACCTGCATCGATAGTTTTATTTACGCCTCCAATCGTGACAGAAGCTTTGTTTTCAACAGCAGTTAAAACGTTACGCACATTGCTAGCAAGATATAATTTGGGGGTAAGAGTACTGAAAATACCTCGGCTAGTGAGAACTTGTTTGGTATAATTTCCTGCTGGCACAACTGGAGGAGTACCTGTGTAGTCACCTATGGCAACACCACTAATATTGGCATTGGTCAAACCATTGAAACTAGTGAGAGCAGCACTACCAGCACTAACAGGAGGTGTCGTAGGAGCAATTAAAACTAGACGATTTCTAACAATATTCTTACGGCTACCTGCAACCAATTTACTAGGGGTTGAATTCTGCAAGACATCTATTTGATCGGTGGCAGCAGAAATGAAAATATCTGCTGGCGCTCCTGCTTGTATTTGACTTAGTAAAGTACCAGAAGCACCAAATGTATAAACAATGTTGACGCTTGGGTTAGCAGTTTGGTATTGAGTTTTAATGGCATTCAGGGCGTTTGTTAAGCTGACAGCCGCATATACGTTAAGTGTGGTTACTGAGCTTGCTGGTGATAAGTTGACAAACTGAAAGCCTATTACCAGCATCAGGCTGGTAAATGCCGTAGCAATCCAAGCAATAAGTCTTCTTCTGTTCATGAAAGTTATAGTTGGGGGAAAATATTACCTAAAAGTCTGATTTTTGCCATACTTGACTGACGCACCGGTATGTGAAAAACCAGCCACAGAGATGGCAGAGGATATGGATGAATGGGAGTTAGAGAGGGGTTTAGCGTCAGTTCTACGCATAATAAACTCTTGGAAACAAACGGCCAATCACAATTGCTAAAAGCATTAGCAGTATAATGAGCGGTTTATTATTTCCAAGTAGAATTACACAAACAGCGAGTGAAATGTATTTAGTGATGAAATAATATCAGCTAAATATACTAGTTACCAACTTTTTTGGTTATGAAACCCTGACAAAAAGCTAGGGTAAGTACATATAAATCCTGAAAAAGCCCTGAATTCTTTATAGAGCATCGGTTATAGATAAAATCACCAGATAGCTTCTAAATATCTAAAATTCTCATTTATACCAACAAAATACTTTTAGCTATTGTTTTGTCTAACTTTTTTGGTAAAAGAAGTGGGGAGCATCTCACTTTTATAAAAACACGCCTGCCCTGGCGAATAGAATGAGACTGTTGGTCAATTCACGGTGGGTTAGACCCCCTATTAATTCGCCAACAGTCTCATAGAAATCGCCTGGTATATTTGCTAGTAAGCTAATCGGCATTCAAATTGCATAATCAGGGCGCTCATGTTGTCTACCCTACAAGATATTGAGGAAATTTTGATATGCAAATTAGATGTGTTTTAGCTTAAACAGCGATCGCATCCAGAAGTGCTTATAACTAATCCGCCCATACAATGCACACATAATTCTTTATTTGTATAAAAATATATTTAAACTTTTATAGTATCAATAAAAAAATTGATTTAACATACGCCTAATGATAGATAGATTTTATTAAAAAAACAGTTTAGATTTGTAACAAGTTACACAGAACTAGGTAAAACACATGGCCAACATAATTGACACTGCCACTAACAATGGTTCTTTCAAGACACTAATTACAGCAATCGAAGCGGCTGGTTTGGAAGATACACTGAAAGGCGCTGGCCCATTTACCGTCTTTGCACCTACTGATGCAGCGTTTAATAAGCTTCCAGCAGGTACAGTAGACGCATTACTGAAAGATCCTGCAAAACTCAAGAAAATCTTGACCTATCATGTTGTTTCAGGCAAAGTACTGGCTGCTGATGTCGCTAAATTGAAGACAGCTAAAACAGTTGAAGGTGCAGATGTCAAAATTGACGCTTCTAATGGCGTTAAAATAAATGATGCAAAAGTTACAACAGCAGATGTTGCTGCTGATAACGGTGTCATCCACGTAATTGATACAGTTTTGATTCCTGCATAAGCAAGCGTCAGAATAGCGAATGCTATTTCTGGGGCGGCGACTACCTATAGTCGTTTTTTAATTACAGTCTGGTTGGATGTTTTTTAGTAAATACCAACTACCAACAAATCCATCTAGACAGTATCTAGATGGATTTATTGTTTCATGCATGTAGAGACGTTGCAATTGCTAGTCTCTTTTGAGCTGTTGTACGGGGGCTTTACCCATCACATCGCGTAATCAAATTTTTAGTTTTGCCAAACCTAAGTAACGGATACCTTCGGGGGAAATATCAAAACGGCAAGGTAGTACTTCTAAACCGAGAGCGATCGCATCTCGTAATAATTTACCATATATAGGATCTGTGCGATCGCCAGGAGAGAACTCGATACAATCACCGCGATTGATAAAATAAAGCATCACTGCGCGAGTTAAAGGTAGTAGCGCCATTAGTTCTCGCAAGTGTTTTTGTCCTCTTGTAGTCTCCGTGTCTGGAAATAGGGCTAATCTTCCCTCAGACAAAGTTGTATTTTTCACTTCTAAATAAATCGGGCGTTCCTCATCACTCCCCGTCAAGAAAAAATCCACTCGACTTTTTTTGTCTAGTCCATAAACTACCTCGCCCTTGATTTGGCTATAGTCGCCCAATTCTGGGAAAAGGTGTTTCGCCAAAGCTAGCTTTACCACCCGATTGGGCAAAAACGTATTTATGCCTACCCAAGTTGGCTCGTTGTCATGTACCTGAATTAGTTCTAAAGTGTAAGCCAATTTGCGGTTAAGATTATCACTTTTGGAAAGCTGTACCGCACTTTGAGGAATCGATACTCCAGTCATAGGCCCTGTATTGGGACAATGTGCTGTCACTATCTCGCCAGAAGTCAGTTGAACATCTGCAAAAAATCGCTTGTAACGCTTGAGTAAAATACCAGAATACAAAGGTGGGTAACGGTAAAGCCAATCGATCATTATGGAACCTTGTTGCTGCTAGTAGATATATAGATATAGCAGCGATTGTTTCGGCTGACATTTAATTCTCAAACAATGTTAGCGCCATACCTCCGACGGGCTACGCTTACGCTCTCTTTTTCGGTGCGTTAACGGTAGGATAACGCACCTGATGACGCAAAAGTTACTTAGGTAAAACCTGCCGCAGCGCTGCTAAAAGTTGGTCAACACTTTCTTTACGACTATTAAAGCCCATCAATCCGACGCGCCAAACAAGACCCGCGAGTTCGCCAAGGCCACCGCCAATTTCAATATTATGTTCATTGAGTAACTGTCGTGCGATCGCTTTACCATCTACCCCGGCTGGAATACGGACAGTGGTCAACGTTGGTAGTCTATATTCTTGCTCAACATGCAAACTTAGTCCTAAGTTTTCCAACCCTTCCCAGAGATATTCTACGTTCTTTTGATGTCGCTGCCAGGAATTTGCTAACCCCTCTTCTGCCAGCAAGCGTAATGCTTCCCGCAATGCATAGTATAAATTAATCGGTGCTGTGTGGTGATAGGTGCGTTCAGTACCCCAATACTTGCCCAGTAACGACATATCTAAATACCAGTTTGCAACCTTTGTTTGGCGCTGTTGCAATTTCTCAACTGCACGCGCACTCATCGTAAAGGGAGAAGCACCTGGCGGGCAACCCAACCCTTTTTGACTGCAACTATAGGCTAAGTCAACTCCCCAAGCATCCAAAAATAAGGGGACACCACCCAAACTTGTCACCGTATCCACCAGCAGCAAAGTACCAAATTCACTGCACAAATCAGCTACTCCTTCCAACGGTTGACGTGCGCCGGTGGAAGTTTCAGCATGAACTAGAGCTAAGATAGCTGGACGATGAGTTTTTAAGGCAATTTGCAGTTCATCAAGGTTGAAGACTTGTCCCCAAGGTTTGGTAATAGTTCGCACATCAGCACCATAACGTCCAGCCATATCTACAAGGCGATTACCGAAGTAACCAGTTACACCAATTAAAACTACATCATCGGGTTCTACAGCATTGGCAATGGTTGCTTCCATTGCAGCCGTTCCCGTACCGCTAACTGCAATGGTGAGTGAATTTTCTGTTTGCCATACATAGCGTAGCAACGACTGAATTTCATCCATGAGTGCGAGAAAAGCTGGGTCAAGATGCCCAATAGGTGAGGTATTCATCGCTTGGAGAACTGTAGGATGGGCATTGGATGGTCCAGGCCCTAACAGTAGACGGGATGGGATTTCTAGCGGTGTGAGTTGCAAGCGTCCAGAGTCGTTAATTGAAATTGTTTGCGTCATAATCTGTCTTCGCCTAGACGATACTTACAGGATCATATAGGAATCCGATTTCATTCCTGAACTTACTTGTATAGAGAGGGAACGGGGAACAGGGAAGAGGGAAGAAGGGAATAGAGTGTACTGAGTTTTTTCACGCAATCAAATACAAATTCTATATGAACGAAAGGAATAGACATCTAAAGAATTGGCGTAGGGACAATACCCTGCGGGAAGCCGCTTCTCTACGAGACGCTCCGCGAATGCGTCTACATGAATTGTTCCTACAAAGGGTTTCAGGTAATGCTTATTTAATTTTCACTCCTATGTCTATCTATTAGATGTGTACTGAGTTTTTTATCAAAGATTTCAGGTACTTTCTATGCTCGAAACTTCTCAATCATCCTAAATGAAATTAGTGTATTTACTGAGGGAAAGGATTTATTTTATTCCTAGATTAAATGTAACTACCATGAATTACCTGCAAAAATTTTCATTTCTGCTCAATATCAGGGACTCACTATTAGACAACTATGAGAAAGCACACTGCTGTAAACAAAATATCTATAAATATTACTACTAACCCAAGCATCGACTTGTATCCTAATCGCCTAGTTTTTATTGACTCACAGGTTTATGACTATCAAAGCCTGGTAATGGGTGTATTACCAGATACCTCTGTTATCGTTTTGGATGCTAACCAAGATGGCATTGAGCAAATTAGTCAAGTACTGGAGTCTCATCAGGGAATTAATAGCTTGCATATTGTTTCCCACGGCGCACCTGGGTGCATCTATGTGGGCAATAGTCAACTTAACAACCAAACACTCAATCATTACGCAGCACAACTGATGGGTTGGGCAAATGCTTTGAGTGAAGATGCAGAACTACTGCTGTATGGTTGCAAAGTAGCTCAAACAGAGTCGGGTGTGTTGTTGATCAGATGTTTGAGCGAATTGACAGGTGCAGTAGTAGCGGCCTCTGATGACTTGACAGGGAATGCTGCATTAGGTGGTGACTGGGAACTGGAGGTTTCTACAGCGGCTATTATTCCTCATTTAGCATTTAGGCAAGAAGTAATAACAGCCTACACTTCAGTTCTATCCGTAGTTCTCGATGCCAGTTTTGATAGTGATGGCAAGGTCACTACTGACTTGGGCGGTGCTGATATTGCTAGAAGCATTGCCCTGCAACCTGATGGCAAGATTCTAGTAGCGGGAGTGAGTAGTAATAACTTTGCTGTGGTACGTTACAACAGCAATGGTAGTCTCGACACCAGCTTTGGTAGTGGTGGCAAGGTCACTACTGATATTGGTAATAAGACGAGCGATACCAGCTACAGCATTGCCCTGCAACCTGATGGCAAGATTCTAGTAGCGGGAGTGAGTGGTAATAACTTTGCTGTGGTACGTTACAACAGTGATGGTAGTCTTGATGCCAGCTTTGATACTGATGGCAAGGTCACTACTGACTTGGGCAGTACTGATGTAGCCTACAGTATTGCCCTGCAAGCTGATGGCAAGATTATCCTGGCAGGAAAGCGCGGTAATGACTTTGCTGTGGTGCGTTACAACACTAATGGTAGTCTCGACATCAGCTTTGGTAGTGCTGGCAAAGTTATTACTGATTTGGGCAATACTGATGTAGCCTACAGCGTTACTCTACAAGATGATGACAAAATTATTGTGGGAGGAGTGAGTAATAATAACTTTGCCCTAGTGCGTTACGACAGCGAAGGCGCTCTCGACAGCAGCTTTGGTAGTGCTGGCAAAGTTATTACTGATTTGGGCAATACTGATGTAGCCTATAGCGTTACTCTACAAGGTGATGGCAAGATTATCCTGGCGGGAAAGTGCGGTAATGACTTTGCCTTAACACGTTACAACAGCGATGGCAGCCTCGACACCAGCTTTGGTGGTACTGGCAAAGTTATTACTAATATTGGTAGTAATACTACTGATACCGCCTACAGCGTTAGCGTGCAAGCCAATGGCAAAATTATTGTAGCGGGTTCGAGTAGCGGTAACTTTGCTTTAGTACGTTACAACAGCGATGGTACTCTTGACAATGATTTCAACACTAATGGCATCATCACCACTGATATCGGCACAAAGACTGCTGATAATGCCTATGCTCTCACCCAACACGATGGTACGATAATAGTCGCGGGGGTCAGCGCCAATAACTTTGCTGTGGTACGGTATAGGGTTAATCAAAATCCAGTGCTAGTGAACGAAATAGCAGACAAAGAGACTCCAGAAGACATAAATTTCAACTTCACAATCTCAGATAGTTTCCAAGATCCAGATCAAGGAGACATTCTCACTTACACTGCCACTCTCGAAAACGGCGACTCTTTACCGAGTTGGTTGAGTTTTGATGCTAATACCAAAACCTTCAGTGGCACTCCCTTAAATGAAAATGTCGGTAGCTTAAATATTAAAGTTACCGTCAAGGATATTGCTCAAGCTCAAGCGAGTAATGTCTTTACATTGACAGTTACTAACACCAATGATGCGCCAGAGGTGGCGAATCAAATCACTGCTCAACAAGCAACAGAAGACACAGTTTTTAATTTCACAATCCCAGCCAACACCTTCATTGATGTCGATGCTGGAGACATTCTCACCTACACTGCCACTCTCGAAAACGGCGACTCTTTACCGAGTTGGTTGAGTTTTGATGCTAATACCAAAACCTTCAGTGGCACTCCCTTAAATGAAAATGTCGGTAGCTTAAATATTAAAGTTACTGCCACAGATAATGCTTTTGCCGAAGTCAGTGATGTTTTTACACTGACAGTTGCTAACACCAATGATGCGCCAGAGGTGGCGAATCAAATTGCAGATCCAGAAGCAAGAGAAGACACGGTTTTCAATTTCACTATCCCTGAAGACACATTCATTGATGTTGATGCTGGCGACACTCTCAATTACACTGCCACCTTGGAAAATGGTGACTCTTTACCCAGTTGGTTGAGTTTTGATGCTAATACCAAAACCTTCAGTGGCACTCCTTTAAATGAAAATGTGGGTAGCTTAAATATTAAAGTTACTGCCACAGATACTTCTTTTGCCGAAGCGAGTGATATTTTTAGACTGACAGTTGCTAACGCCAACAATTCGCCAGTCCTAGTGAATGAAATCGTAGACCAAGAAGCAACAGAAGACACGGTTTTCAATTTCACTATCCCTGAAGAAACCTTCATTGATGTTGATACTGGAGACACTCTCACCTATACTGCCACTCTCGAAAATGGTAACTCTCTACCGAGTTGGTTGAGTTTTAATGCTGATACTAAAACCTTCAGTGGCACTCCCTTAAATGCAGATGTGAATAACCTCAACATCAAAGTTACCGCTAGGGATATTTTTGGGGTTGAAGTCAGTGATGACTTTGCACTCACTATTAAGAACGTCAACGATGCCCCAGAGGTTGATTTGGCGATCGCTGACCAGAAAGCTATAGCAGAAACTACCTTTAACTTCACCATCCCTAAAAACACCTTTAGTGATGTGGATTTTGAAGATACCCTAACCTACACTGCTACCTTAGACAATGGCGATCCACTACCGAGTTGGTTAAGCTTCGATGCTAATGAGCTTACCTTCAGCGGCATTCCTACGAATAATAATGTGGGTAACTTGAACATCAAAGTTACCGCCATCGATTCGGCTTTTGCTGAAGTTAGTGATATATTTACACTGACAGTTGCTCAAAAGACTACTTCTAGCATTGAACCAACCAGCCTACTTACAAAAATTACAGGCGATATCTTTAATATTAAAAGTCAAGGTAGCGGTAAAAAAGCCAAACTCTCCGTCAAGATTAAAAGCAACACCTTTAAAGAAGTCAATGAATTGGGCGTATTTTTCGTTGATGATGCCGCAGGTACTATTGACGGTGTAGCTCCTGGTGCAGCAAATTATACCGAGTTAGCTCTGCAACGAGCAACGGTACTTTTCTCATCTCTTGCTAAACTACCCAATGGTTTTAATCCTACTGATCTGACAAGGCTTCTAGAATTAAACTCTGAGAGTAATCTGAGATTTTATTTAATACGTAACAGCACTACTCAGGCGGTGCTATCTGGGCAAACCTCATTTTCTCAGGTGCTTTTTTCCTCAGACACCAATGTAGATAATGAAGGATTCTCTCTCAACTTCCAGAACTTGGTTGTCAAGATTGAAGCAACAGACCAAGATCCACCTTTAGGTACGAGTCTTCAAGGAAAATATGAAGCCGAACTGATTGATTTACGGAATGTGACACAATTGGTGAAAGCCGAATTTATGGTTCATAGAGAAGCAACTTTTAACAACTTTGTCGGCTTTTATCAGGTAACTGATGAGAATGGTGGCATTGATACCAATGGCGATGGTAGAGCAGATGTACTTGTTGGACAGGCGGGTTATACTCAAGCAGCTATTAGTAACCGTGTCGCTGGTATTGACTTAAGTGTCGCTAACCAAGGTACAGGAACTTTTACAGGTGCTTTCCAACCTGGTGCTATTTTCGTACCATTTATCATCGTTAATGCTGGCCCTGATGCAATTCTCGATCGCAATCCCAATAACGATCCGCCAGTTTACTTCTCTTTCTTGGGCGCTAACAGTGACAAAGCAGATCATATTCGCCTGTTAAGCAATAATGTTTTTGGCTTTGAGGATTTGGCAAATGGTGGCGATCGCGATTACAACGATTTGATTGTCCGAGTTAATTTGAGTATTGCATAGATGGATGTATAGCCTGTAACTTTGATTGAGCAATGAATACAGGCTTTATTTTGGGAAAAATCTAGTTATATAGAGCGATCCATCAATATTTTAGTGAATCTGTCATTTGCCAGAAGATAGGATTACCACAAAGTATTACACTGGTTAAGACAAATGTATGACCTGCTCCCTGCTCCCTGCCCCCTTTCCTCTTCGTTGACAGTGTACTTATTCACTTACTCAGAACATAATTATGGTTTTTGCTGGCAAACGACCGAATAATTTAGGTATTAGCAACGGTAAATTAGCATCCTGCCCTAATTCCCCTAATTGCGTTTCTAGTCAGAGTGCAGATGCAGCCCACAAAATTGCACCACTGACTTTCACATCTACCCCAGAACAAGCAATTACTAATCTGAAAAAGATTATTCAGTCCTTACCAAGAACTAAAATCATTACCGAAAGCCAAAATTATTTGTATGCAGAATTTAAAAGTGCTTTACTGGGATTTGTAGATGATGTAGAGTTCTATCTAGACCGGAATGCAAATGTTATCCAAGTGCGTTCAGCTTCACGCTTAGGTCAGAGTGATTTGGGTGTTAATCGTCAACGAATAGAAACTATTAGAGCCAAGTTTAAATAATTCGTAGCTGTATATATAATGATTTGGTGTTGGTATTTCACCGAAAATTACGAATTAGTTCAACTCTGCGATCGCTATATTGTCATATTTGTGAAACTTAATTTATTTAAAAACTTTGATTCCCGCCCCCGACTAATCATTGCTGTCGGACTTGCTGTATTAGTTTCAGTAATCCTTCCCCAGTGGCTACACTTACCCACTCGGATTCTTTGCGCTTGGAACTCTGGTATTGACTTTTTCTTAGCCATAACTTGGTGGAAAATGACCAAGGCGAACCCGGAAAAAATTCGCCGTTATGCTGAGAGTGAATATGAAGGACATTTGGCTATATTCATGCTGGTGATTGCTGCGGCTTGTGCCAGTGTTTTAGCCATTGGTTTTTTACTAACTGATAAAAAAGGGTTGTCAACAATTCTGCTTATCCTACATGTCGTACTTTCAATTATGACCATTGTCGGTTCTTGGCTACTAGTGCATACGATGTTTGCAGTGCAATATGCACATAGCTATTACAAATATGTAAATCGTAATCATAGTCAAGAAATCACCGGAGGTTTAGATTTTCCTAATAACGATTATCCAGACTACTGGGAATTTTTATATTATTCTTTTGTAATTGGTATGACTAGCCAAGTTTCAGATGTGGAGACGAGATCGCGCGAGATGAGGCGCTTGACTCTATTACACAGTATATTATCCTTCTTTTTCAATACCACCATTTTAGCTATGAGTATTAATATCATTGCATCGCTGATTTAAAAATTGCTTGACTCAGCCAAAAATATGATTATTTTGTTCTCTTATTAGAGAAAGAGGAAATTAGATTGCAAGTTTTTTAGCATGAACTTAGATTGAGATAATATAGCAGTCCTATCTCCTTCTTCTCGTTTTGCAACAGTTAGCCAACACAAATTGGCAGGCGGATGTAGAACTCGCTGCCTTGACCTAACTCAGACTGCACCTCTAAACTGCCACCATGCTTATCAACGACGATTTGATGGGCGATCGCCAATCCCAATCCAGTTCCTTTGCCGACTTCTTTAGTGGTGAACAAGCGATCAAAAATTCTGGTTTTGACTGCCTCAGGTATCCCAGTGCCATTATCCTGAATCAGGATTAATACCTGGTTTTCCAAAACCTCTGTACGGATAATGATTTTTTGAGGATTGGCTTTGATCTCGTCAAAGGATCTGACTTGGGCGATTTCATCGAAGGCATCGATCGCATTTGCCAAGATGTTCATAAACACCTGATTTAACTGCCCTGCGTAGCATTCTACAAGTGGTAAATCGCCGTAGTTGGTAATTACTTGAATCTCTGGTCGCAGTTCATTAGCTTTGAGGCGGTGTTTGAGAATCAAAATTGTGCTGTCAATGCCATCGTGAAGGTTGAAAGCGACGGGGCGATCGGTGTCAGCGCGAGAAAAGGTTCTGAGACTAGTGCTAATAGACTTGATTCGCCTCACTCCTTCGGACATCGAGCCAATTAGCTTAGGTAGGTCTTCGCGGATGTAATCGAAATCAATGGTTTTAATCTCGTTTTGAATCGCAGCAGTGGGCTGTGGATATTCCTGTTGATAAAGGTGAACTAATCCAAAGATATCGTTGATATATTCTAGAGCAGGCTCGATATTGCCGCTCAAGAATCCAATGGGATTATTAATTTCATGGGCGACTCCTGCGACTAAGTTGCCGAGGGCAGATAGTTTTTCGCGTTGCACGAGTTGGATTTGTGAGGTCTTGAGTTCTGCCAATGCCTCAGAGAGTTGGTTTGTGCGCTCGACTACTTGCTGTTCTAAATAACGGCTTAAGCGATATAGTTTGGTTTGAGTTTTGACTCGTGCGAGGACTTCTTGCTCGGAAAAGGGTTTGGTAATGTAGTCTACGGCTCCCAATTCTAGAGCGCGGATTTTGTTCGCGGTATCCGAGAGTGCAGTCATAAAAATAATTGGGATATGGGAGGTGGCGGGGTTGCTTTTGAGGCGTTGACAGGTTTCAAAGCCGTCAATTCCCGGCATCATCACATCCAATAAAATCAGATCGAGTTCCTCGTTGAGCTGTGCTTGTTCGATCGCACTGAGTCCATCCAGAGCGATCGCCACTTCAAAGCCAGCGTCTTCTAGGGTTCTAGATATAATTTCCAAATTGGTGGGCGTATCATCCACAATCAAAATTAAGCCATTAGTCATTTACTTACTCCTGCCTCCAAATAGGCTTGGATTAACTGGTCAATCTGCTTTGGCTGGAATTTTTGAGCCAGTTTGATGATCTGTTGCGTAAAGGGTTGGTAAATGCGATCGCGTTGCTCTAACTCTTCCGCCATTTCGATGAGTTTTTTCAACCGTCCTTGTTGCACCAGTTTGAGAAGTTTTTGCAAGTCTTCTAGGGGTGGGACGCGATCGGCGGTCAATTGGGTATCAGCCGCGATCTCCGCAGTTTCTCGATTGCTTGGGATTTCATACTGCCAAACCAAATCTAAAAACTTTTCCAAAGTTGCGAATAACTCATCAGCATGGACGGGTTTGGGCAAGAAATCATTCCCGCCTGCATTAATGCTCATTTGGCGATCGATTTCTGCCACGGATGCGGAAGAGACGATTACCTTGTGATGCTGTAAATCGGCTGAACTGCGGAGTTGTTTCAACATCTCGAAGCCATCCATCACTGGCATAGCGAGATCGGTGACGATCAAATCAGGGTGGTGCTGTTGGGCTTGAACTAACCCCTCTTGGCCATTTTCCGCTTCCAGCAAGTTGAAACCCAAAGGCTCTAGTAGGTTCACAATCACCGACCGATTTTCCCAGCGATCGTCAATAACTAAAATGCTGCGTTTTTGCCCTTCGTAGCCAATGATTTGCTTGCCAGAGCCATGAACGTTTTGTTGCACCCAATCGGTGGCGATCGGTAATGCCACTTCAAAGAAAAACTCACTCCCCGCCCCAAGTTCACTCTTTAACTGAATTTGCCCACCCATAAGTTGGATGATGCTTTGGCTGATTGCTAGCCCTAAGCCAGTGCCTTCTGACTGACGCTTCTGATCCCCGACTTGTTCAAAGGGTTGGAAGAGTTGATGCACCTGATCGGCTGCAATACCAACTCCAGTATCGAGAATTTGAAATTTGATCCGGGAGATGGAAACATCTGTATTTGTCTCCAACACCTCAACTTTGAAAGTGACACAACCCTCGTCAGTAAATTTAATTGCGTTGCCTAGAAGGTTGAGCAAAACTTGGCGCAGACGTTTTTCGTCAGCCTCAATACCTGCGGGAAAGTTATCATCGGGCTGATAAACGAAGTCGATGCCTTTTTGGTCAGCCCGGACGCGACAAATTTCCACAATTCCTTGCAGGAATGAAGGAAAGTGGAGGGCTTTGGGGACGAGTTCGAGTTTGCGGGCTTCGATTTTAGACAAATCTAAAATGTCGTTGATCAGTGTCAGCAGATGAGAGCCGCACTGATGAATAATATTGACCCCATGACGTTCTTTATCGGGTAGAGATTTGGAGCGATTTAGAATTTGGGCATAGCCGAGAATGCCATTGAGCGGTGTACGTAGCTCATGGCTCATGTTGGCTAGGAATTCACTCTTGGCGTGGTTTGCACTGTCGGCTACTTCTTTCGCCTGTTGAAGTTCAACCGTGCGTTCGGCAACGCGATCTTCGAGTTCGGTGAAGGAGGTTTTGAGTTGGGTTGCCATTTGATTAAACGATCGCGCCAATGCTTCTAGTTCATTGATGCCTTTTACTTCTACGCTGCGATCGAGGTTTCCAGTGGCGATCGCTTCACTCGCTTGCTGTAATTTGAGGATGGGATCGGTAATCCAGCGTGAGGTATAGATACCCAACATGGTTGCCAAACCCAACGCACCTAAGCAGAGCAAAATTGTGTTGCGTGTATTGGCATCAATTTGAGCCATAAAGTCCGATTCTGGCACGACAACTACGCTCAACCAGTCAATGCCTCGTCCGTCCCGAATCGCTGAAACTTGCACAAACTGGCGTCCAGTTGGCAGCTTGAAATCAATCTGTTGACTCTGTTGAATGGTATTGAAACTACCTAATCGATCGAGAATAGCTTGTGCGGTGGCGCGAATTACAGGGCTTTCAGACTTGACAGCAGGAATTTGTTGCAAAGTCTTCTCTTTCAGGTTGATGATGTAGGGTTCTTGAAGCTTTGAACTTGCAATCAGGTTGCCTGAGCGATCAATGATAAAGGTTTGTCCCGTGTGTGCGACCTTTAGCGCCTTGAGAAAATCATAGATTTTACTAATCCGAAAAATACTATTTTGAACTCCCAAGAACACGCCATTGTTGTTGTACATGGGTTGGACTAAAGCAATTGAAGGGGTTTTCACAGAACTACCCAAAAACGGCTTTGTCCAGGTTGGTTTTCCGGCTTTCTGGGCAATTTGATACCAGGGTCGAGATCGGGGGTCAAAATTTGCTATAGTTTCTATCAATGCAGCCCGTTCACCTCTCTCATCAAGTCGGTAAATTTTGCGCTGAGGTAGATCCTCTTTTTTGCCAACAAAAGCCAAGATACCTTTATTCGATGAATCCTCTACTTGGATACTTGTACCGTCAGGCATCGCAATTTGGGTGAATTCGACTATATCTTGGCTGACTAACCGCCAAAAAGACCGTTCCAGTTTAGTGACATCGGTTAAGTTAAGCTGCCCTTCTTGAGCCTCTGCGACGATCGCTTGTCCAGCAATATAAGGTCTTTCCAAATAGTTTAGGACTTGCAGGTTGAGGCGATCGCTCATCTCTTGACGTAACTGACTGGAAACATCATTGACTGCTTTCTGCCCATTCCGCAAGGAAATATATCCCGTTAGCCCAACGGCAGCAAAGATTTGCACAACAAAGGGAACAATCAAAAGCGATCGCAATGGTAAACGTTGAATCAAGCGAGGAGCGATGATTTTTTTTGATAAGGAAGACATGACGGCTGATTCCTATGAACTGGCAATGCCAACGTGTGTTGCCGCCCTTATCATTCCCCAATCAATCACAACATAAACAAATCTCAATCTAAGTATGTTACTAAATTAACGTGAGTTCGATAAACCTCTCCCTCCCAACCTCCCTCTCCGAAACGGAAAGGGAGGAGCAACGAAAAATTAAGCTTTTTGCTCCCTTCTCCGTGTCGGAGAGGGGCTGGGGGAGAGGTCAAATAAGACTTGTCGAACTCACGTTAAATTAACTTGCATATTCCCAATCACTGAGTAATTCATGCTGTTGTGATATTTTCTGGCATGGTTAATTGTCCCCAATGAGATTAACGATCGCTGTAGCTAAATCGACTGGATCGACTGGTTTAGGTAGGTGCTTTTGAAATCCGGCGGACATTGCTTGGTTATAATTAATTTCTCCAGCATAAGCTGTCAATGCGATCGCAGGAATTTGCCCGCCTTGTTCTGGTGGTAATTTTCTCACCTCCCGCAGCAACATATAGCCGTCCATTAAGGGCATTCCAATATCGCTTAAGAGGATATCTGGCGATGATTGCACTAATGTTTGCAATGCTTCATCTGCTGATTCAACTGCTGTTACCGTCGCGCCATATTGTTCCAGCACAAAGCTAAAAAACTCTCGCACATCAGCTTGATCGTCCACAAGTAGTATTTGCACTCCAGTAAGTAATGTTTCGTCATTACTGAGTTCTGGTTGAGAAGGCTCACCACTGCTGACTCGCAACTCAGAATTTTTCAGCAAAGGTAGGCTGACTGTAAAGGTAGCCCCTTGTCCTTCTCCCAGACTCTCTGCTTGAACTGTCCCACCATGAAGTTCTACTAGATGGCGCACAATGGCCAGTCCTAATCCCAGTCCACCAAAGACTCTGGTTGTTTTAGCATCTGCTTGTCGAAAGTAGTCAAAGACGTAGGGCAAAAATTCCGGGCTGATTCCTTTACCTGTATCAATTACCTGGATTTGGGCATCTAACCCAACTTGTTTGAGATGTACTTCTACAAGTCCATCTGTGGGTGTGAATTTCACGGCATTGGAAAGGAGATTCCACATCACTTGTTGCAAGCGATCGCTATCACCCAGAACTTTGCCGATATCATTACTTAATACTGTTTGAATTTGAATTGATTTAGCTTCTGCTGCTAAACGCACTGTTTCTAGGGCAGCTGCGATCGCTACTTTCAAATCCACTGCATAAAGATTTAAGCTAACTTTACCTTGTAAAATCCGCGAAACATCAAGTAAATCTCCAATCAATTGGGTTTGTAATTTGGCATTCCGCTCGATTGTTTCCAATGCCTGGATTTTAGTAGCTTCGTCAAACTTGCGGGTTCTAAGTAACTTTGCCCATCCTAAAATCGGATTCAAGGGAGTCCGAAGTTCATGGGAAAGGACAGCCAGAAATTCATCCTTAAGGCGGTTGGCTGTCTCGGCTTGTGCCCTGGCAGTCTTTTCAGCTTCGTAAAGTTGAGCGCGAGCGATCGCTTGGGCACACTGTTGTCCCAGTGTCAACATAAATCCCCGGTCTTCTTCGGTAAATATTTGCACAGTGGTAAAGCTTAATCCCAATGCCCCAATTACTTTGCCTTCTGCAATCAAGGGAATGGAAACCCAAGCATTATTTCCGGTGAGGGTAACAACATCTGTTAAACTCGGATATCTAGCAATCATGGTTGCTAAATTTTCTACAAAAATCGGTTGCCTAGTTCTGACTGTTTCTGCTATTTGGTTAGGTGCAGTGATGGGAAAACTTGCCCAGGTATCGATAAGTGATTGGGGATAGCCAATTGCTTGCACAACTTTTAAATTACTACTGAGTTGGTCAAGTAAGACAACAGAACCACCAGTAGCTTCCAAGGCGGCAATCCCTTGGTTCACCACTACATCAGCCACTTGTTGGGGAGTTAGGGCTTCTGAGAGGGCAGCAGTTATTCTTTGTAAAAGTATGGTGCGATTGACAGACCTTTCAGCCGCCTGTTTTGCCTGTTGAGTTTCTTGGTAGAGTCTAGCATTGTCGATGGCCGTCGCTGCCCGTCGGGCGATATCTTCTGCTAAAGCCAAGTCTGTTTGTTGGTAATACCGGCCTGACTCGGCTGTAAAAAAAGAGATCGATCCAAATAATTGCCCACGAGAACGAACTGGAATCACCATTAGAGAACGCATACCCAGACTTCGCAGCAATTGCAGATTTTCTTCGTCTTCTGACATCTGTACAAGAATCGGGTCAGATAATATGGGATAAAAGACAGATATTCCCAGCTGTAGCTGCTGTACAAGCTCTTTGGCTCTGGTTTTGGGTCGATAACGTAGTCGGATTTCGTCTAAAATATTTAGTTTTGTGAGATCGGCAATTGCGATCGCAATTTGTTTACTTGACCAATCTTCTTGAAAAACATCTACAATACACCAGTCAGCTAAGGTTGGAACTGCCAGATTCGCGACACTTTTTAAGGCAATTTCATAATCTAATGATGCAGCTAGTAAGGTGCTAGCTTCGACTAAAAAGTTTTGGGTGGCTTCAACTCGTTTGCGTTCGCTAATATCCTCAATAATCCCTAATGCATAATTTGGCTGTCCGTTAGCATCCCAAACTACTGATGAAGTCAGGTTTACCCAAACGATAGAACCATCTTTGCGGATGTAGCGTTTTTCTAGGGAATAACCACTAATTTCCTTTGCCAAAACTCGCCGAGCATTTTCCCAATCAACAGCTAAATCGTCAGGGTGGGTAATTTCTTGGAAGTTCATTTGGATTAACTCTTCATGGTTATACCCAGTAATTTCACAGAGGGCAGGATTCACCTGAATAAATCGTCCATCTAAAGCTACTAAAGTAATACCAACAGCTGCCTGGTCGAACATTGCCCGGAACCTTTCATCACCTTCTCGTAAAGCAACTTCTGTTTGTTTTGCTGCCGTTATATCTGCCAAAATAATCCCAATTCCTACGGTTTCACCCATTGCGTTGTTGACTGGGTAATAGTTTCCTAGCCAGTAGCCGTAACGTCCGGGTTGCTCTCTTGTCTCACCACTAATTTCGACATTCAGCAGGGGTTCTCCAGTTTCTAATACGCGTTGTAACTGTTGCTCAAACTCAGCGGCCATCCCAGGTAACACTTCCTGAAATTTGCGCCCTAGATGTTCTTCAATTGTCAAACCGTTAATGTCAGCAAAAACCTGATTAATTCGGATATATTGCAGTTGGCGATCTAAAAAGCATACGGCAACAGGAGCAGCTTCAAGTAGCGCATCTAAAAGAGATAGAGATTCAGCATAATGGACTAAAGCTTGGTTGATATCTTGATAAAGCTGGGAATTTTCTATTGCTAAGGCAGCACGATGGGTAATCTCTGTTGCTAAAGTTAGGTCAGTGCGATCGTAGCGGCGGTCTGATTGAGTGCTGACAAAGCTGATAGTGCCAAGTATTCGCCCTTGTGTGATTAATGGTACTATCATCACAGATTTCATACCCAATTGCCGAACAAGTTCTAAGTGTTCCTGATTTTGAGTACTGGCGACTAATAGCGAGTCAGATAACTCTGAGATTAATTCACTTTGCCCAGTTTGCAATACTCTAGTAATTGCACTTGCACCCTTGTAATCTGTTGCATACTCTTGAAGTTTACGCGCCAACTCCACTTTTGATGGGTCTGTATGGGCAATGGGTAGGCGGCGAATGGAACCATCATCATTTAAAATGTCTACGCTACACCAATCTGCAAGCTGGGGAACTGAGATTTTAGCGATCTGTTCTAAGGTTTGTTCGTAATCTAGTGAAGTAGAGAGTAAACTACTAACTTGGGCGATATAGCGCAGTCTTTCTTCAGCTTGTTTGCGCTCTGTAATATCCAGAACAAAAAAAGCGCCTCGATCTACAGTCCCTTCAAAATGGCTACCACCTACCAAAATTGACAAGCGTGAGCCGTCTTTACGGATATATTCTTTTTGATATGGTGTGCAAAAGGGGCTATCTTGAAATTGAGTTAGTGCTTGTTTATCGAGTGGCACGTACTCTGTAGGAGTTAAGTCTTGCCAACGAAGTGTTCCCGCAACTAATTCTTCACGGGTATAACCCACCATATTCAGCAAGGCATCGTTAGCATCTGTAATCTTACCGTCTCTATCCCAGAAGCCAATACCAATCATATTGGACTCAACTACACTACGAAACTTCGCTTCGCTTTCGCGTAATGCTTGCTCAGTTTGTTTGAGTTGAGTAATATCAATTGAACTAATGCCCACTCCCAACAACTGCCCATCCGCCAAACACACTGGGTAATAGCTGACAAGAGCATAACGATATACCCCAGGCGGATAGGTTTCACCGCTCACTTCTTGGTTGAGTAAGGGCTGCCTAGTTGCCATCACTTGCTCAAAAACAGGCTCAATTTGCGCTACCCATTCCGGTAATACTTCCCTAAAAGTGCGGCCAATATGTTGATTTTGCGGTACACCGTTGATAGCAGCTAGGGCTTCATTAGCATAAATGTAGCGTAGTTCAGTATCGAGAAAAGCTAGCGCCACAGGTGAACTAGTAAGCCAAGCATTGAGTAAGGCCAGAGATTCGTCTTTTTGCTGAATAGCTTGCTGAAGTTCATGGTGCAACCTGGCTTTTTCTAGTTCTGCTTGCTTGCGTTCAGTAATATTCACACCTGCACAGGTAATACCCTGAATGCTATTATCTACATCCCTTAGCGGTTCAACTAGCAAATCATAATAACGGTCTTCTCCACAAGCTGTCAGATAAACTTCTTCACGGGCTGAAACGCCAGTCTCTATTACCTTCAGCTTAATTGCCCTCAATTGTTCTGCTACTATAGCTGGAAATAATTCATCATCAGACTTACCTAGCATTTCTTCAGCTGTGTCTAGACCTTGAGGATTATGAATCCACTGGTATCGTAAATCACGATCCTGCTGAAAGATCGTGATATCTGAACTACTTAACGCTAATCGAAATCGTTCTTCACTAACTCTCAGCTTTTGGAAATTTTCATCAGCCCGTTTTTTAGCAGTCTTTAATGCCTCACAGATGATACTAAAGAGCAATCCTTGTAATGCAAACAAACCAATTCTCACACAATTTGAGAGATCAAAACTTAGCTCAAATACTGGCGGAAGAAAGAAGTAATTGCTCAGTAACGCAGACAAGGAGGTTGCCAATAGCCCTGATTTCAAACCACCATACCAAGCACTGAGCATGACAGCGCTAAAAAATAGCAAAAAAGGAGTTCCACTCATGCTTAACCAGGGGTCTAACATCAACATTATCATTAACGCAGATGTGACAATCAATACAGCAACGCTATAACGCACTAATTGGAAATAATGAATATGGGGCATGAAAATGTCTTGGAACAACCAATACTTATTGCATAGGCTTTATATACCCTAAGCTAGCTTACAAGTTTTAGTAACTTATCTACAGATAGATTTTTATTTATTAAAAAAACTTCTTTCGTTAGAGGTTAATTACTCGGTTATATAGTAAGTAAGAATAGCCAGAACTTATCATTAATCTTCTATATTCATAACATTGGGTTGCTGATGATATAATACTCAATTTAAAAAATGCTGTAACCCAAGTTTATAACAAATACCAAAACAAAGATGATTTTTATCTGATATATCTTCTGGTTTCATCTCCAACGCAAATCTGACTAAAAGATGTGGGTGAATTAAAATGAATCGTAATTACAGCAGTTTTCATGTATTTAAACCACATCTGTCATCAGGGCACAGCAATGCTCATACGTGTCAACTTAAGCTGAAACCTTTTTCAAACTCTCGTTTACAGTCGGAGACTAGGAACGAGACAATCTAGAAGCTGGTTCTAGGCTAGCTAGCTTTCACGTTAAGTTGACACCAATGAGCATTGCTGTACCCCTACCGCTTAGGCAAGATTATTGATAAGCTGTTGCACCTGCAAATTGCATCACAAGCATGATTAGGCAAAACCTGTAAATCCTCTCCCTTGCACCCTGCACCCTGCTCTCCTGCCGCCTCAATGTGCGAACTATAATCACAACAGCTTATCCTTTAGCACTGCTACCAATTTTTCAATATGTGCTGCTTCATGAGTTGCCATTATAGATATTCTGATCCGACTTGTGGGCACTGTGGGAGGACGAATGGCTGGGGCAAAAATGCCAGCATCTCTTAGTTGTTTTCCAGCTTGGAGGGCATCTTTGGCACTAGGCAATTGAAAACATAATATTGGTGATTCTGAAGGCAGTAATTTTAGATTGGGTAACTGTTGTTGCAGCAAATTTTTCAAGTAATGTACATTTTTCCACAATTTGTCCCGGCGTTGCGGTTCTTGTTGCACTATCTTGATTGCGGCTAAGGCTGCCGCCGTATCAGCAGGTGAAAGCCCAGTGGTGTAAATCCAAGTGGGTGCGCGGTTCCGCAAAAAGTCGATTAGGGCGCTACTTCCTGCCACATATCCGCCTAAACTACCCAAAGCTTTACTTAAAGTACCAATTTGAATTAATGGCTTTCCCGTACACCCAAAATGTTCGACACACCCAGCGCCAGTTTTTCCTAGTACACCAGTGGCATGAGCTTCATCGACTAGCACCATACAGCCAAATTCATCAGCAAGATCCAAGAGTGCAGTCATTGGACATAAATCGCCATCCATGCTAAAGACGCTATCAGTAAGAATCAAACAGCGTCGGTAGTTTTGCCGCTGTTGACTCAACTGAGTTTTTAATACTGCCATATCACAGTGCGGGTATTCTACAAATGCTGCACCACTGAGAATTGCTCCATTTTTCAGACTGGAATGATTGTACTGGTCAGAGAGAATTAAATCACGCTTGCCTACAAGAGCGGTAATTGCACCCAGATTGGCTAGATACCCAGAACTAAATACCAAGGCATCTTCTGTTTGTTTGGTAAATGCGATCGCCTCTTCTAACTCCCTGTGTAATTCCCGATGCCCACTGAGTAATCTAGAACCAGTACTACTAGTGCCAAATTGGGCGATCGCAGCCGTCGCCGCTGCCATCAACCGCTCATCCCCAGCCAATCCCAAATAGTCATTGCTGGCAAAATTAATTACCTCTTGCCCAGCTAAAACCACCGTTGCACCCGGACGACCATCGATAGGTTGTACTAAACGATACCAGTCTGCCCGATGAATTGTTGCTAAGGACTGTTCTAGCCAGGCATAAGGGTCGCGTCGCTTCGCTCCGAATTCAAAAGTCAAAATTCAAAATTCAAAATTAATGATCCCTATAAATAATAAATAAATTTAGGGACTTGTATCATGAGTTGTTTTCGGTCAGTGGGCATAAGGGGGGCAGGGGGAGAATAACCAATGACAAATGACAATTAAACTTGTTCGCTGCTGAGATGAGCGATCGCTTGTTTAATCCAATCTTCGACGTAGGCATCTTTCGGTAGTCCGATGTCTTCGCTGACTACGTGCAGGGCGTGACTGACCTCATGGGCAGTATATCCCAAGGCGAAGAGGGTCATTTGCACCTCTTCGAGAATTCCTGGTGCAGGCCCGCCTGTGGCGACGAAGAACCCGGCTGATTTGCGCCACTCGACCAATTTGCTTTTCAGTTCCAAACAGATGCGTTCAGCGATTTTTTTGCCCACACCTGGAGCCTGAATGAGGATTTGTGTGTTGCCAGCGATAATTGCTTGGACTAAATCTGGTAGTTCCAGAGTATCCAGGAGGGCGATCGCTAAGGCTGCACCAATACCTGTGACAGTCAGCAAGTGGCGAAATAAGTCGCGTTCGGATGGCGAAGCAAAGCCATAGAGAAAGGGCACTTCTTCCCGAATTTGCAAATGGGTAAAAATTTGCGCCACTCCTCCTGACTCTGGTAACTGGTTTGCTAGCCGTTGGGGAACTTGCAAATCATACCCTAAGCCATTCACTTCCAGAGTCAGAATCACGCGATTAGCGCCAATTGTTTGGATACCAGCGACTATACCTTTTAGATAACTAATCATTACAAGAGACCAAAATAATGTAAGCCTTCGATAATTCCACCTGCACAAAAACCTTTTGCCAGGTAGCGGTAGTCTGCGGGATACTCATTGTGCCATTGGAGTAACTCTTTGCGGGCATTCCCCACAATGATTCCCCGTTCATTGCCTACAGCAAATAAAGCAATATCATTACCTGAATCACCACAGACAACTGTTTGTTCTGCTGCAAATTTCCACTTCTGGCGTAAAAATTGCATTGCTTGACCTTTATCGCTGGTGCGGGGTACAATGTCAAGGTCTATATCGCTACTGTAGATTAACTTTACATTTAATTTATATTTTTGCAACTCCGCTTCAAGTTGTGGTAGAACATTTGCAGATGCTTTTTGTTTTAAAAAGAAGCTGACTTTAAAAGGACGCTGTTCTGAATCTGGTTGCCGTACTAAGTCATGGTATTTGTCTGTAACAGATAATATTGCTTCGCGTTCCCATCCCGGAGATAAGATTTCTGCCCAATCTGAGTCTTGTGTGTCAGTACCATTGAGGTAAATTTCAGTACCCACAGAAAGTACGAGGGCATCTGGTTGCAAAAGATTTTTTTGAGCTTGGAGTTCTTTGTAAAGTAGAGGCGATCGCCCGGTAGAATAAACTATTTTAGTCCCGTATTCTTGGCGATGTTGACTCAGCAGTTGATTCAGTTCTGGTAAAGCGCTATCATCGCCGACGGTGCGATATACGAGGGTGTCATCTAAGTCTGTTACAAACAGAAATGGTTTCATAATTAAGACCTCTTGCAAAATTTCGTTATTCTAACGCGTGAAGATACTTTTACAAGAGGCTTGCTTGTTGAAAACAAAATATGCCAGAGATTCAATTCGGGGTTAAAGGTAGTTGCAATGATTGTCAGCATTCATTGAGTCAGAGACTCAATGAATGCATTTTCAGGCGCAGCATGGGAACGAGTCAATGCTCATCAAACTAGGTTTTTAGGAATTGTGTGTACACAGTAGCTTCTTAGAATGGCTGTTAAACCTCATCTATGTTGAAACCTAGAGTTTTTTATATTTCACGTAATAAATAGATTTATAAGTTCATTACAATGATTGTTGCAAATACTTAAGCCTTTCTTATACATGGAGGAGCATTTGTTGCAAAGTATTAAACATTTGCAATAACTAATTATACATTTGCTGCAAATGCTTAAGCGTTTCTTATACATGGAAGAACATTAGCTGCAAAGCATTAAGCATTTGCAACAACTAATTATACATTTGCTGCAAATGCTTAAGCGTTTCTTATACATGGAAGAACATTAGCTGCAAACGCTCAAATTTTGACAACTAATGTTTAGATTTGAGGGATGTCGAAAGAAATATAGCACCAAAAAATAATGTAGAGACTTAGTGCTACGTCTCTTTTGCTTAATGCACTACGATACAATCAATTAAACCACCTACCTCTACTGCCTGCGATCGTGGTCAACACGTCTCCACAACATCCAACTCCAACTGATTCTACCTCCGACATTCCGCCTCTTGAGAGTGGCGATCGCCTCATTCGTCTAAATATTTAAAAAGAGTTAAACCGAATCATTTTGAGGAATGGTATTGTTTAGTTGAGTCTGCGCCAGTGCCACCACAGCTTGAACTAACTCTTCTGGATCGAGAGGCTTGGTAACGTGTCGTTGATAACCACTGGTTATAGCTCGTTCGTAATCATCAATTCTGGCATAAGCAGTCAAAGCGATCGCGGGAATTTCTCCGCCTTTTTCGGGGGTTAAAGTGCGGATCTGTTGAATTAGGGAATAACCATCAACTTCGGGCATCCCAATATCACTGACTAAAACATCGGGTTTAAAGGACTCCAGATTTGCTAAAACTTCTGCCGCAGAGGCAACAGTCAAGACTTCTGCTCCGTATTCAGCAAGCAATACTGTTAATAACTCACGGGCATCGGCATCATCATCAACTGTGAGAACTCGAATCCCTGTAAGTTCGAGTGCTGGTTGTGGCAACTCATCTGGCTGCTTGATTTCCGGTTCAATATTCAGCAGTGGTAACTGGACTGTAAAGGTGGCTCCAAAGCCAACACCTGGACTATCAGCTGTGATCGTGCCGCCGTGAGCCTCAACCAACTGCCGGACGATCGCTAACCCCAATCCTAACCCCCCATACTTGCGAGTAATTGAGACATCTTCCTGACGGAATGACTCAAAAATATGCGGGAGAAACTCAAGGTTAATACCAATGCCCGTATCACTGACGGTAATCTCTGCCTGATTATCGACTGGCTGTAGTCGGATTTCTACCCGTCCTCCGTTAGGGGTAAATTTGATCGCGTTAGAAAGTAAATTCCAAACGATCTGTTGCAGGCGGTTAGGATCTCCAGAGACTTGCCCAATGTTCGGCAGTACCGGATGCAACAGAATTGATTTAGCAACAGCTGCGGTTCTTACCGTGTCGATCGCAGATTCAATGACAGATGCCAGATTCACAGGAGTAGCCTCGATGCTGAGTTTGCCGCGCAGAATCTTGGCGACATCGAGTAAGTCATCAATCAGTTGAGTTTGCAATTTGGCGTTGCGTTCAATGGTGGCTAAGGCTTCGGCTGTTTTGGCTTCACTAAATTTTCGGGTTTGTAGCAGTTTTGTCCAGCCGAGAATTGGGTTGAGAGGCGATCGCAATTCGTGTGAAAGAACAGCCAAAAACTCATCTTTGATCCGATTGGTGCGTTCGGCTTCGACTCTGGCTGCTTGCTCTTGGGCAAGTAGGCGATTGCGTTGGACTTCCAGTTGCTTTTGATCGTGAATATCTGTGCAGGTGCCAAACCATTTCATTACGTGCCCCTGTTGGTCTTTTAGCGGCATTCCCAGTACCAAATGCCAACGGTAGCTGCTATCAGCAACTCTTTTAAAGCGGTATTCGTGACGATAGCTACTGCCACGATCCACAGCATTATTCCACATAGATTGAGCCGCTTGTCTATCGTCTGGATGAACGGCTGATAACCAACCCTGCCCTAAAATCTGTTCAAAGGTCAATCCGGTATAGTCACACAATCGTTGATTCGCGTAATCGCACCAACCACTGGCATTACAAGTCCAAACAAGTTGCGGAATCGCCTCTGCTAGGTAGCGGTAGCGTTCTTCACTTTGTCGTAATTCTTCCTCTACCTGTTTGCGATCGGTGATATCTTGCACATTGCCCAGCATCCTTACCCCATTACCCACAGCATCATAGAAAACCTTAGCTCTAGCTGCTAACCAGCGAATGCCATCAGGGTGTAAAATGCGGTAATAAGTTTCATAATACTCTTGCTGTTGCTGAATAGTATGATTCACTATTTCATTGGCTGAGGTGCGATCGTCTGGATGCAGGCGGTTTAACCACTCTTCAAAGCTGACTTCCTGTGTAGTTGGGTCAAACCCTAACAGATTGCAGTACTCTTCAGATACATGAGCTATGTTGCGGCTAATGTCCCAATCCCATACTCCCGATCGCGTAGCTTTGTATGCTAGTTTCAATCGGGCTTCGCTCTCCTGCAATAGGAGTTCTGTCTTTTTGCGCTCGGTGATGTCTCGTGAAATCAATAAGATTCGTTCCATCTGCCCAAAAGCATCCAGAATCGGGCTAACGACCACTTCCCACCATTTGGAAGTACCTTTTACAGTTGGGCAGTATCCGCGAAAAATTCTGACTTCGCCTGTTTTAGCGGCAGCGAGTGCCTCCTCTGCCTGTTGTCGATAGCTGCCTTCCCAGAAACAGAGCCATTCAGTATTGAGATGGGAATTTAAGTCGTCAATTTCCATTAAGCAAAGCCCGCCTGTATTCATGTACAGGAGCCGCCCATCAAGGCTTAATACTTTGATGCAGTCAGAACTGCTTTCTAAAATGCGGTTCTTAAATTCTTCACTCTGGCGCAGGGCTTCTTCGGTTTGTTGGCGAACGGTGATATCTCGCCAAGTGGCAACAAATCCATCTCCAAATTTAGCCACGCGGATATCAAAGGCTCTAACTAAGCGTTGTTTTCCGTACTCATCTTCATAAACTAGGCTGTCTTTAATCAGCGGTTGTCCTGTTTCTACTACCTGGCAATATTCATCAAACAATCCACTTTCACGATGCCCTGGTAGTAATTCACACAACCCCCGCCCAATCTGCTGCTCATAAGTCATTTGATTGTTGAAACAAGCCGCATCATTGACATATTCAGTCACAAAATCGACAATCTGTCCCTGCTGATTCCGCACAGCACGGTATACACCAAAGCAGTCCAGCATATTTTCAACCGATGTGCGGAAGCGTTCTTCACTGTCTCGCAGCGCTTGCTCTATCTGCTTGCGATCGCTGATGTCTTCAGCAATCCCGGCAAACCGATAAATTTCTCCTGTTTCATCTTGTAGGGGAAAGCAGCGATCGTGAACCCAGCGAATACTGCCATCGGGTAAAATAATCCGATATTCCTCATCAAAGTTACCTGCGACAGCTTTTTCATGAAACGCTCTGTCTGTCGCTTCTCGATCCTCTGGGTGAATACGATCGACCCATGCTTGTTGTCCTTGATACAATTCCTGCGGGTTCAATCCCCACAGTTTTTTATATGCAGGACTGACATAGCTAACTCGATTTTCCAACACTTCTTTGATCCAGAACACCACATCAATATTTTCTGCAAGCTGCCGAAAACGTTCCTCACTCTCGCGCAGAGTTTCGGTTGACTGTTTGCGTTCGGTGATATCGAGATCGATACCTGCCATCTGAATCGGTTGCCCGTGTTGGTCGTATAGCACCTTGCCCTGGCTCAGTGCCCACCGAATTTTACCATTGGGATATACTACCCGAAATTCAATGTCATAATCTTCTCCAGTGGCGACAGCACGATCGACGGCTGCCAGCACGCGATCGCGATCGTCAGGGTGAACTCGCGCGGCAAACATCTCAAATGAGCCGTCAAACTCTCCTGGCTCCAGTCCAAATAAGGCTTCCAGGTTATCCGACCAGGAAATTTTTCCCGTCTGGATGTTCCAGTTCCATGTTCCCATTCGAGAGGCTGACAGTGACAATCGCAGCCATTCTTCGCTCTCCCGTAATTCTGCTTCTACCCGTTTGCGATCGGTCAGTTCATTCTGTACCTGCTGATAGAGTTCCGCCTGTCGAATTGCAATGCCAACTTGAATCGCCAGTTCTTTGAGCAAGTCGATCTCTAAGGGTTGCCACCTTCGAGGATTTGCACAGTTATGAGCAATTAGCAACCCCCAAAAGTGGTCATCGTAAATAATCGGCACAACCAGATTAGCTTTTACTTGAAACTGAGCCAACAATTCAACATGGCAGGGATCAATACTGCTATCCTGAATATCAAATATTGCCGTTACGTAACCCTGACGATAGCGTTGGATATAATTTTCGACAAAGGCGGTATCGTAGCTGACAGTTTCCGACGGATTCCATGCAAGGTAGTTCTCCGCGAGGCAGGGATCATACATAGTGCGGGAGAGCAGCGATCGCCACTGTGCCCCAACTGATTCTGATATTACTGTGCCATCGCCATCAGGTTTTAACTGAAAAACCAAGACGCGATCGGTGTGTAGAAATTCTCTGACTTCGCCTACAGTTGTTTGAAGAATCTCATCCAGATTCAGCGATTGGTGAATTTTCTGGGTAATATGAGAGACTACGCGCTCTCGTTCAATCCGCTGTTGTAGTTGGTTGCGTAGCCGCACTGTTTCAATTGCCCCATTGACTGCTATTTGCAGCCCTTCTGAGGTGATTTGCTCTTTGACAATATAATCTTGTGCACCCGCTTTGATCGCCTTAACTGCGATCGCCTCATTGCCCTGCCCGGTGACGACAATCACAGGTAGGCAAGGCTGTTGGGTCGAGGGTTGCAATCGTACCAGAAATTCCAGTCCGTCCATGTCGGGCAGTCGATAATCAAGCAACACAGCATCGGGCTGATGTTGCTGCCAAAGTTCTAGCCCTTGTTGTCCCAACGTCGCTTCTAGGATAGTGTAAGAAGATTCGCGATCGCGCAGCAAATACCGCCGATAGAGTTCTCGATCTTCTGGGGAATCATCGACAATTAAAAGAGTGCGCTGTTGCTGAGACATTGTGAATTAATTAATCAGGTAGATGTTAACCCACATTCCGCAGGTTGGCATATAAAAATTGACATTTTTCACTAAATCCTAAAAACCTCATAATGCCAGGATTTTACCATATTTGATAGATTTATTGGATCGCTATTTACATCTGCTTTGCATTAACTTGTTTGATAATTTTAATGTATAATTTTATTTCTGCTTACTTGTGAAATTTATATCACTTTTCCCAGAGAATAATTATAAATATTTACTCATTAATACAAATTATCGATGAAGATCGTCATAGTAATTTTAAATCATCTAGGAGAAATTAAATTGCTGGGAAGCTTATCAATAGGTGATTATAATCTCACGTTTGAATTCGGATTTCTATATCTGATTTATTAGTTATGATTGTGGGCATCTATGTAAAAATCTTAAAACCCTCTTTTTCTTTACTCCCTAAGCTTTGCAGTCTGAAGGATCGTTTTTTTACTCAGCATGAGATTAGAGCAATGGCAGGATATATAAACCGAATGCGATCGCTGTTATCACAATTGCAAATATGCTCAATAAGTAAAATAGATATAAGTCAACACAGTTTAGTTAAGCCTAAAACTCAACTTTTACGTAGGTTAGGTTTCTGTTTGATCTTCAACAATGGCACGATAACGGACTTCACTCTGCTGCTCTAGTTGGGCATAAGCATTAGCTTGCTGGAGGGCAATTCCCAGGTGAACTGCAAGTTGTTGCAGTAATTCAATTTCCATCAACTGCCACGATCGCGGGGCGGCCCTTTGACTAAATAATCTTGTGCGCCGACTTTCATCGCCTGAACTGCGATCGCTTCATTGCCCTGTCCTGTTACCATAATCACAGGCAAGCAAGGCTGTTGCAGACAGGATTGTAACCGAGCCAGAAATTCCAGTCCGTCCAGATCGGGCAGTCGATAATCCAGTAAAACCACATCTGGCTGATGTTGCTGCCAAAGTTCCAGACCTTGTTTAACAAGTGTCGCCTCTAAAATGGTGTGTGAATATCCTGGTCACCCAGTAAATAGCGCCGATAGAGTTCTCGATCTTCTGGCGAATCATCAACAATTAAGACAATGCGCGATCTCTGACTCATGACTAATCCTTGGGATAATCAGGCAGCGTCGTCACTTCAAACCAATACTCCACAAGCATCTGAATATCTCTTTTCAGTTGAGCAAAATTGATTGGCTTAACGATGTAGCTGTTGACACCGTATTGATAGCATACTTCAATATCTTTGGGATTGTTAGAGGTCGTAAACACCACCACCGGAATCATCTTTAAGTTGTCATCTTGTTTAATCCGGCGTAACACTTCTCGTCCATCGGTTCCGGGCAGGTTCAAGTCAAGCACAATCAAGCCAGGACGGGGCGCACTTTCGCGTTCCACATAGCTGCCAGTGCGATAAAGGAATGCTAACGCTTGTTCTCCATTCACACACCTCTGAATAGCGATCGCAATGGTAGAACGCCCTAGAAATCTTTGCAGTGCCTCAAAGTCTTCGTTGCTATCCTCGACAATTAAAAGTAGTGGCGTTTCCTGCATAAGGGAGGCTGAAATTCGACTCATGTATTTGCCTCCGCCGACAGAGTGAAGTAAAACGTACTACCTTCAGTAGGTGTAGATTCCACCCAAATTCTACCACCGTGACGTTCCACAATTTTGCGGGCAATGGTTAACCCTACTCCAGTCCCACCGCCAAAGTCATCCCGTCCATGTAAGCGGCGGAAGATTTGAAAGATTTTGTCGAGATGCTCTTGGGGGATGCCAATGCCGTTATCACGAACGTAGAAGCACTGGGGACTGGGGACTGGGGATGGTGGGGTCCCCTCTGGGGATAAGGGGTAATGGGGACTGGGGACTGGGGACTGGGGAAGAAACTCTTTTGAGATTTGCTTGGTTTGCCCCGATTCGATGAAACCAATTTCTACCCACTTCTGGGGTTTATCATTGTACTTAATGGCGTTACTAATCAGGTTGCTGAAGAGTTCGTTAATCTGAGCGCGATCGCCTTGAACGCTCTTCAGGGGTTGAGGAATCCGAAACTCAACTTCGCTCTGCGGTCGGGAAATGGTCAAGGTAGTGATTATCTGGGGCACTAACTCATTCAGATTCACTGGTTGCCGGATCAGTTCGGCGCGTCCCAACCGCGAGAAATGCAGGAGGGAATTGATCAAGTCTTCCATTCGCTGCGTCAGCCGCACCAAGGTTTGCAGTTTTGCCATTCCATCGCTATCTAGTACGTCTGCATAGTCTTCCATTAAGAAGTTAGCGTAGTTGTGAATACCCCGTAGCGGTTCTTTCAGGTCATGGGAGGCAACATAAGCGAAAGAATCAAGTTCTTCGTTACTCCGTTGTAATTCAAAATTCATCGATGCTAGTTTATCTGCCTGCCGTAACACAACGCCCACAATCAGGCTTCGTAGTTCAGTAACCACTTCAACTTCACAGGGTTTCCAGGGTAGGGCAGATCCTTGCACCGTTTCTTCCCATAATTCAAAGGATTTGCGAGGAGACATTCTTAAGCTGCCATCTGAGAAAACTTCCACAGGCTTGTTGGGGTTGCCGCCCCAATTCACAGTTTGAATTACCTCTGGGCGAAACCAGAGAATGTAATTGTGGTGAACTTTGGAAATTTCCAGGGTTAACACGCCACTAGCGATCGCTTTAAATGACTCGGCAGCAGGGTAATTTTTCGTGAGCGATCGCGTCTCAAACAAGTTATGATGCAGTTGAGGTTTAATCCAATCAAGTAAGGCGTGTATCTCTGACTCAGATGGCGTTTTACCCACTTTAATATACTGCTCGCCACTACATATCACCGCTCCCGTGGCGCTGACCAGATTCAGTAATTGAGATTTCATTTGCACCATGCCATCCAGGAAATACTCAGCCTGAGACAACCCTTCCACAAATTGAGTTTGTAATGACTTTAATTGACTTTTGTAATCAATATCTTCACTTGCTTCTTTATTTGCCAGTTCCACAGACATCACCTGTCCA
Source organism: Nostoc sp. (assembly GCF_036916985.1). Classification (GTDB taxonomy): domain Bacteria; phylum Cyanobacteriota; class Cyanobacteriia; order Cyanobacteriales; family Nostocaceae; genus Nostoc. The sequence continues at coordinate 61,217 of NZ_JBALFD010000092.1, forward strand.
ATGAACTCACAGATGGTGCGGATATTGTAAGAAATATATTTGGGTGACGAATGGTGACAGGCAATCAATCCCCAAAGCTTTTGTTCGTGCATCAGGGAAATAGACATGGAAGCGGTCACGCCCATATTTTGCAGGTACTCTAGATGAATCGGAGAAACACTCCGCAACACCGAGAGACTGAGATCCAACGGTTGATTTGTTAAAGGATTGTTCGCTGGAATTAAGGTGACAGGCTGGTAGCTGGCATTTGGAATCAGCCGCAGCCAGTTAAGGGTGTATAGCTGTCGGGCTTGCTTAGGAATATCAGAGGGCGGATAGTGTAAATCCAAATAGAGCGTTTCCTGATTGGTGTCTTCAGCGATGACACTACCTGCCCCTTCGCGATCGAATCTATAGACCATAACGCGATCAAAGCCAGTGATTCGCCGGACTTCTTTCACCACAACCTGGCACATTTCTAGCAACGTTGGTGCTTTCTGAATACGGGTAATGGTTCCTCTTACCTGTTGATAGAAGTCAAAAAAGCCTGTTTTATATTTCGCTTTTTTCGGCTCTAATTCTAGAATAATAATATTATTTAAATGATGTATAATACCATCAAAATAAATTGATTTGTTTTGATATTTGATAGACAAATTGAGGGGATTAACGCTCTCAAAATTCTCTGCCAGACATTGTTGAATTAGTTTAATCTGCTTGACATTGAGTAAATCTGATAGCGGCTTGCCCAGCAAGTCATCAGGTTGATGACCAACAACTTCCTGGGTGTTGCTGCTCACCTGAAGGATTTCCAGGGTAGGATCTTGCAAAACCAGTAAAACCCCGTGAGGCTGGATCAAACTGGGAATGTGGATAGGTTCGCGATCGCAGTTTGTCAAATCAATGATCTCATCAGTCATTCTCTGTTTATCCAACTCCTCATTAGAACTCTGATTTCAAGGAGGCAGTAGGCAGAAACTCTTTATATCTGAGATTTTGAGTCCTGCATTTTGTACCTCACTTAAAAGCAAACTCCTCTATTCACACTACTAGCCTAGACTCAAACTGAGGCTTTGGCTTCTACTCTTGGCTTAATGTTTCAATCAACAAATCTACCTGCTGTTGTCGCTGCTGCAAAAAACCTTCGCACTGACGCAAATATTCCACAGCAGTGGCAAATTGGTCAAATACAGCTTCCAATTCCAACTCACCCGCCTCAATGCGAGTAATAATTCCCTCTATCTCAGCAACCTTCGCCTCGTAATTCCAACCTTCCTCAGAACTAGAAGCACCCTTACGTTTAACCATTCAACTCTCTGCGTCCTCTGCGTCTTGGCGGTTCGTTTACTTCCATAACCTTCACTTTAACCCCACCCTGCCCCAACTGAATCACTAACTCTTCTCCCGCTTCCAACTCCGCCGCCGAACGAGCGATCGCCCCATCTTCCCTTCTCACCACCGCATAACCACGCTGTAACACCGCTTTCGGGTCAAGACTAGCCAACTTCTGCCGCAATAACTCTAAATGCTGCCTTGCTTGCTGCGATCGCCCCGTCGTAATTTGCACCAAATGCTGACGCTTCCAAGCTAGCTTTTCCACCTCCTGCTGCACTTGCCGATCTAGCCGCAAACGTCGCAAACGATTCCGTAATACTTGCAGTTTATTCTCAGCATTTTCTTTAAAGTCATGCACCGCCTCATGTAAAGCCACAACTCGCTGGCGATGTTCAATATACAACTCTGAAAGTGATGGCACTACCATTTCCGCCGCCGCAGTTGGTGTATGCACACATACATCTGCGACTAAATCTGCTAAAGATTCATCTCGTTGATGGCCGATCCCAGTAATTACAGGAATAGAACAACTAGCAAGCGATCGCACCACTCGTTCATCATTAAAGCAAGCCAACTCTTCCACCGCGCCACCACCCCGCGATAAAATTAGCACTTCGGCGCGTCCATCTCTTTCCACCCGCTCAATTGCTTTGACGATAGATTCCGGTGCTTGCTCACCTTGTACTGTAGCTGGAGAAAATAAAACGTGTAAACCTGGATACCTTTGCTTGAGAGTTTTTTGAATATCACCCCAAGCAGCAGCCGTTGGGGAAGTGACAACAGCGATCGTTTGGGGGTGAGTGGGGAGCGATCGCTTTCTTTGCGCGTCGAACAACCCCTCAGCTAGCAAACGATTTTTGAGTTGTTGATAGCGTAGCGCCTGCAAACCAACACCAGCAGGTAGAGTCTGCCAAACTGATAACTGATACTCTCCCCGTTGCGGATAGACGCGAATACTACCCAAAATGATTATTTGCTCACCAGGAACAGGCATTTGGGCGAGTTTTGGCAATTGGCTATTCCATACTACACACTTAATTCCGGCGGTGCGATCGGGATCTTGCAGCGTAAAAAATAACCCACTGCGATGGTTGTTAGCGCTGGAAACTTCGCCAGTTACCCAAACTTGCCGCAATTGTTCATCTTGCTCTAACAGCAAGCGGATATAGTCAGTTAATCCAGATACCGAAAGCGCTGTATCGAGTATCAAAGAGTCGGGAAGGTCGGAAGTCATCAAAGATGCCTGAAAGCATTTGTGCTGGAGAGATTCTAGCATTTTAATGAAAACCAAAGCTTAACCGAGTAAACGCTTTAATCTTTTGTAGACATCATCATCATTGCGCTTACCGACTAAAATCACTTCTATTAAATCGCGATCGGGAAAATACCTGTAAATAATTCGATATTCACCACTATCAACTCGATATAAACCCTGATAACCAGATAGCTGCTCACTATCAGCCGGTAAAGGCTCAACATTCAAAGCCAAAACCTTTTTTGCAATTTGGGCTGCTATTTTAGGCTGTAAACCGTTCAGAAAATCAAGAACAGTTGCTAGACCATCAAGCTTCGCCATTAGCTAAATGCTCTAATGCAGATGTAAAAGCCTCTGTACCAATCATTTTGGACTGACTCAGAGCAACTTCAGCAGCTTGACCGAAAACCATATCCTCTAATTCTTCCAACCGATTCATTAATTTTTGGTAGCTCTCTGCTGAGATAATCACATGGCTAGGCCGTGATTGCTTAGTTAGTAGAACTGGCTCAGTAGCAGCCTTATCAAAAACCTCACCATGTTTGTTACGAGCATCTGTGAGAGTGTAGGTCTGCATAGACATTTTGGCTATTTTAGACATTTTGACTATATTCTAGCAGATAACTCTTCTCAGTTCAATTCTGGCTTCACAGAACTTGCCAGCTTGTTTATGTAAATAGAGTAGAGAAGAATTCAGCAGTGAACATAACTTACCCTAGAAGCTTTCTACATCAATCCCGACCTAATGAAGTCGCTGTAGATGATATGCTGATTGGCATGGCGATCGCTCCTAATTTAGCAACCTCCGCAAATGCTCACGAGTCCGGTTCTACTGACAGTGTTGTTTAGGTAATTTATTTTTTCTTTGAAAACCCTTGCTTACCCAGCCAAAAAAAGCTATCTCTGAATGCAAGTTGGTATCATTGTGCAAAACTACCCTAATCTGGTAGCGATCGAGTTACGATCTTGTCACACCCCTTTTTTGATTTGAGAAGTCCTATTCCAGAATTTTCTGGTTAAAATAGTATATCTGTTCTACTCAAACTCCGACACCAACACTCCTTAAAACCATATATTAAGAGGCATTAGAGGCAGGAATGGCTATCAACACCGATACTTCTGGCAAGCAAAAAGCACTGACTATGGTGCTAAACCAGATTGAGCGCAGCTTTGGTAAAGGGGCAATCATGCGCCTGGGCGACGCTACCCGAATGCGGGTGGAAACAATTTCCAGTGGGGCGCTTACCCTAGATTTAGCATTGGGTGGTGGTTTACCCAAGGGTCGGGTAATAGAAATTTATGGCCCGGAAAGTTCCGGTAAGACTACAGTCGCGCTACACGCCCTCGCCGAAGTGCAAAGAAATGGCGGTATTGCTGCCTTCGTTGATGCTGAACACGCCCTTGATCCTACTTATGCTGCGGCATTGGGTGTAGATATTGACAATTTGCTGATTTCTCAACCTGACACTGGCGAATCAGCTTTGGAAATTGTCGATCAGCTGGTTCGCTCTGCTGCGGTTGATATTGTAGTCATAGACTCAGTAGCAGCGCTGGTTCCCCGTGCTGAAATTGAAGGCGATATGGGTGATGCCCACGTTGGTCTGCAAGCGCGGTTAATGAGCCAAGCCCTACGTAAAATTACAGGCAACATTGGTAAATCTGGTTGTACAGTAATTTTCATCAACCAGTTGCGGCAAAAAATTGGTGTTACTTACGGTAGTCCAGAAACTACTACTGGTGGTAACGCATTGAAATTTTACGCTTCGGTGCGTTTGGATATTCGTCGGATTCAAACCTTGAAAAAAGGTACAGATGAATATGGTAATCGCGTTAAGGTGAAAGTCGCCAAAAATAAAGTAGCGCCGCCTTTTAGAATAGCGGAATTTGACATTATTTTTGGTAAAGGTATTTCTACCTTGGGTTGTGTTGTTGACCTAGCAGAAGAAACTGGCATTATTATCCGTAAAGGTGCTTGGTATAGTTACAACGGCGATAATATCTCCCAAGGACGAGACAACGCTATTAAGTATCTAGAAGAAAAGCCTGAATTTGCTGAAGAGATTAAGAAACTGGTGCGTGAAAAGTTAGATAAAGGCGCTGTTGTTTCTGCTAACTCTGTAGCTAAAGCCAGTGAAGAAGATGAAGAGGAAGAAGTCGATTTAGAGCCAGAAGAATAAAAAATGTGGATTTATTAATCTGCAATTGCTAATAGATGGTGCGTTACCAAGATAGATAACGCACCTTATTTTTTCTAAAAATCTCGATTTTGGTTGAATGCAAGCCTAAATCCAGACAGTGAATAGCTTTGGACTGATAAACACATCCTACTTAATATTTTGGCGTAGTGGCGTGGCAAGGCTAAAATGTTGCAAAAAAATTGTAGGTTGGGGAGCCACTGCGTTGCGCGGGTTCCCCGCGTTGTAGCAAGTGGCGTTGGAGGCTTTGCGTAATCCAACATCCTGATATGTGTTTGGTTACGCTCCGCTCCACTTAACCTAACGTGAGTTCGACGAATCATGTAGTGTCCATCTAATTAGCCGTAAAAAAGACCTCTAAGAAGGTTTTACTATGCAAAACCGTCCCTCTCCGACTCGGAGCTACGGTGTACACACAAGTCTTGAAATTACACCTTACACTTGGTTTCGTCGTCTATCCCTAAGCTGTTGGATCGCTCCGAAAGCTTGTCATTGCGAACGCGAGTGCGTCTCGTAGAGAGGAGGAACGACGAACGCAAGAGCGTGTCGCAGACAAGCAATCGCAAAAACTACGGGATTATGCGATTACTTCGCTCCGCTCGTAATGACAATTTATTGGGTCTAGCAAGCTTGAAACCCTTGTAGATACCACTTGTGTTTACACCGTAGCCGACTCGACTTGAACTTTAGTTCAAGGCAGGGAGAGGTTTATCGAACTCACGTTAACCTACGTCTAATGCACAATTTTTTTGCTTGCCATATCACTAGAAGCAGAGAAGGAGGAAAAATGTTAATTAGGGTTTCAGCCTGAAGTTGACACTAATGACCAGCTATATGGTAATATTTCATGGCATTATGCTCAAAAACTTTGTCTAAAATCAAAGAGTAGCCAACCCATGAGTTTAGCTGTAATTAAGTTCTCTTCAGAAGAGTGCGGCATCTGCCACAAAATGTCTTTTTATGACAAAAAGGTGGCTGAAGAACTGGGTTTAGAGTTTATCGATGTCAAGATGCAAGATACGACTGCTTACCGCAAGTATCGCAAGATTTTATTAACTCAGTATCCCGATAAATCAGAAATGGGATGGCCTACTTACATCCTCTGCAATTCTCCAGAAGGGGAATTTCAGATTGTGGGTGAGGTAAAAGGAGGTCATCCCAAAGGGGAGTTTAGAAGCCGTCTGCAAGAGGTTCTGAATTCCACAACAGCTAATCAGAACTAGTTATCTCAAAAGATTTGACCTCTAGGACGGGGCCAATCATGGCAATAGTCATGACATCTTCACGTACTTGTCCTTTTACTTTTGCTTTTTGTCCGGCTTTGAGTAAGTCTTTGTCAGCCCCTCTGAGGATTTCGTAAGTAACACCCTCTTCTGTGACTAACGCCCATGCGCCTGTACCAATATCACGGCGTTCGATTGTACCTGTAAGTGTGATGCTCATAAGAGTGCTGAGTGCTGAGTGGGGGAGGGCAGGGGAGGCAGGGGAGAATAGATTAATAACCAATGTCCAATGCCCCATTCCCTACTTATTTATGCAATTTTTTCTTCGTTTTGCAATGCTAAACGAGCAAGTCCATAACAGATTAGGGCGTTGGCGATGAGGAAGAGGCGTGCTATGTTACCACTTCCCAAACCCCAAACAGCTGGATCTAAAAATGCACTTACTGTCAAGCAGGCCGCTACACCTAATGTTGAACCAATGGCAAACAATTTCCAACTAGGATGTCCCAGCAGCAATGCCATTAATACAATGGGAATCAATACACTGGCAAATAGGGGATTCAACGCATCAGTTCCCTGGAGGGTATTACCTAGTTCGGGAATTGAACTGCCCAAAACCCGGAAAGGCCATTGGGGAAGATCAAAAATATAGATTCCCTTCAGGAAGAATAACCCAGAACTACCGGCAATTAGTCCACTAGATAAAGACCAACTCCAAGTGAAGGGGAAGTAAACGCGTAAAAACCAAGCTAGCAGATAGGAACCAACTACCATTAAAATCTTGGGTAAGAGCGCGATCGCACCACCATCAATCCAAAAGCCGGGGTTAAGATAGCCGCTATCCCTTAACCACCGAAAGAAATCTGGAAAACTGATTTGTCCGCTAAAGGCTAGTTTGACTGCTGCTTCTGCATTGAGTTGTCCAGCGCCATAATAGTTCAAACCATCATCCTGAATCACTCGTGCTGACTGCTTGAGGACTTTTAAAACTTCATCTGGTTCTTTGATGCCAGCAGCTTTAATTAATGCTGCAACCCCAGCAACGTGGGGAGCAGCCATGCTTGTACCCTGGAAGCCTAGAAAGACCCCTTCGCCCTTTTCATCAATAGTTTCTTGGAGAATCTTACCAGCTTCACTACCACCAGGAGCCGAGATATCTACCCCAGCACCAAAATTAGAATAGGGCGCTCTTTCGCCATCTGGGCCAATTGCCGAAACGCCGATTACATAAGGATAGCGGGCTGGATAGCTTGCCCCATTGGTGTTTTCATTTCCGGCTGCGGCGATGATAACTACACCTTTTCTATGGGCATACTCGATCGCTTGTTTCATCAACTGGCTTTCACCGCCACCGCCTAAGCTCATATTAATCACATCTGCGCCTTTATCAGCAGCAAATTTAATCGCTTCGGCAATATCGGCGACAGTACCACCGCCATAAGAACTGAGTACCTTCAGCGGCATCAGGCTGGCTTCGTAGGCAATTCCCGCGACGCCATATTTGTTATTTGTAGCTTGGGCAATAGTTCCGGCAACATGAGTACCGTGGCCGTTATCGTCTGTGGCTTCTTCTCGGTCGTTTACAAAATCGTAGCCCTTGACGAATTTTGTCTCATACAAGTCGCGAACCTTGGTAATTCCAGTGTCAATAACTGCGACTGTGATGCCACTACCTTTAGTTTGACTCCATGCGCCTTCAATACCGATTTTGTGCAAGTTCCACTGCTTGCTGTAATATTGGTCATTGGGGCCAGTTAATGAATGACTTGCTTCTTCATCTTCTTGGGGTGTTAAAAATTCACCTAGCCAAGCGGTTTTACCTGGTTGTGGAATGCTGCTGTAGATATAGTTTGGTTCAATGAATTCTGTCGCTTGGGCAAACTGAGATTTTTTCAGTTCTTGCAGCCGTTGGCGATCGCCCTTGATAATATAAACATGATCTTTTTGTGAAAACTTGTTGTCTAATTGGGGTGTAACGTTGTATTGTTTGGCGATCGCTTGCAAATCCTGTTCCACTACAAGTGATGGAATATCTTCCCGAAAATCAAGCAAAATCGTCTCAAACTCTCCTCTGGCTGCCAATCCCTGGAAATTCAGGAAACCAAATATGGCAGCTCCCAGCCCAATGACAAACAAGCACAATAATATAAGTTTTCTCATATTAACTCATCACCGCTTTTTGCCAGTTTGTTCACTACCATAACTTATCTGCATCACTTGTTGGTAGATTTCGCACTTTTAGTTACAAGTCTCACTTCATGACTCAGGATTTTTTTAACGATGGAACGTGGTCTTTTGTGGTTGCCCCTGTTAGTAATGTTTTTCTGGTTAGCTTGGCAAGGCTCGAAGGAGTATCAAAAAGTCGAAGCTTATCGCGTCTGGGCAGAGCAATTTGAACGGGCTAAGTATGATATTTATGCTGTATTAGGTCAAAAAGGCAACAATATAACTTGGGGAAAACCCACGCCTCAAGGGCCGATTAAATTAGAAACATTCTCTTTGCTTGATATCAAACAAATCCAAGTTTTAGTAGATGAAAAATCAGTAGATGTAAACAATCCACCTGAGAAAGGTCATTCTATAGAATTAGAATTTCTATTTTCCGAATCTACTAACTCAGTGCGGGTTCCGTTTACAGAAATCCCTTTGGCGGCGGAATGGGGTAAGTTTTTGCAGGGAGTATTACAAGAATTGCGATCGGAAATACAGCAGTTTCCAAATGATTGAAGAAGAATTCAGAAGTCAGAATTCAGGAGTCAGAATGAAGAGGCGACTCGAAAATACTCGCTTTGCGCGTCGCTATCAGTCGGGGATTCAGACCCGCGACTGAATTTTTGCACCACCAAATTTTCAATTTGGTGGGGGTCTTAAACCCAATTATTCAGACGCGACTCGAAAACACTCGCTACCGCTGCGCTATCCGCTAGTCGCACAGAATTCAGAATGAATTCTGACTCCTGACTCCTGACTCCTAAATTCTGTTTGATAAAATACTTATGCTGTATTCATTTTTAATCTTTAATTTTTAATTTTGCCTTGCAGTACTAGGAGATTTTCATCGCCAGAATCTTCAAAGCTACTGCTTCAGGGACAGGCATTACCGATAACCGATTTCCTTGTCTCACTACCATTAGCTCTTCGGCGGTAAACTTCTCTTTAAGTGTTGATAGCAAGATAGGGTTAGAAAAAGTTTCAACAAATTCTACTACAACTGTTTGCCAGCGAGGGAATTCGGGACTTGACTTCGGGTCATAGTATTTACTTTTTGGCTCAAATTGAGTCGGGTCAACAATATCTTTTTTCACCACACGCATTAACCCCACAATACCGAGAGAATTAGTATTGGAATGATAGAAAAAAGCTAAGTCTCCTTCATCCATTTGGCGCAAAAAGTTGCGAGCTTGATAATTGCGAATGCCGTCCCAGATAGTCTCACTTTGCTGTTGAAGGTCAGCAATGCTATAGACTTCTGGTTCTGATTTCATTAGCCAATAATTCATCTATACAATTTTATGGATACATTACAAAAATATTTCAAGAGTCAGGGCGAATACAAGTAACGGCTATACAAACTCTCGTCCGCCTCAGCTGACTAAGGAAAATAAACCCACCTCTGTGGGTTTGCCCTTTTAACTGCGGTAAGCTATGACGGCATAAAATGGATCTCCTCCAGCTGCACCCAACCACTGTAAGAAATTTGGTAATGTTGACTTATGAGCTATCACTTCTGCCGTTGTAAATCCGGGCATTGAGGCGAAGTACTCTTTGACTAATTCCACTCGAGCGGCTTCAGAAGCCTCTCGCCAAGCCTGAATCGCCTTTTCAAAAAACATCCGGTTAGAAAAGCTGATAATTGCGACACCACCGGGTTTCAAGATACGGTAAATTTCGGAAAATACGGCTTCTGGATATTGGACATACTGCACAGATACGCAGTTGAGAACAGCATCAAAATCTTCATCTGGTAATGGTAGCTGCGGATTGTCGTTAAGATTTTGCACAAAGTAATGATTTAAGCGGGGATTACGTGCCAGTTCCTCGGCGTTGAGTCCATGTCCCTCTACATGGGAAAACGGCATCTCTTCTGGCAGATGAGATACCCAGCTGCTCATCATATCAAAAATGCGGGTGTTGGGTTTCAGGCGATCGCGATATAAATCCGTTAGCTGTTGAATAAATCCTTCATCGACATGGGTGACGAAGCGCGGATAGGCATAGAATAGCTTATCGTCTGTGTCGTCTAATTTCAGGCGTTGATTCGGTCTTAACTGCATAAATCTCTGTTTTGGAGAACTTTTCGGAAAATTACGGCAATCTCAGGTATTTTTCAAAAATCACTATGTAAGATATTTTAATAACAGCAGGACACTTAAGAATTTAAAATGACGCTCTCTACGAGACGCTAAAAGCGAACGCGGACTCGCTAACGCTTTGCTAACAAAATTCAAAATTAAAGACATTTCAGATGGGGATTTAAACTCCTACTGAGACTGATACTACATATAAATGTAGGGGTCTTAAACCCTTGATTTGACCATAAACGAGTCTAAATAGCAGCATTCAATTTTATCAATTCAATGTTCTATCAACTACACTTCTTGCAGTATCTTTGGCGACAAATCCGCCTAGTCGGATTACTACCCTATTTGAGTTTGTTCACTTGGATACTGCCCTTATTATTATTTACTTCTGGTAACAATAGTCTGATGGCACATGATGAAGCACTTTACGCCTCACGTGCCCGTCTGATGTTTGACTCTGGTAATTGGATGACTCCTTGGGAAAATGCACATCATAAAACCCCTGGCCCTTATTGGTTAATTGCCAGTTTCTACAAGCTGTTTGGGATGAGTGATACTAGTGCGCGTATTCCTAGTATGGTCGCTGGCATTTTTAGCTTATGGCTGGTGTATGAAATCGGCAGAATTATGCTAGGCAAAAAAATAGCTTGGTTAGCTGCTGCAATTTTAAGTGTGGAATTTCTCTGGCTACAATACTGCCGTTTAAGCACACCTGATGTACCAATGATTTTCTTGGTACTTTTAGCTATTTATTCTTTAATAAAAACGGAATTATACCCCAAATCTCGCTATTTTTGGAGTTTTATCGCTGGCTCTAGTTTAGGTTTAGGCTTCTTAGTCAGAAGCTTTATGATTTTTTTACCAATTATCGCTTTATTGCCTTATTTAATTTGGGAACATCACCGTCATCGTCATCTTGCTAACCCAATTTTATATCTAGGCTTTTTAGTAGGTTTAATCCCTACTTTTGTTTGGCTGTGGTTAAGCTGGCTTCACTACGGCAACAATAGTTTTGAGGAGTTACTCAAATTTGTTGTACAGCTAGGTTCTGATGATTCTTATAATCATGGGCCACTATTTTATGTATGGAATATTCTTTTAAAAGCATTTCCCTGGGCTTTTTTGGGAATTTTAGGTTTGTTTTTGACTCTGCATCGTCCAATAAATCGTTACCAGTTAATATTAGTTGGCTTTCCACTTACCCTATTTGTAGAACTTAGTCTTTTTAACACTCGTTATCCTCACTATGGTCTTTGTCTTTATCCCTTTGTAGCTTTGTTTGCATCTGTGGGTTTAAGGTGGTTAGGCAATATTTACCAGACAGAGATTTACTCACAATTTCTTCTTCAAAAAAGTAAAAATAAGATATTAAACATTTTTGCAAAGCATAATCTTCCTCGAAATCTCAGTTATGGCTTTGGTGGATTCGGTGTTTTACTTGTAATAGCAAGTACTATTATTCTGACTTGGGGTAGTTCTGATATCCGCAAGTATGCAGCTATTGGCTTGGCTATGGGCTTGGGTTGGTTAATTTTACCTGTAGTCTGGATTAGTCGTTACCACTTTGGTAAAAAGTTTCTCACTGCACCTTATTGGATTGCAGGATGGTTAATTCCCTGTTGGTTGGCTTTGGCGACGATGGGTAGCATTGGGATGTTCAGTGACTATAACCCGGTTTTCAGAACTTTTTTACAACAAAGTGCGATCGCCTCTATTGTCCAATCTTATCCTACCTACTATGTGCAAATAGACCAGAAAACCCAAGTACTGTTTGAGTTTTATCTTCCTATTCATGCTAAACAAGTAGCCTCTATTTCCCAAATACCAGCTTTGAGCTATGCTTGGATATATACTGACCAGTCCCCTAAATTGTCTCGGCCTCACCGTATTATCAGTACAGTTAAAGAGTATCAGTTAATTCAATTTCTTTCCTAAGATAGATGCAATGCATCTGTTGCTAAAAAAGACTAAATTTAGTTATAATAGTACGTACACTAACTATTTTACTAAATGGTTTCTACATCTAATCACTCCCCAACTTTAGAGTCGTGGCAGCATAATCTTGCACCATACAACTTGGGCTATAGAATCAAATTAGTCTCACAACTGCTCAGTCGCAAGTTTACTGAGAGGTTAGAACCCTTTGGATTGACGCCATTTCACTGGCTGGTGTTGTGCTGTCTTTGGCAAGAAGATGGTTTACCTACTTCTAGTATTGGGGATAAACTCAAACAAGTGGGAGGCACTTTAACAGGCGTACTAGATCGGATGGAAGAACGCGGTTTGGTGCGTCGAGAACGCGACACCCACGATCGCCGCATCTGGCGAATCTGGCTCACGGATGCAGGTAAGGAACTAGAAGCTGTGTTACCGCCAATCGCCGCAGCTGTGCGTGATGAAGCGATGGAAGGTATTTCCTTTGCCGATCGAGAACTGTTTTCCCAAATGTTGAATCGGGCGATCGCTAACCTCTCCTAAAGATGATCCCACAATCACCCGACTGGGGGAGGCAGTGTAAACATTTATTTTGAGATAATATTACGCATACTAAGGAAATAAATTTTTTTCAGGAAATACTACGCATTCTAAATAAACGATTATCAATCAAATTATCGAACGAGCAAGGGAGTTAAGAATCATGGGTACTAATACTTTGAACGGACGCAACGGACACAAAACCCCAATTTTAGAAAAAGAAGTGATTCCTGATTCAGAGACTTTAGAAACTGTTACGGCAGAGACATCTGCAACAGCAGAAGCACCTGTTGTTGTAACTCCTGAGATCGAAAAAGAAGTTCCACCGAAGCGCAAAAGACCGACTGGTTTAATTTTGGCAGGATTAGGCGTGGGTGCGATCGCCGCAGGTGCTTTTGGTTATCACTACTGGCAATATGCCTCCACCCACCAGGAAACAGATAACGCCACCGTTGCGGGAAACATTCACCAAGTTAGTAGCCGCATTCCCGGAACTGTAAGTCAGGTGCTAGTGAATGATAACCAACTGGTGCAACCAGGACAATTGTTAGTCGAGTTAGATCCACGAGACTATCAAAGTCAGGTACAACAAGCACAAGCCGCCCTAGAAAATGCTCGTGGTCAGGCACAAGCGGCTCAAGCAAATATTGCTTTAACTTCACAAACCACTACTGGTAAGACAACTCAAGCGCAAGGTGATGTCAGTGGTGCAGTGGCAGCAATTTCTACAGCCCAAGCAGCAGTACAAGAAGCCCAAGCGGGGATACCAGCAGCCCAAGCTGAAGTCAGACTAGCCCAAGCGGGGATTCCCGCCGCCCAAGCGCAGGTAGCGCAAGCTAATGCCAATTTGGAAAAAGCTAAAACAGATTACAATCGTTACAACGAGTTGTATAAATCAGGTGCGATCGCTCGTCAGCAATTAGATACAGCCAAGGCCGCTTATGATGTAGCGACGGCACAAAAAAACGCCGCAATTCAAGGAGTAGAACAAGCCCAAGCTAAATTAGCCTCTGCGAAAGTTGGTGTTGCCAAAGCCCAATCTCAATTAGCACAGGCGCAAGAGAATGTCACCAACGCCCAAGCTAAATTGGCAGCATCCAAGGGAGGATTGCAACAAGCTACCGCAGGCGGACAAGATACAACAGTCAAACGTAGTCAATACGAAGCGGCAAAAGCGGCGATCGCGCAATCAGAAGCATCGCTTAAAGACGCACAGTTGCAACTATCTTATGCCAATGTTACCGCGCCCAGTGCTGGACGCATCGGTAGGAAAAACGTGGAAGTTGGCAACCGAGTTGCAGCAGGAACACCATTAATGGCGATCGTGGATAACAACTATTGGGTAGTTGCGAACTTCAAAGAAACTCAATTAGAAAAGATGCGCCCAGGAGAGGCAGTAGAAATTAAGCTCGATAGTTTCCCTCATCACACCTTTATTGGTCGTGTTGACAGTATTTCGCCAGCTTCCGGCGCTCAATTTGCCTTATTACCACCGGATAATGCTACGGGTAACTTTACCAAAGTTGTCCAACGCATCCCAGTTAAAGTAGTTTTCGACCAAAAGAGTATTCAAGGGTATGAATCGCGAATTACTCCGGGGATGTCTGCGGAAGTTGCTGTGGAAGTCAAGTAATACCAAATTATACAGAGATGAGCTAGACTGTACTACAAAATTAGGCGATCGCCTCCGATGAAAGATAAGACGCGATCGCTCATTCAGGAACAGACTCAGCACTGAGTATGATGGAGATTGCTGAATTGCGAGTTTGGTAAATCTAAGCTCCGAGGGTTGGAAACTGACCCTCGGAATTTTTGTAAGTATACAAAAAATGATGGTATCAAAAATATCAATCTTACTCAAACAACTCTGATAGTATGATAAGTTTTAATAAAATCTTGCTGATATTGATAATTTTCAACCTGGCTTTGGGCAAAAGACCTTGTAAGTATCTAAATACTCAGGGAATTTGCACAGTGGTTAGGGTGACATGAACAACAGAGCAAACCAAAGGCATGAAGAAGATCATGTAATACAATATTTCTGTATATTCAACCGAGTGTTGATTTTCGTTGCAGAGATGTTTATGTCACGTAGCCTTGCTGCTGAAGGGGTAATACTGCGGTTGTTGCAAAATTTCCAGCCTTCCAGACTTTCCTGGTTAAGACTCAGACACTCATTGGTGAAAACCCAAGCTGTTCCTCTACCTGATAATGAAGCAGAAAGACTCAAAGCCCTGGCGGACTACAATATCCTAGATACCCAACCCGAACAAGCATTTGATGATATAACTGCTCTTGCTGCCTACATTTGTAAGACTCCAATTGCTCTAATTAGCTTAGTTGATGCTGATCGCCAATGGTTTAAATCTAAGGTTGGACTACAAGGTAGTGAAACACCCAGAGATTGGGCTTTTTGCTCCCATGCCATTCTTGAACCAGAGGATATATTGGTGATTCCCAACGCCATCAAAGACGATCGCTTTCATAACAATCCCTTAGTCCAGGGTAATCTCAAAATTCGTTTTTATGCTGGTGCCCCTTTAATTACACCCGATGGTCTTCCCATTGGGACGTTGTGTGTTCTGGATAGCATTCCTCATCATCTAAGTTACCAGCAGTTAGATGCACTGCGCCGCCTAAGTCGTCAAGCGATCGCTCAGATGGAACTCATTCAGGAAGTTCGCAACCGCAAACAAGCGTCACTGACTGATGAATTAACCGGTCTGCATAACCGACGCGGTTTCTTCCTGATGGCCGAACAAGAGTTAAAAATTGCTCACCGCATGAAAGCATTGTGCTGGGTGATCTTCATTGATTTAGATGGGCTAAAACAGGTTAACGACACCCTTGGTCACGATATGGGAGATGCCTTGATTATTGATGCTGGTCGATTACTCAAGCAAAGTTTTCGCAGTTCTGATATTGTTGCTCGCTTGGGTGGAGATGAGTTCATTGTTTTCATCTCCAGCTACTTTAAGGACGCTGATAGTATCCAAGAGTATCTGCAAGCAAATATCGCCAACTTTAATCAACAGCAAAACCGTAATTATGAACTTTCGATGAGTATGGGGATAGAGTGTTACTCACCAGAAAGTGATATGTCACTAGAAGAAGTAATCGCCAGGTCTGACAAATTAATGTACGCTCAGAAGCGTCTGAAGCGGCAATCTCTTACATAATTTATTTCTTGGAAGTCCCTTATAACTCAATACAGTTCAGTTAAGCATTTCTTTCTTCTCTTTGCGTCTTTGGCGTCCTTGGCGGTAGCCTGCGGCAAGCCGCTTTGCGTCTACGTTAAAAAAATTGAATTTGACAAAGAGTTTTAGCCTTAACTGAACCGTATTGCCTTATAACTAGTTTTTAGATCAAGAAATCCCATTAAATAACAGTCTTTAATTACGAATTACGTAGCTTGCTTCTCGCCAGAAGCGAGTATTACAAATTACGAATTATTTTCATTTACCACCTGGCTGCCATGACTGCGGGGATCATCTTGACTAGCCGTTGGTGCTACTGGGGCTGAAAACTTGGAAACTTTCCCACTAGCTTGAGCATAGGGGAGAGACGAACCAGTAACCAAAGCCTCTAAGTTGCTAGCCATAATCGTCCGGGGTTGATCGCCGATGGCTTGGGCTATGGTTTCTCCCTGCTGACTCAAAAATACAAAATGGGGAATCCCATCTACCCGATATCTCAGCATTTCCGGTAGCCACTTGGTATTATCCACATTCAGCATGACAAAATTCATCTTGTCAGCATACTCTGTTTCTAGTTGAGTGATATCTGGTGCCATTTTCTGGCAGACAGTACACCAATCAGCATAAAACTCTACTAGAGATGGTTTGCCGTTACTGATTGCTACTTCTAACGGTGTGGAGTTATCGCTTAACTTGGCGAGGGTAGCCGAGGTTGTTTCAGTTCGCAATCCTAAGACGAGGGAAACGCTAAGTGCGATCGCTACTATTACAATTAAGAAGTTTCTCAAACGCTTTCCGAACGTGGATTCAGGTTTTTCGGGAGAATTAACAGGTGAGTCAGTACTCATAACAGCATTATTAAAACTTATTAGGCAATTTCCTCTTTAGTTTAGCTGACTCCAACTACTGTTTAACGTTTCGCAAAAGTCCCCACCCTCTCTGCGAGACGCTACACGAACAACTCTTAGTCCCAGATTTCTCACGCATAGTGTAGGCTTCAGGGGAAGAGGAGTGTGAGGAGTGTGGGGAGTATGGGGGGTAAGACTTCTTTCCCATCCTCCCACACCTCCCATACCTCCCACACCCCTTGGATTTCTCTCTTGTGAGAAATCCAGGTTAGTAGGGTGGAGATAGGGAGCATTGGTGTCAACTTAAGCTGAAACTCCTTTAAAACCTCGTTTCTAGCCTCCGGCTAGAAACGAGGTAAAACCGTATTGCGACCAATATTAGCCGTTAGTGGGGCGTTTAGCCCTTAATTTTGAATTTTGAATTTTGAATTGATTCATAAATGTGCCCCCTACATCCTTCACAGTTGATTTAGTAATGGGTTTGAGATCGCTGGGCAATGCTTTTTATACTCAAAATTCAGCATCCCCAATCCTAAAACAACTATCAATGCCCAACTTAACGCGCCTAGAAAAAATAATCTTTGAAATCTAGCTACTTTTTGCTCTTGAACTAGTCTCGCTTTAACTTCTTTAGCTCGTTCTGCTTCTAGCCAAGTCTCAACTTGTCGCCGATCAAATTCTTGGCTAGCAGCTAAAAACTGATAATCCAAATCACTCAAGCTTTTACCTTGTGACCAAGCTAGAGCCTCAAGTAAGGCTTTCCCGCGCAACAGTCGCGAATTATCATGATGTTCTGAGGCTACCCAAGCATTTAATGTTTGAGAGTAGGGTCGTAATTTTGCTAATTGTTTTTCTACCCAAGTTTGGTTGAAAACCTCTTCATAAATACGGTTCTTGACTTTTAGTTGCCCTTGCTGCTTGGTTACTAACCCCGACAACAGCAGTTCTATTTCCTCTTCTCCATCATCACAAGCTATCTGAATCCCTTGTAAGACTTGCTGGTACAATCCCAGCAAACCTCCAGCACATTGCTCATTTCTCAGCAAGCGATCGCGGATTGTTTTTAAATGCTCTGGATCATCTTTTGCTTCCCATTTATCTATAATATGTGTTTGCACTAATTTTTCTAAAATTAACAATGGAAATTGGTAATAAAAGTTGATAAGATGTTGATTAATAATTGGTAAATGGTTATCTAATTTATAACGATCGTCACCTTCTAGGCTTCTTTGATCCTGAACATCCTTACTTCCGGAGTTTCTTTCTTGTACCACTATCTGACAGAGTTTCTGAGTGAGAAATGGCTGACCATTTGTCCAAGATAAAATTTCTTTGAGAACTGCCATCGGATTAGCTACTTTACTACCTAAACCTGCTGCTAATGGCTGAACTTCTGATAAATTAAACCCGTGCAGTTCAATAGATTTACCTATATTAAATGGGGTACAGTTTCGATCAATAATCAAATCTGAAGGTGTTGCCACTCCAAATAGTGCCCAAGTTAGGCGGTTATATTCTGAATTTTCTGCTCGTTGATTATAGCATGAGCGAATCAGGGTAAAAAAATCGACTACAGGGAAATTCAAACCTAAAACACTATCAATTTCATCAACAAAAATAAATATTTTTTCAGTCTGGATTTGCACTAATAAAATATCTTCAATAAATTGGCTCAATCGCTGTAATACAGGTAAATCTTCTCGCTCTGACCACCAGGCTTTTAAATTAACTTTGTTAAATAAATTAAAGCTCCTTAATAAATCAACTACTATGCCTTTATACCACTGAGCAGGAGTAATATTGCCATTGCCGATCCGAGTCATGTCGATAGAAGCACAACTGAAGCCGGCTTGTTCTAATCGATGTCTCATTTGTAATCGCAAGCTAGACTTTCCCATCTGCCGGGAACTAAATACATAACAAAATTCACCTTTAATTAGATAATTATAAAGTTCAATATCAGCCTGCCGTTCTACATAACTAGGAGCATCAATTTTGAGACTACCACCAATTTGATATTCGTACTTATTCATAGCATTTAGATTAATTGCTCTCGGAAATATAGCCGATATAATTCACAGCTAGGCATTGCCTGATTTCCTTCCAGTTTTACCAGACCCATACTTTCTAATTTATAGGCTGCGATCGCTTCTAATTGCACACTGCTTGGAGATGTAACTACTCGTTTGAGCGCTGTCGCTAGTTCAAGATGTTCTTGGAGATTAGTTAGATGATGCCGTAAATAGTTGCTATAGATACCCGCTATTGTGGGAGCTTCTTCTAGTAGTTGTTCTAGGGTTACTGCTTGATGTCCCAGGTTGTAAAGAGCCAGACGAGCTAGGTAGGGATGACCACCAATCATTGCTAGTAGAGGAGCCAGCTTTTGCAATCCTTTCTCACCTTTAGCCCAATCCAATTCATGACGCACTGCCAATTCTTGCATTTGCTCTAAACTAAATTCTGGTAACTTAATCGGTAGTCCTACATTGAAAGGGGATTGATTAATATCTAACGGGATATAAGCTTCAGTCGCATGAACTACTACTAATCGAAGTTTTTGCCAGATTTCTAATTCGGAGGCATCTTCATACCAAGAGCGCAGTAGTGGGAGAAAGTCGCGAGAGATTTCTGGATACTCAAAAATTCGATTTACTTCATCTAGAGCTAAGACTATCGGAGCGTCAATTTTCTCCAGCAAATACTCCTGTAAATATAATGTGCAGCTAACTTTGCTGCCAATATCATCATCCCAATAATCATCTAGTCTGATTTCTAGGTTCAATTGTCGACTGACGTTAGCACAAAACCATCGTAAGAATTTTTCTAAGCTAGTGAAAACTTGACTATCTGCCCTCTGTAAACTGATCTGTACAGTGTGTACTCCAGTCTGTTTAGCATGAGTCAGAATTCTGTGCATTAGAGACGTTTTTCCCATTTTACTGGAGGCTTTGATTCTGGTTAGGCTACCAGGTTTCTTGATTTCGGTATATGTGCGTTCTTCAATTGGCGGACGCTTGATGTAGAAAGAGGAATTGAGCGGCACTGAGCCACCAGGAAGTTCTAAGGAGTCGGGATTAAGAACTGAAGTTTTCCTTTTGTCTTGCTTTCCCATAACCAAAAAAGACCCTGATATCCCACCATTATTAGAGAGAATCTCCAGTGGTTTTTTCCCTCTGCTTATTTGCTGAGACTGCCTCAAGACTGCTGGCACACTTTGTAGCTTTTTTAACAACATTTTGCTTTGCGATCGCCGTCTTAAAACTGACCGAAAATTACTTTTTGTTACCTCCTCCCCAAAAGCTTGTGAAAGTAACTTCCATAACTTAGAACCCACATCTTTGATGTAATTTGCATCATAACCACAGCTTTCGGCGATATCTGGATAAGTTTGTCCTTCCCAAGCTTTACGAAAGACTATTTCCTGAACATCACTTAAGCCATGTTCAAGAAATGTGTCTAAAATTGCTAGTGCTTCTTCTATATTCATTAGTAAAAATCATAAAGTTTCTTTTAAATAAGACTTTAGCGGAATTATTCATATTTTTTTCATTATTTACTTAAATTTAAACAGTCATAGAAATTTACAGTAGTTTTAATTTGTCCCATAGTGCGTAGTTTATTGACCTAAAAATAGCTATAATTGGTATTAACTTGATTTCAACCCGATATTCTCAGGTGTTAAGAACTGGGGACTGGGTAAAAAATCTCTTTAAAGCCTCTCTCCAAGACTCTACACCTAGCATTCTGTAGCGAAGTCGTAATCCTTCGCTAATCCACATATTTATCGAAAAAGTGAAGGTTCAAAACCTCGCTCCTTGTGGGCGAAACGGTCCTTGTATCTCAAGGTAGGTAAAAACCCCTCTTCTCGTTGTGTCTGGCTTGATTTTGAAGTATAGCGTTTCCTAGTCTAATGAGGTACAGTAACAACAATGAGTAAACCAGCCTTGAATATCTTTTAAAGACACTTTATTAAAAGCTTCTTCAATTGCTTTCGCTAAAGAAGGATAATTTCTGGCACCAATAAAACGTAGTATACTCTTGATTTTTGACCAGCAGTTTTCAAGCTTGTGAAAAATCGGGAGAGTAAGGCGGTAAGTAAATAAGATTTGCTCCTGCCGCTTGAATCATTGCTTCAATTTCTTTACCTTTATGAATCGAGTAATTATCCATGACTACAAAGGCTCCTTTCCATAGTTTGGGAACTAACTTCTGGGAGATAAATGCCTCAAAGGTAAGTCCATCTGTTGCACTAAGAAGACTGATTTGAGTAATTACACCTTGGAAACCAATTGCACCAATTAAAGAGACGTTTTTTCCTCGTTTAATAGGACGCTCGCCTCGCGCTCTTTTTCCTTTTGGGGCACGCGCGAACAATCGTACTAAAGATAAATTAATACCAGATTCGTCAATAAAGATAAGGTTTTCAGCTAGAATTCCCTGAACCTTTTTCCAAAATTCCACCCTTAGTAATTGAACTCTTTCAGTCTCTTTTTCGGTGGGGTGTAGTGTTTTTTTTAAGTTTTAAGTCTAGAAGATGCAACATTCTATCTAGGGTTGATCGACCTATTAAAACTCCGGTTTTTTGTTCTAAAAGTATACGCAGTTCATCCAACGTTGCATCATTATTATCAGAGACAATTGAAGATCAAATATTTAATTGTTCTTGTGAAAGTTTTGTTGGTGTTTGTTTAATCCGTGCCTTGGGAGCAATACTTCCTATTTCTCGATATTGTTTCAGCAATTTTTCCACAAAACTTAGGGCTACTTGAAACCGTTTTGCAATCTGACGCTGAGATATTTTACCTTCAAAGTAGGCATCGATAATTTTCTGACGTAAGTCGAGTGAGTATGCCTTCATTTCTATTGGATAAAATGCACAACCTATTTATTAAGTGTACCTCACCAGACCAGGAAACGCTATAATAAGTAATAAGTAATAAGTAATAAGTAATAAGTAATGGGTATTACTCATTACTCATTTTATCTTCCTAGTCGTTAGTCCCCAGTCCCCAATTCAATTTTTTCTCGTTGTATAAAACAGCCTTAGATTTTAGCCTGATAGTTCCTACAACGACTCCGCAGGAGTTAGAAAATTGATAAAGTCAAGCTAGGAAATTGAGAATCTTGTTAGTAATATTGCTACCCCAGATTATGCAGGTGTTCGTGATATACTTCCAGTGTATTAATGTCTAATAGCACAGCCGGATTATCAAATTTAACTTGATGAATTACTGGATAAAATTCTTTGATAATTTGGCGTAAACCTAAGCTTTCTTCACGGATATTTTGTAAATGCGATCGCATCCCATTACTAAATAACAATGGATGTCCTATTTTACCTTGATATGTCGGTGCAGTAATCACTGCTGAATTGTCTTGGTGTGCTAATAGTAATCTCTGGTAAATCTCTAATTTTCTGGGTTGATCAACTGCTGAAATTGCTAAGACTTCAAAGTTTTGGGGAATATATTGCAACCCTGTGAGCAGAGAAGTTGTTTTACCGAAATTGGTATGAAAGTTAATTACAGATAAACTATTATCAGGCAAATCTTTTTGTTTATTGCTATTGTGTGAACCTAAAACTACTACAGGGGTAAAATCTACACTTAACCACTGTTCTATTTGATAAGTTAATAATGTTTTACCTTCATGCCAAGGGAGTGAAGTTTTGCAAGTACCCATACGAGTAGATTTACCTGCTGCGAGAACAATTGCAAAGTTACTACTCAGGTATCTAGCTTCTTCAAGAAGTCGAGTATCTAAATCCAGCTTCGGGAAATTCTCATAAATCAAGAGCGTAACCTCGTCCGACATAAATTTTAATATATTTAGTCATGCTTTCGTCACAATTTTGCAATAACTTTGTCAATATGACATGTGATGCTATAGCTCTGGCTTCGGAAGTAGTCTTATGCTAAACCCACACGCCAGAGTCTACCGAGGAGAATCACTTCAGGCACAGGCCCTTATGAAGATGACTCTTCAAATCAAAATTGCAAAATTTCATATAGTTTAGAAGGAACAAGAAGATGAATTGGAAAGTACTTGCTTTACTCCCTGCTCTAACTCTAGCTACTGCTTTGCCTGCTTTCTCTTTAAGCAATCATAAAAGTCAAAATCCGGCTACTGCTACCTACGTCGCCCAAAATACTCCGCAAAAAAACACGATTAAAAAAACTAATGCTGTTGCCAAGCAAAAGCCCAGGAGTCTAGCAAAGCGTAGTAATGTACTGACAGTAGGCAGCCGGGGAGAGACAGTAAAAACTGCTCAAAATTCTTTAAAGCAGCAAGGATTCTATACAGCAAATGTGAATGGTGTGTTTGATAACAGGACTCGTGCAGCAGTAATCAAATTTCAGAAGTCTAAAGGATTAAGAGCAGACGGAATAATTGGACGCCGGACTTTAGCAGCTCTTAAATAGAATGGTTTACTCAATATCCTCATTACTGAAATGCCTTAAACGCAAAAGGCTAGAATTTATTTTCTAGCCTTAAACTAGTAACCCAGCTTTTTCTATCTTAATATTGCCTGCGGCCATGTCGCAGGCATTTTAATATTGTGCTAACTACGGTGGGCTACACCAACGTGAATCCTCGACTCAGTGAAGCGGTTTCAAGGCAATAATAACTGAATAACAAAGCTGTAAAATCTTCTGTAATTTACCAACCTTGGCTTTAAGGATGAGAGGGATATGCTCAAATGTATGCAATCTCGTTTAACGAATTATGACAATACTATCTTTGGCAACTTGAGATCAGCGATACACTGAGGAAAATTCCTTGAGGAAGCGTTGATGGCACGAGCAAACGGGGTTACAAGTGAAACGTCTGTAGAGGAATTGCCTACAGTTGCAGACAAAGACACGGCAATAATTGAAAATTCGCCGGAACCAGTAGAGGATGCCCAGGATATTGACGATATATTAAACTCACTAAAAACTTTACTGAGTACCCTAGAAAAACTCCAAAAAGTCCGGCAGGAAGTGGGTGATATCAAACCATTGATTGGACGGATGCTGGATGGAGAACTGGTAGCTGGTGAAGAACTTGAGCAACTCAAGGCAGGTGTGAGCAGTCTTTCTCGCCTTGTTCGTGCTTATAATGACCATCAAGTAGCGTTGGCGAAAGCACAACCTGCTAGAAACTTGTTAGATCAAGTCTTGAAAGAGCGTAAAGTGAGTTGAGTTGGATTGGGGATTGGGGAAAAAATCCTTTGGGTATTTGCTTGGAATCCCAATCTCCATTCAAATTTTAGGAGTTTACAGTCCCCAATTTAAGAAGCGATCGCACTTTTTTGAGAGAAGGCGATCGCTAGACATCTCCGAAAATGAATGTAGAGACGTAGCAGTGCTACGTCTCTACAAGGATTCTGGGTAACGCATATTTAATTTCTGGAGATGTCTACTGTAAACTGAAGGTTTAACTCAAACTTGCGGCTATACCTATGAATTCTTTACAAGACTACACAATTCCTATGCATTTTATGAAATTCTAAAGCAGTTGGGTATTACAGAGGAACATTTTAACCAACTGCGATAATTACTGTGTACTAGTATTGCAAAGCCGCATTTTACCTATTTATTTTCCAGCGATCGCTTCATAAATAATAATAACTATCCACATGAATCTACAATTAGAATTGCCATTTCAGGAATTTTCTTCTTGCACTTCCCAATCCTTGGACAGTTCATCTACATTCATTAATAACATGAAACTGCCAGTTCATCGCTGGTTTAGATTTAGTGCAGGTTTCTCTGCACAATGGGTAGAAACTATAATTACCCAAGCTAAAGAACGAGGAGAAACTACTGTCTTAGATCCATTCTCTGGTTCTGGTACAACTTTACTTGCATCTGAAAAGCTTGGAGTTGAATGTTTGGGAATTGAGGCTCATCCCTTTGTTGTGCGTATAGCAAGAGCTAAACTTTTATATCAAACTGACGCTGATGCTTATCTTGAACATATACAAAAAGTTATAAAATGTGCCGAAAATGTTCAGCCCTGTGTAGATACATACCCGAAACTGATTCATGAATGCTTTAGTATATCTTCACTTGAGTCTTTAGATAGATTGCGCCAGTCTTGGGAAAAATTTGCCGATGATTCATCTGAATCTCAGTTAGTTTGGTTAACACTTGTATCAATTCTTCGTCATGTTTCTCATGCTGGAACTGCACCTTGGCAGTACATTTTACCAAATAAAAAGAAACAATATTCTTTAGATACAATGTCTGCTTTTGGGCTAATGGCAGAGAGTATAGCTACAGATATGAGAATTGCCGGAAAAATGGCGGCTTCTATTGCTACACTTATTCAATCTGATGCTCGGACTTGCCAGGGTGTACCTGATAATTTTGCCAACTTGGTAATCACCTCACCACCGTATGCTAACAACTATGACTATGCAGATGCGACACGTCTAGAAATGTGTTTTATGAAAGAAATTTCCGGTTGGAGTGATTTACAAAGTGCGGTGAGGCAATACTTAATTCGTTCATGTTCGCAGCACGTAACCAATAAGAATGTAAACATTGATGAAGTTCTAGCATCTCATGAGCTATATCCAATCAAGACTAGTATTATTGAAATTTGTCACAAATTGTCCCAAGAACGACATTTACATGGAGGTAAAAAGAATTATCATTTGATGATTGCCTGCTATTTTTTGGATATGGCTAGAGTTTGGATAGCACTTCGCAGAGTATGCAAAAGTCCTGCAACAGTTTGCTTTATGATTGGCGATTCTGCTCCCTATGGTGTTTATATTCCGGTGATTGAATGGATGGGTTTATTAGCAGAAGCCGCAGGGTTTGAATCTTTTAATTTTGAAAAAGTTCGTGACCGAAATGTGAAGTGGAAAAATCGCAAGCATAGAGTTCCTCTTTGCGAAGGTTGTTTGTGGGTTTACGGATAGGGTAATCACAACCCAAATTATTTTTGCACAAATGTAATGGCAGAATCATTTTCACATAAATGGGGTCAGATTTTAGGGCATTTCATCCAAGAATTTATTCGTGAGACACTTCAACAAGTGGCTGATGAGCATGGTTTTTACTTAGACTCTCAGAGAAAGCGCAAGGCACGAATCACTAAAAAGGTATCATGGCAAGATCGCTACGGTAACTATCATGATCTTGACTATGTACTGGAACGAGGAGGTACAGAAGATACTCTTGGTCTTCCAGTAGCATTTATTGAGACTGCATGGCGGCGTTACACCAAGCATTCTAGAAACAAGGTTCAAGAAATTGAAGGAGCGCTTATTCCTTTGGCAGACACCTATAGTCACCTTAACCCATTTTTAGGAGCTATTCTAGCAGGTGTGTTTACTCAAGGAGCGCTTGATCAATTAGAATCTAAGGGCTTTAAAATTCTTTATCTTAAGTATGAAAACATCGTTAAATCATTTACATCTGTTGGTATAAATGCATCTTTCAATGAAAGTACGTTAGAAGCAGACTTTCAAAATAGGATTGAGCAATGGAAAAAATTATCAGCGCCGGATATTACTAACATCAAAAATCAAATGCTAAGTCTTGAAAAATTCCAAATAGATAAATTTATCAATACTTTAGAGCAGTCATTTGCTAGACTAGTCCAACAGGTAAATATCATTGTCCTACATGGGCTATGTCAACAAACTGCCACTGTCGAAAATGCTATTGAATATATTCATAACTATCCAGATAATCAACCTACATTAGCCCCACCATTAAAATACGAGATTGATATTCGTTATAATAATGGTGACTTAATTCATGCCATATTTAACAATAAAATTGAAGCGCTCAAATTTCTAAGAACATTTATTTAAAGTGCTAATTAAATAATTCGTAATGGGCTACGCTAACGTAATACTCGCCTCCGGCGAGAAGCAAGCTACGTAATTCGTAATTAAGTAATGATGAACGTTGCACCCGCCATTGTAATATTAGGTCAAAATAGCGTGACAGTAGCACGCAAAATAATCAGTGTTCTACCAGGGGCGACGCTATACGGTCTAGAGGGTCGCACATCTGGAGTTGATGTCAGCTTCACAAATTTTGGCGAGACGTTGCGTGAGTTATTTACCCAGGGAAGGCCGCTGATTGGCATTTGTGCCGCCGGCATTTTAATTAGGACTCTAGCTCCGCTACTTTCAGAAAAACGACAGGAACCACCAGTGCTAGCTGTAGCTGAAGATGGTAGTGCTGTTGTCCCCCTATTGGGCGGACTTGGTGGGGTAAACGATTTGGCACGCCGCATTGCTGAAGCCCTGGATGTCAAACCTGCAATTACCACCACAGGCGATTTACGTTTGGGTACAACGTTGTTATCTCCTCCCTCTGGATACCATTTAGCGAACCCAGACGACGCTAAGAAATTTATCTCAGATGTCCTAGCCGGGGCGCAAGTCAAGCTAGAAGGAATAGCCCCTTGGTTGAGCAATAGTAAACTGCCCATAGATCCACAGGGAGATTTGACCATTCAAGTTACAGAACGTTTGGTGACTCCCACAGCCAACAGTCTTGTCTACCACCCAGCAACGATCGCGATCGCAATTAGTGACATCATTGATGATGCAGTAGCTTTAGTCCAACAGCTACTAGCTGATGCCAAACTAGAAAAAACATCAGTTGCTGGCATATTTGCACCCATCGCTACCGCCGCCGATCCCGCAATTCACGCCGTCGCTAGAGCCTTGGGAGTACCTGCCCGCTTCTTTACCCCAAATCAGCTAGAAAGTCTACTTTCACAAGGCTATAGCCCCGCCCAAGCCGCAGCGATCGCCGCTACAGGCACATCTCCCTTATCTTCCCCTTCTCCTAACATTGCGATCGCTATTGCCCCCCAACCAATAGACCCCAACACCATCGGTCAGCCACGCGGACGGTTAGCGATTATTGGCACTGGCCCTGGTGGATCGCAATGGATGTCTCCCGAAGTCAAGGAGATACTCAAGTCGGCAACTGACCTTGTGGGTTATAAAACGTATTTAGATTTAGTTGGTTCTCTGGCTGATGGCAAAGAACGGCATGAATCCGACAACCGTGAAGAAGAAGCACGGGCAAAGATGGCTCTTGATTTGGCCGCATCTGGGCGATATGTAGCTGTAGTTTCATCTGGTGATCCTGGTATCTATGCAATGGCAACAGCAGTTTTTGAGGTATGCGATCGCGATCGTAAACCCGAATGGGAAAGTATCGACATTCATGTAGCCCCAGGCATCTCTGCAATGCAGGCAGCAGCAGCAGCCATTGGTGCGCCCTTGGGGCATGACTTCTGTGCTATTTCCCTCTCGGATATCTTGAAACCTTGGTCTGCGATCGCACAACGAATTACCGCTGCTGCTGAGGCTGATTTTGTGATTGCTTTCTACAATCCTGTTTCCAAAGAGCGCACCTGGCAACTAGCAGAAGCAAGAAATATTTTGCTGCAACATCGCACACGAGATACACCAGTAGTATTAGCACGGAATCTCGGTAGACCAGGACAGACGGTAAAAGCGATCGCACTTGACCAGTTAACACCAGCAAGCGCTGATATGCGGACAATTATTCTCGTTGGTTCCACAAAAACTAGAACCATCAAGCGCAGCGATGGTAGCATCTGGGTTTATACACCGCGTCGCTATACCTAACAGCCAGTAGGGAACAGGGTTGAAACTCTCTTGATCAGCTAAAAAACTCTAATTTGCATAATCGAATTAAACATAACTCTTGTGGGGTGGGCATCTTGCCCGCCCAGTTTATGCGATTTAAATATTAGGACATCCTATATGGCTTTGTGCTTAAAATTTGTACCTCACTTACCTGCAATCTGCTGTAATAACCGTGCAAGACACTTCTCTTAATCTGAAATATTTTTAATTTTTAATATTGACAAGTCTAGTAAACTCCTGCAAAGTTTGACGATACTTTTCTTCAGCTACCCAGAATAAATCATTATGATTTGCCTTTTCAACCCACAAATAAAGTTTTGGGGATATTGCAGCATCAAATAACCTTTCTCCATGAGTAAAAGGAATTATATCATCTGCTTTTCCATGAATCACCAATATCGGGCATTTGACTTTTTTAATATTGTCTAGATTGGGAAATTTATCAAAAGGTAAAATCCGAAAAGGTACTATTACTCGAAAAGCAGAAGTAAACGAACTTTCAATAATTAAACCAGCTATTGGTTTTCGCATTGCTAAATTTAACGCAGAACCACCGCCAACCGAACGACCCAAAACTATAATTCTTTCGGGTGGTGTTTTTAAATTTTGGGTCAAATAATTGTAAGCACTATTGATATCTTCGTATGCGTTACTTTCTGTTGGCCTTCCTTCACTCGTACCATAACCGCGATAATCATAAGCAAAGACACTAAAACCCCAGGCGTGTAATTTTTCTAATATCTGTTTGATTTCTCCTAAATCTTCGGAATTACCATGAGAATAAAGAATCGTATATTTAGCTTGATTGTTCAATAAATATGTAGCTGATATCTTCGTATTTTCACCACTTGTCAACTTCAAAATTTTTGGATCATCCTCATAGCTAGAAGGTTTAGATTGAAAAATCATGCTATCTGCCCGAAAATATACAAATACTCCAAAAAATATATAGATAAAGATTAAAGATTTAACCAGCCGTTGCCAAGTAAAATCACCAATTAGTAGTTTTCTAAGTTTTTGTTTATCCATTACTTTTTATTTATTGGGTAAAGCTTTATTTCCAGGTTTCCCAATTTCTGATGTTTCCTAACTACAACAAATACAACTTCACCAAACTTAATACTAGCTTGATCAGAAAAACTATTGAGTCTTCTGCAATTGAACGACTGAGTAATTGCTTGACCCAGATTATTGAACTGATATCAAGAACCGCTATATTTCCTGATGCTAGACAGAAATGCTTAGTTTTGTATCAATCACAGTTACCAAAACTGCAACGGTTATAAAATCTCAGGCTGCTCAAGACTATTCTAAATAAGTAGAAACTTCAAATGTGACAAAACAAATTTAGTGTGAGGATTTAGCCATGTCTTACCCGATTCCGTCCAAAATGTGGCAACGAGTCAGTATTGTTGCACTGTTATTATTAATACCATCAATAGGAATTGCGCTTTTACGTCAGTCTGCTACGGTTGCGATTCCAGCCAATCAGACTCCTCCCAGTTCTAGCATTCTACCCAATCACCCTGACTACCAAGCACTCCAGGGATTGGTAAAACAGTATAGTTGTGTCGTTTCCGTCCAAAACTTTGGCACTCTTCCCATAACTCGAACTGAGTTTGCCACAGTCTTGAATGACTGTCTAAATCGCATCAATGAGCTAGCAGCGAATGATCCCAAGATAGTTACCCAAGCAGATATGAAAACTCTGCAACGCTTGCAGTCCGAATTCGCGCCGGAGTTAGCAATCCTCAGAAATTCGATAGATGAATTGGATGCTCGTAATCTCACCACTCCAACTCAGACTACCAGAGAACGTACTCTACCTGAGTCTACCCGAAAGACTCAACCCTTACCCACAGTTCTACCCCCTAGTATTCCGTCTAGGGCATCTGTGCAGGATCAACTTGTTAACCGCCCTACAAGCCCTAAACTCCAAGCTGGTAGTAGTATTGGAAGAGTTGCCCCCCAAGCAGAAACAGATAGCAGATTTAATACAGAAAACTACAACAGAATTGAGGATAATCCCTTTCATCGCGTCGGGAATGACCCACTTTCCACCTTTTCTATTGATGTCGATACAGCATCCTACAGCAACATGCGACGGTTTATTACTCAAGGGGAATTACCACCCAAGGATGCAGTGCGAATTGAGGAATTGATCAATTATTTTACCTACAATTATCCTCAACCAAAAGGCGATCGCCCTTTTTCTGTAACCACTGAAGTTGCTGCTACTCCCTGGAATCCTCAACATAAGATGGTACTAGTGGGTTTGCAAGGTAAACGCTTAGAGAGCGAAACCTTAGCACCCAGCAACCTAGTATTTCTGATTGATGTCTCCGGTTCTATGGATGACCCCAACAAATTGCCTTTGGTGCAACAATCCTTGAAATTACTAGTGAATAAACTGCGCCCTGAAGATCGGGTAAGTTTGGTAGTTTATGCTGGGAATGCTGGATTAGTCTTACCTGCAACTCCTGGTAGTCAGAAATCAAAAATTCTGGCGGCTATTGACCGCTTGGAGGCTGGAGGTTCCACTGCTGGCGGACAGGGTATTGAACTAGCTTACAAGATAGCCAAACAAAACTTCCTCAAATCTGGTAATAACAGAGTAATTTTAGCTACCGATGGAGATTTTAATGTCGGCGTTTCCAGTGATGCCGACTTGACGCGATTAATTGAACAGAAGCGAGACCAGGGAATTTTCCTGACGGTGTTGGGATTTGGTACTGGCAACTATAAGGACGGGAAAATGGAGCAATTGGCTGATAAAGGTAATGGCAATTACGCTTACATCGATACCCTATTGGAAGCCAAAAAGGTTTTAGTTAACGATTTGAGGGGAACTCTATTTACCATTGCCAAGGATGTGAAAATTCAGGTGGAATTTAATCCGGCGAAAGTTCAGGCATATCGGTTGATTGGCTACGAAAACCGCTTGCTGCAAAACCAAGATTTCAATGACGATAAGAAAGATGCAGGGGATATTGGGGCTGGTCATTCTGTGACAGCACTTTATGAAATCATTCCCACCGGTACAAAGAGTGATGTGAAGCTGCCAGAGGTAGACCCCTTGCGATATCAGCGTTCTGGTGAAACTGCCTCGAATGCTATCGGCAATGAGTTGATGCAAGTAAAACTTCGCTATAAGTTGCCCCAGGATAGCACCAGTCAATTAATTACCCAAACCATCCAAGATGATGATTTGAGAACTGACCAGATACCCTCTACAAACCTGAGATTTGCTGCTGCGGTCGCTACCTTTGGGATGGTTTTGCGTGACTCTGAGTATAAGGGGAATGCTAATTATGATTTGGTGATGAAATTAGCAACCCAAGGGAAGGGGGAAGATCAGGAGGGTTATCGGGATGAGTTTATTCGTCTGGTGGAGCAATCTAGGGGGTTGATTACCAGGACGGGAAGTAGGGAGTAGAGAGTAAATATACCAGGCGATTAGAAATCGCGGCTACACAAACGAAGTCCGCCTACGCGGACTTAAAGAATTTGAAACCCACGCAGGTGGGTAAAGTCTCGTATAGCCGCGTTCGCCTTTGGCGTGCCGGAGGCATCATTCCTTTCGCCAGAGCAGGTGTGTTTTTACCATACTAAGTACTGAGTGCCTCGGCTTGTAGTGTGAGTCAGAATAATACTCAGTACTTTTTCACTATGGTAAAAGCCCTGCCCGATGTTAAGCGGAATCTTCTTATCTAGAGGAGGTTGATGCCCCGCATATTGTGGGCAGTCTTTCATCTCAGCACGGGCTAAACGCCCCGCTACCGCTAACGGAACTCAGCACTTTTCATGACGATTGTTTTAGCGCTTACAATCGAAGCGATCGCTATTCATGCTAATTGTTCATAAGTTGATGATGTCTATAACCCAATGATGAAAAGGTTTGTAAAGTGGTGTGTTGAGTTTCCTTTTTGGTGGAATATTCGCCAAACCAGAAAGTCTCTTTTGTTTGTCGTTATGCTTACCTTGAGTGTGGTAAGTACGGTGATGCTATCGTTCCCCTTGAAGGCTCAAATTAATCTGCCGCAAACGCCCGCATCAGAATTAAGGGGAGTATGGTTAACAAATATTGATAGTGATGTGTTATTCGAGCGCGATCGCCTCAAGGGATCTTTGCAACGCCTTGATGAACTCAATTTTAACACGATATATCCAGCGGTTTGGAATTGGGGATATACGTTGTATCCTAGTAAAGTAGCAGCCAAAGTTATCGGGCGATCGCTCGATCCCACACCCGGACTACAAGGGCGAGATATCCTCAAAGAAATTGTCGATGTGGGACATCAAAAAGGGTTAACAGTGATTCCCTGGTTTGAATTTGGCTTTATGGCACCAGCAGATTCTCTACTAGCTAAAAATCGTCCCCAATGGCTCACCAGTCGCCGCGATGGAACTCGGATTGTCAAAGATGGGAATGATAATCGCGTTTGGCTAAATCCCTTTCGCCCAGAAGTACAACAGTTTATTCAAGATTTAATCGTTGAAATTGTTAGAAATTACAATATTGATGGTATTCAACTTGATGACCATTTTGGCTTACCATCAGAATTAGGATACGATGCTTATACAGTAGCACTTTATAAAAAAGAACACCGTGGTAAAGCTCCCCCCAAAAACTTTAAAGATCCAGAATGGGTAAGTTGGAGAGCTAATAAAATCACTGAATTTATGAAACGGGTTTTCACAACCATCAAAGCTACTAAAAAAAATTGCCTCGTTTCTGTTGCTCCTAATCCTCAACGTTTTTCCTACAACTTCTTTTTAGCAGACTGGCAAAAATGGGAACGGCTAGGAATTATTGAAGACTTAGTTTTGCAGATATATCGTGATGATTTGAATGTTTTTGTTAGTGAATTAGAGTATCCAGAAGTGAAAACAGCCAAGAGCCATATTCCCGTAAGTGTGGGTATTTTAGCTGGATTGAAAAACAAATCCGTACCGATACAGCAGATTCAGACACAAGTGCAAAAAATCCGCGATCGCAATTTTGCCGGAGTCTCTTTCTTTTTCTATGAATCCCTCTGGAACATCAGCAAAGAAAAGCCACAAGATCGTCAAGCTGCCTTACAAAAAATCTTCCCTACACCAACAATTTACCCGAATTTACTAGCAGGCTGGAAGCCGCTCAGTTAATTTTCCTCATCAGTTGTCTGTGAACACATCGCTTAATTTAAGTGAAGTGTTCACCGACAATTACTTAAGAATCTTTTATGGTAATTTAACTAGCTTGCTGTCCAAACCGTCTCTGTAAATCAGCTTCGGCTTCCTCAATTGTCATCGGCATTTGTTTTGGAGATTGGGCACGTCTCCTGTCGATGTAGATATGGAATGCTTCATCGTCGTTGCGATGCTCCAAAATATAAGTTCTTAGCTGCTCTAAAGGCATTTGTTGAAAGTTAGGTTTTGTCATAACCAAAGAATTTCTCCAGTTGGTGTTACCTCAGCTTCGATTGAATTATTTGCCAAGATATAAACATTTTTGGTGCGCTCGTCTAACCTTACAAGGTCTATTCCTTTATAAACTCTAGTAAGTTGAGCGCACACCCGAATTGCGGATATTGCTTGTTTGGGTGTAGGCTCCATAAAAACTATCCTATTCCCAAACGCCCAGCCAAGCCCGGAGTTAGGGGTAAAAGGGTAGTAATCATCAAGAATAGAGCTAAAAGACCCAAAGCGGCTCTAGCGTCATCTGGTTCAGTGACTTCATTCAAGCTGGGGCGTTCTTGATCCCGTTGCAAAAAGAAAATCACGATCGCCCAGTACATGGCAAGAGTATTACCGAGAGACACTAGTGCTAGTAAAATTAAAGTTGCGATCGTTGCTCTTCCTGCGGTTTTGCGCCCATAAATCGCCTGAATAATGCGGCCACCATCTAGTTGTCCTGCGGGCATTAAGTTCAAAGCAGTAATGACTAACCCCAACCAACCAATCACCACTAGGGGATGAACGCTTACCAGGGGTGACTGCAACGCCGAACCAAGGACAACTCGCGCCAAGCTTCCCACCAAAATCGACCCTTGGAAAAACTGATTGGGCAATTGAAATAAACTACCTGGGTGGGAAAGCAGCAAGCCTGTCACCAGCATTAACAAAGAGACAATACCACCTGCGGCTGGCCCTGCCAAGGCAATATCAAATAATACCTTGCGGTTGGGCAACAGAGACTCAAAGCGGGTAATTGCACCAAAAGAGCCAATTTGCACTGCGGGTAGAAAGAATGGCCAGCTAAGGCGAATTTGGTGACGCTGGGCAAGTAACCAATGACCAATTTCGTGAGCTACTAAAATCGCAAATATCCCAGCGCCTATGGGTAAAGCTTCTTGAAACCGCCCTGGATTGCCAAAGAAATCAAAATTCAGCAATAAGCCTGCTGCTTCTAAATTTGTGGCAATAGTTGCTAATAGTAGAACGCCCGCAAAGACTTTTTGTGATAACTGAAGCGGACGGGGATCATTACGACTGGGTAGGACAATCACCACTGGTCTACCATCTGTATTTTCCACTAAAAACAGGCGATATTGATCGCCAAGGCGTTGCCGTAAACTTGCAGTTAGACGGTTGTGAGTCTCTTCTGGTTCTCCCCGCAAATTGCCTTTAAAAATGGCTCCATCTTGGTAAGCGATGGTTTCTGTGGCAAAAAATGTATCGATACCAAAAATGCCTTTAATTGCATTCAAGTCATCTTCAGCTATTGGCGGGATCTCCACTTTCAGTTGTGCGACTGCTAGCTGTGGAGAATTTGCTTCAAGTGAGGAAGCCGCAGCGAGTCTTTCGGTTGCGCGTTGCTTGAGGATGGCATCTTGCCCAGCTGCGCGTAACTGTCTGCCCAAATAGACGTACAAGCCGGCAGATGTCACCACTAAGAACAATATACCCGCTATATTAATGTAAATCCCTGCGGCAAACAATCCAAAAAACAGGAGCCAGGGAGTCATCAACACCACCGACTGTAACCAGGCTAAGATTCCCAGCTTACCAAAAGGTCTAGCACGATAAAAGCCCCAGCCCAAAATGCCTAAAGCTACCAGTAGGATTGCCGCCAGGATAGAAGTTTCTGATAAAGTAAACATCTCCAAACCTTTGCTATTGAAACTAAGCCAGAACAAGTCCGGTATTGCAGATACACTATTAATTTATAACGTTGCCTGCCCTCTGCTCAAATTATCCGGTTTGGCGTCGGCTAGTCAAAAACGTAGGCATTGCAATTTTGGTAGATTATTAATCTAGCTCTGCTTCAGTTTCCTCATCTGCGATCGCAAATTCACTAATGTAGTCCCGTATAACACGCTCAAAAAATAGGGGAGCAGGCAAACCTGTCCAATCGCTGTAGTGACCAAAGCCATAGCGCAGTGACTCCACAAGGGCAGCTAAATCATCAGGATTATCTTCTGGTTGTCTCAAGGTAATAACAATCTCAAGGGGATTGGGAGTAGGCCAGCGACCCACAAATGCAGGTTTTTTAGAGAGTTGATATACGTTTAACCCAGCTTTGTTAAAAATTGGCTCTTTAGAAACATCAGTTTTTTTAACGAGGGTCTGGGTTGAGCGATAACAACTTTGACCACGTGAATATTGATGTGGTGCTTCACGTGCCACAGATAGATAAGCCACACATCCAGTGTGGTTAGTAGCGCTGAGTCGAAATAACCCAGTCGAACTAGATGCTGAATCTATTTTAAGTGTAGGCGACAGTTTCTTGAGTTCTTCTTTAGTCCTGGTATCTTCTAAAGAAGTCTCTATTAAATGTCTGGCTTTTTTCTCAATAATTCCAGGGGCGAGTTCTTGGCGAATGCGAATTATACGTGCGCCTTGCCATTCATCCTGCATATTCTCAGACTGCTGACCAAGGTCAATTTGATTAGTATTTATTTCCTCATCTTTGAGCCAAGACCACAATTGGACGCAGTTGGAAGAATCAATCATAACCAATGGTTGCATCCCATCTTCCACAGAGTTAGAGACAATCTGTTTCACAAATTTCATGAATCGAGTCTTGCGTACAGCTTTCTCATTAGCTAGTTTGATGGGAGTAAGTTGGGCAATAAAAGCTAGTGCATCAGAAAAGCTAAACCACGGGCTGATTACTAAATTTCCTTTCTCGTAAGCACAGCAAAGTTCACATTTTCCTGTATCTACGTTGAGGCGCATTACCACTGCTAAAAATGTATTCTCAATAACACCACGAAGGCGACCCCTTTGTTTACGGACGATTGTGAACCCTAAAATTTCTTTTGGTCTAGCTTCTGGTGGGATATTTTGCAAGTACTTGTCAACCTTTTCTTTTACACCATCAATCCGACCAGAATGAGCCGAGAACAAATCTTTCAGAGCCGACTGCATCCGATGGAAGAAGTCTGCGAGTTTGAGATGCTTTGTTTTACGCGTCTTTGCAATGGGTAGAAGAAATTGCACGCCACTACCAACCTTTGCAAGTGCTTGGCGGGTTGAAGGTTTATTAACTTTATCGTCATGTTTAGGAGATTTTTGACCAGTAGGATCTGGGTAAAACTGCCGTGCCATTATCAAGGAGAAAGTTGGCTTATTGGGGTCTTCAATTTGTTTTGCAGTGGATTCCCATGCTTCAATTCGCTGGCGCGATCGCTCCTTATTTTTCAAGTCTTTTCCAGGTAAAACCTCTCGTGGTCCGTGAGTATTTGCTGGCAAGCGATTAATAAAAATTTCGAGTGTGTTTCCCCACAAAACTTTAGTAATTTTCTGCAATAGCTTTGCTTCTATCTCCAAATCATCTTCATAAAATATCAACAGTCTCGGTTGCTCATTAGGATATAGTCGCTGCATCGCTGCTTGGTTTGCCTGAATGATATTTTGGAGATCATTCGTTTGATTCGGCGTAAATCTATTAAATTGAAGAGCTTTTCTTCCCCACTCAATCTCTTCTAAACGGATATCAAAGTGTTTACGTAGCAAGCTATCGATTTGACTTTCGTCGAGTTTATCGAGGTATTTCGCGGTAAACTCCAAGTCAGAATTTGTTTCAAGAGCTTCCAAAACCCCACCAAGCAGTGTAGGAAGATTAATCATGCGTGATACTTTCTTTGCCTCATCCAGATTATGGCTGGATTTTACAAGAGAGTATTTATCGAATACTTCTATTCCTAATGGGTTAAGAATTTTAGCGATCGCTTCCAAGGCATCTAATTTATCAATTTCTGGTACGCCTGTTTCAATACCATATCCTTCTGAACTATTTTCGTCTTCTTCTGAATTATCTTGAAGTCCATTACGGTAAGTTAAAACAACCTCACAGCTATCAGTAGAGGCTTTGCCCAAGGCGATTTGTTGCCCATCAAAAGATTCCAGAGGTAGTTTCAATTCTCTTCGCAGAATTTCAAAATCTGTATCTGTCACCCAACTCCAATTCTTCTTCTCTTGTTCATTATTTTTATCTTGTTTGCATTTTACTTTATAGGTAAAGGCGCGATCGGGATAGTCTTGAGAAAATATGAACCCGCTAATATTCCTACGGTCATATTTAGGAGCTTTTAACTGAGTAAACCAGCGACGTTTGGAAACCTCAACTTTCACCAAAGGTTGAGGCAAAGATGGATAAGTCACAACTTCCAAGCTGACCACAAAGCTGAATTTACCTTTTGTGTCAGATAAGGTTATCGGATCGGTCATCAATTCTACAATCCCAGAATTGCTGGAAATAATACGTTTTATCGGCCCTAAGTCTGGAAAAATCTCTTGTCCAGCAATTTGACGAGCTACGTAATCTACTATCGCACGATAGGCATATTTATCTGTTAAATCTTTTGGCTGAGTTGTACCTGTCTGTTTAGACCAATTCCAAGGCAATACTTGAGATTTAAATGGATAAATTTTCAGAAGTTCTCCTCTTTCCTGCAAATCTTGCAAGCGGTCAATAATATCCGTTGATATGTCTTCTTTTATTACAAAGGGTCTGAGATAATTTGCAAACCAGTCGTTAATAATTGGGCGAAGTATTTGATTGATATCTTCTTCATTACCACCATTTAGGTAAACAAAAGGTTCTGGCTCGCTTCCCCTTTTAGCATTATTCAATGCAAACTTTGTAAGACCTACGTCTGGTTCAATTCGCGCTGCATTTTTTAGTACTACTTCTAGAAATCCTCGAAATGAGGCATAGGGGAGATTTTTGACATTAGTTCCTTTTTGAATATCTGCAAAATCTAAGGAAGCAGCCTTTGTCCAAGCAAGAGTAAAACCCTCTACTATGATTGGAGGCAGATTATCCGGTACAGTGAAAGCTTGGGTAAATCTCTTGACAAGCTTGATTTGTCCTTGCTGAATATAAAAGGTATCTGAAACTAAATTATCATCAGTTTCTTCTTCTTCAAATAAATCTTCTTCCAATTCCATGTCATTATCAAAATTGTCGGTCATTTTTACATCTCCAATAGTGTTGAAAAACCATTGAAACCGTCTTCTTCATCCGTAAAATCTTGTGAATTAGCTAATTCATCAGGGTATTTTACTCCTTTAATGCGCTGTAAAGGTGTTAGAAATGCGCCGTAAAGTTCTTGATAAATTTCCCGAATTACAGGATCGGGGTGGTTGACACATTCTTCTAAAATGATTCGCATCTGAACCAGCATACTATCTCGCCCAGAGTCGGGTTTATCTTCTGCTGAATTTTTAGCCCAAGCTGCATCCACAAAGTAAACTGACACTGGGCATCCATTCCGCATCCCGCGCCCAATTGTTTGCAAAATAGCCACCATTTGATTAGCTGTAAACGATTTGAATAGTTCAGGGCCTAAACGGCTAGCCATTAAGGGTTCGCGTAATAATCTATTGGCAGTTCGCCAAAGGTCTTTTCTTGATTGCTGCCAAGAAGTTGCGATCGCATTTAAATCTTCTATTTCACTAAAAACTCGACTATCAAATTCTTGTGTTGCCCGTCCTGCCAAGCTGTACAACAGCCGCATATCATCTTTGGTAGGATGGGGACGAGTCAGGAAGTAAATCGAGCCAATTGCCGCATCTAGTTTTCTGTCTCCTTTGGTGAAAACGATGTTTACACCTCGACCAATTGCCAACATGGGAAAAATTAAAATATCACAGTTTTCATCGTCTCCTAATGCCTCACACTGAGCAGAGGTGATAAAATCCGTCGATTGTTCTCCATCTCTGAGGGATTGAACAATTGCCTTTGTATGCCGCCCAACTTCAGGATGATAGTCATTGATATACTTTTTGATTGTGCGAGCCTGTTCATAACTATTGACAACTAAAGCAGCTTTGCGACGAATACCAGACTTGACATCAAATCTATCCATAGACTTGTAAATTTCAGGTTTACTTCCTCCTACAAGAGCATTCACCATCCGCAGAAGATTACGCTTTTGAAGGTCGCCAGCACCGCTATATTTTAGGGGTTCATCACCACGTTCACTATCTGGAAACCATTTGAAACGATAAACGCTCTGCTCTGCTTTATTTTCTGACTGACGCGGTTTTAGTAAATAATGCGGGCCAGCGTTAATGTGGTAGGCGGGACTAGCTTCTAAAAATGAAGTTGCTGAAGTAATTAAAACGGCTGGGCTTTGATGTCCATCATCTGCGTCTAACAACCGATGAAAGCGGTGCATTAACATTCGAGGCGCACCAACAAATGTAATGTAGGACAATTGCACATTTTTGGCGGCTGTACGTGTTGTTTGTGCTTTGGAAAAACTGTATTGCACTCCAGAAAATGAACCTAAAATGCTTTCTGGAATAAATTTTCGCAATTCTGGTGATGCAGTTGACTCTCCAATGGTTTCACGAATGAATCCCTCTGCAACCATCGTTCTAGTTCCTGGTACAATTCGCTGGTAGCCCACAATTACGAAAGTAACAGTTATCAGTAATTTAGCCAAATCTTCTGCTTCTATTGTTGGTGAATGATCTGGAAAACACAGCTTGAGAAATAATTCGGCAATTTCTTCTACGATCGCATCACGTCGCTTAATCAGATTTTCAGCTAGGTAACGGCGAAAATGATTAATGAGAGTTTTCCATTGCTTTTCAAGGGTTTCACTGTTATAGCCTAAAATCCGAGGCCACAAATCTGCTTTAAAGTCTTGAGGGTTCTCAACGCCTGTGCGATCGTAGAAGGCGTTATATGCTGCCGCTTCCCAAAATTCAGTCAGCGCCCGACTTTTACTAAAGCCTAGTTTGGCTTCTTGTTCATCAAGGTCATTCTGCTGTGAGGATTTTTTTAAAGTATTCAATAGTTCGCTAACAATCCGTAATACAGTCAGCAATTGATTTTCGTAGCGTTCTCCCACCCGCGACTTAGACATATTCTGAAGGGTGGTAATTAAGGAAGTATTATGGTTGCCAAATTCTGACAAGTCACGACTGTAAAGTTCTACATCCCGATCGAATAATCGATAGTTCTCGCCACGAGCAAAGCGGTTATGGATTTGTTCTAGAATTACCCGATGAATGGATCGCTCTGAGCCTGAAATACTTAAGGTTGCTGCCCCATAACCATCTAACACTGATTGCACCATATCGCCTTCGTCGAAAACAACTACGTCGAAGGTACGGGCAATTAATTCAAAATATCGTACTTGTTCTTGAATCGCGTGAGGTGATATTTGAGTATCAAGCGATCGCACATGACCAACC
The DNA here is from genome assembly GCF_036916985.1 of Nostoc sp. Taxonomy (GTDB): domain Bacteria; phylum Cyanobacteriota; class Cyanobacteriia; order Cyanobacteriales; family Nostocaceae; genus Nostoc. Next base: position 102,305 of record NZ_JBALFD010000092.1, read on the forward strand.
CAAATATTAGCATCCAACAAATCTCGCGGTGCTTTGTTTCGACCGCACATTGTCCATAAGGGACACAAGCATTTCTTCATCTTTCCTTGTTTCCCCCCACCTTGCAATATCTCGTTGCAAGGTGCGTAACCAAAACCCCACAGGGACATATCGGCAGTTGAAAAGGCTGGTAGGACGCAGTTCATACCAAAAACTTCTGCCTGTTCTAAGGTATGAGCAAAGCCACCATTACCTCGTGTTGCTATAGCCTCAGCAATATTATCTGCATGGCGACGGCGAGTTTCATCACTTTGTCCTACCAGCATTCCCACCTTAACTTGATGAAATGCGAGTTCAGCCATGTACTGCCTAGCAACTTCAATGGAGGGAAAGACAAACATAGCTTTATAGTCATTTAGTCCCAGCCAGATAGCTATCAATACGAGAATGGTTGTTTTACCTGACCCTGGTAAACCAATTAAGTGCTTGATGTCTTCTAATTCCAACACATCATCTTCTTTCCGCAGACCTTTTCCAGCCTCCGATACCATGAGGTCAAAGCGTTCAAAACGATCTGCCCAACTACCAGATCGTCGCTCAGGATCTTGCTTTTCACGCTCGTCCATCTCAATAGCCAGATCGCGCAGTTCACTTAGGGGAATGCGAATTTTTCCTCTTGGTTGGCGGTTGAGAGAATGTGTACGACGTGCAGCAATCGGGGCGGTAATCGGAGCGATCGGCATCCTTGCTGCTGTTGACTCTTCACCTAAAGCAACCGCCATCTGCTGACGAGGATCGGCAAATGTAAAACCATAGGAATCGTATGGCAGAGGGGTACTAAGAATTTGACGCGCTTGTGTAATTAAAGAATCTTCTAAAGGGTCTGTTCTTTTAAAGTGAAGTGTTTCAATATCAATCTCATACGTCCCTTTAGTGTGGTTGCAGTAATGATGATTGTTATAGAGAGCAATAGCGTGTTTAACTGACTGCTGTGTAACAAAAGTTAGCGACATCTGCCGCATATTGAAAAGGGCTTGACGGGCAGGCTCTAATGCAGGTGCATTTAAAATGCTTGCCATACCTGACATCACTAGTGGCGCGTATTCCAGTGAATCAGTATTAATAAACTCCTTCATTAAGACGCAATACCAGCAAATTCGGTCTGCACCTTTCCAGAAATTAGGTTTGGTTCGCATAAGGCATCTTCTTTAAAAAATCAATTACAGAGGAAACCGACATAATTTCTAAACTGGCAGGATCACCCTTTTTATCTAGTGTTGAAATGAGGGTAGAAATGTAGCTTGGGTTGTCCTCGATTAAGCGATCGCTCACCGCAAGAATGCGGCGGCGATAGTGAATCAGCCCGCCAATACTACGATTGAGACGCAAAGCCAGAGTCACGGGACTTGTGTAAGATTTGGCATCAATTCCAATTGCTCGTTCGTTAATTGCCACATCGCATAAATCCGACTCCGGGTAAAGTTCAGCATTGAGCTTATTTTGTCGGGCTGTATCAAAAATGGCTAATTCGTCAATTGCTGGGCCTGTCCAGTAGGTAAGAATTCGTGGCTCGGCAATTCGTAAAATGTCTTTGGGATCTAGTTTTTCAGATACTTTTGGCGAGTTGTGGCCAATGCACTGGCGAATCGGACAACGCCCTTGTGAAAAAAGTTTTTTGTTGGGATGCGATCGCATCAGTGTGCCACAGTTGGCGCAGCGATGTGCTAGTCCATCAACTAGCCAGATATCTGGCACTAAGTTGAAGAAATTTTCAATGATCATTCGCTGTAAAGGGGTCAAGTCATTTTCAACCAAGTAATCTAATAGTTGCCGTTCTCCTATCAGAGAGTACCTGCCAAATAACTCCCGTAGCGCGGTGTAAGCTTTGTGCTGGCGACGGCCGCCCAATCGTTCAGTTGCTTCGCATAACTGAGTATATAAGCGATGCTCAATTACATTGTCTTCGCCAAAAGCCCCGCTCAGGTTGGCAATCTCTGCACAGTCTGAGGTAGGTACTCGTAAATCTGGATCGATTAAGGTGACGCTAGAAAAGCGAAAGTCTGATTGGTTAAAAACTCCTAACTGCCAGCGATCGCCACCAAGAGGGTATCGAGCGTTATCTAAAACAGTATGCACACAAGCAGCGCGATCGCTTAATCCTTCTTCAATATATAGACGACCCAATTTGCACATTGCTTGATAGAGTTCTGGTGGCAGCATACTATCCTCTTGGCGCACAATTTCTCGACCTGGGAGAACCCGGTCATATTGGCGAAGAATTCCCTGAGCAAGTAACACCACAGCATCTTCAGCCAGATCCCTCGCTGGGCGATGTCCTGTAGGTAAAGGCAAAGAAGTTGCTGAAATTGCAGGTAGCCATGTTGGATCGTGTCCTTGAGCCTCTGCGATAATTTGCCTCTCTAAAACATCTTCACCAAAGGAAGGTAAAACTTGAGCGATCGCCGCAAGTGTCCAACCCTTCTTCAATAGGAGAGCAGTTGCCAAACCCTCCAAAACCTGACGAAATCCAAATTCTTGCCCTTTGGGTTGTGATAAAAGTTGTTTTGCTCTCCACGACCGAACAGTACGGAGGGCAGGTGATTCTATAGACAGTTCAAGGTGTTTAATCTGGCGTTTTAGCTCCTTTGTCAGCGCCTCCGCAGTTCCCTCCCACTCACGCACGTCCTCAAAGTACATGGCTACAATTTAATTTACATTTTAATTAGTTTACACTAAATGATGTAAATGAAAATGTCAACCTTTTATTCGGGCTGCAAAACTACGCTGTATAGCGATTTAACTTACAAAAAACTTTGGCTTTCTACGTATTTCCTAGATAATCTAAAGTTTTGGAACAGGTGATACTTACGGTGAGATACGCTAACGCACTTCATAAAGCGATCGCAATTTGAGGATATCTTGCCATTCGAGATCAGTGAATGGTTGGGTAACTAGTTCTATACCAAAGTACTGTTTTGCCGTCTCTGTCAACGTATCCACAATCTTGACAATCCAGCCATCCTCTTCCTGCGTGTTACAAAGCGAGGTATTCCACGGTGCAGGTTGTTCAAAGATTTCCTCAAATAAACCTTTGTCTGTAGACAAAATCATCGAGCCGTGTTGAAGAATGGTATTTTTCCCCTTGCGTTGGGCGCTACCAATAAATTTACTTCCATCGGCAGTAACTAAGTCAGCTGCGGTTGCTGTATTGAAACAACTGGGATTATGAATGTAACCTCGTCCAGCAGAACCATAATTTAACTCACTACCCAAGCTTTGCCAGCCTTGGATTAAAAAGTTACAAATTTTTTCATAAGTACCCCAGCTTTTTCCAGTACTAGCTGAGGTAATTAGGGTGTAGCTTAAGTCTCCTTGGTGGAGAACAGCTCTACCTCCTGTTGGACGACGAACTAGATCGAGTGCCTGTCCTTGGTAAATCAGATTATGCCACTGGGTAGGCCATTGTTTTTGCAGATGTCCCAAAGAGAGAGTGTATGGACACCAGGTATAAAAACGCAGAGTAGGCGGATGCTGCCCCTTTTCATATTGGTTGAACAACCAAGCATCGATCGCCATTTGCACTGCTCCTGATGTCTGAAGCATTGGGATGAAACGCCAGGTGGATGGTGATTCGGTTGCTAGTTGTTTCATCTGTTTCGGACTCTGGAAAGATATTGAAGAAGAATTCAGGAGCGGAGCCGAAGGCGTTTCCGTTAGCTCCGGATCAAACCCTTTCTCCCCCTGCTCCCTGCCCCCTGCCTTTTTCCAACGATAATTATTTACGCCCACCTACTTATCACGGCACATAGTTCACGTTTCCCCACCAACCACTACATCTCGAATTCGGAGACTAGGGCCACCACAACCTACTGACAAGCCGTTTTGTCCTCCTTTACCACAACCGCCGGATTCATCCCAGTAGAAATCATCACCAAGAGCCTCAATATCCGCTAATGTTTGGAATACATTTCCCGAAAGCGTTACATCCCGCACTGGTTCAGCAATTTTGCCGTTCCGAATCATCCATGCTTCCCCAGCGCTAAAGGTGAACATTTCTCCATTGGTCATCCCACCTAACCAATTACGGGCATACACTCCTTCTTTGATATCAGTAAATAAATCTGCAACTGGTGTTTTACCCCTTTCAATCCAGGTATTTGTCATCCGCACAATGGGAGTAAAGTGATAGTTGAGACAACGAGCGTTACCCGTAGGCGCTTCCTCCAATTTGCCAGCAGTTTCACGAGAATGTAAACGTCCAACTAAAACCCCATCTTTAATTAGTTGAGTAGTAGTAGCAGGTGTACCCTCATCGTCATAAAAATAGCTACCGCGATGTCCCTCTGGAGCCGCGCCATCAAAAATTTGAAGTTCTTCTGGGCCAAACCGCCGTCCAATGGTCATAACTTCCAGCAGATCGGGGTTTTCGTAAGCCATATCAGCCTCAGAAAGATGTCCGAAGGCTTCGTGGACGAATAAACCCGTGAGAATTGGGTCAATGACTACAGTGTAAGTATTGCCTTTTACTGATGGCAGAGATAAAGCAGCGATCGCTCTTTGAGCAGCACCTTTTACCTGTTCATCCAAATCAGTTAAATCTTCGTAAGCTTTGCGAGAGCCAGTAGTTTCTCGTCCAGTTTGGACAGTTTCGCCATTTCTGGCGGTGGCGGCAAAGCGCATTTCCATATCCACCCAAGATTGCTCGATCAAAGTACCTTCAGAGGTAGCAATGATCACTTTTTGGGCGCTGTCACCGTAACGTACCGAAGTAGTTGTAATCCGCCGATCAACACTTTTGAGCAATTGGGCATAGCGATCGCACAACTGTTTTTTCTGTGAAAGTGGGATATTTCGGGGATCTGAACCTTTTAGGGGGAGAATGCACACTGCTTGCACCGGGTCAATGGGCGCAAGTAAAGTTTCTTCATCACCAACCATCCGCGCAGCTGCGATCGCTTCTTCAATACGATCTTTGATTGTCGCCAGTTGGTTAAAGCAGCTTAACCCCCATCCGCCTTTATAACAAGCGCGAATATGACCACCAATGGAGATGCCTTCACTGAGAGTTTCTACCTTGTCGCCACGCAACAAGATATCAGTCCCTTCTGCTTCTTCAAGGCGAATCATTAGATAATCTACACGCCCACTGTAGCGGGCGATGAGGTCAGAAAGTAAATTTTGAGCGTCAGCAAGTGTAGTCGGCATTTCCAGGTAGTCACATGACGAACTGCATTTATTTTGCAATTATTTGGGGAATTTCTGCTAATTAATATTATGAGGGATTGGGGAATGGGGACTAGGGACTAGGGACGCAGAGTGAAAATTCCTCTTCTCTGAACCCTTTCCTCCTCTACACCTGTAACTCTTCAGACCCCGTACCCAGCCCCCAAATCCCAAATCCCCAGTCCCCAGTACCCAATCCCCAATCTTTAGTTACGGTGGGTAAGAACTGAATGATGTGCTAAGGTAATCATGTGAGAATAAAATTCGGTTGCAGTGTTTGTTTTTAGTATTGACAGGCTTTTCCCTTTTGGTCTTAACAAGCTTGTCTCCGAAATCTAAATCTCTACACACCTATGATTTTGGAGATAACGCATGTCAATTTATGTAGGTAATCTATCCTACGAGGTCACACAAGAAGACCTCAATTCTGTTTTTGCCGAACATGGTACTGTAAAACGGGTTCAGTTACCTACTGACCGTGAAACAGGTCGTCCACGCGGCTTTGCTTTCGTAGAGATGGGCACAGAAGCAGAAGAAACAGCTGCCATTGATGCTCTTGATGGTGCTGAGTGGATGGGACGTGACCTTAAAGTGAATAAGGCTAAACCCAAGGAAGATAGAGGTGGTTCTTTTGGTGGTGGAAACCGCGGCAACAGTGGTGGTGGCGGTGGATACAACAGAAATAGTCGCTACTAAACTTTAAAGATCGCTTTAAGATCAAAAATTAAGTTTTAACGTCTTAAGGGCAGAATCATTATCTGCCCTTTTTGCACTCTGGTCTATTTGATGGCGTGGAGGAGGCAGAAGGCAGTCCATTAGTGTCAACTTAACGTGAAACCGCTTGTCCGCCGGGAATTGAAATTCCCGTCTCATAGCTAAAGTCATCTGAAGATGACTAAATATCACCAAAAATCTCCAGTCTACTTCAGTAGACTTTAGCTAAAAGCCCGGGAATTTATTCCCTGGCGGGCATGGAAGCCAACAGATAAGCTATTTCCAGCTTAAGTTGACACCAATGGAGGCAGTCCCTATGAAACAAGTTTCAAAAGCCTTGAATGAAAGAATAACTGGGGACTGGTATTTTTACTCAGCACGGGCTAAACGCCCCGCTACCGCTAACAGCACTCAGCACTTTCAAGGCCTCCTGCCTTTCTTATTATGCCCAGTACCAATTAAGTAGGAGATGAAAATGACACAAGTATTTGTGGGTGAAAATGAAGGAATTGAGTCAGCCTTGCGTCGATTTAAGAGGGAAGTTTCCAAAGCAGGTATTTTTCCAGACATGAGAAAGCATCGTCACTTTGAAACGCCTTTGGAAAAACACAAGCGCAAAGAAGTCGCAAGGCACAAACAACGCAAAAGAAATTTCCGTCGTAATTGATTTGATCGTTAGCGATAGATACGCTACGCTAACGCACTTTCTCATTAGATTCTTAGCTGTCGAAAAGGCGATCGCTGGAACCCATTCGTCACGAATTTTCCATTCCGGTAAATTGAAAAGTCCCAACGATAGAGTGCAGCAAAGAAACCGAGATGTTTTTAGCTTTGTTTAACCAACATCGAGCTGCTCAGGCAAGTGTTGACGCACAAGAGATGCTCCGCTGTTGAGCTAGCTCAAATTCACAGGTATTTTTCCATTACATAGTTTTGAAACCAAACTCCCCGCAGTTCTACTTGCTGTTCCCTGACTACGCTAAATCCTTTGTTTTCAAAAAATGGCTTCGCAGTAATACTCGCTTCTGTATATAGCCGTTTAATTCCTTCTAATTTTGCAGTATCTTCTATATGAATTAAGAGTTTTGAGCCAATACCCTTTCTTTGGTATTTGCTATGGCAATAAAAACAATCAATGTGACCATCTGGTTCTAATTCTGCAAATCCAACTATCTCACCATTATTGTCAGCAATATAGGGAAGCTTGGCTTGTAATCTTTTGTGCCAAACTTCATAATCCATATTTTCGGGTGCCCAAGTATTGACTTGTTCTTGAGTGTAATCGCAAATATTGATTTCATGAATTGTATCATAAAACAGTTTCATGATTGCCTTGGTATCAGACAGTCTATATCCTCTGACTAACATATTGAAGCCTAATTTTCATAAATCTCTAATGGCAAATTATCAGGGTCTTTAAAGAAAGTAAATTTCTTACCTGTAATTTCATCAACTCTGATATTCTCTGTTTCTACACCTTGCGAGTGTAAGTAAAAAACAGTTTCCTCGATATCATCAACTTTAAAAGCAAGATGTCTTAAACCACAAGCCTCTGGACTACTAAATCTTTGCGGAGGATTTGGGAAAGAAAATAACTCTATTTGAGCATTTTCTCCAACTCGTAAATCTAGTTTATAAGAATTTCTCTCGGCGCGAAAAGTCTCTTGAATAATCGAAAATCCTAAAATTTCAACATAGAATTTTTTGGAGCGATTATAGTCAGAGCAAATAATAGCTACATGATGAATGCCAGTGGTTTTCATGTGTAATTCTCAAGCTATTGGCGTGGCAATTAAAAAGGCTTATAGCTTTCTTAAAACTTTATATTTAATAAGCTTTATATTGAAATAATCTGGATTTCCGTTACTCGGTGCATTGGTTTGGTTGGCTTTTCAGTGGTGATCAGTTGATCAGCTTTAATCTGCACAGCAGCAGCCACATGAAGTGCATCCATCGCAGCTAAACCGTAAGTACAAGCAATTTGATCAGCATTCTGTAAAATTTGCTCTAAGTCAGTTGGCCAGTGGATGACAGCACTAAAAAATGTTTCGTAAAATTCTGCTTCGTCTTGTTGCTTATTAAAAGTTGCTTTAGGCAAGACTTCTAACTGAAACGTTGCTACTTGAGGCAAACTCCAGATTTTCATCGTTAAGAATTTGATTCGCTCTGATGCTGATTGACTGAATGCCACAGAAAGCGCTGATCAGTACACCAGAGTCTATGTAAGTTTTCTTAAGACTCACGGAATCCACCGCGACGTGCAGCAAGTTCAAGTTCAATTTCGTCTTCGTTGAGAAGTTGCAATCCAGCAGCGATCGCTCGTTGTTGGATCGACCATAATTTTTTGGCTAAGGGTGTTTGTGGCACAAAATCAGATTCGGGGGGTGTTGTTTCTGACTCCGATTTAAGTAGTTCAACAAACTCCAAAACTTTTTGTTGCTTTTGGGGTGTGAGTTCTCGCCAGTGTTCAAGTAGTTCAACTTCATTACCCATAATTACAACGCTCGTGAATGATTTTTCTATTTTAGTGGCAGAAACCTTATTTCCTGTTCTCTGCTATAAAATTTTGCTTGGAGTAGAATCGTCTTTTATCAACTTGGCATGAAACAATATACATTGACGATGATTTTCGCAAGGAGCTAGAGTTACTTCCATGAAATTAGATCGCATTACCAGCAATCTCAATCGCATGAATGGACAACCCTCTATTCGTAATCTTCGGCTTACCGTTCGTCGGGTGATTGAGTTATTAGCTACCTACCCTAATAGTGAAGAATTGCTTCAGGAGTTTCCCGAATTAGAAGATGAAGATATTCAGCAAGCCTTAATTTTTGCATCGTCCTACTTGAGCGATCGCTATTCCTGTGAGTCGTGATAGGCGATCGCCTCAATTATCTATCTGCTAAAGGCTTTGCGGTATGCGATCGCATCAACAATCTATCTTTTAAAGGCGATCGCTATTCCTGTGAATCGTGATTTTTAGGTGATCGCTCTTTTGCTCTTATATATATCGTATATTATGTATTGGAGCCTAGATCAAATGTCTAGACTTTTAAACTTCATGTAATTACTACAAGAATTTAACCGTGATTACAAATGCTAGTAGCCTTACCCTTGGCGCTCTCCGTCAAACTTTTGGCTTGAGACTCGACTCTAGCGATCGCTTTTTTGATGAATGGTTAAATAATGCGCCGACTCTAACCGAAGCGGAACTACAAGGACTAGATCGCCTCACTCGAAACTATAACTATCTCAGTCAAGAAGAACCACCTCTCGAAGAAATTGTTAAGCTTGTAGTTATATCACCATTGCTAGATTTAGCAGGTTTCTATCAGTTTCCTTTTTTGGTAAAAGCAGAAGTAAGTACCAATATCGAAGTTGCAGACGAAGCTAATGCTATTGCAGTTCAAGGCAGGATTGATATTTTGGTGATTCAAGATAGTTTTTGGATTTTGGTAATCGAGTCAAAGCCTGCAAGACTAGACGTTACGGCGGGAATTCCCCAAGCACTTACTTATTTGTTGAGCGCTCCCAACTTACAGTCAAGTTGTTATGCAATGGTTACAAACGGAAGAGAAGTATTGTTTTTGAAATGCGATCGCCACCAAAATGTCCCTCAATATACTAGATCCAATACTTATCGGTTACTTGAAAATACATCAGAACGTATCCAAGTTTTGCAGGGACTTAAACAAATTGGGGCTTATATTGGCGATTTGAGGAGTTAGGCGATCGCTATTCCTGTGAGTCATGATTTTTAGGCGATCGCATTAATAAAAAACCTAAAAATCAGATAATTACGGTGAATAACAATCAATTTGGTGCGTTACATTGCATTAACAAACCCTACAAGATCGGCTACTCAGGGGAGTAATGATTGCGATCGCAAATGGTTTACTCGTCTGGTTGTGGCGGGTATCATTTACACTCAGCTACAGGAACTGAACCTCAAGTATCCTACGGTCAGTAAAGAGCAACATCAGGAACTTTTAAATGCGAAGGAAATTCTGGAAAGCCAGAAAGAAGGATGAGAATTGGTTGATTTTAGCCTCAAGATTCACAGTTCTGTGATTTCACAGTCTAACCATCCGCCGCAGGTAAGCTTTGATTTATAACCGATCATTTTTCGGCGATCGGCGTGCATGGGCGTTGTTGTACTGCAACAAGCTCAGGAAAGCTCAATTCCAACAATAGCATTTTTACCTGGCTGGGTCTTTGCGAGCTTTAATGCCAAATATACCTCTTGAAATGATCGCCCATAGCCAATTGAACACGTTAGTCCAGGTGTTAATTGTGAATACATAGCTTGCATTTCCAAAAGCATATCTTCTTGAAGATTTCCCTTGAACAGAAGATCGTCACCTGCCTCAAATACAACTGCATTCTTACCAAGCTTATCAGTAACAAATTTAGAGATTTTTGAAATTGCATTCGCTACATCTTTACTCAATTTCCGAAAGCTAGATTCATCGCTACAGGAAAGAAAAAGTTCTTCTAATATCTTTCCTGTATCGTCTCCATCCAATCCATAATATAAGGTGTCTCCTGGTGCTATATCAGCATACGTTAACTTTTTTATATGCATCGGTTCTCTAGAAAGCTCACCACTTGATAACAAAGGATGCACAATATCCGTATAAAATTCAATAAAAGGAAAAGCCATTTTGACAGAAAGCTCCGCCTTGAACTTCTCCAAGTCAGTTAAAAGCTTACCTTTATGCGTGGAACTATTTCTCAAGTACAAAATAAAATCATTGAACTTGCTAAAAAACTCTATATCAAAGTCAGACGGCGCATCTTTTTCAATTTTGGCTTGAATAATTTTGAGCTTTTGTCCAAAAGTTTTGCGATCTACTCCATCAGGAGTATCAGCCAAGATAAATTTGCTCACCAGAAGGCGAATTAGATCCTCCACACTTGCTGAAATTGACGAAGCGGCTATTCGATATATAGCATTATCTTTGCTTTGATCTCCTTGTAACTTTAACTGAATAGAATGACCCAAGTTATCCTTGAAAAACTCTCTATCAGAGGAACTTGAATCTATTGCTACATACTTATTAGTATGAGATTCTATAATTTTCCTGTAGCGTACCATTTCTGACAGATTTAGATAGGCTATGCTATCAAGTCTAGTGCTATCAGGGACTGGAGTATAGCAGGATAGCAAAATATCAGTTGGCAGAAAGCCTCTTTCTTCAGTTAGTGCAAACAACTTGGCAACATCGATCGTGTATTGATTTTTTACGTCAAGAATATAAGAAGCTATTGAGAGTAAGTTTTTCTGCAATGAAGTTCCATTTGTGATGTCAACAATAAGGTTTGATCCATTTGGAATACCCTTTAAAATAAACTCAATATAATCAACGAATCTTTTAATCGAGTCATCTTCTGCTGTGATCTCAACAATTTTATCGACAAATAATTCTCGGCTTACACCATTTCCCTCTGCATGATCTACCCAATTTTCATTACTCTTTAGTTTGGCATAGGATTCTCTTGAATGGACAACAAATATATTTGTTAGACCCTGCTCAAATATTTCCTCAGCCTTAGCGTTAGCTGCGATTACAGAGTTTGCAAATGTAAACTGATTAGTGTTGCCGAGAATGAGCAGGGTTGTCATATTTATTTAATTACTTATGAAGTACTTGTTAATAAAATAACTCAACTAAATAGAGAATGTAGAAGATTTTTAAGCTTGCTAAATAAGAAATTACAGTCATTATCCTTAACATTTTATGCTTGGTTATGAAATTTAGGATACAAGTGTCTGCAAGCCTTAATTTTAAAGGAAAAATCCGGTTTTTAATTGAAATAATAGCATAACAACTACCGAAGAGCCATACTTATACAAGATGAATATTACATAAATTGTCAAATAAAGAAACCAATAAGTGTAATAACAAAGTTTTTGCACGGTAACATCCCTGAATAGAGCTTTATTTGGCAAAATACAACCTTGTAGAGTGTCCTAGCGGAGATTAACGCACAAATAATTAGCATTAAGTAAAGTTTGGGTGCGTTACATCGCATTAACAAACCCCACAAGATCGGCGATCGCAGGGGAGTAATGTATTGCGATCGCTATTATTATGAGTCGTGATTTTTAGGCGATCGCTTCAATTATGTAACTGCTAGAGGTTTTGCTGATAACTTAAGAACAAGGAAATAGGCGATCGCGTAACATAGAATTATAACTGACTTCAAAACAGCAAATTATATGCTAGAAGCAAATATACGCGACAACCAAGAGCTTTCTCAGCTAATCCAACAAGCCAACTCTAAGAGGTTGTTTGAAAAGTGTCAGCTTGAGCCTTAAATGCAACTCAGAGAAGCGATCGCAAGTTCCACAACCCTCATTCTCTCGTTCAACTTCTCGATAGCTAGAGTAGTCAAACATACGTTAGATGACTTTTCAAACATCCTCTAAGCGAGAAGCGATCGCCTTAGTCCAAGAAGGGCAACCAAAAGCAGTGCTGTTAAGTTTCATCAGAGGTTTGACTTACTAAATTGGCTTGTTTATTTAAGTAATTCACGCATTTATTTTGGTGTATCGTTTATTTGTAGTTAATTAATTCTGCTTAATTTTTGCATCGTCCTACTTGTGCGAATTCAAAAAAGTTACTATTCCTGTAAAACAGTCTTTGATACAATCCTAGTTTTCTTGAGGTCTGCTTCCGAAAGTTCTTCTCCAGCTTGCAAGCGGGTGGCGGAAGTTTGCAACACTGTCGCTGCACCTTTATCTCCAATTTGTAAAGCAGTTTTAGCAGCCGTTTGCAACATCGTGGCTGCACCAGTGCGATCGCCTTGTTGCAATTTCGCCTCAGCTAATTGGGTTTGACGATACTTTGCTAATGCTAAAATAGACTTCTGTACCTGGGAATTAGATGTCGGTTGATACGCCCGCACTACATCTGCATACACTGGCATCAAGGGCGAAAGTAAGCCTTCTTCGTTAACCAACGGGTCATCATAACGAATTTGTAGATGAGCGATCGCTTGTTTCCCTTCTGGAAATTGTCCCAGATAAATGTTTGCCAAAACTACCCGTTCTACATCCTGCATCAAATCTCCTAAACGCACAGCAAAGCTACCATCAGCTTCGGGTTCCACTGGTAACTCGATTGTGTCCGGGGCAACTTGGGCAATAGGTTTTAATTCTGCTAGCCGGACATTGGGAACTAAAGATAACAACAAGTAGGCATTAGTTAGCCCAATTGACTGAATTCGTCCAAACAGTCGGCTAAATTGCTCTACAGCTTGTTCAGGATGTTCAATATGAGCTAAAGTGCCACCACCGACATCGGCAATTTTTTCTAGCAAATCTTGATTCCAGCTATTGCCAAATCCGAAAGTGTTGATAGTTAGGTTCAACTTGGCAGCCTTTTGCGCCAGTTTAAGACAGCGCTTATTGTCATCTCGCCCAATATCCCACTTCCAAATTCGCAAACCGCTTTCACCATGCCCATCCGTCAGCAGAAACGCCTGGGAAACAGCGCCTCTTGTGCCTTTCATCAGTTCTGTAATTCCCAGTTCTAAACCCTCAGCGATCGCAGTGCCGCCGCTAGCAGTCAGTTTGCTTTTTATTTGAGATTTGATGCTTTCGGGGTCTTCGATCGCTTGGTTGGGGATAATGACTTCCGCAGTGCCGGAAAAAGCCACAACTGAGATGCGATCACCTACTTTTAAGCGATCGATTAATCCTTCCACCGCCTGAATCACCGTTTTAATTGGGTGTCCATGCATGGAACCACTTCTATCCAAAATCAAGCAGAGATTAAGGGGGAGATTTTGATCGGACTCACCAGCGATCGCAAAAATTGTAATTGCTAGTTGACGTTGGCTACTTGTTTGAGCCACATCAACATTATTGTCATTTAACGCCGAGAGCAATTTAACTTTCATTGGGGAGGGGTATCTTGCAAAATTGTTTTGGAGACAATTCTGGTTTTCTTGCGATCGCTTTCAGATAAATCTCCACCAGATTGCAGTTGGGTGGCAGAAGTTTGCAACACCGTCGCCGCCCCAGTATCTCCCATTTGCAAGGCAGTTTTCGCAGCCGTTTGTAACATCGTCGCCGCCCCAGAGCGATCGCCCTGTTGTAATTTCGTCTCGGCTAGCTGGGTTTGGCGATACTTCGCTAATGCTAAAATAGAATGCTGCACCTGGGGATTCAGGTCTGCTTGGTAATTTTTGACTACATGGGCATAAACTGGGATATTTGGTGTTACTAAACCTACTTTGTTGGCGGCTGGGTCATCGTAGCGGACTTGCACATTAGCGATCGCTTGTTCACCTGTTGGCAATTGTCCCAAATAAATATTAGCTAAGATTACCCGTTCTGCATCTTTCATTAAATCTCCCAACCGCACAGCGAAACGTCCATCAGCTTCTTGTTGCAGTGGTAACTCAATTGTGTCTGGGGAAACTTGAGCAACTGGTTTGAGTTCCGCTAGCCGGACATTGGGCATTAGAGAGAATAACAGATAAGCGTTAGTCAATCCTACCGTTTGAATACGGCTGAACAGGCGATTAAACTCTTCCACTGCCTGTTCAGGTTTTTGAATATAAGATAAAGTACCTAAACCAGCATCAGCAATTTTTTCTAAAACATCTTGGTTCCAATTGTCACCAAATCCCAAAGTGTTCAAAGTCAAATTATAGCTAGCAGCCAATTGAGCAAATTTTAAACAGCGATTGTTATCACCGTGTTCATTTTCGCCATCGGTTAAGAGGAAAGCTTGGGAAACAGTATCTTTTTTGCCCTTCGCCAACTCCTCAATCCCCAAGCGCAGTCCTTCATCAATCGCAGTTCCACCATCGGCAGCTAGGCGATCAATTTGCTGTTTGATTTTCTCTGGATCTTCGATCAGTTGACTGGGTACTAAGACTTTGGCACGGTGATCGAAAACTACAACACTAAGGCGATCGCCAGGATTGAGTCTATCTACCAGACGATTCGCTGCTTTTTTGACCGTTTCTAGCGATCGCCCGTTCATCGAACCACTATGATCGAGAATTAAGCATAAATTCAGGGGCACATGGCGATCTTGAGTCTCTGCGATCGCCGAAATTGAAACTCCTAACTGACGCTGACTGTTCAGTTGATTCGCGTCCAAATTACCATCATTCAAGGCAGGCTGCAAGCTAACCTTCATAACTCAAAGTCCCTATTCAGGATATACATATTAAAAAATAACTTCAAAGCACTACTTTAACTCTACGGAAAACCTATCTAACACAAATACACTAATATAATCAGAATATCTTAGAAGCCAAGCATTGGCAGATGCGAAGCCGCCTTGAGTATTAGGGAGAAATCCGCACCTTGAGGGAGGCGTGCATCGCGCTAGGATGTATTACAGTTAACGGCATAGTTTCAGGCGATCAGTTGCTATGGACATTTCCCCAATTAAGGCTGTTCAAGCCCCATATTACGGCGATAACTTTTACCGGACACCGCCGCCAGATTTACCTTCCCTTTTATTGAAGGAGCGAATTGTCTATATTGGGATGCCACTGGTGCCTGCTGTCACCGAATTAATCGTGGCCGAATTGCTGTTTTTGCAATCCGACGACCCCGACAAACCGATTAAAATCTATATCAACTCCACCGGTACTTCGGGTTACAGTGGCGAACCTATTGGCTTTGAAACCGAAGCCTTCGCCATTTATGACACCATGAAATATATCAAGCCTCCTATCCACACCATCTGCGTCGGTTCGGCGATGGGTATGGCAGCAATGTTACTCAGTGCTGGTACAAAAGGTTGCCGCGCTAGTTTGCCTCACTCCTCAATTATCCTGCATCAGCCCAAGAGCTACGCCCAAGGTCAAGCAACGGATATTCAAATTCGCGCCAGAGAAGTTTTGGTAAATAAAGGGGCGTTAGTTGATATCTTACATCGCACCACTGGACAGGCTCCAGAAAAAATTACTAAAGACATGGATCGGCTGTTGTATCTAACACCTTATGAAGCGAAGGAATACGGACTAATTGACCGAGTTTTTGAAAAAGAAGAACTCGCAAATCCCCCACTTCCTGCCAGTGTTCTTTAGCAGTGCTGAGTGCTGAGTAGAGACGCGATTAATCGCGTCTGTATAGGAGTTATGAGTTATTTCTAACTCTCTTGCCGCCCCAAATTATTAAAAACGGAGTAAGTAAGTTATGCCTATAGGCGTTCCTAAAGTTCCTTACCGGATGCCCGGTGGACAATATACAGATTGGATTAGCATCTACGATCGCCTTTACCGGGAACGGATTATTTTCTTGGGGCGAGATATTGATGATGAAATCGCCAATCAAATTATTGCTGTAATGCTGTATCTGGATTCAGACGATCCAGGTAAAGATATTTATTTATACATCAATTCCCCCGGTGGGATGGTTACATCTGGCATGGCGATTTTTGACACCATGCAACATATCAAATCAGATGTAGTAACTATTTGTGTAGGTTTAGCTGCTTCAATGGGGTCTTTCCTGCTGGCAGCTGGTACCAAAGGCAAACGGCTAGCATTGCCTCACTCACGGATTATGATTCACCAGCCTTCAGGTGGTACCCGTGGACAAGCAACCGATATCGAAATTGAAGCTAGAGAGATTCTACGAATTCGTCACCAGCTTAATGGTATCTATGCCGATAAAACAGGTCAGACCATAGCAAAAATTGAAAAAGATATGGATCGTGACTTTTTTATGTCTGCCGAAGAAGCAAAAGAATACGGTTTAATCGACCGTGTGATTGAAGAACGAACCTCGGTAATAACTGGGGAGTAGGGAATAGGGAGATGAGGGAGATGAGGAAGCAGGAGGAGTAGGAGGAGTAGGGAAAGAATTCTAAATCCCAATCCCCAATCCCCAGTCCCTAGTCCCCACTCCCTTCTTTAAACAAACTGTCAACATTGAACTTTAAAAAAGCAAATTAGCCCTTATTATTGATAGTTCAGGCATAAAGCTGATAGCTGATAGCCTCTAGGTGGATATTCGATAGCTCATAGCTCAAGATGGATCTTGGAGATTGCTACCGTTTATTGGGTTTAAGATCAGGAGCTTCTTTTGCTGACATTAAAGCGTCTTATCGACGACTGGCGCAGCAATATCATCCCGATATCAACCCAGATGACAACAAAGCCAAAGATAAATTTATTGCCTTAACAGAGGCTTACAAACTCCTGCTGACAGTAGTACTGCCAGAGGAGACTGCTGCACATTCAAGTCAGGTGTCAACATCTGGGCGTGATGATGCCAAGGCAACGCAACGGCAGAAAACACCAGTAACAACGGTGACAAGCCAAGAATCAGGAAAACCAAAGCCGCCGAATCTGTTGGAAATAGAAGAACGCCTGAAGTGGAAGACTTATGAGCAATTGCAGCGATTTTTGCAAGAAAGACGATTTCCCCAAGCGATCGCCCTGGCGGAAGCTTTAGCAGATCGATTGTCAACAGATGCAGAAGTTCGCCAATGGCTAGCGATCGCTTATCAAATTTGGGGACGGGCGTTAATTTCTGAAAAACAACTACTTAAAGCCAGAATTTATCTCAAAAAAGCTCTGAAGACAGACCCCCATAATAAAAGTCTCTGGTATGAAGTCCAGCGCGATTTTCAACGTTTAGAACAAATTTTTTAATTTGTCATTAAATATCGCATCGCCAAAGTTTAATTGTCATATCTCGACTACCACTAACAAGAGTTTTGCCATCGGGACTGAAGGCGATAGAGTTAACCCAATCTGAATGGTTATTCAAAGTGTAAAGTTCTTGTCCAGTGCTAAGATGCCACAACTTGACAGTATGATCTGCACTACCACTAGCAAGATGCTGACCATCTGAGCTAAAAGCGATCGCACAAACATGGCTACGATGTCCGGCAAATGTGTTAATTAGCTTACCTGTATTGATGTTCCATAACTTGATAGTCTGGTCATAACTGCTACTAGCTAAAATTTGTCCATCAGGACTAATGGCGACACAAGTCACCCAACCTGAATGCCCGTTCAAAGTTTGCACCAGTTTCCTACTCTTCAAATTCCAAACCTTAATGCTATTGTCTGCACTACCACTGATTAAAATCTGCTGCTTTGGGCAAATGGCAAGGGAATGAACCAAGTAAGAATGCCCCTTGAGGACTTGCAGTAATTGTCCCATTTTTATATGGGAAACCTTGATAATAGTATCTCTACCACCACTCAGGACAGTCTGACCATCTGGACTAATGATTACAGAAAAAACTGGGGTTGAATGTACTTTGAGTGTGTTGAGTAATTTACCTGTAGACACTTGCCAAATCATCATACTACTATCATCACTGCCACTAACCAAAGTTTGGCTATCTGGGCTGTAGGCTAGGCATCTTACCCATTTTCTATGATTTGTGAGAGTATGTAGTAATTTATCTGTGTCGAGATGCCAAATCTTGATAGTATTATCACTACTTCCGCTAGCCAAAATTTGCCCATCTGGACTGATTGCAGTTGTAAAAACCCAGTTTAGATGAGTCAGGGTATGTACACATTTCCACGGTGAAGGTTGAGGTTGTGATTCAGGTGACGTTTGTGGTGGCGATATAGTTTCAGGTGTTGGTGGCTTTGGCGGTGGCGATGTAGGTTTGGGTGGTGGTGGTGGCGTCGCTGGTTTTGGCGGTGGTGATGTAGGTTTAGATGCTGCTTTTTTCTGTTTCAGTTCCAGTTGTATAGAATTTTTAAAATCTGACTCGGCTCTATTTTCATATCCTAGTTTCGAGCAAGCAAGACCTCGGTATTTATAAGCTTCAAAGTAGTTGGGGTTAAGACGAATCGCTTGGGTAAAGTATTCTATTGCTTCAGTATATTTTCCTCTTTGAGCTTTCTCCATGCCCAGTTTGTAGAAACTTTCAGCATTGGATGGAGTTAAATCAATTTTGGTAAAAGTGGAAGCAGATTTATTTGTGTCATCTGGCTGATAAGACTTTAACTTTGCATAAGCTTGATTGATTTCTTTGATTTTTTCTTCCGCTTCTAGCTTTTGCTGCGGTTCAATAAAACAATCTGGATGCCAAGTCTTAGCCATCTGGCGGTAAGCTTGCTTAACCTCATCAACAGATGCACCTGGTTTCAACCCCAGGATATTGTAAACATGATTGATGTCAAAGCGATCGCTCATACTAGGAAATCAGCAGCAAATCTAACTCTACTTAGTATTCCCAGGTATAAGTATTAATTAACTCCAGGTATAGTGCTGCTATCTCCAACGCCGATTTAGCCGCAGTAAACTTTTTATCCTCTGACAAAATCTTTCTAGCAAAGGTCTAGGTTTTGATACATATCTAGGCGATCGCGATACACGCGCAGCACCCGGATTTCTTAACTGTTCTTCTATTTGTGCAGCTTTATTTAAATCTGAAGCGGCTCTGTATTCGTATCCTAGTTGAGAACAAACTAGCCCCCGATACTTATATGCTTCAACATAGTGAGGATTGAGACGAATTGCATGGGTAAAATCTGCGATCGCATCTTCATATCTTCCTCTAGTAGCATTCTCTACCCCTAAAGTATAGAAAGTTTCTGCATCCCAACGATTGACAGATATTTTTGGGGGATTTTTAGGCGAAGATGAAGAAGGATTTTCAGGAAGGGGAGGCTCAGATGGACTTTCCGATTTGAGCTTGTTGTAAGCTGCATTGATTGATTTAATTTTTTCTTCAGCTTCCTGCTTTTGCTTTTGGTCAACAAAGCGATCGGGATGCCAAATTTTTACCAGTTTACGGTAAGTTCGCTTCACCTGTGCTTGAGAAGCACCGGGTTCTAGCCCAAGAATTTCATAAGCATCATTGATATCGAAGCAATCGCGCATACTGAAAAAATCGGCAACTATATCTATGTTAACTATTCCCCTAAATTCTCTCCAAACCCCCCATTCTGGTTATCACTGGGATGACACTAGTCGCCGCTTCTTTGAAGGCTGGTATTACCGCGTTACGCTACCGGAAATTGGACAAACATTCGCCTTTATGTACTCCATTGAAGACCCCATCGGCGGTAAACCTCACAGTGGCGGTGCAGCCCAAATTCTTGGCCCGAATGATGAATATTTATGTCGTACTTTCCCTGATGTGAAGAAATTTTGGGGTAGTCGGAATGTCCTGGGTTTAGGTCATTGGGGTAAAACAGATTTACAAGTTTCTCCCCTATACCTGCTACCAGGACAGTTTGAGCATCATGTTCAAGAAGGCTATCAAGCTACTGCCACCTTGAATCAGGGAATAATTCGCGATCGCGCCACTAATAATTATTGCCGTTGGCAGTATGAAATTCAACCAGTATACGGTTGGGGCAATCAAAATAGCATTCAGCAATCAACCGCAGGCTGGCTGTCATTCTTGCAGATTTTTGAACCAGGATGGCAAATTTTGATGGCTCACGGTTTAGCCAGCGGAAAAATTGACTGGAATGGTAAAATTTACGAATTCACAAACGCCCCAGCCTACGGCGAGAAAAATTGGGGTGGTGCTTTTCCGCAAAAATGGTTTTGGATAAATTGCAATTGCTTTGCAGGCGAACCCGATTTAGCCTTAACTGCTGGCGGTGGACGGCGGGGTGTCTTGTGGTGGATGGAATCTGTAGCGATGATTGGCTTGCACTATCAAGGCAAGTTTTATGAATTCGTTCCCTGGAATTCCCAAGTAGATTGGGAAATTCAGCCTTGGGGTAGATGGCAAATGAAAGCTAGTAACTCCAACTACGAAATTGAATTGACAGGAACTACCCATCTGCCTGGTAAACCTTTACGTGCCCCCACAGCAGAAGGTTTAAAATACTGTTGCCGAGACACCATGCAAGGAAAACTAAATTTAGAATTACGAGAACTAAATGGGAGAAAATCTAAAATAATTCTCAAAGCAGAAAGTTTTCTGGGTGGTTTAGAAGTAGGCGGCGGCTCTTGGGATAATTGTTGGCAATCTCGCTAAAACTACTGCTACAATTATATATGCTTCGTAGTTGGGGTTGTAGCTCAGTTGGATAGAGCGGACGCCTCCTAAGCGTCAGGTCGTGCGTTCAAGTCGCACCAGTCCCGTTTTCTTCAGGCGATTATTAATATATATAGCTATATAAGATTCGTAGGGTAGCATATAGCAGTTCCCACTCAGATGCGGTACAAAATTATATCGCAAGTAGGGGCAATTCATGAAGATTGGTGTCAATTTAACGTGAAAGTAAGTCTAGAACTAGCTTTTAGATTGCCTCGTTCCCAGTCTCCGACTGGGAATGCCCGTCGTTGAGGCTCCGCCTCCCTTACTGGCGGCAGAGCCACCAGGAGCAGCATTCCAGCCTCCGGCTGGAAACGAGGTTTTAAAGGAGTTTCAGCTTAATGTTGACAGCAATGTTCATGTAATTTGCTCCTACGGGTGTACGTAACTTACGTGAACGAGAACGGCTATAAGTAACTGTGCTACCCTACCTTGTGGCTCATTGAAACGAGAAGCACTATATAAAGTGGTTACAACCCTTTGATGAATCGTCCGAGACAGGTTAGGATAATCCATCAATTAGAGGAAAAACTTCAAGCACGCTTAATCGCGCTGCAAGACAAAAATCAACCAAATTTATATTTGGGCAGATCCTTTGGAAGTTTGCTACTCTACTATCAATTGTTTTTTCTTCTAGTCAGAGAAAATTTTGGACTGAGTAAATAAAGTTATTGAGCCTTGAATAAGCTAATCTTTACGGGTAAATCTTTTCGTTTTACGGCTTTTGCCCTACCGCTAATCATTTGGTGGGGATACAAAGAAGTACAAAACCAATTTGTGCAGCCGCAAGCAGTTGTAGTGTTGGGTGGTTCAACGAAACATTTAGAGCGAGAGAAGTTTACAGCAAAATTCGTTCGCGAGCATCCAAATATACCAATTTGGATTACAGGCGGTAGTCCACGTACATTCACCCAACGAGTGTTTACCAAAGCTGGTGTCGATCCTAAACGTTTACACTTGGATTACGAAGCAGTAGATACAGTTACTAATTTTACTACGTTGGTGGATGATTTGCAACGTCGTGGCATCAAGAGTGTTTATTTGATTACTTCAGACTTCCACATGCGCCGGGCCTGTGTCATCGGCGAAATTATTTTGGGTAGTCGGGGTATTTATTTAAAACCGGTGCCAGTTCCTTCAGAAAAACCTCCTGAATCTATCGAAAAATCTGTTCGTGATGGGGCGAGAGCGATACTTTGGTTGGCAACTGGTTACACTGGCGTTGATGCCGCTAAAAATAAACGGTAAATCAAATGAATTTTGGATTTTGGATTTTGGATTTTGGATTTTAAAATCTTCTGAATCTCAAGATTTATCGCTTTAAAACGATGCAAAATATTCCAATTTGGTGGCATTTAGGGAAATTTGGATGATCTTGACCTAAGTAAAGACAAGCAAAGAAACAGAACATATAGCATTACTAAATCATTCGTGAAAAATTAGATCCCAGACTTCTTTAAAAAGTCGGGGATCTGGAAACCACGAATTTTCAAAAATTCAGATAGGATTGCTATAATGTCAAGATTATTAGCATCAACTTAGTCAAACAAATAAACAACTTTTCCTCATTTGCTTCCTTGGTGTGTATTTTGCATCCACCAAAGTTTTGAGCCGCAGCTTAGACAGTTCGGAAATGTCTAGTGTAGTTCAGGAAAAAAACGCTCCAACTCCCCCCACAATTTGATACCCTAGCTTAAACAGATTTGAGAAGATTTAAAGCGTGGAAATTCAACTTGGGCGGGGAAAAACAGCTCGCAGAGCTTACGGAATAGATGAAATAGCTCTAGCCCCCGGTAACAGAACACTAGACCCTAGTTTGGCAGATACTAAGTGGCGTATTGGTAATATTGAGCGAGAAATCCCGATAATTGCCAGTGCAATGGATGGCGTAGTAGATGTTCGTGTAGCTGTACGTTTGTCACAGTTAGGAGCATTAGGAGTCCTCAATTTAGAGGGGATTCAAACTCGCTATGCTGACCCAGAGCCAATATTAGATCGAATTACCTCTGTAGGGAAAGATGAATTTGTTGCCTTGATGCAAGAACTCTATGCCGAACCAATAAAGCCGGAATTAATTGAACAACGTATTCAGGAAATTAAACAACAAGGTGCCATTGCAGCGGTAAGTGCAACTCCAGCCGGTGCAAGTAAATACGGTGAGGCGGTGGCAAAAGCTGGGGCAGATTTATTTTTTGTCCAAGCTACAGTCGTTTCTACTGCACATCTTTCACCAGAGTCTTTAGTACCACTTGATTTAGCAGAGTTTTGCCGTTCCATGCCCATCCCCGTGGTGTTGGGGAATTGCGTAACTTACGAAGTTACCTTGAATTTGTTGAAAGCTGGGGCAGCTGGGATACTAGTGGGAATTGGGCCAGGTGCGGCTTGTACTTCTCGTGGGGTGTTAGGTGTGGGTGTGCCACAAGCAACTGCGATCGCTGATTGTGCCGCCGCACGAGATGATTACTACAACGAAACTGGTAACTATATCCCGATTATTGCTGATGGCGGTTTAATCACCGGTGGCGACATTTGCAAATGCATCGCCTGTGGTGCCGATGGTGTGATGATTGGTTCCCCCTTTGCCAGAGCCACAGAAGCCCCAGGGCGGGGATATCATTGGGGTATGGCGACTCCTAGCCCTGTCTTGCCCCGTGGTACCCGCATTCGCGTTGGCAGCACTGGTAGCCTAGAGCAAATACTCCTTGGGCCAGCAGGACTAGATGATGGCACTCACAACCTTGTAGGAGCCTTAAAGACGAGCATGGGTACCTTAGGAGCGAAAAATATTAAAGAAATGCAGCAAGTCGAAGTTGTGATTGCGCCTTCCCTATTAACCGAGGGTAAAGTTTACCAAAAAGCTCAACAATTAGGTATGGGTAAGTAGAGGGAGTGGGGAGATAAGGGAGCCGGGAAGAAGCAAGGGAGCAGAGTTTTCCCCCCTGCCCCCCGCACCCCGCCCCTCTGCCTCTTCTCCATGCCCAATGCCCAATTTTTCAATAAATTTTTCCAGCCCCCAAACAATTGCTGGAAAAATCCGATATGTCACCTACAATGGAGATAGCGGAGACGCATGTTTCCGTTCACTCCTCACACCACACTCCGCCCGGACTACTGTTCGGGCGGTTCCTTATGTTTGTAAATAAATTCTAGAGCTTCTTTGCAAATGTACATCCTCTACTCCCAAGCTGAGGTTTTTGCTATGGTAGAATTTTCACCAAGCTCAGATATTATTGGCGAAGGTTTTAGGCATGTCAGCAGCCGCACAAGTTACCGATTCTAGTTTTAAGCAAGAAGTACTCGAAAGCGATGTACCTGTTTTAGTGGACTTTTGGGCACCCTGGTGCGGACCATGCCGTATGGTAGCTCCTGTTGTCGATGAAATTTCCGAACAGTACAAAGGTCAAATAAAGGTCGTAAAAGTCAACACAGATGAAAATCCTCAAGTTGCTAGTCAGTACGGCATCCGGAGTATTCCCACGTTAATGATTTTTAAGGGTGGACACAAAGTCGATATGGTGGTCGGCGCCGTGCCTAAAACTACATTAGCTTCCACTCTCGAAAAGCATCTTTGAAACTCAATCGGCAATAAAATCCTCTTGAGTTATCCATTTTTTTCTAACTTTAAGTTAATTTTTATAAACAAGTTTGAGAGACACCAATTCCTCGTCTCTCAGACTTGTTTACATTTGTATACAGTTTCAAAAGATTTTAAGGAGTCTTCTACCTCAAAAACAATTCCCTAATTTCTGGACTACCAATTTTTATACGCTAGTACCTACCGCAAGGCGGAAGTCACGTCGCTTCTCTACGAGACGCCAAGGGCGAACGCTCCGAATTCAAAATTCAAAATTAATGATCCCCATAGACAAATTTAGGGGCTTGTATCGTTTTCGTTTTCGGTCAAAAGTCAAAATAATTGTATTCCAAGCGGGGTAAGTTTTGGATTCAACATTCAAAGTTAAGAATCCCCATAAAGAAAAAATTTATACCAATTTGAAAAATCATTGCGACAGATGAATTCACACTAAGGTAGGGCATCAAGACGATTTCCATCCAAAATGGTGTTTAGTTGCTCTATAAATACAGAAATATTCACGCCAGACAGCTATTTATCAGGGTTTGATCACAACCTAATTGCAATCTTGCTCAGTTTGCTAGAACTTAGAGACAGATTAAAATCAGCAATAAAATCAAGTCTGTTAGAGAAAATCAACACTGATATATTTCTAATTAAGTTCCACGGATGTTGAAGTAGCGATATATTTTGATAATCTATCTCCCATAAATCAACTGTTCGTTGTTGAATCTATGAAGTCTTATTTAGCCGCCGCTATTCAATTGACCAGTGTGCCCGATTTACAGAAAAATTTGGCACAGGCAGAAGAATTAATAGAGCTTGCCGTGCGTCAAGGTGCTGAATTGGTGGGTTTGCCAGAAAACTTTTCCTATATGGGAGAAGAAAAAGATAAACTCGCACAAGGGGATGCGATCGCTCTTGAAAGTGAAAAATTTCTCAAAAAAATGGCCCAACGCTTTCAAATTACGATCTTGGGCGGCAGCTTTCCACTTCCAGTAGATAATACAGGCAAAGTTTATAACACTACTCTACTCATCGATCCCAGCGGTGAAGAACTTGCCCGCTACTACAAAGTACACCTATTTGATGTTGATGTCCCCGACGGCAACACCTATCGCGAATCAAGCACAGTTGTGGCTGGTACGCAACTACCCCCCGTCTATTTTTCAGAAAAACTCGGTAATCTAGGGCTTTCTATTTGTTATGATGTCCGCTTCCCGGAACTGTATCGTCATCTGGCAGATAAGGGAGCCGATGTTATCTTTATTCCCGCCGCTTTTACCGCCTTTACAGGCAAAGACCACTGGCAAGTACTACTACAAGCCAGAGCCATCGAAAATACCGCCTACGTCATCGCTCCTGCCCAAACGGGGAATAACTACAGCCGTCGTCTAACCCACGGCCACGCCGTCATTATTGACCCTTGGGGTGTAATTTTAGCCGACGCTGGAGAAAAACCGGGAATTGCGATCGCAGAAATCAAGCCTACTAGGCTAGAACAAGTCCGCCGTCAAATGCCCTCTTTACAGCATCGGGTGTTCTAGGGACTGGGAAGAAGCAGGGGGGCAGGGAGCAGGGGGCAGGGGAGAAAAGTTTTCCCTTCAGCAATAGCAGCACCCCGCCCCTCTGTCTCTTTTCAATGCCCAATGCCCTTTACCTGCACTGATCATTTCTTGCGGCTGGCTTCCTAGTAGTTGATTAATTTGCAAAAACAGCCTCCAAGTCAGGATACGTAACCTAAAATTGGCAGTGATTACAAATACCCCTAAACATTGCTGCTATTTTCCATCCGCATAATTTTTAATTTTTTGTATGATTTCGCTCTCTCCCATTCTCCAAGCAAGACTCTCCCAACCCTTAAAGATTGGCTCCTTCGAGGTAAAAAGTCGGGTTCTCCAGTCGCCTCTATCTGGAGTGACAGATATGGTGTTTCGCCGTATCGTGCGTCGCTATGCCCCAGATTCAATGATGTATACCGAAATGGTGAATGCTACGGGGTTGCATTATGTCAAGCAATTACCCAAAATCATGGAGGTAGACCCAAATGAGCGCCCAATTAGCGTTCAACTATTTGATTGTCGTCCAGATTTCTTAGCAGAAGCAGCAATCAAGGCAGTTGCCGAAGGTGCTGATACTGTTGATATTAATATGGGTTGTCCGGTAAATAAAATCACTAAAAATGGTGGCGGTTCTTCGTTATTGCGGCAACCAGAAGTAGCAGAAGCAATTGTGCGGGAAGTGGTAAAAGCTGTTGATGTCCCTGTGACAGTCAAAACCCGTATTGGCTGGAATGATAATGAAATTACGATTCTCGATTTTGCCAAGCGGATGGAAGATGCCGGGGCAAAAATGATTACGGTACACGGACGCACTCGCGCCCAAGGTTACAACGGTAATGCCCGTTGGGAATGGATTACCCGTGTAAAAGAAGTGCTTTCTATCCCAGTGATTGGGAACGGAGATATTTTTTCTGTTGAAGCGGCGGTGAGATGTTTAGAACAGACTGGCGCTGATGGCGTTATGTGTTCCCGTGGGACTTTGGGTTATCCGTTTTTGGTGGGAGAAATCGATCACTTCCTAAAAACTGGGGCAATGTTACCGAAACCTACGCCAATTCAGCGTTTGGAATGTGCAAGAGATCATTTACAAGCCTTGTGGGAATATAAAGGCGATCGCGGTGTACGTCAAGCCCGTAAGCACATGACTTGGTATGCTAAAGGTTTCGTTGGTGCTGCCGAACTTCGAGGACAGCTAAGTTTAGTTGAAAAAGTAGATCAGGGTTTGGCAATGATTGACCAAACAATTGAAAAATTGGCTAATGGTTATGAACTTGAAGAAGAAGCACAAGGTAGTTTGGTAATGCTGTGACGTACCTACACCACAGGTCGGTGTAGGCTTCTCAGAGACTCTTCAACGAAGACATAATCTGAGCTTTTAGGGCGTGCGTCCCACGCGCCTTTATGTTAAGAGATGCATTCAGATCCCTGCACAAACTGACCTTACAATTAGGGCAATTGTGCGTTCTTTCTGATAGCGGCTTCATTACCTTAGTGCCACAATTAGAGCATTCAAGGCTTGTGCCGTTTAGACTTATAGCAACTACTTTCAGCCCAGCATTTTCGGCTTTGACTGTTAGTATCGAAATAAATTGACCCCACAACTCACGCGCATTCATGAGCCAGCGCTGTAGACGGGTTTCCCGTCGCAGGCGACTGGCGTCCCCACACTCCGTCTAGTGAGATGTGGGACTTCTGCTGTAAAAGTTAAAAAATTGATAAGAGGCAGGGGGCAGGGGAGGCAGGGGAGGCAAAACTCAACGCCAGTCTCCATTTCTCCCCCTGCTAAAGATTTGCTTGCCTCAACCAAGAAATTCCAAAACCTACGCAGTATTGCTCCGCTGCTTTTTCATTTTACGAAAGCGATCGCTGTTTGTCTTTAAGCCAAAAGAAATTTTTGGACTCAGACATACAAGCCATCGCCCCCCACTGAAATTTAAGCCGCACAAAAAATCGGGGCAGGTTTCAAGCCTGCCCCGACATCTGATATACTGCGTCCTACGGCTGTTGCCACAGGCTTTAAGCTATTAACTAAATGCACCATATCTTCTAGAGAAAGTGCTTGACGGGCATCGGAAACAGATTTTTCAGGTTCCGGGTGACATTCAATAATTAATCCATCAGCACCACAAGCGATCGCAGCCCTAGCCATAGGTGCTACCAACTCTCGTTTACCGACGGCATGGGAAGGATCTACAATTACAGGCAGATGAGTGATTTGCTTGAGTGCTGCCACTGCCCCTAAATCTAGGACATTACGGGTGTAATCGTCGAAACTGCGGATACCTCTTTCGCATAACACCACATCAGGATTCCCGTGGCTAAGGATATATTCAGCAGCCATAATGAATTCTTCAATTGTTGCTGCTAAACCACGTTTGAGTAGTATTGGTTTACCAGCTTGTCCTAAAGCTTTGAGCAAGTCGAAGTTTTGCATATTGCGGCTACCAACCTGAAGCATATCAGCGTGGGCGGCCACTACTTCAATTTGGGAAATTGACATCACCTCAGTGACAATCGGCATATTGTAATGCGATCGCACCCTTGCCAAAATCTCTAATCCTGCTTCACCCATACCTTGGAAAGCGTAAGGAGATGTGCGGGGTTTGTAGACACCGCCACGCAACCCCTGTACTGATGCAGTAGATAGCTTTTGGGCAACGATCTCCATTTGCTCTAAACTTTCAACAGTGCAGGGCCCGCCGATAATTACGAGTTCTTCACCCCCGAAAGCGACTTTTTCTGAAATTTTAACGATCGTCTGGTGATTAGGATGAGATTGTGCGGCAAGTCTAGCATTAATCATGGTTTTATCTCCTGAAAACTTAGGGATTGGGGATTGGGTATTGGGTATTGGGTATTTGGAAAACTTTTTCCCAGTCCCTAGTCCCCAGTCCCCGATAACAACAAAAAAGCCCGAAACCTTTGAAGAGTTCCGGGCGCGTTCTGATTCATTGGCATGACGCTATTTACCCGGAACTTAGTTTGGGCCAAAAGTAAAAGCCATAAAACCAACTACTGAAATAAGTCATGACAATGAAATTCTCCTTAAAAAAACAAAAACCGCAGAGTTCACTCTGCGGTTCACCGGGGGGGGTTTCCATTAGGAAACTTAATTCACTCCCGGTGAACCACCCTAAACCAAAAATAAAAATAGGAATTTGTGTTAAGCATTTGCGGGGCTTTTGCTGGAAATTCTAAAAACTATACCTATGTAATTTAAGATTATCAGGAAGAATAAGCGGTGTCAACACCTCCACAAACTATAAAAAAGCGATAGACTCATTACAACTGTGGGGATCAAGACTAGTACCGCAAGGCGGAATTAAAAATTAAAAATTAAAAATGAATACGACGTAAGCGTTTTATTGATTTGGAATGGTGAGGCAGTCCGGTCTTCTCCCAAAGGGAGAGGCTAGCGCCAAGGGGGTTTCCCCCATGAGGAACTGCCGTTAGCGCAGCGTTAGCGAGCCTGCGAGCGTCACCCGTTAGCGCAGCGTTAGCGAGTCATCGAGCGTCAGGGGTGGTTTATTTCCGCCGTGCTGTACTAGTAAAACTTTGCAAAATTCCAAATCACGCTCTGTACAAATTTCCGAACCACCAGAAGTTAACGGAGCCAGGATTGAAAAGTTAAAACATATAATTCTCCTGACTAATTACCTTATCTTGTGAAAGCTTATTGCAGACAATTGACAATCGCCATACATTATTATTCTTACCAAAAGTCCTCATTGACCAGATCAAATTTTTAGGATCATCAGTTTGATTATGCCTAGTTCCAAAATCTTAGCCCAATCTTTCGACTATTATGGAGCTTACCCCTGCCCAGTCTGTCGGATAGGTAAGATTTCTCACATGCCATTGATGGAAGCTATGGCTTGTGACTTTTGTCAAGAGATTTTTACAGTCAACTTAGAATTACAGCAAATCAAGATGCCTTCTAGGCAACCACCTTTAACTTGGCGTTGGAATGGCTTAAGTTGGACAGAAGGCCAGTTAGAAGGTGTGGAATTAGGTTGGGGTTATGGACTAGCAGCAGCAGTTTTTGTAATTCTGCCCACGACTCTAATTGGTATAGTCGCTTACTATTTTCCTGCTAATCTCAAGGAACCCATAACCTGGATGCCATATATTTGGACGATAATAACTTTTTTATCACATCTATCAATTATTGTTTGGATTTTTATTGAAGTCTATCAGATTCCAGTTGCAGCATATTTGAGAGCGATCGCACGATGGAGGAATGGGGAGATGGGGAGATGAGGGACTGGGGGCTAGGAACTGGGGACTAGCGAATGGAAAACAACTCTTACCTTACTTAATACCCAATACCCAGTCCCCAATACCCAGTCCCCAATACCCAATGCCCAATGCCCATAAACAATAACAAAAGATGCGGCGGATAGATGGCTCCATCACTGATAATTAAGTTGATTGTCCACCAAAATATCGTATGAGCGATCTGGAGCGGTACTATAGAGTTTTGGAATTAGAGCCTGGGGCAACACTTGAAGAAGTGAACCAGGCTTACAAAGATTTAGTCTTTGTTTGGCATCCCGATCGCATTCCTAAAGAAAATCTCCGTTTACAGCAGAAAGCACAAGACAAGCTGAAAGCCATAAATGAAGCTCGTGAAAAGTTGCGTTCTCTAAAAACCAAACATCAAAACACACATAATTCACCGCCACCTCAACAGGAAAAACCATCTCCAACAACCCAGAAACCACCGAAGCAAAACTCAGACTTGAGTGGCAAAGACTATAGTCGGGCAAATTTGAGCAATAAAGACTTATCTGGCAGAAATCTGAGTTATGCCAATTTGAGTGGTGCTAATCTCAGTGATACTTTTATGCACAAAGTCAACCTTAGAGGTGCGAATTTATCTGAAGCAAATTTATTTCGGGCAAACCTACTTTTAGCGGATCTCAGGGAGGCGAATTTACGCGCTGCTAATTTGATTGGAGCGGATCTCAGTGGGGCCGACTTGCGAGGAGCCGACTTGACGGGAGCGCGGATTCGCTCTGGTGAGCGCCTTCTGGTTAAACTAGTTGGCACTAACTTAGCAGGAGCAATTATGCCTGATGGTGCAATTTACCAATAACTAAGGTTGCTTTATGACACCGAGTCTATGAGAAAGCAATCTGCCGTTTGCTTGCTGAATCTACCGAAATGAGAAAACAAGCAAACGGCATTTTGAGTAACAAACTGCTTGTAAAATTGGATGTTATACATCAAGGCTTTTAGGCACTGTGAACTTTTTTATCGGTTGTGCAGTTTGGGCATATAAAGGTTGGGTGGGCGAACTCTATCCCCAAGGCACTCGCACTGCCGATTTTCTCCATCTCTACAGTCGTCGCTTCACCACTGTAGAAGGTAACACCACTTTTTATGCCGTGCCTAACCAAGAAACTGTAACCCGTTGGGCTGCCGAAACACCAGCAGGTTTTGAATTTTGCCTAAAATTACCACGAGATATTACCCATCAAGGTTTGCTACAACCTTATATTCCGGCGGCTTTAAAATTTCTGGAGGGGATGCGCCCTTTAGGTAAGCATCTTGGCCCAATCTTTGCTCAGTTACCACCTAGTTATGCACCTGCATTACTTGACGATTTGACCAACTTTCTGGAAGCTTGGCCGCATACAGAAGCACCCCTAGCGCTGGAAGTTCGGCATCCCGACTGGTTCCGGGAACCCCATGCTAGTAATTTGACAGCACTTTTAAAAAAGTTAAGTGTAGGACGAGTATTATTAGATTCGCGCCCCATTTATACTGGAGATGATGACCCACAATTGCAATCGGAACGACGTAAACCCAAATTACCGTTGCAATTGAGTGTGACAGCACCTTTTACTTTGATTCGGTTTATTTCTCATCCGAATTTATCAGTGAATCAGCCATTTATGGAAGAGTGGGTAAGACAGATTCAGCAATGGTTAGAGATGGGAGTGCGAATTTATTTCTTTGTCCATTGTCCAATAGAAGCGCGATCGCCCAGCACAGCCCGTCACTTCCAACAGCTATTGGAACAAAGGGGAACATCAGTTCCACCCCTACCTTGGAATAACCTTGAGCATCCCCCCAATCAACTCAGTTTATGGTGAGTATATTTAGTACATAATTGGTGTTGTAACACTTTTATATGAAAGCGAGTTTTTTAAAAGCAGTTTTACCAAAGGAGGTTGAGATGAGTCGTCTTCTTTATGAAAATTCAGTCTCATATAAAGGATATCTTATAATTCCATTTGTTTTTAGCAAAGCAGATAATTACGAGATTTATTCGTATAAATTAATATCTGAAATTGCTCACAGGAGCAAATTTCATAAAGTAGAAAACCCAGTAGGTCTTTATGGAAGCGGCATTAGTAACATCATTGATATTGCTAAAGAGCATATCGATCAAAATTCGGAGTTTGTTCATCGGGGAGATAGTTTTAAGTCTCGCTACATTTACCGAAACAATTTGATTATTATCTTTCAAGAAGAAGACAAATATTTTTATGACCATTACCCACCAGAGTTATTGAATAATATTGCAGCTCCAAAGTTATTCAAATCAGAATATGAATGTCTGAGTTGGATTAAGCAGGGATTTGATGGGCGATATGTGGGGCAAAGAGCTATTTGAAAAAGGTAGAAGTGAAACGGGCGGTTAGAAACCGCATCTACACAAACAAAAGCTACCGATCCTGGGTTTCAAAACCTTGATTTGACCTTAGTCCTCGGAGGCGGACAATGCCAGTGTAGCCGCGAATTCCATAAGACTGTTGGTCGAATGGCACTAAGAAAAGCTAGAAAGATTGTGTAGCCTCGTTCCCAGCCTGGAGGCTGGGAACCAGTTAGGGCAAGGGCTGTGTCTTAACTTAGTGTCATTCGACTGTTGGTCAATTCTCTCTCTTGTTTGACCCCTCACCCCTAAAACCTTGGTTTGGCGTTCCTTTCCCGCCCTGAAATAAATTTCGGGCTAATAGCTCAAGTCCGTTGAAACGGACTCAAATCAGGGAAATCAAGAGCAATAGATAATAATGGGTTAGACCCCCTATTAATTCGCCAACAGTCTCAATACTGCTTGGTTAAGGATTTTAAACTGGAATTTGGTTTTGGGAAAAGGTTAAAGGGTAAAGGTTAAAGGTTTTTTCTTTCCCCTTTCCCATTTCCCTTTTCCCGTTAACCGACAAGTATTGCCAACAGTCTAATGGAATTCGCCAGGGCAAAAGTAGACACCAATGAGCATTGCTTGAGCAATGCTGTGCCCTGATGACAGATGTGGTTCAGATACATGAAAACTAGGTTTGCAAGAAACTTTTGCAGACATCGAAACCTTGGCACAAGAATGCCATTTCCGCAATTGTCAGCATAATAACGAACCGGATTGTGTTGTGCAACAGGCTTTGGCTGAGGGAAAACTTGATTATTCTAGGTTTCTTAGCTAAGAACAATACACTTGGGTTAAGGGCTACTGGCAACAATTTTGGGTTTTCGAGACGCGATAAATCGCCGTCTCTACAAGTGTTTTGTTGCTCATTCTGAACTGTAGAACACATTTTTTACCACTCAACGACCGGTCATTTGCTCCAGCTTTTCGGGGTATCTAGCTCCTTGCACCTCGATCTTGGAGGCGGCGTCATCGATATCACGCAGATCGTCGGGCGTGAGTTCAACTGATACTGCGCCGATGTTTTCGTCCAAGCGATGCAGCTTCGTGGTTCCTGGGATTGGCACGATCCACGGCTTCTGGGCTAATAGCCAGGCGATCGCAATTTGAGCCGGTGTCGCCTGCTTCTGTTCGGCGATGCTGCCGAGCAGATTAATCAAGGCCTGATTCACCTTGAGAGCCTCTGGCGTGAAGCGAGGCAAGGTGCTGCGAAAGTCGGAACTGTCGAAGGTCGCGTTTTCGTCGATCTTGCCAGTGAGAAAACCCTTACCCAGAGGGCTATACGGGACAAAGCCGATTCCGAGTTCCTCAAGGGTCGGTATCACTTCCTTTTCAGGAGTTCTCGTCCACAGCGAGTATTCGCTCTGGAGAGCAGTGACCGGCTGAACCGTGTGGGCGCGACGAATCGTTTGCACTCCTGCTTCCGAGAGTCCAAAGTGCTTCACCTTACCTTCCTGAATCAGTTCCTTCACCGCTCCTGCTACGTCTTCGATCGGCACGTTCGGGTCAACTCGGTGCTGATAGAGCAAGTCGATTGTTTCGATCTTGAGTCGCTTGAGTGAACCCTCCACGGCCTGCTTGATCTGTTCTGGTCGGCTATTCAGCGCAGGCGCACCCTTCATCCCACGGGGATCGGAATTAGGACTCAGGTCAAACCCGAATTTGGTGGCAATGATCACTTGCCCACGGAAGGGAGCGAGGGCTTCGCCCACAAGCTCTTCGTTTGTGAACGGGCCGTAGACTTCGGCGGTGTCAAAGAATGTCACGCCGCGATCGACGGCAGCCCCCAGAAGGGCGGTCATCTCCTGTATGTCTTTGGGTGGGCCATAAGAAAAGCTCATGCCCATACAGCCCAGACCGATCGCCGAGACTTCCAAATTGCTGTGTCCAAGTTTGCGCTTTTGCATTTTTTGAACTCCTATCTTTGATTTAAAGGAATGTGAGAACATATTCTTCGCTAGTCAATCGTTATCATCGCCATTACTCCGTCGCCACTTCATTCAGGCATTTCAACGCATTCAGTGTTCGGGGATATCCCACCCAGGGCAACAATTGTGTAATCAGATCCAGTAGTATGTCTTTGCCGTTGCCGATATTCAGGTTGCCTTGAATGTGCCCCTTGATCTGTGATTCAACCCCACCCAGAGCAATGAGGATAGACAGTGTGATCAGCTCCCTGACTTTGATGTCTACGCCATTGCGGGTGTAATAATCGCCAAAGCAATTGGCAGACAGAAATCTTTGAATGTGCAGTTGGTCTTTAGGCGATCGCTCATACATTTGATCGATACTCTCGCCGAACACAGCTTTCTGTATTGCCAGCCCTTTGTCGTAGCGTGTTTCCGGGCTAGTGGTCGATTGCCCTTCTAAAGGTAATTGAATGCCCCTGCTGGACATCACTTCATTAGTGGCATGAACGAAATCAAATGCTTTCGCCATACCCACGTAGGGTACTGACTGATACAGGATCTCTTTGATTTCAATCGGCGTTACTCCGACATTGAGCGCAGCGTCCACCATCACCCTGTATTCGCTGACTGCCTGGCTACCGATGATAGATGCCAAAATCAGCACGACTCTTGTCTTTGTATCCAGCTTGCTAAGAGCAATTACTTCGTCGAAGGCGAAGTTGTCAAAGACTTCGATCAGTTCAGGGTCGGTTACTTTCAGGGTCGATTTGTGGTTTGGAAAGAGTTCTTCATGGTTTTTATATGCCGCTTCACTTATCCTTACAGAGTCCTTCTGCTGTGTATTTGTCATCCGCACCTCCTCTCCTTATTTGGGTTAAAATTCTATGGTCGGCGATTCCGTCTATAATCCCGTGCGCTTTTCCAACTCTTCTGGATAGCGATCGCCTGACACTGGAATTTGCGCCAATGCCTCGTCGATGCTCTGCAACTCGTCCTGCGTCAGTTCGATATCTGCTGCCGCAATGTTTTCTTCCAGGCGGCTCAATTTGGTCGTGCCGGGAATAGGCACAATCCACGGTTTTTGCGCCAGTATCCAGGACAGGGCGATTTGTGCTGCTGTAGCTTTCTTCTGGTTTGCCACCTCTTTCAACAAATCTACCAAGGACTGGTTGGCATCAAGAGCCTCCGGCGTAAACCGGGGAACAATGCTGCGGAAGTCGGATTTGTCGAATTTTGCGTTCTTGCTGATACTGCCTGTCAGGAAGCCTTTACCCAAAGGACTAAACGGCACAAAACCAATTCCCAACTCTTCCAGGGCAGGCAGTAAGGCTTCTTCCGGCCGTCGCCACCACAGGGAGTACTCACTCTGAACGGCAGTCACCGGCTGGACTGCGTGCGCCCGGCGCACAGTCTGTTCACCCGCTTCTGAAAGCCCCCAATGTTTGATTTTGCCTTCACCGATCAAGTCTTTGATGGTTCCAGCTACATCTTCGATCGGCACTTGAGTATCTACACGGTGCTGATAGTATAAATCAATCACGTCGGTGTTTAAGCGCTTTAGCGAACCTTCTATGGATTCCCTGATTGCTGATGGATGACTGTTCTGCACCTGCTTCCCGTCCTGTACCTTGATGCCGAACTTCGTGGCAATGACAACGCGATCGCGGTAAGGTTTGAGTGCTTCGCCTACCAATTCTTCATTGGTGAATGGCCCATAAAGTTCGGCTGTATCAAAGAAGGTGACACCACGCTCCACTGCGGCTTGGAGTAGAGAGATGCTTTCTTGCTTGCTGAGGGTATGGCTGTAGGCATGGTTCAACCCCATACAGCCCAGCCCGATCGCCGAGACTTCCAGATTACTGTTTCCAAGTTTGCGTTTTTGCATTTTTTGAACTCCTGTGTTTGAGAATTAAGGTCGTACCATGACTTTGATCGCTTCTCGACTATCCATTGAGGCATACCCTTTGGGGACATCATCGAGATCAACGGTTAAATCGAGAACAGCAGAGGCGTTGAGTTTGCCTGCTACCGTATCGGCTAGCAATTCTGGAATGTAAGCACGGGCAGGGGCAGCCCCGCCTCGTAAGGTGATGTTTTGTCTAAATAAACGACCCAGATTGAAATTGTGGCCGCTACCGTGTGGCACACCCACATACCCGATCGCTCCACCAGGACGCGCAATGCCGATCGCTGTTGTCATTGAAGACTCACTGCCCACACACTCCAGTACTGACTCTGCGCCGCCCTGAGTTATCTCCTGTACTGCGGCGATCGCTTCTTCCCCTCGACTGCTGACAACATCCGTTGCACCAAAACGTCGCGCAATCTCCAGCCGCGATGCGTGTCGCCCTAAAATAATGATGCGTTCAGCACCGAGGCGTTTGGCGGCAAGCACGCCACATAAACCCACAGCCCCATCACCAACGACTGCAACTGTGCTACCTGTGCGGACACCTGCTGAGATAGCAGCATGATGTCCGGTAGACATAACATCGGTAAGCGGCAAAATGGCGGTGAGGAGGTCATCATCATTTTCAACGGCTTTGGGAATGACGACTAATGTGCCATCGGCCAAGGGCGAACGGATGGCTTGGGCTTGTCCACCATCGTTTGTGCTTCCCCCCCAAAAACCACCATGTACGCAAGAGGTTTGAATTCCTTTATGGCAGAATTCACAGGTACCATCGGAAAACGCAAAGGGAGCGAGGACGCGATCGCCTTTTTTGAGAGTGCGAACCTCAGAACCAACCTCTTCCACAATTCCCATCCATTCATGTCCTGTTCGCCAACCTGGTTGCCACTCTTGCTCACCTCGATAGAACCACAGGTCAGATCCGCAAATACAGGCGTGAGT
Source organism: Nostoc sp. (assembly GCF_036916985.1). Taxonomy (GTDB): domain Bacteria; phylum Cyanobacteriota; class Cyanobacteriia; order Cyanobacteriales; family Nostocaceae; genus Nostoc. Next base: position 139,781 of record NZ_JBALFD010000092.1, read on the forward strand.
AATTCGGACAATGGCATCTGTGGGCTGTTGAATTACGGGGTCGGGAACATTCTCAACCCGGACATCACCAGGGGCATAGTAAACGGTTGCTTTCATAGAATAATCTCCAAAGTGAAAAACTAATGCTTGCCTTTGTTTGTCAGTTACGAGTCTGGAGCCGGAATCTTCATTCCTTCATACTGCTCGTCGCTGACCTTTTCCAGCCAGTCTACGGGCTTACCATCAAGCCATTCCTGAATGGCGATGTGCGTCATGGATGTGGTTGCTGTAGCACCATGCCAATGCTTCTCACCTGGCGATATCCAGATTGTGTCTCCCGGTCGAATTTCCTCAATCGCGCCGCCCCAGCGTTGTACAAGGCCAGAGCCAGCTGTCACGATTAGGGTTTGTCCCAACGGGTGGGTGTGCCATGCTGTCCGAGCGCCAGGTTCAAATGTGACACTAGCGCCAGACGTGCGTGCTGGATCGTGTGCCTCGAACAGGGGGTCAACGCGGACAGTGCCGGTAAAATATTCAGCCGGCCCTTTGGCGGAAGGCTGTGAGCCACTTCTTTTGATGTCCATTTTCTTAATTCCTTTACTTGATGCCATTTCGATGGCTAGTAGGCAAGTCTCTTGCCCAATCAAAACTGAGTTTTATCTTGAATAAAAATCCAGAATCTTTACAAGAAGCTGAAATCATTTTTCCTTGCTTTAGCTTCATCTTAGGCATTTTGAAGGGCAAGCAATAGGACGATAGTCTAAGATTGTTGTACAATCCTGCAAACTTAGAAATGAACGCTGCCAAGATCAATTTAATGAACGACCCGCAGGCAAAGCGCGAGGCAGACAGAGCGCAAGCCCACAGAGACGAACTGACTGAGCGGATTGCACAGGCAATTCGTCAGGATGGGACGATTGAGCCTCTGAAAGGATTGCACTTTAACCGCGCCTCCTCGCCTTCGGAATGCCTTCATAGTGTCTCTATCCCTGCCTTTTGTGCGATCGCTCAGGGCAGCAAAGAAGTTCTTTTGGGTAGCGATCGCTATCAGTATGACCCGATGCATTATCTGCTAGCTACGGTTGAACTGCCGATTGTCAGCCAAATTCTAGAAGCGTCCAAGGCACAACCGTACCTGAGCCTGCGCCTGGATCTCGACCCCACCCTCGTTGGCTCAGTGATGGTCGAGGCAGGGTATCCCTCATCGCGCAACCGTGGTGATGTGAAAGCGATTGACGTAAGTCCGTTGAATGCAAATCTGTTGGACGCTGTGGTGCGGCTTGTCAGGCTTTTAGATTCCCCTGCTGAAGCTCATGTTCTCGCACCACTGATTAAGCGGGAAATCATTTACCGACTCTTGATGGGAGAGCAAGGTAATCGGCTCCGTCATATTGCAGTTCTGGGTGGCTATACCTACCATATTGCCAGAGCCGTTGAGCGACTTCGTAAAGACTTTAACGAGCCGCTTCGGATTGAAAACATCGCCCGAGAGATGGGAATGAGTGTTTCGGGCTTTCACCATCACTTCAAGTCTGTCACGGCAATGAGTCCCTTGCAGTTCCAGAAGCAACTGCGGCTCCAAGAGGCTCGCCGTCTGATGCTGGGGGAAAACCTTGACGCTACCAGTGCTGCCTATCGAGTGGGGTATGACGATGCCTCGCACTTCAACCGGGAGTATAAGCGGCTCTTTGGTGCGCCACCGATGCGCGATGTGGAGCGGCTGCGAGAAACTGCTAGGGAGACTGCTAGTTCAACGTATTGAAGAAGAATTCAGAAAACTGTTGCGGACAAGGGGGACAAGGTAGCAATATCTCTCCCAAGTCTCCCCAAAACGATTGATTATTTTTTTATTTGGAAGTTCCTAAATCAGCAATTTACTGACGCTTGCTGAAGTTAAGATTTCCACACTCAACACAGAGTCCAGTATGAAGAGTGCTGAGTGCCAAGTGCCTCGGCGCAAAAGCCTAAATGCGAAAGTACTGAGTACTCAACTTCAAAACTCAGCACTCAGCACTCAGCACTGAGTATGGTAAAAGCTATGACCCTGTAAAAAAGTTGTCTTGCAGACAATACAACGTGGTAGTTTGGTCATTAGTCATTTTTGGTATTCTTACCTACTGTCTGTTAATAGGAAAATTATCTGATCTAAACTGCATTGCCCACATTGCTGTAAAAATGAATTTATATTAAAAATTAGCGGATTTATTTGTGACTATTATGTATAAATTATCATCCCAAAAAATCCAGATATTTACAACTCTAATAGATTGTATTTTGCTACCAGTGTTATTAAAATCTTTAAAATATTCTCAGTATTTGTTTTTAATCTTTAATCTTAACTAATGGAGGTAATCTGCGGCAGAAGGGGCGATCGCATGAGCAAAAAATGGTATCGAGTCCAAAAGCTAAAAGCTATATTCGTCCTAGCATTGGCAGTTGTATTTACTAATGCTGTAGTTTCATATAGCAACACTATGAAGCTGATTCACAACCAGCAATGGGTGATAGACTCATATCAAGTTATTACCCAAATTGAAAGTATCGAATTTTCCCTTAAAGATACTGAAACTGCACAACGTAATTATCTAATTACAGCAGATGCAGATGATCTAAAAACCTATCTTGCAGCTGATCAACAAACTAATACCAATATTCAGATTCTCACTAAGCTAACTGCTAAAAATCATCAAAAGCAGCAGTGGATTTCTTTACTGGAACCAAAAATTACCACTAGGCTGAAAATTCTCCAACAAGAAATTTACCTTAGACAAAACCAGGGATTAGAAGCAGTTCGGCAACTAATCTTATCCGATCGAGATCGGCAAATCGGTAAAGAAATCCAACAACTGATTCACGACTCTTTAAAGGCAGAGCAAAATTTGTTACACCAGGGGATGCAGCAGTCACAAGTAAGTTCCCAAAAGGCAATAGTGACATTTTTTATCGCTGCGATTGTGGATTTGGTGCTGGTGGGGCTGCTATATGATTTGTTGTGGCGTTATATCAGGCAACTTCAGCAAACGGAACTGGCCCTACGCCAAAGCGAAAATCGTTTACGAGCCATGATAGATGCAGAACCAGAATGCATCCAGTTAATTGCCAGGGATGGCACTCTTTTAGAAATTAATGCAGAAGGGTTGGCAATAATGGAAGTGGAAAGTGCTGATATCTTAATTGGTAAACCAATTGATGCTGTAATTTTACCAGAGTATAGAACCGCCTTTGCCGAACTGCATAAAAGTGTCTGCCAAGGTAATAAGGGGACTTTGGAGTTTGAAATCGTGGGATTTCAAGGCACTCATCGCTACATGGAAACTCATGCTGTACCACTGCGTAACGAATCTGATGGCACGTTCATCCATTTGGCACTGACGCGAGATATAACCCAGCAAAAACAAGCAGAACAGAAAATCCGCGAACAAGCAGCGCTGCTGGATGTATCAACTGACGCGATTCTGGTGCGAAATATCCACAACCAAATTTTATTTTGGAATCAAGGTGCTGAACGTCTATATGGCTGGAAGGCTGAGGAAGTTATGGCGAAAAATGTTTTGCAAGTTTTGTATAAAGAGATTTCACCAGAGTTAGAAGATGCTTACTTGAGGGTGATAAATACAGGTGAGTGGCGGGGTGAGTTGCATCAACTAACCAGGGAAGGCAAAATAATTATCGTTGAAAGTCGGTGGACACTGATCCGACATCATAATGGCCAACCCAAATCCATTTTGAGTGTAAACACCGAAATCACGCAGCAAAAACAACTGGAAGCTCAACTTCTGCGATCGCAACGTTTAGAGAGTATCGGCACTCTAGCTGGCGGTATCGCCCATGACCTCAACAATACACTATCTCCAATTTTAATGTCAGTTCAACTGTTGCAGAAGAAATTGCCCGATTCGCAGAGTCAGCAAATACTACAAACTTTAGAAAATAATGTGAAACGCGGTGCTAATTTGCTCAAACAAGTCTTATCTTTTGCACGGGGTATTGAAGATAAACGGATAATTGTGCAAATTCAGCCTTTGATGGCAGAAATTGAGCAAATTATCGCTCAAACATTCCCCAAATCCATTGTTTGCCAGATAGATATGCCGAAAAATCTTTGGTATGTTCGTGGAGACATCACTCAACTACATCAGGTCCTAATAAACTTGGTAATCAACGCCCGCGATGCTATGCCCAATGGCGGTATTTTAAGGATTGCGGCGGAAAATCTGGTGATTGGCGAACATTCTGCCCAGATAAACATCGATGCGAAAGTAGGTTCTTATATTGCGATCGTGGTGACGGATACTGGTATGGGGATGTCGTCGGAAGTCCAGCAACGGATTTTTGAACCATTTTTCACCACCAAAGAGATAGGCAAAGGTACAGGTTTAGGGCTTTCTACGGCGCTGGGTATTATTAAAAATCACGGTGGTTTTGTCAATGTTTATAGTCAAGTAGGCAGAGGTACTCAATTTACAGTGTACTTGCCTGCCTCTACATTCAGAGACACACATTCGCTGTCTCAAGAACTGAAATCAGTTATGGGAGATAGCTAGTTAATTTTAGTGCTAAAAGTATCACAGACTAAACCGCGTCTACTTTGAAACCCATAGTTTTTTCGGAATCGGATTTTATTCCCTATTCCTTATTCCCTATTAAAAAACTCCAGTTCTCAACTTGGACGAGGTTTATAAATAATCCTGTCAATCAAAGCCAGTTCTGCAATGACTCAAACCGAGCAAATTCCGACTCTAGCTGCCATTGAATCCGCGCGCGATCGCTCTTTTGCAAAAAAGCACTGCACCCTTGAGAAACAGAGGTTTCACCAGGGGTATCGCTTGCACAAGCTGAAACCATTGCCTTAAACTCAGGCGACTCCCAGAGACTATTTCCCGGAGCGAAACTATATTCTAAGCTGTTGCGAGCCAATCGCTTGAGGTCTTTATATCCCAGCTTATATCTTGTTGCCGCTAACAGATACTCATGACTTAAATCAATGCGGGAAACGCCTTCATCATCGGAAGCAAGGGTCATTGGTACTCCAGCCTTCCAATACTCCATAAAAGGATGCTGATCTCCCTGGACATTTAAAATAACCTCATTACTGGTCAGGCAGATTTCGACCAACACGCCGAGTCGCCGCATTTGCTCCATCAACTCAAAAGGACGCTCCTCAAAAAGAATATCCACACCATGTCCAATGCGAGATGCCTGTGCCACTTCTACAGCTTGCCGAATATGAAAACGTAAATCCTCGGTCGGAACCAAACCCAGGGTTAACTCTCCGGCATGGAGCGCGACTTTGACATTGGGATATTGGCGTTTGAGAAATTGTAGCATTTGCATTTGCAGGGTGTAGTCGCGCAGTGCAATCGGGTTGTCTTCTGGGGCGACAAGATTGATGCCAACTACCCGCGAATCTGATGAATCTAGTGCAAAGGCATAAGCTAACTGAGCAAACACTTCAACGGGCGACTTTGTTCTTGTCGTTTGCTGCAAATAGCTCACTTTCACTGCACATCCAGGCTGTGCTGATGGAGTACCGCAACCGAGTGTTTTCGAGACTTCGCGCTCCAACTGTGTAAATTGCTGGTTGCCAAGTTTTACTAGCTTGGTTAATCCTCGTTTGAGCAATTGACGGTGCATCAGAGCAAAATCTTTATTCCAACCAACTTCACGCCCTAGCTGTCGAACCTCGCTGCCCTCAACGGTAAGCATTAACTCTAGATAGTTAATATGCTGCGAAGCTGCTCGATTTGCTACTTCCGCGACCATATCATCCCGACGGCTCATAGAGTCTGATATTGTCCCAAAACCGCTAAAAGCCTCAAAAAATTGGTCATGTCCAGATTTTCCAGCAAATTGGAGGTTACGAGTAGACCAACGATTTATTAGGGAATCATAAACAGATGTTCGGTTGAATAATTCTGAGGCGGGAAAATAGCTACTGTCCTGACCGCAAGCTTTAGGTTCAACTAAAACCTCCGCTTTTGGATTCACACAATACCCATCGCTGGCAGCCCACTCTAGATAGTGTTCTGCGTACACAGCCCCGCTGAGATGACTGTGGATATCTCCTCCCTTCGGCATTCGCTGTACAAATGCTCGTAAAGCGGCTGGCTGGGCGCGATGGGCTTCAAACCAACTAGCAGCTTCAGCTTCACTCCGAGTCGAGGACTGCTGCGAATTAGATGGGACTTGGGCTACTACGCTGAAGATAAAACAGCTAGAACTCGTTAATACTCCTAAAAACAAAAATAAGGGCGCTCGTCTATGCATATAGATTCATTTTTTCATGACCAGAATTCTCTGGTTAAATTTCCGCATCATTGTAGCCTTTCTCTGCGGTAATTAAGCATTGAAACAGTGATAAGGGACTTGCAAATAAAAAAATATCCAATTAACTCCTGTGGGGTGGGCGATACGAGAACCCAGTCCATAGGGCGGGTAAGATGCCATTGGTGTTAACTTAAGCTGAAACTCCTTTAAAACCTCGTTTCCAGCCTCCGGCTGGAAATGCAACTCAAAAGCGGCTCTGCCGCCAGGAAGAGAGGCGGAGCCTCAACGACGAGCATTCCCAGTCTCCGACTGGGAACGAGGCAAACGTGATAATATCTAAAAGCTGGTTCTAGGCTAGCTTTCACGTTAAGTTGACACCAATGGTTCTCCCCCTGCCCCCTGCCTCTTTTCTTCTTGTTGACGGTTAATGGTTAACTGGCAACAGTATTGATACAGAGTTAGTCGGCTATTCAAGATAAGACGAGAACAGCATTGAAAGTGCAAAACTTCCGATAAAAGTCAAGGTAGATAAGTTTGTATCTTGAGTTTGATGGGCTTCAGGAAGAATTTCTTCAACGATCGCCACCATTAAAGTGCCTGTTGTAAATGCAAGTACAATTAACTTAGGCAGATCAGTTTGTCCGCGCAACCCCCAATAGCCCAGCGTCGCGCCCAGCCAAACAGGAATTAGAAATGCTACAAGTAACCAAAATCGCTGTGTTCGCGGCATATTTTGACTCTTAAACTCTGCGTTAGTGACAAATCCTTCAGGAATGTGAGCCACAACTCTCCCCGATGCCAGAACTACGCCTAGATGAGGCGCGATCGTTAGACTAGTGCCAATCATTAAGCCATCACCAAATAAGTCAATAGCAATGCTCAGAAAGATCACCCAACCAACACTATTATGATCAACGCCACGCAGTCGATTTTTGCTTAAATTGAGAAGCTGATTAATCCACACAAAAAAAGCTCCACCTAAAAACAAAGCTAAAATAGCTGCCCAAACGGGTTTAGCGATCGCAACTCTTGGTATTAGTTCAGTAGATGCGATCGCCAACAACACCCCAGCAGCAGCGTGCAGTGCAAGTCCTAATGTTTGTTTTGATGACGGTAAGGCTTCAGCAATCATTGCTCCCATAAAGTTGCTGACAACGGGCAAAGCTGATAGTGTGAGAGCAAATATAAATTCTTGCATAGTCAGGCTCCGCTAGTCGTAACAGACTTTTTGATGTTTAACCGAGTACCGTGGGTTTCAATCCCCCATTTCAATAACCGGCAAGTTTTGGGTCGAGGTCTAAATCCCAATACGCTTGGGTTAAGGGCTACTGGCAACAATTTTGGGTTTTCGAGACGCGATAAATCGCCGTCTCTACAAGTGTTTTGTTGCTCATTCTGAACTGTATTGGTCTAAATCCCCAGACGCTCTCTACGAGACGCTTCGCGAACGCAGACTCGGTAACACAAAACTTAATTACGAATTACGAATTATTTAATCGTTCTACCGATAGATTGCATCATCAATTGTGGCTCGGAAAAACTCGCCCTCTAACTCAAACCGCTTAGTGCCGAAGTACCATCCAATTCGCAGACGAGTCGGAATAGTGTAGCCAGAAAATGTGCGTTCTTCCTCCATAATTCCACCGAAGTCAATATAATGAAACTCAGAGCCATCAAGGTTATTCCAGCGCGGCAGCTTGAAGGTCTTGAGCCGACCCGTTTGATCGATGGTGAAATCTAGTTCGGCTCTCTCACCTTGTACTAAAAAACTAGAATGAAGATGCGATGAATCTGTTGTTGTCCATGAAATATCATCACCACACAACGCAGATGGCAAACAGATTGACTCAGACTGAAGACGACCAACAGCAGACCGCGTAATATCGGAACCCGAAGCTATCATCACCGGGAAAATTCCTAAAAGTTTCCATTGCATTGCACCTACACCGTCTATAATCCGATCCGATCCCACAATTGGCAAACCGTTCATCCATGCCGTAGCACTCCAAATCAGTCCATGCTCCCAGCAAATGACCTGCTCTGCTTTGAATGGAATCCAATTTTTCAATTTGATTTCGCCGTGCATCTGCAATCTAACCGCAGATGCGATCGCAGTTCCAGGAGCGATCGCGTGTTCGAGATATCGTCTTGCTGCTTCTGGTAAATGAGCGAATTCGTCTGAATGAAATACACGATCCTTAGATATCGCTGAATTCCATAGCGTATTGAGAGAAATCTGTTTAGTCATCATTGCCGCCAGTATTTTTAATTCAGAATTTGATAGATTGTGATGATAAAAATTATTATGAAAATAGATGTATAAATCAACTTAGTATATTTGGCTAGCCACCTTGGAAGATAAATATCAAAATTGTCCTTTTGGGAATTTGAATATTTTCGGGCAAGCAGATTTAATGGGCAGTGTAATTTAAACGTTAATAGGGTTATACCTTCTATAAATACCAATCCATAACCAATGCAGAGCCAGAGATCGAGTTTATTTGCAATTGCGGCATAAAGCATATAGAAAATCACAAAGTTGAAGAATACCCATATCAACGTGTGAATGGTTTTAATTAGCGTCAATTTTGTTGCATTTTCCATATTGATTTTAGTGTGACGGATGATTGTTCTATTTCCTGAATGAATTGATTGAATACGATATAAAACGTAACAGTCGATTTTGTAAAGAATGCCAAAAATTGATCGCAGGTATAATAACAGAGATAGCCAGAAACCAGATTTAAAGTTATGCGATCGCCTTTTCCCATCATCTCAAGGCGCGATGTCTACGACGGTCACTGAGCGCAGCCGAAGTGCGGGCTACGCCTACACCTAAATCTGCAATATCCCAAACAGCGATCCAATACGGTTCGGTTAAGGCAAGAGACGCGATAAATCGCCGTCTCTACAATAATCATTCCTTTGTAGAGACGGCGATTTATCGCGTCTTTGTGATCTAGGGCGTATCACCAAAAAATCTTATCCGAACAGTATTGAACAGCGATCGCCTAAATCCAGAATATTCCAAACAGCGATCGCCTTTTCCGATCATTTTTCCCTAATCAGTTAAGATAATCTTCATCAATCTTCTTTCCTTTTACCCTTCTCCTTGGAATTATGACGCAGGAAGAGTTATTGCAACTGATAGATCGCGCCGTGGCTGAGGGTTGGCGAGAGTTAGACTTGTCGGGGCAAGAGTTGACTGAGTTACCTGTGGAAATTGGGAAGTTGCAGCAGCTTGAGTCTTTGATTTTGGGAAAGAAGGTTGAAGGTTATGAAGAAGTAAGAAACCGCTATCTCGAAAAGGTTTCAGGCAACAATTTAAAAACGCTTCCTCTGGAACTATTGGGTTTGCCTAATTTGCGTAAGTTGGATATTAGTGGCAATCCTTTAGAGAGCATTCCCGATGTGGTAACGCAAATACTACATTTAGAGGAACTTATCTTAATTCGAGTAGAGCTAACTGAAATACCTGATGCGATCACTAATTTAACCAATCTGACTAGGCTTAACCTCGGTGACAACCAAATAACCCAGATACCAGAGGCGATCGCAAAATTAACCAATCTGACGCAGCTTTACCTGAATTACAACCAAATAACCCAGATACCAGAGGCGATCGCAAAATTAACCAATCTCACCTACCTTCTCCTCGGTGGCAACCAAATAAGCGAGATACCAGAGGCGATCGCAAAATTAACCAATCTTACCTACCTTCTCCTCAGTGTCAACCAAATAAGCGAGATACCAGAGTCGCTCGCAAAATTAACCAATCTCACCCACCTTTATCTCCTTAGCAACGAAATAAGTGAGATACCAGAGGCGTTCGCAAAATTAACCAATCTCACCTACCTTCTCCTCGGTGGCAACCAAATAAGCGAGATACCAGAGGCGCTCGCAAAATTAACCAATCTCACCCAGCTTGTCCTTGGTAGCAACGAAATAACCGAGATACCAAAGGCGCTCGCAAAATTAACCAATCTTACCTACCTTCAACTCAGACTCAACAAAATAAGCGAGATACCAGAAGCGCTCGCAAAATTAACCAATCTTACCTACCTTGACCTCAGTAACAACCAAATAACCCAGATTCCAGAGGCGATCGAAAGTTTGCCGAAATTGGAAATACTAGATTTACGGGGAAATCCGCTTCCTATTTCACCAGAGATTTTAGGATCTTCTGATGATGTTGGTTCAGTTGAAGATATTTTCAATTACTTGCGATTACTCCGTAGCGGTGAAGTGCGTCCACTCAACGAAGCCAAACTTTTGCTCATCGGACAAGGCAGCGTCGGCAAAACATCCCTTATCGAGCGACTAATCCGCAATAAATATGATAAAAATCAATCCCAAACCGACGGACTCAATGTAGAAACTTGGAATGTGCCGGTCAATAGCAAAGACATCCGCCTGAATGTTTGGGACTTTGGCGGACAGGAAATTTATCATGCCACCCATCAGTTTTTTCTGACTAAGCGCAGCCTCTATCTCCTAGTCTGTAATTGTCGCACCAGCGAAGAAGAAAACCGCATCGAATATTGGCTGAAACTAATCGAAAGCTTCGGCGGACAGTCCCCCGTGATTATCGTTGGCAACAAAAAAGACGAACAACCCCTCGACATCAACCGCAAGGCATTACGCGAAAAATATCCTAACATCCAAGCGATTATCGAAACCTCTTGCCAAGACAATATCGGCATTGATGAACTTCGCACCGCTATTTTGCAGCAAATTGGCAACCTCAAAGAAGTCTACGACCTTTTACCCCTCTCATGGTTCGAGGTTAAACAACAACTCGAATCCATGCCCCAAGACTTCATCAGCTACAACCGCTACATCGGCATCTGCCACGAAAATAAGATTCCCGAAGAACAAAACCAAGATCAACTCATCGATCTCCTCCATCGACTTGGCTTAGTTCTCAACTTCCGCGATCATCCCATCCTCAAAAATACCAACGTCCTCAAACCCAACTGGGTGACAGAAGGCATTTACGCGCTCCTGAGCGATGAAAACCTCAAAACTCAAACCAAAGGCATTTTCACCCCCGCCGATCTCATCCGCATCCTCAATCCACAGCGTTATCCCACCACGCGTCATGACTATTTAATCGGGCTGATGAAAGAGTTTGAGCTTTGCTTTGAATTAGATTGTAAACCACCACAATTCCTGATTGCGGGACTTCTGCCTAAAGACCAACCAGATGAAACACAACTCCAAGGCGAAACCCTGGAATTTCAATACCATTACAAAGTTCTCCCCGAAAGCATCATTTCCCGCTTCATCGTCAACACCCACGAAAAAATTTATAACCAAATCTATTGGCGCAGTGGCGTAATGCTGCAATATCAAGAAAACAACGAAATCTACAACATTGCTCGGATCAAAGCCGATCCCGAAGACAAAAAAATCTTCATCACCATTAGCGGACGCCAAGAAACCCGCCGCTTATTTCTCGGCATCCTCCGCGATGTCTTCCAAAAAATCCACAAAAGTCTCCCCAATCTCGAAATCACCGAATGGGTTCCCGTCCCCGGCCATCCCAATCATCCACCCCTCGACTACCAAGAACTCCTCGGACTCGAATCAATGGGTGAAAGCATAATAACCATCGGCAAACTAAAATTAAAACTCGATTTACGTCAACTTTTAGATGGCTATGAATCAGTAGAATCGCGTCGAAAATCACAAAAAGCAGATAATGATTTAGATGATAGGACTGCTTATGAAGATATGCGAGATATTGCTAAACTAGCTGTCAGCAGAGAAATTAAAATTAATAATAATAATAAAGCCGAGGCAAATGCTATGTCAGAAAATCCTCAATTCACAAACAACTTTCAAGGCGCAAACATCGCCAACTTTGCCAACCAAGTCAAAGACAACACCAGTCAGCAAGCCTCTAACTTCAACCAAACAAGCGGCGCAAGCGTAGCAGAACTAATGCAACTGATCGGCAACTTACGCCAAACTGCTGCCCAATTTCCACCAGAAACCCACGACGACATTATCATCGATATTGATGATGTAGAAGTAGAAATTCAAAAGCCAGAAAAAGAACGCAATTTACCCAAACTCAAAAAGCGTCTAGTAGCTTTACTAACTGCTGCTACTGTAGTCGCTGCCCCCATTGCAGGTATGACAAGCTTTACAAAGGATGTTATGGAAATAGGAAGCAAATTAGGCATAGAACTAAAGCTTCCCTCTGGTAAATAGACTTTGCTAACTCCAGGGGCGATGGCTTCGCCGGTTCGCAAAGCGACCATCGCATAGGTTGAAATGATACCCGCCTTTGACTCGATGAAAATTGAAATAGCGATCGCTATTCATCAATCAATATTTAAACCTAACCTACAGCAAACTCCGTATCAGAGCGTACCCTAGCAGGTTGAAAACCCAAAACTATATCTTGATATGGTACACCCAATTTTAATAACTCAACGTGAGTTCGACGGATAGAAAAGCCCAAAAAGCTTGCTAGATAGGAATTTGCTTAACTGGGCAGGCGAAGTGCGATGCCTGCGGCGGGCTACGCCTACGCTAAGATTGATTGAGAATGAGCAAAAAAGGCACAAAAAAACGCCGAGACTAAAAATATCTAAGAAAAATGAGGGTCAGGGCTTAGTCTACTATTGTATCTCGCCTCGATATCGTACAAATCTTCTGTGACGTAGATGATTTTTGCAACCAGTGGGAGAACTTGTGGCAACAAGTGCCACAGTTGCCATCCACAAAGGGAGAGCGCCGCAGCAAATCAAAAATGCTATCAGAGGTGATGACAATTGCGTTAGCGAAGCTTACCGAAGGTATCGCATTTCACGGTAGTGGTTATAAAACTTTCAAGGAGTTCTACACCTTGCACGTGCTACAAAGTTGGCGTGGAGCGTTTCCCAACTTGGTGAGCTACACCAGGTTTGTGGAACTGATGCCTTCTCTTCGAGACGCTACGCGAAGGCGTTTAATGTTGTTGTGTTGTTTTTTACATACACGCACAGGAGAGGTTACAGGGATTAGTTTTATTGATTCTACTCCGATAGATGTTTGTCACAATTGTCGCGCACATGCCCATAAAGTTTTTAAGGGGTTAGTGAAATGGGGTAAAAATTCTGTGGGCTGGCATTTCGGATTTAAACTTCATTTGATTATTAACGATTGTGGAGAATTACTGGCATTCAAGCTAACGCAAGCTTTTGTAGATGACCGTAAGCCAGTACCTGATATGACCAAAGATATAAGAAAGTAAACTGTTTGGAGACCGAGGATAATCTGGTCAAAAATTATTTGAGGAGTTATATCAGCGAGGTTTAGAGTTAGTTACCAAATCTAAAAAGAAGATGAAAAACCGTTTGGTAAAACTAATTGACAAAATTCTTTTACGCAAACGGGCGGTAATTGAATCTGTCAATGACCATCTCAAAAATATGTGTCAAATAGAACACTCAAGGGCATCGTAGTGTCTTTAACTTTTTGGTCAATCTGATGGCTGGACTGGCTGTTTACACCTATTTGCCCAAAAAACCATCGATTGATTTTTACCCAAAAGATTTACCTGCACTACCTCCTGCCGTTTTTTAGCTCCGTCGAACTCACGTTAATTATGCTAAACCGAATAGTTTTGCGATCGCAGGCAATAATTTATTAGTCGCTTCAACTAGAGAAGCAACAGCAGGTAAGCCTGTAAATATCCCTTTCAACATGGTGATTGCTGTTTTTGCCGTCTTTTGCTTGGTGGATTCTTGAGGATTTTTACCCGCTTCTGCTAAAGTGTTCACCTGTTCTAGCGCTTCGGCTTTGTCTTCTTCTGACAAATATGTGGATTGGATGATCGCATCTTGCAACTGCGACAATAATTCTTTAATTCCTGGTTTCTCGGCATCGGTTGCATCAGGTAACTGATTGAGGGCAATACTCACGTTACCGCTGATGGTTCCCAGATTAGCAATAGAATTATTGCCAGCGATACCGCTAACATTACTGCTACCTTGAATATTGATGCCACTGATATCAGACATATTTGTATCTCCTTGAGTATAAAATTTCGGCTGCTTGAGAGCAGTATGTACCATATTTTCTAAACTAATAATGCGCTTATCTTTTTCTACAAGTAATAATTGCTGACTCTGCGATAAAGCTTTGAGTTGATTATAATCATCAAAATATTCTGCACTTAGTTGAGATTTATCGCTACCTGCTGCGGTTTTGGCTCTGAGCAAGATTTTATCATCGCCGCGTTTCTCCATTGCCACGATTTCTAACTCAGCTTCGGGATGGTTTTCGGCAAGGTTTTTGAAGGCTATGGCAACAGCACGGGGGTCAACGTTTTGATTATGGTATAAGTCGAGGGTGTCAAAAATTGGCTTGATAAAGTCGGCAAAATCTCCGTCTGCAAATACCTCTTGTTTATTATCAGGTTTGCGGAGCGGGTCAGGATCTTCTTTTGTGGGTAAACGCATAAAGACATATTCACACCTCACCCCATGCAATTTAGTTGTATTTGTAATGCCCCAATCTTCGATGTACGCGCCTGTGAAATTTGCACCAGTTAAATCTGTGCCGTCTAGTTGCGTTTGCTTCAGTTTTACTCTTGACAAATCGGCATCTTGCAAGTTGGTTTCACTGAGATCAGCGCCAATAAAGGTGGCATCTGCTAGGTTAGCTTTTTGTAAGTTGATACCTCGCAGGTTTTCACGGTCAAAGTTCTTATCCTGTCCCTGTCCTGTAACCAGTAGTTGACGTATTTGTGAGTTCTGAAGATAAGTTGAGCCAGGATGAACACGGTCAAGCATTTTGGCTTGATGCCAACGGCTACAGAT
The DNA here is from genome assembly GCF_036916985.1 of Nostoc sp. Taxonomy (GTDB): domain Bacteria; phylum Cyanobacteriota; class Cyanobacteriia; order Cyanobacteriales; family Nostocaceae; genus Nostoc. Next base: position 154,843 of record NZ_JBALFD010000092.1, read on the forward strand.
AAGGATTGTGTTTCGGAAATCTGTACTTTTGAGCGTAGCTTGGGTGAAATCAGCATCTGTTAAGTTAGCGCCACGAAAACTTGTACCTCCTGTTGCAGCAAAGGCGATCGCAATATTGCGAATTAAGGAGTGCTTTTGATCTCCTTTCATAGCTCGCCAGCTGATGTAGATACTAAATAACGTTCCGGCTCCGGCGAAGGCGAAGGCTCCGGCGACGGCGACGGCATAGTCTTCAATTAGCTCAAAAACTTCTTAGCGAAGCTCCAAAGGGAGCCGCTTCGCTAACGCCAAATTCAACTGAGTCCTGACAGATTAAGACGGGTACTCAAAAAAAGGGGGTCATTTGGAAACGAAGCAGAAAAAGCCATAAACGAAAACAAAATCCTGTAATACGGGAGAAAAAGCAAGCAGACTTAGATATGTTGCAATTAGCTGCTGCTACCGGAGAAATAGACCTAAAGTATCTAGATGAATCAGGATTTTGTCTGTGGAGTGAACCAGGCTACACCTATTACTTTAGAGGTGAGCAAAAACGTTTGGAACAAACAAAACGCCGTGGTCGCAGACTAAGCATTATTGGGTTTCTTCAACCTTTGATCAGTTTTGTTTATGGTTTGGTGATCGGAGGCGTTAACCGCAAGTCTTATATCCAAATAACGGAGCCATGTTGCGGCTGATGCCCAAAGAACCGGACGTACTAGGGTAATTGTGCAGGATAACGGGCCTATACACCGATGCAAAGAAGTACAAAAGCTGTAGTCAAAATGGGAACAGATGGGTTTGTACATCTTCTTTTTACCCGAATATTGCTCCGAAATGAACCCCATTGAATTGGAGTGGCAACACCTTAAGAAAAATGAACTATGTGGGCAAATATTCGATGATGAGCACCACCATTGCTTACGCTGTAATTGATGGTATTCAAGCTAGGGGAAAAAAAGGAAACTACAGTACAGAGCGTGTCAAATTTAACTCCAATTCTTCAGGTTAAATTTTTGTTACATACTTATAAATTTTCCCACCCACCTACTTACAAGGGTTTCAAGCTTTCTAGACCCAATAAATTGTCATTACGAGCGGAGCGAAGTAATCGCATAATCCCGTAGTTTTTGCGATTGCTTCGTCGTTCCTCCTCTCTACGAGACGCACTCGCGTTTGCAATGACAAGCTTTCGGAGCGATCCAACAGCTTAGGGATAGACGACGAAACCAAGTGTGAGGTGTAATTTCAAGACTTGTGTGTACACCGTAGGTAGCTTGACGAGAGGCAGAGCCTCTCGGAATACATTCCCAAGCTGGAGGCTGGGAACGAGGCTACACAAGCTTTTGAGCTTTTCTACTTATACCCCATTTTCTAATGGAAACGCAGGGCAAAGGAAAAAAGGATTTTCGTTATAAGCCTTGCCCCTTGCTAACTATTTCCTAGACTGAATTTGCTTGACTAAATCATAAAAAGGTTGCCAATTATCTTCCTGGGCAATTGGTTCCCAAATAGACTCAATTACTGGTCTTAATAATACCGTTTTGGGATTATGAACAGCTAGAGTTTGGGCAATTATATCGGTGCGATTGCTATCAAAATCGTTCAATATTTTATGGTATAATATGCACCAATCATCAAAGATTCCTGACGCACCCGGTACTGGCACAATCTCTGAATTATTCATCACAAAACCTGGTTCATCGCGCCATTTAGATGAAAAAGTACGAGCCATCTCATAAAAAAACTGGTGATAACCAACTTGGCTATCTTTCAAAAATTCAACCGTTACATTCAACAGTTCCCCAGCTTGTGGATGTGACAACTCTGAAAAACCTAACTTTTTCAACATCAAAGAACTGTATTCAGCTTGATAATATTCATCAAACCTTTCTAATGCAGCTTCCATTTCGCCTTTATCAATAATCGCCTTTAAAGGTTCTTGGAGCATTTGTAAATTCAGTTGGCAAATACTTGGTTGATTACCGTAACAGTAGCGTCCATAATAGTCAAAATACGCAGCTATAAAGGATGGGTTATAACTCGGAATAAATGCGTAAGGCCCGTAGTCAAAACTCTCTCCAGTAATCGACATATTGTCAGTATTCAGGACTGCATGACAAAAACCAACCGCCATCCACTGTGCTACTAGTTGTGCAACCCGTTTAACTAATTCGGCGTAAAACAGGGTATATTTATCTTCTTCAGCATTTAAGTGTCGATAATACTGCTCAATTACGTGGTCTAACAGCTTCTTAGTTAAATCTGGACGCTGGAAATAGTGCAGTCGCTCAAAAGTGCCAAACCGAATATGAGAACTGCTCATTCTAATCATCACAGATGAACGGGTAGGCGAAGGTTCATCACCCCGCCAAAGTGGTAAACCTGTTTCAATCATGCTTAGACAGCGCGAAGTACGTACACCCAAGTAATGCAGTGCTTCCGCAGCCAGAACTTCCCGCACCCCACCTTTGAGCGTCAGCATACCATCGCCACCACGAGAGTAGGGCGTTCTCCCAGAACCTTTAGTGCCAAAATCGTACAATTGGCCATCATTGGCGCGTACTTGTCCGTAGAGAAAGCCTCTACCATCACCCAACTGTCCGTTATATTCACCAAATTGATAGCCGTGGTAACGCAGTGCCAACAAGGGTTTGCGCCCTTGAAATTGACCAAAGGCTGTGATGAAATCTTCGTCTTTGACTACTTGGGGGTCTAGGCCAAAACGGGGTAATAGTTCATCGTTACGCCAACGCAGGAGGTGTTGGGGAAATTCTTCCGCTGCAACCTCATCATAGTAGTCATCGCCTAGAGATTCTAAAGCGCTTTCGTAGTTGAGGGTGAGAAAAGGATTGCTAGAATTTTTGTAGTTTGGGGTTTCAGCCAGAGTCATTACGAGCAAAGCTTAATTCATTCTTCCTTTAATACTACCTCTGGCTTCAGCATCAGCATAGACGCAAAAAGCGACTCATATCTAAAATATGGCAGCACGACTATCAAAATCTGGAGCATATAAAGAATAAAATTTTACAATTAAAGAAAAAGTTAACTTAATTAGCAATTTTAGACTCTAAATTTGAGTTTTTGGTTCAGAATCACACCAATATCAAAAGTAACCTGTGAGTTTTTTTGATTGCTATGAAGACTGGCTTAACCGAAGTTTGTATCAAATCCGCCAGTCTTCTGAAACTTAACCTTAATTAAATGAAGCTGAGTTTTTTATTTGTTAATTGGTTGTGATGTTGGTGCAGCAAATCCTACTGAGTTTGATGTTGCTGGTGATACCTGTGAAGAGAGAATTTTTTTCACTTGTAGGTTATAAGTTTGCAAAATTGATTGAACCTGTTTCTGTTGATCTTGATTCAGATCCAAAGATTTTAACACTATCCTGATTCTCTGACGGGATTGCAATGCTGCCTTAAATTTAGTTGCTTGGGACGGGTTTAATAGAGCCTGAATATCTTTATCTCTTTGCTGGCGAGCCAGTTGAATTTGTAGCCGCTGTTGCTTTGTGAGTTTGATGGGCTGGTGTGATGCAGCACTAGTCTGAGTTTTTAAGACTGGTGTAGTGGCTGAATTTGGAACTGGTGCTGCCAAGACAACTCCGTTTAAGATGGTAGCAAAAGCGAAGATAGCAGAAAATACAGAAAAGGGCTTTATAGAATTAATGGACATTTGAAAAACTCCTCAGTCATTTAATAAGATTGGACACATCGGCTAAAGCTAACCTTGATAAATAAGCCAGGTAGTGAATAAATCTTACTATTGCATTTGCTTATGGACTTGTTGTGTATTTATTATGAATTTGCTATGAATTTGTAAATGTTCACAACTGAGATATAAAAGTTATTTAAGTTTAGATATTTCCCTATTATCAATAGTTGTAATTTTGGCAATAATGACAAATTCAAAATAATAGTTTTAGATAATTTTAAATATTGTTGTCTTACAGAAATCTTCTAATTTTTGTGAGAAAATAGTATTTGCAAACAAGTAAATCTCATATATGGATACTGTGATAAATAAAATAAATATTTTTGATAACGATACTTACTATATTTAAAATATAGGTACTTTCCAATTAGGATTTGTCAGACTTGTCAAAATATGATCTTCCCATTGACCATTAATTAATAAATAGTCTCTAGCATATCCTTCAATAACAAAACCGAGTCTTTTGAGTACATTACCACTGCGTCGATTGTGAGGCATATAATTAGCCATAACTCGGTGAAAATTTAACTCTTGAAATAGATATTGAGTTGCAGATTTTAGCCCTTCTGTCATATAACCTCTACCTTGTTTATTTTCAGCAAGGCTATATCCTACATAGCAAAAATGAGCGGCTCCTCGAACAAAATTACTAAAATTGACCGTTCCAATAACTACTGTGGGATTTTTTTTGGTAAAAATAAATAGTTTTAACGATTGCCCATTGATAAATTCCAGAAAACTATTCTCTATCTGATATTGCCAATATTCTTCAGTGAAGAAACCATCAGCCCAAAGAGGGTAAAATGGGGTGAGATAAGTTTTATTGTTAATGAAGTATTTAAGAATTTGGGGTATGTCTTCATGGATCGCTGCTCGTAATAATAGGCGATCGCTTGTAATTATTGGCAGTTCTGATATCATAAACCACTTAATCGGCGGGATCTGTTCCCATAACATTCTCTAAATTTATAAATTCTCTCATACCCTGCGGTTTAGCAGCAGCCAAGGCAATATAATTCGCTCCTACATCGGAGCAGGGGGACAAGGGGGACAAGGTAGCAATATCTCTCCTTTGTCTCCCCCCTCTCCCTTGTCTCCCTCAAGCGATTGATTATTTTTTTATTTGGAAGTCTCTTAATCTGCCATTCCACCAAAATCTTGATAAGCTGATGTCTAATATCTAGAGCTGAAGGATTGAGAGCCAATGGGTGATAAAGCACAGTGCAGGGCATAATTTCGATAAAATCGCTTTGCCTAAACGCTGTACCGCAGGAGATTCAACCAAAATACAGCTCAAGATTCAACCCAGTCTACAAGAAGGATAGTGATGTGGTGGGAATACGCTACGATTGGCAGGAATTAGAGATTCGGGCGATATACAACACGCCATTGCTAGAGCTTATTTATCAAGCTGCTAGCGTGCATCGCCAATATCATGACCCAACAAAAATACAAGTTTGTAAGCTCATATCGATTAAAACGGGGGGTTGTCCAGAAGATTGTAGCTACTGCGCCCAATCTTCTCGCTATAAAACAGAGGTAAAGGCGCAAGCACTCCTAGAAAAGGAAACTGTAGTTAACATTGCCCAAAAAGCGAAAGAAACTGGTGTTAGTCGCATTTGTATGGGTGCTGCTTGGCGCGAAGTCCGGGATAACTCACAATTTGAGGAAGTCCTGGAAATGGTCAAGGATGTGACGGCGATGGGTTTAGAAGTGTGCTGCACTCTGGGTATGTTGACGGCAAATCAGGCCAGGAAGTTGGCAGAAGCGGGACTTTACGCCTACAACCATAACTTAGATACCTCGCAGGAATATTACAGCACAATTATTACCACCAGAACTTATAGCGATCGCTTGAACACAATTGAAAACATCCGTCAGACAAATGTTACTGTATGTTCTGGCGGTATCCTGGGCTTGGGCGAAACCGTCGATGACCGTGTTGGAATGTTACAAACTCTGGCAAACTTACATCCACATCCAGAGTCCGTGCCGATTAATATTCTTTCACAAGTACCAGGCACACCCTTAGAAAATCAGCCTGATGTCCCCATTTGGGACATTGTACGGATGATTGCCACAGCCAGGATTTTAATGCCAGCTTCCGATGTGCGTCTTAGTGCTGGTAGAGCGAGACTTTCTCAAGTTGAGCAAGCTTTCTGCTTTATGGCAGGAGCCAATTCTATCTTTTCTAGCGACGACAACAAGATGTTAACAGTGACAACTCCCTGTCCAGATTACGACACTGACCGAGAAATGCTGAACTTACTTGGTTTGGGTATGCGATCGCCTTCCCAAAGACAGGAGAAAATAGCAAGTCCGGCTGTTGTAGGATAAATATCTTCTTGTGGGATGGGTGTCTCACCCGTCCCCGGATAAGCTGAGGGCAGGTAAGACTTCGGCGTGAGCGCTCAGTCGAACACTGCCCGCCCCACAAGAGTCTTAGTTAAATTATCTTGGCAGTCCGCAGACCGAACAACAGACCAACAGATAAACCGAAGAACAAAGCTAAAAAGCCGATGTAAGCTGCAATTGCAAACATTTATTTTTCTCCACAATACTTCCTAAATCTATTGAATCATTAGTTGTTAGGGATTGGGCATTGGGCATGGTGGAAATTTAAAGATAAAACGGTTAATGATGAGGTACAGATGACAATTACTGAGAATAGTGTCGTTAAAGAAATTCCACTTGACCAAATTGACATCGGACTGTCTCAAGTTCGTACTAGCGATATTGACGAAGGTATTCAAGAATTAGCAGCCAGCATTGAAAAAATAGGACTCCTTGAGCCAATTGTTGTTTCTCCAAAAGCGGAAGGACGATATGAAGTAGTCACAGGTCAGAGGCGTTTTCTAGCACATCAGTATTTAGAACGTGAAACTATACGTGCCACAATCCTTGCTGAACCAGTAGAACCAGAAATTGCAAAAGCGATTTCTCTAACTGAGAATATGGTTCGGCAAAATTTGTCAACCAAAGACTACATTGATGCTTGCACAGAGTTATACAGAAAATATGGGTCTATTAAAAGGATTTCAGACACATTAGGACTTCCCTATTATAAGGTAAGTCAGTATGTTAAGTATGAGCAACTGATTGAACCATTAAGAGAAAAAGTTGAAAGCGGTTTAAAACTTGATGTCGCACTTCGGGCCCAAAAAGCAGCAACAGACTCATCTAGTAAAGAAGTTAACAATGAAGCTGCTATTATTTATGCCGAAGAAATGCAAAAAATGAGTGGTATTCAACAACGACAAATCGAAAAAGTTGCGATTCAAGAGCCAAGTATACCTCCAAAAGAAGTTATACAAAGGAGTAAGCGGCAGCAGCAAATAAATCTCAGAGTAGTAGTTGGCGACAAACTATATTATGCTTTAAATCAATTTACACAAGATGAGGAAATTGACCAAAATAATGCGGTTATAACTCTCCTTGAAGCAGCACTTTCTGAACGGGGTTATCTCTAAGCTAAAAACTTATGTTAGATTCACTTTCGTCTGAGGAACGACGAGATTTAATTCTCTCTATTGGAACGCATAAGAAAAATCGTAGGCTGTCTCCGATACAAGTTGCTCAATTATTAAATCGCTTGTATCAAATTCAGGGAATTTCCCTCAATCAGATCGCCCAAGAACTTGAATTAAAAGACTCCTCTATTTTGCGTAGGTTTCTTTTGCTATTATCGCTCCCGCCTGAAATACAACCTCTTGTCAATTGGGGAACATCACCAGGTTATCTGTCTTTTTCCGTAGCATCGGAAATTTCGAGGGTTAAAGGGTCTGAAAATATTAACCTTTTGGCTAAAGATGCGCTTGAGAATCAGAGAAGCAAAGAAGAAGTTCGTGCGATTCTTCAATGCAACCTGCGGGGGGGAGGAAGCTTAACTCACTGTATAGAAACAATTGACTCGACTCGACCCAAGGTTATTCACCATTATGTTTTCCTGGGCAAACTTCCAACTCTAACTAATGGAAGTCAATGGGAAGAACAGTATAGTTTTGAGCTTCGAGCTATGTTATCTAAGCTAGTACATGAGGAAAACGTTCTTTCTGCTGCTATCAAAAATGGACGTTTTAGCTTTACATTAACCGAATCAGCTATTAAAAATACTAAAGTTGCTCCCCATCTTACACCTCAGAAGGTGGAAGCTTTTGTCGCCAATTTATTGACTAAAATGAGCAACAATGAATAATCTTCAAGGTGCAGCTACTGTTCGCAAAGATGGATGTATTCTTATTGGTCAGACTGTGACTTGTGATGGATTTGCTCCAGAGCGTTCTATTCGCATACAGACTAATATCAATCGCCTTAATGATTTCAGTACCAGTAAAGGACAGCAAAAAAAGATTGTCTTAAGCCAAGAAACTTATGAAGAATTGTTAGAAAAATCTCCAGATATACAGTTTAGACGTGGGCAATTTGAAGTTCTTCCAGCCGATGGAAGCTGTCATACAGTCGAGAACATTCAAATATGTCTGTTCCCATCGGGTTATATGCCTGGTTCAGTTATGCCAGTGATTCGCACTGAAAATGGCATTAACGTAATGTATTCATCGGATTTTTCTTGGTCTTCGAGTTTCTTTGAGGCTTCTTTCCCTAAAATAGATGTTTTGGTTATAGATGTAAAATCAGACAATTTTGACTCTAATAGTGCTGATTTGAACGGAGTAGTCTCGCTAATACAAGCAGTACAACCAGCTTTTGTTATTACTTACAGTTCGGAAGATGGAAATGCTAGTTTATTGGCTGAGTATATAGAAAAAAATTTAGGAATCAAAGCAAGTTTTGAGGAACAGCCTGTAGGACTGGCTTGGGGAGGGACAGGGGGAACAACAATTAGCCAATCTACACCTAAAACTACTTATGTTAGCTCAACTGCCTTAAAACGGCTCATTGTTATTGTCCCTTCTGAGAATCAAGATGTTGAAAGTTGGAAACCATTAGTAGAAAATCTTCAACAGGAAACTACCCTAGCGGAAACCCAATGGCTGCTTTGGGATAAGCATTATCTTAAAAATCAGAGTTTTGAAAGAGGCTTCAGCTTATCTAAACAGCTAAAAGCAAAAATAGATGCAACATGGAAAAACAAAGGGCCTTTTGAAGAAGTTATCCTTGTCGGACATAGCTTAGGTGGTATTCTTATTCGGCAGGCTTATTTAATAGCATCTGGTATGTATAGTGAGGGTGGCTATAATCAAAGTCCTTGGTATGAGTACGTTAGGCGCTTTGTTCTTTTGGCTTCACCCAATCGGGGTTTAGATCCTACTCAATCTCTAATTTGGCGAATGGTAAGGGCGTTTGAGAAAGTTACATCTTTTTCCTTAAGGAGATTGATGCCATTACAAGACTTTATTAAAGGATCTGCCTTTATCACAAATTTGAGAATAGACTGGATTAGACATTTTTCACAACCTTATTATCCACTAACTGTTGTTCAATTACTGGGGGCAAAAGATGGAAATATAACTCGTGATGATAGTGTTGATTTAGAACAGTTTCCTGATGCTTTTCATATAGATATTCCTGATGCGGAAGACACAAATATTCACCGCATAGATTGTGCAGAAGACAGAGAAGAAAGATATCAGTTGATTAGGGATGCAATTCTTAGCGATGAACGATTAGGTGACGATCCTGATTTAGCTCCATCCATTGCTATAAATAATGTGGTATTTATTCTTCATGGAATTCGAGCTAGTAATAGTGGCTGGGTTAAGCAGATCAAAGAAAAAATACTTCAAGAAGATCCAGACACAGTAGTTATCACTTCTTCCTATGGCTACTTTTCGGCATTTAATTTTGTTCTTCCTGGTATTCGTCAAAGTAATAAGTAGCTAGGCACAATTAAATATAAGACGCTCAAGGGCATATTCACCCTTTACGCTTCTGGCTTCCATGCCATCAATAATTGCCATAGCCAAA
>NZ_JBALFD010000093.1:0-1892 GCF_036916985.1 Nostoc sp.
TTTAATATTTTGGGAGAAGTTGTAGACGCAATTGTTCAGGTGGAACAAGCCACTCAACAGTAAACAGGAAGAATCTAAATTTAGAGGAGTAAGAAAATGACGTTAACTCTAGATAATCGTTCTCAAAATAAAGAATCGTCCTTAACTCAAGCATTGCGGCAAATACAGCAGTTAAATTCCAGGATTCAGGAATTAGAGCAGCTTCACCAAGACTATGTGCGTTCGCAACAGAATTTGATTAGTGCCATCGCGGAAATCTGTGTTTCTCCAATGCAGGAAATAGAGGCGCTGAGGATTTTGATTTATCGGGGAGAAGCACCTTGTCGGCGGTACTTGCGTTCGGTGCTTGTCAAACAAAGAAAGGCTTCTTGAGGATATGAATACATTCCGCAGCAATCTTAAGTGTGGCGGCTGGTTCCCTTTCCCCTTTTCCCTTCTTCATTCCTGACTTCTGACGAATGTATTCCAAAAAGCCAGAGCCATCTCAAGTTTCACATTCGAGTCAATAAACAATTCACCTTTGAACATTTTTGTAGAGGTACAAATGGAAACTCCAAAAGTTGTCACTATTCCCAATTACTGGACATCACCCAAATATTCGTTAGGGCAAAGAACTAAACAAGGAGTGATTGTTGGGATTCAGTATTATCCACCCAATAATCTATTGACTGGCTTGTGTAATGAATCTTGGCGTTATGCTGTCCTAGATAAAAACGATATTTCCGAAGTGTCACATCTTGAAGAGCAGAAGATTCAGCCACTTACATCACTTGAATTACGTGCTGAACTTGAAGCTGAGATTGAAGTGTATCAGCGTAAAATACTAATTCTCAAGTACCAAATAGGGGCAATATCTAATGCTTAAATCAGTATTCACGTACTAAGAAGCACCTCTAATAATAGATGACTTGATTAGAGTTAGAGCCGACTTTTCACGGAATATGGAAAAGTCAGAGTTAGAAGGATAATGCTCAACTTTTTACAAAATATGGCGATTCATCCCATTCCTTCAATGTATGGGATGAATCGCCATTCGCCCTAAGAATCAATACTCATTACTATCGAGTGTACGAAAATCGTGAGAAATTTGCGTAATGACTAATAACTTATGCCACTGCTTCAAATCGTGGTATAAGTTACCAAGCTACTGGTTCCCCAAGATGGAAAAACCCACCACTGGGGCCATCATTTGGCAATATCGCTAATTCAACACCAGTTTTCGCACCTGATGCGATGTCCATCATTGCACCTTCACCACCTAATTCCGTTTTTACCCAACCCGGATGAGCGCTATTAATTTTCACCGGAGTATTGCGTAACTCATGAGCTAAATGAATCGTAAATGAGTTCACTGCTGCCTTAGAAGCATTGTAAGCAAATGGTTTGGAATCATAGATGAATGAATTGGGGTCAGCATGAAGTGTTAACGAGGCTTCAATACTCGACATATTTACAATTCGACCGCTAGGACTATTCAATATTAACGGCAATGCTCGTTGAGTTAATTCCACTAAGCCAAAAAAGTTGGTGCTAAATGTCTGTCTAATAATGTCTACAGAAATAGAACTAGCATTACTGGTTAACCAATCACCATCTAAAAACACACCCGCGTTATTGATCAAGACATCAAGTTGACCAAAAGAGTTACTAATTTGTTGAACAGCAGATTCAATTTGAGTACTATCAGTAACATCCAGGGCAATTGGGTGAGCTATTACTCCTTCATTCTCTAAGTTACTCGCTGCTGTTTTAGCTGCATCTAAGTTTCGGGCCGCTATCAGAATTGTCAATCCATGTTGTCCGAGTTGGCGACTCATTTCCAGCCCCAGACCTTTATTTGCACCAGTAATCAAAGCTACTTTGTTCTTTAGTTCGTCCTGCACCATAATTAA
>NZ_JBALFD010000094.1:0-463 GCF_036916985.1 Nostoc sp.
AAATCCCGCTCTAACCAGAATAGATCCTCAACTTGACACCCAAGCGCTTTGGCCAAGCGAAGTGTGATGGCTACTGAGGGAGCATATAGTCCCGACTCTACACCACTAATAGTCTGACGAGTCACATTAGCGATGTTAGCCAAATCTTGTTGGCTCATACCTAAGCGAGTTCTAATGGACTTCAAGTTATTACGGAGGTCACTATCCTGCTTCATTGGCTTTGTCTCTTAGTTTCAAAAAGCCGTAGCGGATTTAAACATTGCATCTGCCAAGGCGAAAGTGTCGTCTTTGAGTTTATATCATTTCTCTTTGAAGACTTTTTGTACTTTCGCTGTCTTGATTCCCCATACAAAAAGACTATCACAGAAATTGCAAATTTGCTTGCGAAGCGCAAATTATTTTTGCTGGTGGTTACTTTTTAGCCGCTTTTTTGGCTCAAAAGCCCGAAATTCCGATAAACAGA
>NZ_JBALFD010000095.1:0-175453 GCF_036916985.1 Nostoc sp.
AATCTGTTAATCTAACTCGCAATGGAGCAGACATCTTGTAGTACCTGTTTTTTAGACCTTCTCTATCTTATATTTAATTGTAACCACCTACTTATAGCCAATATTATTAAGGCTATTACCCAGACTTGATTGCTTACCTATTGTTCTAAAAACAACTATGGCTTGCTGATAAGAAGATATAGCTCTAAAATATTGCTTTTTGTTACTATAGGTGAAACCTATATTATGAAGAGTTCGCCCCTCACCGACTCGATCGCTAACCTTTTTGCGTATTGCTAGTGCTTGCTGATAATATTTCAGTGCTGCATCATATTGACCAAGACTGTGATACACTAGTCCAATATTATTTAAAATTTGACCTTGCTCTTTCAGATTCTTTGCACTCTTAGTAAATGCTAGAGATTGCTGATAAAAATCAATTGCCTGATAATACTTTCCCGTCAAATCATAAATGATTCCAATATTGTTTAAGCTGGCTCCAATATATTCTGAATCACCAATTTCTTTACTAATCTTAAAGCTTTGGTAATAATATTTAATTGCCTCATCATATTGACTTTGAGACTGATATATAGTCCCTATGTTATTTAAGGTAATAAGTGTAGCTTTTCTATCATTAATTTTTTGACTAATTACCAAAGCTTGCTGATAAGAATTTATTGCTTGGGAATATTGAGACAGTTGATTGTATACTGCCCCCAAAGTATTCAATGTATACACAACCTTTTGGCTATTACCTATATCTCGATAAATAATTAAAGCCTGGTTTAACGAATTTAATGCTTGAGAGTAATTAGAAATTTGATAGTGAGTATTACCTATTGTTCTTAAACATTTTGCTACATCCGAAAAAGATGCTATTTTCTGATAAATTGCTAACGCTTTTTGAAAGGTTATCAAAGCTTGTTGAAATTGACTATTTTGATATTCATTAACCCCCTGCTTATATAATCGGTCTGCTTCTTTTTTGTTGTTCGATTTTAATAAGCTAACTTGAGCCGATATTAGTGTTTTAGCTTGTAATGAATACAGTGGTTGAATAGTAAAAATTAACAGTATTGCTGCTATAATATTAAAATATTTAAAGATAAAGAAGTGCATAATTATTTAGCATAAGCAGATAATCTCAGGTTATTCTTGAAATTGCTATATCCACATCCTACAAAATTATCTGTTAATTCAGAAACGTCTATTTTGGATCGGGATCAGGTATTATTATTATTGGATCTTTATCCCCATCGTCACTTTCTACGGGAGTCTCTTCAAGTTCAGCAATTTTAGTATTATTAAAAATATCTTCGAGGGCTTGATTATCACCAATTTCTTTATAAACTTTTATGGCTTGGCGATAAAATTTAATTGCTTTTTTTTCATGAGCTGCGCCAATAATTTGTAATGTGTCAGCAAGCTCTTTTTGATTGCCAATTTCTTGATGAATATTTAAGGCTTTGTAGTAGAATTCTAAAGCTTGGAATATTTGATTAAAAGTTTTATATACCCATCCAATATTTAATAAGGCTATTGCTTCTTTTTCTTTATCAGTTATTTCTTCCCATAGTGCTAGAGAATTTTCTAAATAATTTAATGCTGATTCTTGTTGTTGCAAGCGAGCATAAGTTACACCAATGTTATTGTAAGCACTGGCAATACCAGCTTTCTCTTTATGCTTTTTATAAATTTCTAATGCCTGTTCGTATAAATTTAAAGCAGCATTTAAATCAGAACTATCTTTACCTTGCTTTAATAATTGCTCTGCATTCTTGATAGAAGAAGTTTGAGAGCTTTCTATATCTTCCATAATTTAACTATTTTTGAGAATATTTTTAAGTAATTCTATAATTTACGTAGCAACTACAACAATAAGTTTTATTGCTACAATTCAAAGAGATTTGAGTTCTCCTATCTCTGCATCCAGTTCCTTGACTCGCTGCGCGTTACCCAATGTTTTGTGACTTTCTCGCGCTTGGATAAAGTATTTGAGGGCTGCTTTCTCATCACCAATTTCTATATACAACTCTCCCAAAGCTGCGGAAATGTGTGCTTGTTCTGGGATATCTCGTGCTGCGATCGCTAGTTTAACACCCTGAAGATATTTAATTTCTGCCAGTACATTAACACCTGTTTCCCAGTAAAGATCGCCGAGTTTTTTGTATAAAGCAGCTTCTTCAATACCACTAGTTATTATTTTTTCCAGCGTATCAATTGCCTCAGCTTTCAATCCAAAACCACTGTAAATGTAAGCTCTCGCTAACGCTTTATTCTTATCTGGAAGTTGTTTATTATTTAGTGTTGCTTTAACAATCCCCACTTCTGCTTTTGGTAATAACCTAAACTCTTGCTGAGATGCTTCTTCATCTTGGGATGATTTACCATTATCAGCTTTGATAATTAGCAAATATTCCGCACCCGCTTCCAGTTTAGGTTCTCCAGGATAAACAACCTCATGTTGGTCGAGTGTAGTTTGCCAAATTGTTTTGTCACCCTTAACCAAGCTAGCTGTGTACTGTTTAACCCCAAGGACAGAATTCCAACGCAGCTTTGGTTTATTAGTTAAAAGTGAAGTATGGCGGGGGCTAATCAAATAAGGAACATTCGCCAAACTGGGATCGCGAGGATCGCCAGTCCTAGCACGTCTGCATGTCCTACTTTGAGCAAGTATTATTTCACTGCGATCAAAGCCAAATGCTGTGTGAATGTTAGGTAGTGTTGTCAACATTACCAACAACAATAAAATAGCTGCAAACCAAACAAAAGTTTTGGTAATTCGACTTTTATTTTCCCAGTTTTTTAGTAGTTTTTTTAACTTCATCACTCAATCCCAGTATTTTCATATTTGGAAGTCTGTTGTAAAGTAGCTAGAATTTTTTGCGCTCTATTTTTCCACTCATATTCTTCTGGAGTTTTTGGTTCCAAATTAAGGCATTTATGTAAATCAGGTAGTGCTTGCTGTTTTAGTTGTTGTAATTCTAGAAGAATCTGGACGTTTAAACAGTAGGCGGAAGGCCGCATAGATGGTACAGTAATTGCCTTTTTAAGATAGGTTTGTGCCTCTTTGTAGCGTCCTAGTTCTATGTTTGCCCAGCCTAAGTTTTTGAGCATGGCATATTTAGTTTTATCTTCAGAGGCAAAAGGAAGTTCTTTTTCTAGCAATGATACTGCTTTTAGTGATTGTTTCTGTAGAATATATAATCGCGCTAAATTATTATATGCCTTATATCCTTCTTGCCAATCTTGCTCTATAGCTTTTTTGTATGCCATTTCTGCTTGATTGAAGTTCTTTTGGTCTTCGTAAAGTAAACCCAAGTTGTAACTAGGTTCTGGCATTTTTGGGTCAAAAATTAACGCTAAACGATAATACAATTCGGCATTCACCAAATTTTTACTATCCATTCCCCATTCGTTTAGTTCAAAAGCTATATCGGGGGAAGATTTCCACAAATTAAAACCTGCAAATAATAACAAACTGGTTACTATCCATTGCAATCTACGTTGAAGAGGTTTCTTCTTGCTGATTTTGTGCTTTGTGTCTAAACGACTCAAGCCTGGTATTGTAGCAACAAGCTTTGAGAAAAGTGTATTTTGTGTACTTTTTCCTAAGTACTCTAAAATTTCTTGGCAGCTTTGCGATCGCTGTCCGGGGAAAGGTGCCATCATTTGATTTATCAAGTCGGCAAATTCAGGTGAAACTTGCGTTGCATAATTACGCCAAATTAATTCACCAGTTTGGGAATTCTTGGGGAAATCAAGCGGCGATTTACCAGTAAGTAAGTATACAAAGGTACGTCCAATCGCAAAAAAGTCTGACTGTGGTACAGCATGACCTTCCGCTTGCTCTGCTGGAGTGTAACCTGGGGAAATAAGGACAGTACCAGTTTCGTTACCTTTTTGTTTTTGTAGATAACTTTCAGTAACTTCCCGTACTGCACCAAAATCAATCAGCACTAGTTGCCCATCAGGTTTGAGCATAATGTTAGAAGGTTTGATATCACGATGGAGATACTGATATTGATGCAACTTCTCCAAAATTTCTACCAGTTGGATTAACCATTCCTGGGCTGTTTGCGTGGTAATGGGTTGATTATTTTGTGCTGTTAGCCACTGTTGTAAATTACAGCCGGGAATCTTCTCCATCACCAAACAGTGCAATGGCTCACCGCCTTCAGACCAAGTAAAATATCCTTCTGGTTCTACACTGGGAATCCCAGGATGCTTAAGCCGACTGAGTAATTCTGCTTCTCGTTGAAATAAAGCGATCGCTTTTTGTTTAATTGTCAGACTTTGAAAACGCTCTAACTTCAAAACCTTTAATACTTTGGGAACACCACTATCATCCACTTCAAAAACCTGACCGAAACCACCGCCACCAATTTGACAAATAACTCGGTAGCGACCTTGAAGTAGTACTCCTGGACGAATCACGGCAGATGTAATCATTGCTTTGTTTATTCTAGTAGCAGAAGTAAATTATGTTCTGCGTATCCCACGTTAGCAAAAATATTTTCACTTACCTGTGCAAGTAAGTTTTGTAGATGCACTTCCACCGCTTTAGTTCCCATACGTAAGTATAGACGTTCTTGAATCCGTTTGAGGTGGATGTTATCATCTTCCTTAACTAAAGGGTGGTTTCTGAGTAACCTGAATTTTTCAATAGAGGTAGTTGCTATGGCTTCATTGATTTCCTGACAAATTTCTTCTATAAAGATATTTGTAACATATTTAGTTACAACAGGTTGTAAGACAAACAAAATATTAGTATCAGATGATGCTGCTTCTTTTTCGATCAGCGCTCTTCGTCCCAAAGATTCTAAAGCTGCTAACAGTTCCGAACTCGACACCCCCACCTGAAAGTTTGCTTTTAATTGAATTAGTGAAAGCGGTTGATGTGCAATTGCCAACCAGTACATAATTGCCTGTTCTAAATCTGATAAACGTTCAAAATGTTGTTGAAGAAGATTAGCAAAAATATCTCCAATTACTAAAGAACTTTGTCCCATAAATTCAGAGACATTACGGTTAAATAAATCTTTAATTGTGGTGGCAATAATTTTTAAAGCAGCCGGATGACCTCGGTAGAGTTGAATAAGTTCATCCAAAGCATTCTCTGTACCAGTAAAACCTTTTGTGACTAACAGCTGTTTAGCATCGATTAATTTCAAGCCCTTAAGTTGTAGCGCCCGAATAGGTAAAGATTCACCAGCCAGAGACGCTATTTCTATAGGTTTTTCTCGGCTAAGTAACAACAAACTACTTTTGTGGCGTTCTTGTCCCACTCGTTTGAGCAACTCTCCATAACCTTCATAACCTTGACGATAATATCCAGCTATATCTGTATCTCGTAAAATCATCTCCCAATCATCAAGTATGAGCAAACAGCGATGAGTACGTAACGTATGCACTAGGTGAGATAGTTGAGCATCTATTGTTGCTGGTATCTCTGTTTGCGATACACTTGCAAAAAAATTGTTGATATCAGTTAGTAATCTTAATAAAGATGGTGCATAACGCACACTGCGCCAAATCAAATATGTAAATTCACCTTGAGTTTGTGCTGCAAGTTTAGCTGCAAGACTTGTTTTACCGATGCCTCCCATACCCAACAATGCTACTAAACGGCATTCATCTTGTAATATCCATTGGCTGAGGGTAGTTAGTTCATCAACACGACCAAAAAATACAGAAACGTCAATAACTTCACCCCAATCTGTACAGCTTTTGGTTTGAGAAGTGATTGATTTTAAATTACTTTCTTCATTGTCAACTTCTTGGATATTGACATCCCGTTTGTAGCGCCGCAACACTGACCGAAAATTACTTTTGGTCACTTTTTCACCAAAAGCATTTGTGAGCGATCGCCACAATTGAAATCCAACATATTTAATGTATTCCGGCTGATAATCTAACTCTTCTGCAATTTTATCGTAAGTTTTCCCTTCCCATATTTTGCTAAACATATCCTGCTGAACATCGCTTAGAGATTCTGGTTTCAGGGCAGACTCTATAATTTCTATGGCTTCGTCAACTCTAATAAATGCGTCTTCTGAATTCATATTAATAAATATTTTACTCTCACAAAATAACTTTTTATAACTTTTTAAAGCTAGATTAAAAAATTATAACTTTAAACATCATAACTTTAGATAATTTTTTATCACCGACAAATTGAAAATGCTTAATTATCTTTAGTACATGAGTTGAATTAAGTTTATTTTTTTGAAATCAACTAAACTCAACTCTTTACAAAACTCAGGGGTACAACATTTATGTCTACATTCAGAAAAATAATTCCTGTATTCGGTTTAGTAACAATTGGCTTTCTATCGGCACAGATTCCAGTTCAAGCTGAGGTACAAACATCAATCGTCAGAGAGAAAAGCAGTTGTTCAGCTATCTCACACCAGAAAATTCAGAAAACTGGAAATAGCTTAATAAACAGTCTGTATTCAAAACAGCTTCAGAGGAATGCTAATAATCTTGGAGATAAAACACAAGAGATCGGTTTTCCCATTAAAAAAATTTGGTGGTGTGTTAAATGTCAGTCAGGTGGTAGAAGAAGCGTCAAAGCATATACAGAAGTAGATGCAGGATTTAAAGCGTGTGGTGTTCAAAGCTTTGGTGTAAGCAGAGGTAAATGTCCAGAAGACTAAACTTTAAATTTAGTTCTAAAAAACTCAATCTACAGTAGCTAAAGTTGCTGAACTTCGCTCACTTTTCTGGAACTGCTAATGTCAAACCAATGTCTGAATACATCAATCATCAAAATAGGATACAGAACATGAAGACTTCCATAAAATTGACTATTATTTCTTTGTCGGCCGCTATCGCTACAGTCTCTATACTTACGATGATGAATGGTTTTAATAAGTTCACTCTTGTTGAACCTGCTCAAGCGTAAATTCCAAAAGAATGTCCCTGTAATTAACAATAAAACCTGGATGGTAAACATAAAGAGTTCTTACCAATCAATTTAAACCAAACAGTCAAACTTTATTCGGAGAAAGAAGATGAAATTAATCAACAATAACACTTTGCCTTTAATGACAGCAAGCGGTGTTTTATTCGCAGGATTTATCAGCTTTCAATTTCCTGCCTTGGCTGCAAGAGTTATCGTTTTTCATGATAATTATGCATATCCATTTGAGGGAAGTACATCAGAGGAGGCTCTAGGTAAATGTAAAGCCTGGGCTAACCGAGCCAAAAAAGATCCAAATAAATGCCACGTAGTTGCAGCATATCCTTAAAACTTCAATTTGAAGTCTAAGCTAGAAATTAACCGCCTAGAAAATTGCATCATTAATTAGCAAATTTAAGGCGGTTTTTTACAAATTAATATGGGCGATATCCATTTTCAAACTTATTATTTAAATATATATGAGGTGATTTATGAAATTAAATTTACAAACTAATAATTTTTTAGTTAAATTTGTAATTAGATTAATGCAGAAACAAACAAATCTTGATAGGCAATAAACAATGCTAATACAAGAAAACATAAATCGAAATTATCAAAGTAGTTTAACTGAAGATATTCAGCGTATCCAAAATAAATACCACCTAGAGCGCCGGACTTTTATGTAATGGATTGTCCTTTGATTTGATGAAAATAATTCTAAACTCGGTAGAGCGATCGCAAACCCAACCAATAACTTGGCGATTCACAATAATTTTTTGGAGGTAATTATGATTCTATCTCATTCTCTAGCACAGATTTTAGTAGCTCTAGTATTGACTTTAGTAGTCGTACCTGATATTTCAGCAGAAGCAACAACTAGAATTGGTAACAGCCGAACTACCAGCATCAAAGTCAATAACAACAAACATGCTGAGTCTAAAGTAGATAACGGTAGAACTATTGATCAAAAGCAACCAAGCCGCAAGATATCGGGTCATCTAGTTGGTAGTAGTTGATGGTCTGGCTTAAATAGGCTCACCCATTACTATTTCCCGCATTCCCCAAAAAATTAAGTTTTGTTCAATAATTAAACGTGCTGCTATTTTCGGAAATCGGGTTTGCAGCACGTTTACTAATAAAGTGTGATCGCCACCTTTAATTGCAATCTTCCCATCAGGAAATAATTGCAACCACGCATCAATAAAATCTTTAATTCCAGCTAAGAGAGTGTAAATTACTCCACTTTGAATTGCTTCTGTAGTATTAAGCGCAAAACGTGGTGGTAGAGATGCAAATTTTCCCGTTTCTACAAATGGTAATTGTCCTGTTTGTTGACCGAGACTTGCAAATTGCAAACCTAATCCTGGCAAAATTGCACCTCCAACTAGAGACTCATTAGCATCCGCAGCTGTAAAAGTCAGCGCTGTACCAGCATCAATCACCAACATGGGGAAACCCCAAGTTTTCCCCGCACCCCACAAAGCTAAAGCGCGGTCAATTCCCAGTGTGGGATAAACATTTTTGAGTGGTACTTGCTCTAATGTAATAACGTGAGTATTTGGGTAAGTTTGCCAAATAGCAGTTTGGCTAGGAACTACAGAGGCGAGGAGGAGAGGAGGGGGGGATGAAGAAGTATTTTCTACCCTAATTTTCTGATGGGATGGAGAAATTGCCAGTAGTAAATGATCCAGGGTTTGACATTTAGCTAACTGTTGTATAACAGACTCAGCTAGATGGTCGCTATCCCAAGTTGAGTAAAGCTTTTTGCCAATCAACAACGCCCAATGTAGCCGAGAGTTCCCAATTTCCAATGCTAGCCAAATCTTCCCCATGCCCCCAATCCCTCTGCGGTTTCACACTTTTAACTTTTTTAAGCAAGCCATAGGATTTTTAATAAAAATTAACATTCAAGCCGTGTCACAATAAAATAAGAGGAAGAAATACTCATTGTATTAAGGAGGGGAGTTATGGTAGCGCTCACCGAAAAAACTGAAAAACGGCTCACCATACAGACTGTAGAGATTGCTCAAGAGACGACGGCTATTCGCTCTTTGGATTGGGATCGCGATCGCTTCGATATTGAGTTTGGTCTGCAAAACGGTACTACTTATAACTCGTTTCTCATTCGTGGAGAGCAGACAGCCTTAGTTGATACCTCCCACGA
This sequence comes from Nostoc sp., assembly GCF_036916985.1. Lineage (GTDB taxonomy): Bacteria > Cyanobacteriota > Cyanobacteriia > Cyanobacteriales > Nostocaceae > Nostoc. The sequence goes on from NZ_JBALFD010000095.1 coordinate 9,054, forward strand.
AAAGTTTCGTCAACTATATTTTGATACGCTCACGGGATTAATTAACCCAAAAGAAATAGATTATTTGATTATCAGCCACACCGAGCCAGACCATAGCGGTTTAGTTAAAGATTTGCTGCAAATCGCTCCAGAAATAACCGTTGTCGGTTCTAAAGTGGCAATTCAGTTTCTTGAGGATTTGGTACATCAGCCATTTAAGCGGCGGATTGTGAAAAATGGCGATCGCTTAGATTTGGGTAATGGTCATGAATTTGAATTCGTGATTGCCCCAAATTTACACTGGCCGGATACTATTTTCAGCTTTGACCACAAAACCAAAACTCTCTATACCTGTGATGCTTTTGGGTTGCACTATTGCTCAGATAGCACCTTTGATGAAAACTTGGCAGCGATCGAAGAAGACTTTCATTATTACTACGATTGCTTGATGGGGCCAAATGCACGCTCAGTTTTGTCTGCTCTGAAGCGGATGGCGGAACTGAAAACCATCGACATGATTGCCACAGGACACGGGCCGTTATTATCTCATAATGTTGAAGAACTAGTTGGACGTTATCGCACTTGGAGCCAAAGCCAAAGCAAGCCAGAAACAGCAGTTGGAATATTTTACGTTTCCGAATACGGATATAGCGATCGCCTCGCCCAAGCAATTGCCAACGGTATCGGTAAAACTGGTGTTGCCGTGGAAATTGTCGATTTGGGATCTGAAGTCGATTTACAAGAACTACGGGAACTAGTTAGCCGCTGTGCTGGGCTAATCGTTGGTCTACCTCCGGCTTCTGGTGCTGCGAGTATTCAAGCTGCACTCAGCACAGTTTTAGGATCTGCTAAAGAAAAGCAAGCCATCGGCATATTTGAAACTGGCGGTGGCGATGATGAACCGATAGATCCTTTGGTGAGTAAATTCCGCAATTTGGGTTTGACAACAGTTTTTCCAGCGATTCGGATTAAAGAAACACCTACGGAAAATACTTACAAGCTGTGTGAAGAAGCGGGTACAGACTTAGCTCAATGGGTAACACGCGATCGCAGCATCAAAGCGATGAAATCTCTTGGTGCTGACTTAGATAAAGCATTAGGTAGAATTAGCGGCGGACTATATATCATCACTGCCAAAAAAGGCGATGTATCCAGTGCTATGTTAGCCTCCTGGGTTGCTCAAGCTAGCTTCAAACCATTGGGATTTTCCATTGCAGTCGCCAAAGATCGGGCAATTGAATCACTTATGCAGGTAGGCGATCGCTTTGTTCTTAACATCTTAGAAGAAGGCAATTTCCAACCATTAATGAAGCACTTTTTGAAACGGTTCGCCCCTGGTGCAGATCGTTTTGAAGGTGTGAGAACTCAGCCAGCCGAAAATGGTGCGCCTATACTCAACGACGCTCTCGCCTACATGGAGTGCGAAGTCACCAGTAGAATGGATTGTGGCGACCACTGGGCAGTATACAGCACAGTCTACGCTGGACGGGTTTCTAAGCCAGAAGCTTTGACTGCTGTCCATCACCGTAAAGTTGGTAATCATTATTAGGGACTGGGGACTGGGGACTGGGAAAAAGTTTCCAAATACCTAATCTTCATTGACCCTTATCCCCTTTAGGTACGCCGAGTTCCCCAGTACCCAATCCCTAATCCCCAATCCCCAATCCCCAAGAAAGCTATGTCACAAAATAAACCCCGTGATGTTCAAGTTTGTCCAATAGCTACAGATACGAGAATACTGCGATCGCGCAGTTGGTCAAGGCTCAGATTTGAAATTGAATACGCTCTTGCTAAGGGTACAACTGCTAATTCTTATTTAATCGAAAGCGATAAAACTGCCATTATCGATCCTCCTGGGGAAACGTTTACGCAAATTTATTTAGAAGCTTTACAGCAACGTTTCCATTTTGAAGATTTAGATTATGTAATTTTGGGACACGTAAATCCTAACCGCGCCGCAACTTTAAAAGCTTTGTTGGAAATTGCCCCGCAAATCACCTTTGTGTGTTCTAATCCAGGGGCGATAAATTTACGTGCAGCGCTGGAAAATCCAGATTTGCAAATTCTTGTGATGCGGGGCGAAGAAACCCTAGATTTAGGTAATGGGCATAATTTACAATTTATTCCCACCCCCAATCCCCGCTATGCAGATCAACTTTGCACCTACGATCCACAAACAGAAATTCTGTACACAGATAAGTTATTTGGGGCGCACGTCTGTGGAGATCAGGTATTTGATGAAGGTTGGGAAGTATATAACGAGGATCGGCGCTATTATTTTGATTGCCTCATGGCTCCCCACGCCCGTCAAGTTGAAACAGCGCTAGATAAACTTGTCGATTTTCCCGTGAGAATGTATGCCAATGGGCATGGGCCTTTGGTGCGCTATGGCTTAATTGAACTGACTAAAGCTTATCGGGAATGGAGTCAACAGCAAACATCTGCTGACTTGACAGTGGCGTTAATTTATGCATCAGCTTATGGTAATACAGCCACATTAGCCCAAGCGATCGCTCGTGGCATCACCAAAGCTGGTGTCGCTGTAGAATCAATTAACTGCGAATTTACTGAACCAGAAGAAATTCGGGCAGCTGTGGAAAAAGCTGGTGGTTTCATCATCGGTTCTCCTACCCTTGGCGGTCATGCACCAACACCTGTACAAACAGCTTTAGGAATTGTCTTATCCACCGCTACTAACAATAAACTCGCCGGTGCTTTTGGTTCCTTTGGCTGGAGTGGAGAAGCGGTTGATTTAATTGAGAGTAAATTAAAAGATGCTGGCTATCGATTTGGTTTTGATACCATCCGCGTAAAATTCAAACCCGACGATGCCACTTTACAATTATGTGAAGAAGCTGGAACTGACTTTGCCCAAGCACTGAAGAAAGCAAGAAAAGTGCGATCGCAGAGTCTTCCTGCGACAACTGTAGAACAAGCAGTTGGTCGGATTGTCGGTTCTCTTTGCGTTCTCACAGCAAAAGAAGGCGATCGCTCCAGTGCCATGTTAGCCTCTTGGGTATCTCAAGCCAGCTTTAATCCACCTGGTTTAACTATCGCCGTCGCCAAAGACCGCGCAGTAGAAACACTGACACATACAGGGAACAAATTTGTCCTCAATATTCTTAAAGAAGGCAATCACTTGGGCTTGATGAAGCACTTCCTCAAACCTTTTGGCCCAGGACAAGACCGATTTGCTGATGTCGCCACTCAAGAAACTGAAAGCGGTTCTCCCATACTTACGGATGCCCTAGCATATCTCGAATGCTCCGTACAAAACCGGATGGAATCTGGCGACCACTGGCTAGTTTATGCGACTGTGGAGAGTGGCAAATTACTAGATACTGATGGCGTTACAGCTGTGCATCATCGCAAGTCGGCAACTCATTATTAATTGGACATGGGGCATTGGGCAAAACAGTTCCGATAGCGGATAGCTAGTATTCCAATGCTATCCGTATCATCAGTGCCCGTCTAGCTACTCGAAAGGAACGTGAAGATTATGAACGAAACACCTTTTGAAAAATCACAAAATTCTGACGATGAGCTTCAGGCTGAGTATCGCTTCGATTATCAAAAGGCAAAGCCTAATCGCTTTGCTGCCCGTAGTGGAACGCAACAATTAACAGTTGTGGTCTTAGATGAAGATGTGGCTCAGGTTTTCACCACACCAGAATCGGTTAACAAAGTGTTAAGGGCGTTAATTGAGTCAATGCCACAAGCAGCAAACGGTGAGACAGCATAATAATCTCGTTGCATCGCAAGAAGCCGTCTTATTTTGATAATCCAACGCTCTCTGTTAGAAATTATTGCCATGACTTTACGTGAACTTGAAGATCAAGCACTGAAATTATCTGCCGAGGATCGTTGGCAGTTAATCAATACATTAGTGCGATCGCTCCAACCAAAACTTCAGCCAACATCAAAGCCGAAAGGTTTAGCTGCAAGTTTAATCGGCATTGCCAAGACTGACACCGTGCCACCTACAGATGAAGAAGTGAAAGCCATGCTACATGAGCGGTTGGTGCAAAAGTATCTGTAATGCGAGTTTTATTTGATACGAATGTTCTGCTAGATGCTTTGCTAGCGCGTGAACCTTTTGTTGAAGATGCTGCTTTTTTGCTAGAGACAGTTGAATCGGGGCAAGTTGAAGGATTTATATCGGCAACAACGGTTACGGATGTACATTATTTGGTTGGACGGCAGACCAAGAGTACTAAAGTTGCAATTGCCGCAGTGACTCAATTGTTGATACTGATGGAAATTTGTGCGGTGGATCGCAGTGTGCTAGACCAGGCAATCGCATTGGGGTTGACTGATTTTGAAGATGCAGTGCAGGTAGCATCTGCGATGAAGTTGGGGTTGGAGGCGATCATTACCCGCGATCTAGATGGATTCATAGGTTCGCCGATTCCAGTACTTTCACCTAAAGATATGAGAAATCGATTAATCTAACAGAATGGGTGAGAAGTTTTGGGGGAAGGTAGGACTGACGCATAAGAGATCCTACAACCCCCGTAAAAAAAAGTTAGCTCTTAGGGCTGTAGTTATTTGCTAAAGCTGTAAATTTGCTGTGTTTCCAAGCGATCGCTAATCGATGAAGGCAGTGTACCATCGGTGAATATCTGCCGATCTAGTTGGACTTGTAAATTACTCAAAGGATCGCAACCAGAAGAAATCAGAAATTCTAGTTTCTGGATGTATGGCAAAGTAGCGAGGTTATCCAGAATTTGAAAGACCGCCTGTACATAAGGATGACCATCTTGGCGATACCAATCACAGCTAGCAACTTTTGCCTGATCAAAACCCAAGTGTACTGTTAAAGATGGCTCGTCAAATATAGCGATCGCTAAGGGACGTGCTTCTTCCTGCAATAATAAATCATTACTTGTCGCTAAGTGTCGCAGTTTTTCTAAGCGTTCATAGCGTTCCGTCACCGCTTCCGGGTCATCTTGCCAGTGGATTGCTACTGTTACTAGATAAGTTTGTAACAGCATGTGACCCAGCTTTTTCGCCTTGGTTGCCAGGTAATAGGAATTGTACTCGGTTGCCTCAATTAACAACGGTAAGCGATCGACTACTTCCAAACCATAGCCCTTGACTCCAGCAATTTTACGAGGATTATTGGTAATCAGGCGAATCTTTTTGATGCCCAAATCCATGAGCATTTGTGCCCCCATCCCGTAGTCTCGCAAGTCAGCGGGAAATCCTAAACGCTCATTTGCTTCTACTGTATCTAGCCCCATATCTTGCAACGAGTAGGCTTTCAGCTTATTAATCAAGCCGATTCCCCGTCCTTCTTGGCGTAGGTATACAACTACACCTTGACCAGCAGCCTCAATCATTTTTAGTGCAGCTTGTAACTGCATCCGACAGTCGCAGCGCAAAGAACCCAAAGCATCACCAGTTAAGCATTCTGAGTGCATCCGCACCATCACAGGCTCATCTTTGAAGTTAGCTGGATCGCCCTTGACAATTGCAACGTGTTCTGTATTATCCAGAGTATGGCGGTAGGCGTAAATTTCAAACTGGCCGAATTGACTAGGAAGTTTGGTAATCACCTCACGATACACTAAGCGATCGTGCTGTAGGCGATAACTGATTAAATCCGCAATACTAATAATTTTTAAATTGTGACGTTTAGCATATTCAACTAACTGCTGTAACCGCGCCATTGAACCATCGGGGTTTTGAATTTCACAAATTACCCCAGCTGGGTATAGCCCTGCTAGTCGAGATAAGTCTACAGCCGCTTCCGTATGCCCTGCGCGTTTAAGTACGCCTCCAGCCTTAGCTCGAAGGGGAAAAATATGACCAGGGCGACGTAAATCGGTGGGTTTTGTGGCTGGATTGAGAGTAACCTGGATCGTGCGGGCGCGGTCTTCGGCTGAGATGCCTGTGCTGACGCCTAATTCTGGCCCGGCATCAATACTGACAGTGAAAGCAGTTTGGTTAGTATCTGTAATGTTGCTTACCATCAAAGGTAAGTCTAGCTCGTCTAGGCGATCGCCTGTCATTGCCAAACAAATCAGCCCTCTGGCTTCCACCGCCATGAAATTAATCGTGTCGGGTGTGGCAAATTGGGCAGCACAAATCAAGTCGCCTTCATTTTCTCTATTTTCATCATCTACCACTACAATGACGCGACCAGCTTTTAGGTCTGCTAAGGCGGCATCAATCGAATCAAATTTAAAAGCTTGGGTAGTATTAGGCTGTGACACAGAAAGATTTCCAGCTATAAACGTAAATTTTTTTTACAATTTCTCCTTTTAGATTGTAGCTCCTTTATAAGGCAGAGAAGTAGACTAGCATTAACAATTCAAAATTCAAAATTCAAAATTAAAGACATTCCAGACGTTCGCGTAGCGTCTCGTAGAGAAGAGAAGTGCCTTGCACGGGTTCCCCGCGTTGTGGCAACTGACGCTCCTCCGTCGCTCATAGCGTTGCCATGCCGTTGGCGCAGCCTCTCGTAGAGAAGGCTTTACGCTAGCGCTAACGGGGGATTTAGCGAGAAACGCGGTCTTGGGCTTTGCCCAAGTGGAGCGATTTCTCAAGATAAACCCCGACTGAAATGGCTGCTACATGTAGATATAGGGGTCTTAAACCCTTTAATTTACAATAATTTGATCGCGTGACAAGAATTTATGTCATTAAAAGTAGGGATAAAGTGCAGCGACAGTAAAGGATGAGATGGATGAAGAATAATTTACTTCCTCTGCTCCCTCATCTCCCCGTTTTGTGCGCTACGCGTCTAGTCGCTGATATTGTTGATAGCTGAGAACGAATTAACCATTCATGGGATAAGGATTTCAGATCATGGGCAAATTTAGACGCGTACCCGTTGGGATTGTTGGCGCGTCGGGCTATGGCGGAGTACAGTTAGTACGACTACTGATGGATCATCCAGAAGTCGAACTGGTTTATTTAGGTGGTGAGAGTAGTATCGGGAAATCCTTCGGGGATCTCTACCCGCATCTAGCTCATGCAACTAACCTGCTAATAGAGGCTGTAGAACCAGAAATAATTGCTCACCGCTGTGAAGTAGTTTTCCTGTCTTTACCAAATGGTCTGGCTTGCCAAATCGCGCCGAAACTGTTGGAAAAAGGATGTAAAGTCATAGATTTGAGTGCAGACTATCGGTTTAGTAATTTGACAACTTATACAAATTGGTATGGCATTGAGAGAAGCGATCGCACAATTGCAGCGACAGCAGTTTATGGATTACCAGAACTTTATCGCGATCGCATTGCCGAAGCTCAACTCGTTGGCTGTCCTGGTTCCTATCCTACTGCTAGTCTTCTTGCACTTTCGCCACTCTTAAAGCAAGGTTTAATCGTACCAGAAACAGCTATTATCGATGCCAAGTCCGGCACATCTAGCAGTGGACGACAGCCTCAAACCAACTTATTACTAGCTGAAGCAGACAACTCAATCGCAGCTTTCAACGTCGGTCGTCACCGTCATACCCCAGAAATTGAGCAAATTTGCAGTGATTTAGCTGGTCACGAACTCATGATTCAATTTACACCGCACTTGATCCCAATGGTACGCGGGATTTTGGCAACGGTATATGCGAAAATGAGCGATCCTGGTCTAGTGCGAGATGACTTAATCACAATTTTCTCAGCCTTCTACCGTAACTCTCCTTGGGTAAAAGTTTGTGGTAGTGGTATTTACCCCCAAACCAAATGGGCTAACGGCAGCAATCTTTGTTATATCGGTGTAGAAGTTGACCCGCGCACAGGTCGCGTAATTGTCATGTCAGCAATTGACAATCTAATTAAAGGACAGGCGGGCCAAGCTATTCAGTGTCTAAACCTGATGATGGACTGGGATGAAACCTTGGGGTTGCCCAAGTTGGGGTTTTATCCTTAATCAGTGCTGAGTACCGAGTGCTGAGTGCTGAGTGAAAAAATTACTTAGCACTCAGCACTCATTGCTCAGGACTTACTTTGGCCCTAACCCCACAGCACCAGCATAAACGGCGCGATCGCCTAGTTGATCTTCAATTCGCAGCAAGCGATTATATTTTGCTACGCGTTCGCTGCGACACAGAGAACCTGTTTTGATTTGACCGGCACGGGTTGCTACAGCTAAATCAGCGATCGTTGTGTCTTCGGTTTCACCAGAACGATGGCTAATTACTGAACGGATACTGTTACGAGTTGCCAAATCAATCGTTTCTAAGGTTTCGGTAAGTGAACCAATTTGATTGAGTTTAATCAAAATGGCATTAGCAGCTTTTTCCTGGATGCCTCTTTGTAAGCGGGTGGCATTGGTAACAAACAAATCATCCCCTACTAACTGCACCCGCGAACCTAACTTCTGGGTGAGTAATTGCCAACTTTGCCAATCTTCTTCGTGCAAGCCATCCTCAATTGACACAATGGGGTATTGGTCAACTAGTTGTCCTAAATAATCAATAAACTCAGCCGGGGCGTGAGGTTTACCATCGTAAACGTACTGCCCATTCTTGTAAAATTCGCTAGCCGCTACATCCAACGCCAAAGCGACTTCTTCCCCTGGTTTGTAACCAGCTTTCTTAATGGCAGCAACCAACAATTCCAAAGCTACTTGATTGGACTCTAAATTAGGGGCAAAACCGCCTTCATCGCCCACACCAGTAAGCAAACCCTTTTCATCTAATACCTGACTAAGAGTAGCAAACACCTCTGCACCCCAGCGCAATGCTTCCCGGAAGGAAGTTGCGCCAATTGGGACAATCATAAATTCTTGAAAATCCACGTTATTTGATGCGTGTGCGCCACCATTAATCACGTTCATCAACGGCACTGGGAGCAAATTCGCTAAAGGACCACCCAAATAGCGATATAGAGGAATTTCTAGAGATTCGGCACCAGCTTTAGCAGCTGCTAAAGAAACCCCCAAAATCGCATTAGCGCCCAAATTGGATTTGTTAGCAGAACCATCGATCGCAATCATTGTGCGGTCTAGCAATTCTTGATTTAGGACATCCAAGCCTAACAATTCCGGTGCAAGTGCTTCTTTGACGTTTTGTACTGCCTTGAGTACACCTTTGCCCCCATAACGGCTTTTATCGCCATCACGCAGTTCATGAGCTTCAAAAGTGCCAGTAGATGCACCACTGGGAACCTGCGCCAGTCCTACAACACCGTTGGCTAAATGTACTTCGGCTTCAATTGTCGGTCTACCGCGTGAATCAAGAATTTCACGGGCTGCGATCGCCTCAATGGCAGTATCTAGAAATTTACTCATCTGTAGTTTATCCTTTATTCGAGTGTGTTACGCATCCAGTCCAGTTGCCTAACCCAATCGTTAGCTTATGCTGTTAAGAGGCTTTCTTGGCTGAGATTAAAGAAGATTTCCATTATAGGGATAGGGAGCAATGCCAAGAATGGGTAATTGTTTATCCTGTCCTTTAGACTTTTAATTCTTTCTGTGACAGCATTTTTACCTTAAGACTTTGAGCTAGGTAAAATGTTGGCAGAGAATAACACTAAATCAATTACAGAGAAAAGGTCAATATGCGATTACTACACACAATGCTGCGGGTGGTCAATCTTGAAGAGTCCTTAAAGTTCTACTGTGAAGTTCTAGGAATGAAACTGCTGCGACGAAAAGATTATCCAGGAGGAGAATTTACTCTCGCCTTTGTTGGCTATGGTGATGAAAGCAACGAGGCGGTGATTGAACTAACCTATAACTGGGGAGTGGAAAAGTACGAATTGGGTAATGCTTATGGTCACATTGCCCTTGGCGTTGATGATATTTATTCTACGTGTGACGAAATCCGCAGTCAGGGCGGTAAAGTCGTGCGTGAACCAGGGGCGATGAAACATGGTTCGACAGTAATTGCTTTTGTGGAAGATCCAGATGGATATAAAATTGAACTGATTCAACTGGGAACTCAAGGATCAGCAGTCAAACAGGAATCACAAGAGCAACTTGTGAGTCAGTAATTCTTATAAGGTATAAAGGATTTCCAAAAAATCAATTATCCGCTAGGGTGGAATGTCACTTACCAAGCTGGGTTTAGATCCCCGACTTCTTGAAGAAGTCGGGGATCTGGGCAGTAAGTTTTGCTTAAGAGATATATTAAAAAGTTGAACTAGACGCCGCGAGATTGATTATTCCCGCCCACTGTCGTCAAACCTCGAAGCGCGAGACTTACCCTTTTTTGGCGGGTTAGGGGATCTCTTCTGCGTAAATCCTATTAGTATTACCTCCATACTGTCGTTGATGAGTAACACTAATCGCGTAGGCGTAGCCCATCGTAGACATCACTCCAATCACAACATCATCTGCTAAAGTCCACTCATAACAGTATTTTCGTTTTAAATTAGAAAATAGGTAATCGATTAAACTATCACCAATTACCAATCTAAAATTGCCACCGGAGATACACGCGGACATACGCTGAGAATGTTTGGATAATTAGGGACTGGGGACTAGTACCGCAAGGCGGAATTCAAAATGACGCTCGCCGCACACTCGCTCTAAGCGTTCGTGCAGCGTCTCGTAGAGAAGCCATGCCGTTGGCGGAGCCTCTCATAGAGAAGGCTTTACGCTGCGCTAACAAAATTCAAAATTAATACAGCGTAAGCGTTTCATTGATTTTGAATAGGTGGTTTATTTACGCCGTATTGTACTAGGGAAAGATTTTTCCAATCCCCAATCCCCAATCCCCGATTCCCAATCCCTACTCCTAAACTAAAAATTCAAATTTCAAAATTCTAAAGATGCAACCTACAGATCCGAATAAATTTACTGATAAAGCCTGGGAAGCAATTGTTAAATCTCAGGATATAGTTCGTGCTTATCAACAACAGCAACTAGATGTTGAACATTTAATTATTGCCCTGTTAGAAGAACCCACTAGTCTAGCAATACGCATCCTGGCGCGATCTGAGGTCGATCCAATCCGCTTGCAACAGCAGCTAGAAGCCTTTACCCAACGTCAGCCCAAAGTTGGTAAAAGCGATCAACTTTACCTTAGCCGCAATTTGGATATTCTACTAGACCGAGCTGAAGAAGCTAGAGTTAGGATGAAAGATTCCTACATTTCCGTAGAACATATACTATTAGCCTTTGCTGAAGACGATCGCATTGGACGAAAGATCCTCAAAGGCTTTAGTGCGGATGCCGCTAAACTAGAAGCTACGATCAAAGCCGTTCGCGGTAGCCAAAAGGTGACAGATCAAAGCCCAGAATCCCGCTATGAAGCTTTACAAAAATTTGGCAGAGATTTGACAGAACAGGCAAAAGCGGGAAAACTCGACCCGGTGATTGGGCGGGATGACGAAATTCGACGGGTAATTCAAGTCTTGTCTCGTCGTAGCAAAAATAACCCCGTATTGATTGGTGAACCTGGGGTAGGTAAAACTGCGATCGCCGAAGCTTTGGCACAGCGGATGGTAAACGGTGACGTTCCCGAATCGCTAAAAAATCGCCAACTCATCTCTTTAGATATGGGTAGTTTGATTGCTGGAGCCAAATACCGGGGTGAATTTGAAGACCGTCTAAAATCTGTTCTCCGGGAAGTTACGGAATCTAACGGGCAAATCGTCCTGTTTATTGACGAACTGCATACCGTAGTCGGTACAGGTTCCAACCAACAAGGGGCAATGGATGCCGGAAATCTGCTCAAACCGATGCTGGCGCGGGGAGAACTGCGTTGTATTGGCGCTACTACCCTCGACGAGTTCCGCAAACACATAGAAAAAGATGCCGCCCTAGAACGCCGCTTTCAGCAAGTATTTGTGGATCAGCCAACGGTGGAAAATACTATTTCCATTCTGCGGGGATTGAAAGAACGCTATGAAGTGCATCACAACGTCAAAATTTCTGATTCGGCTTTGGTAGCAGCAGCAACCCTGTCAGCGCGTTATATTAGCGATCGCTTCCTACCAGATAAAGCCATCGACTTAGTAGATGAAGCAGCAGCCCAGTTAAAAATGGAGATTACTTCCAAACCAGCCGAATTGGAAACCATCGATCGCCGCCTCATGCAGTTAGAAATGGAAAAACTGTCGTTAGCTGGCGAAGAAAAGGGTACTCCCCAAACTAAAGAACGTTTAGAACGAATTGAGCAAGAAATCGCCAATTTAACCGAAAAACAGCTGACATTTAACGAGCAATGGCAAGGTGAAAAGCAGATACTTGAGGCTATCAGCGCCTTAAAGAAAGAAGAAGATGCGCTGCGAGTGCAAATAGAACAGGCGGAACGTGCCTATGATCTCAATAAAGCTGCCCAATTGAAGTATGGCAAATTAGAGGGAGTACAACGCGATCGCGAAGCCAAAGAAGCGAGCCTTTTAGAAATTCAAAACCAAGGTTCCACGTTGCTGCGAGAACAAGTCACCGAAGCCGATATTGCTGAAATCGTCGCCAAGTGGACAGGAATCCCCGTTAATCGCCTATTGGAATCAGAACGGCAAAAATTACTGCAACTAGAAAGTCATTTGCATCAACGAGTCATTGGACAAGAAGAGGCTGTAGAAGCAGTAGCAGCCGCAATTCGTCGGGCCCGTGCGGGGATGAAAGATCCCTCTCGTCCCATTGGTTCATTTTTGTTCATGGGCCCCACAGGTGTAGGCAAAACCGAACTCGCCCGCGCATTAGCTCAGTTTCTCTTTGATTCTGATGATGCCTTGGTGCGCTTAGATATGTCTGAGTATATGGAAAAACACTCAGTTTCTCGGTTAGTGGGTGCGCCTCCAGGATATGTAGGCTATGAAGAAGGCGGTCAACTTTCCGAGGCAGTTCGCCGCCGTCCTTACTCAGTGGTGCTGCTAGATGAAGTGGAAAAAGCGCATCCCGATGTGTTTAATATTTTATTGCAAGTGTTAGATGATGGGAGAATTACTGACTCTCAGGGAAGGACAGTAGATTTTCGTAACACCGTCATTGTCATGACCAGTAACATAGGTAGCGAACATATTTTGGATGTATCTGGTGATGATTCCAAATATGAAACGATGCGGAAGCGGGTAATGGATGGGTTGCGATCGCATTTCCGCCCCGAATTTCTCAACCGCGTCGATGATATTATTCTCTTCCATACCTTAAATCGCACAGAAATGCGGCAGATCATCCGTATTCAACTCAAGCGAGTAGAAAATCTCCTCCGCGAACAAAAAATCTTCTTTGAGATATCCCAATCAGCTTGCGATCACCTTGTTGAATCAGGTTATGACCCAGTTTACGGTGCCCGTCCACTCAAACGGGCAATTCAGCGAGAAGTAGAAAACCCCCTCGCCACTAAGTTATTGGAGAATACTTTTATCTCTGGAGACACGATTATCATTGACAAAAATGAAAACGGTCTGTCTTTTAGTAAAAAAGTGCTGGTGAAGGTGTCAGTACCACAGATTGCTACATAGCATCTGGCAAATTCAATGAGAGACATTTCTCTTTAATGTCAACTTACATTGGTTAAGTTGGAATGGCACTAAGTTAAGACACAGCCCTTGCCCTAACTGGTTCCCAGCCTGGAGGCTGGGAACGAGGCTACACAAGCTTTCGAGCTTTTCTTAGTGCCATTCGGTTAAGCTGTTGGACGTTTAACCTGCATATTGCCTGGAATTAAAACTCTTGTGGGGTGGGCAAGATGCCATTGGTGTCAACTTAAGCTGGAAATAGATTATCTGTTGGCTTCCATGCCCGCCCGGAAATAAATTTCTGGGCTAATAGCTTAAGTCTACTGAAGTAGACTGGAGATTTTTAGCGATATTTAGTCATCTTCAGATGACTTTAGCTATGAGACGGGAATTTCAATTCCCGGCGGACGAGCTCACGTTAAGTTGACACCAATGAACAATGCTGTGCCCCTACAAATAATGTGCAATTAAGAACCGCTATACCCTACGGGAAGCCGCAAAGCGTCTATGTTTGTGTACATACCTTTGCCTTGGCGTGCCGAAGGCATCATTCCATTTACCCCAATACAGTTCAGATAAGCCCAAAACACTTGTAGAGACGGCGATAAATCGCCATCTCTACAACTCAAAATTATTGCCAGTAGCCCTTAACCTAAGCGTATTGATTGCCCTGGCTTTCTTTATAAATGACCTCTTCATAAAAACAATGTGAACAGCAAAATTCCCGACTTCTTCTTAGAGAAGCCGGGAATTTTCGCTTAACATCTGATTATTTTGCAATAACTGATATTTTTCTTTTAACAGATGGGTATTATAAGTCTACTCTGCTAACAACATCTTCATAAATTTGCCTTCAAATGAAATACATTTCCGCAATTTTACTGTGACGTTATGCTTTTATTATTGACCGGACTTGAATTAAATATTTCTGAAAAAATCAGTGTTTACCGGATAAAATCAAAAATTCATTAATGATATAACTTTAAACAAATTCTCTTTTGCAATATCTACTTCATTTGGAATTTCGTAAAACCAGATGCAGTAGTCACATAAATATAGCCTCATCTTATGTCTGTGAAAATACTTGACAGTCATAAACGAAGATATCAAAAAATAGAAACCTCACTAAAGACCACTTGACAGGGAAGCAGCTATGTCTCGAAAACGTCAGCTAGTCAAGGCAATTCAAAAAACCTTCAAACAAATTAGCAAGCAGTTTTTATCTACAATTAACAAGCAAATTATTTGGCTTCTGCGGGCTATTTTTGGCACTCGAAGAAAACGCGGCTCAGAGAATGCTGGGTTTTTGTTGCCGACAGTGGCAATGGTGTTAATAGTAGTCGTCTTGTTGACCACTGTTATTTTATTTCGGTCTTTTGAACGCTCCAAAAATGCTAGTAATGTCCGAGTGAATGAGGCTGTACTTAACGCCGCATCACCTGCCCTTGACAGGGCTAGAGCAAAATTAGACAAGCTATTTGATGACCATCGGCTCCCACGAGCTACACCTTCAGATGCAGCTTTAGAGAGTGCCTTCAAAAATTATTTGAATGAATATACTTTTGGGGATGAAACTCAACTAAATCTGAATTATACCGATCCAAATGCAACACCAACCCGTCAAGATCCACTACCAACTTCATGGATGTACCCGATTGATACAGATAACAATGGGAAATTTGATACCTATACTCTTTATGGAATTTATTTCCGAAATCCGCCTATAACTAACGGCGCATATAATCGTGCTAGAAATCCTCTAGAGGCCAGAACTCCGCCCATGACCTCTGGTAGTATAAGCAACGGTTGTCAAGATACTTTGGGAACCAGTGCTACTTTGGTGGGGAGTACGGGCTGGTTTAATATTGCTAGTAAACTCAAAAAAAGCTTTTTTGTTTACACTGCTAATGTTCCCATCACTGACCAATCTGCCACTGGTAATTACGAACCTTTCAAAGGTAATAAAGGTTTTTCAGCTTTAGAGTATCAACAAGACCGCGTACAACTACCCCTAGTTAACAATGCGGTGGTTTATGAAGATGATGTAGAACTTACCCCTGGTCCTGCATTTAACCTCAATGGACGGATCTTGACTAATAGTAACTTCCTGACTGGTAGCGGCTTTCAAACTGTTACACTTTATCAGGTTAGTAGTAAAAATTCCTGTTTTTACGATCAAGACAATTCCAAAATTATTGTCGGTGGCAATTTAGCAGCAGGTGGTTTCACTGATAGTGGTGATTTAGGTAACAGTACTGGAGTGCATTTATTCCAAGGGCAAGGATCTGATCCTAATACCAGTTATGGTGTTAAAGATAACAAATCAGTTGCCGGAGTACCGACTAATATTGCCTATAATAGTTCCGCTTATGTACAGCGCATCAATCTCTTAGTACAAGCGCAGGCATCTTACGATGCATCTACTGACCCCCAGGAAGTCAAAGATGGCATTACACAGCAACTAAAAGTATTAAATCTAACCACCTCGACTGCTTCTACAGCACAACAAGCTAGTATTCGTAATAACCAGTTAGGACTCTACTTTAAAAAACGTACCCGCCGTGTACCCTATAATGAAATTTCTTCTGGTACAGATGCGGTAGGAACTTATAATATTACTGATAATAAACCCCTACAAGGAAGTGGTGACTCACTGCGTCCACCAGACACTTGGGTTTATCCCTTTGATCCTAGTGATGGTAAAACTAAGACTAATTATGCCAATTTAACACTCAAAGCTAATAGTTCTGATAGTACTAAGCTGTTACCTAGCGCTACAGAGACAACTAAGCAGCAACAAGTAGGTAAAGAACAATACGTTGGCGATCGCGTTTTGCTTGGCAATAACCTACCTGCATTGTGGTGGAACGGAACGACATTTATTGGTTCAGATAGCACAGATACTCAAAATATTACAGGTATTGTCTGGGACGACGGAACTGGAACTCGCAATCGTCGTAGTCGTGTACAGCAACTAGCTGATTTAGGAACCGTTGACCGAGATGGAGACTGGGAATCAGCAGCTTCTAAAGTACCAACTACTCCCCAAGATCCTGTAGGCGGCTTACGGGTAATTACTGGTGCAGGGATTTATTTGCCTAAAGATTACACTGTTAGTAGTAGCCAAACTGATTTGAACACAGCGGCAGCAGCTACAAACAGAATTTGGTCAGATATGATGCCTGTACCTAATACTATTGCCATCAAAGCTGATAAATCGATCCAAGATACCCAAAATAGCAGCAATATATATTTGCTCAATCCTACTTATACACCGTATTTACGGATGCGGGCTACAGCAGTTTATCACTACCAAGCGAGTGGTTACGTTGCGGCAACTCCTACACCTATTGCTTGTATAAGTAGCTTCTACGATCCCACTAATAGCAATACAGCTAAGAACCTCAATAGTCTTCCATCTGCGACTGGTTTTATCTATGACAAAGCCACAGGTGGTAAATCCCATAATGGTATTGTCTACGCACCTCCAACAAAAGGAGTTTCTGACTATTCAGATTTACTAAACTACCAAGCTAGTTTAATGTATCCCAATGGGCGGTTGGTAAATGAAGTACTCAGCAATGCTCTGTTAAAAGCAGCTGCCTCTCGGACACTCTCAGAGCAGTCTGCTATTGATGCTGCTATCTGTGCCATCCAAATACTAGACGGTAGTATTGGCGATCCAAGTGATACCGTTATCCCTCACGGCGCAATTTACGAAACTGCTTTTTTAGATGGAAGGCAGATTAAGGCAATTCATAAAGACGGGACAATAGTTGGTGTAAATACGTTCACTAACGCTGATGGTGTAAATGGAAATGGAAATGTAACTGGAACACCACCAACGCTTTGTTACTTTCAATATGCCTGTACTATCGTTCCTGGTGCAAATAATCAGACAGTAGGAATCTCAACGACTTCACCCTACGAACTCGCCAAAGAAACCCGCCAACCTCTGGAAATTCGCACCACTGTATTAGACATTAATAAGTTGCGGACAAAAACTTATGGTACTGCAACAACACAAGAATACTTAATCCCCAATAGCGGTATTGTTTACGCTACGCGGGATGATGCACTTTTAGATTTGAGTGCTGCTTCTACCATTACATCAACAGACACGGATACACAAAAACAGAACAAAAAAGATACTCAAAAATCAAGTAGCCCTGTAGACTTTATACTTGACCCAACTCGCCGTCCTAACGGCATCATGTTAATCAATGGCAACCCACTCTGGCGTGTTCAGGCTTACAGAGATGCAGAAAAAGGCTTGATTTTAGCCTCTAACTTGCCTGTGTATATTAAAGGCGACTTTAATATACATACCGGAGAAGAATTTAATACAGCTCTAGCTAGTGATTTGAGCAATTTCTACTCTCGTGCTGCAACAGACCGTAATAAAAACTTTGCTTGTCGTACTGGTGACGCTAGACTACCAAACTGTACCACTGGGGACGCATGGCGACCTGCCAGCGTGTTATCAGATGCCATCACACTTCTTTCTAACAACTTCCAAAGCGGCTACCGGAGTGATGGAGACTATGACCTAAATAATAACCTGGGGGATACTTCTTCTATTACCGCATTTCAGAAAAATGGGTTTGCTTTTATCAATAGTAGTAATGCTGTAGTTACTACTAACAATATTAATACCATCAATGCTGCCTGGTATGGTACTGACGGCTTGCCTAAAGACTTTGATACTACTAAAACTGGTACTCAAGGTAGCTCTTACCTCAATAACTTTGTTACACCCATTCAACGAAGGAAAAATGCCCCAGAGTATTTAATGGAGGTCTGTCCAAAACTACCTGTTTCAGCTTGCAATCCGGGTACTGATTGGTATGTAGACATAAATGATATCAACAATATATCGGATACAACCAAAAATAAACGCTCTTGGGAAATTCTAACTGATGGTAGTGTGAGTTTATTAAAATCAGACAATACTACTTTAGATATGGAATCTGGTAGTACAGTTAAACTTCCTGACGATTCATTTAAACCTTACCCCCGTCGAGTAGCCTTTAAGCGTGACAGCAGTGGTGTGGTGCAATTAAAAAATACTCAGCCCATCATTTTAGGTATCCAAGGTGGAAAAATATACGAATTTCCATTAAGCGATTTTACTATCGGTTCTAGCAATAGACCAACTTCCCAAGATAATGCTCTATGGTTCCGAACAACTACTGCTAATGACGATACTAAACCTCCAAAGGTTACTCTAGGCTCAGGTACAAGCGATCAACCAGCTTTATCGCCAGTTTTACAAATTCAAGTGGCTTTCGGTACTGATGAAAATGCATCACCAACATCAAGTAGCAGAATAGGCCCTGGTAATACACAGGATAGTAACTGGCTGCAACAGGCCACAGCTACCACCTTTAATTTAGCCGCAGCAGGGGGAGACACGCCAGCTCGTCCGACAGAAGATAATGGTGGTTTACACAACTTTGTCCGCTTACTGGAAAATTGGAACCCAACTAGCGACTTAAATGCAGCTATTGCAGCTAAAATTAACGGCTCTTTTATCCAAAGAGGCCGTAGTGTCTATGCTACTGGGCCATTTGTAGCATTCTTAAATACCTCATCTAGCGCAGTATATCCGATCGCTAACTCTGGTGGTCTAGTACCTTTTTATCTAGCTCCTAAACGGCAGTGGGGTTATGATGTCGCCTTGCTGTCGCAATCACCAGATGCATTTTCGCAAAAATTAGCGATAACGCCAGATGACAAACCCAATGAATACTTCCGGGAAGTTGGCCGAGATGATATCTGGGTGCAAACCTTATTGTGTGCCAAAAAAGCCTCAGATAGTAGTTATGCCGTCGATGCCGATCAACGTCCTAGCTGTAGTTAATCTTTAATTTCTAGAAACTGGTGAGTAACTATGATTAAGCTCAAACCACAGCAAGTAAGTCAACCATCTGGTGAGTCTGGTTTTACGATTATTGAGTCATTGGTCGCAATGCTAGTAGTTGCTATTTTACTAGCAGCGATCGCACCCACCATCGTCATTGCAACAGCAACTCGCGTCCAATCAAAACGCGTAGAACTAGCCACACAAGCTGCCAGAACTTTCATTGACGGCGTAAAAACGGGAGCAGTGACAATTCCTGCTACCACTACTGCACCCACTGGAACATTAGCTGGCAATAATTTACTTAATACTACAAGTATGCCAATTCCTCAAACAACAGCATCGCTAACATCGCTATATTGCGTGACAAAAGATGCAAACAACAGTCTGGCTATTACTAACCCAGATTGTACAAGCAACACAAGCAAAATATTTTACATTCAGGCTGTAAGAATTACAGCAACAGGAAGTACCCCAACTGATAGCACAGGTCTACCAAAGGATGGCTACCGTTTGGCAATTCGGGTTTATCGATCAGATATTGACGTTACTAAACCTGTCTACGCTGGTCTTAGCGATAGTAGTATCAATAAAAAACAAAACGCTTTCACTGGGACTTTGGGAAATACCCAGTCCCCACTAGTGGAAATGACCACTGAAATTGGTTCTAGAAACACTTCTTTCAATGCTCTGTGTCAGCGTCTTGCTATTAGTGGCAGCACTACTAGTAACACCACTTGTAATTAGTGATTTCCAAATAAAAAATACTCAACTACTTTTTGTGGGGTGGGCATCTTGCCATTGGTATCAACTTAACGTGAAACCGCTCGTCCGCCGGGAATTGAAATTCCCGTCTCATAGCTAAAGTCATCTGAAGATGACTAAATATCGCCAAAAATCTCCAGTCTACTTCAGTAGACTTTAGCCTATTAGCCCGGAAATAAATTTCTGGGCGGGCATGGAAGCCAACAGTTAAGCTATTTCCAGCTTAAGTTGACACCAATGGCATCTTGCCCGCCTTTGGCTACGAGTAGGCAAGATACTCACGCTACAACATTGGATATTTACACCATCATTCAATATATGTATTTCTATCACTAAGGGGCATACCGTAGTTATGAAGAATGCACTCAGATTTCTTCTCAACATTCAGCTGAAACACTCTAAGTCTGTTCAGCAAGTTCATGGTTTTACCCTGATAGAGCTTTTGGTAGCCTTATTGCTGGCATTCCTTGTGCTGACACCACTGCTAGGATTTATGGTTAATATTCTCACTACAGATCAGAAAGAGCAAGCAAAGGCAAATTCTGAACAAGAAATCCAGACAGCAATTGATTACATCGCCAATGATTTACAACAAGCTGTCTATATATATGATACAGATGGACTGACTCGTCCTTCAAACACTACCCCAGCAAGCTCAGGAATTCAAGATCAAATACCTCCTGTTAAAAGTGCTACTGGTTGCAGTTCTAATGCTACTTGTAAACCAATTCTCGTGTTTTGGAAACGCAAGTTTCTTTCAGGTGCGATTACCGCTCCCAGCAGCACTACAGACGACACTTTTGTTTACTCACTAGTTGCCTACTATTTAATCAAAGATAGTAGTACTACTTGGTCAAACGCGGCTCGTATTGCCAGATTTGAAATTCGTGATGGAGTTCTGGCTTCTAGTGGTACTAATGGAAATTGTACTGACTATCCTAATGATACATATATTACCTGCCCAAATCCAGGTTTTCAGCGTTTTAACCTAAATTTACCAGGTGCAGCAGGTATAAAGAATCAAATGAATTCATGGAAAACAGCCTCGTCAGCTTACGACCAACAAGCTTCGGTACTAATTGATTATATCGATCAAACCTCTGTTCCGACAGATATAACAGATCCAAAATATCCTACTTGCCCCACTGGAACACTTAGCAAGGGGAGTTTTATGGGCTTTTATACTTGCGTTGATGTTGCCAACACAACAGCACAGGTGTTTTTACGAGGTAATGCACTAGCTAGGTTGCAAAATAGCAATTTTGATTACTCTTCAACTAACCAAACTTACTTTCCGACGGCAAGTGTCCGCGTGCAAGGACGTGGATATTTATATACTAAATAAACTTCACAATAAACAGCACAACTAATAGTGGGGCATTATGGGCAACCTAACTTTAAAGTTATTCCACACTAGGATGTGTAATAAAGACACCGAGAAGCGATTTAATCCTGAACACAATGCTGGTTTTACTTTAATAGAAATGCTTGTTGTGGTGCTAATGATCGGAATTTTATCAGCGATCGCAGCTCCCAGCTGGCTTGCCTTTGTAAATCGACAGCAAGTAAATAAGGCTAATGACGCCGTTTTAGCTGCATTACAAGATGCACAGAGCGAAGCTAAAAAAAGTAAACTTAGCTATAGTGTTAGTTTTCAGAAAAATACCACAACCCAAAATGTAGAGGTTGCTGTTTATCGTACCAATCCTGGAATCCCTACATGGAAACCTTTAGGGGCAGATATAGGCGTTAGCTCTAATAAATTACTGCTAGGCGCAAATCTCAGTAGCGAAAACGCTGCTAATTCTACTGCTAATTCTCCTGTATCTTACCCTCCTTCAAGTACGCCAACAAAAATTACCTTTGACTATATGGGGGCTTTACCAACTTTACCAACTCCAAACCTTGGAACAGGTAATCCATCTGGGTTAAAAATAGTGGTAGCTGTACCAAGCGCTACAAATTCTACATCCCCTAGTACCGTAAAGCGATGCGTCATTGTGACAACTCTCTTAGGCTCAATGCTCACAGCAAAAGACAATAAATGCGATTAGGTAGTTTATGTAGTAATCTTTATTTAAAAACACGTAATAACACTGTACATAAAACTGCACGTTGATCGCAAAATTGAAACATCAGGTGCAGTTTTAATGTTTGATAGATTTATTTAAGAGTCGCTCATCAATTAGCCATTGGCTGAATATATAAAAAGCGTCCTAATCAAAATATTCTTTTCAGAAAATGACTGAGAATCTTGACTTTACTGTAGCTATCCCAACTTATAACGGTGAAAGTCGTTTACCTGAACTACTAGAGCGACTACAAAATCAACTTCACACCGAAAATTTATCTTGGGAAATTATAGTTGTAGACAATAACAGCACTGATAACACAGCTAAAGTTGTTCAAACATATCAAAAAAATTGGCAGTGTCCTTACCCTTTAAAGTATTGCTTTGAAGCGCGACAGGGAGCAGCTTATGCACGAAAAAGAGCAGTAGCAGAAGCTAAAGGTAGACTTATTGGTTTTCTAGATGACGACAACTATCCAGTATCAAATTGGGTATACGCAGCTTATGCTTTTGGTGAAAAATATCCTAAAGCCGGAGCTTATGGCAGCCAAATTCATCCTGACTGGGAAGTAGAACCACCAGAAAATTTTCAGCGAATTGCTCCATTTTTGGCAATTACAGAGCGAGGTGATTTACCGCTATTATATGAACCAGCCAAAAAACTACTACCTCCTTCTGCTGGACTTGTTGTCCGTAAACAAGCGTGGTTAGAAAGTGTACCAGATAAGCCTATTTTAACTGGGAGAGTTAAAGGCAATATGCTCACCAGTGAAGATTTAGAAATGTTGTCTTACATCCAAAAATCAGGATGGGAAATTTGGTATAACCCCGAAATGGAGATTTCTCACAAAATCCCAAAATTTCGTTTACAAAAAGATTATTTAATTCCGTTCTTTCGAGGTATTGGACTTAGCCGCTATGTAACTAGAACGGTAAATATAAAAAATGTGTATAGACCGATTGCTCTTTTATCTTACATGATAAATGACCTACGTAAAATCGCTTTACACTTAATAAAATATAGAACTAAGGTCAAAAAAGATTTGGTGCTTGCTTGCGAAATGGAACTTTTTACAAGCAGTTTCATTAGCCCTTTTTATCTATGGAAAAATGGATATTTTAAAAAATAAATTATCAAAGCCTTAAGTATTATGACTGAACTACCAATTGCAAAATTAGATGTTAGTGTAGCCATTCCTGCATATAATGGAGCAACTCGTTTACCTAAAATTTTGGATAAAATTTTAACCCAGACAGGAGTAGAAAAACTTAACTGGGAAATTATTATTGTGGATAATAATAGTTCTGACAACACATCTGAAGTAATCGAGAATTATCAAAAAATATATGATGGAAGATGTCATATAAGATATTTTTTAGAACCCGAACAGGGAGCCGCTTTTGCACGATTGCGGGCAGTGCGTGAAGCCAGAGGGCAGCTAATCGCATTTTTAGATGATGATAATTTACCCGATCCTAATTGGTTATCAGAAGCATATAATTTTGGATTAAATCACCCTCAAGCAGGTGCTTGGAGTGGACAGATTCATGGTGATTTTGAAGTAAAGCCGCCAGAAAATTTTGAAAGAATTCAAGCTTTTTTAGCTATCAGAGAACATGGTTCAAATCCACATTTATTTGATGCGGATAATTTAAGACTTCCTCCGGGTGCGGCGCTTGTTGTTCGGAAAGAAGTATGGAGTGAAAATGTACCTCTGCGACCTAATTTAAGCGGTAAGTTACCTGGGATTTTGGTGCAGGGTGATGACTATGAACCACTGCTTTATATACATTATGCAGGTTGGGAAATTTGGTATAACCCCACCATGCATACTTATCATCAAATACCACGTTGGCGATTTGAGAGAGATTACCTTCTAACTTTGGCACGCGGCTGTGGCTTGTGTATTTTCCAGTTACGCTTGATAAATACTAAAAATTGGCAAAAACCAATAGTGTTTGTAAAAACTATTTTAGGTAATTTACGCCGGGCATTACAGCATCTCATTCAATATAGAGGGCAATTGAAAAGTAATCTTATTGCACTTTTTGAGATGGAGTTTTACCTGGCTAGTATGATGAGTCCTTTTTACTACTTAAAATCTAATATACGCAGAGTATTAAAAAATAAATTAGTCTTATAAAATAATGAAAGCTAGAAAAAAATTACCAAAAATCTCTGTAATCATCCCTGCTTATAACAGTGAGAAAACTATTAGGCAGACAATTCAATCTGTTTTAAATCAAACTTTTACTGACTTAGAATTAATTGTAATTAATGATGGCTCACAAGACTCAACTTTAGAAGTTGTTACACAATTTCAAGATTCACGAATAAAAGTATTTTCCTATGCCAACGCTGGGGGTAATGTCAGCCGTAACCGAGGGCTAAACCATGCAGTTGGAGAATTTGTTAGTTTCTTAGATGCAGATGATATTTGGACACCTCATAAACTTCAGTCTCAGTTAAAAGCTTTGCAAGGAAACGTTACTGCAAAAGTTGCTTACAGCTGGACTGATTATATTGACACCAACGGTAAATTTATCCTTTCAGGTAAGCGCATTAATTTAAATGGAAATGTTTATGAAGAATTATTACTAAATAACTTTTTAGAGAATGGTTCCAATCCCTTAATTTGTAAAAAAGCTTTAATTACATTAGGTGGCTTTGACGAATCTCTAAATGCGGCTCAGGATTGGGATATGTGGCTGCGATTAGCCTCTAAGTTTGGTTTTATATGTGTACCATCTGTACAAATTTTATATCGCATAAGTGCTAATTCAGTTTCTTCCAATCTTGCCAGGCAGGAAAAAGCCTGCTTACAAGTGCTTGGGAGAGCATATAAAGAAAGACCTTTTCTACGAGATGCTGCGCGAACAACTCTTAGAAATAGTTGGGATATAAGCCTAGCAAATTTATACAAATATCTGGTTTGCAAAGCCCTACAAAAGCCGTTTAATCGTCAAAAATCTCTATCATCTGTTAGATTTCTGTGGAAATATTTTCTTAACGATCCTTCAAAACTTGAGAATATAAATTTCACTTTAAAATTATTATTGAAAATTGTCATAATTTTTATCTCGCCGACCCTGTTCTACAGTATTATTAATCGGCGCGATGCAAGAAACCAAGAACCTGAAAGATTGCTCAACATTTGGGTAGTTGAAAATCGGCCAGAAAGAAAAAATGGATACCCACGTGCATTTACGATTTCTAGCTAATACAAAAAATCTCTGGAATAAGCACTCTAATAGTGGTTTTACCTTATTAGAGATGTTAGTAGCTGTTGTATTAATTAGTATATTAGCCACATTGGGAATATCCAACTGGCTAGCTTTTGTGGAGACTCGCCGTCTCAACACTGCCCAAAACCAGGTTCATTATGCTATGCGCCAAGCCCAAAGGCAAGCCACTAAAGAAAAATTGACTTGGCAAGCCAGCTTTCGTGAACAAAACAGGGTAGTTCAATGGGCGGTTCATCCAGCTACAGTACACCCATCTAACGCTAACTGGAATAATCTAGATTCCAATGTGCGCTTGGATGAGGAAACAACCTTATCAGAGTCAAATGGCATCAAGCAAATCCAATTTGATTACAAGGGTAGTGTCACTAAACCACCATTGGGACGGCTCACTCTATCTAGCAAGTCTGGTGGTAAAGTTAAACGTTGTGTCATAGTTTCTACAATTTTAGGGGCAATGCGAACGGCAAAGGAGCATACTACAAGCAGTAACGATAAGTATTGTTACTAAAATATTTTTAGTTTATTCAAAAGACAAGGTATTCTGTGCTGAACTTACCAGGAAACCCAAAACGGCACCTGATTATTTTTACTCGCTATCCAGAACCAGGTAAGACAAAAACCAGATTGATACCTGTTTTGGGAAGTGTTGGTGCTGCTAATCTTCAACGCCAAATGAGTGAATATACGATATTTCAGGTTCAAGAATTGCAAAAGTCTATTGACATATCTTTAGAAGTGCGATTTACAGGTGGCGATTCGCAACTCATGGAAGACTGGCTGGGGTTGGATTTGGTTTATCAGTTTCAAGGTGAAGGGGATCTAGGTTCGCGGATGGCGCGATCGCTTTTTGAGGCTTTTCAATCTGGTATGGAAGAAGTAATTATCATCGGTACAGATTGTCCTGGAGTGAATGCCCAGATTCTCGCGACAGCTTTTGAGAAGCTACACGCCTTTGACTTAGTACTTGGCCCTGCGATCGATGGTGGATATTACTTAATTGGTTTGCGTCAACCCATCCTGGAGTTATTCGTTAACATCGACTGGGGAACCGATCGAGTATTCCAGGAAACCGTGGACATTGCTCAGAAACTTAATTTATCATACGTGAACTTGTTGCCTTTAGCTGATGTTGACCGACCGGAGGATTTACCGATTTGGGAACAAGCTCTTGCAAGTCAGATGGAAAAATGAAGGAGAGAGTAGAGATATAGCAATTTTTGTATGGATGCAAGATATATTAAATCCCCGAATTAGTTTCGTATCTTAAAACACCAGGGATTTCCTGAAGACACTATACATAACAAATGTTACTGTGGTCTAGTTGAAAACCAAGAGGCAGATAGCCTTTACTACTATTGAATCTGCTTTGTGTTTTTACACAATAGTCACGGTCATGGGCACAATATTCAAGTAGCTTGAAATATGAAAATCACTCGTATTCACCGCCAGTTTGAAAAACTATGGTTAACCGTTTTGCTTCCGTAAGTCCTGCCCTCACACTTAAGGTAGTTGGCATAATCTGCATTTTGTCTTTTTTCGTTGACTTTTTGATTCTATTGTTACCCTTTCAACCGACTGATCGGGTATGGCAAATCAACTTGGCAACAGCACTCGTCGATCGGGGAATTGTTCCTTTAGTAGGTTTAGGGCTTCTGTTTGCTGCCTATTGGGTTGGTAATGCTGATGCCGGAAGCGATCGCCCCCAAGGTATCGATTTAAGATTTCCCGCCCTGATCCTCTCAAGTATTTTAGGGTTGATGTTCTTGCTGATTTTTCCCCTGCACCTGAATAATGTCAATCAAGCTAAGGCTCAAACACTTAACCGCATAACTCAAGAAGCAGATCAAGCAGAAAATCAACTGAACACTCGGTTATCGCAATTGCAAGCACAACTGAATACTGAGCAAGGAAAAGCCCAACTAGAACAGCTGCGAAACCAAACCAAAGCTCAGTTTAGTGAAATCCTCAAAGATGACCAAAAATATAAGCAAGCACTTGAAAGCCCTCAAATTCCTGCAAATATTAAAGAGTTACTGAAGAAGGCTAAAACAAATCCCCAAGCACTTGACAAAGCTATCGAACAACAAACAGATATTCAGACGTTGCAAACTCAACAACTGAGCCAAGTTCGCCAGCGCAGAGACGAAGCGCTGCAACAAGCTAAAGATACTGCTTGGAAATCTGGACTGCGGATTGGGATTAGCAGTTTGCTGTTGGCTATTGGTTACATTATTATTGGCTGGACAGGGTTAAGAGGTAGGGGTACTGTACAAGGTGGTAAACCTAGAGTTGCCGCACGCTAATCCACCATTGGCATGGCAGTAATAACGTATCTAAACATTATTGACGGCTGACACTGCCATGCAGCTAATAGCTCATAACAATAAAAAAGCAATTATCACTGAGTAAAATCACTATAAAACTTGGGTAATGTTCTCAATTTACATACTGACATATAACGAAGAAATAGATATTGCTGCTTGTATCGAATCGGCGATGCTATCGGATGACATCATTGTTGTGGATTCATGCAGTAGCGATCGCACTGTGGAAATTGCCAATCGCTATCCCATCCGCATTGTCCAACACGCTTTTGAAAGCCACGGACGCCAACGCACCTGGATGTTAGAGTCTGTCACCCCGAAGCACGAATGGGTTTACATTCTCGAAGCTGACGAGCGTATGACACCAGAACTGTTCGCGGAATGTGAAAGGGCAAGTCAAAATCCAGACTACATCGGTTACTATGTGGCTGAACGTGTGATGTTTATGAATCGTTGGATTCGCTACAGCACACAATATCCCCGTTACCAAATGCGACTCTTCCGCCACGGTAAAGTATGGTTTACAGACTATGGTCATACTGAGCGAGAAGTTTGTGAGGGGGCAACTAGCTTTTTAAAAGAAACATACCCACATTACACTTGTAGCAAAGGCTTGAGCCGCTGGATTGACAAGCATAATCGTTATTCTACAGATGAAGCTCAAGAAACACTTTATCAACTAGAACAGGGAACGGTTAACTGGCGAGATTTATTCTTTGGTAAATCGGAAGTTGAAAAACGTCGCGCCTTGAAAGATTTGTCTTTGCGTTTGCCCGCCAGACCGTTGCTACGGTTTATATATATGTATTTTATCTTAGGCGGATGTTTAGATGGACGCGCTGGAATCGCTTGGTGTACATTGCAGGCATTCTACGAATATCTGATTTTGCTCAAAGTCTGGGAAATGAAGTATCTACCAAAACCTAATTTAGACGCAACAGTAATTTTGGCACAAGATAGTACACAACAGTTACAGTGCAGGGATTCTGAAACAACTCATGTTGATGTGGTATAAAGTAAGCTGGAGATCAGAAGGATTCTTAGTAAGATCAACAAGCAGCGAGAGGGTGCGCGATCGCAAAATCAGAATTGTCAGAATTAGGGTAGCACAGCCAGCTGTGCTACCCTAATGCGTGTTACATCTAAATAAACCCACCATCATAAATTAATATTTTTAACAGAACATTTTCATAAAAGCCGCTCCTGCTTAAATCTGACTGACCAGATAAAATAATTCCTTAGTTTACCTGGTGAGACTTTCACAATCATCAGCAGCTTTTGATTAAGCGCGGTAGATTAGTAATAACCAAGGACTTGCAACAATCATTTACAAGTCTAACAAAGAAAAGTAACATCCTTTGAGAATAACCAGTCGCCATCGGATTGGTTAACGTCTATGTGTATGCTTATAGGAAAATAGCTGATTTTCAGCAAGCCCTACGTATTTTTGCGGCAGCATCCAAGCTGCTAGCATTTTGGAAGTTACTTGCGGCATAAACTGCCTAAAGTTAAAGTCTTCGGAATTTGACTAATCTGCTGGTATGGATACCGATAACAAAAGTTCCTCTAGCTTAAAACAGGAGAATCGGGGCTTGGTAATCGATCGCCTAAAACAGGATTTAAAAAACGACCTGATTGCTGGTTTATTGGTAATAATTCCCCTAGCAACCACTATCTGGCTGACAATTACCATTGCTAATTGGGTAATCAACTTCCTCACCCAAATTCCCAAACAACTGAATCCCTTTGATGGCTTAAACCCAGTTCTAGTAAATCTACTGAATTTATTAGTAGGGTTGGCTGTACCTTTACTAAGTATATTATTAATGGGCTTAATGGCTCGTAATATAGCTGGGCGATGGTTGTTAGATTTTGGTGAGCGATTATTACAGGCAATTCCTTTAGCAGGACAGGTATATAAAACTCTCAAACAGCTTTTAGAAACAATCCTAAAGGATTCTAATGGCAAGTTTCGCCGCGTAATTTTAGTAGAATATCCCCGCCGAGGAATTTGGGCGATCGCCTTTGTCACTGGTGCAATCAGCAGTGATATCCAAGCCCAGATGCCTCGCCCCGTACTAAGTGTTTTTATCCCCACTACCCCGAATCCAACTACTGGATGGTATGCAGTCGTTCCTGAAGACGAAGTGGTGAACCTCTCCATGTCTATTGAAGACGCCTTTAAAATAGTTGTATCAGGTGGCATCGTTGCTCCCAATACACCCTTGATTTTTCCCAAAGAATCCGCACTAAAAGTCACGCACGAAGAAACCAAGCAGCAGGTTATTACTGAATTTGGGACTGGGGACTAGGGACTGGGTACTGGGGATTGGGGACTGGAGACTGGGGAAGATGAGTGTGTGGATTCATGCACTAAGCAAATCTTAAAAGAATTTCTTCTTTAGTAGGACTTACGCAATAACTCTCTGAAACTCTTATTCCTTTGTGGCTTTTGCGTCCTACCCCTCCGCGTCTATGCGGTTAGTTTTTTATTTTGCGTAAGTTCTAGTACCCAATCCCCAGTACCTTCTTATTAGCTGTTTAGGTAGCGTCTCGTAGAGAAGTTGGAGAATCCTGGGCGCAACCTGTTAAAAGCTATCTGGCAAAGTCACAAGTAAATCCGTAATTTTATTGTTTGGCTGTGCCAAAATTGGTATAGTTAAAAGTTTGTCCAGTCTAATTAATCTGTTCTCGCAAAATCACCCCTCATTTGTATGCAACCCCGTAAACCCCAGCAAATTGCTCGTGAATTGGCGCTTTTAAGCCTTAGTCAATTGCCAGTCAACCCCAAAAAATTAGATAAATTGGAAGACGATCAACTAGTATCCAAGTTGGTACTCGGAGCAGTACGGACTCTGACCTCAGAAGTGCAAGATACTCTTGATAATGCCGCAGGTGAACTGCAACGCAGTAACGATCGCCTCTTAAGCAGTCAAACTCGTGCTTCTGACCTAAATACTGCCAGAACGATGCTTCAAGAAGCCATCACCTGTACCCAAACAGCAATCAATCAGTTGGGTACAGCAGTTGAGTTTCCAGTATTGATTCAGTTAGCTAATCAGGACAAGGGAGTTCGGAATTACGCTAAAGAGCTTGTGATTACCGTCAACGAAAATCGACACATTATAGATGAACTCATTTCTAATGCCTTAGTAGATTGGCAAGTAACTCGCCTCGCCCAAATTGACCGCGATATCTTGCAAATCGCTGTGGCAGAAATGAAGTTCTTAGGAGTTCCAGATAGTATCGCTATCAACGAAGCTGTGGAATTAGCCAAACGCTACAGTGGCGACGATGGTCATCGGTTTATTAATGGTGTTTTGCGCCGAGTCACTGAGCAGAAACAAACAGCGTAGCCTTTTATACTTACTTCCAAAAATGAGCAAAATGAGGGGGTTAACAATTCAAAATTCAAAATTAAAGAAATTTCAGACGGGGATTTAGCGAGAAACGCTCCACTTGGGATGCATCCCAAGTGGAGCGATTTCTCAAGACAAACCCCGACTGAAATGGGTGCTGTAGATTGCAGGTTCTTAAACCCTTTAATTTACGATAAGCAATGCCCCATACTCCAAGTTAAATTAAACTCATAACTCATAACTCATATAACCAATACTGCTGCAATGGTTTTTAATTGGTTCCGTCGTCAACATAATGATTCCTCTGATACTCCCTCGGATCAGAAGCAGGAAGAAACACCTCCTGTACAAGAACCCCAAACAGAGCCAGTTGAAACTGCACCAGACACAACGGCAGATTTGTTGGCATTTGCTAAAGCTGCCTACAAAAATATTCAGCAAAAACAACAAGCCGAGGTAGTAGAAACCCCAGCACCATCAGCTCAACCTGAAACCGCAGAAACGCCAATTGCAGAAGTCACTGAACCAGAAGCAACTGAGGAACCTGCTAGTACTACCGTAGAAGCTACACAGCCAGAAGTAATCCAAACTGCTACTGAGGAAATTACAGAAGATTCCTCAGTGGCAGCAATTACCGAGCAGCCAGATGTCTCCAGCCCAGAACTCACAGCTAGTGAGGTTGAACCAATACCCACCGAACCAGAGACAGCACCAGCCGCCTTATCATTCTTAGAACGGGCGGCGGCAGAACGGCAAGCCAAGCTGGATCAGCTAATAGCCACCGCTATTGAAGTCCCAGAACTGGAGGTAGTACAGCAGCCAATACCTGCAACCTCAGAGTTAGGAGAGGAAATTCTCGGACTGGAATTTGATGATGGGTTTGTCTGGTCAGCAAAAGTCCTGGCAGCTCAAGGTAGAAGTGCAGAAGACGTTTCTCTTGAAGAAATTACCTGGCTGAAAAAGCTCCGGCAAGGGTTAGACAAAACTCGCCGTAGTATTCTTAACCAATTGAAGGCGATCGTAGGTCAAGGGCCGCTTAATCAAGCTGCTGTGACGGAAATTGAGGCATTACTGTTGCAAGCTGATGTGGGTGTAGAGGCAACAGACTTTATTATTGATGCTCTACAGAAAAAACTTCGAGAAGAAGTTACTGCACCTGAAGAAGCGATCGCTTATCTGAAAAAAATCCTCCGAGATATGCTGGATGCGCCAAGCAAAACATCCCACAAAACTAGCTTTACGCCAGAAAAAGAAACCTTAAATATTTGGTTAATCACTGGAGTAAATGGTGCTGGTAAAACTACCACCATCGGCAAAATTGCCCACCTGGGACAAAAATCTGGTTATAAATGTTTGATTGGGGCAGCAGACACCTTCCGCGCCGCTGCTGTGGAACAGGTGAAGGTTTGGGGTAGTAGGAGTGGTGTAGAAGTAATTGCCAATCCGGGAAAGAATACAGATCCGGCAGCAGTTGTATTTGATGCGATCGCAGCCGCTCAAGCGCGTCAAACTGAATTACTTCTGGTAGATACAGCTGGGCGACTGCAAAACAAGAAAAATTTAATGGACGAACTCGGTAAAATTCGGCGAATTATCGACAAAAAAGCCCCAAATGCCAAAGTAGAATCTCTTTTGGTTCTAGATGCCACTTTAGGGCAAAATGGACTACGGCAAGCTGAAGTTTTCTCTCAAGCGGCCCAACTGAGTGGCGTTGTCTTAACTAAGCTCGATGGTACTGCCAAAGGCGGCGTTGCCCTGGCCGTTGTACAACAGCTAGGTTTACCCATTCGCTTTATTGGTGCTGGCGAAGGAATTGAAGACCTGCGACCATTTTCGAGCTATGAGTTTGTTGAAGCTCTCTTAAGTGGCTAATTGAAAAATTTGGGGTCAAAAATTTTTCTTGACAAACTGATAAATTTAGGGATAACTGATCTGGTATTATCACTTGAACTAACTAGAAATAAAATGCTGGAAACGGCTCAAGTACTAAAACCATAAATTTGTAACATTCAGGAGGCACTTTCCTCCTGCTTCCTACCTTCTCTCAGTAAATGGGTGATTTTTGCTAGCATTTCAACGGGTCGTGCCAGGATTAAGAGACTTGCTGCGCCGAAGTCTCTTAATCCTGGCACTCCGGGACTGGGGACTGGGGACTGGGGACTGGGAAGAGTTTTCTTCTCGTGCGAACGCTGCGCGAACAAAACTTGGGTAGTGGTCTGAATCCCCGAACAATTTTCCCAGTCCCCAGTCCCTAATCTCCAATTCCTTTTTCAAGCTAATGCCCTTTTGGATACCCAAAATGGGCTTTTTCAATGTAGCAATACGGTTATTTTGTGACACACAAAAGCCTGTAAACTTGCACCTTACAGCAATTTGACGGGCAAGCAAAGTGTCAGCTATTTGCCCAGCACCTATCTCAACAAAAGTACGGTTTCCGACTATCAAAACTTCGGAGAATTATCTATTGTGAACTCAAAAGCTCAATCTTGGCAATTATCCCGGCAATTATGGTATACAAATTAAGTATTTGAAGACTTATTTACATATTTTCAGGTTTGGAAATTAATGTAAGTCGGTTTTTACCAAACCAGGTTTGATTTGAGCGCTTCTAGAGCTTTTCACTCAAAAGACTTCTAGTCTCGTAGTTGCTTCTGCTCAAGCAGTCACTCTGAAAGCGTTATAAATTATTCTTTAAATAAAGTATTTTTATGACTTTAGAGATATGCTTTGGGAATTAAGTTATGAAAAGCTTTCTGAACGATCGCTGAAACTAGTAATTTTTACGGTTTGGGTTTGGACTACAAATACATGATTTGAAATGACGAAATATTCCATCAAAAATAGAATAAGCAAATAGAATACTGATGAAATTTGCCTATTACGTCTTTATACTCTTGCTAAAATGACAAGTCTTGTCTAAATATGGTTTAGCAATGGCAAAGCCAAAAGATTTATAAGTAATCTAAAATCCGCCAATATTAAAGTGCAATAGTACCCGTACCTGTGTCTCAACTTCCCTCTCAACCCACTGATAACAATAGTAGTGCCGCAACTGATGTCACACCAGTCGTGGCGCTTAAAGAACTCGTGGCAAGGTTGCACCGGGAACAAAACAAAATTCAAGATTTGCTAAGTTCTTTAGGATTTGCCCTGAGAAGTTTCAATAATTTAAATCAGTTTTTGGAACTGATACCGCTGATGGCAACAAGGGTGACAGATGCAGACGGTAGTGCCCTGTTTCTCTATAAACCTAATGGTCAAGTCAGGTTAGAGCAGTTACATTGGCAAGATAGTCGCCAGCGAAAGAATATCCGCAAAGCGCTAGAAATAGCTAGCAGTCAAATCACACTTGTACCCAATGCTGCCCCTTTAGCGAATGCCACGGGAATTTTGGATGACCAAATGCATCGCTATTTGGGGCCAGATGTGCAAATCTTTGGTACGGCGATTCTGGTGAAGCATACAGAACGGGGATGGCTCTACGTCTTGAGTCGCGATCCAGAATATAGTTGGACAGAAACTAGGCAAAAGTTAGTTAGGTTAGTGGCAGACCAAACAGCAGTAGCGATCGAAAATGATGAACTAGCTGTAGAACTGAGAAAAAAAGAACGCCTAGACCAAGAACTAGAAATTGGCGCAGAAATTCAACGGCGACTTTTGCCACGTCAATGTCCTACAATCCCTGGTGCAGTTCTGGCGGCACGTTGTAAACCTGCCAATCGGGTTGGTGGAGACTATTACGATTTTATTGCTACCAGTAATAATAAGATTCAGCCCAAGATCAAAGGCGGTACGGAAAATAGTCGCTGGGGTTTGGTTATTGGAGATGTCATGGGCAAAGGTGTCCCCGCGGGGCTGATTATGACGATGATGCGGGGAATGCTAAGGGGAGAAGTGCTACATGGTAATTCCCCTGCCGGAATTCTGCAAAACTTAAATAGAGTTATGTATGCGGATTTGGAAAATTCCCACCGTTTTGTAACGCTATTTTATTCAGAATATAATCCCCATAAGCGAATTTTGTCTTATAGCAATGCGGCACACAATCCTCCTTTGTGGTGGCACGCAGCGACAAAAACTGTTAGCCGTTTAGATACTTTGGGAATGCTAATCGGTTTGGATGCTAACAGCCAATATGAGGATGCCCAGGTACAGTTAGAGCCTGGGGATACAATTATTTACTATACAGATGGTTTGACCGATGCTGCTGCCGCTGGTGGCGATCGCTTCGATGAAGATAATTTTGTCTCTAGCTTCAATACCGCTTGCAAGTACTGCAATGGCCCACAGGAGATTGTGGATTACCTGTTTGACCAAGTTCAGCAATTCATTGGTGATGACAAGCAAAACACCGATGATATGACATTAGTTGTTCTGCAAATTTTATAGGAGGAGGCAGGGGAAAAATTATGAATGAAAACTTTCCTTCTCTATGAGAGGCTGCGCCTAAGTTATGGTGACAGGGAATTCACTACAGTGATTCTACTAAATTTAATTTTTTATTTATTTTTCATTTATTTTTCCGTAGCGATCGCCTAAATCGTCGCACATCAACCTTTTTTGGTGACTTGTTTTTATTTAGCCTGGAAGATTATACATAAAAAATGATCCTTAGAATACTTTTCTGCTCAAGTAAAAACTATATATTTTGCACATCTAGCACAGTAGGAAACGTCAAGGGGGAGAACAGGTGAAAGGTAAAATGGTACAAGGTAAAAAATAAAAGGTAAATTTACTTCTTCATTTTTGCTTTCTTTTTATCCTTGTGACACAAGCATTTAACCTGTTCCCTCTTGGCGTTTTAATTTTTCTTTTCTCCGCCGTAGCAAGTTCACAACAGTTACGACGGAGTTTTGCTTTTGTTTGTTTCTTCTATCTAAACTTGGTTTTTTTAAACTTTCTTGATATTAAGATTGTTTAACCTTCATTTAATGATTTGTCAAGATTTTTCTGAAAATATTTTAGATGAAAAATTCCGATACTTATTCTTGCGCTCCAGCTTTTTGCAGATTCCGCACCACATTCTTATAACCATTAAATTCTGCAATCATCAAAGCAGTATAACCGCCCCGGTTTTTCAAATTCACATTTGCCCCAGCTTCCAGTAATACCTGCACAATTTCGTTATAACCTGCTGAGGCAGCCCACATTAATGATGTTGCCTTTGCTGAGTCTTGAAAATTCACATCTGCCCCCTTTGCTAGCAACAAACCTATAATCTCTGTGTGCTTGCGTTCGGTTGCTTTGATCAAAGCAGTTTTGCTATCATCCCCCGGAATGTTGGCATCAGCACCGTAGTCTAGCAACACTTTCACTGTTTGGGTGTGTCCCTGTGATGCCGCCAACGTTAAAGGTACTTCACCAAGATTTTTCCCATTAATATCTCCTCCAGAATGCAGCAATGCCTCGACAATTTGGCTATGTCCCTGTAATGCTGCTACAAGCAGTGGTGTATCACCCAGGTGGTTCCTAATTTGGACATCTGCACCCCTGTTAAGTAAAACTTTTACGACATCAATGTAGCCTTCCACAACGGCAAGATGTAGGGCAGTTTCACCATCTTGGTCTTGGAGATTAATCTGGGCACCTCGATCTAGTAAAGCTGCTGCGATCGCACTGTGTCCAGCGGCCGCGGCGGCTGATAGGGCAGTTCCAGCATCAGGGTTGTTCACATTCACGTTAGCCCCTGCTGCTAACAATGCTTCCACAATCTTCAGATGTCCCAAGTCTGCTGCTAGCATTAAAAGTGTCTCGCCCTCTTCATCTGGGATATTAACATCGACACCAGTTTGGAGAATTGCTTCTAGAACTTCTATTTTTCCCTGCTTAACAGCGAGTTTCAATGCCGTATCATCATCTTTATCGGCGATATTAACTTGGGCACCAGCAGCTAATAAAACTCGCACTACATCGATATGACCCTTGAGGACTGCTGCCATTAAAGCTGTGCTGCCATCTTCATTCGTGGCATTGACATCAGCACCTCTGGATAGTAAAAGCTGCACAATGTCAAGTTGTTTGGCACTAGCCGCCAACATCAAAGCCGTCAAACCATAAAGTTTTCTGGGCAAGTTGATATCTGCCCCAGCATCCAGAAGCGATCGCACAATTTCGGTATAACCTAAATTAGCAGCAAACATTAACGCTGTGGTTCCTTGGCGATCGCACGCGTCCACCGCCGCACCCGCAGCCAGCAGCGCACACAGACCCTTGATATCACCACTTTTAGCAGCTTTTAGCAGCAAAGTATCGTTGTTTTCAGTCATGAATGAGATCCCACGCTGGGGGTTTTGTTGTATCCCCTCAAAATTTAGTCTGAGATTGTTTATCCACTTTGGCAAGAGGGTTATGCAATTCAAAATTCAAAATTGCAGTCTTGGCAAGCATTTTATCTCTTTACTGGATGCAAATTAAAGTAACGTGAGTTCGACGAACCTCTCCCTGCCTTGAACTAAAGTTCAAGTCTGTCCCTCTCCGACTCGGAGAGGGACGGTTTTGCGTAGTAAAACCTTCTTAGAGGTTTTTTGATTGAGCAAATTGGGTAGATATTATATGAGCAATCGAATTCACGATAAATCTAGGGGATTGAAGTAAGGACGCATTAAATATGCGCTACGCATCTCGAAATAATAAATATGTATTTCTTTTTCCATACCACATGCTGGGGCTAGTCTGCGGGAACGCTACGTGAACAGACACTCGTTAGCTGAGTGCGATTATTACTTTTTTTACTCAGCACTCATTACTCAGCACTCAGCACTGTTTCGGTGAGGCTTTACTCTTGTCTTCTGTCCTGATTCCTCAACCTCTTTTAATTTGAGCAACATTAGGCACACAAAATAGAGTTATGCTAATTTTTATGAAGATTTAAGAATTAGGCGAGAACACAATGAGTCTGGAACTTTCTGCCTCGGTGAAATATTGGTTGAACTTCTTCCATCCGGTGCTGATGTGGGCGCTATTAGCATTCTCAATTTATGCTGCCTACTTGGGGCTGCAAGTACAGCGTACCAGAAATGCTCAGGGAGAAGAAAAGAAAGAACTGATTAAAGGTAGATATAACGTCAGACACTACCAAATCGGGTCTATACTCCTAGCTTTAATGGTCACAGGTGCGATCGGTGGGATGGCTGTCACTTACATCAATAATGGTAAATTGTTTGTCCAGCCTCACCTGTTAGCAGGACTAGGCATGACAAGTCTAATAGCATTTTCTGCTGCTTTGTCCCCCTATATGCAGAAAGGGGCAAATTGGGCGCGTGCAACTCACATTTTGATAAATTTCACCCTTTTGGGACTTTTTGCTTGGCAGGCTGTTACTGGTGTGCAAATTGTCCAAAGAATTCTTACTAAAGCATAGTTAAGTAGTTAGGAATCATATCAAACCTAGTAGGTAATTTGGTAATGAAAAACTCCATCCCCTTGTGGTGGAGTTTTTGGTTATGGGAAATGGGGTATGGGGAAGAGTTAACAAATATATTTAGAAATCGACTGCCCAAAAAATTATAGCCGCAAATGCTGATTATGTTTTGAGCCTTAAAGATAATTACCCCACACTGTACCAACAAGTGAAGAATAAATTGCAGATAAAGCAGTAAATAATGCATTAAATAATAAATATAAAGTATCTGAACTTTAATCTTGAATTTATAAATGACCTGTAATTCACAAATAGCAGAAGGTTGGCATGGCAAACTTAATTTAGTCTATGCCGATCGCCAGGGTGCAACCCAATTAATTTACAATCACCAACAAGCGCCTCTGAAGGTACAACGCCCATTTTATCCAGAAGGGCCAAAAGTTTGTCATAGCGTCATTTTACAGACGGCTGGGGGAATGGTGGGAGGCGATCGCTTATCCTCTAACATCCACCTCCAACCCCAAGCCCAA
Source organism: Nostoc sp. (assembly GCF_036916985.1). Classification (GTDB taxonomy): domain Bacteria; phylum Cyanobacteriota; class Cyanobacteriia; order Cyanobacteriales; family Nostocaceae; genus Nostoc. The sequence goes on from NZ_JBALFD010000095.1 coordinate 47,909, forward strand.
GCTTTAATTACCACGGCGGCTGCAAGCAAGATATACCGCAGCAATGGCTTACAAGCGAGACAAAACATCCAGATGCAGGTTGATGCTGGTGCTTGTTTGGAGTGGTTGCCGCAAGAGACAATTTTATTTAACGGTGCAATTTATCGGCAAGATTTACGGGTAGAATTAGCAACCGGGAGCAGTTGGTTAGGTTGGGAAATTACCCGATTTGGTCGTAGTGCTAGAGGAGAGAAATTCTTGCAAGGAGAATGGCGATCGCACACGGAAATTTGGCAAGAAGGTGTTCCTTTGTGGATTGATCGGCAATACTTACCCGGTAGCGAAGACATTTTCCACAGTTCTCACGGCTTGGCTGGAAAACCAATCGTCGGTAGTCTAGTTTGGGTTTGTGGCGCAGTTTCAGCAGAAATTGTCGAAAAAACGCGAAATTTATGGGATGGGGAGGGAGAAGCGGGTGTTAGCAGGTTACAGCATGGATTATTGTGTCGATATCGCGGTGCTTCTACACCTGAGGTGAGAAACTGGTTTATTGATGTTTGGCAATTGCTGCGAGTTTCTTTTTTGAATCGTGGTAATTGTATACCAAGAGTGTGGCAGGTTTAAGCGAACCACAGAGGCGCGGAGAACTCAGAGGAGGAAGTACGAATGCAACTTACGCCGCAGGAAAAAGATAAGCTATTAATTTTTACAGCTGCTTTATTAGCAGAAAGACGTAAAGGAAGGGGTTTAAAACTGAATTATCCCGAAGCGATCGCTTATATTTCTGCTGCCATTTTAGAAGGTGCAAGAGATGGGCAAACTGTAGCTGAATTAATGAGTTATGGTACAACTCTATTGACGCGGGATGATGTGATGGAAGGGATACCTGAAATGGTGCATGATGTGCAGGTAGAAGCAACTTTTCCTGATGGCACAAAGTTAGTTACAGTACATAATCCAATTCGTTAATTTTTGAATTAATTATGGTTCCTGGCGAAATTATCACACCAGCAGGTGAAATTGAACTAAATGTTGGTCGTCCAACTGTAAAATTGCAAGTGTCAAATACAGGCGATCGCCCTATACAAGTCGGTTCCCACTATCACTTTTATGAAGTTAACAACGCCTTAAACTTTCACAGAGAACAAGCACGAGGAATGCGCCTCGATATCCCCGCAGGAACCGCAGTTCGCTTTGAACCAGGTGATGAAAAAGAAATAACTCTAGTTCCTCTCGTTGGTACTCGTCAAGTCTACGGCTTCAACGCTAAAATTAACGGAAACTTGCCACTAATCTAAAATAGACTCAGACATTCATTGAGGATTTTATATGTTAATAGCAGAACAGCGACGCATCAGCCGTGATTTTAAAACTATATTGAAATCAATGGTATGTCTGTTTAGAGAACCAGCTAACCTAGACTATATTTACAATCTTGAAGATGAGTTGCGTTACACCCAGGCGAGTTTATTAGCTGTTGAGTGGTTAAAAACTCAACTTGAAGTATCCCTGTTGATTCAAGAACGTTATATTGCACCATATCCTGATATCGAAGTATTGCTGCAATATCCTGAAGACTCATTAGGATATGCCTACGCATCTTATATTAAAAAATCTGGTTTTGACCCCGGTTTTTATCGTCAAATGCAAGTAGAAGACGATGTGAGTTATGTGCTGTTACGCAGCCGTCAAACTCATGATATTTGGCATGTAGTTACAGGTTTTAAAACTGATGGACTAGGAGAACTAGGTCTTAAAGCTTTTGAATTAGCCCAAACTCGGAGAAATTTAGCTGTTTTCTTAGTAGGAGGGGGGTTATTATCCATCCTTGTAAAATCACCAGATGTTCTCCCTAATTTATTAGAACAGATAGCTGTCGGCTACAGAATGGGGTCAAAAGCAAAACCATTATTAGCACAAAAGTGGGAAGAAAATTGGGATAAAGCTTTATCAGAATGGAGAACTGAATTAGAAATTGATTCAGATATTTTAAATTAAGAGGAATGAGATAATGAGTTACAGAATGGATCGCCGTGCCTACGCCGAAACTTATGGGCCAACAGTAGGCGATCGCATCCGACTTGCAGACACAGAATTATTTATAGAAGTTGAACAAGATTTCACAACCTACGGCGATGAAGTCAAATTTGGCGGCGGTAAAGTCATCCGCGATGGAATGGGACAATCCCCCATTTCTAACGCCGATGGTGCTGTAGATTTAGTAATTACTAATGCCTTAATTCTCGATTGGTGGGGAATTGTCAAAGCAGATATTGGCATTAAAGATGGCAAGATTTTCAAAATTGGTAAAGCCGGAAATCCTTATATTCAAGACAATGTAGATATTATTATCGGTCCCGGAACCGAAGCCCTAGCAGGGGAAGGAATGATCCTCACTGCTGGCGGTATTGATGCCCATATTCATTTTATTTGTCCCCAACAGATTGAAGTGGCGATCGCTTCCGGTATTACCACCATGATCGGCGGCGGTACTGGGCCCGCTACTGGTACTAATGCCACTACCTGCACCCCCGGCCCTTGGAATATTTACCGAATGCTGCAAGCTGCTGATGCTTTTCCTGTCAACTTAGGATTTTTGGGAAAAGGTAACGCCAGCCAACCCCAAGGACTTGTCGAACAAGTAAATGCCGGTGCAATGGGGTTAAAACTGCATGAAGACTGGGGAACCACACCCGCAGCAATTGATACTTGCCTTAGTGTTGCCGATGCTTATGATGTGCAAGTAGCGATTCATACTGATACCCTGAATGAAGCCGGATTTGTCGAAGATACGATCGCAGCTTTTAAAAATCGTACCATCCACACCTACCACACCGAAGGCGCAGGCGGCGGACACGCACCAGATATTATCAAAGTTTGCGGCCAAGCTAACGTTCTACCATCTTCCACTAATCCCACACGTCCCTACACCCTCAACACTTTAGATGAACACCTAGATATGTTGATGGTATGCCATCACCTTGATCCTGCGATCGCCGAAGATGTCGCTTTTGCCGAATCTCGCATCCGTCGGGAAACCATTGCCGCCGAAGACATTTTGCACGACTTAGGCGCATTTAGCATGATTTCTTCTGATTCTCAGGCAATGGGAAGAGTAGGCGAAGTGATAATTCGCACCTGGCAGACATCTCACAAAATGAAGTTGCAACGGGGAAGTCTTAACCCACAGGGAACTGAGCAAAAAGCAGACAATTTTAGAGCAAAAAGATATGTTGCTAAGTATACAATTAATCCGGCGATCACTCACGGAATTGCTGAATATGTGGGTTCAGTGGAAGAGGGGAAATTAGCAGATTTATGTTTGTGGCGTCCGGCATTTTTTGGCGTGAAACCAGAGATAGTGATTAAAGGCGGAATGATTGCATGGGCGCAAATGGGCGATGCTAACGCCAGCATTCCCACACCGCAACCAGTGTATATGCGATCGATGTTTGGTAGTTTTGCAGGGGCGCGTCATGCCACATCATTAACTTTTGTTTCACAAGCAGCTTTAAAGAAAGAAATTCCCCGCCAGCTAGGTTTACAAAAGGCAGCAGTTGCCGTTTCTGGGACACGCCAATTGAGTAAGCGGGATATGAAGCTGAATGATGCACTACCTCACATTGAAGTAGATCCAGAAACATATCAAGTTAGGGCAGATGGAGAGTTGCTAATTTGTGAACCTGCGACAGTTTTACCAATGGCACAGAGGTACTTTTTGTTTTAATTCATGACCGAGCAACTTACTGATTATGATAGTCCTTGGAAAGAAGTCATTGAGCTATATTTCCCTCGCTTTCTGGAATTCTTTTTCACCCAAGCTTATGCCGAAATTGACTGGACGCGACCCTATGAATTTCTGGACACAGAACTGCAACAGCTAGAACCGGATGCAGAAATTGGACGGCGTTTGGTCGATAAAGTCGCAAAAGTTTGGCTACTAGATGGTGAAGAAGCTTGGGTATTGGTTTATGTGGAAGTCCAAGGGCAATATGACAGCCAATTTGCCGAACGGATGTACACATATAATTACCGCTTGTTTGACCGCCATAAAAAGCGAGTCATTAGTTTAGCAGTTTTAGCAGATGAACAAGCGAATTGGCGACCTTCCAGCTACAGCTATCAACTGGGCGGATGTCGCGTCAGCTTAGAGTTTCCTGTGGCGAAACTGTTGGACTATGAGCAAAGGTGGGAAACCCTAGAGCAAACAACCAACCCCTTTGGTGTAATTGTGATGGCGCATCTCAAGACCAAAGCAACGCAACGAAACCCAGAAAATCGGCTACAGTGGAAACTAAGCCTAGTCAGACGGCTGTACGAACGGGGATATAGCCGGGAAGATATTCAGGAATTATTTCGGTTTATCGACTGGATAATGGTTTTGCCAAAAGAGTTGGCGCTTAGTTTTAAAACAGAAGTTAGAAGTTACGAGGAGGCAGATAGAATGCGGTACGTAACTAGTATTGAAAGGCTAGCAAAAGAAGAAGGAATTGTCGAAAATGCTAGAGAAAGCATCATTACAGTCCTAGAAACGCGATTTGGAGAAGTGCCAAGCCCTATTGTCGAAGTTATCAATAGGATAGAAGAACCATCTGTGCTAAAAATGCTTCACAAAAGTGCGATCGCAATTCCTTCCACGGCAGAATTCCAGCAAATTTTAGATAATCTCACCTCTGGGAAATGAGCGTAAGCTTGTTTGATGGTGAGATGCGATGTCTACGACGGGCTTCGCCTACGCAATTCCTTCCACGGCAGAATTTCAGCAAATTTTAGATAGTCTCACCTCTGAGAAATAAGCGTAGATATCGAGCGGTTGATTACCAGATATCCCTCTTAAAGATGAGAGTAAAGTTGCCCTCATCAATTTTTTTTGGAGTTACGATCAATATAGTAAAACGTTGTATCTGATATACAAAATCGTGCTACCTTATAAGAAAAAAATTGTGACTGATGAAGCTATGCGTCCGGTAGCAGTGTTGATTGATTATCAGGACTGGCAGCAAATTGAGAAGATATTAGAAGCTCATCAATCACAAAAAAAACAAGAGTTTAATTTAAACCAGTATGCAGGTGTAATTCAACTAACTCAAGATCCTTTGGAATATCAGCAGCAAATTAGGGATGAGTAGTGTTGACACAACCTTTAATTTTGATAAATACAAATTAATACTCAGTCATTGCAAATTTTGTGATGCGGGGCATTCTATTCTGGCTTTGTTTTAAAAATAACATTATCGAAATATACAGCAGCCCCATCATCGCTGCCTCGTAATGAAATAACTCCAACTTTTCCAGAAGTGTAAGAGTCATCTTCAAATATCCCGACTCTTTGGCCATTAATCCATCCAATTACCTTTTTACCATTGCAAACAACTCTTAATCGATTTATATTATTACCTTGCTTGATGCTAGTAGAATGTTGCCAGCCCAATTTATCTTCCCATTTTTTACTTCCTATGAGCTTTCCCATCGCAAACTCGCCATTACCTTTAACTAGTAAGTAATAAAAATTCTGCCTTACACTAGATTTATTGTTCTCGCTAGTTCGGGCAATTATACCGAATGCTGAATCATCAGTTCCATTAACCTTTTTAACATCAACTGAAAAATCAAAGTCTTTAAATATCTGATTTTTATTGCCCCAAATAGATACTTTAAAATTATTATTTTTAGTTCCAGGATGGAATAAACCTCCATTCTTTATACTTAGCAATGTATCTTTATTCCAATTTTGTGATGGATATTTAAAATCATCGACAAGTACAACATTTGGAAAAAAGTCTATATTATGTTGAAAATTAGCGTTTATCAAGCCAGTTATGAATAGTAGGGAAGGTATGATAATAGCAATTAGATAAACTTTATCTAAATAAGAATATTGTTCTATACGTTTGAGAGATTGAATTAATCCTATAGCTCCACCGACAAAGCAACCCAATACTAACCAACCAATTGCTGCTTGTTCGATGCCAATTGCCTTAAGTGGATATGTAGTTAAGTCAGTAATGAGAAGAAAACTTGAACCAAGCCATGCTAGAAGGTTTATTATCCAATTAATGATAAATATAATTAGCCATAATAGTATTAATAATAAAAATGTTGTTTTGATTAGCCAAACTAAAATAATCATTCCTTTACTGGGAGAATATCGCAGGTTATAAACCCATTGATTACTCCAACCAGATCGATTTTTATATCTTTCTCTTACTTGATTTCTCGAATTATAAAATATTCCTACTTTTGATTTTAATTTTTCTTTTAATAAATTTAAATCCTCACGAAATATAAACGCACAAATAAAGAATATTAGACTACCAAAAATTGAACATATAATCTGCACCTCTGGTATCCCAAATATACTTAGATGGAAAAAAGGAAAAAATTCTGGTAAATAAGAAGCTCCACTGACTTCTGGTGGGTATGACAAAACCCAATTATCATCTAAACCTACTGATAAATAGTTACCCAAAATATGGCGGATTAAAAACATGACTAATCCTAGAGGGATACAAATCCTAGCGGTTAATGCGGTTATAATGTCCCAATTTAGAGATTTTTTGAAGCAAATAGGTACTTGAAATTTACCAGTATTTGTTTTTATAATTATTTCAGTATTATAGTTACCAGCCTCTAGATTAGTGGTATCTATAGTCAACGAAAATTCTAATAATTTTCCCTGCGAACTATGCTGTATTATTTCTATTTCATTCATCTTAGTTGAAGCAATTCCCTTAAGTCTTCCGCCAGAAGACTCACAAGTAATTACTAATGTTCTTGGAAATGAATGCCTACCATGTGAAAGAACTCCCAAGTCTAATTTTTCTGGCTTGCTGATATTTAGTTTTTTAATTTTGTAACTTATAGGAATTCGACAGGTATACTCCATCTCTTTCAAGTCAATGACAATAGTACCTTGATAATCATCCGGTTCAACTTCAATAGCATCAAAATTAATATCGAATGTTGTGTCAGTAGAAGAATCAAATTGTTCAGGTACACTCACACCTGGGAGATTAGGGTTAGTTACATCTCCCCATGCGAACCCACGTCCATTGTTACTAACTTTCAAGGAAACCCTTTTTTGGCATCCGATGGGGATTTCACCAAACTCTATCTTAGGTGGTTCAAACAATATTTTTGGATATGGAACACGCTTTAGATGTTCACATAGTCCCCGCACAAACATCTCCACACCTCTACGTCTTTCCTGCTTGTATGAACTAGCAATCTTTCGTGACAGGTATGCTAAATCTGTCTCGCTACGGCGGAACAGCCAATCTTCGAGATAATTACTGTTGAACAAGTAATCTTCTGCAATGTCTGGATACTTATCACATAAAGAAATTAAATCTACAACTGAAGATGCCTTTTCATGTTTAAATTTTAAGTTGGTTGGTTCTGCAACTTTCTCCAGTTCTCGGTTATAAAGCTCCAGACTCGCATTTAAAAATTTACTATCTTCACTACTTAATCTGTAGTTGTTTTCTGCTGCCCATTTTTGTATATCTTTTAGGTCGTTTCCTTGCAAAAGCTGTGACTCATCCTCACAGTTAGAGGCTAACCAAGCTGTTATTGCTTCGTGGTAGAAAGGTGGCCGTAGAATTGCTAATTCTTTGTTAACCCATCTTTGATCAAAAACTGCCTTATAAATATGGTTGTAGACCTCTAAGTGCCCCTGTCGCTTGACTACCAACCCTGTCAAAGGCAATTCCTTCTGTTCCAGACTGTCATCAGATGGTATTCTTTGTTGTTGCAAGATTTCCTTATAAAGTCCTAGCAACCTACCTGTACGCTGTTTATTCCTCAGAAGAAGATCACGTATTGTTCGCAAATGCTCTGGCTCATCCTGAGATTCCCAACTTGTAATGATATGCGATCGCACTAATTTCTCAACACCTGATGTCTCCATCTTATTTGGGATGAGTTTACAAAGTTTTTGGGTAAGAAACGGTTGTCCGCCCGTCCAAGCTAATACTTCACTCAGCACTGCTTGGGGATTGCTCACTTTTCCCACTAATCCTTGTGCTAATGGTTCGGCTTCGTGTAGAAGAAAACCGTTGACTTCAATGGCACGACCAATATTAAATGGTGTACGCTTTTTATCTTGAATCAGATCCGAGGGTGTAGCTACTCCCAAAAGAGTGAAGGTAAGACGCTTATATTGTGAACTGTCAGCACGCTGGTTATAGCAGTTTCGGAGTAAAGCAAAAAAATCGTCAGTCGAAAAATTTAGGCTAAGAACGCTATCGATTTCATCTATAAAAATGACAATAGATTGAGAAACTTCAACCAGCAGTACCTCTTCAATAAATCCACTCAATCGCTGTACAGGAGACAGATGATCCTGATCTCGCCACCAACTACGTAAATCAAACTTTCCTGCAAGATAAAAACTATTCACCAAACTACGTACTATACCTGCATACCACTGATCTGGTGTAAGATTCTGGCTACCAATCTGTGTCAAGTCAATCGCAGCACAAGCAATCCCCCTATCTTGCAGCTGTTGCATGGTTTGTACTCGCAAGCTAGATTTACCCATTTGCCGCGAATTCAAAACATAACAGAACTCCCCAGCTTTTAATCCCTCATACAAATCTTTGTCTGCCTGTCGTTTGACGTAACTGGGAGCATTAAATGGCAAACTCCCTCCCACTTGATATTCATAAGCTGGATTTTGTTCTATGTTCATCAGCTAACTCTCAGGCGATCGCAAAAATATTGACGATACAAATCACAACGTGGCGTTACATCATTTCCTTGCTGTTGTAATAAGCCCATGCTGAGTAATTTAAAGCATTGTATCGAATCCAACCGAACTGGGCTACTATTGGCAACTACCTTTTTGATAGCAGCAGCTAATTCTGGACGCTGTTCTAAATTCCACAAATGCCGACGTAAGTGGTCGCTATAAGGGCCAGATTCTGTGGGGGCTGTTTGCAAAAGCAGATTGAGCGTAATATCCTGCCTGGCAATGTGATAAAGTGCTACTCGTACAAGATAAGGATGTCCTCCCACCATTGCCATTAGTTGTTCAACTTGGGGAAAACTCCAATTGAGTCCATAGCCAATAGACAGAAATCGATCCATCGGCTGAAAATTAACAGCTAAGGGAACTGAAGCACCTTGATAACCGGATAATTGCAATATGGCGAAATCATCACGGGTGCGATCGCCTAAATAAACCAACTCAACCCCTTGCCCATTGACTCGCACTTCTTCCCAACCACCTGCTGACTCAACTACATGGGCGCAGGTGAGTAAATGTCCATTGGGTGAGATAAAAAAGCCCGTGCCTTGGATGTAACCTTCTGGGGTAGCAATCGCCACGGTACAAGCTTTAACTAATTCCCAATTCATGAAAATTTATTACTTGTTTTCTTCGAGTGCCAGTTTCCAAGTTATTTTCACCTTCAGTGATGCCTGACCAGTGGATTCGACTACATAAACTGAGCCTTTGGCGGTAAAATTTACGCCAAACTCAACTTCTCCGCTTACGGGTTGCGATTCTTGTTGCAAGGTACGAAAGGCCTTTGTAATTGGGCGACACCCGCGAACAATCAATTCCTTAACTGCATCGAAGTTAGCCTCTACTTTTTCTATAGGTAACTCGCCAGTTGGCGATACACGAACTACTGATGCTTCTGGTAGCTCAACTGCTACCAAAATCGTGCCGCCATCCTCTGTATTCAGTTCTAGAAGTTTACGAGCCATAATTCAATTAGCTTGTGGCTATCTGTTAAAAAGGTAAGTAAAGTATTTTTTAAATAAATTTATTGGTAGAAATTTGATTTGGAAGGAATTTACCTAAAAGTTTTATTTAAAAACTATACCAAATAAACCAGTTTTCTAAAAAATTTACTTTTACCCCGTACTTTGCATCTACTATGACTTCACAATCTTCTCGTTCTGACAAAATTCTGGTTGTCGATGACTCTCCTGATAACGTGTTTTTGATCAAAACTATTTTGGAGGAAGAAGGTTACACCATTAGCACCGCAGAAAATGGGATTTCGGCCTTGGCAGAATTAAAAGCTTCTCCTTGTGACTTGGTTCTACTGGATCTAATGATGCCAGGGATGGATGGGTACGAAGTCACTAAGCACATTCGCAAAGAGATGAAATTGCCGCAATACATCCCCATATTGCTGATCACTGCCCACGATGCGCCCAACGTCGCCCACGGATTAGACTTGGGTGCTGATGATTTTATCCGTAAACCTGTAACAGTAGATGAATTGCTGGCACGAGTGCGATCGCTCTTACGTTTGAAGCATAGTATGGATGAACGTGATGAAATTGCCCGCCAACGAGAAGATTTTGTTTCCCGCCTCACCCACGACTTACGCACTCCCTTAGTAGCCGCCGATCGCATGTTAATGCTATTTCAGCAAGGCGCGTTGGGAACATTATCAACGCAAATGCAGGAAGTAATCGCCATCATGGCCCGTAGCAATATCAACCTGCTTTCTATGGTGAATACCTTATTGGAAGTTTATCGTTTTGAAGCAGGTCGCAAAAGTTTAGCGTTTCAACCAGTTAATCTGGGTCAATTGCTAGAAGAGGTAACTGGAGAATTATCACCCTTAGCTCAAGATAAAGCACTGTCGCTAAGTGTGGATTTTACCCAAGAATCAAACACAGTTATGGGCGATCGCTTAGAGTTACATCGTCTATTTACAAATCTTATCGGCAATGCGATCAAATTTACCGACTCTGGTTCTGTGACTATTCGTTTTACTTCTCAACGCCAGTCCGACAACAGTAGTCAATCTCAGTTATCTGGAAAGTTCAATTCTGTTAACTATATTAGAATTGAAATAGCGGATACAGGCCCGGGTATTCCCCCTGAAGAACTGGCTACCATCTTTGAACGATTTCGCCAAGGCAACCATAAGAGTTCTGGTAGTGGCTTAGGGTTGTACCTTGCTCGTCGAATCGTTGAGGCACATCAAGGCATTATTCTGCTTAATTCTGAGTTGGGCAAAGGTAGTGTATTTATTGTGCTTCTACCCACCAAAATCTAAGAAAATTAGTAATTGTAAATTATGAATTTTAGAGCTTTTTAACCAGATAATTCATAATTTATAATTACTACTATCTGCTATGAAAATTAAATATTTAAATTATAAAATTCAACCCTAAAATTGACGATTTGAGTATGATTTCTATAACAGCATTAGCATTAAGCAAATAGTTTTTAAGAGGACAAAATAATGATTACCACTGAATTATCTAACGTTGGCAATGTTCTCCATAATCAGCGAGAGTTTTTTCAAACAGGAAAAACTAAAGATGTAAATTTTCGCATTGAGCAACTTCAAAATCTTAAGCAAGCAATCATTAAGTATGAAAAGTCAATAGTCGAGGCATTACAAGCAGATTTACATAAACCAGAAGTTGAGACTTACATTACAGAAATCAGCGTAGTTAAAGAAATTGATTACACTATAAAACATCTTCAAAACTGGAGTAAGCCCAAAAAAGCATCCGTTTCCTGGGACTTTTTTTCATACTCAGCAAAAATTTATCCAGAACCGTTGGGGGTTGTCTTAATTATTGGGCCTTGGAACTATCCATTTCAGTTAATTATCTCACCTTTAATAGGTGCGATCGCAGCTGGTAACTGTGCAATTATCAAACCTTCAGAAATTGCTTCTCATACTTCCCATATCATTGCTGAAATTATTGCCAAACATTTTGACCCTGGTTATATTGCAGTCGTTGAAGGAGGCGTGGAAGCGAGTCAAAAACTACTTGCAGAAAAGTTTGACCATATCTTTTTTACTGGTGGTACAGCCGTCGGCAAAATTATTATGACAGCAGCGGCAAAATATCTCACCCCAGTGACTTTAGAATTAGGTGGCAAAAGTCCTTGTATCGTAGATACTGACATTAATCTGGAACACACTGTTAGACGAATCACTTGGGGAAAATTTATTAATGCTGGACAAACCTGTGTCGCCCCTGACTATCTTTTAGTTAATAAAAAAATCAAAAAAGATTTAATAGATGGTCTGGAAAAAAACTTAAAAGAATTTTATGGCGATAATCCGATAAACAGCCCCGATTATGCCAGGATTATTAGTGAAAAACACTTTGATCGACTGGTTAGCTTTCTCAAAGATGGAAAAGTTATCATCGGTGGAAAAACTCAACCTTCAGAGCGTTATATCGCCCCGACAGTGATTGATAATGTCTCCTTAGAAGATTCGGTAATGCAGGAAGAAATTTTTGGGCCGATTCTACCCATCATTGAATATACTGACATTGCAGAAGCGATCGCCTTGATTAACTCTAGACCAAAACCTTTGGCATTATACTTATTTTCTCAAGACAAAAACCTACAAAAGCGAGTTTTACAGGAAACTTCCTCTGGTGGAGTTTGTATTAACGATACAGTTATGCAGGTTGGTGTCTCATCTTTACCATTTGGTGGAGTAGGAGATAGCGGTATTGGCAACTATCACGGTAAAGCTAGTTTTGACACATTTTCCCATCAAAAAAGTGTATTGCAAAACTCTTTCTGGCTTGATTTAAAATGGCGGTACGCTCCATATCAGGGCAAATTGCCTTTCATAAAGAAACTTCTGGGTTAAAAGTTATGAGTGAGGAGTGAGGAATAAAAATCCATAACTCCTAACTCTGCCAATTTTAGATTTTTCTTCCAATCCAAAATCTAAAATCTAAAATTGAATAACTCCTAACTATCAAATCCCAAAAGCGTTGCTGTAACGCTCCTCAGCCCAGGGTTCACCACGGCGATGGTAGCCATTGCGCTCCCAAAAACCAAGTTCTTCGCCGGGCAAAAATTCCAAACCATTAATCCACTTAGCACTTTTCCAAGCATATAAATGGGGTACAACTAGCCGCATCGGGCCACCGTGTTCAGATGGAAGGTCTTCACCAAAAACTTTAAAAGCAAAGAAGTTCTCTTCGCGGATAAAATCTTCTACAGAAATATTGGTAGTGTAATCGCCGTAGCAGTGTTCCATAATGTGGGCTGCCTTGGGATCTAGTTCAATCAGACCCATAAAATCTGTAACTTTAATGCCAGTCCATTTGACATCGAGTTTAGACCAACGCGTTACACAGTGGAAATCCGCTGTGAATTCGTGTTGAGGTAGCGCCATAAAGTCTGACCAACTAAAGGTAGCAGATTTTGCTAAACCCCAAACTCGAAACTCCCATTCTTCAGTGCTGACTTGGGGAGTTTCACCATAAGTTAATACAGGGAAACCTTTAGCTAAGTGTTGACCAGGAGGGACGCGATCGCCTTCTTCTTTTGCTGGTTTCTGAAAAAATTTTCCTAGCATAGTTGGAGAAAAATAAGTTTTCTCAAAGTATTTACAATCTTTTGTGCTGAGTCGCCCAAAGCATCAGATGTTTTCTTTTTTATATGATTACTTGATAGGTAATGGGTAATGGATATTCCCAATTACTCACTACCAATTTTTTTCATCTAATGAGCTTGTGAGTTTCAGTCGGGGTTTGTCTTGAGAAATCGCTCCTCTTGGGCAAAGCCCAAGACCGCGTTTCTCGCTAAATCCCCGTCTGAAAATGTCTTTCATTTTGAATTTTGTGAGCGCAGCGTCTCGTAGAGAGCGTCATTTTGAATTGTTAAGATTCTTCTTCCTCTTCTTCAGCAGTTGGATATACAAATGTAGAACGTCCAGTCAAAATTGATTTGCCCAGAGACAGGGCTTTTTGAGCTTCGACGACAGCTTTGTGTCTCCAGGTAGCTCGGCGTTTATCTCGTTTTGATTTTGAAGTTTTCTTCTTAGGAACAGCCATTTCAGCAGATATCGCGATTCTTGACAACCTTCTTATTCTAGGCCATCCACTGACGCGAAGGACAACAGTTGAGTTAGGAATTAAGTAAGTCGGGTTAAAAGTTACGTGGGACATGGAAACTTTGTATCTCTCTGAGAAAAAGTTCGAGCCAAGCCTTTCTTGGCTCGAACTTCTCTCTGTGTCTGGCTAAACCCGTCATTTTTTAGTTGGCGCACCACCAGTTGCGGGAACTGTATTAGAGTTATTTTCAAAGAAAAGTAGCGATCGCGCAGTTTTAAAGTAAGTAGCCCAATTTTGAGCATCGGGGCGCGATCGCCATTGTGGACGACTGACATCTAATGCCAGAACTGGTGCGATCGCGCCATCATTTTGTACGGAAACAATAATGGAAACATCTGTCACCAAGATATCTTGGTCGAAGCTCCTTTGAGCAGCTGCCCTTGCAGCCGCTTCCGCCCTTCTGAGAACGGTTTCATAGTTTTCTCCTGGCAGACGGTCGATAGCTAGATCAACTCTAGCGGTGTAAGCTCGCACAACCTGCGGTGCGATCGCTTCCATCAAAAACCACGCAGGGACAGTAGATATAAGCAAAACTACTAAAGGAATTATCCGGATTCTTCTGGCAATTTGGCTAATAACTGAAAAGGGAGTGATCCATGATGGTAGGTGAGCAGAAATCTTGCTCATGACCTTCTATCTCCTTAATGATGATCTGTTATTGAAATTAGGTAAAAGGTATTTTCCGGCTAATTAACGTAATAAAAATTACATTCTAACTGAAGATTCAATTAGAATCTCCCTAGACTATAAGACACAGGTTAGCTTTGTTTTTTGGGCAAAGCCAACCGCAATTTTAAGACCAGCAAACAATAACTGACAAAGAGCGGGATGGCAAATTACTGGGCGATCGCGATTGGCATCAATCAATATCAGTTATTTCAACCTTTAAGTTGTGCCCAAGCGGATGCTGAGGCACTAGACGATTTTTTGGTGACAGAGGCAGGTTTTCTCCCCGAACACTGTTTAGTCATGACAGATACTTCGCCACCGATTGGGGATAGGTCAACTTACCCGACGAAGGAGAATATTTTGCTGCTACTTGAAGATTTGGCAGCAAGAAGTTGGCAACCAGAAGACTATCTGTGGTTATTCTTTAGCGGTTATGGAGTCAACTACAAGGGCAAAGATTACTTAATGCCAGCAGAGGGCAACCCCGAACTAGTACAAGAGACTGGCATAGAATTGCGATCGCTGATGCAAAGTCTGCAACTTGCTGACTTAAATGTACTGCTACTACTCGATATCAACCGTGCTTTTGGCACTCAAGCAGATGCTCCCGTTGGTGAAGAAACCATAGAACTAGCCCAAGAGCTACAACTCGCAACAATTCTTTCTTGCCAACCAGAGCAATTTTCCCATGAAAGTAGCGAATTAGGTCACGGATTCTTTACAGCAGCTTTGTTAGAAGCTTTGGGTTCTGGTAATGGTAGCAACTTGGCAGATTTAGAAAGCTACCTCAGCCTGATTGTGCCAAAATTATGTCACCACCACTGGCGTCCTGTCCAAAACCCTGCCACTATTATCCCATCAAGACAGCAAGTAATCTTGCCAGAATTGGCAGTAGAAAGCGACTTTCAAGCAGAACCGGTAATTTATCCTGAAGAATCTTTTGCTGTAGCCCTTGCAGCTCCTCCCCTCGATGATTCCTCTAGAACTTCGGCAGATCGGGGCAGACGAGGAGAAGCTACTGTGAAATCTTCCCAACAGTTGAAAAGTCAAAAAGTCCAGGAGTCAAGTGGCAGCTTAGTTTCCCAGCCAATGGCGGAAACTTCTTTAGGAGTTAGTACCAGAGGAAGATTTATCCCCAATTCCTCCAAAGGTTATGTCTCGCGATTGCCAGCGAATCAGCCAAGCATCCCTTTTTGGAAACAGTTTATCTTATGGGGCGGAGGCAGCTTGCTGGTAGCAGGTTTAATCGCTGTAGTTTTTCTCCGTAATCAAGAAACTTTTAGAATTAAGCAAATATCAAGCACATCACCTAATACTAATGTTAGCGATCGCCAGGTGATCGAGAATTTACCAAGCGTTGGTACTCCAGCAGTTAGACTCAAAAATCAATCTAGCGCCCAAATAGTCTCTAATTCCGAGTCAAAAAAACGGAATCAAGCAGTATTAGACCTGGCAAAAATGTCGCTCAGACAAACTCAGGCGAGTGATTTGAGTATGGCGATCGCTACAGCCCGAAAAATTCAATCGGGTGAACCACTGTACGAACAAGCTCAAGAGAATATTCAGATTTGGAGCCAGATGATTTTAGATTTAGCAGAAGGTCGAGCTAAACAAAGACAGTATGCCAGCGCTATTGCTGCTGCTCGATTAATCACCAAAGACGAAGCCCCCTACGCCAAAGCACAAGCAGCAATTAATCTGTGGCGGCTAGAGGGTAAACAGTATGTGAGTAACAAAACTCTTTTAGATGCGGCTAATGCCTTAATTAAGTCTGAACAGGCATCTACCTATAATCGGGCAATTGAAGTCGCCAAGAAAGTACCAGCCGATCAACCAGGCTTCGATGCAGCCCAGAAATCGATCAATAAATGGAGTGAGAAAATTTTAGACCTGGCCAAGCGTCGCGCCGCCGAAGGAGATCGTAATGCCGCAATTGCGACCGCTGCTTTAGTGCCAGAGGAAACAGCCGCTTATGAAGATGCTCAGGATGCCATTCAAAAATGGCAAAAGAAATAGTAAACAAATAATAAAAAATGGTTATGAGTTAGGAATTAGGAGTTATATTATTGATCCCCGACCTTTTAATCATGACTCCTAACTTTTTCCTCAGCGTTCATATCTCAGTATTAGCAGTACTGCGATACATCTTCGCCACACTCGTCGGCTAGATAGCACAACGCTCGGAAACGTAAACCAACCACTTCTTCATATAAGGGGTTGAGCTTGCACATGGGTGGGATGTGAAACAAGGTCTTCCCAAATAATTTGACATCGCGCTCAAAGGGGCATTGAGATGGAATCACTTTGCACAAACGGTGAGCTAGTTGCCGATCGCGGACTTGAATGCTTTCTACTCGCTGCCGTAGGGGTTGGAGAATATCCCAGTAGGGCTTGGAAGGAGAATGGTTAAGCTGGGTTACTTTATGGTCAGTAGTCTCTGCTTGATTGATTGATACCCAGCTTGCCAGAAAAATCTTTTTGGTGGTATTGTCGAATACCTTCATGGTTAACCCTCTGTGTTATTGAGGCTATTCACCTTTTTGATGAATATATACAACGTGGCAACGAACTTTCCCGGAAAAATCGCGTTCTGACTGCGATATAATGTAATACCTAATTAGCCACTTAAGTCAGAACCTAATTTATTACTACGTCAAGTTAATCGCAATTTTCTGGGGATCGGTAGTGTAATATTACGATCTTGTTCATAACTTGACACAGTTTAAATTTTAGTAAAGACATCCGTCATTGGATAGGTTTTAGTGTAACATTTACAAACCTTAATATAAGGTCTTTCTGAAAGTATTTTTGCTAAGTATAAACATCAGTAATACCCTAGAAGGCTTTTTTCCTCTCCGTGTTCCCACTTTCTCACGTAAGTGTGTCCTGTTCATTGATAGCTGAATGCCGTAGAAGCACTGATTTTAATCGAGTAGAATCGATTGCATTTCACAAAACTTAGGTTGGCAGTGGCAATTTGAGAGTGATATAGTCTCAGAATATTCGTAGGTTGGGTTTCGCAAAGCCTCAACCCAACTGACACATTTTTATTTTTTAGAAAAAACCTACGCAGTATTGCAACCTATCCTATGCAGGATTTTTTAGGCGTAGACGCGTAGCGGCTTATCATTAGACATTACTGCCGATGATATTGAGTGTTAATCGCAGTCCTCTAGGTTAATTGAGGGCGATCGCTCTATCAAAGGCAATCGTACTTAACTTTCTCTGAGGTATCAAACAGCAGGTTTTTTTGCTTTATCTAACATAGTCGCTAATAGCTTTTCACGCTCAAGAGACGAACCGTCAAATCCTGTAACCTTTCCAAATGAGTCATCTACAATCTTTTTTTTCCCTTGATAGATATGGACATGGATGCCCATTTCCTGGGGTAGCTGGCTAGTCCAGAGAACGGCTGGTGTCGATGACCATACCTTGATCTGACAGTCCTGGTAGTCTCTCAGGTCTAAAGTGCGATCGCTCTCAACAAAGTTTGGGTTTTTTGTGAGTTTGTTTGCTAATTCATTGAGGGGACTACTAACGATAGGTGTCTTTGACCAGTTAGAATCAACACCGCAGTTGCCGCAAAAATGTTTTTTGTGTGGATTTCTAGCAAAGTCACCAAGGTCTAAATGTGGGTGCTGGCATCTGTTACAGTAGAGTGTCCCCAGAGGCAGGTTGTTAATCAATGCTTCTAGATATGCTAGTGCTGAGGGTGGAGCAATGACAACTCTTTGTATATTTATCAGTGCATTACCAAATAATGGTGACGATTCACAGGACTTTATCACTACAGATGGGAAGTTACCATCTATACTCTTTTTGCCCTGCAATTGAGGTCTGATATGTACATGAATTAAAACGCCATTAATATCAGGTTCATCTGTAGTGTTAATTGCAGTTGGTAGTGCTGCCCAAATACCTATTCCTCCTGCATAATCATCTGGATTAATCACCAACGGATTTTTTGTGTAATGCATAGGCTGGGTGGAGTTTGAGCATCTTATACCCTCATCACCTTGAACTGCCTGTTGCAAATCAGCTTTGACTCCCCAGTGTACTTGATGGGTGCGACACCACCAGCGCTCTGCCCCGTTACGAAACTTGCCACATGGAACTATATCACAGGGGAGGATTACGCCACTACCGCTATCTTCCTCTGGGAACTTTCCTATAACTCTTTCACTAAATGGCACGGCATTACCTAAAGTCCTGTCCTCCGCCCACACAACTGCAAACTCTTCAGTCATGTCATTGAGTGGCCTGGCTAGTTCTTGTTCTTCTACCCCCAATACCTTAATTATTTTATTTTCGCCCTTCTTCTTTTCAGGGCTATAACCCTCCTCAACTAGATGTAAATAAGTAATATTATTTTTAAGTACACGCTTGATACGCATATCCAACCCTTTGTTTAAAACAGTTTCCGTATATGAATCATGCCAGAATGAAGCAAGTTAGTGAAAAAATTAACCCTAAGCTGAAAACACCTGCTGGGCTGTCAGGGTTAATTCTGGGAATGTTTGAGAAACAATCCGTTGGTCTTCGATAAACACAGTTTGCTTGTAACTGCTCTGATTTGGCAAACACACAATTATTTTATTTTCCAGAGGATCAACAATCCAATACTCGACCACACCCATCGCCGCATACTCAGAGGTTTTTTGGTTATAGTCTCTATCAATAGATTCAGGGCTTACCACTTCAACTAAGAGAGGTGGAGCAGTTTTGAGGATAGCCGAGGTAGTCTCAATACTTTTTGCCTGTTCATTGGTGTTTTAGTCATACCCATAATAAAAGACTCTATCTCACGCCAAAGCGCAAAGACGTTCAGAAAAACTCTGCGTCTTTGCGCTTCTGTGTGAGATTTTTATCTTACAGCTATTTTCAGGTAAATAGACCACGCGGTAGGGGCACAGCGAAACGGGCGGTTAGAAACCGCGTCTACACAAACAAAAGCTACCGATCCTGGGTTTCAAAACCTTGATTTGACCTTAGTCCGCGGAGGCGGACTTTGCCTGTGTAGCCGCGAATGACCTTCGCCAGGGCAAAAGTAGACACTGTAAATTCTCTATGATGCTACTTGAGCAGCAGTCCGAGTGCGCCGTCTTCTCCCATCAGCAACTTTTACAGGTGGCTCATCAGGGATTTGCATCAACAAAGTCACAGATGGCTGACATTGCAATTCCCGACGGATGGAACGTTGCAATTCTCGTTCTAAAGTACCTTGCAATCCACCCCAGTCTATATCTGCTGCTTCACCGCCAGGAGCAAATTCTGACCAGCGCACAGTGAGGATTTCTTCAATGCGTTGTTTTACCCAAGTTTGTAACAGCGATCGCTCTACACTTGTTACTACACCCCGCAGGTGAGTTTCTGGTTTCGCCAACAGTTTACCATTCCAATCAATGGCAGCTGCGATCGTGATAATGCCTTCTGAAGCCATGCGTTGCCGTTCTTGCAGGACTTTAGCACTTACCATACCCGAACTAGTAGTATCCACCAATTCGATACCAGATGGCACTTTACCAGCGACGCGAATAGCATCTTCAGTCAGTTCGACAATATCACCATTCTGAATAATGATCATATTTTCTGCGGGAATGCCCATACTCTGAGCCGTTTCTGCGTGCTTCACTAGCATCCGATGTTCGCCGTGAAATGGCACAAAGAATTTCGGTCGAGTTAAGGCAATCATCAGCTTTTGTTCTTCCTGACAGCCGTGACCAGAGACGTGAATCCCTTTATCCCGACCATAGACCACTTTTGCACCTTGAATCATCAATTTATCAATGGTGTTGACTACAGCGATGGTATTTCCGGGAATTGGGTTAGCAGAGAATACTACCGTATCTCCTTCGCGGATTTTAATGTGAGGATGTTCTTTGTTAGCAATACGAGTCATTGCTGCCATCGTTTCACCCTGAGAACCTGTAGTTAAAACCAGTACTCTTTCATCTGGTAGATTGCGGACGGCGTGCAATGGTTGCAGCAGATTATCTTCACACTTGATGTAACCTAAATTGCGGGCATGAGCAATCAAGTTCAGCATGGAACGCCCCACAACTGTCACTACACGATTCTGCTTCTTGGCGATATCCAAAATCATGTTGATGCGATGGACGCTAGAAGCAAAGGTAGTGACAAATAGTCGTCCTGTCGCTTGACTAAATACTCTCTCCAGATTGGGATAAACTGAACGTTCTGAAGGTGTAAATCCTGGTATCTCGGCGTTAGTGGAATCACTTAAAAGGCACAGAACGCCTTTTTCTCCATGTTCTGCTAGACGTTGCAAGTCAAACTTTTCACCATCTACTGGGGTATGGTCAATTTTGAAATCCCCTGTGTGAATGACTACACCAAGGGGAGTATGAATGGCAACAGTGAAACTATCAGCGATGGAGTGGGTATTGCGGATATATTCAACTAAAAAGTTTTTGCCAATCCGTACCACATCACGTGGTAGAACTGTTCTGATTTCGGTGCGATCGCGGACTCCTGCTTCTTCTAATTTACCCTCTAGCATTGCCATTGCTAATCTGGGCCCATAAATTACGGGGATATCAAATTGCTTGAGATGAAAAGCAATCCCGCCAATATGGTCTTCATGACCGTGAGTAACGATCATCCCTTTAATTTTGTGGCGATTTTCTCGCAGATAGGTCGTATCTGGTAAAACAATATTTACTCCATGCATCGCCTCTGTGGGAAAAGCCAATCCCGCATCTAACAGGATAATTTCATCATCATACTCAAAAAGACAGGTATTTTTCCCAATTTCATGCAAACCGCCCAAAGGAATAATTTTCAAGGCGGAATTATTAGCTTCGTTTTTAGCCATTTTCTCCTGAGATTGTTACTTGTGGTTAATTAAGTTGATAGTTAACGAACTTGCATTTAAGACATCATCTGTCTCTTAAGTCAGTCTGAAAGCAATCAAGTTTTAATTGAAGATTTCAATTTTTTATTCAATAAAATCGACTGTACACTCAAGGATTCATAGTATATCTATCAGTCCTAGCACAGGTTTTTAAATTGCAACTTATGAACAATTATGATTGTTGTTTATATGTATCTTTGGTAAGGAAGTAGATTACCAATGCTTAACTAGTTGGTGGCTAGATTAAACTAAGTTCTTTCAGAACCGCTTCTAATTTTTGACTGACTTCTACATCAGCTTCACATAGCGGCGGACGAGTTGAACCAACCTCCCAACCTTGAAGTTTCAGTGCTTTTTTCACTGGAATGGGATTTGAAGTGAGAAATAGGGCTTTAAACAACGGGAACAGTTGGAGATGAATGTCGCTTGCTACCTCAATTTTTCCGGCACTAAAAGCTTGGATCATCTGCTGTAGTTGGTTTCCTACCAGATGAGAAGCTACACTTACCACACCCTTTGCCCCGATCGCTAACAAGGGCAAAGTCATGTAATCATCACCAGAATAGATGTGGAATTCTTTTGGTGTCAAGCGACGAATTTCGCTTGCCTGATCTATACTACCAGTGGATTCTTTAATCCCGACAATATTGTTAACCTCAGCTAACCGGGCAACTGTTTCTGGCTGAAGGTTTTGTCCGGTACGACCGGGGACATTATATAACAACAATGGTAAGTCGGGACAGGCTTGTGCTATCGCCTTAAAGTGCGCTTCCAATCCCGCTTGTGGCGGTTTGTTGTAATAAGGAACAACTTGTAAGGAACCATGTACTCCTATTTTAGACGCTTTTTGGGTAGCTGCGATCGCTTCTTTGGTGGAATTTGATCCACAACCTGCGATGACCTTGGCTTTTCCGGCCACGGACTGCAATACCTCGACAAACAACTGGTATTCTTCATCCCAACTTAGTGTTGGGGATTCTCCTGTTGTGCCGCACATCACCAATGTATCTGTACCGTTGTTAGCTAGATGCGCCGCCAGTTCTGCCGCTACATCATAGTTGACACTACCATCTGCTTTAAATGGCGTAATCATAGCGGTTAAAACATTGCCAAAATCTCCCACCCTTTTTTCACTCCTGATTACCCATGTTTTTATATCTTGGTGGTTCTCTATTGTAATAACCTATCTGCAAATTGCTTTCAAGTGTCATTAGTTCTTTGTCACTTGTCCTTCGTCCTTTGTCCTTTGTCCTTTGTTGCTTAACCAATGACAAAGGACTAATGACCAATGACCAATGACTAATGACTAATAGCTAATGGTTTGAGTATATTTTTCTCTACTAACAACTCAGCGATTTGTATTGCATTTAACGCTGCGCCTTTGCGGATTTGGTCGCCACACAACCATAATTCCAAGCCACAAGGATGAGAAATATCCTGACGAATTCTTCCCACTAGAACTTCATCTTGACCTGTTGCTTCAATTGGCATCGGAAAATGATTAGTTCCCCAATCTTCCACCAATTTGACTCCAGGGGAGGAATTTAGAATTTCTCTGGCTTCCTTCGCACTAAAGGGAGTCTCAAATTCTAAATTAATGGCTTCTGAGTGGGCGCGGAGTACGGGAACCCGTATACAGGTCGCAGTGATTCTGATTTGCTGCGTGCCAAATATTTTTCGGGTTTCGTTGACCATTTTCATTTCTTCCTCACAATAACCCAAATCGTTTAATGGGGAGTTATGGGGGAATAAATTAAATGCCAATGGGTAAGGCAATATTTCGGCAACTGGTGGCTGTCCTTGTAGTATAGCGCTTGTTTGGGTTTTGACTTCTGCCATTGCTCTAGCACCAGCACCACTAGCCGATTGGTAGGTTGCAGCGACGATGCGTTGCACTGGTTTAACTTTGTGTAATGGCCAGACTGCCACAGCCATTAAAATCGTTGTGCAGTTGGGGTTAGCAATAATGCCTTGGTGATGCGCTGCGGCTTGGGGATTCACCTCTGGCACTACTAAGGGAACTTCCGGGTTCATCCGAAAAGCGCTGGAGTTGTCAATTAGCACTGCGCCCTTTTCCACGGCAATTGCTGCCCAAGTTTTGGATGTGGAACC
Organism: Nostoc sp.; assembly: GCF_036916985.1. GTDB lineage: Bacteria > Cyanobacteriota > Cyanobacteriia > Cyanobacteriales > Nostocaceae > Nostoc. The sequence continues at coordinate 71,397 of NZ_JBALFD010000095.1, forward strand.
ACCTGCACTAGCTAGTACTATATCGACATTTTCAAAGGCGCGATCGCTAACTGGCTCTATTGGTATATTTTCCCCTTTAAAGCGTAGCGATCGCCCGACACTCCGCTCTGATGCCAATAACTTCAAGTCAGCAACCGGAAAGTTACGGTTTTCTAATAATTCTAGCAACTCAGTGCCAACTGCACCAGTCGCTCCCAAAATAGCTAAACGATAGGATTTCGACAAACTTGCTTCCTCCTTTAAGAGACTTATCTGCAATTTATTGGAACAATTGACAATTTTTATATAATTAGCGATCGCAGTCTACAAATAGATTTTGAATAGATTTAGATTTTTCTCTAATTTACTCTGTTTTTATATATTTAATACATTTATTCGCTTGGCTCTTTAATAAGTTAAGTGATGTTGCATTTTACAACAATGGACATCCATTTCTTTCATCGATTTTAACTATATATTATTATACAACAAACTGCCATTTAGCAGAAAAATGAAGATATCTGCACTTAGACGTTTAACAGGTATCTCACCTATAAGTTAAGGCAAGAAACGTCTTGGCTACAAAGTTGTTTACCAAGATGATGAATATACTACTAAGATCGAAATGCACGAAGCCTAGCTAGCTATGCGCTTAAGTAACAGATACGCTGTCGTACCATAACTTAAAAATGGCTAGACTCAATACTATAACTTTAACTTGGGGCACTAACCACTCGTTGAGAACCAGGATATCACGGCATTAGCCCACTGAATAATTAATTCCTGAGAGTAAGAGGGGAGTCGGGAGTGGAGGAATAATGAGGGAGCAGGGGAAGATAGAGAATAACCAATGCCCAATGCCCCATTAACCAAATTGTTATGAAAGTAAAATGTCAAGTCCTTGATAATTGGCAGTAAACTGGATCTTTGCCCCAGGACAAACATCCATCCTTGGATGTCACAAGACCTTTTGGCAAACTCCCATTACCCCTAAGAGACATCAAGCCATAAACGCAAACAATTATTTTATTGCGTTTTGTGTGTACTCGGAGTATAAAATACCAGAAAACTAGAGACAAAGCATGAAAGTCACCCAGGAAAAACTTCCCGCCAGCCAAATTGGCCTGGAAATAGAGATTACGCCGGAAATTACCAAGCAAACTTACGAACAGGTCATTAAAAACTTGGCGAGTACTGCCAATATTCCTGGGTTTCGTAAAGGCAAAGTGCCTCGGCCGATATTACTACAACGGCTGGGTACAACTCGAATCAAAGCAGCGGCGCTGGAAGAACTAATTCAAGATGGCATTGAGCAAGCAGTCAAACAAGAAGCCATCCCAGCAATCGGTCAGCCGCAATTGCGCTCCTCTTTTGAGGATTTGATTAATAATTATGAACCGGGAAAACCCCTGACGATTTCGGCTGCTGTCGATGTAGAACCAGAAGTGAATCTAGTACAGTACACTGATTTGCAAGCTAAGGCTGAAGAAGTCAAGTTTGATCCAGAGCGAGTAGAAAACACTCTAGATAAAGAACGTCAAGAATTGGCGACATTGATTCCTGTGGAAGGACGTGCAGCCCAAATTGGCGATATTGCCGTAGTTGATTTTAAAGGTTCATTCGCCAGAGCTGAGGGCGAAGATGAAGCAGCAGAACTAGAACCGATTCCTGGAGCCGAAGCAACTGATTTTCAAGTTGAGTTGCAGGAAGATAAATTTATTCCAGGCTTTATTTCGGGAATCGTCGGGATGAATCCTGAAGAAACCAAAGAAATTGCGGCACAGTTCCCAACTCCTTATGCTAATGAAGATTTAGCGGGAAAAGCGGCAACTTTCACCGTGACGCTCAAAGAACTGAAGGAAAAGGAACTACCAGAAGTAAATGACGATTTCGCCCAAGAAGTCAGTGATTTTGAAACCTTAGAGGAGTTACGCGCTTCTTTGGTAGAGCGATATCAAAAAGAGGCGGACGAGAAAACAAAAACCAATAAGCAGGAAGCCTTGTTAACGGAATTGCTCAAGCACGTAGAAGTTGACTTACCAGCAACATTGATTGAGCAAGAAGTGGATGCAATGCTAACCCAAACAGCAATCCGGCTGTCTCAGCAGGGATTGGATGTGAGAAAGTTGTTTACCCAAGATATTATTCCGCAATTGCGGGAGCGATCGCGTACTGAAGCAATTGAACGCATCACTCGTTCCTTATCCTTGCGGGAAATCGGCAAACGCGAATCTATCGAGACAACACCAGAAGAAATCGCAGCCAGAGTCAAAGAGCTTTTGGAGCAATATCCAGAAGAACAGGACGTTGATGAAGATAAACTGCGCTCAATCGTGGAAAACGAACTGTTAACCGAAAAAATCATCGATTGGCTCTTAGAACATTCCTCAATTGAACTTGTACCGGAAGGTTCCTTAAGTCCCGCAGAGGAAACGGAAGACGCGGAATCAGATGGCGATGCTGATGCACCTCAGACTGAGGAAGAAAACAGCGAAACTTCCACAGAAGTCACAGAAGGATAATCAAAAATCCCACAGCCATGAATTCACCAGTTCTGAGTTAAAGTACTGGTGAAATGGGTAAGGTAAGAGAGATGAGGAAGCGGGGGAGCAGGGAGCAGGGGGATAAATAACCAATGCCCAATGCCCAATGCCCCATGACAAATAATTAAAGAATTAATGAATTTTCGGCAAATAGTGACACCGGTTATCGCCTGAGCTTGATACTGTGTTACACGAGAGGAAATTATATGAGGCATAATGGTTAACACGTAGCTTATACAAATTCCATTGGTTGAAAAGGCAGCATCGGCTGCTGAAACATTTGTCCTAAATTATCGTCACAGAAAGCTTGTATGCTTGAATCGCAGTCGGGAAATTCCCCAATCAGCAACTTCAGTCGAATAAACATTAACTCCCAGTTGAGCAGCCCTAGCAACATCGTACCGATGGTTATAGAGCAATCCGGTATGGGAGAAAGGGCTTTCGACATCTACTCCCGCCTGCTGCGAGAGCGGATTATCTTTTTAGGAACACCAATAGATGATGCCGTAGCCAACTCAATTGTGGCTCAGTTGTTATTCCTAGACGCCGAAGACTCAGAAAAAGACATCCAACTGTATGTTAATTCTCCTGGTGGCTCCGTCTACGCAGGGATGGCAATCTATGATACAATACAGCAAATTCGCCCTGATGTTGTTACCATTTGTTTTGGATTAGCCGCGAGCATGGGGGCATTTTTGTTGACAGCAGGAGCTGCCGGTAAGCGAATGTCTCTGCCCGACTCCCGGATTATGATTCACCAACCACTTGGTGGCGCTCAAGGTCAAGCCATTGACATTGAAATTCAAGCCAGAGAAATTCTTTACGTTAAGGCTAAGTTGAATCAGTTAATGGCTCACCATACTGGTCAACCCTTAGAAAGAATTGAAGCAGATACTGAGCGCGACTTTTTTATGTCAGCTGAAGAGGCAAAAAACTACGGTTTGATTGATCAGGTCATTTCCAGGCAAAATCTTCCCGTAGCAGGGGAAAACGTCACCATTCTGAAATAAGAGGCTGGTATGGTTAAGTACGACTCCCATTTAAAATGTTCATTTTGTGGCAAGTCTCAAGAGCAGGTGCGTAAATTAATCGCGGGGCCGGGAGTCTACATCTGCGATGAATGCGTTGACTTGTGTAATGAAATACTAGACGAGGAGTTGCTCGATACCAGTGGTGCGGCAGCACAACCAGCACCAAGAGCAGAGCCAACTGAAAAACGGCGTACCCACTCTGCTAGTATTTCGTTTAATCAAATACCCAAGCCAAGAGAGATTAAAAAATATCTAGACGAACACGTTATTGGTCAAGACGAAGCCAAGAAAGTGCTGTCAGTCGCAGTTTATAATCACTACAAGCGACTGGCGGTGATTCAGTCTAAAGCCAGTGGCAAACCTGGGGCGGATGATGCTATAGAACTGCAAAAGTCCAACATTTTATTAATTGGCCCGACTGGTTGCGGCAAAACTCTCTTAGCCCAAACCCTAGCGAAAATCTTGGATGTACCCTTTGCCGTCGCCGATGCGACGACGCTGACGGAAGCGGGGTATGTGGGAGAAGATGTAGAAAATATCTTGCTGCGACTGTTGCAGGTGGCAGATTTAGATATAGAGGAAGCGCAACGGGGAATTATCTATATTGACGAAATTGACAAAATTGCTCGTAAGAGTGAGAACACGTCAATTACCCGCGATGTTTCTGGCGAAGGCGTGCAGCAAGCCTTGCTGAAAATGTTAGAGGGAACGATCGCTAATGTACCACCCCAAGGAGGGCGCAAGCATCCCTATCAAGACTGCATCCAGATTGATACAAGTAATATTTTGTTCGTCTGTGGTGGTGCCTTCGTGGGCTTAGACAAGATTGTAGATCAGAGAGTTGGCAAAAAAGCAATCGGCTTTGTGCAACCGGGAGAAGGCCAATCGAAAGAGAAACGAGCAGCAGATACTCTTCGCCATCTAGAACCGGATGATTTAGTAAAATTTGGCCTGATTCCAGAATTTATTGGGCGGATGCCAATGGTAGCAGTAGTAGATCCGCTAGATGAAGAAGCGCTGATGGCGATTCTGACTCAACCACGCAGCGCCTTAGTGAAGCAGTACCAAAAGCTGCTGAAGATGGATAATGTCCAATTAGATTTTAAAGCAGATGCTTTACGAGCTATCGCTCAAGAAGCCTACCGCCGTAAAACTGGTGCGAGAGCATTACGTGGTATTGTCGAAGAATTGATGTTGGATGTAATGTATGAATTACCATCCCGTAAGGATGTGACACGCTGTACAGTTACAAGGGAAATGGTCGAGAAGCGATCGACTGCTGAACTGATAATACATCCATCTTCATTACCGAAGCCAGAATCAGCTTAATAGTCATTAGTCATTGGTCATTAGTCATTGGTCAAAAAATAAGGAATAATAACCATATACCAGGGACTAATGACATACTGACAAAGGACAAATGACTAATGCCTTATATTAACGTTCGTGGCGTTGAGCATTACTACGAATGGGTGAAAAAACCATCCGGTTCTTTGGTAAAACCAGTGATGGTTTTCATTCACGGTTGGGCTGGTTCGGCTAGGTATTGGCAAAATACTGCTAATGCTTTATCAGAACAATTTGATTGTTTACTCTACGATTTGCGCGGATTTGGCCGTTCTCGTGGGAAGCCAACCATCGCCCAGGTAAGTGAAGCTGTTGCTGAATCTGAGTCCCCACAGGAAGAATCAGAGGCAATCAGAGAGTTAACCTATGAGTTAGAGGAATATGCTGATGATTTGGCAGCTTTGCTAGATGGGTTACATATTCAGCGTGTTTATATTCATGCTCATTCAATGGGTGCTTCTGTTGCCACTTTATTTTTTAACCGCTATCCCCAACGAGTTGAACGAGGAATTTTAACTTGTAGCGGCATTTTCGAGTACGATGAAAAATCCTTTAGTGCCTTTCATAAATTCGGTGGCTATGTAGTGAAATTCCGTCCCAAGTGGTTAGGCAAAATTCCATTTGTTGACCGAATGTTTATGGCCAGATTTTTATATAGTTCCATACCACATTCTGAGCGGCAAGCTTTTTTGCAAGATTTTCTCGAAGCAGATTATGATGCAGCTTTAGGAACAATTTTTACTTCAGTCAGTAAGGCTCAAGCTGAAGTGATGCCGCAAGAGTTTGCTAAGTTGACAGTACCGACTTTACTCGTGGCGGGGGAGTATGACAAGATTATTCCAGCTGAGATGGGTCGTCAAGCAGCTGCACTGAGCGACAAAGTGGAATTTGTGATGATTCCCAACACAGCGCACTTCCCAATGTTGGAAGATGTACCAACTTATCTGCAACGGGTACAAGAGTTTTTGCAAATTAACACGCCAGAGCCACAGCTGGGTTAACTGATTTTTCGGATAGCCTGCACAAATTCAGCAACAGCGTCGTATTGGTCAGGATGCTCGATATATTGTAGCAACAAAGCTGGGTCTAAATTCGGAAAGAAACCACTACGATGTACTTCCTCATATTCGCCAATCCCATTTAAACGGAATATTTTTATCTGGTCAGATTTCCAGAACCAAACTTCAGGCACTTTCTTGGGTTTGTATAATTCTTTTCGGTTAATAGTGCCACTAGTAACAATAACTTCAATAACAATGTCGGGAGTTTCTTTATTGCTGCCAATGCAGTAAGATTCATCTGGTGTACCAGAAGCATATCCAGGTTCTTCCAAAGTAAAGCCACCACGACCGTAAAACCGGATTCCTAACTCTCTCATGTAAGCTTCTAACAAGTATCCAAGAGTTGTTTTCACTTCCTCGTGTTTTTCACCTATGGGGGACATAATTTCTAATATTCCTGACAAATAAGAGAGTCGGACATTGCGGTTGTCCTTTAGCTGTGCCTCAATAGCTTTGAATTCCTCCCATGAAACATCGGCAACGGTCACTAGTTTCTCTTGTATGGGGTAGTCCAGAAGTGGGATACTCATATCGCCTCTCAACAGTTTCAGATATACATCTACTTGATTGCTTCCAGCAAACCAATGTAGGGTTGCATTTCCACAATCATAATACTGAGTTATTTGCTAGGTATGTCCGCTTATGCCATTCTTACATCTCTTCATTACCCTTTAAATTAACTCAAACCTAGTTCTCGTTTTAGCAAGTTAATCGAGTTAGCACCGATATAATTTTCAACCTTAATCAGCTTTGGTGGACGAATAATATCTTCATCAGATGCTTGCACGGCTGCTTGCACTGCCGCAAAACTAGCTTGGTCGCTGATGATTACCTCAGCCCGTTTAACCATTGCCTGGAGTTTATAAGCATCTTTTGGTTGCGAAGTCATCACCAATAGTTCATCCCCCCGCAAACCGTGGAGAATGACTTCTGCTGCTCTTGCAATCCCGGAACTGAGGCTAACTATGCCTACACAGTTTTCTTTTGGTAGGGTTTTCAAGATGCTGAGTTCTTTGCTGTAGTCGTAGATATCGAGAGGAATTACCCGTGCAGCTTTTGGAGCTGCGATCGCTTCCACATTACTGATAAAATATCGACTGGTGACTACTGTCGCAGAGGTAGTTTTATCTAGCACAGCTGTTAATTCTTCCATTGCTACCAGCTGGACTGGTATTTTTAGCGATCGCTCTAATTCATACACCATCAACTCACCAGCACCCATATCATAAGATGGCACTGCAACCAGTACCCGCGCACTACAACGCAAGCGCCAGTCTATTTCCGCTAAAAATAGCTCTCTAGCTTGATTCAGTGAACATCCTTGGGAGAGCAACTCATCAAGTGCTTGCTGGACAACTTGATATGTATTAGGATTTTGCTTGAGAATTGGTGATTGCAGCCTACTACCGCCCTCATGACCTTGGGCACGAACATAAATACCCGAACCAGCCATACTTTCAACAAATCCATCTTCCTCTAGTTGACGGTAAACCTTACTTATGGTATTGCGGTGTAACCCCGTTTGCATTGCCAACGCGCGTGTGCTTGGTAATTTATAAGCAGGGGGATATTGTCGAGAAGCGATCGCAAATCGGATTTGATTAAACAGCTGGGTTGATGCGGGAATTTCGCTGTCTGGCTGAATACGGAATTGAATCATCACCAAACCTCCTAATGCTAAGTGCTGTTAGCGGTAGCGGGGCGTTTAGCCCGTGCTGAGTTTTGAGTGCTGAGGTTTGAGTATTAAGTGTTGCTTGCCTACTCAGCACTTTTAACTCAGCACTCTTTCAGTGTACAGATGTATTTGCTACATCATAAATATGTTTATTTACATATAAAGTTTTTCTGATACAAATTTTTAATGCGCTCACTATTGGTAATTGATCATTTAATTAGAAAAAAGCTAGGCATACTGGCATAGTTATATCAAATAAACACACGGCTAATCACACGGCACTGGTAAAAATTATTATGACAGAGCAAGCAACAATTACCACAACGGTTAATCTTTTGCAAGATAATATTCAAGTGTCTGCAAATCTTGCGGAACCAAAAGAATCTGGTTCTTATCCAGGAGTCGTTGTATTACAAGAGATTTTTGGTGTTAACGTTCACATTCGGGAAGTTACAGAACGGATTGCCCGACTTGGGTATGTAGCGATTGCGCCTGCCCTTTTTCAACGGATTGCTCCTGGATTTGAAACCGGATACACACCCGAAGACATTGAAACGGGCAGAAATTACGCTATGCAAACTCAAGCTTCAGAGTTATTGAGCGATATTCAACTAGCAATTGACTACCTCAAAAATCTGCCCCAAGTCAAAAAAGATGGTTTTGGCTGTATTGGCTTCTGCTTTGGCGGTCATGTCGCATATCTTGCAGCCACCTTGCCAGATATTAAAGCTACGGCTTCTTTCTATGGTGCTGGAGTTACCACTCGCACGCCGGGAGGTGTAGCTCCTACTGTCACCCGTACCAGAGAAATCACAGGTACTCTCTATGCCTTTTTTGGTACAGAAGATGCTAGCATCCCAAGCGAACAAGTAGATGAGGTTGAAGCAGAGTTAGAAAAATATAAAATTCCTCATCGTGTGTTTCGCTACGATGGAGCTGATCACGGATTTTTCTGTAACCACCGTGCCAGTTATAATCCTAAAGCTGCGGACGATGCTTGGGAGCAAGTAAAACAACTCTTTAGTCAACTGAACTGAAGCATACGCAGCCAAGTTTGTCATTAGTCATTAGTGAACAACATAAGGACAAATGACAAATGACAATTTAAACTTCAGTTGCACCATATCAAATAACAACTAATCTTCAAAAGTCATGAATTCCGAATCGAAACTTTCTCAAACAGCCAATTCGCCCTTTACAATGGACGATTTTGCCAAAGCACTAGAAAAACACGACTACCAATTTCAAAAAGGACAGGTTGTACATGGCAAAGTGTTCCAACTTGACCATGATGGCGCTTATGTGGATATTGGTGGCAAGTCGTCAGCTTTTCTGCCGCGCGATGAGGCTTCTTTGAGAGCAGTTACCGATTTATCGGAGGTGCTGCCATTGCAAGAGGAAATGCAGTTTTTGATTATCCGAGATCAAGATGCAGAAGGTCAAGTGACCCTTTCTCGAAAGCAGTTGGAAATTCAGCACATCTGGGAACGATTGGCCGAAATGCAGGAGAATGCTCAAACTGTACAAGTACGGGTTACGGGTGTGAATAAAGGTGGTGTAACCGTCGATATTCTTTCTTTGCGGGGATTTATCCCGCGATCGCACCTGGCAGAGCGTGATAATTTAGAAGCACTCAAAGGTCAAAATCTGACTGTGGGTTTTTTGGAAATTAATCGCAATACCAACAAACTCATCCTTTCCCAACGTTTAGCAACTCGTTCTAGCAACTTCAGTTTATTAGAACTCGGTCAACTGGTGGAAGGTAAAGTTACTGGCATCAAACCTTTTGGTGTATTTGTCGATTTAAGTGGGATGAGCGCCTTACTTCATATCAAGCAGGTAAGCCAGAAATTCATTGATTCTTTAGAAAAAGTCTTTCAAGTTGGCCAGCCAATTAAAGCTGTAATTATCGACTTGGATGAAGGTAAAGGGCGAGTTGCTCTTTCTACCAGAGTTTTGGAAAACTTTCCTGGTGAAGTGCTAGAGAATTTCGATGAGGTGATGGCTTCGGCTGAAGCGCGTGCTAATAGAGCTAATAACAAAGCTTCTGAATAGTTTTGAGGATAGCGACAACAGTCAGATTTGATTTGTGAGAAATTGTAACCCGCATATCCCCGACTTCTTTAAAAAGTCGGGGATATTTTTTTTTACGAATGATTCAGGATTGCTATATAGCGGTTCTCGTTTGGATGCATACACAATAGGGCACAGCATTGCTCATTGGTGTCAACTTAACGTGAAAGCAAGTCTAGAACTAGCTTTTAGATTCCCTCGTTCCCAGTCTCCGACTGGGAATGCTTGTCTTTGAAGCTCCGCCTCTCTTTACTGGCGGCAGAGCCACCTTTAAAACCTCGTTTCCAGCCGGAGGCTGGAAACGAGGTTTTAAAGGAGTTTGAGCTTAAGTTGACACCAATGAGCATTGCTGTGCCCCTACAAATGGTCTGTATTCTATGCAATTAAGAACCGCTATTAACCTTTGAGATTACTTCTCTTTGTCTTTATCTAATGCTTCCTGGATTGCACGACGGCAAAATTCTGGAGGATCATCCTTGGTGGATAATTCTTCTTTCATGGTTTTCGTGACACGTAAATTAAGACGCTCACTTAAAGATTCTTCCCTCTCTGATTTAAATGGTTTTAAATTTTCTGAATGACCTTTAGGGTTAGGCATTTTCTTTATCTTTATCTAACGCTTCCTGGATTGCACGACGGCAAAATTCTGGAGGATCATCCTTGGTAGATAGTTCTTCCTTCATGGTTTTGGTAATGCGTAGATTAATCCTCTCTGTTAATGATTCTTCTCTATTTGATTTAATTGGTTGTAAATTTTGTGGGTTCCCTTTAGGATTAGGCATTATTGAGAAATATCAACAAGACTTGATTTACTTGGTGCCAAAACAATAGATTGTTTTTTGGTGGTTGCTACAACTTGCCGGAAGTACAACCACCAATATCCAATATCAAAAATGGACACTACTATTTTATGTTCACGCGTTCCGAACTTGAAATCAAGACTATTAAAGAATTACGCGATTTGTGTCGTAGATACGGCATCAAACCAACTGGGAATGCAGGATACAAAACCTCGTACATCGTAACTCTGATGGCATTTTCATTTTTAGCGCTGCAACAAATGAAGCAAGGTAGAGGGTTAAAATTCCCTAACTTTAACGCTATCCAGATAATCAGTTCTGCTATAGATGAGATGAATTCACCTACCGATGAGCAAGCAGCACTAATTCGGATAACGCTGGAAGGCAGGAAAATGAGCTATCCTGACCGATACGACCAAGAAAACCTGCTCAATTTGTACAAAGCTAAGATGTCGCTTGAACAAGCTATAAACTTGTTGAGCTAGTAAAACTAATATCATTAACATATCCCCCACATCTACAAAGATATGGGGGATAATTTTTAGAGTAGTGAACTACTCATACTTGCCTACGACTGAAGTCTGATCTTCCTAATTCATCGCGAATAGCCTCAAAAACTCCGTAGTTTTTTTGGTCTTACATTATATATTGAGTGAGCATTTTGACAACTATAAACGCTGTAACTATTCAATTTAGGTATCAATTTAGGTATTTATATGTTTCTGGTAACTGGAGCAACCGGAGGAATTGGTCGCAGAGTTGTGCGACTCTTACGACAACGAGAACAGTCTGTGCGGGCATTTGCCCGCCTTAACTCACGCTACAGCGAGTTAGAACACCGTGGTGCAGAAGTTTTCATCGGTGACTTGCTAGAGGAAAAAGATATCCAGAAAGCTAGTCGGGGTGTCCAGTATATTATCAGCGCCCACGGTTCTGATAGCGATGCCCTATCTTTAGATTACCGCGCCAATATTGAACTCATTGACCAAGCAAAAGCCAATGGTGTAGAGCATTTTGTCTTTATTTCCGTATTGGGAGCCGATCGCGGATATGAAGATGCTCCGGTTTTCAAAGCTAAACGAGCAGTAGAGCGATATTTGGTAGCTAGTGGCTTAAATTACACTATTTTACGCCCAGCTGGATTAGCATCTAACTTGCTGCCACTGGTAGAACGATTTCGGGAAACGGGATTGTATCTGCTGATTGGCGATCGCAAAAACCGTACCTCGATTGTCAGTACCGATGATTTGGCAAGGATAGTGGTAGATTCTGTGACAGTTGAAGGCGCTCGTAACCAGATTTTACCCGTCGGAGGGCCGGAGATTTTATTACGAGAAGATATTCCCCGGATTTTTGGTCGGATCTTCACCAAAGAACCAGTAATAATTAACTCACCACTATTCGTTGTTGATGGATTACAGGGTGCATTGGGTTTATTTAATCCCCAAATCCAAAAAGCTTTGGGAACTTACCGCACATTGCTAGCAAATGAATTTTTCTGTACAAAAGATGAAATTGCCAATTTAGAGGCGATTTATAACTTCCAGTTAGAGACATTAGAAAATTTTTTGCGGCGCTATTTAGCAGTTTGAATTAAACACAAGTCATTAGTCATTAGTCATTGGTTATTAGTGAATAACCAAGGACAAATGACAAATAACAAATAACAAAGGACAAAGGACAAATGACAAATGCTGCTCAAGCACGTCAGACAAAAGAGCGATTCGCCCAACCAGAGGATCAACTCACTTATGAATTGGGCAAAGCAGTACAAGAATTGCCACCTCTGTACACTAGATTATTAGCCGGAACGATGAGCGTCGTCGTATTTGGAGCGATCGCTTGGGCGTACTTCTCGCAAATAGATGAAGTAGCAACAGCACCAGGGGAATTAATTGCTTCTACACAGGTAAGACCGGTGACATCCTTGGGTGGAGGGTCAATTGTCGCTGTGAAAGTGCAAGAAGGCGATCGCGTTACTAAAGGTCAAGTTCTGATTCAAAAAGATCCAGACTTGAAAATAACCGATGTTTCCCGCCTAGCGAAATCTACCAGATTAATTCAAGACGATTTGCAACGTTTGGATGCAGAACGCACGGGAAGCAAAACTGCTGGAACGAAACTGCAAGATGAACTTTTAAACTCCCGCCTGCAAGATTACCAAGCGCGTCAAGCAGCAGCAGAAGCAGAAGCAAATCGCCAAATGGCACTTGTCGATCAAGCCAAAGTTCGCTTGACTCGATTGCAAGACAACTTAGTTAATGCCAAAAGCAGCTTTGCAAATGCTCAAACCAACCTTGCCAACGCAGATAGCATCCGAATTAAAATTGAAAGCAATTTGACTCTTGCACAAGAAAGAGAAAAAAGCTTACGCACTTTAATTACTCCTGGCGCTGTCCCTCGTGTCGATTACATAGATGCCCAAGAAAGATTAACTCGTGCAAAGACAGAAATTACTAGAGCGCAAGATGAAGTGACCAATGGTCAGAATAAAATAACAGAGGCTCAAGATAAAGTCACATCATTAGAAAAAGATATTGCTGCCCAAGTCCAAGAAATTCACCAAGCAGAACAAGCTTACAAAGCTGCACGCAATCAGGTTCAGCGTGTAGTATCAGAACGCCAAAGTGAAATTTTGACGCAGTTTAACAAGCGTAAAGAAGAACTCACAACTATTCAAGGTAATTTAGAACAGGCTAGAAAGCAGCAAGCACTAGAAACGATTGAAGCTCCCGTTGCTGGTACGATTTACAGAGTCAAAGCCACTAAAGGGCCAGTACAATCGGGTGAAGAATTGGTGTCAATTTTGCCGGAAGGGGAAGAAATGCTCCTAGAGGTGAAAGTTCTTAACCGCGATATTGGGTTTATTCGTCAAGGAATGAAGGCAAAAGTTAAAATGGCGACTTTCCCCTTCCAAGAATTTGGCATTGTGGAGGGCGAAGTCGTGCAAGTCAGTCCAAATGCAATTATTGATAAAGAATTAGGCTTAGTTTTTCCGACAAGAATTAAGCTGAGTAAACACTCAGTAAACGTCCGGGGTCAAGAAGTAGAATTTACACCAGGGATGGCTGCTACAGGTGAAATTGTCACTCGCAAGAAGTCAATTTTGACATTTATTACCGAGCCAGTGACACGACGATTCAACGAAGCATTTTCAGTTAGGTAGGTTTGTAGCTTCTGCTGTTTTTATCGCTATTAGAAGTTACGCAAACAACATCTGAAAAAAATCATTTTATGGTAGGGGCAATTCATGAATTGTCTCTACCGCGTATAGTTTTACGTAAATCGCTAGAGGCTGAAAACAATATTTTAACGTGAGTTCGATAAACCTCTCCCCGCCTTGAACTAAAGTTCAAGTCTATCCCTCTCCGACTCGGAAAGGGACGGTTTTGCGTAGTAAAATCAGGGAGAGGTCTTTTTTAGGGCTAATTGGACACTATATGACTCGTCGAACTCAGGTAATTTTAAAAGGGTTTTAGCTTAACTACCCTTCTCATACCTGTTCATTACCAATGCCAGATTTTGAGCAATTCAAAACAAATTTTTGTCTTCATAAGAATGTAGAGACGCAAAATTTTACATCTCTACAAAGTTCTTCGATTGGTTGATTTTCTGAACTGAATACTATTGGTTGTGTATTGGAGTCAACTGGAAATCATTATAGTTTTCAAGCAAGACCAAAGAATTTTCTATACTGTTCTATTTGTTTTTGCATTCCCTCTAGCAGTTTGCCATAATCAATATTATTCTCATCTTCACTGCTATCCACATTGATGTTTCCCAGAATTGCCTCATAGTTTTGGACTTGCGACCATAATTCTGGATTGGCTAATGCGTTATTACCTTGGGCTGATATCAGATATTTTGCAGTTTCCGTTATTGCCTGACCAATCACAGGGTTAAAATCAGAATTATTCCAACTAGCGATAGTTTCTGGTGTCAGATATTTTGTAGTTTCTGTTATTGCCTGACCTATTAGAGAACTAACATCGGAATTATTGAAACTAGCGATAGTTTCTGGCGTTAGATATTTTGCAGTTCCGATAATTGCTTGACCCATTAGAGAACCAAAATAGGAACTATTAAAGCTAGAACTTGTTTGTGATGTCAGATAATTTGCAGTTTGTCCATAGACCCCTAACAGATTATTATCAGACATTACCTGCTTTGCCAGAGAACTGACATTAGAAATATTTAAACTAGAGCTTGTAGTTTGTGAATTATTTCCTGTGGTTTCTGCAATCACCTGACTCGCTAGAGAACTGACATTAGAAATATTTAAACTAGAGCTTGTAGTTTGTGTACTATTTCCTGCGGTTTCTGTGACAATTTGACGTACTTGGGCATCAGTCAGGTTAGGATTAGCACTAAGCATCAGGGCAACTATACCAGCAACGTGGGGAGTAGCCATAGAAGTGCCGCTATAAGTGGCATATTGATTATTTGGAACTGATGAATAGACTTTAACTCCTGGGGCTGTAACATAAGAGATTTCATTGGTTCCAGAGCGGTTAGAGAAGTCAGGCATGTTATTGTTTCCATCTACTGCCCCAACGGCAATTCCGGACTTGTAGGCATAGCGCGCGGGATAACCTGGTGATGAGTTACCATCATTACCTGCTGCCATGACGACAATTACTCCTTTGCTGCTGGCATAGTTAATGGCTGACTCTAAAGTGCTATTGGAAGAGCCGCCTCCTAGACTGAGGTTAATTACATTAGCTCCATTATCCACAGCGTAGTAAATGCCTTTCGCTATGGAACTATAGGAACCAGAGCCAGAGTCATTTAAAACTTTGACAGGCATAATTTTGGCATCGTAGGCAATACCAGTGACACCGTAGTTATTATTTTCTCCTGCGATCGTGCCAGAAACATGAGTTCCATGACCATTTTTATCTAGGGTATTGTTGTTATTTTCAGAGAAATTCCAGCCAGAACTATCATCGACATAGCCATTGCCATCATCATCTATACCGTTACCTGGAATTTCTTTGCTATTTGTCCAGATATTATTACTTAAATCCTCGTGGTTATAGTCAACTCCAGTATCTAAAACAGCGACAACAACACCTTTACCCGTGTATCCGTGTGCCCAAACTTCTGGTGCTTTTACAAGGTCTGCTCCCCAATTATTGCCACCAAGATCGGGAACATCAGCAAAGGTATTTTGACCAATAGCTTTAGCTACTGCTGCTGCTCCATTAATTAAGCCATAGCCATTCGTGGAGTTATAATTCTCTGCACTAAAATCATTGGTAGTAGCGTTACTGGTATTTTCGGAGTCACCATTATTTAGCAACTGCACATCAGCATCAGTTGATTTATAGCTACTACGTCCACTAAATTTGAGGTTGTAGTAATCTTGTGTATGAAAGCTATCTAAAGAGGAGATTGAAGTGGCATTTAGCTGTTTATTTGAGAATGCATTGTTATTAGCATCATCAATAGGCATAAGTTTTGGTTCTCAAAGATAGTAATCATTTCTTGACAGATTGAAGCGTTAAAATCTTTACAAGAAAAAGATTTTAAGGTGTGAATAAGCTTCATTGTCAATAATTACTATGTAATCTCAGAACAAAATGCTAATTCTACTACTAAAAAGCATAATCAATAGTGGAATGTTTGTTAATGTCTTAAATTTGTAGGAGTTTAAGTATAAATTGGTGGAATAAAAAAGTAATTGCATTATGCTTCTATAACATTTCTCGACAAGCGTAAGGTACATTTGGGCACAGCATTGCCCATTAGTATCAACTTAAGCTGAAACTTTTTTAAAACCTCATTCCCAGTCGGAGACTGGGAATGAGATAATTGCATAGACTGGGCGGGCAAGATGCCTACCCCACAAGAGTTATGTTTAATTTCTTACTAAAGATGGCTAATTATTTTGAGTATGTTTCTGAGCATTAAGACTTGAATTACCAGTTCCATGTGCTATTTCAGAAGAGCGAAATTGCTCACCGACAAATGTCAACGAATCGGCTAAATGTTCCCGCCAGTATTGCCAAGTATGACTGCCAGGAAACTGACGAAATAAATTTTGAACTTTGAGTTTGTTTAGCACTTTAGTAAATTGTTCGGCTTCGTCAATTTCTTCACTATCTGATGTGCCAGAATCTAGGTAAACTTTCAATCTTTTTTGAGCTTTTAGAGGAATATTTTTAATATAAGATATTGGGCTATTTGCTGGGCCACTTTTATCATGAAAATAACCACTATGACTAAATAAAATTGAGAAATGATCTACGTTGTGTAATCCGACATTGATTGCACCCCAACCACCAGAAGATAAACCACCTATTGCCCAAAAATCTGGGTTAGTTAGTGTACGATAACGGCTTTGCACAACTTTTACTAACTCATTCCCTACGGCTGTGGAGACTTTACCGTTAGGGCCATCGATATATTGAGAGTCCCAGTAAGGGCTAGAGCCGCGTTTGTCGTTGCCATCTGGTGTAATGATGATGCTGGGTGGCAACTTACCTGTAGTATAAAGTTGTTCCACAGTTTTGAGAGCTTGTCCCTTATTCTGATTAAACCAATCATTGGGGTTTCCATGTCCACCGTGGAGAAGAAAGATTACAGGATAGCTTTTTTTTGGATTTTTTTCATAGCCAGGAGGTAAAGAAACGCCATAAGTGCGACTTCCACCCATTGCTTTACTATTGTATGTTTCAATTTTGTAGGTTAGGAGAGTAGCTTTGGTTGGAATAATGGGAGGCGCTGTTTGTAAATTTTGCGGTTGCAGTGGTTTTGCGACGACACTTTGGGAGAAATTACAGCCAACTAGGGTTAATACTGAAAATAGCAAGAGAATTTTAGATTGTTTGTAGTTCATCTTTGAAGGGTGTTGGCCAAACAAGGCATTATTGGATAGTCGGTGCTTGCCTTCAAAAGCTTATGCAAGTGATATGTCAATGCTGTGTCAACAGGATGGAAACTTTACGACTGGTTGTAAATTAAAAGTCAAAAGTTAGGATAAGTTTCTTCACGATGCTTAAAAAATTTCGACTCAATTTCAGTTCTTTGTTTGGCTTGTTGTTGCTGGTACTTTCTTTGTGGGCGATCGCTAGCGAATTACGTCAGTATAATTATCGTGATATCCTCAACTCTCTAGCTGCTATTCCCAAAAGTCGCTTAAGCTGGGCGATTTGGCTGACTGCTTTGGGCTATCTAGTGATGATTGGGTACGATATCTTAGGTTTTAACTACATTAATCGTTCTCTAAGTTGGAATAAGATAGCTTTCACTAGCTTTATTAGCTCTGCATTTAGTAATACTATTGGTTTTGCTTTGCTGACTGGCAGTGCTATCCGTTATCGATTTTACTCAAGTTGGGGTGTGTCAGCAGTTGCGATCGCTCAAGTAATTGCTTTCGCTAATTTTACCTTTTGGTTAGGGATGTTTGCCCTAGCTGGGTTAATATTTGTGATCAACCCTTTGACAATTCCCACACAATTACATTTGCCTTTTGCAACAGTACGTCCTATCGGTGTAATTTTTTTGCTGTTGATTGCTATTTACTTGTTGGGAAGTATTTTAATTAAACAACCATTAACCATTCGTCAGCAAGATTTTCGCTTTCCTTCCTTGCCAATATCCCTAGCTCAAATTGCAATTTCTAGCTTTGATTGGATTCTGGCTGCGGCGGTTCTTTATGCGATACTTCCTAGCAATACACCTTTGTCTTATCTAGAATTTTTAGGAATTTATTTACTAGGAATGTTTGCAGGTGTGGTTAGTAATATTCCTGGCGGTTTGGGTGTATTTGAAACTGTGATTTTGCTGTTTATCTCTGATAAAATTTCGGCGGCGGCAGTTTTGGGGTCACTATTAGCTTATCGGGGAATATACTACTTTTTACCTTTGCTGCTGGCAGCGGGTTTGCTGGGAATATATGAAATTAGATTTAGAGCAGGTAGTTTAAAAAATATCAATAAATTGTGAAGTTGAGCTTCAGTATGACTACGAAGAAGAAGATCCCCGACTTCTTCGAGAAGTCGGGGATCTGAGCGTTTATATTTTAATTTAGAGAAACTAAGTAAACTGACTTTTCACGGTATCTGGAAAACCTCTCTTCTATTTCTCTCTCCTTGTAGGAGAGAGACTTTGAATTTTCCCCCTTCCCGAAACGGGAAGGGGGCTAGGCGGTTAGGTCAATCGTTAGCTTTTCCACATAACCTGAATTGTCAGCTAAGTAAAATCTGTAACTACTATTTATTTTCAATGCGGAATTCTGCTGTACTAACTTCATATACTGCGACGGAAATTCCTAATTTTTGCTGAGGCGATCGCTAATTTAACTCCATAAAAATAGTAACAGTTAGTTGCAAATTTTGAAGTAGATTTCCATAAATCATCATCAAAATTCCGTTTTACTGTTTGAGGAGAGAAATAATCATGAAAAACAAAGTATTGTTTGGCGCTATCTTTATGGCAACTTGGGTAGGGACATTAATTCCTAGCGCTTTTGCTGCCTCACCCTGTTCTGTAGGACAAAAGGCTGAGGTTCTTTGGAAGCAAGCATGGTATCCAGCAACGGTACTTAAGGTTAATAATGATAATGAAAAGTGCTATATTACCTACGATGGTTACAGCAGTTCTTGGAATGAATGGGTTGATGCTGAACGCTTTCGGACATCATTTCAAGCTGGAGATGCAGTAAGAATTTTGTGGAAGGGTAAATGGTATCCAGGAAAGGTTTTAGAAGTTAGTAACGATCATTATAAAATTACTTATGATGGCTACGATAGCTCTTGGGATGAGTGGGTTGACCCTTCCAGAGTAAGCAGATAGAGAATATTTCACTTTTATAAGTTTAAAGGGACGATTTCACCTGTTGGAGTCGTCCCTTAAAATTTAAAAGGGCGGTTATAAACCGCAGCTACTCACCCCTAAAAGATTGGTTTGGCGTTGCTTTCCCGCCCTGAAATAAATTTCGGGCTAATAGCTCAAGTCCGTTGAAACGGACTGAAATCAGAGTAATCAGGAATGATGGGTTAGACTCCCTATTAATTCGCCAACAGTCTCATTCCATTCGCCCTAGCTCTGTTAAACTGAGAATCATAAGTGAAATCTCGTATACTTTGGCAAACTTATGGAGCCAGTATCACTGACAGCAGGTGCGATCGCAACTTTGGTAATCATCAAAGCCTTTGAAAAAACTGGTGAAATCATCGGTGAAAAGGCTTGGGACGAAGGCGAAAAGTTGTTAGTTCTGCTAAAACGCAAGGAACCTAGCACGGCGAAGGTTATTGAACAGGCTAAAACACAATCTTTAGATTATGGTCAAGCTTATCTTATTGGGCAGCAGGTAGAAGAAGCGGCGAAGAAAGATCCTGAAATTGCTAAAGCTGTGGAAGCTGTAGCCAATGAGGCACAACCTCAACTGACGAACACTATTATTGAAAATTGGCAGGGGATAAATATCAAAGGTGGAACTAATACTATTTCTGGTAACACCTTAAACTTCTGACTACAGCCGCCCCAAGGGGAATCGATACTTTCTACTGAAATACCGCAAAATTTGCCCCTGAGTGGGGTAGAGAAGTTTGTCGGGCGTGAAGAAGAATTGCAAAATCTTCACCAACTTTTGCAGGATAATAAACAAGTTGCCATTGCTGCGATCGCTGGTATGGGTGGAGTTGGTAAAACAGAACTCGCCTTACAATATGCCATTAAACGCCGCGAAACATATAACGGTGGGCTTTGCTGGTTGTTCGCAAAAACTGGGGATGTGGGCATTCAAGTTGTGCAGTTTGCCAGAACGCAGCTTGATTTAAAGCCGCCAGAAGATTTTGACATACTCGCGCAAGTGCAATATTGTTGGCGGCATTGGCGTGAGGGCGATGTGCTGCTAGTTTTGGATGATGTCAGTGACTACGAGGAAGTCAAACCTTACTTACAGTCGCTACCTTCTCGGTTTAAAGTGCTGATAACTACGCGCCAGAAGTTGGGACGCATCGCACAGTTATCTTTGGATGTGCTGCAACCAGAGGCGGCGCTGGAGTTATTAAAGTCTTTACTCAAAGAAACACCGGGGCGAATTGAAAAAGAATTAGCTTTAGCAAATCGGTTGTGTGAGTGGCTAGGATATTTACCTTTGGGTGTGGAATTAGTGGGGCGCTATCTGGCGCGGAAACAGGATTTATCTTTAGCAGAAATGTTGCGGCGGTTGCAAAACAAGCGATTAGATGAGCGTTCTCTGTCTAAATCTAAGTCGGAAGCCGACATGACAGCACAACGAGGTGTATTAGCAGCCTTTGAGTTGAGTTGGCAAGAATTAGAGGACAGCGATAAGCAATTGGGCTGTTTATTGAGTTTATTTGCCGCCGCACCCATACCCTGGGAGTTGGTGGAACAGTGTTTACCAGAAGAAGATGCCGAAGATTTAGAGGAAATTAGAGATGATACCTTGCTGAATCTGCATTTACTCCAGCGCAAAGATGAGGGAATCTATCAATTGCATCCACTGTTGCGGGAGTTTTTCCAATATAAGTGTACAGGTTTAGAAAAAGCAGAGGAACTTAAGCGATCGCTTTGTCGGATAATGGTAGCAGTTGCTAAAGATATTCCTGAAGACCCTACCCTTAAGCTAATCACTGCTGTTTCCCCCGCCATATCTCATATAGCTGAAATAGCGAAGAATCTAATTCAATACGTCAGTGATGATGATTTAATTTCGCCATTCATGGGTAACGCTAAATTTTATAAAGGTCAGGGATTGTATAGGCAAGCTGCACCTTGGTACCAAAAGTGTCTAGAAGCTACCAAAGAACGCTTAGGAGAAGAACATCCCTCTATTGCAGAAAGCCTCAACGACCTAGCGGCACTCTACCATTTCCAAGGGAGATACAGCGAAGCCGAACCCCTTTTAATCCAAGCTTCAGCACTCAGGCGCAAGCTGCTGGGAGAAGAACATCCAGAGGTCGCCCAAAGCCTCAACAACCTAGCGCATCTCTACAACTCCCAAGGCAGATACAGCGATGCCGAACCCCTTTACATCCAAGCTTTAGCACTCAGGCGCAAGCTGCTGGGAGAAGAACATCCAGATGTCGCCCAAAGCCTCAACAACCTAGCGTATCTCTACAACTCCCAAGGCAGATACAGCGATGCCGAACCCCTTTACATCCAAGCTTTAGCACTCTGGTGCAAGCTGCTGGGAGAAGAACATCCAAATGTCGCCACTAGCCTCAACAACCTAGCGTATCTCTACAACTCCCAAGGCAGATACAGCGATGCCGAACCCCTTTTAATCCAAACTTTAACACTCAGGCGCAAGCTGCTGGGAGAAGAACATCCAGATGTCGCCTCTAGCCTCAACAACCTAGCGTATCTCTACAACTCCCAAGGCAGATGCAGCGAAGCCGAACCCCTTTACATCCAAGCTTTAGCACTCTGGCGCAAGCTGCTGGGAGAAGAACATCCAAATGTCGCCACTAGCCTCAACAACCTCGCGTATCTCTACAACTCCCAAGGCAGATGCAGTGATGCCGCACCCCTTTACATCCAAGCTTTAGCACTCAGGCGTAAACTGCTGGGAGAAGAACATCCATCTGTCGCCACTAGCCTCAACAACCTCGCGTCACTCTACCAATCACAAGGCAGATACAGCGAAGCCGAACCCCTTTGCATCCAAGCTTTAGATATTTTAGAGCGTCGGTTAGGGGTAGATCATCCCAATACTGCTACTGTGCGTGAAAATTTAGCAGATTTGCGCGATCGCCTCTCCCAAAATTCAGAATAAGCTAGTTTTGTGCAAAGCGTACCGTGATCAAACTGAAAAGTGCGATCGCCTAAACTTGGCCATTCGTGTTCTGAACGAAAATGTTCCTGTTTCAAACGAGAACCTTCTTGTTCCAAATGAGAACCTTCTTGTTCCAAGTGAGAATGTTCCTGTTCTAAATGAGAACGTTTCTGTTCCAAGCGAGAACGTTCCTGTTTCAAACGAGAACGTTTTAGTTCCGAGCTAGTCGTTTCTTGTTCTGAGGTGGAATGATGGTGTTATAAAGGCGATCGCTCTACTTTAAAGTATAAATCTACAGGCGATCGCTTAAAAAGGAATCCATTCCAACTGATCGATCCATTCTTCTGCCTCAGTAGTCTCCCAAACTAGCAATAGTTCTTGTGCTAATTGTCCTATTGGTATTCTCGGACGCAACCAGAATAAGCCCCAAATATGTCTACCTTCTGCCCAATGTGTGTCTAAATGAGCCGGCATACTAGCGCGGTTATCTGTCACTAACAGCCGTTGAGATAATTGCAGATAAAGCAACACATCAGGGTCTAAAGTTCCTAATGTCGGTGCATTACTTTCACCCACGCGCAAAATATCTATTGCCGGATTAAGCCGAAGAACAGCTACTTTTAAACGTGGTGACAAATTTTCATCAAGCAAAAAACGAACTTTCACTAAGCACTTACCTGACGTTCATTTCTTTGAGTTTTTAAGATTCTGAGGCGCTGTACCAAAAATGAAGGATTTGCAAGCGATTCTTGGTAACGCTGTTCGCGCCATGTTGCCACACGTGACAAATAAGCTTCGATATTAGTGCGATTATGGAGATAGTAAGTAATAGTAGCGTGAATTTGTTCCAAACTCAAACTAGGTAGATTAGCAGCAATTTCTTCCGGGGTATATCCTTCCAAGTAATAATCAAGTATATTGTCGATGCCGATGCGGTGTCCTTTCAGGCGAATATCATCGGCTGATAAAAAGTCAAAATAATCTTCTAGTTGCATTGGTCTACCCAAATGGAGTTCACAGCTATATTATCTCGCCTCAAAGCCTTGAATGATGGTGTTGTCAAGACGTAGGCTCTAGAAAATAAGTGTAAATCTACAAGCGATCGCTCTTAAAGACGCGATAAATCGCCGTCTCTACAAAAGATTCATTCTTGTAAAGACGGCGATTTATCGCGTCTCTTGCTTTAACGGAAACGTATTGGATTATAAAATATACTTGCCATCAATAAATATCACTCAAACCTTGAAGTTTCAACTATGATAGCCTCGCCCCAACAAAACTATCTTACTGCTAAAGAATACCTCCCAATGGAGGAACAGAGCGATATCAAGCATGAATATATAGACGGCTATATTTACGCAATGGCTGAGGTGCTTGATGCACACGTTACCATTGCGGGAAACCTGTTCGCTCTCCTCCGTAATCATGTGCGCGGCTCTGGTTGTCGTGTTTACATCGCTGACATGAAAGCCAGAATCGAATCTCTGAATCGCTTTTATTATCCTGATGTGATGGTTACTTGCGATCGCCGAGATCAAGAAACGCCAGGTTATAAAAGATTTCCCTGTTTAATTGTCGAAGTTTTATCTAATTTTACCGAAGCCTTTGATCGGGGTGATAAATTCGCCGATTATCAAACACTGGAAAGTCTGCAAGAGTATGTTTTAATTAATACAAAACGTCAGCGAGTTGAGTGTTTTCGCCGCAATGAACAAGGGTTATGGGTTTTACAATCTTACACAGCAGAGGATCAATCATTTCGACTCAACAGCGTGGATTTTGAGGAAACAATGGCAACACTTTACGAAGATGTCATTTTTGAATAATCAATTATTATAGGGTATTCGACGCAATATTTAGTAAAATATATAACTGATAAGCCTTGAAGGCTTCCTAACCAGGTGGAAGCGTTGATGAAAGCAGGCACAATTGATTAAAAAAAGTTATGGCGCTCATAGTTCAGAAATACGGTGGTACATCTGTCGGTTCAGTCGAACGTATTCAAGCTGTTGCACAGCGTATTTATAAAACTGTTAAAACTGGAAACTCTATTGTCGTAGTGGTTTCGGCAATGGGCAAAACCACCGATGGACTCGTCAAACTAGCTACTGAAATTTCTCCAAATCCTAACCGCCGGGAAATGGATATGCTGCTTTCCACTGGCGAACAAGTAACTATTGCCTTACTCAGTATGGCTTTGCAGGAACTCGGACAACCCGCAATCTCTATGACTGGCGCTCAGGTAGGAATTGTTACTGAAGCTGAATACAGCCGCGCTCGGATTTTGCATATTGAAACTACTCGCCTCAATCGCCACATAAATGAAGGTAAAGTAGTTGTAGTAGCTGGCTTCCAAGGTATCTCTAGCGCTGGAGAGATGGAAATTACGACTTTGGGTCGTGGTGGTTCTGACACGTCAGCAGTGGCGATCGCAGCCGCATTAAAAGCGAATTTTTGCGAAATTTATACAGATGTTCCAGGTATTCTCACTACAGATCCCCGCTTGGTTGCTGAAGCTCAGTTGATGGATGCCATCACCTGCGATGAAATGTTGGAATTAGCTAGCTTGGGCGCAAAAGTGTTGCATCCCCGTGCTGTGGAAATTGCCCGTAACTATGGGGTTCCCCTGGTAGTTAGGTCTAGTTGGACGGATCAGCCAGGTACTTGGGTGACATCAGCTAAACCCCAAGGGCGATCGCTAATCAATCTAGAAATTGCCCGTCCAGTAGATGCTGTAGAATTTGACACTGATCAAGCGAAAGTTGCTTTGTTGCGTGTACCTGACAAACCAGGCGTAGCAGCAAGATTATTTGGCGAAATTTCTCGGCAAAAAGTAGATGTAGATTTGATTATTCAGTCAGTTCATGAAGGTAACAGTAATGACATTGCATTTACTGTCACGATGCCAATATTAAAACGAGCAGAAGCAGTAGCAACAGCGATCGCCCCAGCACTGAGGAGTCAATCTAACCCCAACTTGGATGAAGCCGAGGTAATGGTAGAACATAACATTGCCAAAGTCAGCATTGCAGGCGCAGGAATGATTGGGCGTCCTGGTGTCGCGGCAAAGATGTTCGCTACCTTAGCCGAAGCAGGCGTGAATATTCAAATGATTTCCACCAGCGAAGTGAAAGTAAGTTGCGTAGTCGATGCCAACCAATGCGATCGCGCCGTCAACGCACTCCGTACCGCCTTTGAGATCGAAGCAGGGGAGCAGGGAGCAGGGAGCAGGGGAGAATTCCTCACTCCTAACTCCTCACTCCTAACTTCTCACTCCCCACTCAGCACTCAGCACTCAGCACTCAGCACTCAGCACTCAGCACCTCCCGTTCGCGGTGTTGCTCTCGATTTGAATCAAGCGCGTCTTGCTATTCGCCAATTACCAGATCGGCCAGGGATGGCGGCGAAGTTGTTTGGATTATTAGCGCAGCATAATATCAGCGTTGATATGATTATCCAATCTCAGCGCTGCCGAGTCATTGATGGTGTTCCCAGGCGAGATATTGCTTTTACAGTCTCGCGGATCGATGGGGAAAATGCCAAAAAAATGCTTACCGAAGTAGCAGCAGAGTTAGGATGGGGTGAAGTTGTTTTAGATAGTGCGATCGCTAAGGTGAGTATTGTCGGTGCAGGGATGGTAGGACAACCAGGTATTGCCGCTAAAATGTTTGAAGCTTTAGCTCAACAACAAATCAATATTCAAATGATAGCCACCTCAGAAATCAAAATTAGTTGTGTTGTGGCACAAGAGCAAGGTGTTAAAGCTTTGCAAGCCATTCACGCAGCCTTTGAATTGGCTGGTAGCGAGAAATTTGTCGTACCAGCGTAAAACTTAACTGAATAATTCGTAATTAACCGTGTGGTCTATTTACTCTTCTGGTAAGTAGGCGTGAATAATTAAAGGTTTGTAGTAAGCGGCTCCAGCCCTATTTTAAGGACTGGAGCCGCTTATACTAATTCTATAGGACTCATATTTGATTTTTGAACAAAACTCAGTACACCTTTATTCCTTCTTCCCAGTCCCCAGTCCCTTACCTCTACGAGTGATTCAGAAATCAAAGACGCTCGATAGCGCAGCGTTAGCGACGCAGTAGCGTCTGACTCGCTACCGCTTCGCTATCGGATTGCTATATGTGAGGCTGCGCTTAATAAATAAATATTTATATTTTAAAACCAAAAATAACACGTAAGCTATAATCGGACAATTTATCAAACTATATTTATATTGATGGATAGTCATTTACTAGATGGACATTATCAAATACTAAAAGTTCTCAATGATGGGGAAAAAGAAATAACCTATCTAGTTGAAGATGTTAATCTTCCTAGCAGCCAATTTATCGTAAAGCAGTTATATTCTCCTAATAGCAATCCTCAAGCTTTAACAAGCTTACACCGCTTATTTGCCAGTAAAGCAGCAACTTTAGAAAAACTCGGACAGAAACACGAGCAAATTCAAAAGCTAATTGCTTATTTTGAAGAAAATCAAGAATTTTATATAGTCCAAGAATTCATACATGGGAATCCTTTAACTGACGAAATTATCCAGGGACAACCTTTGAGAGAAGACCAAGTAATTACTCTTTTATCAGAAATATTAGAAATTTTGGTTGTTATACACAGCTATGGCGTAATTCATCGGGATATTAAACCAGCAAATATTATTCGCCGTGAATCAGATAAAAAGTTAGTTTTGGTTAATTTTGGTAATGTTAATGAAGCCATCACTAATACGGTTGAAAATTCCGAGTATATGCCGATAGAACAAGTTAATGGCAACCTCAAATATAACAGTGATATATATGCTTTAGGTATGGTTGCGATCGCAGCACTTAAAGGTTTACCTACAAAGGAAATATCTAATTTACAAAACCAGAAAAATAAGCTGACAGGTGAAATAATTTGGCGCGACAAAAATCTCCAAGTTAACCAGAAATTAGCAAAAATTATTAATCGAATGGTGCGTTTTAATTATCGTAAGCGTTACCAGTATGCAACGGAAGTTTTAGACGATCTGAAAAAGATAACAAATGTTGATGACGATCGACAAAAACAGCATCAAAAAAAATTATTACTAGTTCTAATTGGTATAACTGTCTGTATCACTCTTGGTGTTGCAGCGTGGCAATTGAGATCGCCAAAACCTTTACGTGATGCTCAACAGACATTGTACCAAAAAGGAGAGAATAAATATGAAGAAGGAAACTATGAAGGAGCAATTGAAGATTTTAATCAGGCTATTAAATTAGATCCGCAAAATGCTTTGGCTTATAATCGGCGAGGTGATGCTTATTATCGATTAGGAGATTATGAGCAAGCACAAGCAGACTCTAGCCAAGCCATTTTACTCAATCCTCAAGATGCTAATGCTTATTTTGACCGAGGATTTGCTTTTTCGGAATTAGGCAAATACAAAGAAGCGATCGCAGATTATACCCAAGCAATTAAGTTAAATTCTAAAGAGGCATACCCTTATTATGGCCGGGGATTAGCTCGTACTCAATTGAAGGATAATAACGGTGCAATTGCAGATTTTAGCAAAGCGATCGCTCTCAAGCCTGAGTATACTGAAGCCTACTTACAACGAGGGATTCTCCGCCGTCGTCTTAGACAAAGACTTGAAGCTATCCAAGATTTTGATAAAGTAATTAAGATTAATCCTAGTGATGCCAAAGCTTATTATCAAAGGGGTTTAACTCAATCGATTAATAAACAAAAATATGCGGCACTTAAAGATTATACAGACGCAATTAACATCAATCCCAAATATATAGAAGCTTATCTTAATCGTGGTGATATTTACAGCGATTTAGGCAATAAAGTAGAAGCTACTGAAGATTACAACACTATTTTACAGATAGACCCGAAATTTATTGCAGCTTATATTCATAGAGGTATTCACCGCTTTTCTTTCGGAGATTATAAAGGTGCTATTGAAGATTATACCGCAGCCCTAAAACTAGATACTAATAATGTAGCAGCTTACAACAACCGTGGTAACGCCTATCTCGAACTAGGAAATAAAAAAGCTGCAAATCAGGATTATTCACGAGCGATCGCAATTAACGCTAACAATGCCTTAGCCTATTATAACCGGGGCGTGATTCGCACCAAGCAGAAAAATAAATCGGGTGCGATCGCAGATTTCAAAAAAGCTGCAAAACTATTCCAACAGCAAGGGGAACAAGATAGTTATCAAGATGCACGGCGGGAAATTGCAATTCTGCAAAATAATTCAGCGCCAGCGCCAACTACGCGCCCTAAATCTGGGAAAATAGAAAAAAATTGAGCCACAATTCAATATAATGTTGACTGTCAACTGTCAAAACTCTTAGAAAGTGATTGTGCTATTTAAATGTGTTTTACTTTACAAATTTACGACTAGCAAATATACCTGGCGATTAGAAATCGCGGCTACACAAACCAAGTCCGCCTGCGCGGACTCAAGAAATTTGAAACCCACGGAGGTGGGTTTTGTCTGTATAGCCGCGAATTCTATTCGCCACGGCTAGATATATTTTTACGAAAGTGAGATGTTCCCTAGTAAGCTCTTTAGTCCTTACTACTTAGCGTTATATAAATTATTGCTCAATATGAGTCACCGTATTTTTTCACGACTCAATTAGGATTGTTATATGCTAATTCTCCTGACTTTTTATCCAGATAACCTGGAAATATTTACTAGTAGGGATGTCGATACGGTACTAGAAAGAATTGATGGTTCTCACAATATTTGGTTACGTTGTATTCACTTTCGCGATCGCACTGGAACAGCTAGAATTATCAAGCACTTTGGACTCAATCCATCTCGTGTTAACATGATTTTCAACCATTCACCTCTAGGAATTGATGAAGACGTAGAAGATTGTTTATTTGACAGCTATGAAATCCTAACTTCTCAAATAAAAAATAATGAGTTTGAGGTGGTGCGTGGCAATATTGTCGTTGGCAATAACTTCATTATAACTTTTGAAATCACTGAATTAAAAATTTTAAGTGTTCTAGCTAATAATCTCCAAAAACGAACTCTAGATATCCAAAAATTGGGAATCGACTATCTTTTTTATCTCATATTTAAAGACATTTTAAATAATTACGAAACTGTATTTACCTATATTTCTAGAAAACTTGATGATTTAGAAGATGAAGTTTTAGACAATTCTGGTGATGAATCAACATACCAAAAAATTGCCACCATGAGGCAATCTACTCGTTCTGGACGCCGTAATTTTCAAAGTATCAAGTTACTTATGGCGATTATGGATAATGAAGATTTCCAATGGATCGGCCAGCCAGTGAAAGAACTATTCAATCAAGAATTGGTTCATCACGTTGATAAGCTCTGGCAAGAATATCAAGCGATAAGAGCCTGGATGTCAGAATTAATGGAAATTCAACGTGATAATATTGCTAGTAAAACAGGTGAGCGAATTAATCGCCTGACTATTCTTTCGACAATATTTTTACCAATCACTTTTATGTCTGGTTTCTATGGTATGAACTTCAAATATATGCCGGAATTAGAACAACCTTGGGCTTACCCTATGGTGATTTGTATGATGGCATTAATTGTAATTGGTAGTATTGCCTATGCGAAAAAACAACGTTGGTTGTAGTATCTATAAAGTTACGAATAAAAAGATCCCCGACTTCTTCAAGAAGTCAGGGATCTGAGTCTGTTGGTGCGAAGTAAATTAAATTAGATTTATATATATACTTTCTTTAATTAGACTGAATCAACCCTAAATCGGCAAATAAACGTGAATTTACCATTGATTATTCGTGCTGAAGAACAAAACGAAAAAACAGCAATTGTGACAACGGATGGAGCATTTACTTATCGAGATTTGCTACACACTTCTAGTCAAATAGCAACAAGTCTTCTTCAAAATACAGAAGATTTACAAGAGCAGCGAGTTGCCTTTCTCATTCCGCCTGGGTTTGAGTATGTAGCCACTCAATGGGGAATTTGGCGTGCTGGTGGCATAGCTGTACCTCTGTGTGTTTCCCACCCACGTCCAGAATTGGAGTACGTAATTAAAAATTCTGGAGCATCGATTATTGTTGCTCATCCTAATTTTGAAGGTATACTGCGTAGTTTACCGCCGCAGGCATCGCTCACCCAAGAACACAATTTACGATTTATCCTCACCTCAGAAACGCTCCCATCTAATATTGCTCCGCTCCCAGAGATAGATATCACCAGACGCGCCTTAATTCTCTACACCAGCGGTACAACAGGTAAACCCAAGGGTGTAGTTACAACTCATCAAAATATTCAAGCGCAAGTGACTAGCTTAATCACCGCTTGGGAATGGAAATCGGATGATCGCATTTTACATATCCTGCCACTACATCATATTCATGGAATTATTAACGTACTCACCTGTGCTTTATGGGCTGGCGCGGAGTGCCATATATTGAGCAAATTTGATGCTGAAACTGTTTGGAACCGAATTTGTGACGGCGACTTAACCTTATTTATGGCAGTACCAACAATTTATGTAAAGCTAATTACTGCTTGGGAAACAGCCTCTAAGGAACGCCAACAAATCATGTCAGAAGGCTGTTCTAAGATGCGCCTGATGGTTTCTGGCTCCGCAGCATTACCAGTCCAAGTTTTAGAAAAGTGGCAAACTATCAGCGGCCATTTTCTGCTTGAGCGTTATGGAATGACTGAAATCGGTATGGCGTTATCAAACCCTTTACATGGTAAACGGTTGTCTGGATATGTTGGTAAACCTCTACCTCATGTTGAAGTCAGATTAGTGGATGAAAACGGAGAGTTAGTCCCAGACGAAACCCCAGGAGAAATCCAAGTTAAAGGCCCTGGAGTGTTTCTAGAATATTGGCAAAACCCTGAAGCAACCGCCAAAGCCTTCCAAGATGGCTGGTTCCGTACTGGAGACACCGCCGTAGTGGAGAATGGCAACTACCGCATTCTAGGACGGATGAGTGTAGATATCATCAAAACCGGAGGGTATAAAGTTTCAGCTTTAGAAATTGAAGAAGTGCTAAGAACTCATCCAGATATTCAAGAATGTGCAGTGGTTGGGGTTGCCGATTTAGAGTGGGGTGAACGGGTTTGTGCCGCGTTAGTATTGCAAGGCTCACAACCTTTAACATTACAAGCTTTCAGAAGTTGGGCAAAAGAGCGATTGGCTGTTTATAAAGTGCCAACCCAAATTTTGATAGTTGAAGAATTACCGCGCAATGCGATGGGGAAAGTGACTAAGCCAACGGTGGTTGAGCTATTTTGCTGATAGCGATCGTAAACGCCTAATTAGTCCTCTTTCATCAGGTTTGGAAAAATTAACGAATTTTCGATATTTTAGCTAACGAAAAATTAAGGTTTCACTCCAGAGTGACGGAAGAGGGTTAGACTTAGAATTTCAAACCTCGTAATTCCTTTAACTTAAGTAAATCCCCAGTCACTAAGATTGTTTTAGAATATAACAACCTTGCATAATATCAAATGACTTATATTTAGATTGAAGATATAATACATTCTAATCATTTCCTGACAAAAAATATTTATGATAGCTATTCAGCCTAACTTTTATCCCTACAGTTCTATAGCTAAAGGCATTTATATTTTAGATCAACATCTTAGAAAAGATATACATGATTGTTGCATTGTAGACGAGCGTGATTATGTATCTACATTAATGAGTTATGTAAGATTGTTTTTACGTAATAGTCAGCTTGTAAAACGGTTGTTTAGTTTTCAGTCTCAAATTTTAAATAGTAATTTAGAAAAAAAAATTGGATGTGATGCACTTATATTGTTCCGTGCTAAAAACGCTGTAAAAGTTTGTATGTTTGAAGCCAAATATCCAAGATTACGTAAAGGAACTAATTACTCTTGGGATTATAAAACATCTAGCAGTAATAAGGCTCATTTTCACGATCAATTAACAAGACAAAATAAATGGTCATCTGAAGTAGCTATATGGGAATTATTTATTAACGATTATGTTCCTGGGTTTTCATTAAAAGGTTTTGATAAATATGGTTCCACTTGTATATGGCATCAAGATGCTTATAAGTATACTGAGGAAAAGGCTGACGCAATGTCTTATCCTAAAGATTTTGTTTGGAATAACAAAAACTTACAAGAATGTATAGAACAATTACCTTATAATCCTTTAAATTTAGAAGATGTATTAATTTCGATATTGATTGGCAAAGTCGGAAAAGTAATTCCAGTTACAGGCAATGGTTTAGTAACAATAAAGTCTTCAGAAGAAGAACGTATAGATATACCTGTTGGTTCAAATATAAATAGAAATGATTTTATGAGACTATGGGAAACAACTGGAATTAACAATTTCTTGTTAGTGGAACTTGAAAATATTTCATTGAATTGGGATATAGATATAGATTTTTAAATGAAAGCTAACGTTTGTTATCAATATTTTTCACATAAATTATAAAAATAATTGAGACTAGTTTTCCCTACGCTTTTGAAGTAACCTTTGGTATTTTCGGCGGACACCAAAAGAGGTTTTTGCTCGACACACCAAGGGATTCCAGAATTCTTCGCATCACCTCTGTGCAATACATCCAGTGTCCCAAATCATCATACATGCGATCGGGATTAAACTCGACATTGTAATGCAGTACATTGGGAAGGCCTAAAAATTCATAATCGCTTTGAGGAGAAAGCAGCAACAGATGAAATGGTTTCCCCTGGCATTGTTTTTGTAGCTTGTTCACCAAATCTATCACACCACCGCGATCGCTAATTCCAGTGCGGACGAAAAGAACTTTGTCGCAGTGCTGCAATGCGTACCAAAACCTTTCAGAGCGTGCTGTGTAGCGAACGCGCATCCGTTCATGGACGGGAAACATATCGTTCGTGGGGTCGTCTGTTTCCTCAACTTCATGGGCAAAGGATAATCCCGACCACTTACTATGGTAAATTCTACCTGCATCGGGACTGTAATGCAGAAAAGCAGGATTCCACATATCATCAAAACCGTGTGCGATCGCATCCGCAACATCTCCAATATTGGTGGTGCGCGTCAGATCAAAGGGAAAGGCGGGACCATCATATTCCATTTTATATAACATCATGCGGACGGCACAGCGATCGCCAAGGGGAAGAATGGCCACACGGCTAATATCCGATAACTCACATTTGTATTGAAACAACACCGCAGACTTAGGTGGTGCTTTCACCCGACTTTCTAACCCATCCTTACCAATCATCATGGTGCGAAAAGGGGCATCGGGATAAAGCGGATCTTCATAAACACCCGATGGCATAGCTTTAAGTGCGTTGCAAACCTCCGTCCACATCGGCTGGATATTGTACTCATTGTCTGATTCGTTGATTATCCAGAGGTGGCGTTCATCAGCTTGCAAAATCCCCAAATGCCCGTCATAGAACAAAACGTTGTTCGGCGAAAAGAGGTTGAAGGCGGCGCTATATTCTAGGTTGACACCAGGAGGAATATTTATTGTAGTTGCGATCGCGCCATCCTCTACAGCCAAGAAAGGGAGCGTTTCTGGCTGGGCATTCTTGGCAATGTAAATACCTGATATCAATCCCGCCTGACTTTGCAGTGCAGTTTGTAGTTCCTGCCAATAGGGAGCGATGGTATAGCTGTATTGTGATGGATTAACAATCCGCAAACGCTTCTCTTCCATACAGATAGAGAGATGGAAGCCACCATTGTCAAAGTAGATGGGGAATTCATTCGGTTGCTGGGAGCGTTGTTTTTCTTTTGCTAATTCGTCTTTTTCGATATCGAATAGGTGGTGGTCGATCTGCTGATACATGAGGCTATGACCGACTGTATTCGGGTGAGCCGGATCGAAAGATGTCCCTGCTTTCCATCGTCCTTGCCCATCATCGACGGCTGCCAACCAATCCAATACAGTCACGCCCCAACTTAGCATCCGGTTATGTGTGTCTCGGATCAGCGAGTAATGTTCCTGGGAATAATCACCGTTGGGATAGACTCCGCCTAAAATCGGGATTGCTCCGATGTCGCGTGTCATTTTCACAAGTTGCTGCAAGCCACTTTCAAACCGTCGCTGTACTGCCCGACGTTCGTGAGGGGGACAGTAGGCTAATCCTTCGTTGCCCAGAGACAAGGCAATAATGACGATATCTGGTTGTTCTGGAGTGACAACTGAGCCAAATCGAGCGACCGTTCTGCTGACATTCGCCCCCACCTCTGACACATTTACGAGTTTATGCCCATATTTTTGCTGTAAAGCCTGTGCCAACAACCAGACCCAACCTTTCAAAAACCAGGCTTTATGACCTAATGCGACGGAACTACCAATGACTACGATTTTTAATCCTTGAGACTCTTCATCCAGGGATATTCTGACAGCAGGGTTCTCAATATATCCGAACGGATAAGGTTGTAAATAGCCAAATGCGCCATCATCCACAATAATTGTGTTGGCGTCATTGTTAGAATCAATGGGAATCCAGCGGTTTGTATCTAGTAAGCTCTCCCATGTTGCGTTACCGTTTGTATCGAGACGCACATACTTGTATTCAACTTTCTGTCCATCGCCAGAAATTTGAATGTCAATATTTGTCCACCATAAAGGATAGCGATCGCTACTTGTATGCAGATGGATGCATTTGGTAATATCCCACAATCCCAACTCTGGAGTAGAACCAACAATACCAATGTATTCGCCCGTTTGCGTGTATGCACTGATTTGGAATCGATACATAGAGTCTATCCTGATTTAGTGAGTACGATACCAAACAGTCAGGCTGAATCTTTAAACACATTTTGAGAATATCACATAGATATCTTCAGAATCCGGTATGAATCTTGTTAAGTATACTGAAGCTCTGATTTACATCACTCAAAGCTACAGCAGCCAGGATTTTACAAGATTAAATCGGATTTTTATAAAAGATTTAATACTGATTAAACAGAATATATTGTATTAAAAGTCTTAGCACAACTAAGAACAAATCAAAAACAGGATAAGATTAAGTTAAATTTTTGCTTCAGTAGCACTGAAATCCAAGAGTTGCTATGCTGTATTGCAACCTCCTGACTTGAAAGTGCTGAGTGCTGAGTGCTGAGTAAAAATACTAGTTCCCAGTCCCCAGTCATTCTTTCATTCAAGGCTGTGAAACTTGTTTGATCAGGACTGACTTGAAAGTGCTGAGTGCTGAGTGCTGAGTTATTATTCTCCTCCCAGTCCCCAGTCCCCAGTCCCCAATCCCCAATCCCCAGTCCCTAGTTATTCTTTCATTCAAGGCTTTTGAAACTTGTTTCATCGGGGCTACCTCCTTCACAATTAGGTAAGTCTGCAATAGATGCCCAACAATGGAGGTTATCAAGAGTAATTTTTGGCAAAATTTTATAATTGTTGAGCGTAGCTTGCCGTCGTAGGCATCGCTCTTGCCAATCTCTGCTAGTTTCAGATTAAGGTTAGATGCCTGAATATGAGCATCAGAAAACATAAATAAATATTAATATCCGCATAGTTATATATGAATGAATAGTTAAATACTTTTAGGAGAGATAAAAATAGCTAGGATTTGCATCGGCAGTGATTCTTGCTGGATAGAGTGATGCAAATACTTTCTAAACCTAAACCTACAATAACAATTTTTTAGCTGGACTTGGCAGGCATCGTGAATCGGTGACTGCCGAGAAACCTTGCGCTTGAACATGAAGGAAGCAACAATGAGTAGCAATCTAGCCATCAAACTCCGCTCTGGAACTCAACAAGCCCACACATCAGCGGAAAATGTGGCATTCATGAAATGTTTTTTGCAAGGAGTTGTGGATAAAGACTGCTTTGCCAAGTTCTTAAGCAACTTGTATTACGTCTACAGTGAACTAGAAGCGGCATTAGAAAGCCATATAAAGCATCCTGTAATTAGTGCAGTTTACTTTCCTGAACTTAATCGCCAATCTTCGCTCGAAAAAGACATGGTATTCTATTATGGGGATAATTGGCGAGAGCGAGTTACAGCCTCACCAGCTGCCCAGATATACATTAGCCGCATTCGGGAAATTTCTGCTAGTGAACCAGCCTTATTGTTAGGTCATGCGTATACTCGCTACATGGGCGATCTTTCTGGGGGTCAAATGCTACAAAAAGTTGCTCAGTCAGCCCTGAAACTTTCTGGCTATGAAGGCACATCCTTTTACAACTTTGAGCAAATTCCTGACAAAAAGGCATTTAAGGATAAGTATCGTCAGGCATTAAATGCATTACCCGTTGATGATATAACAGCAGAACGGATTGTTGCAGAAGCCAATAATGCCTTTGGGTTCAATTTACAAATGGCTCAAGAGTTAGAGGGAAGTTTAATTAAAGCACTCGGTCAAGTCCTGTTTAATAGCCTCACTCGTTCTCGGAATTCAGGTAGCACTGAAGTAGCGGCGACTAATTAATTTTGTCATTTGTCATTGGGCATTGGGCATTAGAAAGAAACTTGTTCAATAATTCTCCCCA
Organism: Nostoc sp.; assembly: GCF_036916985.1. Taxonomy (GTDB): domain Bacteria; phylum Cyanobacteriota; class Cyanobacteriia; order Cyanobacteriales; family Nostocaceae; genus Nostoc. The sequence goes on from NZ_JBALFD010000095.1 coordinate 108,112, forward strand.
ATCCCTAGTCCCCAATCCCCAATCCCCAATCCCCAGTCCCCAATTCCCAATCCCCTCATTCATTGGAAAGCAACTCAATGGTTTTTCTATTACCTGGTGTCAAGTTTGATCTGGATTTGATTCAAAAGTACGACACTCGCGCACCTAGATATACCAGTTACCCGCCCGCTACAGAGTTAAGCGAAACATTCACTGAAACTGATTTTAAGGCCGCGATCGCAGCCTCGAATCAACGCAAAACCCCTCTTTCTTTGTATTTCCATATCCCCTTCTGCCAAAGTGCTTGCTACTTCTGCGGCTGTAACACAGTAATTTCCAACAATAAAAATATTGCTAAACCTTATGTAGAGTCTTTGGTTCAAGACATCAAAAACACCGCAGCTTTAATCGATCCAGATAGAAAAGTGTTGCAAATCCATTGGGGAGGTGGTACTCCTAATTACTTAGAACCTCACCAAGTAGAATTTTTATGGAAAAACATCAATCGCTATTTCAACATCGACCCCCAAGCAGAAATCTCAATTGAGATTAATCCCCGCTATATCGATAAAAACTACATTTTCTTTCTGAGACAGATTGGCTTTAACCGCATTAGTTTTGGCATTCAGGATTTTAATCGCCAAGTTCAAGTAGCTGTAAATCGTGTCCAGCCTGAAGAAATGCTCTTTGATGTCATGAGTTGGATCAAAGAAGCTAAGTTTGAAAGTGTGAATGTAGACCTAATCTATGGTTTACCTTATCAAACCCGCGAGACATTTCATGAGACGCTGAAAAAGACGATTGAATTAGATCCTGACAGAATTGTAGTCTTTAACTTTGCTTATGTGCCGTGGCTCAAACCGACACAAAAAAATATTCCTCAAGAAGCGCTACCCCCAGCAGAGGAAAAGTTAGATATTCTGAAAATGACCATTGAAGAATTGACTAGTAACGAATATCTATTTATTGGGATGGATCATTTTGCCAAAACTAATGATGAACTAGCGATCGCTCAACGCAATGGCACTCTCAAGCGTAATTTCCAGGGCTATACTACCCACGCTGAAACAGAATTATTTGGTTTTGGTGCCACATCCATCAGTATGCTAGAAGATGCTTATGCCCAAAACCACAAAGAGTTAAAGGATTATTATCAGACACTTACAGCGGGTACATTACCTGTTAGTAAAGGTATTAAACTTACTCAGAACGATATCATCAGACGGGATGTGATTATGGGCATAATGTCTCACTTTCAGCTTCATAAGCAAGACATTGAAAACAAATATCATATCAGTTTCGATGAATATTTTTCTGATGAGCTAGAGGCGTTAAAACCACTAGAAGCCGATGGTCTAGTCAGTTTATCAAAAAATCAGATCCAGATTACAGACATCGGTAGATTACTAGTAAGAAATATTGCCGTCATCTTTGATACTCATACAAGAACGCGAGAGACAAAATTTTCCCGCGCTATTTGATATCATTTCTGCAAATTGTGCTGCCCAGATCCCCGACTTCTTTAAGAAGTCGGGGATCTAAGTTCTTTTGATATAAACTCTTTTGTCTAACTTTTGGATTTAGCATTTACCCCATCTGGTAGAAAGAATTTGAAATCAGAGTTGATAACTTAGACACAGGTGAGCTTGTTGAGGCAGTTATGAGTATTATTGCTTGGATAGTTTTAGGAATTTTGGCAGGTGCAATCGCTAAAGCTATTTATCCTGGTTATCAAGGTGGTGGAATCCTTTCCACAATGATTTTGGGTATCATTGGTGCTTTCGTTGGTGGAACTCTATTTACCTTGTTACGAACAGGAACTCTACAAATTACTGCGGCTGGCACTGGTTTAACTCTTCCTGGTGTTTTAGTGGCTGTGCTTGGTGCAATTGTTGCTATTTATCTATGGGGATTAATCAGAAGAAGCAGCAATGCCTAATCACTGATTAGCGGTTATCAAACCTGAGATAACTACTGTATTTTATTCAGTGTTTTAGTTCACCAGTTGAAGAAGCTATCAAACATCAAATTAGCTCTCTCTGGAAAAAGACTAAAAGATTAAATCGATTCATTCTGTAACACCAAATTTTGGGAAGTGTAAATCTATGTTTTTTCACAAGAAAGAGCCTATTCATGCAGTTAACGTTAGTGAAGCAAACCCTCGTTTTGCTCAGTTGCTACTAGAGCAGTTTGGGGGAGCTACTGGCGAACTTAGCGCAGCACTTCAATATTGGGTTCAATCATTCCATGTCGAAAATGCTGGCATTAAAGATATGCTGCAAGACATTGCCATTGAGGAATTCAGCCATTTAGAAATGGTTGGGAAACTTATTGAGGCTCATACTAAAAATGTGGATCAAACAGAGGCTTATAAAAGTACTCTCTTTGCAGTTAGAGGGATTGGTCCTCATTTTCTAGATAGCCAGGGTACTGCTTGGACTGCAAGTTACTTGAATGAGGGTGGAGATGTGGTACGTGATTTAAGAGCTAACGTTGCAGCAGAAGCCGGTGCCCGTCAGACTTACGAATCATTGATCAAGTTGGCAACCGACAAAGGAACCCAAGAGACTTTAGTGCATCTGTTAACACGAGAAATTTCTCATACTCAGATGTTTATGAAAGCTCTAGATTCACTGGGTAAATTGACAGATCCATTCTTTGGTAATGTTAAGCCAGATGAAACTGTTGCTCTCTACTACAACCTATCGACAAACGGCGATGGTAAAGACGAGCGTGGCCCTTGGAATTCTGAGCCAACATTCAAATACATTGCTAATCCGCTAGAAAGTCACTCTTAGAGTATAGATTGATTTTGAGCAAAGGATTTTTGGCATATCTGAAAAAATCCTAATCATTCGGTGGGCAAACAGCCCACCTTTTTTAGTAATTTTTAGGCTGCTTATACCATTTTGAATTTTAGATTTTTGATTGGGAATTGCTTTCTGTGTCTGGGTTGCGTGAAAATTTAAAATTTGGTGGTGCAACAATTCAGTCGCGGGTCTGACGTAGCGTTTGTCTGCGATACGCTGCATGAACGTAGAGAGCGTCTTGATTCTGAATTCTTCTTCAACAAACCTGGTTTTCTCAGGACAATTTGTATAAAAAAGAGCCAGAGAACTAACTCTCTGGCTCAAAGCTGGAGACAAAAGAATCATCAAATAAAGGCTAACTTGGGTAAAAGCCTAAATTCTTCCCAGGTTATGCAGCCCTAAGACAGCGCCCACGCCTAAGATATGACCAAAGGCGGTAGTTGCTAAAAGTGCGGGTAAACCAAAACCACCAAATAAATTGGGTGAAGGTAGTGCTGGTTCTGCGTTGGGATACTTGATGCTAGATTTGCCAAAGGCGATCGCAACGATATTAGCGAGAATTATAATCAGACCAACTGTTGGACTCCATTCCAGGGGTGTGGTTGCAGCAGCGAGTAAGGTCGAAGTAAACACCTGATTTGCTCCTGAAATTTATTAATGGTTGAAAATATAATCTGAAACTTTCCGAAGCAAATTCAATAAATTACCCGATTTTGCATCAATATTTAACAGTTATTCTTACTACTTAATACAAAATGAGTTCAACACGGTGAGGTAAATGTGGTATTTGGTTTGAACTTCAATATCTAAATTGAACATATACTTATTAAAAATAATACTTATTGATCAGTTATTTTGCTGATATAGCGTCAATGCATCTATAAATCAGAAGATCCCCGACTTCTTGAAGAAGTCGGGGGATCGGAGGATCTCGGTAGAGAGCAAATTTAAGATTGCTATATCTATAAAACTAGAGCTATATATAAATTAAAAATATAATTTTCATCTATCAAAAGTATGAGATATAAATATAACGATTTTCTACATCTAAAGAAATTAAAAACAAATTAAATACAGATTAAATACAAATATTTAACCTAAAAGTATACTTCTGACAGAGGATGTAAAAAAAGATTAGGTATAGTAAATTAAAATCAATTCAATATTAATCAAAGTTCCTAAACAATTCAGGCAAGTGTGTTATTCACAAGCTTGGAACAGCCTAAAACTTTGTTAAAATCAGCAACACACAAACTATGAACTCTACCACCGAAAAACGTATCGCCTTAATTTCCGTCCACGGAGATCCGGCGATTGAAATAGGGAAAGAAGAAGCTGGGGGACAAAATGTTTATGTGCGCCAGGTGGGTGAAGCACTAGCGCAGCTAGGATGGCAAGTTGATATGTTTACCCGCAAGGTGAGTCTGGAGCAAGACTCGATTGTTGAACACAGTGACAATTGTCGAACTATTCGTTTAAAAGCTGGCCCTCTTGAGTTTGTGCCGCGAGATGAGATTTTTGATTATCTGCCTGAATTTGTGGATAATTTCCTCAAATTTCAAGTAAAAAATGAGATTACATACCAGTTAGTTCACACTAATTACTGGCTCTCTAGTTGGGTGGGGATGGAGTTAAATAAAATCCAAGGAAGTAAACAAGTTCACACCTACCACTCCTTAGGGGCAGTAAAATATAACACTATAGAAAATATTCCTCTGATTGCTAGTCAGCGATTAGCAGTAGAAAAACAGGTGTTGGAAACAGCAGAGCGAATTGTGGCGACAAGTCCACAAGAACAAGAACACATGCGATCGCTAGTTTCACTCAAAGGCAATATTGACATCATTCCCTGTGGTACAAATATTCAGCAGTTTGGTTCCATTGGGCGGGAAGCAGCCAGATTTGAATTTGGTATTGACAAAGAAGCTAAGGTTGTATTGTATGTAGGGCGTTTTGACCAACGCAAAGGTATAGAAACCTTGGTGCGTGCAGTCAACGAGTCTCAACTACGCGACTCGAAAAATATCCAGCTAATTATTGGTGGTGGTAGCACTCCAGGTAACAGCGATGGAATTGAGCGCGATCGCATTGAGGCTATTATCAACGAATTGGGAATGAGCGACTTTACCATCCTTGCCGGTCGTCTCAGCCAAGAGATTTTGCCAACTTATTACGCAGCCGCCGATGTTTGCGTTGTTCCTAGTCATTACGAACCCTTTGGACTCGTAGCGATCGAAGCGATGGCAAGCGGTACACCAGTTGTAGCTAGCGATGTTGGCGGACTTCAGTTTACTGTAGTTAATGAAGAAACTGGTTTATTAGCACCACCACAAGATGTAGATGCCTTTGCGTCTGCCATTGACCGAATTCTTTTAAATCCAGAGTGGCGAGACGAATTGGGTAAAGCCGGTAGAAAGCGCGTTGAAAGCAAGTTTAGTTGGCATGGTGTAGCAACTCAGTTGAGTGAACTTTATACTCAACTGCTACAACCAGTCCAAGAACCCCTATTGCTTGCTAAATAATCTTCTCAGCAACTCGATACGGTTTGGATAAGATTATCTATAGAATTTCCCGACCTAGTAAGGTACACCTGTAAGGGCACGGCAGTGCCGTGCCCTTACACCTTGCGGTATAATGTTGTACCTCATCTGAATGGGAACCGCTATACATAGCGATAACTTGTGCATTCTCCAGGTAATATCATGTCCTTAATTAACGTAAGTTCGACAGGCCTCTCCCTGCCTTGAACTAAAGTTCAAGTCTGTCCCTCTCCGAGTCGCAGAGGGACAGGTTTTGCGTAGTAAAACCAGGGAGAGGTCTTTTGGGTGGACATGATATGACCAGTCGCAATACTGCTCGGTTAAGGATTTTTAACTCGGAATTGGGTTTTGGGTAAAGGTTAAAGGTTTTTTCTTTCCCCTTTTCCCCTTAACCGAAAAGTATTGTGACCAGTCGAACTCACGTTTAATTAGAACATTCTCGGCTCAATAGCAACTGCCCATTATCAAGCCGATATAATCCTTGTGGTTCAATAATCGGATCGCCTTTCTTCCAAGGACGGGATGTAATTTCTACACCTCTCACCTCACCAGTTGTGTAGTTAGAAACCAAAGCATTATCAGGCCGATTATTGGTTAAAGCACCGGAACCTGTAATGGTAAAAGAGTTTTCTTGTCGCTTGGTAGCGCGGGAAATGCAGCTATTGGCAATGAGTGCATTGGTATCGATGACTGGAGGTAATTGGGTAAAGCTGTTTTGAATGGAACTGGTATCAGGTGCGTTAATGCTAATCACTCCTGAAACGCCTTGTTCTGAACTGGCGGTAATATCACTTTTTTCCGTTGGCTTTGTCCGCGACTCGATACCAAAGATACCTTGAGACTTGATTTCGACGTTCCCACCTGTTCCTGTGAAGGCGTTGGCTGTGATGTCGCTGTTTTCTTCGGGGATGGCGACGATAAATCTTGAATCGATATTGATGTTACCACCATCGCCACCTGATTGGGCTGTACCTGCGGTAGTCGAAATTCCGCTACCACGACGCAATATTAAGCGATCGCTAGCAGTTAAATTAATATTTCCACCATCACCAGAGTTGGTGGTTGCTGTAATAAATCCTTTGTTATCAAGTGTTGTGGAACCAGAATTAATATTAATATCTCCGGCTTTCCCTTGCCCCACACTGCTGGTACTTAGTCGCCCAACATTACTTAAATACAAAGAATCTGTTATAAGGTAAATATTACCTCCATTGCCCACAGCTATTGGACTGACTGCACTAAAAACACCGCTAGAAAAACCTGTAGTGCCAATACCATCGATTAGAATGCGATCGCGTGCATCAATGGTAATATCACCCCCATTGCCTCTCGAAAAAGTACTAGCATTGACTATTCCACCATTGGTTAAAAATAAAGAGCCTGTTGTCAGGTTAATATTGCCTCCCCTACCTTCAGCTTGACCTTCTAAGGTAGTAAAAACACCGCTTGAACTTCCATTACTACCGACACCATCAATGCCAATAGCATTGCCAGCATTAACTATAATGTCACCCGCATTACCTTTACCAAAACTTGTAGCAGCAAGTTGTCCGCCGTTGCTTAGTGTTAAGGAGTTAGTTGTGATTTGGATATCCCCACCTTTGCCAACACCTCCAGCAGACAAAAAACTAAAAGCGCCACTCGGGTTATTGCCACTAGTACCATCGATAATGACAGCATCGCGGGCATCAATGTTTATATTTCCAGCATTCCGATTTGCAGAGGTGCGAGTTACACCACCATTTTTTAAGGTCAGCGTTCCTGTTTTAACCTGAATATTTCCACCATTACCGCTTCCACTAGCAAAAGTATATGCCGCAGTTGACGAATTTTTACCATTGGTTCCGTCAAAGGTAACAGCATCGCGTGTATCGATAAAGATATTGCCACCATTACCTTGACCATCACTAAAAGTGGAAATATTAGCACCATTTTTGACAAATAATCCTCTAGAATTAATGCGGATATTCCCAGCGTTACCGCTGCTATTGTTTAGCGCAGTAGTGGCTACGGGAGTAAATAAACCATTTTCCCCACCATCAAAAGTTACTGTATCGCCTGCGTTGATGGTGATATCGCCTCCATTTCCCTGTCCAAGTGTGTTTCCAGAAATGGTTGCACCGTTGGTGACGGAAACTTTATCGCGGGCGTTGATGGTGATATTACCTGCATTTCCCTGTCCATCTGTGTCTCCAGCAATGACTGCACCGTTAGTAACGGAAAGTGACCCTGTTGTAATTTCGATGTCACCTCCTTTACCTTCACCACTCAGCAAATAACTAAATAAACCGCTAATACCAATTTTGTCAAGACCAAAAGTTCCACCCTTGACGACACCATCAAAAGTTACTGTATCACGAGCATTGATGGTGATATTTCCACCATTACCTTTTCCTCCGCTATGTGAAGAAGATATTGTACCGCCATTTGTGAAAAGCAGCGATCCTGTTTCAATTTGAATATTTCCAGCGTTACCATTGTATCCTTCCGTATTGGCACCGCTAGATAAATTATTACCGCCAATTCCATCAAAAGTAATAGTATTGGCAACATCAAGAAAGATATTACCTCCATTTCCTTGTCCGCCGTTGCTAGCATTTAATCGGCCGCCATCTTTAAGTAGTAAATTACTTGCAGTGATGCGAATATCACCACCATTACCTATCGCGTTATTAATGCCAAAACTTGATACTGTACTGCCATCTTTCATTCTGCCTCCAAAACCTGAAAATGTGACATTATCGCGGGCATTAATAGTAATATTTCCTCCATTCCCGACTCCACCAGTAAAGCTAGATATTTCGGCACCATTAGTAACAGAAAGCGATCCTGTTGTAACTTGAATGTTTCCTGCTTTTCCGACACCTCCAATATTTAAGTTGCTTTGCAAACCACTAAACGAATCATAATCCAAGTTATTAAGGTCAAATTTACCTGCGTCGATAAAAACGCCATCTAGCTTAACATTATCAGAAGCTTCGACGGTAATATTTCCGGCATTACCTTGTCCATAGAGACTTGTTGATACTTCACTGCCATTAGTTAACGAGAGTGAACCTGTTTTCAGGTAAATATTTCCTCCGTTACCTACCCCCTCATTGAACACACTACTACTAACATCGCTCTTAGTATCGAAGACTATATTATCAAGGGCATTAATGCTGATATTCCCAGCGTTTCCTTTGCCAAAGATAATGCTATGAATATCGCCTCCATTGGTAGCTTTTAGCGTACCTGTCGTGATTTGAATATTACCACCATTACCTTGTCCTAAAATATCAGTATTAAGGTAAGCATGATTACTTAGTGTAAAAGAGCTAGATTTAATATTGATATTACCACCATTACCTGTTGCTCCTGTGAATACAAAGCTACTAATTCCACTATTTAAATCATCTTTTTGACCTGCAACAGTAACAGCACCTTGAGCATTGATATTTACATTTCCTGCATTACCTTGTCCATAGAGACTAGCATTGATTTGTCCAGCATTTTGTAATGTCAATGTTCCAGTCGTAATATTGATATCGCCAGCTTGACCAAATGCTTTTTCTTGCACTACGTTAGCGATAAAACCTTTATCTATTAACGTTGTATCTCCTGTGGCATTAATATTAATATCTCCACCTTTACTATTTGGAGTACCTAAACCTATATCTATTCCCGCTTTTAGTTTACTTTGCCCTGCTAAATTTACATTTCGAGCTTGAATTTTGATATTCCCGCCACCTGCACCGCGAATATTCACTTCTGCACCATTACTCAGCGAAATATCGGCGCGTTCCACATTCTCAGGTATAACTAAACCCAGATTATCACCCGCAATATTCAATCCCACATTTCCCGGTGCAGCCAAACCTGCTAACTCAACATTTCCGCCATAAGCCTGAATTCCACCACCATCAATATTGATATTTCCACCAACAAGCAGCAAACTTTTACCATCAGCAACTTGCAAACCCGTAAGATATCCACCGATGGGATTAATCGCTACGGGTGTTTGGGATTGATTGATAATTCCACCAGAAGCTTTGATTTGATTAAACAGCAATACTGAAGGATTAATAGTTAACAATGGCGCTGCTTGGGGATTTGTGGCACTAAAAACCCCTTGATTGCCAAACTGTATTCCGTTTGCAGTCGTCCCCACAAACGAACCCTGCACATCCAAACTGGCATTTTTCCCAAACACAATCCCATTGGGATTTATCAAAAATAAATTCGGGCTAGAATTACCAAATGTGCCCAGTCTCCCCAAAATTTCTGAAGGGTTACTACCTGTCACCCGTGCCAAAATATTCTGAATATCTGCGCTAGGACTGAAGAAATATGCCCCACGTCCCTCGCTGATATTAAATTCTTGAAAGCTATGAAACAGATTAATTTGGCGAGTTGCACCACCTGTAATTACTTCTATGGGCTGTCCCTGAAAGTTGCCTATAACTTTAGATGACTCAGTGCCAAGTGTGTTATCAGGCACGATATTACTTTGCTGTGCCTGGGTTTTGCTAGTGAGGAGACTTACACTTAAGCAGCCCAGCAACCCTGCAAATCCAAACTGCAAACACTTGTTTAATCGGTATTTGATCGTCATTGGGTGCGCTTTTATATAGATTATTTGAGTATCTAATAAAACTGCACCCTTGGATAATCAATAAGCGAATATTCGTTAATTATGCAGTTTTCTGCAATCAGGCGATCGCATTTGTGCATTCTCCAGGTATGAAACTGCACGCAAACAAGCAGGAAAGGTGGATGCGTGGCATGAATATGTCGGATATTGTGAAATTGATCGGCAACAGTAAAACTACTGAATACTAATTAGTTCCATCACCAATAACTAGGTGGGTGAGAAAATTTATAACTATGTCATTGCGTTGGCGTAAGCCTTCCCGGAGGGTATGCAATGAAGTAGAGGGAAGCAATCGCAAGGTTTTCACCGATTTTACTTTTAGTTACATAGTTAGGTTTATTAAATGGAGAACAACCCCAATTAGGAGAAAAATTATGTTCAAAAGAATGATTACATCCTTGGTAGCATCCGTAGGTTTATTCAGCCTAAATGCTCACCCTGTATTAGCAGAAAGAGCGGTTGATTTTATCTACTCCAAAACCCTTTATCCATCAACTTGCAATATTGTTATTGCAGGTGAAACATATCGTTGTACTTCTACTGTAATGGGTGCTTTCGATAATGCTAGTGCCAATATTAAGTTATGCTCGTCACGCTATTGTTTAATCCTCATTCTGAGTTATCCCCAACTTGTTAATGCCTCTGATGGGGAAAATTTCTCTGTTCGCCAATTGGCATGGCAAAAAGGTAAATATATTACTGAACAATGGGATGTATCTCTAACCTGTGGGCTACGTTCAGGAATGGGATGTATAGGAAAATCAGAAGATGGTAGTCCAATCGCTATCTACGTAGAGTAGGTTTTTGCTAAGGAGGTGAAGTCAGGGAAATCATTGCATTTACTCAGAATGAATAAACTTCCATCTCCTCCACGTCCAATTCTTAAGGTTTCATCTAAGTAAGTAATATCTAGTGTGGCAGTTCTATTATTAGGATTATTAGCAGGGACAACCTTAAAGAGGTTGAGTTGAGGGGTATTAATGCCGACAATCTTCTCAATCGATAGGTAGCGTTTGTCAAAATAAACGTTGATGCGTTTGTTCGATGGAGGCTCTAAGTCTTCTTTGGCTGGCTCAAAGCTAGCTGTGACTTTGACATATCCCGATACTAGCCCCAGAGGATGTTTAACCTTAGCTAGATTGAAAAACAATTTATTTGCAACATCAATCACTTGATAAACTTTACCCAGCTTTAATCCCAATGGGAGGGAAACTAAAGAACGGATTTCTCTTGCAGTGGAGTATTGAAGTTGCCAAGCTCCTTCGAGTAAAGAGGTAGCGTAGAGAAGAGGATTGAGATTGGGATTGACGCTCTCCAGTTCAGTCGTCAATTGTTCAATTTCTTCGGCTAAGGTTTTGTCTATCTGCAAGTCGGTAATGGGAGAACCATTGCTCTTAGTTGGAATATTCTCAAGGCTGGCTTGTAATTTTTCCTTAATTAAAAGTTGATTGTTCAATGGTTGAATATTTTAATTTACGTATTTTATTACTTTACAGCTATTTTCAGGTAAATAGACCACGCGGTAGGGGCAGAGCAATGCTCATTGGTGTCATTGCCAAAAATAGCTTAACTGTTGGCTTCGTCGCCCGCCAGGGAATAAATTCCCTGGCTAATAGTTTTAAGTCTACTGAAGTAGACTGGAGATTTTTGGCGATATTTAGTCATCTTCAGATGACTTTAGCTATGAGACGGGAATTTCAATTCCCGACGGACAAGCGGTTTCACGTTAAGGGACTTGCAATTAAATAATGTACTGATATACCAATCAGGTTTTACCGTTTTATGATGGATTCAGGGTTTTCAACTGGTACTTTATTTTGGCACGAGTCACTAAGAAGTTGACACCAATGAGCAATGCTGTGCCCTGACGACAGATGTGGTTCAAATACATGAAAACTGCTGTAATTCAATTCAACTTTTATGCACTTACCGCATAAAAGTTGAAGTATCTAAATGAGATTAGTCAATGAGTTGTGGGGTAGGAATTTGCGTATCGATGTCTGCTTGGGAATAAGTGGGAAGTAACCAGGTACTCTCACCCGCCTTGAATACTTTGGCAGGTTCAACATTCAATTCAATGGCACCTGTGGCTGGATTGGTTCTAGCGAGAGACTGTGTGCCATCAACGAACTGGATGGCGATTGGTTCAGTGAGTTCTTGTGGTTGAGCATTTGGGCCTAGAACCACTTGAGAACCTGCGGGTAAATAAATGCCATCGCAATCCCAATCATCATCGGTGATTGTTCCTGCACCCAGAAAGTAGAGTTGGGTTGGAGATTTTTTTGGTTTGTTGGCATAGACAGCCAAAGTTTTTCCAGTTTCATTACGGCACTGCGCCCGCTTTCTAGCTGTTTCTATGATATTTTTCTGAGATTGTAATTGCGCCAATCGCTGCTGGAACTGCTCAGGTGTATAGCCAGCTTGCTCAGGTGTATCTTTTACAGTTAGAAGTTGATTGAGCGCCTGAGTTACCTCGGTATAGTCAGCCCCCTTAGTAAAATCCTTGCTTGCCCAAGAGGGTTGAGCAATTACCAGGTTTAGCATCAACACAAGAGCGACAAGAATTATTTTGAGAAACTGCATATTTTCTCCTTTTTTTAATTAGTCTTAAGTACCACTGAAACTTTACCAGATTTCAAAACCTGAAAAATTTTGACTGCATCAGTAATTTTGCTTGCGATCGCGATCGCACCAACCAATAGCCGTAAGATTAATTATCAAACCCTTAACTGTGTCACCGCGATATTGCCAGAAAAACAGACATCCACATCGCTACCAGGAGTGCGATCGCGTTTGCCATATTCCCCTACATAATAAAAATCATCGCCTTCAATTCGATAGTTCACGGGCAAAGGTTTAGTACAGGGTTGGCAAAACACCACATTCGGATCTGGTTCTCCTGGTTGCAGATGCGGCAAGTTCACATTCCAAAAGCTTCCTGGTTCTAGAGGACACTTGAGTAAGTCCGCTAAAACTTCAGCTGTCAATTTGGCGGCCAGATCCCAATCAAAACTCTGCTTGGCTTTACGATACTGGGAAATTGCAACTCCAGGAATACCGTGCATTGCCGCTTCCCGCACGGCGGCCACTGTGCCAGAAATATAGGCATCGACTCCCAAGTTACCCCCAGCGTTGATACCTGAAAGTACAAATTTGACATCTGCGTGGATTTGTGTTATGGCAATTCTCACACAATCAGCAGGAGTACCGGCGATCGCATATTCAGTCTCAGAACGTCGCTGGAGGTTGATAGCACGAGTGGTAGTAACTTGATGTCCACAGCCAGACTGATGCTCGGCAGGAGCCGCGATAATAGTATTTATGCCGTTTACAGCTTTAAGTAGAGCTTGGATACCGGGGGCATCAATGCCGTCGTCGTTAGTTAGTATGATAGTCACGTCGCTTCGCTCCGAATTCAAAATTCAAAATTCAAAATTAATGATCCCCATAAATAAATTTAGTTGCTCTGTATCATGAGTCCTTTTCGGTCATGTATGGCAACCCGATTTGATTTCTGAATCATTTGTAGAGAGAGGGAATAGGAAATAGAGATGTACCGAGTTTTATTCAAAAATCGAATGGGAGTCCTATGTATATTATTGATATGCATTTAGCTAAAATATCAGAAAAATGCAGATATATCGTTTCTTGGGTAAGCTCAGAATATATTGCATAAAAACCAGCGATCGCTACATCACCCATCAATGGGTAAAGCAGGAAAAGCTACTTGCAGATATGAAAAAATATACTGGATTCTGCCAAAAATATTGATCGTAGGATATGATTTCTAGATGGTTTGCAAATTCCGCCCTAAGCATTTGGGTTAATTCCCAAAATGGGCGGTATTTCTTGTGACTAGCAAGAGTGTTAGCCTCAAGTTAATGCTTGCAGCCGCCCCCAGAACAAGTTTGTGCAATCAAAAAATCTCGTGTAATATACAGCAGGGAACAGGGTTGAAAGCCTCTTGATATATGGCTTTGTGCTTAAAATTTGTACCTCACTTACCTGCTATCTGCTAGAAGTAGTAGAAAATTCATACTGGAGAAAATCGGGAAAGAGGTGATTTTTGCAGTGGTTCTGTAGTATTTTTGGTGCAAGTCTGTCTTAGGAATCACACAATGAAACAGCTTTTCAAACAATTATTTAGCAGTCGAAAACACCTCATTCAGCTAATTCTACCTTTGGTGACGGTTATTATTTTAGCAGCCTCACTGTTTGCCACACCTGCTTTAGCCACAGGCGTGTATCAAATACCCAACCTCACAGCAGGGAATGACACCTGGGTTTTGGATCAAGGTGAAGTTATCAGCCGTCTGAATGAAGGTAAAATTAGCAGCGCTTTTGAGGATTTGGCAAAGCAAACAAATAAGGAAGTCAGAATTGTTACTGTTCGCCGCCTCGACTACGGTGAAACACCAGAAAGCTTTACTAAAGAACTGTTTGAAAAATGGTTCCCCACAAAAGAAGCCCAAGGGAATCAAACCTTATTGGTGATTGACACAGTTACCAATGGTACTGCCATTCTGACTGGGGATGAAGTTAAACCTTTACTCACTGACGCTATTGCCGAGAGTGTAGCGACTGAAACCGTAAGTGTGCCATTACGCAATGGTAACAAATACAACCAGGCATTTCTCGATGCAAGCGATCGCCTTGTCGCCGTCCTCTCCGGTAAAGCCGATCCAGGGCCACCTAAAATAACTGACAATGTACCTGTTGGAGGCACATTCAAGAAAGCAGAAGAAACCGACCAAGGTAATGCTACTGCTTGGGTAGTAGGATTGTTAATTGCCGCCACCGTTATCCCAATGGCGACTTACTATATCTATCAGATAAATCAGCCATCATCTGATGGGTAGTGGGAGAGTTGTTCGATTTTAGATTTTGAATTTTGGATTTTGGATTGAAGAAAAATCTAAAATCTAAAATCTAAAATCTAAAATTGGCTTAATCTTGAACATACTCTTGCCCTGTAACTAAAGCCACCTCAGCCCGGACAAATTCTCGACCCAAATAAGCTGCATGATTTAATTGAGTTACAGGAGGGGGCTGAGTTTCTTCAAAAATCTTCACGCAGAGTTCTTTTGCCGTCCTCGCGTTAAAGACTGTGGTATGAGTTCGTTCTACCTTTTCTCGCGCCGGAATTACCTTTCCCGTTTCGGGATCGACAGCTAAACCGCGATCGTCAATTACATTTGTAAAATGCTTGGCATAAATTAACCCTGTATCTCGATCCAAGTAAATAATAAAATATCCACCGGGATCGAGGTCAATATGACGCTGGGAAAGTTTATCATCAATTGCGGCTAAATCTTCAACTATTAAATCCATAAGCGTTATAAAAAGAAATTTTCTTTCTTCAAGATTTTTATACTCTATATCAAGTGTAATTCGTCGTTTACCGTCTGCCTTGGTAAACTTTTAAGAATCTCGGTTACTAAATGGCAACTCTGCATTAATTGCTTCAATCTGCTGCTGTTCGAGTTGATTCACTTCCTTAATATAGGGAAGTAAAATTTTTCCTAACCGATTATTGTAAAATCGGTGCAAACTGTGGTTGGGCATAGCAGGGAAACCACGGCGTTTTTTATGTCGTCCACCCGCGCCAGGGTCAAAAATTTGGATATTGTTAGCGATCGCCCACTCAATTGGCGCATAATAACAAACATCAAAATGTAAGCAATCTATTTCTTGAAAACTTCCCCAATAGCGTCCATAAAGTTTGTCATCTTTAAACAAACAAAAAGACATTCCTAAAGGATGAGAGTTATCTTCCTCGCTATATGCAGCAACAAACAAGACTCGATGGCGATAATCTGAGTGTAGCTGCTCAAAAAAGCGCTGTGTGAGATACTTACTACCCCACCAACCAAACTTATCACAGGTGTCAGCATAGAAACGGTGCATCAAGGGAAACAAAGACTGAGGGATTTCATCACCAGTCAGTGGTTGTAATCGTAAACCTGCTTTTTCTACAGCTTTGCGTTCCCGCTTGATATTGCGGCGCTGATTGGCGTTAAATACCTTCAAGTAGTCATCAAAAGTTTTAAAGCCTGCATTTTCCCAGATGTAACTGTGGTGTAGCCAAGTTGTAAAACCATGCCGTTCCAGGATAGGACGCCATTGGGGATCGACATAGAGAAAATGACACCCAGAAATTCCATTTTTGGAGCAAAAAGTGTCAATCTCATGTACCATTATCGCTGTAATTTCATCCTCATCTTCTCCTGGGGCGATTAAAAACCGATAGCCTTCAGCCGGAGTAAATGGTGTCATTCCCAGCAATTTTGGGTAATACTGGACTCCGATGCGATCGGCTAACTCTGCCCATTGGTGATCGAAAACAAACTCACCAGAACTATGTCCTTTAAGATAAAGTGGCGCAGCAGCAATCAGCGTTCGATCTCGCCACAATGTCAAATGATTCGGCAACCAACCAGTTTTAGCCGTAGCACTCTGGGAGGTTTCGATATTGTTCAGCCACTCCCATTCTAAAAATGGCGTTTTGAGTGGCATTGCCAAAGCATTCCAGGCATTTTGGGGTACTTCAGCGATTTTGTTCGTCCAAACGACAGAATAGCGAGGCTTAGGTTGTTCCACTTTTTAGAAGAGTAGGGAGTAGGGAGTAGGGAGTAGGGGAATAAGAATTTTAGATTTTAGATTTTGGATTTTAGATTGAAGAAATTTAATCCAAAATTGTCAACCCAAAATCTAAAATTGAATTGCCCCATGCCCAATCAATAACTTAACTTAGCGTAATCTAATCTGCGGGTCGTTGCAGGCGATAGTGCAAAAACACTTCTTGCTCAACTGTATTAACTTCTAGAAGTTGCAACTTGGGAGCTAAATTGGGTAAAAATCCTTTCCCATCTACAGGTGTGGGTGCGGTATTACCACCTAAAATCAGCGGACAAACAGTCAACCATAATTCATCAATTAAGTCTAATTCCAGTAAGGAAGCGACTAATTTACCTCCACCTAAGACCACCAAGCGTGTTATATGTAGAGAGGCTAGATGCTTCAAAGCTGCGGGCATATCAATTTCTCGCGTTGATGTTTCAAAAACCAGAATTTGCTCAAATTCTGAAGGGTACTCCTCTACTCCGTTTCCCAGAGTTGAGGAAAGCGTCTGTAAACGTCCTTTCCATGAAACCGCTCCTGCTGTTGTCGTGAGTAGCCAACGTCTAACTGGTTGCTGAAAAAAGTGAATTTCCGGATTAAGGTTTGCAGAACGTGTAGTCACTATATGAACTGGCTGCGGAGGCTTCCCTGCTTGGGCCCGAAGTTGCACTAGAGTTGGATCTGATACTGTAAGTGTTGTTCCATAAGCGCCCAGAGTACCAGCACCGAATAGAACGGCATCAGAGGCAGCGATTTGTTTTTCTAAGTGTGCTTTATCAACCCTTGAGCCAAATCGAGCAGGCGATCGCTTAAAATCTGCTATCTTACCATCTACACTCATTGCTAAAACAACTGTAGTATGAGGACGATGTTGCAACATTAACTTGATTTGATAGTTTTAATATTTTCTTTAGTCGTGTATAAATTATCAAAAAAACCATGCCTGCAAGCTACTGTTTTACAATTTCACCACTGTATTTATATGCAGCACAAATCACTTTTCCATCTAGCATATACAAGTTTTGGTATCTCACGTTTCTTTTTGGATTATAGCAATTTGTTATTTTTAAACATTGAAAATAAAATTCTGATAATTTAATAAAATGTCTCATCTAGCTGGTCTAATTACATATCTTTGCTGTTGTGGTTTGCAGATGCAAAGTGAGACACTCGATGACTAATTCCCGCCAATCTTCCTTTCGCCGAATTTTAGTAACGAGAATATTGCTGCTGTTCGTTCCAGTTTTACTTGTAGGCGAGATTGTTGCCTTAAATAAGGCACGTTCTAGCATATTGGGAACTGCGCGTCAAAATTTAACCGAAAGCGCCATCAGTAAAGGTGAGAGAATTGGAGATGCGATCGCAATCTTAAAAGCTAATTTACTGAGTGTAAGTAAAACAACAGTTATTCCGTCGGGTTCGCCCATACAAGAACAAGAAATTCTCACGCAGTTAAGGCAACAACTTCCAGCCAGTATTGAATGCGTCCAATTAACGAATCTGCTAAACCAGAAAATAATTGCTAGTAGCTGTGGAGATCAAGCTATTGGAGAATTGATATTACCTTTGCCAAGTGACGGAATTGATGTCAAATCAATCTTGCCACGAAAGGCAGGAATGACTGGAAAAAGAAACACACAAAATCAACTGCAAGTAGTTTTATCTGCACCAGTTTCCGATAGCCCAAGAAATTTACTTTACAGCTTAAGTATTCAGTCTGCATTGTACCAACAAACCAGAAATCCACCTGGATCGCTCACAGGTGCGATGGTAGTGATTGCTGAAGATGGCACAATTTTGGCACACCCATTCACAGACTGGGTGGGAACTAATATAAATCAGCACCCTTATGCTTCTCAACTCAAAAGCATAATTAAAAATGCGATCGCTGGGCGAAATGATTCAATAAATTTGTCTTTTACAGATGGGAAAGAATTAGTAGCTGGCTATACAGCTATTGCCAATCCACTTAGTCAACAGCAGCAGGAAAAATGGGTAGTCTTAGCTGTTACAAGTGTTGAAAATGCGCTTTTTGGTTTAGAAGAAATCAAATTAATTCTCATCGTTTTGACAGTTGGTTTGATTGGTGCAAGCTTGTTAGCATCTCTATATTTAGCTCCTTACTTGGCACGTCCTGTAGAAGAATTGCGAGATTACGCTCTCAATATTCACTCTCACCACGCTGCACAACCAGTGCCGCACAATTTTCAAATTCGGGAATTCAATCAACTGGCCCAAGCCTTAGACCAAATGGTAGAACGGCTCAAAGCTGGTTCAGAAGAACTAGAAATGGCTTGGAAAGAAGCAAAAACCGCTAACCAAATTAAAAGCCAGTTTTTGGCTACGACTTCTCATGAATTGAGAAACCCATTAAATATTATTATTAACTGTATTCGCTTGGTTGAAGATGGCTTATGTGATGACCGAGAAGAAGAAATGGAGTTTCTCAAACGTGCAGATGAAACAACGATTCATTTGCTAGGTATTATTAATGATTTACTCGACATTTCTAAAATCGAAGCAGGTAAGCTTTCAGTCGTCTCCACACCCCTTGACCTCCGACAAATATTGTTAGAGGTGATTAATTTACAATCAGTGAATGTTCAGCAAAAAGGCTTGCAATTGAAATGTGAGTTAGATTCTCAAGTTATACCAATAAAAGCAGATGCGCCAAAACTAAAACAAGTGCTGATTAATGTTATCGGTAATGCTACTAAGTTCACCGACACAGGAAGTATCACCATTACTACAGAAATTCAACATAGTAGTGGTCAATCTCACGTGGTAGTCGCCGTCAAAGATACAGGTATAGGCATCGATCCAACCCAACAGCATAAACTATTTCGTCCCTTTGTGATGGTGAATGGCACAACCACGCGTCAGTTTGAAGGCACTGGACTGGGACTAGCAATTTCACGAAACTTAATCGAACTCATGGGAGGCAGCATTACTCTTGAAAGTGCAGGACTTCATCAAGGTACAACACTGAAAATTACCTTACCTTTGATTGATATCTCACTGTTAGCGGCTCTTAACAAAGAAGGAAATGTAGAGGATTCGGGATTCTCCTCTGGGAATGACGGGGCAAAAGCAAGCCGCTACCCTAGTCTACAGGATGGGGAAAGTTCTTCTTTGGGGAGCAATAAGCCTGTGAAAATAGAGCTAGACAAAGAGATGTTACCAAAGTCCCTGGTACTAATTGGTAATGAGACTTGCGAGATTCGTCTTTCACCGTTGCAAACTATCCTGGTAAGTCTACCAAAAAGAGGAGTTTGTGCGAATGTGACTTCCGAAAGTTGACTACCCCTTCGGGGCGGGAGTAGGGAGTAGGGAGTAGGGAGTAGGGGAAGAAATCGTTATTGTTCTAACATTTGAAAGAATCGGGTAAAATAATCTGGAAAAGTCTTTGCTGTACAACCAGGATCTTTAATTACAATCCCTGGAACCTTTAAACCAGTGACAGCAAAAGCCATCGCCATTCGATGATCGTGATAGGTTTCAATCGCCGCTGGGGTAATGGGACTAGGCTCAATTCTCAGTTGATCGGCGAATTCTTCCACTTTAACCCCTAACCGACGCAATTCTGTGACAACAGCTTGAATCCGATCGGTTTCCTTATATCGAATATGTTCTACGTTACGAATAGTGATTGGTGAACTGGCAAAGGGGGCGATCGCAGCTAATGTTTGCACCAAATCCGATATATCATTCATATCAATATCGATGCCTTGCAATTGCTTCGGCCCTGTCACTTCAGTGTAATCATCTGAATCCTTAATTTGGCAACCCATCTGCTCTAAAACATTCAGCCAGAGAATATCACCCTGACAGGATTGTTTGGTCAAATGTTTGACGCGCACCCGTCCACCCGTGACGGCGGCGGCGGCAAAAAAGTAAGAAGCATTTGACGCATCGGGTTCTATTGTGTAATGTCGAGCTTGGTAACGTTGACCTGCTTCAATCTGAAATTGATTCTCGCCAATTTGAATCACCTCTACGCCAAAATCGGCCATGAGGCTACAGGTCATTTTGATATAAGACTGAGAAACCAGTGTACCCTCAACCTCAAAAATCGTATCCTGTTGAGCGTAAGGTGCAATCATCAGCAATGCCGAAAGTTGCTGACTTGTTTGGTTGGCTTTCAAGCGAAAATTTCCGCCAGCGAATCCCTGACTATAGAGGGTGTAGGGCATAAACCCGGAGTTTCCCTCAAAGTTAACAGTGGCTCCACCTGTTTCCAGCACCGTCAGCATATCACCCATCGGTCGTTCTCGCATTCGGGGAACGCCATCTAGCCGATATTCGCCATTACCCAGCGCCACCAGCGCCGAAATAAATCGTGCTGTAGTACCTGATAAACCCACAAATAAATCTGCCTGTTTAGCTGGAATATCACCTCCCCTTCCGACAATCTGAATCTGAGCCAGATGAGGATTCAGAGTTATGGGAATACTCAATTGCTCTAAACATTTAGCAAAATACTTGCTGTCTTCACTAAATAAGGCATTTTCCAAAATGGAGTCACCTTGCGCCAAAGCAGCGACAAGCAACGCCCGATTGGTAAGACTTTTAGAACCAGGAATTTCTACCGTGGCATCCACTGGCCGATTTAGAGCAGGAATTTCAATGGTATCCACTTTAGACCTCTACGTAGGCGGTTAGCTACAACCTTATATATTCCCATATCTTGAGCTATAAGGAGCAGGGGGAAATTAATTCAAAATGACGCTCTCTACAAGTGACAAACAGTTGATTCAGATACCTGCCAATCTTAAGCTATATGGAATTGACATCCACCCCAGCCATAAATGGCGTGGATTCTAAGAAGTTGCCTTCTTAGGTTTTCTGCTTCCACGAGTCGGCTTGCTTGGAGGATTTGCATCACCCAAGTAGAGGTCGTTCAGACGTTAACGTTCCCGTGTGCCCCACGGTACGGAGTCCCATCTCAAGTATGTTCCGCGCTGCGTTATGGTCACGGTCTAACACCGTTTCGCAATGGAGACATGAATGAGTTCTAGTGCTAAGAGATTTTTTGACAACCTGACCACAATTAGAACAATTTTGACTCGTATTATGGGGTGGAACTGCAACAGTTGCCACACCAAACACCTTACCAAAGTACTCAACCCATTGCCGGAATTGAGTCCACGCTGCGTCACTAATTGACTTGGCTAAGTGATGGTTCCTCACCATATTTCGCACCTTCAAGTCTTCATACGCCACAATGTCGTTAGACATCACTACGCACCTTGCTAATTTCACAGCAAAGTCTTTACGCTGGCGACTTACCTTTAGGTGCTTACGGGCTAATTTATTTCTAAACCTAGCCCTGTTCTGAGAACCTTTTTTGGTTTTAGAGAAACGACGTTGCAAACGTCTCAAAGACTTCTCGCTTTTACGCAAGTGGCGAGGATTTGCAACTGTTTTCCCATTACTATCGGTGTAGAAATGGTTCAAGCCAACATCAATACCAATAGTTTTACCCTCGCGAATGGAATTCGCGGCTACACTGGCATTGTCCATTGGTGTCTACTTTTGCCAAAAATAGCTTAACTGTTGGCTTCGTCGCCCGCCAGAGAATAAATTCCTTGGGCTTTTAGCTTAAGTCTACTGAAGTAGACTGGAGATTTTTGGCGATATTTAGTTATCTTCAGATGACTTTAGCTATGAGGCGGGAATTTCAATTCCCGGCGGACGAGCGGTTTCGCGTTAAGTTGACACCAATGGGCATTGTCCGCCTCCGCGGACTAAGGTCAAATCAAGGTTTTGAAACCCAGGATCGGTAGCTTTTGTTTGTGTAGACGCGGTTTCTAACCGCCCGTTTCACTGTGCCCTTACGACAGATGTGGTTCAAATACATGAAAACTGCTGTAAGTGAAAAATCTGGCTCTGCTTTTGGGAATACTTTATTTATTCACCCGACTAATCTAGCACCCAGATATTTTTAATATGAAATGGATTAAACCATATATATTATATTTTGTAACCTTTTCCTTGCCTTTGTCTTTGTTTTCTGCATTAACAGCAGAAGTACAGGCTCAGTCCTACCATCCCAATAAAACTTGGCAAATTAGTCAGACATTTAAGCCGCCACAGCGGGGAAAACCTCCTGCAAGTGCTGGTGGTTCTACCCGTGGTAGTTCTTGCCTAACAGGCAAAAAACTAATAACTCCCTTAATCCCTCCAGATAAATTAGGGTTGACATTTGCTGAACATCCAACATTTTTCTGGTATGTACCTCCATCTCCAGTCAAAACAGCCAAGTTTCTGCTCTTGGATAAAGACGAGAACGTATTTTATGAAACATCTTTTACACTTCCAGATAAACCGGGAATTATTAACTTCAAACTTCCTGATACTGCCCCTGCACTCGCTGTAGGTAAGACTTATCATTGGTATCTAACAATTGCTTGTAATACTCAAGACTCTAGTGAAAACCCCACTGTAGATGGTTGGGTGGAACGCACTCAACCAGAATTAGGTTTGTCGGAGTCTTTAACAAAGGCAAATTTGCATAAGTTGCCCAGCATCTATGCAGAAGCAGGGATTTGGCATGAAGCGCTGACTAGTTTGGTGAAGTTACGCGAGACTGAGCCGAATAATTTTAAGGCGAGGCTGGATTGGAGACAATTTTTCAAGTCAGTTGGTTTGAGTGCGATCGCTTTTGAACCATTGATCGATTGTTGCACATCTAGGAAATAAGGGCATGGGGCAAAACAGTTCCGAGTTCCGAGTGCTGAGTGGGGAATCTCACTTCTTTACTCAGCACGGGCTTAAACCTTAGCTATCCCCTAACAGCACTCTTGAGCGGCATTGGGCTGAGGGAGAATTCCTAACTCCCAACTCCCAACTCCTAACTCCTAACTCAGCACTCAGCACTCAGCACTAAATATTATGTGGGCAAAGCTGAAACCGCAAATCTGGCAATGGCGTGGTGTTTTACTTGCTGTTCCTAATATTACAGCCCTGGTAATTGCAATACGCTTGACTGGATTACTGCAATTGTTGGAATTAGCTGCACTGGATCAATTTTTTCTCCTCCGTCCACGAGAATCGGCTGATACCCGCATTGTCATAGTTGAGATTAATGAGGCAGATATCCGCAAGCAGGGTCAGTGGCCTATGTCTGATGGAAAACTTGCCAGTTTGTTAGAGAAAATCAAACAACAAAAACCCAGAGCGATCGGTTTAGATATTTATCGTGATTTACCTGTCAATCCCGGTCATCAAGAATTACTTCAGGTATTTAAGTCTACTCCTAATTTGATTGGAGTCCAAAAAGTCTCTGATACTATTGATAGTTCGGCGGTTGATTCCTCTCCAGAACTCAAGAAACTTCATCAAGTTGGGTCGAATGATTTACCCATAGATGGAGATGGCAAAATTCGACGAGCATTATTGTACGTAAATTTAAATAATAACGAGATTCTAGAAAGCTTTGGGTTAAAACTAGCATTGTTGTACTTGAAACCTGAAGGTATTACCGCAAAGCCATCAGCCAATAATTCTAATTACTTGCAGTTAAATCGGGGTGTTTTCCCGATTTTTGAACCTAATGATGGAGGTTATGTCCGAGCAGATGCCGGGAGTTATCAAGTACTGTTGAACTACCGAGGACGAATACAGCAGTTTACTAAAGTCTCTCTTACAGAAGTGCAAGAGAACCGCATCCCACGAGATTTAATGCGAGACAAGGTGGTATTAATTGGTGCTACCGCCGAGAGTTTAAAGGATTTATTCTATACGCCTTACAGCAGTAATGTATTGACTGACCCGGAACGAATGGCGGGTGTAACAATTCATGCTAATGTGATTAGTCAAATTTTAAGTGCAGCAATAGAAGGTCGTCCACCGATCAAGTGTTTACCTGACCCGCTAGAATGGCTATTGATTTTGATTTGGTCAATTATTGGTGCTAGCTTATGTTGGCTACAACGCCACAGTAGCAACCAGAAAACCCTGATGGCTGTTAGTGTTTTTCTGGCGGGTGGTGGTTTAGTTGGTGGCAGTTTTCTAGCGTTTATTGTTGGTTGGTGGATTCCTGTTGTACCTTCATTGCTGGCATTTGTAGGTTCTGCGATCGCACTCACTCAGTATATTGCTCAAAGCGCTACCGAGATGCGAAAAACCCTCGGTCGCTATCTCACTGATGAAATCGTCGCCAATATCCTCGAAACTCCTTCTGGCTTAAAGCTAGGGGGAGAACGCCGAAAAGTTACGGTTCTCGTATCTGATTTAAGAGGATTCTCAGCTATTTCTGAACAATTGTCCCCGGAAGAAGTAGTAAAGATTTTGAATCTTTATTTGGGAACAATGACAGATGTGATTAATCAGTATAAAGGCACAATTAATGAATTTATGGGTGATGGTATTTTTGTGATCTTTGGTGCGCCAATTAGTCGCAAAGATGATTCCCAACGAGCAATCGCCTGTGCTATTGCCATGCAGTTAGCAATGGAGCAAGTAAACAAACAAAATCAGCAAATGAATTTTCCAATCCTCGAAATGGGAATTGGGATTAATACAGGCGAAGCTGTGGCAGGAAATGTTGGTTCTCAAAAACGCGCTCAATATACAGTTATTGGCAGCCATGTTAATTTGGCTGCCCGAATTGAGTCTTATACAGTGGGAGGACAGATTTTAATTTCTGAAAATACCTGTAAAGATGCCAATATTGACCTCCAAATTGCTGGACAACTACAAATAGAACCCAAAGGAATAAAGCATCCTGTGACAATTTGTGAAATTCGTGGCATTGGCGGTAAATATAATTTATTCTTGCCTGAAGATGATGAAGAAATAGTCATTCTCAATCAAGAAGTACCTGTAGAATACACCATTTTACAGGGAAAATATGCCGTAGGAACAGTATTTATAGGGAACTTGATTAGCCTTTCAAAAAAAGGGGCGCAGCTGCGTAGACGCCCAGCGTCTTGTCAGCAGACATCGCCACATTCTTTACATCTTTTGAGCAATCTCAAACTCAAGTTATTGATTGAAGCAGAAATGTCCACAGAAGAATATATCTATGCCAAGGTGATCCAACAATCTAATATTGACGAGCAGCTTTATCTGCTTCGGTTTACAGCTGTTCCGCCAAAAGCGATCGCAATTTTAAATACACTGCGTCAGCTTGGTTGAGACGAGAGTATCAATCATATTGAAACGCTAACAAACAGAGATGTATATAAGTGGGGTAAACCGAAAAAGTAGGTAGTTGAGATTTTTTAAAAAAGTAACAAATGTTGCTGATAAAACCAGGCGATCGCAGTATGATTCTGAACTTAAGCCTGACCAACTCCAATAACTCCTTAATAATTCGTAATTCGTAATTTATGGTATGAAGCAACTAAGTTGAGTTGTGGAGTTCAAAATATGATTTCTTTTAAAACTGAAATTGAATCACATCTAAAAGACAAATGACGAACGTAAACAAATTTCAAAGACTAGTAGAACTTGCAAACGATCACGGAATTATTTGCCAGCCAACACCTGAAGAATGTTTGATTGCATCCTTGCCTGGAGACGATGATTTTTTATTAGCTTTTACTTGGTCTGGTACAGTTGAGGGAGAGCCGCCAGAGCATGAATTAATTGCAATTAGTGTACAGGATATTGTTAAAGAAGTTACTGTTGCAGCTTGGCAGATTCCTATTTATTTATTCGGAAACGTTTTAAGACAAGCTCAGATGCTTGTCACTGCTCACAAAGATTTTGTTAGCTAGCAGATAAGTCCGAGAGGTGTTTTCAAACTCGCTGTTTTCTAAAATAGGCGATCGTAGTCAGGGTGTGTTGATAAATCGCATCAATATGTCGCGGACTGGGGACTAGGGGCTGGGGATTGGGGGCTAGGAAGAGTTTTCTTCTCGTGCGAACGCTGCGCGAACAAAACTTGGGTAGTGGTATGAATCCCCGAACAATTTTCCCAGTCCCCAGTCCCTAATCCCCAGTCCCTTTTTCAATTTTGTTGTGGCTATAGTTTGAAAACGCGCCTTAGTCCCTAGCCTTCAATCTAAACTAGAACAAATGTACTAAATGATATGCTATAATTCTCATACATAGATGTTGAAATCATAGTAGAGGATCAGCTCTAGTTTCTTGCTTTCCTGAGTGCCAAAATATACGGCATGAGTTGAGTGCAAGAGTTATGGCAACATCGATAAATAAAGCAGGTACGAGATTAAAATAATTGAATCCTAAACTCGACTCGGTGCTACTAATTAACGTTGAAAGGCATTGAAGTCTATATTTCTATGTCTTATGAACCCCTGCACCACAAATATCGCCCCAAAAGTTTTGCTGAACTGGTGGGACAAGAGGCGATCGCCACCACCCTCACGAACGCGATCGGCACATCCAAAATCGCCCCCGCCTATTTATTCACTGGGCCAAGAGGTACGGGGAAAACTTCTAGTGCCCGGATTCTGGCTAAATCCCTCAATTGTCTCAAAGGTGATAAGCCCACGGCTGAACCTTGTGGTGTGTGTGAAGTTTGTCAGGGGATCACCAAGGGCTACGCCCTAGATGTAATTGAAATCGATGCCGCTAGTAATACTGGTGTCGATAATATCCGCGAGTTGATTGAAAAAGCCCAGTTTGCTCCTGTGCAGTGTCGCTACAAGGTTTATGTAATCGACGAATGCCTAACTGGAGATTCTCTGGTATTGACTGATAACGGACTTAACAGAATCGATGATCCCAAAATTAAAGGCGAGAGGGTTCTGAGTTACAACGACTCATCAGGTAAATGGGAATTCAAAAAAGTTGTCAGGTGGTTAGATCAAGGAGAACGTCAAACCTTCGTTATCAAGACAACTAACCGAGAAATTAGATGTACGGGTAATCATTTAATTAGGACAAACCAGGGATGGCTGCCAGCAAAGGACGTAAGAGAAGGAGTGAAGATACTATCGCCTGTGAATGTGGATGTGGCATCCTCATTTACAAATTTGGTATCGATGGACGCACCCGGAGATTTGTTGGCGGACACCAGTTTAAAGGCAATACATCTGGGCAAAAATTATACGACCTGGAATCTATCCTTAAACAAGCCGAATTACTCCGACCTTTCTGTGCTTGCGGGTGTGGTGAAAAGCTTGATATCCCAACCTTTTTACAAAAAAAAGGCCGAGGAATCATTAGCATCCAGTCTCGCTGGGAAAAACATCCATATAAAAAAGGACACGAATTGCATACAGAAGGATTCTCTGGTGGAGAGAATCAACTCATCGCCAGTTGGCTTACAGCAATGGGATATTCAGTTGCAACAAAATTTTACACCAGGAGTAGTACAGGCAAGACATACTACTACATCCAGATGGGTGCAAGCACCAGTAGAAAATGGCTGGCAGACCTTAAACAATATTCCATCCCCTCAATGGATTACAAGTTTGGAGACTGTCGAATCTGTTCACCTCGCTGGGACTGAGCGAGTCTATGATATTGAAGTAGCAGATAATCATAACTTTGTAGCAAATG
Source organism: Nostoc sp. (assembly GCF_036916985.1). GTDB lineage: Bacteria > Cyanobacteriota > Cyanobacteriia > Cyanobacteriales > Nostocaceae > Nostoc. Next base: position 136,173 of record NZ_JBALFD010000095.1, read on the forward strand.
GGCTTTTGGTACACAATTGCCACATGCTCAGTACTCAAGCCTTCAATGCGCTACTTAAGACACTAGAGGAACCACCGAGACACGTGGTTTTTGTATTGGCGACAACAGACCCGCAACGGGTGTTACCAACGATTATTTCACGCTGTCAAAGGTTTGATTTTAGACGCATTCAGTTAGAGGCGATGGTGAAGCATTTAAGTGCGATCGCATCTTTTGAAAACATTCATATTTCACATGATGCTGTCACCCTGGTAGCCCAACTTGCTCAGGGAGGGTTACGGGATGCTGAAAGTCTACTTGACCAATTGGGTTTGTTAGCGGGTGAAGTGACACCAGAGCGAGTTTGGGATTTAGTTGGAACAGTAAGCGAACAGGACTTGCTGAGTCTTTTAAATGCGATCGCTCAAGATAAACCGGAAGCTGTTCTAGACTGTACTCACTACATCCTAGATCGTGGTCGAGAACCCCTAACTATTTTGCAAAATCTCGCCGCTTTTTACCGCGATTTACTCATAGCTAAAACAGCACCCAACCGTCACGATTTGGTTGCTTGTACTCAGCAAACCTGGACAGCGCTGGTTGAGTTTGCTCAATACTTCGATATGAGCGGGATTTTGGCGGGACAGAAACACTTGCGAGAAGCTGAAGTGCAAATTAAAAATACCACCCAGCCGCGTTTGTGGTTAGAGGTAACATTACTAGGATTGTTACCCAGTGCGACGAATATTCAGCCACAAGCCCCAAGTGTCGCGCCACGAGTTAATACACCTGTTGTATCTCCAAATTATCTTCCAGCAATTGCCCAAAATCAGCCCGTCTCTTCTGTACCTCTAACTGAACCGCAAACAAATCATAATTCTGCAAACCATCATCAAGCAGTTGCCCAAAATCAGCCTGTCTCTTCTGTACCTCTAACTGAACCGCAAACAAATCATAATTCTGCAAACCATCATCAAGCGGCTGCCCAAAATCAGCCCGTCATTTCATCTCCCCCAGTTGAACAGCAAACAAATCACAATTCTGCTGCTAACTCAGTTTCACCACCAACCCCAGAACCTATATCTGTTCCTGTGCCACCTGCAAACGTTGAACCAGTAACTTCAGAAGTTATTGGGGAAGCAACTTATGACTTAACTCAGGTTTGGCAACAGGTGCTTGCTAACCTCCAGCCAAAATCAAGGCAAGAAATGTTGCGTCAAATGAGCCAACTTATAGAGTTCGACGGTGTTGTGGCTCGAATTGCGATTAAACAAGCATGGTATGACAAGGGAAAATCTTATCTACCGATGATTACGGCAGCTTTCCAGCAGACTTTCCAGCGTGAAATCCAGATAAATATAGAAAAAGGAATTTCTTCAAACTCTACCTCAGCCAAAAAAAATCCTCCCCCAAAAGACTCTACTCGCCCTCAGCAACCACCCACACCCAGTTACAACCAGCAAGTTCCGTCTTCAGCGCCAGTACGACAGCCAACCACTCCACCACCAGCACCGACAGCAGCAAAAAATGGAAATAGCATAAATGGCAATGGGGCAAATGGAAACGGCGTAAATAGAAATGGGGTAAATGGAAATGGGGCGCAAACTTTGCCTCCACCCCCAAAACAAACACCCGCACCTGATTGGGAACCTGATGAAGTAGCGATCGCAGCTCAACGTGTAGCAGAATTTTTCAATGGACAAATTATCCGTTTTGCAGATGATTTCCCAGAATTCTCCGATTCGGTAACTACACCAGAATGGGTAGAAGAAGCAGACGTGGATGATTAATAAAAGGGATTGGGGATTGGGGATTGGGGATTGGGGACTGGGGATTGGGTATTATGTATTAAAAAAATCTCCCCTAGTCCCCAGTCCCTATTCCCTATTCACCATGCCCAGTATGCAAAGTTTTCACCCATTTTAGCCGCTTTGGTCTTACCGACATGCGGGCAGTAGTACTGCTCATAACGACTAACCAGTGCAACATATATAAACTGCCACGCAGGGTTTGCACGAGCATTATAAAATATGTAGAAAGTGGGAATTTTTGATCTTGACGTATTCGTTTCAGACCTGTAAACATCCCTACCATCGACATAGAAATAGACAAACCAGTGATGGGACTTAATATTGGTGGACGATGACGAGCGATCGCCATTAATAAATCTGGTATTGCTGCTGTCGGCAAGATATACATAATCAGCATAAAAATCAGCAAATCCCAGCTTTTGCGCGTTCCCATGCGGTTTTTGAGAATTAAATCCCAATAATCCAGATAGCGCTGATAACCACCTTCTGCCCAACGGTTGCGCTGATGCCAGAGTGAGATCGCACTTGTCACACCTTCTTCTTGCACCGCTGGATGGAAAACACACTCAATATCCCATTTCTCCAAATGTAAGCGGATTGTCAAATCCAAATCATCGGTAATGGTTTCCTCATTCCAGCCACCGCAGCTTTCTAAGGCGGAACGGCGGACAAATTGACCATTGCCCCGCAGTTCGCCAATGCCACCAAGGGCAGTCCGTTGTTGCTGAAACCAGGTATCAAGGGCCATTTCTGCCATTTGACCCTTAGTCCAAAAGTTATCTTTAGCGTTGGCGATCGCTTTTCGCACCTGCACCGCCCCCACATTTTCTCTTTGAAATAAAGGTACTACCTGTTGCAGCAAATCTGGTGTCACTTGAGCATCAGCATCAAATACTGCGATGATATCGCCCTTTGTCAGCGGCAATACCTGATTCAACGCCCCCGATTTGCCACCAGTAGCTTCTGCTGAACGCCTTAGTACTTTCAGCTGGTTGTGTTTCTGTTCGAGTTCTGCTAATAAATGTGGTGTGCTATCACTGCTGTGATCGTCAATTATCCAAATTTCGTACTGCCCACCTGGATATTCCAGATTACAAAGATTTTTGACTAATTTCGCAATTACCGCTTCCTCATTTTTCGCAGCCACCAGCACAGAGACAGAAGGCAAATCTCCCTGTATTTCTTTTGGGTTACGGCGGGATTTAGTAAACACTACCACCAAAGCATGAAATCCTAGAATGGTGGTTAGTCCTAGAATAAAAATGGAAGCCCAAGAAACTAAATGTAGAGCGATCGTGCCACTCCAGACGATAGTCAAGACTAGAGCCGCTTTGCCTCTACGACCTTGAAACCGGGATGGTAGAGACACCGGATCTGTCTCTAACACCGACTCCTCATCTACTGATAGGTCAGATAACAAGGAGTTGAGCGGATCAAGCTCTTGATAAGAATCTTCTTCGGGCCAGGAATTCGCTGGCATAGATTAGGTTGCTTGATTCAAAAACCACTATTTGTCTACAGTTAGTAATTTTACGGACAAATATCCCTAAGCTACTTTTCCCGATATTAATCGGAATGGGCAAACTGCAATACCCGCTATCCCTAAGCCAAAAGCCACTGGGACTACCTTTGTTGTCACCGCCACTCTGCGTAATTACTTGACATTAACCACGTTTGCTACTCTTAGACAGAGGCTTGATTCCTTTGATAGCCAGTTCGGCAGGAAGCTTGTAGAGTCGGACTTTCTCCAAAGAGAACTCCAGTTTAGGCAAAGTAATAGCAAGGTAGCAGCAGCTTTTTATTGGGAGAAACTGCAATAACATTATCCACCACTTTACAGTCGGGATTTTTAGTGTTACCGTTCCCAGCTTCGATAACAGTTAATGCAGCATCATTGTAACCGAAATTTTAATATTTCTTAGCAGGAACTTCATTTATTGGGCATTGACAAAGAGGCAGAGGGGCGGGGTGCGGGGGGCGGAGGGGAAAATTCTTCTCCCTTGCTCCCTGCTCCCTGCCTCCTTGCTTCTTCCCGACTCCCTCATGTGCTTTAGACACGTCTTTTGGGAATACTACTAACAGCCACTAATATCCCCAGTTGCAAACTAACTTGAGGAATATTTAATAATGTCTATTGAGCAACTTCAGCCTGCCACTCAACAACAAGCCAGTGTTTACTTACCTTACGTTCAGGGCGCTAGGCGCAATTTCTTACCCTACGCCATCAGTCTTTATCAAAAAGGGGTCTTGGAGGGACATCGGAAGATAGAAGCCAGTGAACATGTCCCCTTTGTCGCCTCCTGGAATGTTGCCACCCTACCCTCAGACTTAACTCGTTGCCGAATTCAGTTTGATGGCAACGCTGACCTAAGTTATGAACTGATGATGGCTAGTTTCGAGTTTATTAATTTTTTAATTGAACTTATGGACAACTATAAACGTTATCGCGTAACCGATTTTTCACAACCGTTTTACCGCAAACTATTGCGTATAGATGATTGATTCAATTCAGCCGGACACCATACTGAGTGCTGAGTGCTGAGTGCTGAGTGCTGAGTTTTGAAGTTGAGTACTCAGTACTTTTGCACTATGGTAAAAGCCCCGCCTATGAGGGGCGATCTTTTAACTCAGCACGGGCTAAACGCCCCGCTACCGCTAACGGAACTCAGCACTCTTCATAACAGCCTCCCAGTTTCAAAACATCTTCTTAGTTTCGATGTCTTTTCTTCTTTTCAAAAGAATACCAAAACCAGCTAGCATCAAGCTTCCGAGAAGGCTAGTGGGTTCTGGAATAGAAGTTTCATCTATAGGTACTTTAATTCTCAAATTTGCCAAGGTAGCGTTAGTTATGGTCAAGGATGTTATGGTTGGCAAACCTGGAATATCGGACTGGAAATCAAAGACTGTGGGAGTTAAACTACCATTGGGATTACTATATCGCTCCCCATATCCACTCACTTCAAAAGTGCCTTGATACTGCTTTCCGGTGTCTGGGTCGGTGACAGTGCCAGTGTAGAAAGCCTTTGTGAGATTAAATTCATCCTGAACTACTCCTTGAAATGTAGTTCCTGTCAATTGTCCCTGGTAAAGGAAGGGTGTCAACTGACCACCAGAGAGAACTGGCGATGTGAGAACACCATCAAAGGAGACAATTGGAATACCTTTAAAATCAACAAAGTAATGCAGACTTCCATCAGAGCGTGTTTGTACCTTTAAATAGTCTGACTGGTATACAGGAACATAATTAGGATTATTCTTAGTACCTAAATTCCGGTAATAAGTTCCAGTGTCATCCGTATCAATACGAGTAATACTGTTATTGAAATTGGGATTATTTCTAGGAAGTTCGATTGTTCCTGATAAAGTACCGATGCTTTCAATTGTGATGAATTGAGCCGCAATTGCACTGGCGCTACTGAAAGCGATCGCTACTGTTGCTAAACAACTACTACTAACAACTGCAAACCCTAGCTTAATCCCTGATGAACTCACTTTCATTAACAAATTGCTCCTTTAATTGCCGATGGTAGATACACTTAATCTGCTGAGATTCATTGCAAATTTTTCTCCAGCACGATTTATTATTCCCAAGCTTATGATGGAAGTTTCATCGGCAAAAAAAGCCTTATCAATCGCTATTTTTATTCTTGCTTTTGTGGAGCGTGTCGGCGAAAATCACCTGATTACTCAATTTGAATCTCGCTTTATTACGAGAAGATGTTTAAATAGTTCTAAATTTTAGCCGTTTTTTGTGATTTATTCACGTAAATCTGATCTTAAAGGTAAGTAAATCTCCACTCTTACCACAACACATCAGATGAACTATAGGAATCATACTTGAATCTTGCTAATTATACTGAGAAACAAACCTTTGTATGGCAAGCTTCTAGCCAATTTGGTTTTTCAGAAATCAAATATGAGTCCTATAGTACAACACGGCGTAAATAAACCATCCATTCAAAATCAATGAAACGCTTACGCTGTATTAATTTTGGATTTTGAATTTTGTTAGCGCAGCATAAAGCCTTTGGCATGGCAACGCTATGAGCGAGTCTGCGTACCCTTACAGGGAAGCAAGCTACGCTTTTAGCGTCTCGTAGAGAGCGTCATTTTGAATTCCGCCTTGCGGTACTAGGCTCCCGTCTGCTTAATATGGAAACAAATTACTACAAAGCCTCCAACGCATCCTAGCAACAGATAGCAGAGATGAACAAAATTTCAACTCTTTCTCATCTCTCCATTCCCCATTCAGAAATTTTGGTCGAGTACTAGGCTAGGATCTTAGTATTACAAGTCCTTTGATAAACCATGAATGGATCAAACCGATTAGGTAAGGAATCCTTGCCAACATCCCAGCAAGTAGAACATTCTCACCATCACGATACAGACGACGAGCATACAGATCATACTCATAGAACTGGAGAGTCGACTCATCCTCACATCCATAGTGAAGAGTCTTTACGGCGAATTGTCAATCGATTATCGCGCATAGAAGGACATGTTCGTGGTATTAAGGCAATGGTGCAGCAAAGTACACCTTGTCCTGATGTTTTACTGCAAATTGCCGCAGTGCGGGGTGCATTGGATCGGGTAGCGCGGATTGTTTTGGATGAACATTTAACAGAGTGTATTGGTAGAGCCGCACAAGAAGGTAATATTGATGTTGAAATTAAACAGTTAAAAGCTGCTTTAGATCGGTTTTTACCTTAAGAACTAGAAAATTAATGTGAAATACATTCCCAAAATTCATGATGCACTAACAGCGACACATCAAAATTCAATAAGTGCATCGTGATATTTACCCCTCTCATAATAAAATATGCTATGCAACAATGATGGTTTTTCGCTAGCTATGGTCAGAGAAAATTATCAATTTTACTATTCTTTAATTAGCAACCCAGAAAAACCACTCATTATTTTTCTGCACGGCTTCATGGGTAACATAGATGAATTTGATCAAGCCATAAAATTACTATCTAATGAATTTTCTTATTTAACCCTTGATCTCCCTGGACATGGTAAAACCCAGGTTTTTGGCGAGGAAGAATACTATACAATGCCAAATACCGCTCATGCTTTAATCAATTTATTGGATGAGTTAAAAATTGCCAAATGCTTTTTAGTTGGTTATTCAATGGGTGGAAGATTGGCTTTATACCTTGCCTTGCATTTTCCCGAACGTTTTCATAAAATTGTGTTAGAGTCAGCTTCCCCAGGTTTACTAACAGAAGCAGAACGATTAGAACGCATTAAGCTTGATAAGCAAATAGCGAAAAATTTAACAATAAGCCTTGAGAAAAGTGATCTTGCAGCTTTTTTATCAAATTGGTACAATCAGCCGATTTTTGGTTACATAAAAAATCATCCAGAATACGATCGCATGCTAGAAAGTCGGTTGCAGAACAATCCACAGGAATTAGCTAAATCACTACGCTTTATGGGTACTGGATGCCAACCTTCTTTATGGAAAAATCTAAAAAGTAATAAAATTCCCATGCTTTTACTAACTGGTGAATATGATAAAAAATTTATATCTATTAATATAGAAATGGCTAAAATATGTAAATTAGCCCAGATAAAAATAATTAGTAGTGCTGGACATAATATTCACTTTGAAAATCCCCTAGCCTTTGTGGAAAATATCAAAAGTTTTTTGTCCACATTAAGTTAAAATTGAATAAGAATTCAGAAGTCAGAATCAAGACGCAACTCGAAAATACTCGCTATCGTAGACTCGCTCATAGCGTTGCTATGCCGTTGGCGTTCGCGAATAGCGTGTCGCAGACAAGCCTCTCGTTCGCGTTAGCGTCTCCAAAGGAGAAGAGAAGGCTTTACGCTGCGCTATCCACCAGTTATACAGAATACCCAACTGAATTCTGACTCCTGAATTCTGTTTGATTACGATAATTTCACTGCTTCTTTACTGCTTTGCTAGAAGGAGTTGGTGATGGTGTCAAATTTGGGGGAGTTGGTTGCTTTGCTGCCGTTAATTCCTCTTGCAACATTTTCTGATAAACCTTAGGTAAAGAACTACTAACAGAATTAGTTTCTAAGCCATATCCCAGACTTGTCCAAGTGGGAGAGAGTCGCCGCAAAACATCATTTAACTTTCCCTGGCGCAACAGTTGAGAAATATCAACTCCCCAAACTTTAGAATCACTTAACCAACGGTAAATTACTACATCTTGATATTCCGCTTCAAAACTATAAGCAGTCCAAAACATCATCTGCATTGGTTTTGGGTGATAACGGGGGGCTAAACGATACCAAGTAACGTTAATAATTTGATATCTGCCAGCAGCGGTAGAACAATTACCTGTGTTGGGGCCTGTGACAATTGTGACGCATATCTCAGGATGTCGGCTGAGGTCGTTGACTTGCTGTCCACCGTATAACAGCGAATAGGGACGGTTCCCACTAGCCTCACTCGCCGAGATGGTTCGCATTAAGGCGCGGATATAGGGGTCGCCCTGTTTCATGACCAAAGGCGGCTGTTTATTTTCAAAGATGGGATCGGAAGGCGATCGCAAGTCTCCAATATACCATTGCAACAAATATACAAAGCCGAGAAGCGCGGCTATTGGGCCAATAAGTTTTTCAACACCTTTGAATTCAAAGCCTTTCAGAGTGTGACTCCTTCAAATTCGCTCTCTTTGCTAACAAAAATCATCGACGAACTCATTCTGACAAAGTTCACACCTGATTGTTAGTTATTATTCCCAATTTGCTCCTGCTTTTTAGGAATTAGTAAAAAAGAGCATAAATACTATTATATATGCGCGGCAATGAGGTGCATAAACGTGAGGCGATCGCTTGTCTGTTGTAAACGAGAGAGCGATCGCTTTAGGGAATGGAATCAAGGGATGGTCAATTTAGATAAGCTAATTGACAATTGCTTTTCTGTGAAGATGTGAGCCGATCATTTTGGGGAATAGAATCTTCTAAGATATCAACATTGTTGAAATAGCTCCTTAAAGCTTTTTGAGGCTGCTTCCGGTTTGGCAACAATTTCGACAATTTTATTACGTGCATCTGCTTCAAACAGTGCCTCAATAGCAACTTGGGCGACTTTCTGTCTGGGGATGCTACCATCAAACAGCGTATCTGCACTCTGCATTACGATCTGGTCGGAGTTATCTTCATTCTTCAACCCTCCAGGTCGCACAATTGTATAAGTAAGACCACTTTTCTGGATATACTCTTCGGCTTGTTTTTTCCACAACAAAATCAGCCAAAACAAGTTCAGTGGATGGAAAAGCTGAGAAGTACACAAAGAAGAAACTAAGACAAAATGCTCAATTCCCTTTGCTTTTGCAGCATCTACTAAATTTTTAGTCCCTTCAAAATCAACTTTATAGGGGCCAGTGGGGTCAAAGCTCGGTTTTGCCCCAGTAGCAACTAACAAAACTGTGCTATCTCCCAATGCAGCAGTTAAACTTTCTGGTTGTAACACGTCACCTACTACCAATTCGGCTTCAGGAGACAGAATACCCCTAGCTTTTTCTATATCCCGCACTAGAGCGATGACGGGAATGTTCCGGGCGATCAATTCTTGCACAATCCGGCGACCTGTTTCACCTGTTGCCCCTGCTACAAATGCTTTCATGAGAAATGCTATCCTGGGAAACTATTGTGTGCTTGTTCAGTTCTTTATTTTAGTAATTCTATGGAGTTGATGGTAGATTAATGAGGTTTCGGTCAAAATTGGATATGAATGCGAAATGACCCAGGAGTGTGGGGAATCATTAATATAGACCAACGCCAAAATATACAGTAATGCATTTATGCTTTCAAGACAAGGCGAATATAAATCCTGGGAAATAACAGAAGCAGTTTTACCTGTGGTGTCCACCCCAGAAGAAACCAAGGACACTTTAACAGAAACAAATGTAGCGACGCTCACAAAATTTTACGGTCGTTATCAAGATTGTATGGAAATGGCTGCCCCAGTCGAGAAGGTTGCTGAATATCTCAACGCCCACTCTTCATGGTTTTCGCGCTGTGCTGAACCCATGAAGGTACAATCACTTGGGGAAAATGGGTATGCTTTAGTGATTGGTCGTTTTGGTTCTTTTGGTTATGAAGTAGAACCAAAAATTGGTTTGGAATTACTGCCCCCTGAGGAGGGTATTTACCGCATCCGTACAATCCCTATTCCTAACTACCAACCGCCTGGTTATGACGTAGACTATCGGGCATCTCTACAGTTAAAAACCGATGTTTCTACTAGTATTGGTGAGGTTACAAGAGTTGAATGGGAATTAGATTTGATAGTTTATCTTCACTTTCCCCGGTTTATTCAGCGATTACCCAAGTCTATAGTTCAATCTACAGGCGATCGCCTACTTAATCAAATCGTCCGTCAAGTCTCCCGTCGTTTAACTCGCAAAGTTCAGCAAGATTTTCATAAATCTTTAGAAATACCCTTTGCTGCCAATTCCAAGCAAAAGCGGTGAAGGGAAGGGGGCAGGGAGCAGGGGGCAGGGAGCAGGAGTTATATCTCGTTCATCTCCATCACTCACTACTCAGCACTCACTCTCAGCACTCAGCACTCACTCTCAGCACTCACTAGCACTTTCAGGGCTTGAAACCATCTTGGCAGAGTTAATCTCAAGCAACTATGTGTGACTCCTGATATCATCATTCTGTAAATTATCTTTCATTCCTAAAGAACCCCAAAGAGTTAAAGAATAGCTTTAACTCCTTGGGGTTCGGTGTATTATATCAATACTACAATTACCAATTTTGTGCGATCGCCAACACTAAACCTTAATAAATCCTTATATTAATAAAAAGCTACTACCTTACTAACCAGTCTTAAACTTTTCCTTTATTTCTTGATTTATGTTTGTCAATACCTTCATCAGACGTCCAGTACTGACGACGGTCTGCACGTTCATCATTTTGCTGCTGGGAAGCATCTGTATTCCGATTCTTCCCATTTCTCAGCTACCAGACCTCGCTCCGGTGCAAATCACCGTTAGTTCTAACAATACTGGTGCAGATGCTCAAACAACAGAAAGTACTGTCACCAACATCATTGAGCGACAAATTAATGGTGTTAAAGATGTATCCTATATATCTTCTAATACGGGTAATGATGGTTCCAGCAATATAACTGTCTCCTTCCCGACTAATGTCAATAGCGATATTGCTCAAGTAAACGTTCAAAATAAAGAAGGGCTTGCTTCACCTCAATTGCCAAATGTTGTTCAACAAACAGGTGTCACCGTTGAAACAGCATCAAGCAGTCTCCTTCTGGTCTACGGGTTTTACTCAGAGAATAATGAGTATAACAACCTTTTTATCAGTAACTATGTCGATCTATATATTCTCGATCAGATCAAACGGCTTCCTGGTGTAGGAAAAGCCACGATTTTTGGAGAACGCAAATATGCCATGCGTCTCTGGCTTGATCCCAATAAGCTTGCCCAACATCAACTAACTCCTCAAGATGTGACAGCCGCCCTGCAAGAACAAAATATTCAGGTGGGTGCAGGGGCAATTGGTAAGGAACCAGCACCAGATAATCAAAGTTTTGAATTTGCTTTACGGGCAACCAGTCGATTTAAAGATGCGGCTGAATTTGAGGATATGGTACTGAAGGTAAGTCAAAGTGGCACTAATGGCACTACTAATAACACCACTAATAGTACTAATAGTACCAGCACTCCTAATAGCACCCTAGTTAAGGTCAGAGATGTCGGTCGAGTTGAACTGGGAGCAGAGAGCTATCTTGCTGATGCCAAATTCACCATCCCAGGAAATACTCCCAAGCCAGCCGTAGGTTTGGGTATATATCAACTTCCCGGTAGTAATGCCCTAAAAGTTGCCCATGCTGTTGAAAACCAGATCAAAATACTAGAGAAGAGTTTTCCACCTGGACTAAAAGGACAGGTGGCATTTGATACTACTCCATTTGTAGAGATTTCTTTAGAAGAAGTTCTACAAACTCTGGTTGAAGCGATTATCCTGGTGGTCTTGGTAATTTTTGTCTTTTTGCAAGACTGGCGTACCACGATCATTCCCACTGTGGCGATCCCCGTTTCCCTCGTTGGGACGTGTGCGGCTCTGTTAGTTTTAGGATTTCAGATTAATACACTGACCTTATTTGGTTTCGTCCTCGCGATCGGTCTCGTTGTGGATGATGCGATTATTGTGGTGGAGGCAGTTGCAGTCAAACTGGAGCAGGGCTTGAAGCCCTTGGAAGCTGCGATGGAAGCCATGAAAGAGTTGACTGGGGCAGTCATTGCCACTTCACTTGTACTCATGGCAGTATTCATTCCAGTTACATTTATTCCGGGCACAACTGGGATTGTCTACAAACAATTTGGGTTAACCGTTGCTTGCTCTATTGCCATTTCGACCTTCAATGCTTTAACTTTCTCTCCAAGTATGGCAGCCATCCTCATGCGCCCGGCTCAGACTCCACGCGGCCCTTTGGGATGGTTTTTTACGCTGTTTAATCGGGGCTTTAGTTGGTTTACGCGCCGCTATATCGGGTTTGTGAGCTACCTTACCCATATCAAGCCAATTGTAATTGGGGTTTTTATCACTGGTTTACTAGCAACAGTTTTGATGTACAAAGCAGTGCCGACTGGATTTATTCCAGAGGAAGATCAGGGTTACTTCTTTGTAGTTGTCCAGGGGCCTGATGGGGTTTCTTTAAAATACACCGAATCTGTTATGGATCGGGTTGTCAAGGAAGTAACATCGCTTCCCGAAGTTCAAGCTAGTTTTATGATCAGTGGTTTTGGTTTCGATGGCAATGCTTCTAATTTAGGCATTGCCTTTGCTAACCTGAAACCCTGGAAAGAGAGACCTAAAGAATCTGAGTCTGTCTATGGAATACTTCAGAGGATGAACAAAAAGCTCTCTACAATTACAGATGCTAGAGCGATCGCTGTGAATGCTCCGCCAGTTAGAGGGTTAAGTAGTACGGGTGGTTTTGAGTTTATCATTCAAGATAAAACCGGAAGTGCGCCAATTCAAACTCTGCTTGATACTGCTCAAAAGTTCATTGGGGCAGCAAATAAAAACCCTGCTTTACAACGAGTCTTCACTCAGTTCACCGCAGATACTCCCCAATTTGACATCCAAGTGAACCGCAACCAAGCCAAAGCTCTCAATGTCGAACTCAACGCCATTTTTGGGGCACTGCAAAGTTATTTGGGGTCGCAATATGTGAATGACTTTGTGCAGGGACAGCGACAGTATCGAGTCTATGTCCAAGCAGATGGGATTTTCCGCTCTAATCCAGAGGATATTGGCAAGCTCTATGTTCGCTCTGCAAGTGGGGCGATGATTCCGTTAAGCAATCTGGTGAAAATTACTCCCTTTGTGGGGCCGAAAACCATTTCCCATTATAACTTGTACAGGTCAATCAAAGTCCAGGGTTCTCCTGCTCCCGGTGCTAGTTCTGGACAGGCGATTCAAGCAATGGAGAAACTAGCAGCAGAGGTCTTACCTCAAGGGTTTGGTTATGAGTGGACAGGGACTTATCTCCAGGAAAAGACATCTGGGGGATCTACTGGCTTGATTTTCGCCTTCGCCTTCGTTATTGTCTTTCTGGTGCTAGCGGCTCAGTATGAAAGCTACGTTGACCCGATCATTATTTTGCTGACAGTTCCTTTGGCAGTCTTGGGAGCGATGACAGCGATTTGGTTACGTTCCAATATTTTCATGGCAGGTAGCCTCTTCCCGAAAGTTGTGGATGATATCTATTGCCAGGTAGGTCTGGTGACTTTGATTGGTCTAGCTGCCAAGAACGCGATTTTAGTCGTGGAATTTGCCAATCAACTGCATGAGCAGGGCATGAGCTACACACGAGCGGCAGTGAAAGCGGGGGAAGAACGTCTGCGACCGATTTTAATGACTTCCTTTGCAGCACTGTTAGGATTTTTGCCCTTGGTGATCTCTCAGGGAGCTGGAGCCAGCAGCCGTTGGTCTTTAGGAACAGCACTCTTTGGGGGGCTGATGCTTTCGACGTTCTTGAGTTTGTTCTTAGTGCCAATTCTGTATATTTTGGTTAAGAGCTTGGCTCAGGCTATATTTTCTCGGAAGCGATCGGGAGGCTCAAACCCTCCAGGTTCTCCAAATGGAGCTTCGGGATCAAGACATGAAGCTCTACCCGCAAGCTCAAGTCAAACAGAGGCACAACTTAGGTCTCAGCAAGATGGGATAACCTAACTTTTGCTTTTAAGTCAAGTCTCTCTAGCAAAATGACTAGTTTTGACCAAAGAGGCAGGGAGCAGGGGAGAAAAATTCACTCATTTCCCCTGCTATCTGGGTTTCAAGCCCTGAAAGTGCTAGTGAGTGCTGAGTAGTGAGTGCTGAGAGTGAGTGCTGAGAGTGAGTGCTGAGTGCTGAGTGCTGAGAGTGAGTGCTGAGAGTAAGTGCTGAGTAGTGAGTGCTGAGTAGTGAGTGATGGAGATGAAGGAGAAATAACTCCTGCCCCCTGCCCCCTGCCCCCCGCCCCCTGCACCTTTTCCTCTTGCTGACACCAATGGATTTTGTGCATAGAAGGCTTGTATCCATAAGATCCTCTAACTCTGATACCATTTTCTGTAATTTCCTGCTTGCTAAAAGAATTAGTCGAATAGAATTAAGTACTGAGATAAGGAAGAGTGAAATGGGACTTAGCGACGGACTTTTGAATCCGACCAAAAAGGCTATGGTCATAGAGGACTGTTGCAACATGATTGAAGGACAGCTTGCATCTAAGTCAGGTATGAGCGGCATCGCTTTGAAAACTGCCTTTGCTGCTTTGAAGGGGATTAAACCAGGGTACATCCCCTATGTAGTTGAGCAGATATTGCCGCAATGCTTCACAGCACTTGATCCTATCTGGAGTAAAGGTATAGAGAAAGGCGACCCAATTGAATATCTGAGTGTGAATCGCTCTGATACGGCAGACGCGCTACTGAGTGTCACCGATGCGAGAGTCAAGAGCGCAAAGCGCCCAATAGTGCGAGGAACCTATGAAAAACTTCGCGGTTCAGCCAAAAGACACGTAGAAGAAGCAGTGCCAGATTTAGCCAATGTAATCAATAATTACACTAAGGTCTGAGCAAGAGAAGTAGAGACGCGATTAATCGCGTCTTTTAGAAACGTGGCAAGCGTAGAAGCTTCTTCCGCTTGTCTTCAAACATCGCCTCAAAACTTCACCAACCCTAAATCGCGTTCCGCCCGTTGGATGGTTCCTTTTTTAACTGTTCTCTGAAATTGATTAAGTCTTTCTGAGTAATGTATGATATTGCACAGCTTCATTAATTAATCGACTGCGATCGCATACCATCTTCTCTAGATAATCACCTTTATTTATTACTCAATCAATTAGTTCTGCCTAATTTTCTGCGTTGTCTGGCATGGCAATTGTATTGTAAATATCTCAAGTTTGTATAGTTGTGGTAGAAGTGCGATCGCTTACCCTTTTAGTATTTAAGCATTTGTACCCAGAATAGAAGAGTCATAGTGCTGTAGCAAATCTTCTGGATCGTTGTAAATTGCGATCGCTCCCGACAGTTGTTCATCGCTAAAGCCACCGCAGCGCAAACCAATCACAGCTACCCCTGCTTTGCCGGCAGACTCAATATCGTAGGGCGAATCTCCTAGCATCACTACTTTATCCGGTGTCATTTGCCCTTTGTTCAAGGCTGCTTCTACAATGTCAGGAGCAGGTTTAGATGCTTCAGCATCATCGGATGTAGTTATTTCCGTTAGCAAATCATCTACTTGGGCAATTTTGAGCATGATATCGAGTTCTTGAGAACTGGCTGAACTAGCGACAACCAGATGCAATCCCGATTCTTGCATCTTTAATATTAATTTTCTGCTCCCATTGGCAGCAGTAATTTGTGGTATATATTTATCAAGTAATAGTTCTTTGCGTAGTTGAGCGATCGCTTTGCCAGTTCCTTCTTCACCATTTAATTCTGGCACTACTTTGGGAATCAGTTGATCTCCACCCATGCCCATAAGTGGTCGAACTGTTTCAAATGGCACTTCTAAGTCATAAGCTGCAAATGCCTCTACCCAGGAATTTGCATGAACATCATTGCTTAAAACCAGTGTTCCATCAATATCTAAAATCACCCCTTCTAATGCCATGAAAAACCTCTGCTGACGTTTTGTTTCATAGCTGATGATGGCATGGCAAATAGTTTACTTCATCATCCCATGAGAGGAGAAGGGGGTTAGAGAAAAAAGAGATGGCGATCACCTGAGATAATTTTAGTAGGTGCGTAGACGCATTCGCAAAGCGTCTCCAAGAGTTGAGGCTTGTCGCTAGACATCGCCTCAAAGCTTCACTAAACCAAGGCTGATTTGAATTGCTCGATCTACCTGTGCGATCGTTTCTGGGTGCAGAATTCCCAAACGTTTAATCAGCCTTTGCTTGTCAATTGAGCGAATCTGATTGACAAGTACAACCGAATCATCCTCTAAACCGCCTTCTGGTACTTTAATCAGCACTTCAGTGGGATACAAAGGTTCTGCAAACTTTGAGGTGATGGCAGCTACAACTGTGATTGGACTATGTTCGTTAGAAACATCATTTTGCAAGATTAAAGCTGGGCGTGTTTTTTTTATCTCTGCACCAATAGTTGGATCGAAATTGACTAAGTATACTTCACCACGTTTGGGGTAATTTACTTTTCGTTTCTGTGCCACAATTCTTCTTCCAAGTCAAACCACTCTTCTACTAAACCCAAATCACGTTCTGCGCGTTGGATGGCTCCCTCTTTTAACTGTTCTCTAAGATTGGCTAAGGTTTTCTGAGCAATATAATATTGCACAGCTTCGTTGATGAATCTACTGCGATCGCCTTTTTCAATAACTCGATCGATTAGTTCAATTGTCTCATCTGGCAAGGTGATGTTAATCCGGCGATGCATAATTTTCTGCTCTGTTTTGCCTATCAGCTTTATTATACACATCTAAGGTGTGTATATTTGTGTTAAAAGAGCGTAGTTTAACGTGAGTTCGACAAGTCTTATTTGACCTCTCCCCCAGCCCCTCTCCGTGTCGGAGAGGGGAGCAAAAAGCTTAATTTTTCGTTGCTCCTCCCTTTCCGTTTCGGAGAGGGAGGTTGGGAGGGAGAGGTTCATCGAACTCACGTTAGTTTATAGTCGTAGGCATCGCCTGAGATAATTCTAGAAAGTGCGTAGACGCATTCGCAAAGCGTCAGTCTGTGACAGGCTGCGCGAACGTAGAGAAGCGGCTTGTCGCAAGACATCGCTTGGATCTTACTTGATATCGTCGCAGAGATGGCGATCGCTCTCACTCACATTCGGGTTATTCTTCAGATAATCATGTAACCAATCACAACCACGCCCCAGTAAGCTATCTAGATTATTGAGATGATTTAGCTCATCCAAATTCCAGAGAATTATAGCCCCATCAGCACTGCCCAAGGCTAGAGTCTTGCCATCGGCTGAGAAAGTCGCGCTTAATAAGTAATCGTTATGCCCAGTCAAAGTAGTGATTAAATTACCATCGCGTGTCCAGAGTTTTACAGTCTTGTCATCACTAGCTGTGGCAATCATATTACCGTTGGGTGAAAAAGTCACACTATTAACCTCATCAGTATGCCCTTTAAGCCCTTCCAGCTTTTTGTACCAGCGAAACTTGCCCTTATCGTCCTGCTTCCAAAGTATCACCGTCTTATCATTACTGCTCGTGGCAATCATGTCACCACTAGGTGAGAAGCTAACGCTCAAAACCCAACTT
This sequence comes from Nostoc sp., assembly GCF_036916985.1. Lineage (GTDB taxonomy): Bacteria > Cyanobacteriota > Cyanobacteriia > Cyanobacteriales > Nostocaceae > Nostoc. The sequence continues at coordinate 153,692 of NZ_JBALFD010000095.1, forward strand.
TTATGCCCGTTTTCCCCTGCGAGAGTTTCATATTTATAAAACTCTCCTTTATTGTCCTGCTTCCAAAGTTTTACCGTGTTGTCATCACTAGCTGAAGCAAGCATCTGACTGTCTGACGACCAAGCTACAGCCCTTACCCAGTCATCATGCTTGTCGAGAATCTGACGCTTGATACTATCTGGCCGCAATATTATTACTTTGTTATCCCTGCTACCCAAAGCAATAAACTTACCGTTGGGCGAGAAATTCAAGTCGTATATCTTATCGCTGTTCTGAAAAAGGGTTCTGAGGAATTTACCATCGCTCTTCCAGAGTTTCACTGTATTATTATCACTAGCGGTAGCAATTGTCTTACGATCAGGTGAGAAACTAACGTTATCGCTATGCCCGTCAAGAGTTTTGTCCAAAGTACCATCGCGCCTCCAGAGTTTCACTGTCTTGTCACGGCTGGCTGAGGCAATTATTTTGTCATCAGGTGAGAAATGTACCTGATTAACTCTATCACCATGAGCGTTTAGGATACTTACCACACCACTACCAAACTGAATCTTCATCGTGCTGTCAACGCTAGCAGAAGCAGGAATTTTAGCGTTGCGTGAGCAGCTGATACTACCAACTTGCCAAAGTTTCATTGTACTGTCAGCACTGGCAGAAACTAGAGTCTTACAGTCAGGTGAGAATCTGACAGCATAAATCCCATTGGTATGCCCTGATAAAGTTGTGAGTAAAGTACCATCAGGCTTCCAAAGCTTTACAGTCTTGTCATCACTAGCTGTGGCAATCATCTTACCGTCGGGTGAGAAAGCCACACTATTGATTCCATCTTTATGTGCTTTAAAATCTGTTAATAAAGTGCCGTCTCGGTTCCAGATTTTTACTCTGTTGTCGTCACCAGTAGCAGCAGCACCACCAGCAGCAGCAGTAATTGTCTGGCTATCGGTTGACCAAGCTAGATCCCAAACAAAGTCCTGATTGCGTTTTAGAGTGTGAAGAAGCTTACCATTAGATGTCCAGAGTTTCACAGTTTTGTCCCGACCACCAGTAGCAATCATCTTACCGTCTGGTGAGAAAGCGACACTATTAACTCCATCTTTATGGGCTGCTAGGGTTTTGAATAAAGTACCGTCTGGCTTCCAAAGTTTGAGTGTGCCGTCCCGACTTCCTGTGGCAATTGTCTGGCCATCATGCGAGAAATCGATCCCATAAACTCCCTTGCTGTGTGTGTTGATTTCTCTTATTGGAGTGCCGTCCCGCTTCCAAAATTTGATGATGCCCTGGAAATCACCTGAGACAATTGTCTGATCGTTAGGTGAAAAACTTACACTGAGGACTTTATCTTTATGTCCCTTGAGCGTATTTTGCTCTCTACCGTCCTGATTCCAGAGTTTTATAGTGTTGTCATAACTAGCTGAGGCCATCAACTTTCCATCATGGGAGAAAGTCACACTCCAGATCAGATCCCGGTGTCCTTCTAAGCGATCGCGCTCTACTATCCAGTAAACTGACTGTTGTAGTGCCCCTAGAACTTGGTTGCGAAGTTGACTATTGCTTTGTGCAAAAGGCAATTTTTTCAGTAATATTCCAGCACGGATGCCTTCTTTGAGCGCATCAAATGTCTGGTGTGAGGTAAAAAGTGCTTCGGAAGTTTTACTAATGGCTATTATTCGGTTTTTTTCTGATTGTTTTCTTTGATACTCTGCTTGGAACCCAAATATCACTGATACGGTTGCCAAGAGGGTCATCATAGCACTTCCCGCGATCGCCAAGTTTCGTTGGCGTTTTAAAAAAATATTTAGTTTTTCTTCAGCCTGTTGTCGTTTTTGTTTCTCCTTTTTCCGTTCTTCTAATTCTCTTGCTTGTTGTGACTGCCGGATAAAAGATACTAGATAGTCATGAACCAATTGATACAGGTTAGCAGGGTCTTCAGGAATATTTAACACCAGCCCAGAACCCACTAAAATCTCTAAGACTAGATTTAGTTGTTCTTTTTCTAAGACAATATCTGCTGTTTTTAAATCTTCCGCTAAATTATCGGCAGTTTTTAAGGGACGAGTGCCTTTGTCATCTGTTAGTAAATATAAAACTACTCTGGCACAGAGTTCGTTTTCATCACCACAGTCTTTAATAACTTCTTCTAAAAATCGCTCGACCAGTTTTTCTTTTGTTCCCGAATGATGATATTGATCTAAAGTTGTAATTTTATCTGTTTGGAGTTGCGCGCCGACGATTTGTAACTCAATCGGGCGTACTTCGCCCAGTTCGTCTGCTAAATCTTCTACCAATTGATCAATCAACGCAGGCTCTAAGTAAAAATTGGTTTTCTCGGTCAGACTTTGCACAACAGCTTTAGCATCTACTGAAGAGAAATTTCCCAAATAATAGCGAATATTCTTATCTAAAATATTGTTATTAATTGCTGTAAAATTAAACAGGCGATCGCACTCCAATAAATAATGTAAATAATCTTCTCTCAAACAAAGAATAACCTTCACAAAAGGAATATCTAAGCAGAGGCGCAAGAACTTATAAAATGGCTGTCTTTTACTTTTATCTGCATAAACAAAGAAGAATTCTTCAAACTGGTCGAAAATTAAAACTGTTAACAGATTACGTTCGACATTTTTTCGCAAATTTTCACAGATGAATTCTATCGAATTACTATATCTATCATTATCTGCGAAACACTTTGCCAATATACCTGTCCAATCTGTATAAACTCGCATGACAATAGGTAATACATCACGAGCATCAATTGGTTGAAGTTGCAGCGTAGGTACTAATCCTCCATTCAAAATTGAACTTTTACCTGTTCCTGACTGACCATGAAATACAGTCAACTTATGGTCATTGCGACTCATTCTTTTCATCAGTCGGTTGACATCTTGCTGTCGACTGGAAACAGCAATTTCTTGAGCAACCTTTACGAGCTTTTCTAATTGCACTATTGCTGGGTTAATTACCTCATACTGAGGAATTAAATAAGCTGCTCCGATGAAAGCACGAAACCCATATTGATGTTCAATTTTAATTTTCTCTTGTTTAATCTGAAAAGCTGCAAGATATTGACATTGTTGATAATAAATAGCTTGCAAATTCTTCAATATCTGAATGTAAAGCTCTGGATCGTATTGAGGTTTAGTTTCTCTTCTTGCAGCTTCTAGGCTAGCTAAAGCATCTTGCACTTTATTAAGCTGCTGTCGCGCTCTGGCTAGTGCGAATAAATACCAGCCTTGATGATAATAACGCACCAATTCTAAATTAGCGTTGGGTTGGGTCGATTGGTTCTTAGCTACAATAGCAAGCGCTTTTTCTGCGGCTTGTTTGGCTTTATTCCAAGCAGACTTAGCAAGTGCTACTTCAGCAATAAATCCATAAGCTCTTGCTTCTCTGAACCAATCAGGATAAATTTGATATAGAGTTAAAGCTTTTTGAGCAACTTTTTCTAATTCATCCCACTGCTGGAGCGTTTGCAGTACTTCTCCCAAAGTGTTAACAAACTTTGCTACCAAGTCGGGACGATGTGCCCGCTCAAAGACTTCCAGACATTTATGATAATAATCTTTAGCGCGTAAGCAAGCGGCTTCTTGTTCTGCTAAATGCTGGATGGCGTAGGTACGCCACCATAACCCTAAATTGTGCAGGACGCATCCTTCCTGCTCTAGGTTAAAACTCTGCTGTGAAAGTGCGAGACTGCGTTCATAATGCTGTCGTGACAGTTCCATCGAAACCGCATCTCGACCCAGGACAAATTCTAAACTGGCTTCTAATTCTGCGTCTAACTTCACACCCCGTTTTTGGAGTTCAGCTTGTGCTAACTCAAGTTCTACACGGTGCGGCGAACCGATTCCCAGATTGAGTGCAGAATTATCGAGAAATTTCCCTGCACCAGCATCTAAAACTTTGGCGAAAACTTCCTCAGATGTTTGCTTGACAAATTGAACTAAATTAGTGGTAGCGATCGCAAAATGAATTATTGTTGCCCAATTCTCGAAATCTGTCGCTAATCTGATTAGTTTTTGCAAAACTTGGTCATTAACTAATAACAGCACAGGGAACGGGAAATTTTTTCTAAATTCCTCCCGTACTTGGTTAGTTGAAGTTAGAACTGTATCAATATCTTTAACAGATTCCAAACCAAAAACCATTAATGCTGGTGGCTGTTCATCTCCCAGTTTTTCACCTATAGACGTGTAAAGAGTTTTGACTGACACAGGTAAAGTGATTTCACGGATTTTAACAGTAGATAGTTGATGTAGGCGTTGTACTATATCCTGACGGAAAACTGCATAGTTACATCGAACCAAAATCAGCGAAAATTCTCCCTGAGAAAGGCTAATTGCTCGCACCAGAGTTTGCAATGAACGTTCATTTTCAGTAGCTAAATTTTCTGTCTCGTGCTGATTACTCATAACCCGAATTCCCTAGCTTCTGCCAAAATCGGATTGATATCAAACCAAGAACCATTCTCATCGCGGTATTCAAATACAAACATACTGCGAAGCAAAAGTTCGTATCTTTCATGACCTCTCAAGCTTTTCTGCTGCGCCACTTCACGCAGTACTTCCCATTCATCAGCAGTAATTGCTAAAGTTAGCTCATTGCAGCGTTGTTTAATCACCCTATTTACACACTCTTTCGACAGGGGTGGGTCTTCTTGCTGAAGACAGCGAAATAATAACATCAGCAAATTTCGCAAATGACCACCGCTAACTAAGCACAGCCTTTCTAAAGTATCAGGACTATCAAAAACTTCAGTAATTAAATGCTGGCTTTGTTCCCAACTCACACCAGGAAAAGCCCTGGCCATAATCATTTGTTGTAGTAGTGTAATTCCCTGTGAAAATTCCGAACCATTTAGCCGTACAGGAACCATCGGTAAAACTTTAGGGTCTACTCCAAAGCGATTTGTTAACCTGCCTAAAGCATTGGAAAAAATCAACACTAGGGGAATGGTATAAACAACGTGACAATTTAGTTGGTTTAACTGTTCACCTCGTTCCACAAAGAGATATTCTGGTTGGTAATAACCAGAAGGCTTAAAAGAATTATCAACTCGGTCGAGATTATCGACAATTACCACCAGTCCTTTTTTACCTTGCTGCTCCAGTTTTTCCCTAGCAGGCTTGAGCAATTCTTTGTTAATTGATTCTAAAATGCCATTGGTGCGCGGTTCTAAATATTGTCGCAGTTGGCCACGAAGTTTGGGACTATCTTTAGTTTTGGCAGTAATTTTGGCAATACCTACAGATAACTCTCCCCCAAGTTCTATCGGCGTTTGCAAAAATTCAGCAAGTTCAGTAAACAGAGTTTGAAAGTATCCAGGCTTGAGATTAATTTTTATTGCTTCCAGACTTTGACTCACCTCACGAGCTACTGCTAATAAAATATCTGTAACATCAATATCAGCCATATCCAAGCTTTGGCTAGACTCAAAATAAACCACATGAAATCCCTGCTGTTCTAACTCTGCTTTTAGCCGTAGTAACTCAGTGGATTTGCCGCAACCGATATGTCCTGTAAATAATTGACAAGTAGCTTGTTCCGGTGCAAGGCGGGTGATAGTTCGTCCTAATTCCTCAATAATCTTGGCACCACGCACTTTAGAGAAATCAATATAATATTGTCTATCTTCCGGTTTGCTCACAACCAGAGTTTTGCTGGGGTTGCAAGCCTGAAAAAATCTAACTAAATCTAGTTTCATCACAAATCACCCGAAATCAGCCTGATGCTTTTGCCCATTTCAGTGATTATACAGACGATAAAGCTGCTATTTCGGAAAAAACTTCTTTAGATTGACTGATTAAAATATCTAACTTTTCTTGTGGGGTGGGTGTCTCACCCGCCTACAAGTAAGGGCGGACAAGATGTCCACCCCACAAGAAATATCTACAATTCCAACTTCTCACCGCGAATCGAATAATCTAACAATTCCATCGGGTGAATAACTGAAATCTTCTTACCTTGCAACTGCAAATGTTTAGTAATCTGCAAAGTACACCCAGGATTAGCAGAAGCAATTAACTCAGCACCAGTATTCAACAAATTCTCTACTTTTTGCCGACCCAATTCTTCAGAAACTTCTGGTTGCAGCATATTATAGACTCCAGCACTACCACAACACAAAGCTGCATCTATTGGTTCTCTCAACTTCACCCCGGGAATTTGTCGCAATACCTGACGCGGTTGGACGCTAATCTTTTGTCCATGCAATAAATGACAAGCATCTTGATAAACTAAATTCAAAGGCTTATCGGCTAACGGCGATAGTTTTGTTGTTAAGCCAACAGTTGCCAAAAATTCTTGAGCATCTTTAACTTTAGCGGCAAAATCCTTTGCTTTTTCCCGATATTCTGGGTCATCTTCTAAAATATGCCCGTATTCTTTTAAAGTATGACCGCAACCAGCAGCGTTGATAATTACAAAATCTACATCAGTCTTGGCAAAACTATCAATCATCTGCCTTGCTAAAGCTTTTGCCTGTTCTGTTTGTCCTTGGTGTTCGGGAAGCGCCGCACAGCAACCTTGAGATTTCGGAATCACAACTTCACAACCATTCGCAGTTAAAACCCGTACTGTTGCTTCGTTTACGGAGGAGAAAAATAGTCTTTGGACGCAACCCAAAATTACTCCAACGCGGTAGCGCTTTTCACTTTTAGCAGGAATGATAGTAGGAAAATTATCTTCAAAAGATTTGAGAGTAATTTCTGGCAGAATTGATTCCATTGCTGCCAAACGGGGCGATATTTTATTGAGTAAGCCCGTAGTCCGAAATAATTTGGCAAACCCCAACTTTTGATAAACTAATAACGGAATTAGTAAAACCCGTAAAAGATTGGGATAAGGAAACAGAGAAAAGATCAATTTCCGAAAAAATTGGTCTGATAAACTGCGGGGATAATTCCGTTCAACTTGATGACGAGTTGCAGAAATTAACTTGTCATATTGCACACCAGAAGGACAAGTACTTACACAAGCAAGACACCCCAAACAAGAATCAAAATGTTCTACTGTTGCCGTATTGAGGGCAATTTCACCCTCATTAATTGCATCCATTAAATAAATGCGTCCTCTAGGAGAATCCATCTCCTTACCCAGCACCCGATAACTGGGACAAGTCGAGAGACAAAATCCACAATGTACACAACTATCAATTAACTTCGGGTCAGGCGGATGACTCTCATCAAACCCCTTCAAATTCTTTAAACTAGCCGTATTATTAACAGAATTTTCTGAAACTTGCATATTTCTCTTTTTCCCCTCTCTATCTCGGCGTTCTCTGTGCCTCTGCGGTTCGTTTTCTTAAAACTAAATTCCACCCACAAACCGACCAGGACTTAAAATGTTTTTACTATCAAACTGTTCCTTAATACGGCGCATCAACGGCAAAGCGTTGCCAGTATAACCCCAAACATCTATTTGTTCTTTAATCGTCACTGGTGCTGACAGAATTGTTAAAAAACCACTACTTGCTTGAGTGCGATCGCGCACTATCAAAACTTGATTTTTACTCTCTAATTGTAACAACCCTAAACCACTACTAATATGAATCAAACCCAACTCCACCTGGGTCAAAATCTCCACAGCAGCAGTAGGTAACACTCCTATTTTGCAAGTAATTACCGATTCTGTAGCAGAAGTATGTATTCGTTCTTGCAATCTCTGCCATAGATTAGCTTCCTCACCATCGGCAAAAATTGTCCCATCTAAACCCAACTTTTGCCCAACTTCCAAAACTCGGTTTGACTGTTCTTTAACACTTTCACTAATACTTTGAAAGCGAGCAATTAATCCTAGTCCTTGACCCAACCCTAAACTAGATACCAATTTATTTGATAGCAAATCAGCCTGAACTGGTGTTAACGCCGAACCCCGAAGGATATTAGCCGCTTGAGATACAGCCTCAGCTTTTCCAGTTAGTACCACCGTCCCCGATGCTTCTGCTAGCGGGTACAGACGAAAAGTTAGTTGACTAATAAAGCCTAATGTGCCATAAGACCCAGTAAGCAACTTCATCAAATCATATCCAGCGACATTTTTAACTACTCTTCCCCCAGCTTTAGCAATTTCCCCATCAGCACGCACAAAGGTAATACCTAGTAACTGGTCGCGCACACTACCATAGCGTTGTCGCAGAGAACCTGTATCACCTGTGGCAACAATACCGCCAATGGTTGCCGAATCTGCTGCTGTGGGGTCAAGAGCGAGAAATTGCCGCGACTTTGCTAAAAGTGCTTGCAAATCGGAGAATTTCATCCCAGCTTCTACTGTGACAGTCAAATCGCCAACAGCGTGTTCTATCAGTTGGTTGATGCGTTCTGTACTGACTACAACATCAATACCTTTGGCTAAACCACCCCAGTTGAGTTTACTGCCACTACCACAGGGGAGGACACGCCAGTTATTTGTGTGAGCTTTGGCAATGACTGCGGCTAGCTGTTTTTGAGTGCGAGGATAGACAATACAACTGGGAAACTTCTCAGAAGCTATAGCCTGTTGGATAAGTTTTTGCTGACTAAGTTCGATATTTTCCCAAAGACAAACAGCATTCTCTTCGCCGACGATAGATGCAAAATCAGTAGCGCAGACGGCTTGCGGCCTGTCGTTAGACATTGCTTTCATTGAGTTTATTTTTTTACGCCCTACTTCTAATTTACTGGCTAACCTGACCAAAAAAGCACATTGCCATTAATATACGGTGGCTTCAATATAAAAAGCGATGCCTACGGCGCAAGCCAGCTTGTAATCATCGCTAAATGAAGAGTTGTTCTGCAAGCGATCGTTACTCATTTACAATCAACTTTTTGCAGCAGTCTATAATTTTAACGTTGTTAACGAGTGTTCAACAATATTAAAACCAATAAATTATTAAAATTATATTAAATGCTTAATTAACTATCTTAACTCTCTAGAAGCAGAAGAATATTTTTCTACACTATCTTCAGCAAAGTCCTACCACCTAAGCAATCAAAAGCTAACAATTACCGACTATCGTGATAGAAAGTTGAGCTTTGTTAAAGCTGAATAACGTAAGTTGGACGAATCATATAGTGTCCATTTTAAGAGCGATCGCGCTTCGGTTGGGTAAGGTATTAGTCTTATCCAACCTATAATATTTGAAAGCTTTCAAATATTAGGAAAAAAGTAGTAGATAAGTGAAATTTACTCATCTACTACAGGTAGAGTTAGGAGACATCTGGGATATTTACAATATCTTAATATGGGAAAATTAATAAATTTAAGCGATGAATATTGCTATTTAATTGTAGTTATTGAGAATAAATTTATGTTGATTCATGTTTCTCTGATTAACTTTTAAAAAAAGTAACAGATGGGTAAAAATTACCCCTCTGCTACAAGCAAACGGAGGTATAAACTTGATTATTTAATTGGCATGAACCAATTCTTGAGGCGCTGCGGCATCATAAGCTGCGGCTTTCACAAATTCCTTGAGAACGTCTTTGAGTCTTTGCTCAATTTCCTCATCTAACAAGACACTATTATCAGCTTGTCGTTGAATTTGTTTGTCTACCGCATAAACTGTAGCTAGGATATGCCGCGCTCCTAATTCAGATAATACAGGTTTTAGGGCGTATTCAATTGCCAATAAATGAGCGATCGTTCCACCCAAAGCTATTGGTAACACAGGTTTACCTGTTAATGATTTTTGTGGCAGCAAATCTAGAAATGTTTTTAGCACTCCTGTATAAGCAGCTTTGTAAATGGGGGTGGCAATAATCACACCATCTGCCTTTGCTAATAAAGCTTTTGGCTGTTCTAAAGCTGGGCTGTCGTAACGTCCAAAAACTAAATCTTCAGCAGGTAAATCTCGAACTGAAATAATGTCTACATGCAGGCCTTGTTGTTGTAAAAGCTTGGCAGTGTATTCGACAAGACCGTAAGTTCTAGATGGATGGGTAGGACTACCAGCGATCGCTAAAATATTTGTCATTCAATTAAACTCCCAATTTCTAAAACGGGTTGAGTATGTTTTGTGGTTTTAGTCTGCATAGCTGATGCTGTGTTGACCTTCTCACTCAGACGTTTGTAGGGACGGCGCAAACTCATACTTTCAACTTCCCAGATGTAGCCATGAATAACTACATCCTGGGGAATTAAAGGAGAATTACGCAGTAATTCCACCTGCTGTGTGCAGATTTCATCTACATCGGTAAACGTTTTGATCCATTTGGAAAAAACACCTTTTGGTAGCTTCAATTCTGGCAAAGCAGGATCGATAGTAACTTGATCCACGTCAATACCTTGATTTCGCAATACCTCACTGAGAAAGTCTCCTGATGCTGTCATCATGCCACATTCGGTATGATTAATGACGATGATTTCTTGTGTGCCAAAAAACTGCGTAGTTAACATCGCTGACCGAATTGCATCATCTGTAACTAAGCCTCCAGCATTACGGAAAATATGAGCATCTCCTTCACCAATTCCTAATGCTTTCTCCACAGGTAAACGTTCATCCATGCAAGCTAGCACCCACAAGCGTTTGTTGTTAGGTATTCCCAATTGACGACGCAATGCCCAAGTTTCTTTTTCTGAAATTTTTTGGTCAATTTGTTGGTGCAGCATGGTTGGTAATCTCCTAGTTCTTATTTACTAGGATATGGACGTTGCTCTTTCTTGAGGCTTTTGCTTAGGGAAATCTTCATTCGCCACAATCTCACCAAATGGACTTAAGACATGTTGCTTCTCCACTGTAGGCAGATTCTCTAATGGCAGGTGGGGAAATAGCAGTTCTGCAACTCGATAAGCTTCCTCTAGATGGGGATAGCCAGAGAAGATAAAGGACTCAACACCCAAAGCAGCATATTCCAATATTCTGGCTGCTACAGTTTCGGGATCGCCGACTAAGGCTGTTCCTGCACCACCCCGGACTAAACCGACTCCCGCCCATAGATTTGGACTGATTTCTAATGCTTCACGATTACCGTGGTGGAGTTGAGTCATCCGCTGTTGTCCAACTGAATCCATCCGCGCATAAGCTTTTTGGGCTTTAGCGATCGCTTCGTCATCTACATATTTAATCAATTGATTCGCCGCATCCCAAGCTTCACTTGTGGTTTCGCGCACAATCACATGTAGGCGAATCCCAAACCGCAAAGTCCGGCCTTCTGCTTCTGCAAGTCTGCGAACTGATGCAATCTTCTCGGCTACTTGCGCTGGTGGTTCGCCCCAAGTTAGATAAACATCTACATGTTTAGCAGCAATTTTTTGAGCAACAGGAGAGGAACCGCCAAACCATAAAGGCGGATGCGGCTTCTGAACAGCTGGAAACAATAGTTTCCCATCCTGAATGTTGAAATATTCGCCTTGGAAATTAGCTTGTTCACCACTAGCGATCGCTCGCCATACTGTCAAAAATTCATCTGTTAATTCATAGCGCTGATCGTGATCTAAATGCAAGCCATCTCCCGCTAATTCCACGGGATCGCCCCCTGTCACGACATTTATCAGCAAGCGTCCTTCAGAAACGCGATCGAAAGTTGCCGCCATCCGCGCTGCCACTCCAGGCGATACCAAACCAGGACGAATCGCCACCAAAAAACGCATCCGTCGCGTCAGTGATACCAACGTTGACGCAATAATCCAAGCATCTTCGCAAGAACGACCAGTGGGCAGCAATGCCCCTGTATAACCAAGGTCATCCACCGCTTGGGCTATCTGCCGCAGATAGGGAAAGCTTACTGCCCGTCCACCTGTAGCCGTTCCAAGGTAACGTCCGTCACCGTGGGTTGGGATGAACCATAGTAGCTGCATGAATCTTGTCCTTATAAACTACGGTAAGCCTATAGAAATACCGTGCTTTATTTCTAGCTTTAGAGTATCACATATTCTACTTAAGTAAGCAAGAAGTTTTAAAAAACTCCGGTATTCCTATCACACCAATGTATATTAGGCGGTGTTCAAGAAGCTAGCGATCGAAAAAATTGGGAATTGGGCATTGAAAAGAGGTAGGGGCAGGGTGCGGGGGGCGGAGGGAAAATTCTTCTCCCCAGTCCCCATTCCTTCTGTCTCTCGGAAGAATACACCAATTGCAGGTTTGTGTATATTAGTTTACTTATCTATAACCTTCTGTTAAATTTACCTTAATGTACGCCAAACTTATTAATTTACTGTAGTTAGGTTTTCAGCCATGAACGTGGGTAGCCATCCAGGCAATAGGCGTAAAATTCCGTTCTGTCTCTAGGAGAAATAAGGCAATGGGGCCGATGTTTATTGCTGCCAATGATTGGCCACATATAGCGTTTAGATTGTCTTTGGCGCTCCTGGTTGGTTGCTTGATTGGATTTAACCGTCAGCAAGGGGGTAGACCGGCAGGAATGCGAACATTTATGCTCGTGAGTATGGGAGCAGCACTATTTGTGATGATTCCTTTGCAGGTTGAAGGCGAGAGTCCCTATGCTGCTACCAATGCACTGAGCCGTACAATTCAAGGTGTCGCTACTGGGATCGGATTTCTTGGAGCCGGATTAATTTTACAAGAGTCTCCGAGAAAATCGGCGACGCCAAAAGTAAAAGGCTTAACTACAGCCGCCTGTGTCTGGACTGCGGCCGGGTTGGGGGCTGCAATTGGCTGTGGTTTGTGGCAAATGGGATTATTGGGAGGCTTACTGACTCTGATTACCCTAAGTGGGGTAAAACGCCTCAATCGCGCATTTGTATTTCTGGCAAGTCAGGGTAAACAGGGGAGTACTCAGGATCTAGCAACCACCTCTGATGAGGATGATGATTAACTATCGTTACGCTCAAATGGAAAACTCTACTTGTATTAGAGACTTCCAAATAAAAAAATATTTAATTAACTCTTGTGGGGTGGCCATCTTGCCATAGGTGTCAAGTTTAGCTCAAACTTCCTATGTCAATAAGCATTTATGCTCAAAAACTCGGTTTGAAAGGGACAAAAAACGAACTTTTTCAGGGACTATTAATGCTTTGTTTATTAGCATCACTCCCAGCTTGCGTATAAAAGTTAGAAAAAGTTCACCTTTATACTTCGTTCCTCACAAAACCCATCGTTGACAAATGGGTTTTTACCTTAAGTTGACACTAATGGCAAGATGCCCACCCCACAATATTGGATAATTTGTTGTTTCTTAGCTAATTTTAATCAGTTTATCAGGATTAATTCAGAGCGATCGCTGATTATAGTTATTCATGGAGGGAATTCCGTACTGGAGTTGATTGTCCAGTGAAGCGGAAAATAGAAAATAATAGATATATGGACAAACGGTATTTTTTACAGGCTGGTGCAGTCATTGTCGGCACAGCATTTTTATCAAGGTATATCAATTGGGGGTCACAAGCGATGACAACTTCTCAGAGTGGATTTGAAGTTACTAAACCAGAATCAGAATGGCGCACGATTTTGACGCCAGAACAATTTAATGTATTGCGTAAACATGGAACTGAACGCCCTTACACCAGTCCACTGGATAAGGAATACGACAAAGGCACTTATTATTGCGCCGCGTGTGAATTACCACTGTTTACATCTGATACCAAATTTAACAGTGGTACTGGCTGGCCTAGCTTTTTCAATCCAATTGAAGGTGCGATCGCTGTAACTGTAGATAGGTCGTTGTTTATGACCAGAACTGAAGTACATTGTAGTCGCTGTGGTGGTCATCTAGGTCATGTTTTTGATGATGGCCCTGCACCGACTGGCAAGCGCTACTGCATGAACGGAGTTTCGCTGAAGTTTGTTCCTGCTTGATAAGTTGCTTAGGCGTAGACTGTCCTAAATATCGGACTTACTAACCTAAATCATCCTATTTGCTTGGTTCTTGTTTCTGTTTTTTGTCTTTGGGATCTTTTTTAGGTTTTTTAACTTCTTTGTTACTTTTTCTTTCTTTCGACATCAGTGTTCTCCAACTAGGTTAATTAGTGAAAGCTTCAACATTCTGCCATCAGGGAATCAGGAGGTGGCTTATCTGATATTCTCTTAAAACAAAAAAGAAAGTATCAGATATAAATGCTACTGACTACCATGATACTGTGTTGTTTGATTTTCTTTTGACAACCTTTTTAATCTATTTGAAGCACAATCGCCTTTAGGGTAGCACAGTTAACTGTGCTACCCTAATTATTTACAACGTCGCTACAAGATCCTGCAAGCGATCGCGTCCATCCCGAAAGACTGGCCAACCATCGCCCACTAGTACTGCTTCTACGCGACTCAGTTGAGCCAACCTGCGAACAGAAGCAACAGCCTCTTCTCGATTCAGCAGCTTGTCATCTGGTAATATCGTTAAGCTACCGGCTTTACGTGCCCGGACTAAATCCCCTGTAATTAAAGTTGTTTCTTCTAGTAATAGAGCCAATTCACCAGGAGTTTTAGAACCATTGAGTTCAATCACTTCTAGTCCTGGGACAAATTCTTCACCATCAGATAGCCAGCGATCGCAAGGTAGGGGAAAAGTATCTTTTTCTGCTATGGGCCCAGCTATCTTAGCATAAGTTTGATCGGCTATTTCTTTACTTGCTCTAATATGCTCGGAATTCGTCAGCACAATCCAAACCACACCGCCGAGGGATTTCAGATGATTCCAATCATGGTTTGATAGGGCTACTGGGTCAATCAAGATGTTACCATCTGGCCGAATCCAGGCAATCCCATTGAAATCAATATTTCTTGCCGGATTGAAACTAGACCAGCTATACAGATCGGGACGGTGCAAAGATTTCATGATGATTCTGGATCAGTACTTCGATAATTGACTATTAATCTCAATAATTTAGTATATAGAAATAAGGGCATTGGGGACTAGGGACTGGGGATTGGGGACTGGGGACTGGGGGTTTTACTCAGCACTCAGCACAGTTCTTTAATTTTGTTAGCGCAGCGTAAAGCCTTCTCTTTCAGAGACGCTAACGCGAACGGCATGGCAACTCTTAGCTAGGCGCAGCGTCTCGTAGAGAGCGTCATTTTTAATTGATTTCTCCCCTGGATCTGGAATTTGAGTATACTACGATAAATCTATCGATATTATGATTTTTATCTGGTTTATAGAAATTCCCGCATAATTGCAACAGAGATCAACGGAGGTATAGGGGTGAGTGAAATTAACCGCCAAAAAATATCAGCGAAGGCAGAACAGTTTACAGAGTCAGTGATTCGAGAAATGACGCGGGTGGCACTGCAACACGATGCAGTGAATTTGGCGCAGGGTTTCCCTGATTTTCCCTGTCCCTTGGAGTTGAAACAGGCAGCCTATCAAGCAATAGAGGCGGATGTGAACCAGTATGCCATTACTTGGGGCGATCGCCCATTTCGCCATGCGATCGCTAACAAAGTTCGTTGGTATCTCGGCTTAGATATTAATCCTGAAACCCAAATCACCGTTACCTGTGGTTCCACAGAAGCAATGGCATCTGTGATGCTAGCAACAGTTGATCCCGGCGATGAAGTAATTGTATTTGAGCCATATTACGAAAACTACGGCCCTGATGCGATTTTAGCTGGTGCTATACCCCGTTACGTGACACTCCATCCCCCTCATTGGACATTTGATGAAGCAGAGTTGCGTCAAGCTTTCAATGCCAATACTAAAGCGATTATTATCAACACACCCCACAATCCCACAGGTAAAGTCTTCACTCGTGAAGAACTCACCCTAATTGCTGAACTTTGTCAAAAGTGGGATGTCTTAGCGTTCACTGATGAAATCTACGAACATATTCTCTATGACGGCACTCAACATATTGCCCTCGCTACTCTTCCCGGTATGGAAGAACGCACCGTTACTATTAACGGTCTATCTAAAACTTATAGCGTTACCGGATGGCGAGTCGGCTACATTTTGGCAAATCCCGAATTGACAGGGGCGATTCGCAAAGTCCATGATTTTCTCACTGTTGGCGCACCTGCACCATTGCAACGAGCCGGTGTTGCTGCTATGCAACTGCCACCATCCTATTATGAAGAACTAGCCAAACTTTATCACCAGAAGCGAGACAGTATTTTACAAATTCTAGATCAGGTTGGAATTCCCTATTTCGTTCCCAAAGGAGCCTATTACGTTCTTGCGGATATTTCCAAATTTGGCTATAAAACAGATGTTGAATTCACTTACCATCTGATTAAAAATATTGGTGTTGCTGTAGTTCCTGGTTCCAGCTTTTTCAGTCAACCAGAAAAAGGACATTCGTTAATCCGATTTTGCTTCAGCAAAAGACCTGAGACATTACAAACAGCCAGCGATCGCTTACTAAAATTGCAATCAAATCTACAGCCAATATAATATATTTCTTTTCCTCTCTGATAGAAAATCGAGAGACTAAGATACCCGACTTCTCAAAGAAGTCGGGTATCTTATTGTTTACGAATGATTTAGGACTGCTATATCTTCAAGTTAATATAAGTTAATGAATGCTTTATTTAGGCATTCATTTGTTAAAAAAAATCACATTATTTTCGAGTTAGATTTAACTCTAACTTTCGATACCCAATGTAAAGTTGACTTGCCAAATTAAACCCCACTCTGTAACAGGGGTTTCCAAGCCTTAATGTATAGTAGTCCCCAGAAAAACAACACCAAGCTAGTGTAGAATTAGTTGAAATTTCCGGTAATTATATCGGGATAGTAGCCTTAAAAATTCTGGATTAAAAGCCCCATTGACTCTTTAAAAGGATAGGACTAACGTTATGAGTAGTCCTTTCCAGGACACTATATATACATCAAAAAATCAGGAGGTATTTCCGATGATGATGATGATGATGACTGAAACCATGACTCCAGAAATGCAAACTTGCATGGATGTTTGTATGGACTGTCACAAAATGTGCATGGAAACCATGACTCATTGCATGAGCAAAGGTAGTCAGCACATGGACAAGAGCATGATGAGCATGATGCGCGATTGCTCTGAAATGTGCATGATGTGCATGAACATGATGATGAGCGGTTCTGAGTTCATGGAACGCACTTGTATGCTTTGTGCTGAAATGTGCGATCGCACTGCAATGGCGTGTGAGATGATGAGCGATGACGCCAAAATGATGGAATGTGCTGCCGCTTGCCGTAAGTGTGCAGAGTCTTGCAGAAGTATGCAGATGATGCCCGCATAATTCCACGACAATCTAGCAGAAGTTTCTCTGCAACCTAATATTCAAGCGCTCAGACTCTTTGGGGTCTGGGCGCTTGAAGTAAGGAGCAGGTGGACAAGGTAGACAAGGTAGCAATATCTCTCCCAAGGCTCCCCAAAGCGATTGATTATTTTTTTATTTGGAAGTTCCTAAACTAATTTTTTCAACCTATTAAAGAATTAACCTTAACTTTTATATAAATATCTACTCGATTATCTCCTTAACTTTACTTAAGTTATCCTCATCGACATACTTGAATTTAACTAATAGAGTAAAAGTGTCCTGAAAAACGGATAAGTACAGGACTCAAATAGACCTTTTACAAAGGTTTTAAGCAATCCATCTACAATCAAGGCAACAACCTAACGGGCTGACTTGTAAATGCAAGATATGTCTGATGTGGTCAATTTGTCCTATCAATTTTGTAGTTGTCTAGCGCTAAAAACCATCAATTAGAAGATGAAATTTCAGCTTCTAATTAACCAAAAACATCTCAAAAATAATTCGTAAACAAAGGAGTCTTTATGTCTATTACTTCATACGCCGAAGATATTCTCTCTGATATCTCTTACGATCCCAGCGTGACCACAGAGCCGAAACTTACTACTGACATTCAACCACCTGTAAATGTTGGTACTCTCACAGACATTTCAGGCTGTGTTTCAATTTTTGGGCCACTTCAAATATGCTATGACCTTAATCTCAGTACTCCCAGTGCTGCAATCACACTTAAGGTTGCTGGTATTACTATCATCACAGGTGAAATTAGCCCAGCACATCCCTGCTTAACATTGAAAGGAAATTATTCTGTAGCAAAATGGGACTTGAATGTATGTTTGCGAGTAGCCGAAAAGCGAATTACTTTAGAAGGCAGCGCTTGTGTAACTTTCTCAGGATGTAAGAGTTTTAATATCACACTGTTTCACTGGGGAAACACTGAGTTGTTATCTAATGTTAGTAGCACTCTGCTGACTGGAGCTTTTGTTAATGATAACCAACCACCCCACCATTACATTGTTCAAGGCTTAACTGGCAATGCTGAAGCTAATAGAATATCTCTTTCTTATCAAGGGCCTGTGCCACCACAATTAAGACTGAACCAAACCTATTATCTAGGCTCACATGAACGCAATTTTCCTAATGCAAAATATCTTGGATATGATGGTCAATACCTTCAATTCAGATATTAAAGTAATTAGGAAATATCTAGCGTAGCTATCACCGAAGAGGCAGAGGGGAAGGGAGCTTCTTCGCAGGGGGAGCAAGCCCAACACTCTGCGCCAAGTAAAGCGGAGCATGGGTACGTTCGCGGAGCGTCTCGTAAAGCCTGCGGCATAGCTACGCTTAGGGCGCAGCCTCTCGTAGAGAAGAGAAGCCCCGTCTTTCCAGGGCACTTGAACTGGGTCGGAGTACTCCGTCTCAGTCTTCCCCCTTGCTCCCTGCCCCCTGTTTCTTTTGACCAGAAAAATCCTGGACTCGCACAACGCTTGGATTGAATTTATTAAAAATGTTTGTGGTAAATTGCTTACAATGCACGATACCACAAACTTTTCTTAATTTTCCCTATTTTGTTGCCGATAATCCTCTATCTATACATCTCTGCGTTTATGCCATCAAAATCAACCGTAGAGGATCTAAACGCACATACCAAGGAAAAGGCTGGTCTTTCATCGTCGCCCATTTTTCTTTAAAGACTTCAGCTTGTAGATGATAATCTTGAGAATTCTTGCCAGCCGAATGTAATTTGAGAAACAACGTCATTCTATGGGGCGTTTCACTTGTTCGCACTAACCAGCAGGGAAAGGTATTTTCCTGTGATGAGTCGTTGGTAAAAATGAACTGATGGGCACGAATACCGACGTGAGATAATTCGCTGTTGATTGGTTCTATGACCTGGAGACTACAACCCCAATCAATCGCTTCCATCTGTTGAGATGACTGGAAAACAGCACGGGAGAAGTTTTTGCATCCAGTGAGTTGAGCAACACTCACAGTAGCAGGATGCTCGAAAATATCATATTTGCTACCATAATGAACGGCTCTACCATGCTCCAATACCAACAGGTTTGGGCAAATCCGATAAGCTTCTTCCATATTATGGGTGACAAATAAAGTCACGCCTTGGTAGTCACCTAGAGTTTCTGTCATTTGCTCTTCTAATTGACTACGCAGATGGGTATCAAGTGCCGAAAACGGCTCGTCTAAAAGTAATGCTTCCGGTTGACTTGCTAATGCTCTTGCCAAGGCTACCCGTTGTTGCTGACCCCCAGAAAGTTGGTGCGGATAGCGATCGCCTAATCCCTGCAACTGCATCGCGATTAGTTGCTCCTCTACCTGCACTCGAATGCTCCCAGCAGATAGTTTTTTGGGCAAACCAAAAGCAATATTTTGCGATACACTCATGTGCGGAAAGAGGGCGTAATTCTGCACTAAAAAACCAATGCGGCGATCGCGGCTGGGTAAATTAATTCTTTGTTCTGAGTCAAACAGAACCCTGTCATTTAAAACTATCCGCCCAGTTGTGGGTGTTTCTATCCCTGCTAGGCAGCGCAAAATCATGCTCTTACCTGCTCCAGAACCCCCTAACAATCCCAAGGGTTGCTCATCAGTATTGAAAGCAACTTTTAAATCAAAGCTAGGAAGGATTTTTTCAATGTTGACAAACAATCCACCAGATTCAAAGCTAGATTGCGGAGTATAAAAAATTTCTCCCCCTGCTCCCCGCTCCCTTCTCCCCGCTCTCTGCTCCCCGCTCCCCCCTCCTCTCCTCTTTTCCCTCAATTCTTGCCAGAAGTTGACTGCAATAATTCCAGAGAGAGAAATCACCATAATTGCGATCGCCCAAAACCAAGCCTCGTTCATTGCTCCCGCTTCCACCGCAAAATAAATCGCCATTGGGATTGTCTGCGTTTGTCCAGGAATGTTACCAGCAAGCATCAACGTCGCGCCGAATTCTCCTAAAGCACGGGCAAAAGCGAGCATTGTGGCGGCGACAATGCCGGGTAGTGCTAAGGGTAAACTGATGCGCCAAAAAATTGTAGTTTCATTTGCACCAAGAGTTCTAGCGACTCGCAGCAGATTACCATCTATTTGTTCAAAAGCTCCCAGTGCAGTTTTATACATTAAAGGGAAAGAAACTACTGTGGCTGCGATCGCCGCACCATACCAAGTAAAAACGATGGTGAAGTCAAAAGCCCCCATGAATTTCCCTACAGGGCCATTTTTGCCAAAAAATAGCAGTAACAAGAACCCGACAACTGTGGGCGGTAAAATCAGGGGCGCAATAAAGATACCCTCAATTAACGATTTCCCTTTGCCACGATATCCCAGCATCCAGTAGGCAGCAGCGATACCCAAAAAGAAGGTGATAAATGTGGCAAGTAATGAAGTTTTGAGTGATATCCAAAGAGGCGATAAATCCAATGGCATAGTTGTCTGGGAAAGAATTAGCTCAACTAATCCCTAATTTACCAACTTTAGCTTTAATATATTAGAAAAAGTTGGTAAACTACATCACAATCAAGAGACATCTCCGAAAAAGAATGTAGAGACGTAGCACTGCTACGTCTCTATAAGGGTTCTGGGTAAAGCATCTTTAATTTCTGGAGATGTCTAAGGAAATCCCAAAAACTATCCAAACTTTAAACAAAATTCGCGTTCAGTTGGGTATAAAATATCAGAATTAGATACAGTTTGTTATCATTTGATACTCATCTTCAAACCAACTGGTAAAATTGTTGGCAATTCCCGAAGTGTAAAAACTTTAGCAAACACATCCTGTTAGCAGTATTGAATACTACCGTCAACAGCAAGTGCATCCTCCTCCTACTAACAATCAAAAAAAACCCCAAAACCTTTTCTTAGTATGCGGACTCAAAAGTTTAGGGCAACATTGCGTTGCAATACTCAAGGAATACGATGTTAAAGTCAGCGCCATTGAGGATGTGCAGCCGGAACATTGGGAAGTCCCAGAAGTACCTAACTTACTAGAAAAGTTAATCATAGGAGACTGTCGCCAGCCAAGTGTTTTAGAGCAGGCAGGTATCAGGCAGTGTCGTTCAATACTTTTAGTAACCAGAAATGAGCGGATAAATATAGAAGCTGCCTTTGCAGCACGGCGTCTTAATCCGCACGTCCGCTTGATTGTACGTTCAGACAAACAAAATTTCAATAAACTATTGTGGGAAAATCTCGGCAATTTTGTTGCCTTTGAACCCACTCATCTTTCAGCCCATGCCTTCGCTCTAACAGCCCTTGGCTCTGAAGCTATTGGATATTTCACCTTAGAAGGGCAACTGTTGCAAGTGATAAAGCACCAGGTACAAGCGAAGGATAGCTGGTGTAATGGCAAGCCAGTACATAGACTCAATCTGACAACTCGCCGCATCTTGAGTCATAGACCTATTTCGTCTAACCCACTCAAAGAATTATTTGGCTGGAACCCAGAGGCAGAAGTGCAGGTAGGAGACACGCTAGTTTACATTGATGTGGCATACGATTTAGCTTTCTCTGAGCAACATCGGCAATCTCATAGCCAAAAGTTGCAGTGGCAACAGTTTCTTCAAAGTAAGCTATTCCACATTTAACTTGCAATAGTAATATTGCCCTTATTCTTAACTTTTCTTCCCCATTTAATAATTAACTCTCCTTGATTTAACAGC
>NZ_JBALFD010000096.1:0-118293 GCF_036916985.1 Nostoc sp.
CCAGTCCCCAATCCCCAGTCCCCACTCCCCAGTCCCCAGTCCCCAATCCCCAATCCCCAATCCCCAATCCCCAGTCATTCTTTCCTCCAAGGCTTTTGAAATTTGTTTCATCAAGATTGCCTTCTGCCTCTCTTGCTAAATTAAAAGTTTTGCTCATATCTGCTAAATATGTAGCTTTCAGCCTGACAAGTGGGAATTTTAGGAAAAGGGCAAAGTTCCTAAAACTAAATCAGCACAGTAGCTAGCACTTGAGGTTTTGAGCAAGGAATGAAAATTAGTCAAAAATTAATTTCGGGTATTTTAGGAATAGCTACTCTCTCAGGAATTATTGGTGCGATTAGTGCCCATCAACAATTAGAGATAGCTAAGTATCTTGCTCAACAAGAGGCAGAAGAAGTTGCTGGACTACTGGGATATTTCGTAAGTCATGAGCTTGAAGACCATAAAATGCGATCGCAAAATGAGATGCTAGCCCATTTGCAAAAGCATGTTGAATCGCTACACAAGCAACGTCAGCGCGATTTGGAGATTGTAGACCGCAATAAAATCATCCAGGCAGATGTATTTACAGAAGATATCGGTACGCGATTAGATCGCGATCGCAATAATGAAGTTGGTAAAACTATTGAAGATGGTATAACAAGAACATATATTGAAACTAGTCCTGAATACCCAAATGGGATTAAATTGATTGCTGTGGCTTTTAAGACTAGCAAAAATGAAACAATTGGTGCAGTAATTTTAGAATATACACCGCTTTATCAAGCAGCACTAGCAACAGCCCATAAAAATATTCTCGTCACATCGGTCATTAGTTTGGGATGTAGCATATTTGCCTTAACAGCCGGTTATCTACTCTCCATAACCATTTCCAAACCAATTAAACAACTCCAGGAAGCTGTGATGAATCTGGCTGAAGGTAAGCTGAATACCAGAGTTAGTATTCGCTCCCACGGTGAGATTGGCGAGTTGGCTACCTCATTCAATAAAATGGCAGACGATCTACAATCTTCCAGAGATGATTTGGTCAATGCTAACGAACAATTACGAGACGAAATTACCGAGCGGCAATTCGCAGAAGCCGAACTTCAGCAAGCTTTAAAAGACCTGAAAAAAACCCAAATCCAATTGATTCAATCGGAAAAAATGTCGAGTCTGGGTCAACTAGTGGCGGGAGTTGCCCATGAAATTAATAATCCGGTTAATTTTATCTATGGCAATCTCCAACACACTGATGATTACACTCAACAATTGCTGCTGTTAATTAAGCTTTATCAAAATTATTATCCTAACCCAGAGCCAGAAATTAAAAATGCTCACGAAGAAGCAGATATTGAGTATTTAACAGAAGATTTACCTAAGATGTTAACCTCAATGAAGATAGGGGCTAAACGCATCCGAGAAATTGTTCTTAGTCTCCGAATTTTCTCTCGTTTGGATGAGGCTGAGTTCAAAACGGCTGATCTCCATGAAGGAATCGACAGTACCCTATTAATTTTGCAATACCGTTTGAAAGCACAAAATAATCGCCCTGAAATTCAAGTGGTGAAAGAATATGGTAAAATGCCTCAAATCCAGTGTTTTGCAGGGCAACTAAATCAGGTTTTTATGAACCTCTTGGCAAATGCAATCGATGCTTTAGAAGATGCTTTCCAAAAAGAACTTTGTCGAAACCCTTTGATTCGCATTTTTTCTGAACAGATAAATGAAAATGCGATCATTCGGATTACTGATAATGGAATAGGAATTCCAGAAGAAATCCAGTCGCGTTTATTTGACCCTTTTTTCACCACAAAACCAATTGGTAAGGGGACTGGTATGGGCTTATCGATCAGTTACCAGATAATTACTGACAGGCATGGTGGATCTTTACAATGTATTTCATCACCAGGACATGGTGCAGAGTTTATAATTGCAATCCCAATTCGAGTTGCAAAATCAGCACAATCATCAATTAGCGATCGCCATAAGCTAAATGACATCTAGTTTGCATATCTAAAATTTATCACAACAGAATTCAGAACTCAGGAGTCAGAATTCAGAATGGGCTAAACCTTAGCTATCCGCTAACAGAATGAATTCTGTACAAGTGGCAGATAGCGCAGTGGTAGTCAGTATTGGTACACTTACAGGTAAAAGCTACGCTTTTAGCGTCTGTCTGCGACACGCTGCGCGAACGTAGAGAGCATCGCATCTTTATTCTGAATTCTGAATTCTGTATTCTGATTCCTGTTTTATATAACTCTTGTGGGATGCGTCGAAAAACCCACCTTAATTATGCAAGTTAAAAGTCGAACAGCTTACCTATCGGTAATATCTAAAGATTTTTGATATTAGTTCTCTAGATAGATCAGAAATTTTGCAGGCAAACTTTAATATAAAGTCAGTTAAAAACAAACAAAGCAGATCCTCAAGGAAGGAGAAATTCTATGACTAACATTATTGCTTGGCTGGTTTTGGGTTTAATTGCAGGTGCATTAGCTAAGTTATTTTATCCCGGAACCCAAGGTGGTGGTATTCTCTCCACAATTATATTAGGAATCCTTGGAGCCGTATTCGGGGGTTATTTGGGTCAAGTCTTGCTCGGAAGTAGTTCAGCCGCCGCCGCATCTGTAGGAGCTTTATCTCTGGGAAGCATTTTATTTTCTGTGATTGGGGCGATGATACTGATTTTCCTTTGGGGTTTACTGACTCGTCGGGCTGTGTAATTACCTCAAATTAGCTAACAGTTTTGGGAATCACTTCTAGCTGCAATAAACCGATAAAATGACACTAGAAAAAGAGCGAATAACTATAGGGGTTTTCGCTAGGTATTCCGATGCACAATTGGTACTTCAAGAGTTAAAAGCTGCTAATTTTCCAATGCAGAAAGTTTCTGTTGTTGCACGGAATACAGAAGAAAAAAGTGATATTGCTGGTGTTGAAATTAGAGAACACACTAGCAATACATCCTCAGAAGATGCTGCTGGAGCCGTTACTGGTGCTGCTTTAGATGGTCTGACTGGCTTATTAGTCGGTTTAGTACTCTTGGTAATTCCTGGTATAGGCCCAGTCATCTTAGCTGGAGCAGAAGTAAGTGCGATCGCTACCACTTTAGCAGGTGCTTTGCCTGCTTTGTTCCTAAGTTTAGGAATTGCTGAAAAGCCAGCACAGGGTTACAGCGATCTTGTCTGCAAAGGTTACTATTTGGTGATAGTAACTGGTATAGACATAGAAATTCGCCTTGCTAAGAGAATTTTTAATCGTCGCGATCTTGAACAGTGGACGATTTGTGAGCCATACTCGACCCCGAATAGTCGCTACAAACACGCACTGGGTATTTTTTATACGCGCCAAGATGCTGAAAAAGCGCTTACTGAACTGAGAACTGCTGGCTTTCCAATGAGTCAAATATCGCTAGTTACTAAACATGCAAGTAGCCTAAATGCTATTTCGGAGGAAAATATTAGTATTTCTCAAGATAACTACACTAATTTAGGAATTTCTGATGATCTGGCCAGATATTATGAGTATCATTTAGGACTTGATCATTACCTATTGGTTCTAAAAGGTACTGATATCTACGTAGCAGGTGCGAGAGCTATTTTAGAAAGTAACAAAATTCAACATTTTACTATCTATAGCCAATCTGAACTTGATGCAACTAGAAGCGATCGTCAGGTGATTAGAAATTTATAGTAAAACGTCAAGTTAATATTAAGATCCTTGACTAAATGTCGTCATTGTGTATATTTCTGAACATTATATATCAGCCTAGTACAGCACAGCGTAAATAAAGCCACCATTTTAAACCGTTGAAAAGCCTAACTTATAAGATTTTTGACTTCCGCCTTGCGATACTAGGAATATACTTATTCCAAAATTATATACTCTTATGGGGATTGATTGGCTTTTAAAACCTTAGCTTTCCACTAAAATACTGCTGGCGATAACCAGGTTATGTTTGCTCTATATACTGATGTATAATAATATTGATATCATGTCCAATCATCAAAGCTAAGATATTTAGCATTTCTAGAAATTGCGTTTTAATGAACTTAATTTTAACTATATGGCAGCATGATTTTACTATCCTGCTTTTTTAAGCCCCAAAGTTATTTAAAGCTCATATATACGAATATTAAATGAGCAGATAATTACTTAATATCCTCCAATGGTGTTTTGATAAAATGATCTCGATATTAAATCTAAGAGGCAAGAGAGTAATCTGTAGGTAAAGTAATATCTGTTTCAAATAGTAAAATAGTAGTTTCGTAACCAATCCTACCTATATCTGGTTCTGAACCCATTTCCATTTCTACGAGATCCGACCAGTATCCAGAGTTAGGATGACATTGTATTATGGTTCCCAATCCACCGATAAATTCCACCTTTTGCCCTTTACAGAATTTAGGTCTTGCTAAGTCAATAACTGTAATCATAAAAACTACCATTTTTGAAAAAGTCTAATGTTAAATTTATAATCTAATAACAAGTGTTTAATTATCCACCACAAGATTCAATTACGACATCAGCCATTGCTTCTTTTGAAAGAAGTTATGCTATCTATTTAAAGGTTCATAAATTAAAACATCAAAATGATAGAAAAGAAAAATATTAGTTATATTTTATTTAAAATAACGTTATATATAAATATATTAAGATACAAATAATAATATTTGCAGTGTAAAAAAAATAGACATTTCCTACGAGAATGTATCCTAATATTTATTTTGGATAGTCAAAACATCATCAGAATAGTCTCAAAAACAGAAGTAACTTGAATACCTGCCGGGAATAATGTTGAACCGTTTGAAGATTGGAACCAAGATTGGAATAAGTTTTGCCTTAAGTTTGGCAACTCTGGCCACCATTGGTCTAATCTCCTACCAAAGCACCAATGAGCTAATTGAAACTTCACGTAAAGAAAGCCATACTTACCAGGTGTTAAGTCAGCTTGAAGACCTCAACTTGCAACTGACAAATGCTGAGACTGGACAACGCGGTTACATTATCACTGGCGAACAGCGCTATTTAGAACCTTATAACGCTGCTATTCAAGTAATAAATCAAAAAGTTAGGGAAATTCAAAGGTTAACGGTAGATAATCCCAACCAACAAAATCGGCTTGATATTTTGCAGCCACTACTAACCGAGAGGATGGCTGTAATGAAAAATGTCATACAGTTACGGCAAAGCCAGGGCTTAGAAGCTTCTCAGAAAGCTGTTTTGACAGACCAGGGTAAGCAACTGATGGATAATATCCAGAAAGTTATCCAGGCGATGAAAAATGAGGAGAATGCACTGCTGAAAATGCGCTCAGAGAAAGCACGAGCAGCCGCCCAGCAAACGATCGCCAGTATTGTCTATAGTATTCCCTTATTTTCTTTGCTCTTAGCTTTGATTGGATTCACCCTGACCAGACATATCTCAGCACCACTGAAGCAAGTTTCTGATTTAGCAGAAAAAATGGCAGATGGGGATTTATCGGTAAGTTTACAAAATAGCGATCGCCTGGATGAAATTGGTGTGTTGACACGCACCTTCAACCAAATGATTGTTAATCTGCGAAACACAACTCAAAGAAATGAGGAGCAAAACTGGCTAAAATCTAACTTAGCCGAATTTACCCAGATGCTCCAAGGGCAGCGAAATCTGGAAAGCGTGGCTCGGATGCTCTTGTCAAATTTAGCACCACTGGTTGGGGCCTCGCAGGGCGTTTTTTATGCGATGGACTCCATAGATGACCAGCCTGTGCTGAAGTTGTTGAGTAGTTATGCTTACAAAGAGCGGAAAAACCTCGCAAATCAGTTTCGCTTAGGTGAAGGATTGGTGGGACAATGTGCCCTAGAAAAACAAAGAATCCTCCTAACAGAAGTTCCTAATGACTATATCCGCATCAATTCTGGCTTGGGAGAAGCACCACCGCTAAATATTATTGTCTTACCTATACTATTTGAAGCAGAGGTAAATGCTGTAATTGAACTTGCCTCTTTTGGGTCTTTTAACCAGTTACACCTGACATTTCTAGAGCAATTGAGTGAAATTCTTGGTGTATTTTTAAATAATATTGCCTCACAAGTACAAACCCAGCAACTACTCGAAGAGTCTGTTGCTTTAACAGAAGAACTCCAAACCCAGCAAGAAGAACTACAGCAAAGCAATCAACGCCTAGAAGAACAGGCGCATGAGTTAGAGGAATCACAATTTCTGGTCAAGCAGTCTAACGAAGAATTACAGCAATTAAATGAGGAGCTAGAAGAAAAAGCAGAATTATTAGAAGTCCAAAATCAGGAAGTTGCCCGCAAGAATCAGGAAGTTGAAGGGGCGAGGCAGTCTTTGGAAGAAAAAGCTGAACAATTGGCATTGTCTTCCAAATATAAGTCAGAATTTCTCGCGAATATGTCCCACGAGTTACGGACACCGCTAAATAGCCTGTTAATTTTGGCAAGGCTGCTAGCAGATAACTCTCTCAACAATTTAACTGACAAACAAGTAGAATACAGCCGGACTATTTACTCAGCTGGAAATGATTTGCTGGAGTTGATTAATGACATTCTAGATTTAGCAAAAATTGAGTCGGGCACTATGTCGCTTGATATTGAGCAAATTGCTTTAGCAGATTTGGAAACATCTCTAGAGCAGACTTTCCGGCAAGTTGCCCACAATAAAGAACTCAGTTTTACTATTGAACTGGATGAGAAGTTACCCCCAACTATTTATAACGACTCCAAACGCCTGCAACAAGTTCTGAAAAATCTCCTAGCTAACGCTTTTAAGTTTACAGAACAGGGAAGCGTGAAGTTACAAATAGCCCAAGTTGATAATTCCATGATTGCTTTTGCCGTCAGCGATACAGGTATAGGTATTCCAGCCGAGAAGCAGAAGATTATTTTTGAGGCATTTCAGCAGGCAGATGGCACTACCAGCCGCAAGTATGGCGGGACTGGCTTAGGCTTATCAATCAGCCGTGAATTGGCTCAACTGTTGGGAGGGAGAATTGAAATAGTTAGCGAACCAGGGCAAGGAAGCACCTTCACCCTTTTCTTACCCAGGCGACAAGAAAAAAAGAATAGTCAAAATACGCTCACTACCCCACCCCCTGAGCCAATCACCTCTATCCGCACAGCATCGACTATCAAAGATGTGCCAATGGTGGAAACCAGAACCACATTTATAGATACCTCTTCATCCGCGAAAGTACTTACCATCCTCCCTAGCGAAATTCCAGACGATCGAGAAATAATTCAACCAGGCGATCGCACCTTGCTAATTATTGAGGATGACGATAAATTTGCCCGCATCTTACTAGATATGGCACGTCAGCAGGGCTTTAAGACTATTGTTGCTTTACACAGTAAACAAGGTCTAGCACTAGCAGAACAGTTTAAACCCAATGCAATTATGCTAGATATCCACATGCCAGAGATGGATGGCTGGACGGTGCTGGATCGTCTGAAGCATAAACCAGATACCAGACATATACCAGTACACATCCTTTCTGTAGATGAAAGACAGCAACGGGGATTAAATCTAGGAGCGATTACCTATCTACAAAAACCTGTGTCTCCAGAAGCCCTAACTCAGGTATTGACTGAGATTAAAGGCTTTATTGAGCGTCAGGTAAAAAATCTCCTGATCGTCGAAGATGACCCGGTACAAGCTCAAAGTATTATCGAACTGATTGGTAATGGCGATGTCCAGAGTACAGCAGTGGGTACGGGAGCAGAAGCCCTCTCGATTTTGCGATCGCATCACTTTGATTGTATGGTACTGGATCTCGGTCTGCCCGATATGAGCGGGTTTGCCCTCATTGAACAGATCAAGCTTGAACCCAGGCTGTTGAAACTGCCAATCATTGTGTATACAGGCAAAGAACTCAGCCGACAAGAAGAAACCCAATTGCGGGGACTAGCAGAGACAATTATCATTAAAAATGTGCGATCGCCAGAACGATTGTTAGATGAAACTGCCCTATTCTTACATCGAGTGCAAGCAAATTTGCCCCCACCAAAGCGGCAAATACTAGAGCAACTACATCAAAACGATCCGGTGCTGGCCAATCGGAAAATTTTGATTGTAGATGATGACCTGCGAAATATTTTTGCCCTGACCAGCTTTTTAGAAAGCTATCAAATGCAAGTCCTATTTGCCGAAAATGGTAGAGATGGCATAGAGGAGCTGCAAACAAATCCTGACATTAATATCGTTTTGATGGATATCATGATGCCGGAAATGGATGGTTACGAAACCACCCGTGCTATCCGCCAGCAACAACAGTTTCGCTCACTACCAATCATTGCTTTAACTGCCAAAGCCATGCCAGGCGACAAGGAAAAATGCATCGAAGCTGGAGCTTCTGACTACATCACCAAACCTGTAGATACTGAGCAACTGCTTTCACTACTGCGAGTTTGGCTGTATCGGTGAACCAGTGAATCAATTGAAGAAGCGGTCTGAGTTTGAGCAGACGCGGAGCATGTTTGGCGCGAGTATATTGCGAACGCAACGGACAGACTTTGCACTTCATTGCAGCAAAACGTACCTCAATGACTGGATAACCACGGTGATCTGTTTTAGGACACCAAGCAACATTGGGATTGCCAGCAGGACAGGTACATGATTGAGTAGCATAATTGATACGAAAGCTTAAAATACTTACGGTGTCGTTAAATTCATGGACTAGACTAGAACCACAGGGTAAGAATCGAAGGAAAATTATGATGAGCGATCGCGACTATACCTTAATCATTGACAAAAGCGGTAGTATGTCCACACCCGACCAAGTGGGTGGTAGAAGTAGATGGGAAATCGCCCAAGAGTCTACTCTCGCTTTGGCCAGAAAGGCCGAACAGTTTGACCCCGATGGCATCACCGTCTATGTGTTTTCTGGTAGATTTAAACGCTACGATGATGTCACCTCAGCCAAAGTCGCGCAGATATTTCTCGAAAACGACCCTTCTGGCACAACAAACTTAGCAGGTGTACTCCAGGATGCACTCAATAATTACTTTCAACGCAAAGCAGCCGGTAAAAGTAAGCCAAACGGAGAGACAATTTTAGTTATTACCGATGGTGAACCAGACGATCGCAAGGCTGTGTTTGAAGTAATTATTCATGCTACTCGCCAGATGGAACGTGATGAAGAATTAGGAATTTCAATCATTCAAGTAGGTTCAGATGCCCAAGCAACTAAGTTCCTCAAAGCTTTGGACGATCAGTTACAAAGTGTCGGCGCTAAATTTGATATTTGTGATACCGTCACTTTAGACGACTTAGAAGAAATGAGCCTTTTAGATGTATTAACAAACGCAATAACTGACTAATGTGCTGATCGCTCATAGTCTAGTAACTCTTTACTATTAACTGGAGAATTTAATAATGCTAGAAAATCGTGACTATACCTTGATTATTGACAAAAGCGGCAGCATGGCAACCCAAGATCAAAAGGGTGGTAGAACTAGATGGGTTGCGGCACAAGAATCTACTTTAGCTTTAGCTAGTAAGTGTGAGCAATTTGACCCCGATGGCATCACTATTTATGTATTTTCTGGTAGATTTAAACGATACGAAAATGTGACATCTAGCATAGTACCGCAAATTTTCCGAGAGAATGACCCCTCTGGTACAACTGATTTGGCAGGTGTGTTAAAACACGCAACTGATGATTATCTGCAACGTAAAGCAGCCGGTCAAACCAAGCCAAATGGTGAAACAATTTTAGTGATTACTGATGGGGAACCGGACGATCGCAAAGCAGTTATGAGAGTAATTATTGAAGCTTCTCGCCGCATCGATCGAGATGAAGAATTAGCCATTTCCTTCATTCAAGTCGGCACAGATCCACAAGCTACCCGCTTTCTCAAAGTCTTAGATGATGAACTCCAAAGTGCTGGTGCTAAGTTTGATATCTGTGACACCATTACTATGGAAGATATGGAAGATTTGAGTCTATCGGAAGTGCTACTTAATGCTATTAATGACTAGCTATACCATTTATTAGGAATTGCCAAAATGGATTCCATTGATAAGCTATTAGCTGAACTCCAAACTGAATACAAAGAAGTAAAACCACAACAGCAGAAATCAAAATCAGCCGCAGCCAAATCGTTTATTCCAGCATCGCCAAAGCCGACATCTTTTATGGATAACCTTTTGGCAGAAGTGAAAGCTGGTTTTGCCGAAGAGGATGCTGCTATTGAATTAAAAAGACAGCAAGAACTAGAACAGGAACGAATTCGACAAGAACAACTTAAAGCCAAACAATTAGAGGCTTTGAAAGTTCAAGCAAAACAATGGTTAGCTAAAGTAGATCCACTTTCGTCTGAAGGACTTTGGTTTGAAAGGTTTGCTGAAAGTTACCCCTCAAAATTAGAGGCAGCGATTGAATATTTACGAAACAACGAATAAAATAATTCGTAATTCGTAATTCGTGATTTGAAGAAATTTGCTAGCTCAAATTGAAAGTTAGCAATGATTATTTATTACTTATGCTCAATATTAATGGTGACTTGATCTAGCTAAATGTTGCACAGCCCATTCATGCATAGCATAGAGAATTGGTTGCAAACTTTCTCCTAAAGGCGTTAGAGAATATTCTACTTTGGGTGGAATTTGGGGATAAACTTCTCGATGAATAATGCCGTCTTCCTCCATTTCTCTGAGTTGCTGAGTTAGCATCTTTTGCGTAACTCCAGGTAAAGCGCGTTGCAACTCACCAAAGCGTTTTACGCCACTCATTAATTCTCTAATAATCAAAACTTTCCAGCGTCCGCCAATCACCTTTATGGTAGTTTCTACTTCACAAGTCAGCCTGAAATGGTTTTCTGCTTCAGCTTTCATAGTTTTTTAGGAATAGCCTAACTCAGGTTTGCTGGGTAGTAATACTATTTATCTGATTATTACTTGTTTTAGGTTTTCCATAACTAGTGTAGCAGTTCCGGGAATATGAAAAGTTTTTCATCAGGCTAAACCTATTGAGTTTTTGCACTTTAATAGCAGAAATCTGTCGCATCATCTTTTGAATTTTGAATTAGCTGTGGCAGTATGTCAACAGTTAACAAATATATCTTTGTATTTTGCTAGTATCATCCCACAGAGGTAATGTAGGTGAGTTTGGATGGAGAGATTAACTAAACCAGTACGATTTTGGCTTTGTGCAACTATCATAATTTGGGGTTTGATGGGCTGCGAACGCTTTATCGGTAATTCTGGAGAACCAGTTGAGCGAGTGAGTGATGGCGATACTTTAGTAGTCAAAGATACCAACGGCAAAAATTTTACTGTGCGTTTTGCTTGTGTAGATGCACCAGAAATAGCCCATACAAACAAAGAAAAACAGAGTAAACGCAGTAGCGATCGCAATCAATTTACTTGGGGTGTAAAAGCTCAAGAACGGGTGCAACAACTGGTTCAACAAGGAGGCGATCGCGTGACTTTGAATATCACCGATAGCGATCGCTATGGACGCAAAATTGCCGAAGTCCGTTTAAAAAATGGTACTTTTGTGCAACAGGTATTGTTGCAAGAAGGTTTAGCAAAAGTATATCGTCCCTATTTAAACAAATGTCCTAGCAAAGATTTAGTTCAACAAGCCGAAGCTGAGGCGAAAGAACGACGGCTTGGCATTTGGAGTGATACTAAATTTGTGAATCCTTGGGAATATCGCAGCCTATATAAAAAATAAAGTCTCCCTACTCTTCTCCCCAAGTTTGCAGTTGCAAATACACTAGTACCAACGTCGCTGCTAGTAATACCGTCGCGGCGGCTGCTGCATAACCAAAATCAAATTGAGCAAAAGCCTCTTGGTAAATGTAGTAAACTAGCAAATTAGTTGAATTCAGTGGGCCACCGCCAGTCATCACATAAACTTGCTCAAAACTCCGCAATGTAAAAATCGCGGTAGTGATGATTGCAAATATCACAGTCGGGCGCAATCCAGGTAGAGTAATATACCAAAATTGTTGCCAAGCATTTGCCCCATCCAAATCTGCTGCTTCGTAACGACTGGGCGGAATTGCTTGCAACCCTGCTAAAAAAACTACCATATTGAAACCGAGTTGTTTCCAAATACTCATTAAAATAATTACCGGCATTGCCCAAAATGTATCCCCTAGCCAAGGTATAGCTGGAATTCCAAAAAAATCTAAAAGCCCGTTAACTGGCCCTGATGTTTGAAACAGCCAGCGAAATCCCAAACCGGCTGCCACAAGTGAAATAATTGAAGGTAAAAAATAAGCACTCCGCAGAATTCCCCGCAAGGGAATGGAGCGATTTAATAGTACTGCCAATCCCAAAGAGATAACTAAGCTGGGAATGATGGTAGCGACAGTAAAATAAAAGGTGTTACCCAAAACTTGCCAGAAGTCTGGGTTGAGTAGCAAGCGCCAATAGTTTTTTAAGCCTATCCAATAAATACCTTTTAAGGTGAAACTACCAGCTGTGAAACTGAGGTAGAACAAATAAGCGATCGGCCAAATGATAAAAACGCCTAGTAAAATTAATGCTGGTGTGAGGAAAATCCAGGCTGCTACTGTATCGTTATCCAACCACGACTTAGGATATATTTTTGGCATCTATAATTTTTTCTTTTAGCTGTATGACCCTCCGCCCTGATTCTACCCTTAGCTTGGTTTCTTCTAGCATTAGCGATCGCTTGGGTAAGCTCTTGGTTCACAATTTAATCTACTCTGTTTTTTGAAAAAAAATTAGATTGTTCTGCTTCGCTACACTCAAAAAGGATGAAGAGTGCTGAATTCCGAGTTCCGTTAGCGCTAGCGGGGCGTTTAGCCCGTGCTGAGTTAAAAGACCGCCCACGTCCGCGCAGCGTCTCACAGAGAGGCGCGGGGCTTTTACCATAGTGCGAAAGTACTAAGTACTGAACTTCAAAACTCAGCACTCAGTACTCAGCACTCAGCACTCAGCACTGAGTATGGTAAAGGAAAGAAGGGTAGAGGGCAAAAGAGCTAAAGTATAAAGGGGTAAAAATTCTTCCCAGCCACGCACACCACACGAATACCAATATCGTGGTTGATGAGGTAGCGCTCTGCCCTATTGTCGAGGTCG
This sequence comes from Nostoc sp., assembly GCF_036916985.1. Classification (GTDB taxonomy): domain Bacteria; phylum Cyanobacteriota; class Cyanobacteriia; order Cyanobacteriales; family Nostocaceae; genus Nostoc. The sequence goes on from NZ_JBALFD010000096.1 coordinate 13,045, forward strand.
CGGGACGCAGAACGGCAATAGATAGGATAGTCGAACCAGGAACCGCCCCGCAACATCTGATATTGATTATCATCATCTATCCATGCACTTCCATCACTAGGCGCTCCTTTATAGCTGTCATGCCAAGTATCTTCGCACCACTCCCAGACATTCCCGTGCATATCGTATAATCCAAAGGCGTTGGGTGGAAAACTTCCTACTTCTGTTGTTTCTTGACGATTTTTTCCTTTTGGTGCAGAAGCGTAGGTATAATTCCCATCATAGTTAGCTAACTCAGTTGTAATCGTCTCGCCAAAGTAAAATGGTGTCGTTGTTCCTGCACGACAGGCGTATTCCCACTCTGCTTCACTAGGTAGGCGATATTCGCGCCCAGTCTTTTGACTCAGCTTTTTGCAAAAGTCTACTGCATTATTCGAGGAAACTCGCTCTACAGGGCGTTTTTTTCCCTTGAATTTAGAGAGATTATTACCCATTATTTGCTGGTATTGTTCCTGAGTCACTTGAAACTTGCCGATAAAAAAAGTAGGCACATTTACAGGGTGCTGTGGTTCTTCATTTTTGGTTCGACCATTTTCACCGGGTGGCGAACCCATATTAAAAGAGCCTCCAAAAATCTCAACCATATCTAAAGTTATGCCATTGCCTAAGTCCTCCTTAAAAAACTTAGCTTCCTTGTTAGAATCTGGTTTAATTACCTGTCCCTTTTCATCCACCGTTACCGTTTCAAACTTAACGGAAATCTCTTCTTGCTGTCTGATTTTCTCTTGCTGTTTCCGGGAATCTGCTTCTGAAGATAGTTGAATAATAATTGCTTCAAGTGCAGATGTTTCTGCATCATTTAGTTCTAAAATTCGTTTTTTCTCTTGCTGTTTCCAGGATTCTGCTTCTGAAGATGGTTGAATAATAATTGCTTCGAGTTCAGCTATTTCCGCATCATTTAGTTCTAAAATTCGTTGAAAACGTTGAAGTTCTTCACGAGTAACGTCACTGAGAGGATATTCAAACTGCATCGATTCTCTAAACACCTCTTCATACTGCTGAAGCTTTTGCCGATGTTCCTCGATCGCCACAACAATTGGATTTTCAATTGCAGTCACATCCTCAGCAGTCAGATTCAAGGCTTGGTGACGTTGCGTTAGTTGAGAGCGTTTGAAATCACTGAGCGGATATTCTTGCTGAATACTTTCAGTAAATTCCTGCTCATATTGCCGCAAGTTTGCTTGATGCGTTTCAATCTCCGCATTAATCCGCCTCTCGATCGCACCCACATCCCCTTCACTCAACCCCAACGTCTGCCACGTTTGCTGCAACTGTTTTTGCATCACCTCATCTGGATAATGCTGGCGCTGCGTCGCCTTCACAAACGCCTGCTCGTATTGCTGGAGTTTTTGATGATAGCTTTCAATCTGTGTTGTGATTTGGGCTTCAATTGGGGCAATATCTACATCCGTTAGTCCCAAGCGCTGCTGCTGTTGGTGTAAATCATTGCGGGTTGTCTCGCTGAGAGGATATTCCTGCTGCGTGGCAGTAAAAAACAGCCGTTGGTAACCCTGGAGTTTTTGGTGATATGCTTCTACCTCAGCCGTAATCTGAGATTCGATCGCGGCAATATCCCCATTTGCAAGCTCTAATTGCTGCTGGGTTTGCCGTAAGCGATCGCGGCTTGTCGTACTAAGCGGAAACTCCTGTCGCAGTGCTGTTGTAAAAGCTTGCTGATAAGTTTGCAGATTTAGCTGATGTGTTTTAAACCGTGCAGTCACTAGTGCCTCAATCGGCATCGTGTCCTCATTCCGCAGCCCCAAAATTTGCTGGAGATTTTGCAAATCGAGGCGATCGCCATCTGTAATCGTTTCGTCTCGCTCCAGTAGCTCGGTGAATACCTGCTGATACTGCTGGAGTTTTTCACGGAACTCCTTGCGGTACGGTTCTAATACCTCATCTTCGATCGCCTTCGCTTCAGTTGTCTCCAATCCCAAGCGAGTCATCTGATAATCTAATGTCCGACGTCCAACAAGGGAAATTTCGCCTCGATGAATAAATCGCATTACCTCTTTACGGTATTGCTGTCTAGGATCGCCCGGAGCCACCTTTGTCAGTCGAATTTTAAAGCCTTCTCGACTTGCATAGATTTCCGGCTTCATCGCCGGCTGAAGTTCTTGCACCTTCTGACTGGCATATTCATGGAGTTCATCAATGGAGATAAACTCATCGCGATCGCGATCGGCTTCTCCCGACTTAATACCTTCAATCAAAAAACGAGTGTAAATCGATAAATCTTGCCCCACTTGCTCAAAGGAATATTGAGTCGAAGTAGAAGAAGTCAACACGACTCGTCCTTCACCACCCAACTGCTGCCGGATGTCAATCGTGCCGTCATCTTTGGCAGACATTCCCTCAGCAAACGCGCCACTAAAGCAGCTATCCAGGATCACCACCTGCCGACGGGAGCGGCTTTCGCTCATGCGATCGTGAATAAAATTGGCAGACACCGATGTTGAGCGAATCAATTCGCCCTGCTGTGTCTTCCTGGTGTTGCGAGTCGCTAGATACAGCCTACCGCGATCGTCTTTGATGCCGTGTCCTGAAAAGTACAGCAGCAGCAAATCATCCTTGTGCCGTCCAGAGAATAGCGTTTCGATCGCCATTTCTACAACTTGTCGCTCAGGATTTTTTAGCAGGGTAATATCTGATGTAGCAAATTCGCCTATCTGTGGATGCAGCAGTAACTCATATACTGCATCCACATCTCTGACCGCACTGGGCAACGGATTCAGCCCAGGCTCATATTCACTGACCCCAATCAGCAACGCTACCTTCACCATTTAACCTACCTATGCTGCGATCAAATTCGATACGCTTTCATCTCTGTACTGTTTCCTTTATAGCAAGTTTTAGAGTATCACCTCTATCAACCCGACTCAACGCGAATGTAGAAATCATCAGGATAAACTACTTCTTGTGGGGTGGGCGTCTCGCCCGCCCCACAAGATTGGGTAATTTATTTCTTGGAAGTCCCTAAAAAGAGAAAATTTTCTTTCTGTTCGATGCTGTGGAATAGCTGAACTTCTAAGGCGATCGCTTGGGTAAGCTTTTGGTTCATAATTATCTCTACTTGGAGTCTTTACTTAAACATCGCTATTTTTCTGCAAACTCAAACCAATCCCAAATGCAATTTCAACGCCGAATCAATTAGTACCATCATCTCTTCGTTTAAACTATTTAATACTTCACCTGTAATTCGTTGCTTAGAAATTGTTCGTACTTGCTGCGCCTGTACTTTAGAAGGTTTTGTTAAACCACTAATCTCTGGATTAAGCAAAACTTCAAAGGGATAAACACGGCTGACATTAGAAGTAAGCGGTAAAATTGTCACAGTGGTAGCAGCACTATTACTGATATCATTACTGACAATTAGCACTGGACGACGTTTACCCATTTCTGAACCCATCACCGGACTAAGATTTGCGTAATAAATATCACCACGTTTCATCTGTTAAACCATCTGCTACTGTCACATCCCAATCGTTATCAATTTCAGCAGACGCTTCTCGGTAAGCTGCCTCTAATTCTCGGTTTCGCAGCAATTCTAATGCTTCTTCAATTACTTGAGAACGAGATTTACATCCTTTATTGCGCTTGTAATTTTCGACAAACTCCACTAAAGACGGTGGCAAGGAAATAGAGAGTTTTTCTACATTCATCTTCCTACCAATTAGTAGCAAAAATAATTACTACTAATATTCTAGCTTAATCTCGTAGCCCAGCAGGTGCGTTTGGCTAAGTGGCTGTAACTACAATTTGTCGTTACAATCAGGTAAGCGTAGCTGTGTTTCGGTAATGCAGTTTGAATGGGATGAAGCAAAACGCTTTACAAATCTTGGCAAGCACGGAATCGATTTTATCGATATCCCAGCAGTATTTGATGGAGACACGGTGACGGTTGAAGATGACCGCTACAGCTACGGAGAGCAGCGTTTCGTCACCTTTGGCTTGTTGCAGGGGCGAGTCGTTGCTATTGTCCATACAGAGCGTGATGATTTAACGCGCATTATTTCTGCAAGAAAGGCAACCAAATATGAGCAACGAATCTATTTCGAGCAATTCTCAGACTGATTGGCAACGACTTGATGCTATGAGCGATGAAGATATTGATTTATCAGATTGCCCAGAAATTACACCAGAACTGTTTGCCAAGGCTACAGTTCGACGGGGTTTACCTGCGGCAAAAAATAAAGCACAGGTGACGTTACGCATTGACAGCGATGTATTAGAGTGGTTTAAGTCGCAAGGACGGGGTTATCAAACGCAGATCAATACTTTACTCCGAGCATATATGAAAGCTCATCGATAGTCATTAAAACGATGCTGTGGAATAGTTGAACTTCTAAGGCGATCGCTTGAGATGGGATTCTATTAACATTATATTTCTCCTCTGCTCATAGAACTATGGTTTATACAAAACCCAACCTCGTGATTTAATCAATCGATTCTCCGATTGTATATTGCCATAACTTAGGAGTTCATGCTGTGCTGATGTTCCACACCCCCAAACTCTTTCTGGATATGGTTTTTGTTCTCCAACACATAATCCTTTCCATCCCTGATATATTGTTGTAGCACCAATTGATACTGACACACTAGAACTATTTACTGTTCTATCTTTGAATTTTTCAAATAAAGAATTCAGCGAATCCATTTGCTGTGTAGTAAGAGATTTTGCTTTAGAGGGTAGTGAAAAAATCTGCGGCATATCAACTCCAATTTGACACTGAATGCGTAAACCATTCTGCTCATTCCAAATATCATAGAAGCCTTCATAGAAACCGTATTTAGTAGCATTTGCGAGAATATTAATACATTGATTATATTGACCTATTGCTAGAAAAGCTTTGGCATCTCTAGTAAGACCTTCCGCAGTTTTTCTTTGTGCTGGGAGAAACATCTCTTTCCACACCACTATTCCACTAACTAAGGCAATTAAGGAAGCAATGTAAAATACTAAATGATTATTCCTACTGGAAAATATTCTATTAGAGTCTAGATTTGAAACTAAATTTCCGCTAATTAAATTATTTTTTGGTGGTTCAGAAGAACTATCATTAGTTGTTTCTGTCATAGAACTAAGCAATGAAGGTTGATCCTTCTGAGTAATCGATTTATCTGGTTCCGATATTAATAACTCTACTGATGATGTTGGATTGTTTGTTAAATTTTGATTAGCAATTAATGGTGATTGATTAGGTTCTAAAGATTGGAAAGTTGTGATAACTTGCTGTTCAATAGAAAGAACAGTACCATTACTCAAATCTAAAACTTGCTGAAATCGTCGCAACTCTTCACGAGTAGCATCACTGAGAGGATATTCAAACTGCATCGACTCTCTAAACACCTCTTCATACTGCTGAAGCTTTTGCCGATGTTCCTCGATCGCAGCAATAATTGGATTTTCAATTGCAGTCACATCCTCAGCAGTCAGATTCAACGCTTGATGACGTTGCGTTAGTTGAGAGCGTTTGAAAGCACTGAGCGGATATTCTTGCTCAATAGCCTCTGTAAATTCCTGCTCATATTGCCGCAAGTTTGCTTGATGGGTTTCAATCTCCGCATTAATCCGCCTCTCGATCGCACTCACATCTCCTTCACTCAACCCCAACGTCTGCCACGTTTGCTGCAACTGCTTTCGCGTCACCTCATCTGGATAATGCTGGCGCTGCGTCGCCTTCACAAACGCTTGCTCGTACTGCTGGAGTTTTTGATGATAGCTTTCAATCTGGGTTGTGATTTGTGCTTCGATTGGGGCAACATCTACATCAGTCAGTTCCAAGCGCTGCTGCTGTTGGTGTAAGTCATTGCGGGTTGCTTCGCTGAGAGGATATTCCTGCTGCGTGGCAGTAGAAAACAGCCGTTGGTAGTCCTGGAGTTTCTGGTGATATGCCTCTACCTCAGCCGTAATCTGAGATTCTATCGCCGCAATATCTCCATTTTCAAGTTCTAATTGCTGCTGGGTTTGCCGTAAGCGATCGCGGCTTGCTGCACTTAGGGGAAACTCCTGTCGCAGTGCCGTTGTAAACGCTTGCTGATATGTTTGCAGGTTTTGCTGATGTGTCTTAAACCGTGCAGTCACTAGTGCCTCAATTGGCATCGTGTCCTCATTCCGCAGCCCCAAAATTTGCTGGAGATTTTGTAGATCGTGGCGATCACCATCTGTAATCGTCTCATCCCGCTCCAGTACCTCGGTGAACACTTGCTGATACTGCTGGAGTTTGTCGCGGAAATCATTGCGATAAGGTTCTAACACCTCATCTTCGATCGCCTTTGCTTCAGTTGTCTCCAATTCCAAGCGAGTCCTCAATACATCCAATGTACGACGACCAACAAAGGAAATTTCGCCTCGATGAATAAATCGCGCTACCTCTTTACGGTATCGCTGTCTGGGATCGCCCGGAGCCACCTTTGCCAATCGAATTTTAAAGCCTTCTCGAATTGCATAGATTTCCGGCTTCATCGCCGGCTGAAGTTCTCGCACCTTCTGACTGGCGTATTCATGGAGTTCATCAATGGAGATAAACTCATCGCGATCGCGATCGGCTTCTCCCGACTTGATACCTTCAATCAAAAAACGAGTATAAATTGATAAATCTTGTCCCTCTTGCTCAAAAGAATATTGTGTTGAACTAGAAGAAGTCAATACGGCTCGTCCTTCACCGCCTAACTGCTCTCGGATGTCAATCGCGCCGTCATCTTTGGCGGACATGCCCTCGGCAAACGCGCCACTAAAGCAGCTATCCAGGATAACCACTTGCCGACGAGAGCGGCTAAGACTCATACACTGTTGGATAAAGCGCGCTGCAACAGCAGTAGAACGAACTAATTCACCTTTGCTATTTTTGCGTGTTTTGCGCGTTGCCAAGTAAAGCTGTCCTAGATCATCCTTGATGCCATGCCCTGAAAAGTAAAACAACACCAAGTCATCTTTTGGGTGATTGGTAAATAGACGCTCGATCGCTTCTTCTACATCTTGTCGCTCAGGATTTTTTAGCAGGGTAATATCTGAGGCAACAAATCCACCCATGTCTGTATGCAGAAGCACCTCTCGCAACGCTTCTACATCCTTAACTGCTCCAGGAAGAGGACTCAGCCCTGGTTCATACTCACTGACCCCAATCAGCAACGCTACCTTCGCCATTTAACTCACCTATGCTGCGATCGAATCCGATATGGCTTTAATTTCTGTGCTGTCTTCTTTATACCAAGTTTTAGAATATTATTTCTATCAACCGGACTAGTTATAAGTTGAATGTGGAACAGCTTACCCTGCAATGCCAATGCATCAGGTAACAATGCCAATGCATCGGCTGACAATGCCAATGCACCGGGTAACAATGCCAATGCACCGAGTAACAATGCCAATGCATCGGTTGACAATGCCAATGCATCGGGTAACAATGCCAATGCGTCCTTTTGCATTAAACAAGCTACGCTTTTACACAAAAGTGTACTTATTATATCTTTTTGGCATCTATAATTTTTCCTCTTAGCTGTTATGACCTTCCGCCCTGATTCTACCCTGAGCTTGATTTCTCCCAGCATTAGCGATGTTTGTGAACAAATTGCCCCTTTAAAACTGGGAATTATGGCTTCTGGGAATGGCAGCAATTTTGATGTAGTTGCCCAAGCTATCCAAGATGGGCGGCTAAATGCCCAAATTCAAGTTTTAATTTACAATAATCCCTCTGCGAAGGCAGCAGTGAGAGCAGCTAATAGAGGTGTAGAAACTGTTTTATTAAATCACCGCAAGTATCAAAGCCGAGAAGAGTTTGATCGGGAAATTGTGCAGACATTGCAGCGCTACGATGTAGAGTGGGTGATTTTGGCAGGTTGGATGCGATTGTTAACATCAGTTTTCATTGATGCCTTTCCTGATAAAATTATTAATATCCATCCTAGTTTGTTACCTAGTTTCAAAGGCATTCATGCTGTAGAACAAGCCTTGGCATCTGGGGTAAAAATCACTGGTTGTACAGTGCATATAGCTTGTTTAGAAATGGACAGTGGCCCAATATTGATGCAAGCCGCAGTCCCAGTACTGCCGGATGATACAGCAGAAACGCTCCACACCAGAATTCAAATTCAGGAACATCGAATTTTACCACTGGCGATCGCTCTGGCAGCTTCTTCGTCAAAGCACAAGTAACCAAACAAAATTAATTACATAGCGATTATTCACAGAATTCTCGGTAATCTAGTTCTACTTGCTTAGAGTCGATGTGATTACGCCAATTAGATAAATCAGCAAACTTGATTCAATCATCTGCGATCGCAAAACCTTGTCTATAGCATTTCCCGACCTAGCAAGGTACACCCGTAAGGTTTCTAACCGCCCGTTTCACGTTAAGTTCACACTAATGAACACTGCCGTGCCCCTACACCTTGCAATCTAATGTTGTACCTCATCTGAATTGGAACCGCTATACCACCACTGCGTAATTGATCCCATGCTGTCATTGATTTTCATTACTTTTTTACAGAAGCGGTGAAAGTTAGTACATCCCTGGTTAGGATAAATAAGGAGAGGGATACTTCAGGGAGTAGAGGTTTGGGTGTTGTTGTGTTTAAAGAGAAGTCGGAAATCTGACATCCTCTGGGTGTAAGATTATACTAATTTGAGTAGCGAGAAACAGTTGAAATAGCGTCTTATGTCAATTATTGCGCTCAGGGCGTGGTATCTACAAGATTATGAGCCGATTCCAGAACTGGAAAAACGTCCGCCAGACATTCGCTTAAGCAAAAAAAGTCTGTTGAAATCAGCATTGCGAGCAGACTTTTTGGAAGAAAGTGACGAAGTGAAGAAATCAACTTGGTTTGGGCGCTATCTGGAAGGGGAAAATATTGAATTTTATATTGAAGGTAGTGGTGGCTATTGTGTCTCTAACATTGACTTAATTAGCCATGAAATTTATTTTACCAAGCAAGCAGTGTTGGCTCAGTTAGAACCAACGATTTTTTTATCTTCTCAAACTGAATATCCCGCAGCGACAGATGCTCTCAGAGAAGAACTGCGAAAAAGTTTGGAAAGTTTAAACTTGCGATCACGCCTTCCCCTAACATTAGTAGAATCCTCTCGTGTCAGTGGCGCACCTCTACGAATTAACCGCACAATCATGCGAAAAATCCGTAAGAGTTTGCTATTTATCGCTGACACTGCGCCCATTGCGATTATTGATGGTAAAGAAATCCCCCAATTAATTCCCAGTCCGAATGTCTGTATTGAAATTGGCTATGCCATCCAAAGTAAGCGTTCTGAACAGATTTTATTAGCGCAGATGGAACGCCCAGACTTTGAAGGGCAATTTTCTTTCGACTTACCCACACAGCAAATTTTGCAATTCCAAGACACCACAGAACTGAATAAAATCCTTACAGGAACCATTGAAAATCAGCTAGCACGATTCAAATTATTTGTTTGAAGCTAGATAATATTACTTATGCATTGACAATAAACATCAAATATGTAATATCATGTCTGGTTAAACACTTGTGATTGCTTCACTTCGTTGCGCTCGCAAGGACATGATATAAAAGGTCAAAAACCATATTTGTCGTAGGGACAATTCATGAATTGCCCCTACAACGCGATCTATTGACCCCTACCCCTGCTCCCCCTGCCCCCCTGCCTCTTCTTCAATCCCTCAAAGACTTCCGTGTATACCGTAGCCTTTCAGGAGAGAGTTTTTCCAGATACCGTGAAAAGTCAGAACTGCGATCGCAGTTAGGGGAAATTGCCCCCGAATTGTTCGGTTCTACCACTGTTATCAGTACACAAATAGCTATAACCTCTTAGGTAGTAGTGAAATTTCTACCCTAGACGCTGTTAGTCGCTCTTGAATTAAGGGGTGAAAACCTGTGTACAAATGGATATTGCCAAGCCTGAGCGAAATCTTGGCTGAAAATCAATCAAGTGTGGCCGAATCTTCACCTGCTAAAGCAGAGCAGCAATGGCGTGTCAGCCTCGCAGCGACAGAACATTTGCTATTAAATACTTTAGCATCTGATTCAGTTGATACAATCCAAGGATTAGTTTTAGCTGCACCAGCACCCTTATTTAGTCAACCAAAACTGATTCAAAGTTTACAAACAGTAACTTTTACGGCAAAACCATTTAATCCCTTGGCACTGATGCCATTTCAGATGCCAGGTGTGATGTCTGCTGCGGGTTACAGCACCGCGTATGTAAATGATGAAATTGCTCCCCATGAATCGGTACTTCCCTTACTACCTGCCGATCCGCTAGGGGCAGAACAATTTTGCTTGGTTTTTACAGATAAATTTAGATTAGTACTGGTTTTAGCAACCCACAAAAACGGTAAAAAAACCTTTTCATTTTCTTTTGAACCAGAAGTAGTGCAACAGGCTTGGCGATCGCTAGGGGCACGAGTAATGCTGGCTAATCCAGAATTTTTCGCCCGCTTGGACGCATTAGTAGAACAGTATTCCCCGGTAGCACCAGACTACCGCATCATAATTCAGTTTAGCCAGTTGTTGCTTCAGAAATTCACAGAACCAGAAGAAACTAGGGACTCTTTACTAGGGACTGGGGATAAGTTGGACAAGGAGAATAACCAATCCCCATTACCCCTTATCCCCAGAGGGGGCCCCACCATCCCCAATCCCCAATCCCCAAATCCTGATGTAGAATTGCTCCAAGCCTTCGCTCACGAAGTTCGCACACCTTTAACAACTATTCGCACCATGACTCGTCTATTGTTGAAGCGGCGAGACTTAGATGTTAGTGTGATCAATCGCTTAAAAATTATCGATCACGAATGTACTGAACAAATTGACCGCATGGAATTGCTGTTTAAGGCAGCAGAACTGGAAACTACTACCTCATCAAAATCATCAAAAACTCAACTCACGCCGATGTCTTTAGATCAAGTATTGCAGCAGAGTATTCCCCGTTGGGAACAAGCAGCACATCGGCGGAACTTAACTTTAAATGTTGTTTTACCTCAGCAACTACCAACAGTGGTGAGCAATCCCACCATGTTGGATCAGGTACTCACTGGTTTGATGGAAAATTTTACTCGCAGTTTACCTGCTGGCAGCCATATTCAAGTACAAGTTATCCCAGCTGGAGATCAACTGAAGTTACAATTATCGCCCCAATTCGGCTGCAAAGATTCAAATAAAGCTGCCACACCTGCAAGGCCACCAATTCGTAAAGCTCTGGGTCAATTGCTGATGTTTCAACCAGAAACAGGTACGATTAGTTTAAATATCGCCGCAACCAAGCATTTGTTTCAGGCGATCGGTGGCAAACTGATTGTGCGTCAGCGTCCACACTACGGGGAAGTTTTGACGATTTTCCTGCCTTTAGAAGTTAGCAATAAACATAAACCAGTAGTCAGTAATTAGACATAAGGATTGGGATTACGGAGTTTATGTCATAGAAGGATAATTCTGTTACAAGTTGCGTTACCTATGTCTCACTAATAGTTAGATAGGCTTATGATCGTAATTAAATTAAGTTATTGCAAATTAGATGTTTTTTAACTTATTCATTTAAAATTTTAGAGTTGCTAAAAATTTACACTGTCCCCCAATAAAGAGGACAGTGTACGTAATTTACACCATTAGAATGACAGTCTAGCGAAACATACTACTGACTGAAGTATCTTCATGAATCCGCCAAATAGTTTCTCCTAAGAGATTAGCTACTGACAGCACCACTAGTTGGGGAAAACGATTGTTTTCTGGTATGGGAATCGTATTTGTCACAATCACTTCCTCAAATAAGCCACTGGATAATCGCTCCATCGCTGGTGGAGAGAACACCGCATGAGTTGCACAGGCATATACCTGACGCGCTCCTTCTTCACGCAGCAATCGCGCTCCTTCAGCGATCGTGCCCCCAGTATCAATCATGTCATCCACTAATACTGCTGTTTTGCCTCTAACATCGCCGATGACATTTAACACTTCTGCAACATTATGTGCCTGACGACGTTTGTCAATAATCGCCAATGGGGCATCACCCAGTTTTTTCGCAAATGCCCTAGCTCTTGCTACACCACCAACATCGGGAGAAACAACTACCAGATCGGGTAATTGTTTGCTTGCTAGATAATCCAGCAATACTGGTGAACCGTAGACATGATCAAAGGGGATATCGAAATAGCCTTGAATCTGAGCCGAGTGTAAATCCATTGCTAGAACGCGATTGGCTCCTGCTTCAGTGATCAAGTTAGCAACCAGCTTGGCGGTTATTGACTCTCGTCCTGCTGTTTTGCGATCGGCACGAGCATAGCCATAGTAGGGAATTACTGCTGTTACCTGTCGCGCAGAAGCCCGACGACAGGCGTCAACCATAATCAATAATTCCATCAAATGATCGTTTACGGGTTGACAACATGGCTGGATTAAATAGACATCACAACCGCGAATAGATTCTTGGATTTGAACGTAAAGTTCTCCATCCGCAAATCTTTTGCGAATCATTGGCCCCAAGTCCATACCCACATAACGAGCGACTTCTTGAGACAGCTGTATATTGGCAGAGCCAGAAAACAGCCGCAGACGATGATTATCGTTGAGTCCTGTTGTAGATGGTTGCACTTTGAAAGTTGCAGAACTGAGTACAGCAGATCCTCTATGTGCATTCATAGTAATATTATCATTAGAGATTTAATAGATTTAACCGAGAAACAGCCTAAAAAAACATCTGTGAGTTTTGTTAAAGCTTCCATACAAAATTTAAACATTTCTGCATAAAATTATCAAATTATCATTCGCTAATTATTTAGTCTTCTTGGCAAATAAGGTATTGATAGCTTAACTGTCATCAATTTCATCCACTAGGTCTATAGTTAAATTTTTTAGGTTGAGGAAAATAACCCCAATTGCTTAAACATTGTTGTAGTAAGTTTTTCTAACTATCTTAATTTATAGCTGGCAGTAAAGCATTTACAACTTAATGAGTTTATTCTCACAACAGTATAGCACCTATTATTAAGTAGAACAAATGTAGTTTTTTGTTTTATATGTTACGCAGTAATAAAAACGATAATCAATTGCGAAGTCCAAAAGAAGCTAGCAGCGCCCAAAACTCACCTACGTACAAGCAAGTTTTTAAATAAAGATTGGATAAAGCTTGAATAAAGATTAAATAAAATTTTTTTTTTGATACCAAAATAAAGGTAGTATTATCTAGAGAAAACCTTGTAAGTATTTTTACTAAAAAAACATATTATTAATAAATCTAAACGAAGTTGTTGAATCTAAATTCTCTTGAGATATAGAAGCGGTAGGCATACTTATGGACTCTCGGCGTACTTCAGTAGTAGAAAAATCTTTAACTGCCATAGCAACTAATTCCAAGAAGTCAGCGTACTACTTAGCTGCCATGCGGCCGCGACAATGGACGAAAAACCTGGTGGTATTTGCAGCACCATTGTTCGCATTTAGCATCAATCTGCAATCTCTGCTGGGTAGCTTATTGGCATTTGTATTATTTTGCTGTGCATCAAGTGGCTTCTACTTAATCAATGACATCGTAGATGTGGAATCTGATCGTCAACACCCTGTCAAGTGTAAGCGTCCAATAGCTGCTGGATTAGTCAGCATCCGTGTTGCTACTGGGATGGCATTGGTGCTTTTAGGTGGAGCGCTAATTTTTGGGTGGTTGCGATCGCCCCATTTGGGTGCAGCGATAACTGCATACGCGCTGTTACAGGTTGCCTATAATCTGCGACTCAAACGGATGGTGATTTTGGATATTGGGGCGATCGCTACTGGATTTGTGCTACGAGCTTATGCCGGCGCTGCTGCTACCAGTATTACTTTATCATCTTGGTTTTTAATGTGTACTGCAATGTTGGCGCTATTTCTAGGTATTGAAAAGCGCAAAGCAGAACTACGATTAGCGCAACTTAAAGGCAACAAGCCTCGCTCTGTCCTCAAATACTATTCCTTGCCTCTACTAGGTCGCATGGAAAATGTTGTCACCACAGGCACAGTTCTCACCTATGCTCTTTGGAGTTCCGGGCCCTATCTACATGGAGCGCCCACCTCTTGGATGCTACTGACTTTACCGTTTGTGTTGTATGGAATTTTTCGCTATCAACTGCTGAGTGATCCCCAACAGATTAGCACTTACAGCGACAACCATCATCCAGAGCAAGGTGGACGTAGTGAACGCCCAGAAGAAGTTTTATTGAAAGACTTGCCAATACTAATCACAGTTATTGGTTGGATTATCACATGCTTTTTGATTCTCTGGTTGAGAAAGCAAGGGATGATTGAATAAATCTCACAGGAGAAGCCACTAGTACCGCAAGGCGGAAGTCAAAATTCAAAAGAATTATATTCCGAGCTTCTTACGCCATTTGAAATAGTCTGTTTATTTACGCCGTGCTGTACTAGCAGTTAGTCTGCCCGATCAAGCTTGTAACTGTTTCACCCTAACAAGTTGTATGAATAGTTTTAGCCTTGCTGACGAGATGAAACTACCTTGTCAAAAAATGTCTGGACTTGCTGCACTAAAAACACGCTATCGTCCATTTATCTGTCCTCTTGATATGGTTCTTGCCAAGATTCCCGAAGGCGCACGTCTTTATGATATTGGTTGCGGTACAGGAGCGTTACTTTATCTGGCTTTAAAGTTGCGTTCAGTAAAAGTAGCTCATGGTTATGATATTTCACGTGAAGCGGTGAAAGCTTCTGAGGCTTTTGCAATGAAATCTGAAATTTTTCAGGTCAGGCATTTGCATCCAGAAGAAACACCACCAGATTTACATGGATATGACACTGTAACTATGATTGATGTTCTCCACCACATTCCTCCAAAATTACAGGACGATTTTCTCCGTAAAACAATTTCGCAGATGGATTCAGGAGCAAGGCTGATTATTAAAGACATTGAGGCATCCAAAATTATTGGGTCTTTTATGAATCAGCTTCATGACTTGTTACTGGCAAGAGAATGGGTTCACCAACGCCGAAGTAGCGATCTTGTTCAAGTTTTTCAATCAATGGGAGCTACAGTTAGTCGTCCAATTCTCCGTTGGACTCTTTGGTATCCACACTTTCAAATTGTGGTATTAGTACCTTAAAGGACTTCCAAATAAAAAAATCTCAAATTTTCTTGTTGATAGGTGTCCGCATTACTTGCCGCGACGCGAACACCCATCCCATATTCAGGGTATGCAGAACTCAGAGCGAGACTTCGACTCTTCTCTACTAGACTCTCTCTGTGCGTAGCTTTCTTCCACAAAAAAGTGCTACTGCAAGTTTGACAATAAACCTGTCGAACTGCTCAGTACAAGTCAGTCAAACGCTGCCCACCCCACAAGATGGATAATTTATTTATTGGAAGTCCCTAAGGCGTGATGGGAGGAAACTTGACGGAATTTGTAGATGAAAAATCCCACAGCTATTTTCATAAAACTCTTCAGCACCTTTATTTCCTGGCTGCATTTGCTCATTCAGGGAAACAACCAACCAGGTTTTAAAAGGAAACCCCACAGACTACCACGACAAGTCTATACATTGGCAAGTATCGAAATTGAGTGGCTAAAAACCTGTAAAATTCAAGGGATAATCCTCGATTTAGACAACACTATTGTTTCAGAAGATGATCTCTACCTATCTCCTTATGCAGAAGATTGGATTAAGCAAGCAAAGTTAGCCGGATTGCAATTTTTTATCCTCTCAAATGGGAAACGTCGCTATCGCGTCAAATATTGGTCTCATCGCCTTGATATTCCAGCACTCAGTCCGGCGAAAAAACCCTTCCCCCCTGCATTTCGACAGGCAACAGCTTATATGAAATTACCAGCAAAACAAATACTCGTTATTGGTGATAGTTTACATACTGATTTTGTGGGAGCATTAATTTGTAGATGTGGTTTCATCCAAGTCGCTAGCCTACCGCACCCGCCCCGATGGTGGGAAAAACTTGCTGGGAAATGGGTGCAAATACCTTATCCATCTGGAGGAGAACTTTGGGATTTTGACGATACTGCTGGCTATGAGAGTTTCTTCTAAATTGCTCTTTTCATCAAAAAAATATCACTTTATAAATTGAGTAAATTTTCACTATGAATAACCAGATAGTTTTTAGCTTGCTGATTTTAATCACGGTGGGGTTAAACACACTGGCACAAAATCTATTGAAACTAGGAGCAGGACAAAATCCGTTAAATATCTATTTAATGGCAGGGATTTTGAGTTATGGTTTGAGTGCGGTTTTTTATGTAGTAGTTTTAGGCAAACTGAATTTATCTGTTGCCTATCCATTAGTAATAGGATTAACAATTATAGTTACAATGATTACTGGATCTGTAATTTTGAAAGAAAAAATCTTAATTTCCCAATGGTTAGGAGCAGGTTTGATGTTGAGTGGTATCTGGGCAATTGCTTTAGGTAAACATTGACTATAAAAAAACTAAATTATGTAAGAACTAAAAGTGCCAGGACGTAAAACAAATGATCATGACAATCAAAAATCAGAGATGGTCTAAATATTATATCTCTATTTTAATATTGGTTTTTTTGAGTGGTTTACTCCGCTTTTTTATGCTGTCAAGCCAGAGTCTTTGGTACGATGAAGGCTTGACCTTAACTAATTCTGATGTTTCGACTTTTCAAGAGAGTATTTCGAGAGTTAGAAACATCACAAATAGTGATAGGTTTCAGCCACTATACTTTATAGTTATGTTTTGGTGGCGTCAGCTATTTGGCGAAAGTGAATTTGCCCTTCGCTCACTCTCTACTATTTTAGGTATTGGCTCAAATGTCATTCTATTCTTTACTGCTTTGCGGATATATGGTAAAAAGCACGCCTTCTGGACTCTGGTAATTTTGACATTCAGTTGTTTCTGTGTCAACTACAGCCAAGAAGCAAGAATTTATTCCTTCGCAATGTTTATCGCCTCACTTCAATTATATTTCTTTAGCAAAGTATTAGTTAAAAATCAAACTCATCAAAATACTTCAAAATGGCTGTTTAGTATTTTTACTGCCTTAGGGCTTTTTAGTAACATTACTATGTGGCTTTTTACTACAGCTTTATGTGTATCTCATATTGCCATCTATAGAAATTTCAAGGAATGGCTACAATGGTGGCTTCCTGCTGCGTTTTTATCTATACCGTCAGTTATATATCACCTGACTTTACCTGGAGCAACCGATCCCGAAACAATTCCAATTAATCGTTTGGGATTACCCATAATCCAAAATATTCTTTTTGTGTTAAATGGAATTTTGGTGGGAACAACCTATGGCCCTTCAATGGAGCAATTGCGCGGTGATGATAGAGTGCAAGTTATGCTTACTTATTGGCCTCAACTACTTTTATTATTAATTGTCGGTACTGTAATTTTATTGGCTTTAGTAAGAGTTTTATTGATACACAAGAAAAAGGGCAGAGAGCAACATCCTGATTACTTTTTTACTTCTGTTTTTGTTATAGCATTTTTGCTAGGATTGCTTTTAGCTATAGTTGCCAAAACTAATTGGGTGCCACGTCACTCTTATTATCTTTGGTTACCACTTGCCATACTTCTACCATCGGCTTTGAGTCAAAGACCTAGTATCACATCAAAGCGCTATGGAGTGTCTAAGTTGGCTCAAATTGCTGTCATCTCTCTGATAGTTATGAATATTTATTCTCTTGGTAACTACTACTTCAATGGAGACTATCAGAGAGATGACTATCGTTCTGCTGTCCAGTACCTAATAAAAAATCGCTCCTCTTCTACACAATCTGTATTTTTATTTGCTAATCCCAGATTATTTGAATATTACGGTGACAGTTTCACTCTGGATGCAAGAAATTTGGGGGAACGGTTAAAAAAAGAAGTTCCGAATGAAAATTTTGCTGAAGAAATTGAAAAATTAACAAATAATAAGGATACTGTTCTCCTGACAATTAATCGTGATTATCAATTTCCTAAAGGGTTGATTGAAAGAAAAATGAGTAGTTTGTATAAGCTGGATTCTCAAGTTGATTTTGCATATTTTAAAATATATCGTTTTGTCAAGAAGAAAAATTGAATTGGGCGATTGGAGGCTCTGAAGTTATGGAGTAAAAAAGAACCTTGCTCTGGTGGGGGTGTAGTTGTTAGGTATAGTAGAATATTGCGGCAGGTAACTGTCAGTCGCCTCTTGGACTTAATCTTTGTGGGTGACTTCCTCTTCAGTTGCTACTACACTCAATCAATCGATCATGCAACCACCCATTACAGTTGGTACTGTCTTGCAAAACCGTTACCGCATAATTCAAATTCTCGGACAAGGAGGATTTGGTAGAACCTATCTGGCAGAAGACCAGAGGCGCTTTAACGAACTTTGCGCGATCAAGGAATTGACTTCAACAGCAACAGGGGCTTTGGCTTGGGAGAAGGCACAAGAGCTTTTTCACCGAGAGGCTGCCATTTTATATCAAATCGAACACCCACAAGTCCCTAAATTTCGGGAAAGATTTGAGCAAGATCAACGCTTATTTTTGGTGGAAGACTACGTTGCAGGTCAGACGTACCGGACTCTGCTAGCTGAACGTCAAGCTGTGGATCAAACTTTTACAGAAGCAGAAGTATTACAGCTAATAGAGTTGTTGCTGCCTGTTTTAGAGCATATTCACAGTCGAGGGATTATTCACCGAGATATCTCGCCAGAAAATATTATTTTGCGAGATAGTGACGCGAAACCTGTGTTAATTGACTTTGGGGTAGTGAAAGAACTAGCAACGCGTTTACGATCGCCAGATAATGCCCTGCCAGAAACCACTGTGGGAAAATTAGGCTACTCTCCTAGCGAACAAATGCAAACAGGGGGAGCTTATCCTAGCAGTGACTTGTATGCTTTAGCGGTAAGCGCGGTCGTTTTGCTGACTGGTAAAGAACCAAAGGATTTATTTGATGAAAACCAACTAACTTGGAATTGGCAGCGGTGGGTAAAAGTAAATCCACGATTTGCTGTAGTGTTGAATCGGATGTTGAATCATATACCGAGCGATCGCTATCAAAGTGCTGCTAGTGTATTGCAAGCACTCCAACCTTTACAGCAACCGAATCTTCCCCCTCTGAATGTGTCCAACTTACAGACAATGGCTGTTGGTCGTCGTCCTGACTTAGTACCACCACCAGCTTCGCCTCAGAAACCCAATCCTGTGATTCCACCAAGCACCACTAACTCAATTTTGGATAATCCCTTAGCGATTACCGCAATTGGCAGCGCTGTCGTGATTATCGCCGGATTCGGTTCTTGGGCGCTGGTAAGTTCCATCCGCAGTCAGCCGAAAACACCAATTGAAACGCTTCCACAAAATTTCCCTTCACCAGTGATTCCTGGTGGTACTACACCCACACTTACACCCACACCCACACCCACCAGCAATCAATCTGTTGTACCTAGTAAACGCCTCAATCTGGGAGCATCTAATAACACAGCCACGGTTAACGATACTCTGAAAACAAATCAAATAATCAGGTACACTTTTTTCGGGCAAAAAGGTGACAAGCTAACTGCGTTTCTTGACCCAGGAAGCAATATTTTGTTAACAGTCTTCAGTCCCAATCAACAACCAATTGATATTAATGCCCAACAAGTAACAGCATATCAAGGCATATTGCTGGTTACTGGTAGATATACTATTGAGTTAACTCTGGTTCCAGGAGTTACCGAAAGCAATTACAACCTGAATGTTGCATTAGAAAAACTAGTTAAACCAACACCCATAGAGACACCCTTGCCAATACCCACAGTAACGCCCTTACCAATACCCACAGTAACGCCCTTACCAATACCCACAGCAACACCCTTGCCAATACCCACAGAAACACCCTTGCCAATACCCACAGCAACACCCTTACCAATACCCACAGAAACACCCTTGCCAATTCCTACCACTATTGAAACGCCAACTTTGCCACCGACTGATGGAACACAACCATTTTCTGGTCAAAGAAATTAATGTTAAACACACTACTAATTACTGGAACTGATACGGAAGCTGGTAAAACTGTTTTAACGACAGCATTAGCAGCCTATTGGCAAAAATATTACCCGCAGCGTAGCTGGGGAATCATGAAACCGATTCAATCAGGAATTGGCGATCGCGAGTGGTATCAAAAGCTATTTGCGCTAGAACAATCTGCTGAAGAAATTACACCTTTGTACTTTCAAGCACCTCTAGCCCCTCCCATCGCAGCAGCACGGGAAAATCGCCAAGTAGATTTAGCTCTTGTGTGGCAAGCTTTGTCTAAGTTGCGATCGCACCGTGATTTTGTACTTGTAGAAGCCTTGGGAGGGTTGGGTTCGCCAATCACAGAGGAATTAACGGTAGCTGATTTGGCAGGGGAATGGCGTTTACCAACGGTATTAGTAGTACCAGTGAGATTAGGTGCGATCGCTCAAGCAGTGGCAAATGTAGCATTAGCTAGACAATCGCGCGTCAATCTCAAAGGTATTGTTCTGAACTGCGTACAACCCCGAACAGATGCAGAAATAGCCGATTGGACACCACATCAATTGATTCAATCACTTACCAATACACCAGTTTTAGGCTGTTTACCTTATTTAGATAATCTTACTGATTTAGATAAACTTGCTCAAATAGCATCAGATTTAGATTGGGAAACACTGACATTTTAAATTGAGCATTGGATATTGAGTATTAACAACATACAATTGCAAATTAAGCAACCCTTGTTTTATATTTAAGTGAAATTGGTATAACGATATGGACATCAACCCAATTGACCTGCTTGGGGAGGACGACGATGAACCGGAAACGCCAGCTAACCGTGAAAAACGCAAAAGTCGTCTAAATAGTGCTGTAGCAATTGCAGTTGCATTGATAGCAACTTTTATGGGCATCTGCAAAGTCAAAGACGATAATATAGTTCAGGCAATGCAGCAAGCTCAAGCAAATAAAATTGATGATTGGGCGTTATACCAGGCTCGTAATATTCGTGAAGAAATAGCCAAATCAAATGTGGTGCAACTCAAATTGCAATCTCTTTCTCAACCTGCTGCTGTGAGGGCTGACTATGAAAAACAGATTGCCGCTTATCAAAGCATTGCGGATAAAGAAGACCAGAAAAAGCAGCAACAGAAGGTAATTGCCGAACAAGATCAAACAACCTATGACCAGCTTAATTATCATGACGACCAGTTTGATCTAGCTGATGCCTCCTTATCGATCTCTGTCTCGCTATTTGCTATTACATCTCTATCTCAGAAAAAATGGTTGTTCTACGCCGCTTTAGTTCCAACTCTATTTGGCTTGATCATGGGGTTATCAGGATTATTAAACTGGCAAGTACATCCTGATGCCTTGACTAAATTACTATCCGAAAATTTCTTAGAAAAGCCAGCCGAAAAAAAAATAGTGCTTTCCATTGGCGCTTCCCCAAATTCCAAAGTGTTTTAACTTACTTAGGGACTTCCAAATAACAAAATATCCAATTAACCCTTGTGGGGTGGGCGACACGAGATCCCAGTTTATATGTCGGGCAAGATGCCCACCCCCACAAGATTGGATAATTTATTTGTTGGAAGTCCCTAAGAAGATTTTGATGCGAATTCTTCCCCATTCCCGGCGATAAACTGGGAAAATAAACTCAGTTATGTACTTAAACTAGTTTGTATTCATAATGGTTTCTACCTTTCCCAATCCCTCTTCTGTTGATCTATCTCGCATCCGACTCGCGATCCGTTCATTGCAACCGCAATTAGTAGAGTGGCGGCGGCGATTGCATCAACAACCAGAGTTGGGTTTTCAGGAAAAACTGACAGCTGAGTTTGTATCACAAAAGCTGCAAGAATGGGAGATTGAGCATAAAACTGGTATTGCCCACACTGGCATTGTTGCCACGATTAAAGGTAACAAACTCCCCACGAGCAAAGTTTTAGCAATTCGGGCGGATATGGATGCTTTGCCAATCCAAGAACTCAACGAAGTACCGTACAAATCGCAGCATGAGGGAGTGATGCACGCTTGTGGACATGATGGACATACAGCGATCGCTTTAGGTACAGCTTATTATCTTCAGCAGCATCGGCAAGACTTCTCTGGTACGGTGAAAATTATCTTTCAGCCAGCAGAAGAATCACCAGGAGGCGCGAAGCCGATGATTGAAGCTGGAGTCCTGAAAAATCCTGATGTTGATGCGATTATTGGTTTGCACTTGTGGAATAATTTACCTTTAGGAACAGTAGGTGTGCGGGCTGGGGCGTTGATGGCTGCTGTGGAGTGCTTCAACTGCACAATTTTGGGCAAAGGTGGACACGGCGCACTACCCCATCAAACTGTTGATTCTGTTGTTGTTGCTGCCCAAATCGTCAATGCTTTGCAAACCATTGTCGCTCGAAATGTGAATCCCATTGATTCGGCAGTGGTGACAGTGGGTGAACTTCATGCAGGAACCAAGCGTAATGTGATTGCTGATACAGCGAGAATGAGTGCTACTGTCAGGTATTTTAATCCTAGTTTGAAAGGCTTTTTTCAAGAGCGTGTCGAGCAGATTATTGCTGGAATTTGTCAGAGTCATGGTGCGAATTATGACTTAGAATACTGGTCACTTTACCCACCAGTAATTAATGATATGAGAATAGCAGAACTGGTGCGATCTGTAGCCGAAGAAGTGGTAGAAACTTCTCTAGGTATTGTGCCAGAATGCCAAACTATGGCTGCTGAAGATATGTCATTTTTCTTAGAAGAGGTTCCTGGTTGTTATTTCTTTTTGGGTTCTGCTAACCCAGCGAAAGACTTAGCATATCCCCATCATCATCCCCGGTTTGATTTTGACGAAACCGCCTTGGCAATGGGTGTGGAAATATTTATTAGATGCGTGGAAAAATACTTTCTTTAAACTTACCGAAGAAAGGCAGAATAATGCAAAAGTACGACGGAGTGATCGCAATCTCTGCGATGGAATTAGTATTTTTCAATAAATCTTGACTTTATTATACAATAATATCAGTTTTATCACTGAACTTTCATAGCTCAATTTAAAGCTATTCTGTAGCGAGAATATACGGTCAATAAATTTATCTGTTGATGCAAGCAGGGGAGGAAGAATTAACTTTTTTCCTTCCCTGCTTATCCGAACCGTATTGGACTCCATTGGATCTACTGCAATACTTGTCGGTTAACGGGAAAAGGGCAATGGGAAAGGGGAAAGAAAAAACTTTTAACCTTTACCCTTTAACCTTTACCAAAAACCAAATTCCAGTTTAAAATCCACGAAGCGAGCAGTATTGGGATCTACTGGATCTACAAATCTCCAGCTTTCATCGCTTGAGCAGGTGGTAGGTTCACATCTTTTGCCAAACTGACTGTTTTCAACAATCCAATTACCCACCAAGTCATGTCAATTTCCCACCAGCGCCAACCACATTTGGCTACGTGAGGATAGGCATGATGATTATTGTGCCATCCTTCTCCATAGGTGAGAATCGCTGCCCACCAAAGATTACGAGAATTATCATTGCAGGCAAAGCTGCGATATCCCCATAGATGAGTTACTGAATTGATAAACCAAGTCGTATGCCAGAGAATCACAGTTCTCAAAAATACACCATAGATAATGAATGACCAACCGCCAAGTACATAAAGCAACAATGCAACTGGAATTTGCAGCGATAGAAAGTAGCGATTGAGCCAACGATAAAAAGGATATCGCACTAAATCGGGAGCAAATCGCTGATAGCGCTCATAATCGAAGAATTCTGGACGGGGATAAAAAATCCACAGGATATGACTCCACCAAAAACCTCTGCGGGCAGAGTAGGGATCTTTATATTCGTCTTCGGTGTGAGCATGATGCAAACGATGTCCAGCCACCCAGAAGATCGGCCCTCCTTGTAAAGATAATGCACCCAAAATGGCGATCGCATACTCTAACCACCTAGGTACTTTAAAGCTGCGATGACTCAGCAACCGATGATAGCCTAAGCAAACTCCGATACTGCCAAATAGCCAGTGCAGAAATACAGCTACACCCAATGCACTCCAAGAGAAAAACCAAGGAGCTAGCAATGCAACTGCATGGATAGTACCAAAAAATACCACTGCGACCCAATCGAGACGCAGAGGTTTCTCTGGCAAAGTTTCTAAAGAATTGAATCTCACTAAATATTTCCTCAACAACCACAAAACAGTTATCAATCAATTCCAATACCGTTCACCTAAGCCCAAAATTCTTGGTAAGTAAGTCGGCACAATAAAACCAAACTGTGTAAAAAAAGTAAACAAGCCTCAAACTCTCTTTCCCCCTGCTCCTTGCCCCCTGTCTTATCCCAACATAATTATTTACGCCGACCTACTTATGGCTGCTCATTGTGAAACTCTTATTACTAAAAATGTTGTTATTTTTGGACAAAAGTTACATTTGTCCAATCATGAGGCTGGAGAAATATTTCGGTAAGCCGTGCTTCGGGTGTGCCTGGTTCTGGCTCATAGCAATATTCCCAACGTGCAAGAGGTGGTAGAGACATCAATATAGATTCAGTTCTCCCATTGGTTTGCAGACCAAAAACCGTCCCCCGGTCATATACCAAATTAAACTCTGCGTAACGACCCCGACGGTATAGTTGAAACTGGTGTTGGCGATCGCCATACTCTATTTCCTGCCGTCGTTCTACAATGGGCAAATAGGCGGGTAGAAATGCTTGACCGCAAGACTGCACAAAGGCAAAAATATCTTCCCAGTTCCGAGATACCGTTCCGACTTGCTGACTGTAGAGTGCTGCGGGACTATCTGTTTGAGAACCAACATAAAGCTGGCCACTAGCATCCTGATAATCAAAGAAAATGCCGCCAATGCCTCGCTGTTCTTGGCGATGTTTCAAGTAGAAGTATTCATCACACCAGCGTTTAAAGGTTGGATAATACTCTGGATGGTAGATATCACAGGCGTTTTTTAACGTCTGATGAAAATGAACTGCATCCTGTGCAAAGGGATAATATGGCGTTAAATCAGCCCCACCACCAAACCACCAAATTGGGCCTGCCTCAAAGTAACGATAGTTGAGATGTACTGTTGGTACGTAGGGATTACGGGGATGCAGTACCATTGAGGTTCCCGTAGCGAAAAACTCATGTCCTGCGGCTTCTGGACGTTGAGCCAAAATTGCTGGAGGTAGATTATTTCCCCAAACTGCGGAAAAGTTCACGCCACCCTGTTCAAACACCCGCCCTTCTCGAATCACGCGGGTACGTCCTTCTCCGCCTTCTACTCGCTCCCAGTGGTCTTGTTGAAAGCGTGCTTCTCCATCAAGTTGCTCTAAGGCTGTGCAAATCTCATCCTGTAAGTTCTGCATGAATTGCTGCGATCGCACCCGCGAATCCTGGGGTATTGTGTTGCTAGGTGATGTCAGCATTGTTGTGTAATTTCTAGATTCTTGCAGAGAATTCTCGGAATGACGACCCATGTTAAAACCTCTGAAACTTTGAGTAAGTTTTTGTACTGATATATAACTATGTAGCTATATAGTTATTTTAAAGCAAAGAAGTTTCAAAACTTAATAAATTATTTAAATCCTAGTCCTCAAAGGTTTTCTGTTTGTACTTTTTCGGTTCTAGTATCTGGGTTATAAGAGAAGGCAGGGGGCAGGAGGAAAGAATTATGATTGAATTGGGAACTGGGAACACTTCGCCAAAGCTCTGTCACTATTGGGGATTGGGAAGATTTGAATGGGGATTCAGACTCCCAAGCAAAATCTTAAAAAATTTCCTCCCCAATCCCCAGTTCCCAGTCCCCAATCCCGCAACCAGAAATTCCGACTTTACTAAAGGATTGTGAAGAGGTCTAGCCAAATAATCCCATCTATCATAACTTAATAGTTATAAAACTATTAACTGGAATGCTGCATTACTCATGGTTAACACCCTACCCAAGCCAGAAACTAAAACCCCCAGCAAAGAAACTGTACTCACCCCTCGGTTTTATACTACAGATTTTGAAACCGCAGCCCAGTTGGATTTGTCTGCCCAAGAAACAGAATTGCAGGCGATGTTGACAGAAATGCGGACAGACTACAACCGCCACCATTTTGTTCGCGATGAAGCGTTTGAGCAGTCTTGGGAACATGTTAGCGGTGAAGCAAGACAGGCATTTATAGAATATTTGGAACGCTCTTGCATTTCTGAGTTTTCCGGCTTCTTGCTATTCAAGGAACTATCCCGCAAGCTCAAAAATCGCAGTCCAGTGCTAGCGGAAATATTTCAACTGATGGCGCGTGATGAAGCCCGCCACGCCGGATTTCTCAACAAAGCAATGGGCGATTTTAAAGTTTCCCTGGATTTAGCCACTGTTACTAAAACCCGCACCTATACGTTTTTCCCGATTGAGTGGGTACTTTACACCGTTTACCTATCAGAAAAAATTGGGTACTGGCGTTACATTATTATTTTCAGACATCTAGAAAAGCACCCAGAAAACGAGTTTTACCCCATTTTCCGGTACTTTGAGAGTTGGTGTCAGGACGAAAACCGCCACGGAGATATATTTAAAGCGCTTTTACGTTCTCAACCGCAACTCTGGAACACCTGGAAATCTCGGCTGTGGAGTCGCTTTTTCTTACTATCGGTATTTGCTACCCACACCTTGACAGTTCATGAACGTTCCGGGTTCTACAAATCACTGGGGCTTGATGCCACAGAATTCGATCTCCAAGTTGTCCGCAACACCAATGAAACCGCCGGACGGGCTTTTCCTGTGATGTTGAATACCGAACATCCCAAGTTTTTCTCCCGCCTGCAACGCTGTGCAGGTTACAACTTGAAAATTGCAGAGATTGAGGGCAGTTCTGTGCCGAAAGTTGTCAAGTTAATTCGCAAACTACCTTTGATTGCAGCAATTATTTGGAATCTGTTGTTAGTTTACCTCATCAAACCCATTGATACTGAGGCTTTACGGGGAACGGTTCGTTAGCTATTAGACATCTGCTAATGAAAAAGTAGGGACGCAAAATCTCGCGTCTCTACAAGGGTGATAGATAATCCATAATTAATTTGATCAGATATCTATTAGACATTTCCAGAAAAGATTTAGATACCACACAATTATACGCAGACCTAACCCCCCTTCCCTACTAGCGTTGGGGGGTTTTAAAGCCTCTCTCCGAAGCGGGGAGAGGTTTGGAGAGGGGTCTTTTTCTTTTCTGGAGATGTCTATTAAGCAAGATGCCCCAGGCTATACTTGCGATCGCTCTATTACGAATGCCTTCAATTAGCTTGTAATGAACATTTGCTGGATGCTACCTTCTACAAGGTGACACAGGATTTGGAGCGGTTTTTTTAACAATGAAGCGTAGACATAAGGTAGCTTTTAGCTTAACATCACTGATTAGTCTCAATTTAATATCTAGTTTAATTGTATTTGATAGAGCAAAGGCAGCACCAGCAAGAACTCCAGACAAAAGTGTTAATTGCGAGATTTTGGTGGTTGGGGGTGGACTATCTGGTGTGGCCACAGCTTATGAGGGTTTGTTAGCAGGACGAACAGTTTGTCTGACAGAAATTACTGACTGGTTGGGGGGACAAATTTCTGCTCAAGGGACATCTGCATTAGACGAGCGCCCAACTCAGCGAGCTCTCAAATTCTATTCTCGCGGCTATCTGGAATTGCGAAACCGCATTGGGCGCAAATACGGTAAGCTTAACCCCGGTGATTGTTGGGTAAGTGAATCTTGTTTTCTTCCTCGCGATGCTCACACTATTTTGACCCAGATGCTTCAAGATGCCGAAAAGCAGGGCAAAGGAAAGCTGCAATGGTTTCCCAACACGGTAATTAAGGATTTAGAAATTTCTGCTGATGGCAAAATAATTAATAGTGCGATCGCAATTCAACATCAACCACCAAAAGGCGCACCACCTCTTAATACTTTTACTTTATCTCAAACTATCGAAGATTCTTATAGCTACGAAAACTCATCTCGGTTTACCAAAACTATTCTCCGTTTCATTCCCAAGGCAGCAAAAGAGGATGCTCCTAAATGGTACGTTGTAGACGCCAGCGAAACCGGAGAAATTATTGCCCTTGCTGATGTTCCCTATCGATTAGGCATTGATGCCCGTTCTTACCTAGAACCTTCTGCTTCTGCCACCAACAACGATCCATATTGCCCTCAAGGCTTTACTTATACCTTTGGAATGGAGGCAACCAAGGAACCGCAACCGCAAACAATGCCCCCATTTTATTTACAATATGCGCCATATTTCAGCTATGAATTAACGCGACTGGCTAACTTTGATTTAGTTTTTACCTATCGTCGCATTTGGAGTCCAAATCAAGGGAAACCAGCAAAATTCGGTGGTGTAAGTTTTACTGCGCCTACACCAGGGGATATCTCAATGCAAAACTGGACTTGGGGTAACGACTACCGCCCCGGAACAGCCAGGGATAATTTAATTTATACTCGCCAACAGTTACAAGCTACTGGACAGTTACAACCAGGGGGGTGGATGGGAGGACTACGAACAGAAACCCTCCGCAACGCTGAGGAAAATGCCCTCTCTTTCTATTACTGGTTGGTAGCTGGAACTACAGATTCTCAACTAGGAGAAGGTGTCAAGCAGCAGCAAACTAATAACCGTTTTGTTTCTGGTTTAAATTCCCCGATGGGTACAGTGCATGGTTTATCGAAATATCCTTATATGCGAGAAGGACGCCGCATCATTGGCCGCCCTAGTTGGGGACAGCCTGGAGGCTTTACTATCTGGGAAATTGATATTTCTCGCCGAGATTATAATGATGAGTATTATTCCAAGACTCTGCCAGCAGATATGTATCGTCGGCTACGAGCAGCAGTTGCCGGTTTAGAAGCCGTATCAGTAATTGACGGTAAAGTTCCACCAGACAAAGCAATGCGACGGACTCGTTCTACCATTTTTCCTGATGCTGTGGGAATTGGTCACTACGCCATAGATTTCCATCCTTGCATGGTAAATAGTCCTCCAGAAGCCCCTGGTAACACAGAACGTCCAGGTGAAAGGCGTGGTGCCGGTCAAGCCTATCCTTTCCAAATTGCTCTGAGGGCGATGATTCCCCAGAAAATTGACAATTTGCTAGTAGGAGGCAAAAGCATTGCCACTAGTCATATCGCCTCCGCTGCCTATCGGGTACATTCCTTTGAATGGTCGGCTGGTGCAGCTGCGGGAACTGTTGCCAGTTTTGCCATCAAAAATGCGATCGCACCTCACCAACTAGTTGATAATTTACCTAAACAAGAGCCACAACTAGAAGCACTCAAACGGCTTTTGCAACAAAATGGCAACCCTACCGCTTTCCCAGATACATCTATTTTTAACGAAAACTGGGATAATTGGAAATAGGGATTGGGGACTGGGGACTGGGGATTGGGGACTGGGGATTAAATTCTTTCCAATGCACAATACCTAACTCTAATATCGAGTTTGGGTGATTACTTGTAATAAAATCTATCAATGTAGGTTGAGTTGAAAGCAGTGAAACCCAACGTGAACAAAGATCAAGTGTTGAGTTTTGTTCCTCAACCCAACCTACAAATATTACCAGTGTTTAACCGAACCTGATATAACTCCTAACTCCTAACTCTTAACTCCCCAATGCCCAAAACAATAAACTAAACTAGTTACTTGTAGTGTAGTTTTGTAAAATTATCTTGACCAATTGTTGTATGGTTATGACACTTTCAGCAGATGTTTACGGAATGGCTACAGCACCAACTATAGCTCCTGAACGGTCTAGTCAAGTTGTCCGTAAGACTTATCCAAATTACAAAGTGATTGTATTAAACGACGATTTTAATACATTCCCACATGTGGCTGAATGTTTGATGAAATATATTCCAGGGATGAGTGGCGATCGCGCGTGGGATCTGACTAATCAGGTACACTATGAAGGTCAAGCGATCGTCTGGGTCGGGCCCCAAGAACCTGCGGAACTCTATCACCAGCAGCTGCGCCGAGCCGGTTTGACAATGGCACCTCTAGAAGCAGCTTAATTAATATTATGGGCAAACCCACCGTAGATCCTCTCCGCACGGCTTCTCTACGAGACGCTACGCGAACACAAAAAGCTGCTAGACTAGTTTGGAATCACTCGACACATCTTTCTGGTCTGATTCCTATATTAGAACGCCTTTGTCAGCACGATGGTATCCAAACTGTGACGCCAGGAGTGATTGGGCGGGCAAAAGGTCACTGTCCAAAAATGCAACTCCGCGTCTCAGTACCGATTCGCGGTGGTTATAAAGTTATCGCACGGCAGGGTAAAACGGTACAAGAAGTATTTATTTTAACGACTTTACCCCAAGATCAATTAGAAACAACATTAGCGATCGCTATGAGATGTTAATCATTCCTCATGCCCTTTAAGAGTGCTGAGTAATGAGTGCTGAGTACTGAGTGGGAACTCGGAGCGGTTTCAATACCCCACTACCGCTAACAGAACTAGTTTTACCCCATGCCCAATGCCCAAAAAACTATTCTTCAACCCGATGTACTGCAAATTTGTGTAGCGGCAAACTAACAATGCAAGAAAAAGTTAAGAAATATGAAAGAGCCGTAGTTATTTTCAAAGTCATGAGTACATAGTCCCAGTTGGGTAAAACCATTTTCTCCAGACCAAAAGCTAGACAATAAACTAGCCAGTAACTAAAGCTCATTCTGAACAGAATTCGCTCTGTTTCTTCCACGTCATTTGTTTGCTGCTGCCCGTCCCACAGTAACAACAGTCCAATAATGCAAGCTACAAAGGAAACAGCAACTACAAATTCGTGACAAAATATATTTAACGAATGCATTTGTGTTTATTCCCACATTTTTCAGTTAAAATTCAGTCTAAAGGAATATTCCTTGCAGAAATACAAATTATTTACAAACCTCAATAGATTCAAGAGCGGTGAGTAAAAAATCTCACCTAGAACTCAACACTTGGTTATGGGTCTAGTCCGGTACGGCGGAAATAAACATACCATTCCAAATGGTGCAAGACCTTGGAATACAATTCTTGTGACTTTTGACTTCCGCCTTGCGGTACTAGTGGTCTATCGCAAAAGTTTTGAAAGTTAGTGGTGTTCAGGAGTGAAACCCAACCTACTGCTCGCTTCTCTTTCCCTCTCATAGAGCTACGCTGTACACACAAGTCCTAAAAACCTTGTTTGATAGGACTTTCCTCGTTCCCATGCTCTGCATGGGAACGAGAGCAACGATAAAATAATAGAAAATCAAGCTTTTTTCGACTTGTGTATACACCATAGCTCTATGAGAGGCTGCGCCAACCGTTTCGCGAACAAGTAAGCGAGAGGCTTCTTTTTGTTTAACTAATTCGGCGGAATTCCCCATCCGTCTACACGGTGGGGATGGATAGCCGGGTGATGACGAAAACACCTCCGACTAATATCAACCGCAGGTTGATAAAGAAGTGGGGTGTTTGAGAAATCACCAACATTATATTTTAGTACAATGTCAAAGGCATGGTGACGCTCGAAGACTCGCTAACGCTACGCTATCGTAATCATAAATTGGCGAAATCAATATCTGATGCGGGTTGGGGAACATTCACTAACTTTTTAGCCTATAAGCTAGAACGCAGAGGTGGAAAGTTGGTTGAAATTGATAGATGGTTCCCTAGTTCTAAGCTTTGCTCTAACTGTTTTTATCAAATAGGTGAGATGCCATTAGATGTCCGTGAATGGACTTGTCCTCACTGTAATACTCACCATGATCGTGACGCGAACGCCGCGCAAAACATCAGAGCAGAGGGTATCAGAATGATAAAGGCGGAAGGTTCAGCCGTCTCTGCTGTAGGAGGGGAGATAAGACCAAAACTCGGACGAAAGTCTAAGTTGCGGCACTCGCCTATGAGTACAGAAGCCCCAACTTCAGCCGTACTCGGCAAGTTGGGGTAGTTCACGCTAAAAGATTAAGGCTTGGTTGTTGCACGAAATCACTAACTTTTCTCTGCTTGCTTGGCAATATACTTCTCAAGTAGGAATTGCTTGAGGTGCGGTTGTTCTAAGTTTAAACCCAGTTCTTGGGCTTTCTGACTAATTTCCTCATAAGTTAGACCTTCACTAATAGCATTGGCAATCAAGGCAATACCACCAGCCCTTGCTCCAGCAGCACAGTGAATTAAAATTGGTTTGGGTAAGTTCTCAATCTCCTGAATAGCTAACTCTGTTAGCTCTTGATTTGCCTCCGAAGGCTTTAACGGAACGTTGGCATATTGCAGTCCAGCGGTTTCGGCTTGCTGCTGTTCGTCATTAAGAAAACCGGCTTCATCGGGAGAACGCAAATTCAGCACCGATTTAAATCCCTCTTGGGCTGCCTGTTTTAAATCTTCAGAAGTTAGCTGTCCAGCAGCGCTTAAGTCGTCACTAACCTTTTTAGTGTTGCTCATAACCTTTAACTACACTATTTCGATAGTTTTATCGTAGTTCATTTTGTAGCTAGAGACAGGATGGAGTTTTGCATTGTTTTGCATTTTATTTAATCCACGTTCCTAAGCCTGTAATGCCTTAAACCACTTATTCAAAACTGTGCTGATGGTTTTTTTAATCTGATGTTTACGACTCCACTTTTGGAATGCCATTTCATACTCTTCACCCTTGATTTGAAAAGTATTCCAAACATCAAGCCCTATAGGCAATCCACAGAATAGCACAATGTACAGTGACCAAGTAATTGCGCCACCAGTGACTAAATTAACCAGTATAAAAAAACCGTTGAGAATTGCATAATTGCCTAGACGTTTCTGAAATCTTCTGATACGGTAGGCATCAAAAGCTTTTCTCTGTTGGACTTGACCCTGTTGTACACTCCAATCACGTTCCGCTAGTTTTAAAGAATCAGGTGATATTTCTAACTCAGCGGCAATTTCTAATATTTGCTCATAAGAAAATTCTGTATCTTTGTCATCAGCTTGACGAGCGATCGCCAAGTGCAGAATTTGTTGGACATCTTCTTGGCTATACGAGCGGATGCTTTGAGGTTCAAACGCCGTCATAATTCTTTCTCTTATATTACTTTTAATAGAAACTTGCTGCCCAATAGATTTTAAGCAGCTACGCCAGTACTATTTCCATTATTCTTACATTAACAAATCTAGATGCTCTCCTGCATCGAATGTATGAGATTTTTAACTTTTGGCAGGGGTAGGAGGCAGGGAAAGAAGTTCTTTAATTTTGAATTGATTTCTCTCTAGCAATATCTAGCAATATAACTGACAATTCAGGTCATGTGGAAAAGCTAACCATTGACCTAACCCCCTTCCCGAAACGGGAAGGGGGAAAATTCAAAGTCTCTCTCCTACAACGAGAGAGAAATAGAAGAGAGGTTTTCCAGATACCGTGAAAAATCAGAGCAATATAAAGACTCTCCAAACATCCAGATATTATCAAATGCAGCAGAGCATAATTAATAACGAAATAGCAGGCATTAACAAGGATGTAGACTCAATGGTTGACGAAAATGGATCGATTCGTACCCTATCGGTTGATATTGGCGGTAGTGGCGTTAAGGCTATGGTTTTGGATATTACGGGGAATCCTATAACCGAAAGGGCACGTTTAGATACACCCCAACCTGCGACACCGGAGGTTGTAATTAATGCAATTGTTAGGTTAGCAGCGGCTCAAGGTGAATTTCATCGCGTTTCGGTTGGTTTTCCCGGTGTGGTGCGCTGTGGAGTTACAGAAACAGCGGTAAACTTACATCCAGATTGGATCGGATTTGATTTGGAAACAGCATTATTAAAACACTTAAATAAACCTGTACGAGTGATTAATGATGCAGATATGCAGGGTTTTGGTGCGATCGCAGGTAAAGGTGTGGAATTGGTGATTACTCTGGGTACGGGGTTTGGTTCGGCTTTATTTGTGGATGGGAGACTGGTGCCAAATATGGAAATGGGGCATCATCCGTTTCGCAAAGGAGAGACTTTCGAGCAACAGTTGGGGCGTGCAGAGTTAGAAAAAATTGGTGAGAAAAGATGGAATAGGCGTTTAGAAAAAGCGATCGCATCTTTGCAACATCTATTTAATTATGATTACCTGTACATTGGCGGTGGCGAAGCTGTGAGAGTGAATTTCCAGCTACCGTTAAATGTAAAACTCATCCCCAATATCACTGGTTTATTAGGCGGTATTGCTTTATGGCGAGATGAAAAAAGGTAAAAAGTTTTTCAGTATCCACAACTAGGCTTACTAAGCAATGCCTCCAATGGGCTACATCTACGGGGATTTTATCAGAAGAATTCATAACTCAGGAGCGGAGCCGGAGACGCTCCGCCTCCGGTCAGAATTCTGTACGAGTGGGTGATAACGCAATACAGTTCAGATAAACCCAAAACACTTGTAGAGACGGTGATTTATCGCGTCTCTATTTGATGGCATTCCCAGATGATCGTATAGTATGTTATTGTCTAAACCGTTGATTTAGATAGTATATCTGACAACTTAATAGCTTGATTAAAGATAAAAAAAGCACAAAACTAATGACATGATTCTAATTAGATGGCATCGGAGGTGAGTAAATATGAACATAACAATATTATCTGAAAAAATTAGTGCATGACTTTTTTATTTTGTGAGTATGTACTATCCCAGACAGCCGCAATATTGTTGCTTAAAAGAAATATTGGTTGAAGTAAAATAAACTACAATGACTGAAATTGGCCTGATGATGACGGGCATGTTAACAATTAGACAAGCATCTGGGGCCAGTTTGCCACAGCAGCAATTATTTCAGGTGCAAAATGACCTAAACCAGTCAAAACAAAGTCAGTTAGAGATAACTGCTCAAGTCACACCACCTGAATTTATGCAGATAGATGAGATTTCCCCGGCTTCTTCCTCAGCGTTAAAAGTAGAGAAAGAAAACATACTTAAGAAAATTAGTAGAAAAAATCAGTTACTAGTTCCTTCTAACTTCAGTGACTCTAAAAAATATTCTCAGCCTGGAGGTAAAATCCGTACAAAGGCTACAGGAAGGTTCCAGAAGTTTAGTAGCCAACCTCTACCAACTCTTTATTTTGGTAGTTCTGGTGTTGCTGTCAGAGCTTTACAACAGCTGTTAGTATCTAACGGTTATGCTGTGAGAGTAGATGGAATTTTTGGCGCACTCACAGAGACGGCTGTCAAAGCCTTTCAAAACCAGCGAAATTTAGGTGTAGATGGAGTAGTTGGTCAACAAACTTGGGGTGCGTTGACAATTTAGTTATTAGTCATTAGTCATTAGTCATTAGTCATTAGCTAATGACTAATCACAAACTAACGGTGCTTATGCTGCTCTAATAGCTGTTGCGCTCTTGGCTTGTAAATTAA
Organism: Nostoc sp.; assembly: GCF_036916985.1. Lineage (GTDB taxonomy): Bacteria > Cyanobacteriota > Cyanobacteriia > Cyanobacteriales > Nostocaceae > Nostoc. The sequence goes on from NZ_JBALFD010000096.1 coordinate 48,358, forward strand.
ATAGAACAAAGCCTCGATATAGCGCAATAAATCTTCCCGATTTTCCTTTGAAGTAAAGTTCCAGAAGCCATAAATCCGCGCTAAGGATAACAGCTTGGTAGTGTGAATTTTCCAAGTATAGGTAGTGTAAACTCGGTCAATTCCTCGCTGAGAAATTTCATTCCAATAGTTAGGATTTTGTTCACATTTAGTAATAAAATCCACTATTTTTGTGGCTGTTTCCTCTAAATTTGTCGGGTTAATCAAAAATCCATTCACCTTATCTTGAATAATCTCTAATGGCCCACCAAACTGTGTGGCGAAAGTCGGTAATCCTGAAACCATTGCTTCTAAAATTGTCAAACCAAAAGCTTCAAATAAAGCTGGTTGTACAAAAATTCCCTGATGATCGGCAATGACTCGGTAAATTTCTCCGGAATCAGTTTTGGAAAGGCGGACACCCAACCAGCGAATCTTTCCGTGGAGATTGTACTGGTCAATGATTTGATAGAGTTTAATAATTTCGTCGCGTTCTTCGTTGTCGCCTGATTCTTCGACGCGTAATTTACCCGCCACCAAAATTAAGTTGCAATGTTCTTGTAATTCTTTACTTTGACCAAAGCATTCAGCTAAACCTGTGAGATTTTTAATGTGGTCGAGACGCGCCATTGAGAAGAGAGGACGCTTGTTAGGATCGTCGAGTTTACCAAAGATTTGCGCGGGGTCTTCCAGAGTAAAGAGTGTTTCTGCAAGGCGTTGGCGATCGCTCTCTACGCGGTCTTTATTTCGGGTATAGGGGAAGTAATTATTTTCGTTTACTCCAGGGGGTACAACATTAAACTTAGGACTAAATAATTCAATCCCATTAGTTACATGGTACAACTCCGGCATGGTGAAGCATTTGTAAGACTCGTACTGTCCTACACTATCCGGCGTCCCGACAATTTCTTGGTAGGTGCTGCTAATCACAAAATTGGCAGCATTCATGGCGATTAAATCAGCAGTGAATTGCAAGGAAAAATGATATTTATCTTCCAAATCTTGCCAGTAGAGGTTACTAAACAAGTATTTAGATTTTTCTAAAGCATGGGCAACGTTACATTGAGTCACTTTCAGCCGTCGCGCCAGCAAGAATGCCACTAAATTTCCATCGGTATAGTTGCCAACTATTAAGTCAGGCGTGCCGTGAAATTCTGCCCGTAGTTCTCTTTCTGAGTCAATGGCGAAAGTTTCTAAATAAGGCCAAAACTCAAACCGGGAAATCCAGTTTTGAGTTATGTTGGGATTAAATTCTCGCAAAGGTACTCGCAAAATCCAAGCGTTTTCACTACCAAGTACTTTTTCTAGCCGTTGATTACAAAGAGTACCATCACTGTTGGGAATCAAACGGGTGAGAATAATTACCTTTGGCTGGACATTCAATCCCTCTAAACCAGCTAGTAGGACATCTTCTTGTAGTTGCTTTTCTAGGCTTTTTGCCTGATCAAGGACGTAAACTACTTGACCACCGGTATCGGGACGCCCCAAAACGCCCTCTTGCCCAAACCAACCGTGAGCTGACACCAAGACGATTTTAAAAATCATCGGGACGCGAGAGATGAAGGCTTCTAGGGCTTGAGGATCGGGAGAATCAATCAATTCATCAAGAATATTGAGGGTTTCCCTAACTCGCGCTGCGGTGTTACCCCAACCCGGTTCAAAACCCATTGTTTGCAATTGAAACCGGAATTGTTCATAGAGTTCATCGTCGGCGCGATTATTCACAAAATCGATCGCCTTTTTAACTTGCTGGGAAAGTTGCTGCTGAGATTTAATGCGATCGCTGATTAGCAGTTGAATACCGTTGTAGTGGTGTAGGCGCAAGAAATGAAATAAGCTGTCCAGCAATTGTTTGGAGTCTTGGAATAGTTGGCTGGAAAGATAGCGGTTGAGGAATTGCACTCCCTTACCAATATTTTTGGGATCGCGGATGACTGGGGTGTAATCATAAAACGGGCCAAAATCCAACTCCAGCAAGCCGCCGTCGTTAGGATGAGATTTATTCACAAAGCGATCGCGCAGATCCAACAAATCCTGCACCGTCATCGGCTCGATGCTCAAGTCTGAAGTCAACCAATAAACTTCTTGGCTGGCAATCTTAGAACGGATAATGAAACAAAAGTTTGAGTCCTCCTGAATTATTTCCTGAGTATAGTAAATGAGTTTTCCTAACTCAGAATAAGTGTAAAAAGTTTCAGGTTTCTGAGACTTGGAGCAATACTCACTATATACATTGAGTATGTCGTTCCGCAGCAAGTACTTCTTTTCTTGTTGGCGTAATTCACTAATAAAGGAACGCAAATCACTTCTTTCTTCACTATCTAAGACTGCTTGAAGCAATTCAGACATGGCAACTCCATTAGATAACGATGTTTGCATTATTAACTTTTAAGGCTAGACAAATAAGCCTCCATCTTTTCTGAAACCGCATATAAACACGAAATAACACAGATAAATCACATTTATCTGTGTACCTACAAATATCAAATTTTCAGTAGGCACTTAAATCATGTTCTACTTTAACTAAAGTATCTATGGCTCAATATTTTTGGCTCTAACCAAAGGAATACAATTTTTATTCCTTTAGTTATATGTTAGTAAATAACTACATAATAATAACTAGGCACAACATATTATGCCCTCATATTCTTGATATAATTTTTACCATATCATTTATTTACGTGTATTGTAAATTTTTGTTGATAAATAGAATGATCTTGATTTGCCATATTTCTAATGCAAACATAAAGTTGTTTAAATCTGGCCGATTTATATGCCTACCAATACACTTAACAATTAAAAATTAAAAATTAAAGAAATTTTAGACGGGGATTTAGCGAGAAACGCGGTCTTGGGCAAAGCCCAAGTGGAGCGATTTCTCAAGACAAACCCCGACTGAAATGGGTGCTACATGTAGATGTAGGGGTTTTAAACCCTTTAATTTACGATAAATTAATAGCTTCCGACCCTAAATGAATCAATTATCAATTACATCGGAAAAAGCGAATTGCGAATTGTTCGGTCAAGGCTAGAATGTTGCAAAAAAATTGTAAGTTGGGTGGAGGCTTTGCGTAACCCAACATCGTGATATCTGTTGGGTTGCGCTCCGCTCCACCCAACTTACGTCTAATGCACAATTTTTTTGCTTGTCCCGCCACTACATATACTTAGATTTTTTCAGGAATCAAATCGGATTCCTATATAAAAAGCTCATGCTCTAGAGAAGTATGAGCAGATGCTTAGTCCAATAACACAGTAACAGCTTCTCTATCCTTAGCCCGTCTCGTAGAGAAGTAGGATGTCGTAAGACATCTTACACCTAATTTTCATTGAGAAAGTAGATTTGCTTATATACATCAAATTATTGAATAAGATAAACTAATAAATTATTCTGGGTTTACAACCCTTTCAAGTCCATAAACTTGTAGATGGCAGACCCTTGCTAAAGTAGTGGTTATGAATCTTCAAAACCACAATCCAACTTTAATATATAGGAATGTACAGATCGATATAAAATTATGTAGGGCGAACGATGGGACTCGAACCCACGAATGGTGGTACCACAAACCACTGCCTTAACCACTTGGCTACGCTCGCCATTCAACAATCTGAATTATAGCAATAATTTGGCAAACGATCAAGAGTTTTTCTTCAAGGAACGGACTTAGTTGATTTAGAGTCTCCAGAATCTAACGATTACAATAAATTTTACTTGGCAAATATGAAACCATTGACCATCATCGCGTATACTGGAGCAGCAGTAGGACTTGCCGCCTTGGGTGTGACAATGGCGAAAACCAATCCCAGTCAGGTTGAATACGAAGAATATGCAGTTCAACGGCTGACAAAATACTTAAAAACCGATGTATGTAAAAAAACTACGAATATTATCGAAAATTTAATCCGTTTTAATTGTGATAAGTTGGTTGACTCAGCTAACCCACAAATCCAAGGAATTATTGCTAGGACTACAGAAAGGCAAAATTTTATTGTTTTTAGTATTTATCGTACAGATTTAAAAATAAATTCTTGGATACCTTCTTACAAATTTGAAACTGTGGGAGCTTTTGATCAATTTTATACTTACACTGCCGAAGAACAATAAATAAGCAGCAGGGTGAGAATATAAAGGTATTGTAACTTCTTTTAATTTTATTCTTGATGCTTTGTTGTAAGCTGCTTTTTAGAAGGAGTTGTATTTCTGCTCAACCTAATTTTGTATTAATTTTAATAAAAATAAGGAAATGTATTTTTTACTTGACTATTAGAGCATTCTTAACGTACAAGGTATTTTTTAGATGAGATGATTTCAAGTAAAAAATATGTCTAGCAAGCATAGAGCTATTGATCCTCCTAATTTACCTTTAGATGAAACAATGAATAAGGGTATACCAGATAACCAATTATATGAATTAGAAAGCTATAAAAATGTACATTTATCAAATTGCCAGATTGAGGGAACGAAGGGAGTAGAGTTTCAGTATGCATACTTTGATAATGTTAAATCTATAAATACTTACTTTAAAAAACTTACTCTACAAGATGTGAGAATTGCTAAAAGTGATTTTGCCAATACTGAATGGGAAGAAGCTTCACTTAATAGAGTTGAATTTCTTAACTGTAGATTGCTGGGATTTCAAGCAATAAAGTCCAGATTCAAAAATGTTATTTTTAAAGGCTGTCAAGGACAATTATCACAATTTAATTCAAGTAAATTTGATAATGCTATTTTTGAGAATTGTATCCTTGAAGAGTCTACATTTATAGAATCTTCTCTGATAAATGTAAAATTTATAAACTGCCAAATGAATAATGTTATGCTTGCTGATGCTAAATTTAAAAATACAGATTTTCGGGGTTCTAATATAGAGGGTTTACAAATTAATATAAATCAGCTTCAAGGTGCAGTTTTAGATATATTTCAAGCGGCTTATATTCTTCAAAGGTATGCAAATGTAATAGTTAAAGCTGTTGATGAAGAAATAACGGATCAGGCATAAAAGTTGAAAGTAAGTTTTGATTTATCGTTGTAAAAGACAACAAATCTGCTACATCAGGCTTATCTTTATCCTCTTTTTTTAGTGAAGTGTTATTAGTAATTGATAATAATTTTAATAATTACTAGAGTACTTAATTATTCCCAGCTTCATTTTAAAATAAAGATAGTAACTGAGAGTTCAAGCTTTGCCAATGTCATCAGCCTATCTGCTATTGTCTCACGGAAGTCGCGATCGCCGCCCAGAAATTGCTATGCAGCAACTAGCTAGGCTGGTATGTCACAAATTGCCAAAAAACCACAACTCAGTAAATAGCGAATATCTGGTTGGCATAGCAGCTTTAGAAATGAGTTCTCAGCCTTTACACGAGCAGATTCAACAATTTGCTAAGAGCGCCTTTGGCGGTCGCAAACTATCTCAAAATGAGAACCACCTCAAAATTGTACCGCTATTTCTGCTGCCGGGAGTGCATGTTATGACAGATATTCCCGCCGAAGTAGCACTCGCACAACAGGCTACTGGTGAAGATATCATCATTGAGTTGCAACCATATTTAGGCTCTCACCCCAATTTAGATAAATTGCTGGCCAAGCAAATAGCTACTATAGAAGCAGAAGTATGGATTCTCTTAGCTCATGGTAGTCGTCGCCCAGGTTCACAAGAAACTGTGGAAGCAATAGCGGCGAGGTTGGGAGCCGTGACTGCTTATTGGGCTGGGCCTCCTAGTTTAGAATCACGGGTGAAAGAGTTGGTAACTGCTGGTTATCGGGAAATTGCGATCTTACCATACTTTTTATTCGCTGGTGGAATAACCGATGCGATCGCTACCTCAATCGAGGCGCTAAAATTACAATTTTCTGCGGTGAATTTCCAATTGGCGCAGCCATTGGGAGCAAGTGCAGAATTAGCCGAGCTAATTTGGGATTTAACAGATAGATGAACCGCACAGAAAAACAGGAGAACAAGTATTTGGGAAAGGTTTATTTAGTAGGTGCGGGGCCAGGAGATCCAGGATTAATTACTCTGAAGGCAAAAGGTTTGTTGGAATGTGCAGATGTAGTTATCTATGATGCCTTAGTCAGTCCGGCAATTCTAGCAATGATTAATCCCCAAGCCGAGCAAATTAATGCTGGTAAGCGTGCGGGGAGACATTCGTTGTTGCAGTCAGAGACAACCCAATTGCTGATTGATAAAGCGCAGGATCATGCAATTGTGGTGCGGCTAAAGGGTGGCGATCCGTTTATCTTTGGTCGCGGTGGCGAAGAAATGGAAGAATTAGTTAAAGCGGGGATATCAGCGGAAGTTGTGCCGGGTATCACATCGGGAATCGCAGCAGCGGCATACTCAGGCATACCTTTAACGCATCGGCTGTATAGTTCATCGGTGACATTTGTAACTGGTCACGAGGCAGTAGGTAAGTATAGACCGATTGTGAATTGGAGTGCGATCGCTCACGGTTCCGAAACCATTGTAATTTATATGGGAATTCACAATCTGCCTTATATTGTGGAACAATTAAGTATCGCTGGGTTGAATTTAGAAACGCCTATTGCTTTGGTGCGCTGGGGTACGCGACCAGAACAAGAAGAATTGATTGGTACTTTAGAGACAATTGTAGAGCAGGTAGAGGAAACTGGATTTAGTGCGCCTGCGATCGCAGTTATTGGACAAGTAGTAAATATGCACAGTATTTTGTCTGGTTGTCGTCCAGTTTAATGTTTGGTGCAAAGCTTGTTTATAGCGGTTATCGTTTGCATGCAATACAGTCTGACCTCTCTCCTAAAAGGAGAGAGGCTTTAAATCTTACTCCCCTTCCCTTGTAGGGAAGGGGCTGGGGGTTAGGTCTGTATTGCGCTCAACTGAGAAACGCTATAAAAAAAAGCGGACAAGATGTCCGCCCCACAATTAGGTAGTTGGATATTTTTATTTGAAAGTCATTTTGTATTAAAACCCACTCTTGTTTACCGGAAATTACCAGGATTTAGACGAGCGCCGTTAGGCTGAGACTGACGACGAATTGCAACTCCCCTCCGCAAATTGTTTCCAGTACCGCCATCTTGGCGATCGAGGAAAGGTTTGAGATTAATCCCACTTCGAGATGAACTAATCCGATTATTACCATTGCCTAGAAGGGTGCGTCCTAAATTATATAATTCGTTGCCTCCACTACTGCGATCGCCATAAGTGTTAACAGCTATAGTCTGTTGTCCACTGTCAGCAGTAGTCAAGTTCTGAAAAATGCTATTGCGGATAACATAAGGATCTTTCCCACGCGGGACTGTCAGCACAATTCTACAGCTTGGATTCGCCTCAGTTGTGACGCAGACGATATTTTCGTTATTTTCGACAGCTGTCTGAAGTTCTTGTAAACCATCTGGACGATAAAGTTCTAAACGACTGGCAATTGCTGCACAACGCCTTTGTGCATCCCAACCACCACCCAAAGCCGCAGGTGCAGCCCAAGGAAAGAATTGTCCTGGTTGACTTTGTGGCTGATACATGACAGTATACTGACCATTGTAAGACTGACAGGTAAACCGAGTTGCAGTGTCAGATGAGGGTGAAGATGGTATACCAGTCGATGTGTCTATTGGGACTGGTGTTGATGTATCACCCGATGGTACTGTAGGCACTACTACACCATCGCCACTAGTACCAGTATCATATTGTGCCATTGCTGCGGAATTGCTCAGACACAAAGATAAACCAAGAACACCCAAAGACATAAATCTCAGCAGTTGTGATGGCATAAATCATCCTCCAGTATAAATCGGTAGGGAATTGATAGTCTAAGTGACGGATAATTCTGTTTTTTGATTCATCAAAAACGCTATTTTTTCCTCTCTTGCCTTAACCGAACAGTATTGGGGCGTAGTCCATTCTGAATTCTTCTTAACAAAACGCAAAAAACCTCGACTAATTTAGCCGAGGTAAATTCGAGAAGTGAGATTGACGATGAGATACAGCGATACTGAAATCGAAAAATCCTAGCTAACGCTAAAACCAACCAAAACTAAAGTGGTGACGATTAAAGTGGCAAAAAGAGCTTGTAAAACGTATTTACGTTGTTCCCAAATTGCTGGGTACTCAGCATAGTATATCTGGGGTTCAGCTGCGTAGTTGTTGAGGATGCCGTCTTCGTTAATGGTGGTATACATAGTTTTTTCTCTTCTTTGTTAAGTTATGTAACTAAATATAACTATTTTGTTACAAATCGTCAATATGGCTTGACAAAAAAAGACTAATAGTATTGATAAAGCTGACTTATCACGGGATCTGGAAAATCTCGCTTCCATTCCATTAAGGAAAGTGTCAAATCTGAATTCCTTTTTTCTGGTCTAGTTTTTTAAAGCGATACCTACGGTAAGCTACGCTAACGCATGGTGGCGGATATGATCTTCAATAAAACTGGCGATGAAATAATAACTGTGGTCATAGCCTTCTTGGTAACGCAAGTTTAGCGGCTGGTTAACATCTGCACAAGCTTGTTCAAATACCTCTGGCAGTAATTGTTCAGCTAAAAATTTATCAGTAGTCCCTTGGTCAATCAGAATTGGACTGTGATATCCTAGTTGCTTGACTAGTTCACTAGCATCATAAGCACGCCAACTTTCTTGATTGCTGCCAAGATAACCACTAAAAGCCTTTTGACCCCAAGGACAATGCATAGGTGCAGTGATTGGTGCAAAAGCTGATACTGATTTATAGAGTTCTGGGTTTCTCAATGCACAGACAAGCGCCCCATGTCCTCCCATCGAATGACCAAAAATACCTTGTTTTTCAGGTTGGGTAGGAAAGTTGGCGGTAATTAAAGCAGGTAATTCCTGGACGACATAACTATACATTTGGTAGTGTTGACGCCACGGTTCTTCTGTAGCATCAACATAAAAGCCCGCACCAGTGCCAAAGTCCCAGTCATCATCCTCAGCTGCAATGCCAGTATTACGCGGACTAGTATCTGGTGCAACCAATATCAAACCGTACTCAGCTGCCGAGCGTTGCACTCCCGCCTTCGCCATAAAATTCTCTTCCGTGCAAGTTAAACCAGAGAGAAAATAGAGAATCGGCACAGGATTTTGAGTTGCTTGTGGTGGTTGATAGACAGCAAAGCGCATTTCACCGTTACAGGCAAAGGAGTGATGACTGTAAAAACCGAGTTTGCCACCAAAGCTTTTATATTCTGAAATGAGGTTGAGGTTAGGCATTGATTATATTCTCTTATTTGACTACATCGGATTTGCTATCTGTAAAATAACGCTGAAGCGGGGTGTTCAAAGAAGAAAACCCAAGCGATCGCATGAACTAACCACCGCTCACACTGAACTTAGGATTATAATGAGCTTTATTTATAAATGCATAATAACCGTGACGCATCAAAGTTATCGTCGTGATAGAGGCATTCAAACTTATTGAAACCTTGTTTTTGAGATATCTCATATAAAGTTTGTTGCGTTTCTGGAAAATCACATGAAGAAATATGGTTTTCAATCATTGAATAGTCTTGCGTTTGGAGTTGTCTGTTCCCTGACATTTTGCTTATTTCCTTAATGTGACAGTTTTGTGAAATCAAGGTTGATAGTGGTTAGTGATTTCTGGAGTTTAGACTAAAATCTTGGACTTTGGACAAAAATATCTGTTCACGAGCAACATGATGCAAATGTGAGTAAATTGGAGCATTAAGAGAATGTTTGAAAAGGGCGAATAGAATTCGCTACTACACAAACCAAGTCCACCTGCGTGGACTAATACAAAATCAAGAGTTTTTAACCTGCGGAGGCAGGTTTTGCCTGTGTAGCCGCGATTTCTAATCGCCCAGGCAAGTAAGAAATTAGACTTTTCAAACAACCTCTAAGAGGAACTCTGCATAAAACCCGATCAAATCCGGGGTGCGATCGCGCCTCAATCAACCCTGCGACTAGGTAACTTAGTCCCACATCTTTTACAAAACCCAGCATCTAGATCGTGGAAAGTCAAACCACAACCTGCACAAACTGTTTCTACCTGATTAGCAGTTTTCACCACTCGCTTAATTAAATCTCCTACTTGCCAAGGAATCAGCGCAATTCCTGTAAAAATCATCAATACTGTTAGCAAGCGTCCTAATTCAGAAATTGGAATCACATCGCCAAATCCGACAGTTGTCATGGTGACAACTGAGAAATAAAAGGCGTCCAAAAATGTACCGTAATTTTGAGGATTAACTGGATGTTCGACTTGATAAATTAAACCAGAGTAAATAAAAACAATTGCAAATAATGTAAATAATATTCGCGCAAAAATCATGCCATCTTCGGTGCTGATACTGGCGAATAAAAACTTTCTATCAATAAATCTAATTAATCGTAAAATCCGAAACCATCTTAGTAGACGGATAAAACTAATATCCACCATTCCGAGAAAGAATGGTAAAATCGCCATTAAATCAATAATCGAATAAAAACTAAAAATATACTTAATTTTATTTTCCGCACTCCAGAGACGGAGTAAATATTCCACCGCAAAGATGATGACGATCGCAGTATCAGCGAGATTTAACTCAAACCGCATATAATCAGGAATATTATATGTTTCTGCCACAAAAATTCCTGATGATATTAACACCAAAGAGGCAAGTGTTAAATTAATTACTTTACCGATTGGTGTTTCTAGGTCTTTTAAGTAAAACTCTGTTTCTTGTCTGCTCAGTAACATATTCGACCATTAATACATCTTAATTTCCAGTTATAGCATTAGAAATACGATATTATTAATCATTATCCTTATGTTAACTCCAGCTTATATGAACCGAGAATATTTTATGCGTTTAGCTTTGGCAGAAGCAAAAGAAGGCGATGCACCTTACGGTGCTGTGATTGTTAAAGATAACGAAGTCGTAGCTGTAGCTCATAATACTGTGAGGAGAGACAACGATCCATCAGCCCATGCAGAAATTAACGTAATTCGTAGTTTAACAGCTAAACTTAAAAACCCCTCTTTAGAAGGTTATAGCATATATACAACTGGTGAACCTTGTCCGATGTGTGCAACTGCTTGTGTTTGGAGTGGTTTATCAGAAATTGTATATGGTGCTTCAATTCAAGATTTAATAAGTCTAAATCAATCACAAATTAATATATCTTCTGAAGAAGTAATATCCAAGTCATTTAGGAATATAAAAGTCACAAAAGGCGTTTTAAAAAATGAATGCTTGGAGTTATTTAAATAAGCTATAAAAAGCTAACTTGTATTAACAATTAGAATATGATGTAGTGTTACGGTTTCTGTAACGCACTGAAAACCCCAAAATGACGCTTTACTTTCAGCGTAAACACACACTACACCTAATATATAACAACTCTATTTTTCCTCAAAAATAGAATTGTTATAGAAGTTAAAATTACGAATTACAAATTACGAATTACAAATTACGAATTATTTAATTTGGCTCATTCAAATAGGATAAATATGTATTTGCCCAAATAGCAGCTTGGGTGCGATCGCGCAAATTTAATCTGTTTAAAATATTTGTCACATGATTTTTCACCGTTCCCTCAGAAATGTAGAGTTCCTGAGCAATTTCTCGGTTACTAGCGCCTGTTGCAATTAACCGCAAAACCTCTTTTTCTCTAGGAGTAAGTTCAGCTAAACTAGATGGTACAGGCGGGGACTGGATTAGTGCAGGATGAGAAAATTGAGTTAGCAGCTTTTTGACTATACCTGGGCCTAAGTGAGTATATCCTTTATGAACAGCACGAATAGCAACAGCTAATTCTTCTGATGGTGTATCTTTCAATAAATAACCCATTGCTCCATGTTTCAAAGCTGCTGATACATATTCATCATCATCAAAAGTTGTCAGTACTAAAATCTTACTTGTGGGAAAACGTTTTTGAATCTCTCGCGTAGCTGCAACTCCATCCATAATTGGCATTCTGATATCTAGTAAGATTACATCTGGCTGAAATTTCGCAACCAAATCAATCGCCTGTTCACCATTTTCTGCTTCTCCAACTATCTCTAAATCTGGTTCTAGTTCCAATAATGCTCTTAATCCTTGACGAATTAAACTTTGGTCATCTACCAGCAACACTTTAATCATTATGTCAACCTTGCTAATGGAATATTAACTATAATTTTACAACCAGAACCAAGAGCGCTATTAATATTAAAGTTACCTCCAAGTGCTAAAGTGCGATCGCGCATACTGTGAAGTCCAAAACCAGTAGTATTTTGCCCTAAATCAAAACCTTTACCATTATCCTGAATTATCAATCGCAAATTACCTTTTGTCCTCGTGAGTTCTAGTTTAACCTCCGTTGCATCAGCATATTTAGATATATTTGTCAAAGATTCTTGAGTAATCCGGTAAATAGCGGTATTGATTTCAGGTGGTAGAGAATATTCCAGGTTAATTTGGTAAATTGGTAAAATCCCGTTAGAGCGATAAAAATTTTCGGAAAGACTAGCGATCGCGCGTTCTAAAGATTGTTCTTGTAAGGGATTAGAACGCATAGTAGAAACAGATTGGCGGACATCTTTTAATGCTTTTGACCCTAATTCCTTCGCAGTTGCGAGAAATGTTTCAGCCTTACCTGGGTTAGATTGCCATAGCTTTAAAGCAGTTTCTAATTGCAGATTTAAAGCAGTTAGAGAATGTCCTAATGAATCATGAATTTCACGAGCAATTCGGTTACGTTCTTCTAAAGTAGCTTGATTTTCAATTCGCATCGCATATTGACGGAGCTTTTCATTAGCGATCGCTAACTTTTCTCGACTATGCCGTTCAGATAATACTGCATTCATCATTAACAAAACAAAAACCAAGCTTAAGCCAAATACCAGCGACGAATTCAAAATCAAAAATCGATATCGTTCTTGTGCTTGTGGTGATGCTTGAAAATTGAATAACTGGTATTTGAGTTGTGTCGTCAAAAGAAATAAGCTAAATGATAAAGTTGTAACGAATAAACGCCCAGGTAACTGAAAAATTAGACAACTGCGAGTAACTAGAATTATGTATAGAAAGGGAAAAAGCCGAGCAAACCTTTCACCAAAAAGTCCAGTTGTTAAAATCAATAAAATTTCAACAGTTATGTAGATAACCTTATTTATCTGGTTACTCCTGGGTAATCTTAAGCCCATTAATGCAAAAATAATCAGACTATAAATTGATAGTTCTGGTAATATGTTACAAACTGACAATTCGGGAAATACACCACAAATCGATAGTTCTGGAGGCTTGGGACGAAATTGCCGTAATGGAGGTGGTATAACTGCTGTCAATGCAGTGATCGCTAATAGTGTCCACTCCAGATAAAGCAGAGATGGAAAAGGATGTTTATTAATTTTAATTTGACTATTCATTAATCGCTTCACTCCAGTTATGAATGAGTTAATAGTTAAGAGATTTGAATGCAACTTGAGCAGTATTTTCCGGCGTTTAAGCTTTTCGCTGACTGAGTAATTAAGACTAAATGCAGGATATCAAAATATTACGTAATAATCTAAACAAAGATTTATCACAATCCTAAATTCTTTGGAAAATCATTCCAAACTCTTAACTTACCACTCCCCACTCCTAACTATTTATTGTCAATCATATTTGTCAAAATTCAATCATGACTAAAGTCATGGGTAGAACCATGACTTTCTCCTCATGTAACTACTAAAGATAAGTTCTTATGATAGTGGCATCCAACCAGGAAAAACCCACGAGATAAGTAATGAAACTCAAAGTATTATCGCTAGTTGCTGGAGCGATCGCCTTAACTTTAACTGCAACCTCCTTTGCTGTTCACGCCCAAACAGCCTCTCCTTCACCCATCTTACTTGCACAAACTCCCCAAAAAGAAAGGGGCCCTTGGAAAGACTTAGGTCTAACAGATGCCCAAAAAACCCAAATTCAGACAATTCGCCGTGATAGCCGCACCAAAATTGAAGCAGTTTTCACCCCAGAACAAAAAGCAAAATTAGAGGCAGCGAAACAAGCACGTCGGGCTGAGTGGGAAGCACGTAAGGCTCAGGGGCAAACAGGTCAAGGTCAACGGCAACTAGGACAGCATCATGGTCGCAAAAAAGGTGATTTTGCTGACTTAAATCTGAGTGAAATACAGAAAAACCAAATCAAACAAATCCGCGAGTCTGAAAAACAACAAATTCAAGCAGTCTTCACCCCCGAACAACTGCAAAAAATACAGCAATTCCGTCAAAATCGTCAACAAAGAAATCCTGGATAATACCTAATCTTTGAAAAAGTATTTAATAAGTACGAGGTGGGCAACACTGCCCATCTCATCCCAGAATAGATTTCCATAGTCAAAAATTAATAGACTTCTTGCAGAAGATGCGGAAAGGGTAAAACTTCATCCCCTTTCCCTTTCCCTATTTATTGAAAATAATAGATCGCAAAGATCCGATGAATCGCCGTCAAGACTGATGGTTGTAAAGACGGCGATTCATCGCGTCTCTTGTCTTAACCAAACAGTATTGAATGGCACTAAGAAAAGCCAAAAGGCTTGTTTCACCTCGTTCCCAGTCTTCAGACTGGGAATGTATTCCCAGAGGGCTGCTGCCTCTGGTCAGTCCACTGGAGGCGGAGCCTCACAAAATCGGTTCCCAGCCTCCAGGCTGGGAAACGGTCAGTACACTAAGGACTGTGTCTTAAACTTAGTCCCATTCCGAACAGTATTGTCTCCACCTGTCCCAGATTTAGGTAGCTCATGTTGCTCACCCCCACAAGAAAATTTGGGATGTTTTTTTATTGACTGTAAGTCACGAGTGTGAGGCTTGCGGAAATCAAAAGTTGCACAATCCGATCTCACAATTCACAATGGTGATTGATCACAAATTTTAGAAGATACTGCCACCAGGCAATTCCTGTCATTAATTAACTTAGAACCTGTTGATGGAAGCTTCCGAGCTATTAGAAACAATCACATTCTTGATTTACCAAGCCGAGCAGGGGGAAATTGATCCTTGGGATGTCCAAGTGATTGAGGTGATTGACCGCTACTTAGAATTGATGGCACCAGGGGCAATAACAAGAGGCTACGAAGCGGACTTGTCTCAATCTGGACAGGCTTTTTTATCAGCATCAATGCTGGTATTATTCAAAGCTAACACCTTGATGCAGTTGTCAACGGTAGAAGATGCACAAGATGGTGTAGAAGATGATACCCTACTGGAAGGTGAAGACGGTGTATCACATCAGGGTCATCGTCTACCATTAGAACGGCAATTGCGTCGTCGTCCAGCGGCAATGCCGCCACCAAAGCGCCGGGTGACTCTGCAAGAGTTAATTGAGCAATTGCAGATCATGGCTAACCAACTGAAACTGGTAGAAAAAGTCAGTAAACCGATCCGTCCCAGGCGTCAGCCTAGCGTCCAGAGTATGCGGGAGGCGCTGGAGTTAGCCCACCAGGAAAATCTGACAGAAGTCGCTGGAGAACTAGAGCAGGTGTTGAGATTGTCAGCAAGAGACCTAAGTTTAGAACAAAATTGGTTAAATTTAGAACAACTTGTAGAATTGTGGACTCAGACAAAGCTTCTCAACCAAAATGGGTCTGGACATGAGTCTAAACAAAGTCAACTAGTTAGCGTTTTCTGGGCACTACTACTACTCTCAGCTCAATCGAAAGTAGAGCTATTTCAAGAGGAGTTTTACGATGAGATCAAAATTCGCTTACTTAGACCCCTTGAACACCCAATGAATTAAGAAAGCTAAAAGTAGCCCTATATCCCTACAGATAATTTACAGATTTTTGATTCAGCCCTAAAATCCGAGTAAATTGAAAGGATAAGCGATCGCTTGTCATCTAAGTATCACGATGGTTGCAATAACCACTAAATTACTGTTATCCCTGTTTTGAGGGATGACTTAGAGCAGAAATAAAAACGATGATTAAGTATCACTCGATGAAAGTAAACTGGCTTGTGGTTGAGGAATAAATTTTTATGAAAGCGATGATTCTGGCAGCGGGCAAGGGTACTCGCGTGCGTCCGATTACGTACACTATGCCCAAACCGATGATGCCCATCCTGCAAAAGCCAGTGATGGAGTTCTTGCTGGAACTGTTACGCCATCATGGATTTGACCAGATTTTGGTCAATGTTAGTCATTTGGCTGAGGAAATTGAAAACTATTTCCGTGACGGTCAGCGCTTTGGCGTGCAGATTGCCTATTCCTTTGAAGGGAAAATTGATGACGACGGTAAACTAGTGGGCGAAGCCATAGGTTCTGCTGGAGGAATGCGCCGCATCCAAGATTTCTCACCCTTTTTTGATGATACCTTTGTGGTTTTATGTGGTGATGCTTTAATTGACCTAGATTTAACTGCGGCGGTTAAATGGCATAAATCCAAAGGTGCGATCGCTACTATTATTACGAAATCTGTCCCCAAAGAAGAAGTTTCTAGCTATGGTGTGGTTGTAACTGACGAAGAAGGCCGGGTCAAAGCTTTCCAAGAAAAACCTTCAACGGAAGAAGCCCTTAGCACCAACATCAACACAGGTATTTATATCTTTGAGCCAGAAGTTTTTAACTATATACCCTCTGGTGTCGAATATGACATTGGTAGCCAATTGTTTCCCAATTTGGTAGAAATCAAAGCACCCTTCTACGCCATCCCTATGGACTTTGAATGGGTAGATATTGGTAAAGTCCCAGACTATTGGCGGGCGATTCGCGGTGTGCTGCTGGGTGAAATCAAAAATGTGCAAATCCCCGGTCATCAAGTCTCCCCTGGCATCTACACTGGCTTAAATGTCGCCATAAATTGGGACAAGGTAGATATCACCGGCCCCGTTTACATTGGCGGGATGACAAGAATCGAAGACGGAGCTAAAATCGTCGGGCCAGCCATGATTGGCCCCAATTGCTGGATATGTAGTGGCGCAACAGTAGATAACAGCGTGATTTTTGAATGGTCGCGCCTGGGACCTGGAGTCCGTTTAGTCGATAAACTAGTATTTGGACGTTATTGCGTAGATAAAACTGGCGCTGCGATCGATGTTCAAGCCGCTGCTTTAGACTGGCTGATTACTGATGCCCGTCAGACAGTACCATCACATACCCCTCTTGAGCGACAAGCGATAGAGGAATTGTTGGGGACAAATGTAAATTAGGGAATGGGGATTGGGGATTGGGGATTGGGTATTGGGGATTGGGTATTAGGTATTGGGTATTGGGAAAAACTTTCCTGTCTAATTCCCATTCTTTACTCTCTCTTAGTCCCCAGTCCCCAGTCCCCAGTCCCCAGTCCCCAGTCCCCAGTCCCTAACTATTTAAGTACGTGTATCTCCTAAGACTCTGCTCGTATGTTTGCAGTAGTCGCTGAGATTCTGCTAGGGTGATGCGCTTTTCTTCTAATGCTTTCTCGCAACGCTGGCGAATGTTTTCCACCATGTCTTCGGAGTCATACTGCACATAGCTGACAACTTCACTCATGGTGTCACCTTTGACAACGTGTTCAATCTGGTAGCCTTTGGGTGTTAATTGGATGTGAACAGCGTTAGTATCGCCAAATAGGTTGTGCAAATTGCCCATAATTTCTTGGTAAGCTCCATTCAAGAACATCCCCAAGTAATAGGGTTCTCCGGGCTTGTAGGTGTGCAACTCTAAAACAGACTTGACATCGCGCAGGTCAATAAAGCGGTCGATTTTACCATCACTGTCGCAGGTGAGGTCTGCTAAAATTCCCCGCCGCGTTGGTTCTTCATCCAAGCGGTGAATTGGCATAATGGGGAATAGTTGGTCGATCGCCCAACAATCTGGTGCTGATTGAAACACTGACATATTCACGTAATAGATGGAAGCCATGATTTTTTCTAGGTCTTCTAGTTCATCGGGTACGTATTCTTGCTGTCTAGTAATGGTAAGAATTTTCTGACAACAAGCCCAGTAGAGGCGTTCGGCTTTGGCTCGTTCTCTGAGGCGTAAAATTCCTAAGTTGAAGCGACTGATGGCTTCTTCTTTGAATTGGGCAGCGTCGTGGAACAACTCTTGATAATTCTCTTGGTTGATGGATTGGTAGCTTTCCCAAAGATAGTTAATAATTGGGGATTCTCCCTCTTGTGGAGGTTCTGGTGCGTCGAGGGGGACATCACTAGTACTGAGAACGTCAAAAATCAGCAGCGATTGATGGGAAGCAAGCGCTCGTCCACTTTCGCTAATCAGTGTTGGTACGGGAATTTGCCGCTCGGCACAGGTATCTTTTAACTCTGCCACGATATCGTTGGCATAGTTCTGCATGTTGTAATTTTTCGATGCATAGAAGTTGGTTTGGGAGCCATCGTAATCTACACCCAAGCCACCACCAACATCAAGATATTTCATATCCGCTCCCAACATGGACAATTCCACATAAATACGGCTGGCTTCTTGGATGGCATCTTTAATCACATTGATAGCAGAGATTTGTGAGCCGATGTGGAAGTGCATCAACTGCAAAGAATCGAGCAGGTTAGCTTCTCGTAACTTGTCAACAGCCTCAATAACTTCAGGCATTGTCAAACCAAATTTAGCGCGATCGCCACTAGAGGCTCCCCAACGCCCCATGCCTTGGGTACTGAGTTTAGCACGAACCCCCAAAATCGGCTTAATACCTAACTGGCGATTGGCATCAATTACCAAATCAACCTCTTCAATCTGTTCTAAGACGATGATTGGTGTTTGCCCTAGTCTTTGGGCTAACATTGCCGTTTCAATGTATTCTCGGTCTTTGTAGCCGTTGCAAACGAGCAATGCTCCTGGTGTATCCAACACAGCTAGAGCAATCATTAATTCTGGCTTGGAACCGGCTTCTAAACCAAATTGATGAGGCTTGCCAAATTTCACCAAATCCTCAATCAAATGCCGCTCTTGATTGCACTTGACGGGAAACACGCCACGGTAGACACCAGGGTAGTTGTAGCGGGCGATCGCTTTAGCAAAACAAGCATTCAAGCGTTCAATTCGGTCTTCCAAAATATCAGAAAAGCGGATCAACATGGGAAGTCCCAAGTTGCGCTGTTTCATGGCGTTGACCAATTCAAACAAGTCAAGAGATCCCCCGCGATCGCCCTTAGGTGACACGGTAACGTGTCCAGCAGCGCTAATGGAAAAATAAGGTTGTCCCCATCCTTCAATGCGATACAAGGCTTCGCTATCCTCAATTTTCCAGGAGCGAGGTAAATCTCCTGTAGTAGGAGGACTAGGTGGTAACAGTTTTTTGTGCTTATGATTTTTCACTTCAAATTTCTGTCCATTGGCAGGTAGTACCACCTCGTCAGATGTAGCAGTTGACTCAACACCCATTTCTTCCTAACCTCTGTTTTTCACCCACGAGTTAACAATTTAGCGCATTCATCTGGGAACGTATATGCACCTAAAGATAATTTCTGAGATAAACTCTGATTGGTCAAGAGTCATTAGTCATTGGTCATTAGTCATTGGTCATTGGTCATTAGTGGAAAACTATTGGACTTAAGACAGAGGATGAATAGCAAATGACATAGACGCGCCAACGGCTACCCGCAGGGTAGGACAAAGGACAATTGACTAGATAAAAACTTTATTAAGTTTTAGGAGATAGCAATGGAACGCACATTTTTAGCAATTAAGCCTGATGGAGTACAGCGGGGATTAGTGGGGGAAATTATCCGTCGCTTTGAAACCAAAGGTTTTACCCTAGTTGGTTTAAAGTTCCTGAAAGTCAGTCGGGAATTGGCTGAACAACACTATGGTGTTCACCGAGAACGTCCCTTTTTTGGTGGTTTAGTGGAATTTATCACTTCTAGCCCAGTAGTGGCGACGGTATGGGAAGGTGATGGCGTTATTGCATCTGCCAGAAAGATTATTGGTGCGACAAACCCATTAACAGCAGAGCCAGGAACCATTCGCGGCGATTTTGGACTGAATATTGGTCGTAACTTAATCCACGGTTCTGATGCTCCAGAAACCGCTCAACAGGAAATCGCTCTATGGTTTAAGGATGAAGAGTTGGTAAGTTGGCAACCACACTTAACGCCTTGGTTGCACGAGTAAGACATTAGGGGCTGGGGATTGGGGACTGGGGATTAGGAATTAGTTATTTCCCCCTGCTCCCTGCCCCCCTGCTCTTTTTATTTAGAGACTTCGCTCTTTTCCGGTTCTACTTGTGGTGACTCAGCAGCAACACGTTTGGAAAATCCCCAACCTAAAATTAAAAAGATGGCAGGAATCATGATCCATTCTGGTGGAACGAGAGCATCGTTCACCACTTTCAATAACAAGCGCAAGCCAACCAAAGCTACAGTTACATAACCTGCATCTTCTAGGTTTTCGTATTCGTCTAGCCAACGGATAAACAATCCCGCCATGAATCGCAGCGCAATAATCCCAATTGTTGCACCCGTCAGCACCAACCACCTTTCTTGAGAAACTGCGATCGCAGTTGTGACGCTATCTAAAGAAAATGCTAAATCTGTAAATGCAATCACGGGTATAGCTTGCAACAATGAATTAAAACGCGGACCGTGGTGGTGATCATCTTCACTTTGTTGAGAGGCAAAGTGCTGGAATACCAACCACAGCAGGTAAGCAGCGCCCAATAATTCAAATTGCCAGAATTGTTGTACCCAAGTAGCAGTTAAAATCAGGGTGATTCGTAGCACGTAGGCAACGACTAAACCAAAGTTGAGGGCCTTACGCTCAAGTTCTTTGTCTTCTAGCCCTTGAGCGATCGCAGCCAGGGCGATCGCATTATCGGCAGATAACACTGCCTCTAAAAATATCAGGATCAGCAGAACTATCGGGGCTTCAACGCTGAAATGAAAGTGGAGGTAATCAAAAATTTGATCTAGCATTCCGGGTTTCTCAAGCAGAAAAAATTAAAATTTGACAAGAACAGAGATTTTCATATTAAAAAGCGCAATAAATTGCTACTCTAATTCAGCTTAACGTGGTTGTGATGTATTTTGAAGAGGGTTGAATGTGTGCGATCGCAGTACTACTCAACTATCATTTGTAATATTTAATACAGTAAAAACTAGATATCTTACTTAATGCGATCGTAATGGACTGCCGTTATTTCGCTTATCGAATTAGAATATGAGAACAAAAATATGAAAATATGGTAATAGTTTATGAATATTTCCTTAACGATCGAGCTTGAGCAGTTCATTCAAAGTCAGGTTGCAAGTGGGAAGTATACTTCATCAGAAGAAGTGATTCTTGCAGGCATTAGGCTATTAGAGGAACGGGAACGTATTTATAAGGGTCGGTTTGAGGAACTCCAAAGGGAAATTATGATTGGGGTTGAGCAACTTGATCGAGGAGAACGACTCGACGGTAGAGAAGTAATCGAGCAACTACGTCAAAAGAACCAAGCTTTGAGAAAGACTCAGGGGCAATAATGAGTTTATATTTTCTATCATTTCAAGCTACCCAAGACTTACAAGAAATTAACGATTACCTATTTGCTGGAAATCCAGATGTTGCAGATAGATTGCTCACACTCATCACTCAAAAGTTTGATATTTTAGCAAAGTTTCCCAGTATCGGACGTAGACGGGATGAGCTTTTACCTGCGTTGCGTAGCTTTCCAGTTGATGATTATTTGATATTTTATCGCCCAATTGCAGAGGGGATTGAAGTTGTACGGATAGTGAGTGGCTATCGTGATTTAGAGACCCTCTTTTTAGATGATGATTTAAGTTAATAATTTTCACTCTATTAAAAAACAAATCTTCTTACAGTAGGCTTTAGCTTCCCGTTCTAGATATTCAATTTCTCTTTTCCACGGCTCAAGACTGTTTTCTCGCTTTCGTAATTTATCTGCTGTAGGGTTTCTGGAAGGCTGGGTATTTGGATTAGGCAGAATTCCATGATTTTTAAGCCAAGTGGGGGAAAATTCCTGCCAAAGATAAACATGATCATGTCTATCGCCACCTAGACAGCGAATACGTTTGACTGAAAGTGTTGATTCACCAAAAAAGATTTGCTGATTTTTGGAATTTTTAGGAAACAGACGCGTCTCACCACCTCTTCCACGAAAGAATTCGACTACAAACCACTCACCAAAATCAAATATACAGACTTCTGTCGGGTCGCTACCATCATCCTCTAATAGATCAACATCACCTTGGATTTGATACGCTATGGCAAGTTGTGATGTCTTAGGTAACAAGATGCGAAGCCGTTCAAAGCGGTTACTGTAACTAGCCCAAAAGTTTCTGCGACTACATAGGCGTTTTGACTCGAAGTCTGGTAAATCGAGCTTGTTCAATATTAGATTTACTAAATTTTGGAAATCACCATACTTGATACCTCCAATCCACTCTCGAAGTCTTCGCCTTGCTGGATCTGAAAGTTTATACCAATTCTCACCATTTCTATAGTTATTTCGCAACCAATCAACCAGTAAAAAATAATTGTTTGATATATCATGAGAAACATTAGTTAGTAAATGATCAACAGCCTTTATTTGCTGACTTCCTGACATTTCATCTAAACAACTTAACAACCATTTTACTTGGTTCTGATTTGGGAAGTTAATTGTAATAAAATAGGGAGCTATGTCTTCTATGAATTGGCTAAACAATGGAATATAAGCAGGTAAAATGTCTTGGATGCTGTTTAGTAATTCAGTTCGATTAACGCACTTTTCACAAGCAATTTTTGCTAATTCTCTACCTGCTTGTTTACTGCAAAGTGCGCGAATAATTTGAACTGGTAGCAGGTGACTAACTAAGTCGGAATTAGCAAAAATATCAAAAGATTCAGCTAGAGACTGTGCTAACACCTGTTCTTGCTGATCGCCATAATAAACAGCTAAACGCCACAATAGCTGATGTTGCAACCATAAATTAGAAATTGCTACCTTCCAAATGGCTGCTGATGTTTTCCTGCATCGGTCAATATTTTGCTGATCCCACTGTGCTTTAGCATGGATGCAGTAAATCCAGTCCAACTTACTTACTCGATCAGCTTTACCCTGTTCAATACCTTCCAATACTTTATCAACACTTGGTATTGATATTGTTACATCTGGTAAGTTACTTGCAAGTTGAATAAGTTGATTAGGACTACACTGGGGAGTTTCAGATCTAATTCAGCTTAACGTGGTTGTGGTGCATTTTGAAGAGGATTCAATGGGTGCGATCGCAGTGCCATTAGGATAATATTTGTATTATTTCATACAATTTAAGTTTTAACATTTGACTAAATGCGATCGCAACAGACTGGTATCAGTTTGCCATTAGGGACTTCCAAGAAATAAATTATCCAATTAACTCTTGTGGGGCTGCCAGATCCCCGACTTCTTCAAGAAGTCAGGGATCTGAACACCACTAACCTCTCAGAACTTTTGGGAGAGAACACTAGAAGCACACAAAATGAAACTGATGCTAAACAAGAACGTTTAAGTAATGCAGACATTGAAACTTAATTCAACAACGGCAAAATTACGCTGTTTACGTGCATTTTGCCGCTTCAGACCTTATAAGCTGTGAACAGATACGAAATATCGCTTTGGTCATCATGCCGCTACCTAACTACGTTTGAGGGAGTTTGGCTGGTAGAGTTTCTATCGATTAATTCTGTACTCCCCTTCGCACGCACAGCGCGGAACATTCCAAATCGGCACAGTCCTGTACCAAAAGCCAAACGCATCAGCAAAAACGTCGGCATCTCGCGCAGAGATTTAATGAAACTAGATAGACCAAAACGCACCAATCCCTGTGGTCTAATCACTCCTTGCCAGATAGAATCCAACCAAGAAGGAAGCGTTTGTTCCGTCCAGTCTGCCGTAATTACCTCCCCCTCGACTAAGGAAGTCGCTGCCAAAAGCTCAGAAAAGCCTTCAATGCTGGAAAAAGCTGGATGAGACCACTGATCGAGAAGTTGCTGCATTACTGGTTTTTCCCAGAAATTTAGAGGTTTTTGGCGGTCATCTCTCTGATTCCAGTCAGCTACAACCAACACCCCACCAGGCTTTAGCACCCGCATTAATTCTCTAGCAAAAACGGTTTTATCTGGCATGTGGGGGCCTGCTTCGATTGACCAGACCACATCAAAACTAGCATCTGGAAACGACAATGCCATCGCATCATCCACCGCAAACTGGGCGTTTAGCCCTTTAGGGGTTAATTCTTGGGCACGCTTTACCTGCTGTGGGCTGATGGTAATTCCTGTGACAGCAAACCCATAATCTCGCGCTAAAATCCGGCTGCTGCCGCCAATACCACAGCCAACATCTAAGACGGTAGTACCAGGAGGTAATTTTTCTATTCCACCCCATTTAACCATTTCATGGACAAAATCAGATTTAGCAGCCAAAAAATCCTTTCTTCGTGGCGGCGAACCGTAGTGACCAAGGTGAATGTGTTCCCCCCAATAAAACTCTACGATGCCGTCAAGAGTCCATTGATCGTAGGAATTGGCAACTGTGGCTGAGGATTGATACTTGCGGGCAGTCAGGAGATAAGCCGCAATTCCAATCACCAAAAACAGAAGAAAACCAATTACAAAATATAATAATAAATTTGACATTGTTTTGAACTCTCCTGTACGCCTACCGTAGATAGATTTTTTGCACGAATCTCGTAGCCATGAATTTTGTAGCAGGAACCCTTGACAATTATTTCATCCCTGACTGCACATTCCATAAGCCAGCATAAATCCCATTGTTATCCAACAATTCTTCATGTGTTCCCGATTCAACTAATTCTCCATATTCCATCACGTAAATACAATCAGCATTGCGGATAGTAGAAAGACGATGAGCGATCGCAATTGTCGTTCGATTAACAGTAATCCGTTCTAGAGAACGCTGAATGGCAGCTTCAGTTTCATTATCCACCGCCGATGTAGCTTCATCTAAAATCAAAATTGGCGGATTCTTTAAAATAGCGCGTGCGATCGCAATTCTTTGGCGTTGTCCACCAGATAGTTTTTGACCCCGTTCTCCAACTATTGTCTCATAACCTTGAGGTAGCCGCAGAATAAAATCATGAGCTTCGGCAATTTTCGCCGCTTCAATTATTTTTTCATCCGCAGCATTAAAAGTACCATAGGCGATATTTTCAGCAATCGTACCGTGAAATAAGAATACATCTTGGCTGACCAACCCGATACTACGACGCAAATCACCTAGATTTAACTTTTGAATATTAATACCATCAATTGCGATCGTCCCCGCAGAAATATCATATAATCGCAGTAATAATTTAACTAAAGTGCTTTTACCGGAACCTGTAGAACCAACAATAGCAATAGTTTTTCCGGCGGGTACATGTAAGGATAGTTTTTTAATTACTGGATCTCTATCTTGATAAGCAAAAGCAACTTTTTTAAATTCAATGTCACCACGTACTCGGTCAACCAATAAAATTTCATCCCCAGTTGCAATATTGATAGGAGTATCTAATAAATTCATGATCCGTTTGGTAGAAGCCATTGACCTTTGATAGTTGTCAAATATTCCGCCTAATTCTACGAAAGGCCACAATAATCTTTGTACTAAAACGAGTAAAACACTATAACTACCAATAGATATTTTACCAGTATATGTTGCCATCCCTCCCCAAAATAGTAAGGCTGTAAACCCTACTAAAACTAACATTCTAATTAAAGGATTAAATGCAGCAGAAAGTTTAATTGCTTTGGTATTACTTTTTCTATATGCTTCGCTTTCTGCTGCCAATCTAGCACTTTCATAGTCTTCGGCAGTAAAACTTTTAATTGTGGTAATGCCACTGATATTATTTGCTAGCCGGGAGTTCAGAAAACCGACTTTTTCCCGCACCTCATCATAACGATCTTCCAAAAGTTTTTGATAGGTAAAAGATCCCCAAATAATAAATGGTATTGGCAACAGTGCTACCAGGGTTATAGAAAAAGGTAAAATAAAAAAACTACCACCAATTAAAATGATAATTGAAGTGATTATATTGATAATTTGATTAGCTCCAAAATTCAATAAATCTTCTAACTGATTGATATCATCATTCAAAATTGACATCAAACCGCCAGTGCTACTTTCTTCAAAGTAAGCTGAATCTAATTTTTGTACATGATTGTAGGTATCCAAGCGTAAGTCATACTGGATATTTTGGGCTAAATTACGCCAAAGTCTACTATATGCATACTCAGAAATTGATTCTAATATCCAGACAATGATAGTAATCAATGAAAGCAGTAAGAATTGCCAAAATATATCTTTTACACCCAACTTGGCAAATACAGAGTTTTGCTGCTCTACGAGAATATCTACCGCAATACCAACTAACCACGGCGGTGCTAAGTCTAAAATCGTATTAATAATAGAACATAATGTTGCCTGCCAAATTTGTAGGTAATATTGACTGCCATAGTTGAGCAAGCGTTGTAAAGGAGAGGCTGGATTTCTATGATTTTTAGATCCTATGGGAGATTTTGATGTGATTGTCACGACTGTTTATTATTTGTAATGAGGTGATTAATAAAGTAGCTAAAAAAATAAATTATCCAATTTTGTGGGGTGGGCAAGATGCCCACCATATCTACTGGGCGGGCAAGATGCCCACCTCACAAGAGTTAATTAGATATTTTTTTTGGAAGTCCCCAAGAGCGATATTTATAGTAAAAATTGCATTAGGAATTTAAGGAAATTTGTTTGTCATTTACTTTTCCTTTTCGTCCTATCGGTACACACATTGGTGTCTCCATTACTGGGTCAGCAATAATTCGGCACTCCAACCCAAAAACCTCTTGAACCATTTCTTGAGTCATCACTAGCTTTGGTTCTCCAGCAGCAAAAATTCGGCCATCTTTGACTGCAACTAAGTAATCAGCATAACGACACGCTTGATTTAAATCATGCAGCACCATCACAATTGTCCGTCCTTGATTTTGGTTCAACTCATACAACAAATCCAAAATCTCTATCTGATGTGCCAAATCTAAAAAAGTAGTCGGTTCATCTAAAAGTAAAATATCTGTATCTTGTGCCAACGCCATTGCAATCCAAGCTCTTTGTCGTTGTCCACCGGACAACGTATCTAATGATCTATCTGCCAATTTCAACAGATCTGTAATTTCTAGTGCCTGCTGCACGATTTTTTCATCTTTTGCTGACCACTGCTGCGACCAATTTTGATAAGGATAACGTCCTTGTGCTACCAAATCTTGCACGGTTAATCCTTCTGGTGCTACTGGCCCTTGAGGCAAAATACCTAATTGCTGTGCGACTTCTTTAGTTGAAAGATTAAAAATAGATGTTCCATCAAGATAGACTGTACCACCACGGGGTTTAAGCAATCTTGCCAAACCTCTTAACAACGTTGATTTACCACAACCATTAGCACCAACTAAACCACTAATTTGTCCAGTGGGAATTGACAAATTTAGGTCACGGATAATCAGCGCACCATCATAAGCTAAAGACAGATTTTTGGTTGACAATCCTTTCATAAGTGAAACCATTTTAGATTTTGGATTTTGGATTTATGAAAATCTAATTTGTTAGTTGATAAAATATCCTTTTTCCCTAGTCCCCAGTCCCCAGTCCCCAGTCTCC
Source organism: Nostoc sp. (assembly GCF_036916985.1). GTDB lineage: Bacteria > Cyanobacteriota > Cyanobacteriia > Cyanobacteriales > Nostocaceae > Nostoc. Next base: position 75,866 of record NZ_JBALFD010000096.1, read on the forward strand.
AGTCCCTTATTTTTTGCGGTTACGAATTAACAAATAAAGAAAATAAGGAGCGCCAATAGCAGCAGTTACAACGCCACAAGGAAGTTCGATTGGTGCAAATAGCGTTCTTCCTAGCAAGTCTGCTATCACAACAATCACTCCCCCCAAGAGTGCAGAAGTAGGAATCAAGCCTTCATGGGTTGTACCTACTAACTGTCGTCCTACATGGGGTGCGATTAATCCAATAAAACCAATATTACCGGCGGTGGCGACTCCTGCACCTGCTAAGGCTACACCCACCAGCACGAGTAAACCACGTTGCCATTCCACTCGATTACCTAAACTTTTGGCGACATCATCTCCCAAGTTAAGAGCGTTTAAATCCCTTGCTAGTGTCAAAGCCATTGGGATAAAAACAATTAACCAAGGTAACAAAGAAAAGACTTGCTCCCAAGTCCGACTGTAGACGCTTCCAGCTAACCAAACCAAAGCATCACCAACGTCAGAAATTTCGCCAAAGGTAATCATTAAGCTGGTTATGGCACTGGCGATCGCAGATAAACCAACACCCATTAAAATTAATAAAATCGGAGAACTACCATTATTCCAAGCTAGCGAGTAAATTAAAATCGCCATTAGCAAAGCACCAGCAAAGGCTGATAGAGGTAAGGTATAAACCGGTGCTGAGGGAAATAATACAATTACTACAACTGCCGCCAGACTCGCCCCAGCATTGATGCCGATAATACCTGGGTCAGCCAATGGATTGCGTGTCAGTCCTTGGAAGATAGTACCAGAAATTGCTAGCGCTACTCCCACCATAAAAGCTACAAGGGTGCGGGGTAGACGCAAATTCTGAATCACGAATACATGGTCTGGGTTTCCTGTATCTAAACCCAATATAGTTTTCACGATATTTAAAGGCGAGATTGGATATTCACCCCGCCCGATATTCATCACCATCGCCACTACAATCGCTACTGCCAAACATAGCAGTGTGACTGGTACACGTCGGTCGATGCGGAAAGATATCACCTGCGAACGAATGACTAGCCAATCAAAACTCATTTTTTCACCTTTGACTTAGCTAGGTAGACAAAAAAAGGAGCGCCAACTATTGATGTCATTACACCTACAGGTAATTCTTGTGGTTTGAGCAATACACGGGCAGCAATATCTGCAACCAAGAGTAAAATAGCACCCAGAACTGCACAATAAGGTAATATCCAACGATAATCGGCTTTAATATAAAATCTCACTATATGAGGAACGACTAAACCAATGAAGCCGATTGTCCCTGCAAGAGCGACGGCACTTCCTGCTAGTAAGACTACGCTGATAGCGGTAAATATTTTGATCGAAGCTGTCTGTTGACCCAAGCCTTTAGCGACATCTTCACCTAAACTCATAGTGGTAATTTGTCTGCCAAGGGCAAAAGCTAATACTAATCCGATGCCAACGAAAGGTAGTAGTTGTAAGAATAAATTAAAATCTCGACCAGATAAGGAACCAGCTAACCAAAATCTCACCTCTTCGAGTGTTTGTTGACTGACAATGAGGATACCGGTGGTGAAGGAAGAAATCAGAGCAGTTAACGCCGCTCCTGCTACTGTCAGATTCAGTGGGGTGGCTCCTCCTCTTCCCAGAGAACCAAGGAGGTAAACTAACACTGCTGTTAGTCCCGCACCCAAAAATGCGACAAGGGCGTAAACACTTAGGGATGAGCTGCCAAAAACAAAAATTGTGACAACCACAAAGAGGGCGGCTCCCGACTCAATACCCAAAATACCTGGATCTGCTAAGGGGTTTCGCGTCAAACCCTGCATTAATGCTCCTGATACAGCAAGAGATGAACCTACAAGGATAGCAATTAGCGATCGCGGTAATCTCACAGTCTGAATAACTAAGTGATCGTAGGAACCATCAAAGGCTATAAAAGATGTCAAAATCTTACCTAGAGGTATTTCTGCTGCACCTAGCGTCACACTGTACACCAAGCAAATTAGCAGCATACATAGTCCCAAAACCAGACCAAATAAGGCTGACATTTGTGGCTTTTTTAATCCTCTCGGTGAGAGTGTAGTTGCTTTTATCATGATCCTGCTATCACTTGAAAATATTACGCTCTAGTGGTTAGTTGTTTTTTCAATGGGCACTCTCAATATTTAACAGCTTTTTAATCATTTAAATTGATAATCTTTCTTGATAAATATATAGATTACACGATCGTGTAGCCCTTTCTCCATTTTTCAAAGGAATAAAGGATGCTCTTAAAACTTTGACATCTTTTCTCAATAAAGTGGTATTGTTAGATTAACTTAAATCTGCTTTCTCAAAGTCAATTGTGTGCAAAGAGGGGACTGGGGACTGGGAAAGAAGCAAGGGAGCAGGGTGCAGGGAAGAATGACACTAAGAAAAGCCAAAAGGCTTGTCTAACCTCGTTCCCAGTCTGAAGACTGGGAATGTATTCCCAGAGGCTCTGCCTCTGGTCAATCCACTGACTTTTCACGTTATGTGGAAAAGCTACAAAAAAAACTAACCCCCTCTTCCCTACCAGAGGGGAAAACTCAAAGTCTCTCTCCTAAAAGGAGAGAGAAATAGAAGAGAGGTTTTCCAGATACCGTGAAAAGTCAGGGTCAATCCACTGGAAGCGGAGCCTCCAGGCTGGGAACCAGTTAGTGCAACAGCTGTGTTTTAACTTAGTGCCATTCCTCCCTGCTCCCTTGCTTCCTCCCCAGTCCCCAATCCCCAGGCATTACATCTCTAAATGGTGGTGTTCGTGAGAATTGATAGTTTACTTAGAGTTTACAAACGAAAACCAATACGTGTTTTACCTTTAATACTCAGCTTGATATTGGTTTTGCTTGTCGGCAGCCGCACTATAGCTGTACCAACAAAATCCACAGAGATATTATGGGATACTTATGGTGTGCCGCATATTTACGGGAAAGATGACCAAAGTGCATTTTATGCATTTGGTTGGGCACAAATGCAAAGTCATGGAGATTTAGTTTTACGTCTTTATGGTCAAGCACGGGGACGCGCAGCTGAATATTGGGGAGAGAAATATCTAGATTCAGATCGTTGGGTACAGACTGCGGGAATACCAGAACGCGCTCGTTCTTGGTACCAGACACAGAGTCCAACTTTTCGTAGTTATCTTGATGCTTTTGCTACTGGGATCAATGCTTATGCAAAACAAAATCCTAACTTGATTGATGATGAAGTTGAAGTGGTGCTACCAGTCAAGGCAGAAGATGTCATGGCTCACTTACATCGAGTACTTAACTTTACCTTTGTGGTCAATCCTGAGCAAGTATTAGGTCTGAGCAAAGAAAAGTTGCAAGCAGGATCTAATGGTTGGGCGATCGCACCAAGTCATTCTGCCTCTGGTAATGCTATGTTGCTAGCAAACCCACATCTACCTTGGTCAGATTTATTTTTGTGGTATGAGGCTCAAATCACCGCACCAGGCATTGATGCGTATGGGGCAACACTTGTAGGTATTCCCGTATTAGCGATCGCCTTTAACAACAACTTAGGTTGGACTCATACCGTTAATACTTATGATGGTTGGGATGTTTACGAACTCACACCGGTAGGTGATGGGTACAGGTTTGATGACAAAGTTCGTAACTTCCTTTCAAAAACTCTTTCCCTAAAAGTGAAGCAGAAAGATGGCTCCTTGCAAGAGCAATCCTTGGTAGTGAAAAGTTCTGTCCACGGGCCTGTGGTAGTCGAGAAAAATGGTAAAATCCTGGCGCTGAGAGTTGCAGGTCTTGACCGACCAGGTGTACTCCAAGAGTGGTGGGATATGGCACGAGCAAAAAACCTTGCCCAGTTTGAAAAGACACTCCAGCGCTTGCAATTGCCAATGTTTACGGTGATGTATGCGGATCGAGAAGGGCATATTATGCACCTATTCAACGGTCAAGTTCCAGTGCGCTCCTTTGGTGATTTTAAATATTGGCAAGGCATAATCCCAGGAAATACATCTAAAACCTTGTGGACAAAAATTCATCCTTACAAAGATTTACCGCGCATAGTTGACCCTAAAAGCGGCTGGTTGCAAAATACAAATGACCCACCTTGGACAACTACATTTCCCCCCGCCATTAAAGCAGATAATTACCCGCCTTACATAGCACCTCGTTTTATGGATTTCCGCTCCCAACGTTCTGTAAGGATGTTGGCTGAGGATGACAAAATCTCTTTTGATCAAATGGTTGTAGACAAGCACTCTACCCGGATGGAACTGGCCGATCGGATTTTGGATGATTTAATTCCGGCTGCCCGCAAATATGGTCAGGACTTGGGGCAAAAAGCAGCCGATGTCCTAGAAGCCTGGGATCGGCAAGCCAATGCAGATAGTCGTGGGGCAGTATTATTTGCCTTTTGGGTACAACAGATGGACTTAGATAAAACCTTTAGTAAACCTTGGAATGAAAATTCTCCACGCACCACACCCAATGGTTTAGTTAATCCTGAAAGTGCAGTTGCAACTCTGCAAGCAGTAGCAGCACAGGTAGAAAAGACTTATGGAGCGCTTGATGTACCGTGGGGTAAGGTTTTTCGGCTACGCTTGGGTAATCTGGATTTACCTGCCAATGGTGGGGATGGTAATCTGGGGATTTTTCGTGCGCTCTATTTTGCCCCAGGGGCAGAGCAAACGTTCCAAGCCGTTGATGGTGATTCTTATGTAGCTGCAATTGAATTTTCCAACCCTGTACGGGCAATGGCACTCACCAGCTACGGTAACGCGTCTCAACCCGGATCGCCCCACATTGGCGACCAGTTACAGATGTTTGCCAACAAAAAGTTGCGGACTGTGTGGCGCGATCGCTCAGATATTCTTGCTCATCTAGAAGAGCGTAAAATATTCTGAGGTCAATAGTCTGCTTTTAGGGTTTGCGATCGCAGTTTGCAACGAATAATTTACAGCAGTTTTCATGTATTTGAACCACTCTTATTGTAGAAGCGTAAGGCTTTGCACCCCTACCGCGTGGTCTATTTACCTGAAAATAGCTGTAATCTATTTCATTTGTAATCCTTCTTTCTTGTTCCCTATCTCAACGAGTAATTTCACAACTTATTTAGGATTGCCATAACATGAGCCTAAATAACAAAATAACACTGCTAATTTTGACTAGTGAACTTCTTGCCGGAATGTTGTCAAATCTTCCTCTACTGTTTGGCGGGTGGCTGTGAGTGTTACGTCGATATTTCCTAAAGTAGCCAGAAGATTATCCTTCGCATCATTCATCAACCCAGAAGCTTGATTACCTACTGTTTGTAGAGTATTAGTTTGCTCATGAAAGATTCTACTTGCTTGGGTGAGAATTTGGATAATTCCAGTCCGAGTAGTTTGAAGCATCTGCTGTTCTACTATTGCGCGTTCTTGTAGTGCTGTTTGCAGTTCCTCTCGTATTCCTCGGAAAGTAGCAGCAGCTTGCACTGCACTTGCTTCAAAAGCACTTCGCTGGGCTGTCATTCCTTCGATACTCTGAACTACACCTCGATTAATTTCGTGGGCTGTTTGTTGTATAACTCCCGTAGTTTCAGTTTGGAATTGACTCAAAGTTTGCCCCATATTGTTAGCAAATCCTTGAAGCATCTGCTGTTCTACTGCTGCACGTTCTTGAAGTGCTGTTTGCAGTTCCTCTCGAATTCCTCGGAAGGTAGCAGCAGCTTGCACTGCACTTGTTTCAAAAAGTGGAAGGCAACACTTGACCCAATGGGGATGCCTTTAGTCAGTGCAACTCTCGAAGGCAATGTAGCGGACGACCCATTGTATTTTCCCACCTGGCAAAAGATACAAAAAGTAATTGGGCACAAAAATTTTGTGTTTATTGCTGACTGTAAAGCGCGTTCTCTTGCAACCCGTGCCAACATCGCAGGGGCACTTGGATTTTACTGTGTTCCCTTACCAATGAGCGGACAAAACCCTCAATTCCTCAAACAATGGGTAAAACAATCACCAACAGAAGTTGTTGATATTCATTTGTCTCAACAGCAAGAAGAAGTTGCTGCTGAAGGCCGCTTTAAGAGGGGTTCCTTGCCTGCCTTACCTATTTATTTCCAGAATCAAAATCGAATCACTGGTTTGATGTTTTTGTTAAATATCGCTTTACGCGTTTTTACCCTCATGGAGTTTGTCGTCAGACAGGTACTTCAACAAGCTCAAGATTCTTTGCCAGGTCTTTATGATGGCAATCCCAAGCGCAAAACGGATCGTCCTTCTGCCGAACAAATACTTAAGGTTTTTTGTCACATAACTCTTTATTTACTCCCTGATTCTACGATCTTCATTACACCTCTCAACCAGCTTCAAAAACAGATTCTTTCCGCCATGAAAATCCCTGAATCCCTTTATGACCCCGAACTTAAGCTGTGTAAGACATAATTCCCCCTCACTGGGTCAAAATGAGCGAACGCACAGTTCTTAGAGGATGCCTGGCGATCGCTCCCCATCACAACCCTCAAACCCTGCTAAAATCCATGTATCAAATATACCAACTACCATGTCTGGCAAAGGATTTGGTCAAGGTAAACCCACAAAAATAGTACAAAAAGCATCCTGCAATTATTGCTAGTAGGGACTCGGAGCAGGTTCTCCCACACTGTTAGTCCAGATGTCGTCTGGCAGCGATCGATCGCGGTGACATACCCGATCAAGGTCAGGATACGTGATTGTGTCTACTGCCGCTCGGTTGCCGACTACTAGGCATCGCGTTGCCAAGGCGCTGCGATTCTCAAGGAAGTGACCTACCGCCACTCCTGCTTGAAAAGTTGCAGCGTCGCCAGGACGTAATACAGTCTTTGTGTCTCCTTCAATGAGCGTGATCTCGCCTTCGAGGACATAGACCATTTCATCCTCAGCACTATGCCAATGCTTGATAGATGAACGAGAGCCAGGTTGCAGAACTTCGATGAACGCGCCAAACTGGGTAAGCCCTCCTGCTTCGCTGATCCAGAGGGTGCGATTTGGCTCGTGCGCGGCGTGAGAAGGGCTTTCCTCTACGACGAAACGATCAGGAGTGATAACAGTCATACTGACACCTCTAGGAATTCTGGGGCATATATCTATTCCCTACTGCAAATTATTTTTCCTGATATCCACCAGCGTAGTCAATCACGCAGATTGTTCTGTATGCTTTGTGAGTTCCATAAGCAACACCAGAGACTTTGAAAGCGCCGTTAAAAATATTTTTTCGATGACCGCGATCGCGCACACCATCATCAATAATTAATTGCATAACGATATCTTGAGCGCTGTTTGGGCCATAACTGATATTTTCACCTGCGGTTGTTTGCCATTTACCATAGCGGTTGATGCGAGTAAAAGGACTGCTACCATCGCTACCATCATGACCTGTAACACCCTTTGGGCCTTGGTCTTTAACGTGGTCTTTTGCTCCTAAAGACATACCCTTTGATGCACTCAAGGCTCCTATAGGACGTGCTGATTTGAGAAATGCGATCGCTTCATCAACTGCCTTAACTCCTTCTTGAGTTCGCAAATAAGTATTATTAGAAATTTTGACTCGGTTCCCCTCAAAACGCTTTCTATAGTTTTCCAGAATCGGGAGATATGACTTGGGATTTGTTCTGACCTTATTTGTCTCAACAATTACCTGTTGTTCTAGTGGTGAAAGATAACTTGCCTTTGCTAACAAAGTTGGACTAGTTTGTACTGCTGGATTAGGGTTGGCTACAGAGGGGTTAGATTGAAGCAGTTGATTTGAGCAGCCCAATATCAAGGCAATTGGCAAAAATACCCAAAATTTCATGCGACGCATACATTACCTCACAATTTTTCTATGAATTAATTTAGTGAATTAGAAGAAATAAGAATTTTCAACGCACAGATAAATCTGTGGAAGCTTCCAACGCTAGAAACGATATCAAGAACTTAAATGAGTTCGCCAAAGAAAGCGCAGATTAACGCGCCAGTAATTGTAGATAAAGTTGTGCTTGCCTTTGTTCCTAAAGTGTTACAAATCTATCACTTAATACCTGTTGTAACATTAACAACAATAAAACGTAAATAATAACCAAAATCTTTTTAATTTCTGACGCCTGCTGCCAAATTTACACTTTCAGAAACCAGCGTTGCCGATACATTAGAACCCCAACAGCCCACCACAACAATACAGTGACTAGAGCAAATAACAGGGAACCATTCAACGCCCCTGCCCAAGATGCGAAAAAATTCTGGTAAATCCAATTGTAGGTAGTGGGAGCGTCTTTGCCAGCGCCAATAGTGGTTTTGACTAAGATTTTAATCAACAAAATTGATGCAACGAAAAGAGCGATCGCATTTAAGCCCATAATTTCAAAAGGCTTACTCCAGCGACGCATCAACCGGACTTCGATGAATTCATAACAAGCTGCTAGCAACAGTAATGCCCAACCGCTGCTAAAGAACACATAAGAACTTGTCCACAGCTTTTTGTTAATAGGGAATGTCCATCCCCACGCCCAACCGATAATTAAGCAACCAACTCCAAATAATGCTAAACCTATACTTGTGCGTGACTGTACAGATTGGCTGCGTATCCATTGCCCAGTGAAGTAGCCAGCGAGGACGCTTACTATAGCGGGAATAGTACTGAAGAGTCCTTCTGGATCTCCCATAAATTTGAAACCATCACCCTTGTATAAATGTGCTTTGGGAATAATCAGGCGGTCAACATAAGCACCAAAATTCCCTTCCCGCGTCAAAACTCCCGCACCGTATTCTGGTACTGGTAAATACGTCATTGCTAACCAGTAACCGATAAGTAGAACTACTGCAAGTATCCATTGACCTTTACGCGGAAGGTTGAGAACAGCTAGAGAAGCCAGCAGATAGGTAAGGCTAATGCGCTGCAACACTCCCATAATGCGGATGCTACTCAAATCAAAAGTCCAAATACCCTGATTCCAAAAGCCATTTAGTAGCAATCCCAAGGCAAAGAGAATGGCCGCGCGGCGCAATATTCGCCAGTAAACAGTTGGGGTTGGTTTATTACCTTCAGTGTACTTTGACAGTGAAAAAGTCATCGCTACACCAACAATGAACAGAAAGAAGGGAAATACCAAATCAGTTGGTGTGCAACCGTGCCAATCAGCGTGGGCTAAGGGAGGATATACATCATCTGCGACACCCGCCATATTGACGAGAATCATCGCCGCAATGGTAATGCCGCGAAAAACATCCAATGAAGTCAGGCGCATAATCGAAGCGGAATTTTGTGTTAGATGAGTATCTAAGCTACTCCCCTTGATGCAGGTAATCAAGCAAAATTTATAAACTTGGATACAAGGTAAAATTTTGTTAAGTAATTACCACTATTTGTTATGCCAATCAAAGTTGGAGATACCGCTCCTAATTTCACTCTACCTGACCAAAATGGCTCAACAGTAAGCCTCCAAGACTTTCGCGGCAACAAAGCTGTTGTCTTATATTTTTATCCCAAAGACGACACACCTGGATGTACGGCGGAATCTTGCGCTTTTCGCGATCAGTATGAAGTATTTAAAACCTCTGGCGCTGAAGTTGTCGGCGTCAGTGCTGATTCTAGCGAATCTCACCAGCGATTTGCTGCGAAATACAATCTACCTTTTACTCTATTAACTGACAAAGGCGACCAAGTACGAAAGCTATATGGTGCAACAGCAGCCTTTGGCTTATTCCCTGGTCGCGTTACTTACGTCATTGACCAACAGGGAGTTGTGCAATACGTGTTTGATTCAATGTTTAACTTTAAAGGTCATGTTGAAGAAGCACTGAAAACTTTGCAACAGATTGCGAAATAGGGTACTGGGTACTGGGTACTGGGGATTGGGAAACTCTCTCCTAGTCCCTAGTCCCTAGTCCCCATTCCCCAGTCCCCAGTCCCTAGTCCCTAGTCCCTAGTCCCTAGTCCCTAGTCCCTAGTCCCTAGTCCCTAGTCCCCAGTCCCCATTCCCTATTTAGAATGCGACTTTTCCGGCATGACAATATTAGCGTGGCTTGCCTTGCCATTCTTGCCGTTAGTATGACCGTTACCATTGCGGGGATGAATTACGCCATAACCGCCGTGGTTGCGTTCGTAAATGACATTAATCTCTCCAGTTTCAGAATTGTGGAACATATAAAAATCGTGTCCTACGAGTTGCAGCTGTTCCAAGGCTTCTGCAAGGGTCATCGGGGGCATGGAAAAATATTTGGTGCGGACGACTTCGTTGGGTAATTCGGGGGTGCGATCGCCAATTAAATCTGTTACTATCGACTCCGCAACAACTACTTCTGTTGGTAGAGCATAAGTTTTCTGGTCTTGGCGTCGTTCTTTGTATTTCCTCAGTTGACGGGCAATTTTATCTGCAACTAAGTCAATGCTGGCGTATAGGTTTTCGCTACTTTCCTCGGCACGAATAACGCTACCGTTAGCATAAATAGTTACTTCAGCTGCTTGTCTTGTATTAATTCGGGGATTCCGGGCGACGCTAAGATGCACATCTACTTCATTTGTAATGCTCTGAAAGTGACTAACTGCTTTTTCAATCTTTTGATGTACATACTCACGAATCGCATCGGTGATTTCAATATTTTTGCTGTGGATGACAAGCTTCATGTAATACTCTCCCGCTGAATATTTGGATGTGTGAATTTGCTTTGTATGAAAAGAAGTTGCGGTAAGGTTTTTTATTCCCGCCAAAACAAATTGTGAACTATATTGTATATAGTGCTGGTAAGCTGTCTCTCAGCTTCCTGCATTTGAGTTGTTGTCAAGTATACCCTTGATTTACCTCCTTATCTCTGCGCTGATATCCAATTCGATATCCACTTAGAACTCTTGGGTGAGGCAATCTGAATGGTAACTCCCATGAGTACCATCTTCTTGAAAGCAACGCTTACAGAACTGTTGATAGTTGCTCCTTCTGTGTTCGGTTGAAGTTTGCTTGCTGTTGTTAAATAATACAAGTCTTTGGGGAAGTTTGATCCTGTTTGAAATGCAAACAATTTTATGAGAATCATCAGCCAGTGCATTCGTCTTTATCATCTTGGCATGATGCTTATTGCAGAGAATTCCTCCTAAAAACCTATTGAGGTTAATATTCAACCTAGCACTTTGTATTTTCTAATGCAGGTTCCCTTGACTTTCCTTTAAAATCCTTTGCAAAGCTTAATATTTGTTGATTCTAATCCTGTAACTTGAAATATATTTCGTCCTTATTACAGTTGATTTTCGGCATAATCCATAGTATGAAACCACACAAAAACCGTTGTTTGCTGTATAACCAAGGATTAATGCCTTACTTAAAAGCTCATGGATGGCAGCGATCGCTCCTCACCGAGCGCATCCATAACCCTAATCTAGATGACGTGTTAATTTTACTAGAGCATCCTCCTGTCTACACTCTCGGACAAGGAAGCAACTCAGATTTTCTCAAATTTGATATTGACAAAAGTCAATATGATGTGCATCGAATTGAACGAGGCGGCGAGGTTACTTACCATTGTCCCGGTCAATTGGTAGGCTATCCAATTTTAAATCTGCAAAGTTATCGTAAAGACCTTCATTGGTATTTACGGCAACTCGAAGAAGTAATAATTCGCGTATTGGCAGTTTATGGTTTGCAAGGCGAAAGAATTCCGGCTTTTACTGGCGTTTGGTTACAAGGGCGAAAAGTTGCAGCCATTGGGATTAAAGTCAGCCGTTGGATTACTATGCACGGCTTTGCATTAAACGTTTGTCCAGACATGACAGGCTTTGAGCGCATTGTGCCCTGCGGTATTTCTGATAAACCTGTAGGCAGTTTAGCCGAATGGATTCCAGGTATCACCTGCCAAGAAGTGCGTTTTTATGTAGCACAGTCCTTTGCAGAAGTCTTTGGTGTGGAATTAATCGAATCTCAACCTCAAGAATTTTTCTTCCAACCTGAGTAATTATGTAAGAAATACTATAGTAGTCCGATTTAAATTGTGAGACACTTGTGAGAGCAGTCAATGTTTAATAGTATCAAAATGAGGAGGTAAGAGGTAAAAGGTAAGAGATAGGAAGCAGGAGGCAGAAATAACCCATATTTAGAAGCGCGGTACTTAGGCTATGAAGGCTTTGTGTCTGGTTCTATGCGTCTCTATACAATTTTTATTTTTAAACTGGGTATAAAACCTAGAACTACTATTTAACTGCGATTGTCGAAGCTAAAATTTGATTATTTACAAATTTCTATACTAACTTTTTACGGCTGTAAAGCACAATTTTGCGCGTGAATTACTCAAATAATCTCCAGGTATATGCCCCATCTTTAACATCTCTGAGAGAACGTGATTGGACAGCTTTGATAGAACTATTTGATAGAGACGACGGTGATGAAATTGAAGCCGACATCAGTGGTAGTCTATTTTGGCTGATACCTGAACCTTGTTGGGAAGATGATCCCTTTGAATTCTTACGCGAGTACCTTTAATGAGTGCTGAGTGCTGAGTGATGAGTTATGAGTGATGAGTTATGAGTGATGAGTTATGAGTGCAAAAGAAGTCTTTAACTCCAAACTCCTAACTATCTAACGTTGAGGCGACTGAGGAAAATACGTAGGCGATCGCTTTGAGGATTAGTCAGTACTTCGTAAGCTGGGCCTTGTTCTGTCACAATACCTTTATCTAAAAATATCACCTGATGGGCTACTTCTTTTGCAAACTGCATTTCATGAGTGACAACCACCATTGTCATCCCTTCTGCGGCTAATTGCTGCATCACTTGCAAAACTTCGCCGACGAGTTCAGGATCTAGGGCGCTGGTAGGTTCGTCAAATAGCATAACTTGGGGATTCATACATAAACTGCGGGCGATCGCTACTCGTTGCTTTTGTCCGCCAGAAAGTTGTTCGGGATAAGCAGAGGCTTTTTCAGATAAGCCAACTTTTTCTAAATATAATCTCGCTAGTTGGGCGCTTTCTTTCGGTGTTTTACCCAATACTTTCCGAGGTGCGAGTGTCATATTTTCTAGGACGCTGAGATGGGGAAACAGGTTGAATTGCTGGAAAACCATGCCTACTTGTGTTCGTAGTTGTCGCAGTTGGCTATAGTTGACAGTGGGCCTAGATAAGTTGATTCCGTTGATGATTAAACGCCCGTTGTCAATGGTTTCTAGGCGATTGAAGCAGCGTAGTAGGGTACTTTTACCACAGCCAGAAGAACCGATAACTGCAACGACTTCTCCCCGGTTGATTTCGCCGGTGATTCCTTTGAGAACTTTCAGGGAACCAAAGTTTTTTTCGATATTGTCAAAAATAATCGCAGGGATGGTATTGTTCATTACTTGTATTAAGCTGCTTTACAGTTGATTGTAAGGTTTTCAGGCTACCGCAGAGAGCGTAGAGGGAGAGAGAAAATAATATGGTTAAATTTGGTTTTATCCGTTGGCTGCACTTATTTCTAGTTATAAGTTTTAGCTGTTTGTTACTGGTTAGCTGTGCTGTGAACTCTAGCGCGGGGAAAACTCTGCGGGTTGCTACGGAACCTGCGTTTCCACCTTTTGAGTTTAAAGGGCAAGGTGGTGAGTTGCAGGGTTTTTCGATTGATTTAATGAATGCGATCGCTACTGCTGCTAACTTTAAAGTGAATTTTCAAAGTCTGCCTTTTGATGGCATTATCCCAGCTTTAGCAGCCAAAACTGTAGATGCGGCCATTAGTTCGATCACGATTACAGAGGAGAGGGCGAAGACTGTTTCTTTTTCCCACCCTTATTTTAAGGCTGGGTTAGCGATCGCAATTCGCACAGATAATCAAGATATTACTGGTTTTGACAGTCTCAAAAATAAAAAAATTGCGGTACAAATTGGTACAACTGGGGCTGCAAAGGCTAAGAGTATTCCTGGGGTACAAATTCGTAGTTTTGATTCTGCGCCTTTAGCCCTGCAAGAATTGTCCAATGGTAATGTGGATGCGGTAATTAATGATGCACCTGTTACTTTATATGCAATTAATACGGACAATCTCCAGGGAATTAAAGTAGTACAGCAATTGCTGACGGAGGAGTTTTACGGGATTGCTACAGCTAAAAATTCACCGAATTTAGCATTAATAAATAATGGTTTAGATAGGGTGTTAAAAAATGGTACTTATTCCCAAATTTATCAAAAATGGTTTAAAGTTGAACCACCTCTATTACCAACTAAATCGCCATTTGAAAATCAAAATAACGCTGGCGCGCCTAAAATATTAACTTCAATTGGCGTGATTTTGCAGGCTTTACCAAGTCTATTGCAGGGTGCATTGGTAACATTGCAATTGACGATACTTTCTGTAGTATTTGGTTTAATTGGCGGTTCCCTGATTGGTATTGTTCGCCTTTCCCATATTGCGCCTGTGCGTTGGGTGGCGAGGGCGTATGTAGATTTTTTCCGGGGAACGCCTTTGTTAGTACAAATTTTTATGATTTACTTTGGATTACCTGCAATTTTGCAAGAACTTGGTTTGACTTTTACTTTCGATCGTCTCACTGCTGGGGTAATTGCCTTAAGTTTGAATAGTGCTGCATACATTGCCGAAGTTGTCCGTGCTGGAATTCAATCGATTGAAACAGGACAAGCAGAAGCAGCACAATCATTAGGTTTAAGTTCTACACAAACCACGATTTATGTCATCTTTCCCCAAGCTTTTCGGCGGATGATTCCACCTTTAGGTAATGAGTTTATCAGTTTATTGAAAGATACTAGCTTAGTTTCTGTAATTGGTTTTGAGGAATTACTACGTAAAGGGCAGTTAATTGTTGCTGACAATTATCGTGCTTTTGAAATTTACGCAGGTGTAGCGGTGGTTTATTTATGTTTGACCTTACTTTCTTCACAGGCGTTTAGTCGCTTAGAAGTGTGGATGAATCCAGTTAAAAACCAGAAGAAATATGATACCTAATAATTTTTCATTAAGGTGTGTTAGCACCTGAACAGATTAGAAAAAACAGCTTATTTATTAACAGATAGTTTCGGATAGATGATAATAATCGCAATGGCATCTGGAGTATTTTCTCGTGTTATGGGTACTTACATCAGCTATCATATCAATGGTGCAACTGGGGTTGCATTGTGGTGTTGCAAATCTTGTTGTTTCTCATAGCAATGATTTTGCACCTAAACATGAGTGACTGGTAAGGGCAAAGAACCAAGAAAATACTGATTGATTCAGGATGCAAGAGCCTTTGCCATTTATGTAAACCACATTCCGCAGGTGTTAGGGCGAAATAAGTGTCGTTTAAAATTGTAGTAATTGGTACTTCTTTAGGCGGATTATCAGCATTGAAAATTATCCTGGGGAATTTACCAGTAGATTTTCCTGTGCCGATCGCGATCGTGCAACACCGTCACAAAGAGTCTAATAACACACTCCAAGAGTTATTACAAGAATCTACTTTGTTGAAAATTCGCGAAGTGGAAGACAAGGACGAAATACTAACAGGATATATCTACATAGCTCCAGCAGATTATCACTTACTGGTTGAACCAGGTCACTTTGCCCTTTCGACTGATGAGCCTGTTTCTTATGCCCGACCGTCTATTGATGTGCTGTTTGAGTCGGCAGCCGATGTCTACACAGAGGAAGTTATTGGTGTAATATTGACAGGAGCCAACCAAGATGGTATGCAGGGCCTTAAGAAAATAAAAGCACGGGGAGGAATTACTATTGTACAAGAACCTACCACGGCAGAGAGCGACATTATGCCAGAAGCAGCAATTTCTGCTGTTACAGTAGACTGGATTTTGACACTCTCAAACATTGCTTCTCAGATGGTTAAACTTTGTCATTCATCACAGAAATAAACCGATGCAGATGGAACCCAAAGTCAACATCCTCCTAGTGGATGATAAACTAGAAAATTTGTTGGCACTAGAGGCAATCCTAGAAAAACTAGGGGAAAATCTTGTGAGAGCTACTGCTGGGGAAGAAGCTTTGCGGTGTCTGCTGCATCAAGACTTTGCAGTGATTTTGCTAGATGTGCAAATGCCTGGGATGGATGGCTTTGAAACTGCTACCCTCATTCGCAATCGGGGGCGATCGCGTCACACTCCAATTATCTTTCTCACCGCTTTTAGCACCAGTGACCAAATGCTGTTTAAAGGCTATGCCTTGGGTGCAGTTGATTATTTGCTCAAACCATTAGATCCCAATATCTTGACTTCTAAAGTCACAGTATTCGTAGAACTTTTTAAGAAAACAGAAGCCGTCAAGCAACAAGCAGCGCAGCTGGTAGCTGTGAATACCGAACTCAGACAAAGTGAAGAACGGTTCCGATCGCTAAGTACCTGCTCACCAGTCGGCATTTTTGAAACTGATACTGAAGGCAACTGTAAATATACTAATCCCCGCTATCAGGCAATTTGTGGCTTGATAGCGGCAGAAAGTTTAGAAAAGAGATGGTTGGAATCTGTTCATCCAGAAGATAGAGAACGAGCGATCGCCAGTTGGTCTGCTTACATTTGCGAAGGTCGGGACTACTCAGAAGAATTTCGCTTTCAAACTACTCAAACTAGCATCCGTTGGGTTCAAGTCCGCTCATCACCGATGCTTTCCAGTCAAGGAGAATTGCTGGGATATGTAGGCACTCTTGAAGATATCACTGAACGCAAACAAGCAGAAGAAGTCCGCGCTCAAGTAATTCGAGAACAGACCGCTAGACAAGAAGCAGAAGCGGCAAATCGGATGAAAGATGAGTTTCTGGCTGTTCTCTCCCACGAACTTCGCACACCTCTTACCTCGATGCTTGGCTGGTCAAAAATCCTCCGCGCCAAGAAACTTGATGACAAAGCCACTTCCCGCGCCTTGGAGGCGATCGAACGCAACGCCATATCTCAGATGCAGCTAATTGAGGATATCTTGGATGTATCCCGGATTATCCGTGGTCAGTTGCGGTTAAACGTATCTGCGGTGAATCTAATCTCGGTGATGGAGGCAGCTTTAGAGGCAGTGCGTCCCCTAGCGGAACCAAAAGATATTCAATTAAATACTATCCTGGATACAACGGTCGGGTCAGTTTATGGCGATCCAGCCCGTTTACAGCAAATAGTTTGGAATCTACTAACTAATGCCATTAAATTTACCCCTAAAGGTGGCAGAGTGGAGGTTAAGCTGTCAACCTATTTTGGATTTTCGATTTCAGATTTTGGATTGGGATCTGATAGTGAAAATTTAGACTCTTCAAACACTGATGAAAGTAGTAGTCTAAAATCTAAAATTCCAAATTCCAAATCCCAGTATGCTCAAATCCAAGTTATCGATACAGGCATTGGTATCAGTTCTGAGTTTTTACCCAAAGTATTTGAACGTTTTCGCCAAGCAGACAGTACCACAACGCGATCGCACAACGGCTTAGGACTAGGACTCGCGATCGTCCGTCATCTAGTAGAACTGCATAAGGGTACAATCTTTGCTCAAAGTTCAGGTAGTGGACAAGGAGCAACCTTTACGGTGAGACTACCATTGCTACAAGACAATAGGGAAAATAGGGAAGCGACAGGAAAAATTTCCTCCCCTGTAGCATCTACGCCCCTTGCTGGATTAAGAGTTTTAGTTGTAGATGATGAGACAGATACCCGTAACTTTCTCAGTTTTATGTTTGAGGAATATGGGGCTTTTGCCACTGCGGTAGCATCAGTTGATGAAGCCCTAGTAGTACTTGAGCAGGCAAAACCAGATATCCTGATTAGCGACATCGGTATGTCAGAGCAAGATGGTTATACACTAATTAGAAAACTACGCTCTTTAGAACCAGAAAAAGGCGGATGCATCCCAGCGATCGCGTTAACAGCATATACGCGAGAAGAAGACCGCTTAGAAGCGCTTTCAGCAGGATTTCAGCAGCATGTATCTAAGCCAATTGACCCTAATAAATTGATTGCTGCGGTCGCCAATGTATTAAAACTGCCACTGGAAGTTCCAGTGAATTGATTTGGAATTGGGGACTGGGGAAGAAGCAAGGGAGCAGGGAGCAAGGGAGAAAAGTTTTCCCCTCAGCAAGAACAGCACCCCTCCCCTCTGCCTCTTTTCAATGCCCAATGCCCAATCAAGACAAAGTTAGAGCGTGTTTTTTCAGTTCGTCTAGAGAAACCACTTCCAACGCCCTGGCATGGGTTGCTGAAAGTATTACGGGTGGGGCAACGCCAGCTTCGAGAGCTTCTTGCCAGCGAGAAGCACACAAACACCAGCGATCGCCAGGCTTCAATCCAGGAAAATTAAAATCAGGAACAGCTGTGCTAAGGTCGTTTCCCCGCGATTTGGTAAACTCCAGGAATTCTGGTGTTACTTGGGCACATACGACATGCGATCCGAAATCTTGACCACCTGTACGACAAAAACCGTCGCGGTAAAATCCTGTCACGGGAGAAGTACAACAAGCTTCTAGGTTTCCATCAATTACATTTTTAGCGTCTGTCATAGTTAATTCACTTTAAACTATTGAGGAATTTGAACAACCTCTCAATAGTTTAGAGTTTTGAGGGTAAATTTTAATTACTCAATGAGGAACTAAGCGCGATCGCTCTTGATAACTCCCGAAACAGAAGATTAGCCACTTTAAACATCAATTTATTTTGCAAATAAAACAAAAAACCGGGTAAACACCCGGTTTCTGACAATCCTCAGTTTTTTAAGAGCATAGCAGCGCTCATTGGTGTCAACTTAAGCCTGGGCGAATGGAATTCGCGGCTACACAAACAAAGTCCGCCTGCGAGGAGTAAGAGAAAATTAATATTTTTAACCCGCGCAGGCGGGTTTCGTCTGTGTAGACGAGCCAGTGCGTTGGGCGGCTCCGCCGACTTGAAGCACCTGGCGTGCGGTTTCTAACCGCCCTTTTAACGTTAAGTTGACACCTATGAGCAGCGCTATCCCCCTATTTATTAGCTGTCAAAATTAAACTTTAGCAGCTGCTTTGGTAACAACGTTGAGTTCACCTTTAGCATACTTAGCAGCAAAATCTTCCAAAGAAATTTGCTTAATCTTGCTAGCGTTGCCAGCTGTGCCAAATTGCTGATAGCGTTCAGCACAAACCTTCTGCATGTATGTAATCGAAGGCTTGAGGAAGTGACGGGGGTCAAACTCCTCTGGTTTTTTAGCCAAAGCTTCACGAACAGCAGCAGTAATAGCCAAACGGTTGTCGGTGTCGATATTTACTTTCCGTACACCACTCTTAATACCTTTTTGGATTTCTTCTACAGGTACACCGTAGGTTTCAGGAATTGCACCACCATACTGGTTAATCAGTGCTAGCAAATCTTCAGGTACAGAAGAAGAACCGTGCATTACCAAGTGGGTGTTAGGCAGACGGCGGTGAATTTCTTCAATGCGGCTGATTGCCAAAATTTCACCTGTCGGCTTGCGGGTAAACTTGTAAGCACCGTGGCTAGTGCCAATGGCAACAGCCAAAGCATCTACTTGGGTTGCTTCTACGAAGTCAACAGCTTCATCGGGGTCGGTTAGCAGTTGAGAGTGGTCGAGTGTACCTTCAAACCCGTGACCATCTTCAGCTTCACCAGCACCAGTTTCCAGAGAACCCAAACAACCGAGTTCACCTTCAACGCTGACACCCAAAGCATGAGCTACATTTACAACTTCGCGGGTAACATTAACGTTGTACTCGAAGCTAGCGGGAGTCTTAGCATCAGCTTCTAAAGAACCATCCATCATCACGCTGGTGAAGTTGTTCTTAATTGCTGAGTAGCAGGTAGCAGGAGCATTCCCATGATCTTGGTGCATGACAATGGGAATGTGAGGATAGGTTTCTACTGCTGCCAAAATCAGGTGGCGCAAGAAGTTTTCTCCAGCATAAGCACGAGCGCCGCGTGAAGCTTGCAAAATTACGGGGCTATCTGTCTCGACAGCAGCCTTCAGGATTGCCTGAATCTGCTCCAAATTGTTAACGTTGAAAGCTGGGATGCCGTAACCGTTTTCAGCTGCGTGATCCAACAGCAGCCGCAGTGGTACAAGCGCCATAGATAGTCCTCCTAATGTGGTTGTCAGCTAATCGGTCTGAGAGAAGCGTAATGATTACGCTAAATCTTAAGAGTTTTTTCAACTTATAGGAAATTATAACTAGTGTCGTGTGTCTATGTTGAAAAACTTTACGTCATAGTTACTATAAAAAAGTCCTATACTTGCTCCCTACTGCTGTACTATGCCCCATACACGCTCCTTACTGCTGTACATTTAGCTACCCTATAACTAGTAGCTTTGGTAGCCCAGTATCCCAAATGCTTTTTACTAAAATTATCAAGAGTAGCGATCGCCTCTTTATTTGATCCAATAAATTTCTATATGGGTCGCCCGGGATTCGAACCCGGAACTAATCGGTTAAAAGCCGAGTACTCTACCGTTGAGTTAGCGACCCTTTCGCTGCGTTTCGCAACTTTGCCATCATAGCACAAACATCTGTAGATTTGTAAAGGTATTTAGAAAAAATTTGCAGTTAACCTTACAGATGCAGTGTGGCTAGCTCCTGGTGCTAACACAGTCAGGTTATCACCAGTATTGAGAGAGTTACGGGTGGCACTCCACGGCTCTAGACAGTAGAATTCTTTGCCTTTGACTGTCCAAAATACCAGGTAGGTAGAGAAATCATCATAATCCAGGGTGAGTTTTAACTTCCGGCTGCGATCTATCGCAGTTGCCGATTGACTCGTTAACTGTCCAAAGGCAAAATCAATTTCATCACGACTAAAGTCAAAATTGCCGTCAAAGGAGTGAAATTCTTTAGTTTGATTGTCTTGATACTGCTGAGAGGGAATTTCAAGCTTTAACTGAGTTTTATCACCACACAGAAAGTACGGATGGAAACCAGCCGAAAAGGGCATTGGTGTGGATGACAAGTTTTTATACTGCTGACGGACTTCTAAGGTATTACCTTGAAGTTCGTAGGTGAAAGCCAGCTGAAAATCAAAAGGATAAACTGCCTTGGTTTGCTCATTGCTATTCAGAACAACAGTCAGACTAGCTTGATCTTTAGTTTTTTGTTCTGTTGCTGACCACGGCAATTCACGAGCAAAACCGTGTTGCTTGAGAGTATATTTTTGACCGTTATGAGTGTAAGTATTATCTGGTAGATTGCCACAAATAGGAAACAAAATTGGATTCCCACCTCTGACACTCAACTCAGGATTAGTAAAGCGTTCAGTATCCAGGTAGAAAATTTCTTGCCCTTGAATGCGCCAACGAGTGATGATCCCACCACGTTCGGGTACGACTTCCAACTGAGAACCAGCGGCTTCGTCAGAAAGAATATAGGTTTTGTACTGTTGCTGTTGAACTGCAATGCTAAACACAAATTTTAGTCCTGGGTATAGTGGAGTGCTGAGTACCTAGTGCTGAGTCCTGAGCAGAATAAAAAATACTCAGCACTCAGCACTCATAACTCAGCACTGTTTATTCGTCTTCTGCAAACACGAAACGATATAACTCGCTAGGATCTGGTTCAGGGCTGCTTTCGGCGAACTTAACAGCCTCGTCGATTACATCCTGAATTTTGCGGTCAATGGCTTTAATCTCTTGCTCATCCGCCAGATTTTGCTCTAGTAAATAAGCTGCTAACTTCTTAATTGGGTCACGGGCAAACCAAAATTCTTTCTCCGCTTTGCTTCGCATTTCATCTGGGTCTGCCAAGGAATGACCCCGGAAGCGGTAGGTAAGTGCTTCAATTAATGTTGGGCCTTCACCTGCACGGGCACGGGCTACAGCTTCTTGAGCCACTGCTCTTACTGCTAGTACATCCATACCATCGACTTCTACGCCCACCATGTTAAACACACTGGCTTTTTTATAAATCTCTGGCTGGGAAGTGGCTCGTTCGTGAGACATCCCAATGGCCCACTTATTATTTTCGACCACAAACAGAATTGGCAGTTTCCAGAGGGCTGCCATATTTAACGTCTCGAAAAACTGACCGTTGTTAGCTGCACCGTCGCCAAAAAAGCAAGCTGTCACTTGGTCAGCACTTTCGTCTCCCAGCACTTCGCGGCGGTATTTGCTTTGAAAAGCCGCTCCAGCGGCTACAGGAATTCCCTCAGCCACAAAAGCGTAGCCACCTAGCAAGCGATGTTCGGCAGAAAACATGTGCATGGAACCACCGCGCCCTTTGCTGCAACCTGTGGCTTTGCCAAATAATTCTGCCATTACCTCTTTTGCTGGTACACCCGCACTTAGAGCATGAACGTGGTCGCGGTAAGTACTACAAACGTAATCTTCACCTGGTCGCATTGACTGGACAACACCACTACAAACGGCTTCTTGACCGTTGTACAAATGGACAAAACCAAACATTTTGCCCCTGTAGTACATTTCAGCGCACTTGTCTTCAAACAAGCGTCCTAATACCATGTCCTCATACAACCGTAACCCTTCTTCCTTCGTAATGTGCGTAGTAGCAGGATTAAATGTGGGTAAAGTACGCTCTTGAACCATTATTTTTGAGTATCCCTGTTGTACAACTTAAAGTTACGGTCTTAAAATAAGTTGGTCTGATAACAACTCAGCTTTTAACAGGCTAGCGTTTGCAAGACTCAACAATCAAACTTTATTTATGCACCAAAAAAGGGTCTTAGGGAATAGCTGAAGTTTTAATTTTTGATTTTTAACTTTTCAGCCCATGCCCCGTGAGGATTTGACTCTAACGGCAATATTTACCGCTTTGGGTTTTTCTCTCTCACCTAAAGAGTGCTGAGTGCTGAGTAACGAGTGCTGAGTAAAAAGATTCACAAGTATTACGTCTTACTCAGAACTCATAACTTAGAACTCAGAACTCAGCACTCCTAAATATTCCCCTTCATACACTAGCAATCAAGATAGGCTGCTTTCTGCATATCCATTAACAATTTAAAAAAAGAAGCAAAAGTCTTTGTACCCAAATTGGTAATTGTAATTAAAGGTTAATTATGATATGATTTGCTTCTCCTGTTATCAGGGTCTAATCCCCAATAGTGGTATTTTTGTTACCCTCTACTGGGAAAGTCCCGAAAAAATCAATTATCAATAGATTCTTGCAACCACAACATTTATGCCGTGATTAAAAGCGGTAGTTGTGGTTTGTGATATCGAAGGCTGATAATAGTTGTGTTAAACAAAAATACTAAGAAATAAGACAAAAAATTGAGGCTTTCTAGGCGAAAACAAAAAATTAGTACTAGAATGTGACTCAAAATTTCGGGAAGGTACAAAACAAGTTGTTGCAATATACACTTGTAGAGTAAATTCTATACGGCACTGTTATGGCACGGTTTTACAGGCCTGGAACGCTCTAGGTGAATTATGTTGATCACGGTGCAGGGGAAGTAGGCTGTGCGAATTCCGCTAGATTACTACCGAATTTTAGGACTACCGTTAGCGGCAAGTGAAGAACAATTGCGGCAGGCATACAGCGATCGCATTGTACAATTGCCTAGACGTGAGTATTCTCAGGCAGCAATTTCTTCTCGTAAACAACTCATAGAAGAAGCTTACGTGGTTTTATCAGATCCAAAACAACGCAGTACCTACGATCAGCTTTATCTTGCTCATGCCTATGACCCTGATAACCTTGCTGCTGCCGCAGTAGCACTGGAAAATCGTCCAGAAAGCACCAAACGGGGTAGTGACATCCAAAGTCTGGGTATCGAAATTACCCAAGACGAATTAGTTGGCGCTTTATTAATTTTGCAGGAGTTGGGGGAATACGAACTTGTACTAAAACTAGGTCGTCCGTACCTGGTAAATAAAAATGGTGCTACAAGTGCAAGAAAAAGCAATAATTTAGCAGACGAAGAAATACACGAAAGTGCTGAACATCCCGATGTTGTTCTCACTGTTGCCCTTGCTTGTCTAGAATTAGGTCGCGAACAGTGGCAGCAAGGTCACTACGAAAATGCCGCCATATCTCTAGAAACTGGTCAAGAACTGTTAGTACGCGAAGGATTATTCTCAAGTGTCCAGGCGGAAATTCAGGCGGATCTTTACAAATTGCGGCCATATCGAATTTTGGAGTTGTTGGCACTGCCTCAAGAAAAAACTGCCGAACGCAGCCAAGGTTTAGAATTATTACAAAATCTCTTAGAAGATCGTGGCGGGATTGATGGCACGAACAATGATGATTCTGGTTTAAATATAGATGACTTTCTGCGTTTTATCCAGCAGTTACGCAACCACTTAACAGTCGCAGAACAGCACAAGTTATTTGAAGCCCAAAGCAAACGTAATTCTGCTGTTGCCACTTACTTAGCTGTTTATGCCTTGATAGCACGGGGATTTGCTCAACGGCAACCGGCTTTAATTCGTCAAGCAAGGCAAATGCTCATACGTCTGGGTAAGCGCCAAGATGTACATTTAGAACAGTCGCTATGTGCTTTACTCTTAGGACAAACTGAAGAAGCAACCCGTGTTTTAGAACTTAGTCAAGAGTACGAAGCTTTAGCTTTTATTCGCGAAAAATCTCAAGACTCTCCAGATTTGTTACCAGGGCTGTGTCTATATGCAGAACAGTGGTTGCAACACGAAGTATTTCCCCATTTTCGAGATTTAGCAAACCAGCAAGCTTTTCTAAAAGATTACTTTGCGAACCAACAGGTACAAGCTTATTTAGAAGCACTGCCAACGGATGCAGAAACAACTAATGAATGGGCTGTAATTAACCCCCAATATTTTCCTAAGCCGCAGACAAATAATTCGCCTTTCCCTAACAATTCAACTAGGAATTCAGGGAAATTTAATCACAGCAGAACACCTGACCTAGATTTGCCAGAAACACCAACAAAAGAAATACCCGAATATTCAAATTTCTCACCACCTATATGGAATTCATCAGAGAGTGTAAAATCAGAGGTTCCTGCTGCTGAACGGATGAGCAGAGGCACAAAGGAGCATTTGAATGGTTCAGCTAAAAGTGCTGCACCCAGTCATAATCAAAAGCGTCGCCGGAGAAAACCAACTCCATCTGCTAGCCGAGTACGTGTACCAGATAATCGCCCTCATTCTCGTCGTCCCCGGCGGCGGCGAACCTTTGCTAACACCATCGAAGGGAAAACACGGCTGGTATGGAGAGTATTTATTTCTTTGGTGAGTCTATTAGTTTTCTGGGTGTTAGCCACTACAACTTTTGGATGGTTAAAAAATCTGTTTTTTCCTACACGAAATGCACCTCCTTCACAGTTGTTTATACAAATAAATGAACCACCAACACTTATTCCCGGCCCCGATAGTAAACCACAACCAACAGATGGCCCTTTAACAGATGCAACTGCAGAAGAAGTTATTCAGAATTGGCTATCTACCAAAGCCGAAGCTTTAGGGCCGAATCATAAGATTAATAATTTAGAGAATATTTTAACTGGTTCCGCTTTGTCTCAATGGCGGCTCATTGCTCAACAAGATAAGACAGACAACCGCTATCGCAAATACGATCATAGTCTGAAGGTGGAATCTGTAGAGAAAATTGAGTTATTTGCAGATCGTGCCGCAGTGGTAGCTACGGTGAAGGAAGCGACACAGTTATATGAAAATGGTCAGTTTCAAAAGTCTTCTAACGAGAATTTGCGAGTTAGGTATGATTTGATTCGAGAACGAGGTAAGTGGCGTATTCAGAGTGCGTCTGTTGTGAATCAGATAATTAGATAAGTTGGAATTTTGAAGTTATCTCTATAACTTAGCTCTGCGCTAAACTGGAGTTTAGAAGACTTTAATAATTCAGTAATCTGACAAATCAACAATATAACAAGACAAATTTGTATAGGTTGAGAAAGCTAATTCCCATAAATCGTCGTCCGATTATGGTGATTTCACTGAATTCTGTGGGAATACTTATAAATAGAAGCCTAAATATTCCTCGAAGAGCATTATGTTTGGAAAGATTGCAGCAGCGTTTCAGGAGTCTAGGCAATTTATAAAAAGAAGCCTAGAAGAATATATTATATTTAGCTCAGGTGCTAAACAGTTGACTTTGACCAAAAAAATGGTTTTACTTCTCTGTCAACAAGCTGAATCTAGAGTTGAGCAATTAAAAAGTCTAAAACCACACTCTGAAGAGGGACTTATTGCAACAATAGAATACAATAAAATTCAAGTAAAATTACATTTTACTCCTGAGAAAATAACTCTTAATGAAGATTATCTTGAAGGGGAACTTCGCTTATTAAAACCTCCTGAATTTGATACTGAATCCATTGTTTATCGTTACCTCATTGCAGGTTGGAAAACATTTTTAGGAGGTAAACTTCCCAATGAAGCTTTACCAAAAGAGGTTAGAATTGAAAATGATAAGGTTTACTATACTCTTGCTCGAAATCAATTGCAGCTTTTAGATGACCTCTTCTATAGTCTTGAAAATGGTTCTACTTTGATTACTAACCTTAAACAAGGAAATTTAACTATTGAAACTTCAGTAGCTTTGAGTTGGAATAATATCAAGCTTCAAAATCTACTTCAACTTCTGAATCTCAAAGTAAGAACAGAGAAATAGTCTTTATTTCAATCCGGTTCAGTTAAGGCTTTACTCTTTGTCAAAGTGATTTTTTACGAAATGCAAAGGACGCAGAGGACACGAGGGAAGAGAAGTTTAACTGAACTGTATTGGTTTTTATTTTCCTTTTAATAGTAGCTATCAAGAACCTCTCCCCATAAGCGAGGTGGGGTGCAATGACTATGGATGGGAATCATAACTAATTACCCGAACTTGATATTACTCAGAACTTTCTAACACCCCTAGTAAACTCTTCAACATCAAATAAGCAGAAGTCCCTCCTGGATCTTGATGTCCAATACTCCGTTCACCCAGGTAGCTAGCCCGTCCCTTTTTCGCCTGCATTGGTATAGTTTCCTGCAACCCACTTTGGGCTGCTGCTACAGCCTTTTGCATAGCTTCCAGCGTCCTCTTATTTTCTTCTACAGCCTGCCTAAAAGCGGCTACAGCCGGAGATAGCACATCAATCATCGTTTTGTCTCCTAGTTGCGCTTTGCCGCGTTGTAGCACCCCGTCTAAGCCTGCTTGGAGTATTCCTAAAACATCTTGTTCTGTTAATTCATGCTTACCAACTACTGCTGTACTGGCTCGTAAAAACCAGGTGCCATAAAGAGGGCCACTAGCACCGCCAATTGAAGAAATTAAGGTCATACTCACAGCTTTGAAAATGCTGCTGATGTCCTTGTCTGTAATAGTTGGTAACTGAGCACTTACCTTTTTGAAGCCGCGATCCATATTGATCCCGTGGTCAGCATCTCCGATCGCAGCATCTAATTCTGTCAAATATGCTTTATTCTGCTCTATCTCGCTTGCATAAGCCTGTAACCATTGCAATATCTGCGTTTGACTCAACATAATTCGTAATTCGTAATGACGCTCGAATACTCGCTACCGCTACGCTAACGTAATTATGAAATTCCCCAGCGCCAACTTGGCGTTTTTACTGGTGCGTCCCATAGCCGGATCATCTCGTCATCTAATTTCAGTAGGGTAATGGAACAACCTTGCATTTCTAAAGATGTGATGTAAGGGCCTATCAAGTTTCGCACAATTTGCAATCCTTGCTGTTCGCAGATTTGGGCGAGTTTGCGGTAAACAAGATACAGTTCGGAAATCGGGGTTCCACCCATACTATTGACGAAAGCTAACAAGCGATCGCCTTTGGCAAATGGGAGATTTGTTAGTTCTATATCTACCCATTCTTCTTTGTCTTCATCCCACTCGCGGAGTATGCGGCTGTATGCTGCATCTTCAAGGAGCGATCGCGTCAAAATTTCGGTAATCTCGTCTACTGATTTGATGGCTGTACGTTCTGTTCCTGGCTCACCGTGAATACCGATACCTAATTCGATTTCGCGATCGCTCAATTCAAATGTCGGCGTTCCATTAGCGGGTACTGTACAAGATGTTAGAGCAATTCCCATACTCCGTCCATTCAGATTGACTCGGCGACATAAATTTGCTATTTGTGGCAAATCATACCCAGCCTCAGCCGCAGCGCCACAAATTTTTTCCGCCAGGATTGTTGTTCCGACACCCCGCCGTCCTTGAGTATAGAGGCTATCCTTCACTGCTACATCGTCATCAATCAAAATATTTAGCGATCGAATGCCTTCACCACGGGCTAACTCCGTTGCGATCTCAAAATTCATCACATCGCCACTGTAATTTTTGACGATATAAAGGATACCTGAACCTCCATCTACAAGCTTTGCGGCTTCTAGCATTTGGTCGGGAGTTGGTGAAGTGAAAACCTCACCAGGACAAGCTGCATCCAGCATTCCTTTGCCCACGAAGCCAGCGTGCATTGGTTCATGTCCACTGCCACCACCAGAAATAATTGCTACTTTACCCTGTATCGATGCATCGGCTCGATAGACAAAAGTCGGATCGTAATTCAGTTTAATTAAATCGGAATGAGCCGCCGCCATACCTTCTAGACTTTCCCGTACAAAGTCTTCCGGCTTGTTGATCAGCTTTTTCATAATCCGTGTTTGGTTAAAAGGGTGCTAAAACCCAGGTTATAGCGATCGCTGGTTTGTATGCAATATAGTTTGATCTCTCTCCTAAAAGGAGAGAGACTTTGAATTTTCCCCTTTCCCGGCGCGGGAAGGGGGTTAGGTTTTTCATGGGATTTTCCACATGAATAGGACTTAGGCACGAGTTAATCCAAAGATTCCATTAACTCAATACACTTGTGCATCTGCTGGCGAACCGTTTCCCGATCGGCATGAAACCTTCGTCCATGACCTGGTAACACCCATTCAAAAGAGTAATTAGCCAAATTACGCATTGATTTAGTCTGCTCTGACCAAGAATACCAGCAGAAACCGTGGAATGCAGCCAGTTGATGCAAGCTTTCTGACCAAGCGAGATGATCGCCAGTGAACAGAAACTTATTTTTATAAAGTAGGACTGTTTGTCCTTTGGTGTGACCGGGAACTGGGATAATTAATAAATCTGGTGTCAAGGGAAATAGTTCTGAACCAGTTAGCTGTATTTCCACATTGCGAGTATCCGCAGTAATATCATCAGCGTGGAGGATGCGATCGCACTGAAAATGCTCGGCAAACTTTTGATGATCTGCCACATCATCCTTATGAGTTAGGTACATATAACGAATTGGTCCCAGTTCTTCTAAACGCTTCACTAAAGGCGGCGTAAACCGGGGAGAATCCACCAAAATGTTACCTTCTGGAAGTTGAATTAAATAGCTAGCAGCACCGTAAGATTTTTCAGAATGATAGCCACAGTGGTAAACATTTTCTGCTACTAATATGGGAAACTTTTCTTGAGCAACTTTGATATCTTTTGGTTTCTCAACTGTGCCAATAGAACTAGTAGGACAAGCTAAAAGTGCTTCAAGTGCTGCTAATCTTTCCGCCTCATTGGTTGGTTGATGATAAACCACCGACTGTTCATCAACACGAGAAAAAACTTCAGGAGTCATCCAGCGACAGGTATCACAATCAATACAGGTAGTATCTACATAAAAATCGCCGTTGACATTTTGGGGACGACGCTGATTTAAATGAGCCATATTAATCCTTTTGCTTTCAGATGCTTACTGGGAAGCGATAAACTCTATATCACTACGCTAGCAAAAGTAAGTTGAGACTGTAGATGCCACTAGAAGTAAATCTGCTCAAAAATATAAATAATCGTGAACCTTGGTCAGCAGAAAATGGAAAAACTGAATTTATAAATTTACACCAAGTATACACAGATGATCTTCTATGATTTCCTGGCCTAAATGCATTGGGTATGGCAAAATGATATTTCCCATAGACCAAGCAGGTGAACATCTTAAATAGTGAGGTACTCGACATAGTGCCTTTAAAGCTTCTTCTGTCTGAAAATCTGGGTGTACAAAGAACGGCACTATCTCCACCATCTGTTGATGTTTGAATGGAATGTTAGCACCGTATTTATCCTCTTGGAAGCCAAGTTTATAAAGTTCAGGTATTGGCATTTCATCTTGCGTCTTCTGTGTTTTTGGTAGCCTTCCCACAGAGAAGTAATGTAGTAGTTCTGGTGCTGACTTATCGTAAAAACCGCTCAGATGTTGGAAATCTCGGGCTGGACAATCTTCGTTCCAAGCTTCTCGATTGGTAATGTACTGCGGTGTTTCTTTACCAGTGCGAATACGAATTACTGCTAATAAGTTCTGTAGTTGTTTGTTGTCACGCTTATACTCGCAACTGTTACCAGGAACATGGCAGAAGTCGAGAACGTTGCGTTTTGCCAAAAGGTTCTCATTTTGCAACTGGGGCCAGATTTTGCCATCATTGTCTTCGCCGCGTCCATTACGCCACCCTTCAGCTTCAATTAGAACAATAGTTGGTCGGTCTAAATGTTTAGTTACTACGCGTGCAATAAACTGTACTAATTCCGTGCCGTTCAACTTGATTTTACTTTGAAGGCGCTTTGCAACTATACCAACAAAACAATTTTGTCGTAGCTACATGAGCATTTCTACAAAAGAAGGAAAGTATTTATACAATTCTGCATAGGATTTAACATCCTTGGAGGGGATACAAATTCCTTTCCCAGCATCGCAATCATCTGTAGGCATTTGGCTATCTAAATACTGAATTTCTTTTGGTGTAAGATTTGGTACGTTTATTTCATAAGAACTATCTAATTCTGTTGCATGAAAATTCTTGCTAAACTTACATTGTTCTGCCACATTACAGTAGTTCTGTTCAAAAAAGAGCCATCCAACTGTTAATATACGACAACCATCAGCATAACGAAAATCAAAAATATGCTTATAATTAAGCTTTTCATCTTCCGAACCTGCTGAATTAGCGTTACTAACACTTTGTTTCAGTTGATTATTAATTATCCTTTTATACAGATTTCCTATATTCTTGCCAGTTAAATCTAATTCAGCATCATTAGGTCTTCCAAATTTGAAAGCATACTCCTCTGCGTCATTTACTGTTATTCCTCCACAATTATCTTGAATTTGAAAGTACTCTTTGTTCACTAAAATTTTTATCCAAAGCCCTTCATAATTCTCATTGCTCTGTAAATGAGTTGCACCATCTACTGAGTTGTCTACAAGATCGATAATCGCACGAATAAGCGGTATGTCTCGCACCAACATATATATGAATAAATCTTTAGTTGGTTCAGCATGAATTAGCCGTGGATTATCACTCATCTGATTTTACTTCTTTATAAAATACCCTTTTTATAGCGTAGTTTATGCTTATTTGGCTTGCATTCATTTTCCTCTGCTCCTAATCATAAAAATAACCCCTGAGAGCGATCGCATATCTTCTTAATACAAGCGTACTCTGTAAAGGGTTATTGTTTTACCGAATTATTTATTGTTCAACCGAATTATTCCTCCACACATTAATGTTACGTATAAAAATATACTATTCCACAGTTACAGACTTGGCTAAATTCCTCGGCTGATCGACATCCAAACCGCGACGGGCGGCAATGTGATAAGCCAATAGTTGCAAAGGAACTACTGTCAGAATTGGAGAAAGTAATTCTTCTACATGAGAGACGGGAAGAAGATCGTTAAAAATTTCCGCAGCTTCGCCATCGTTGACGGGAGTCACGCCAATTAAGCGAGAATCTCTGGCTTTGGCTTCTTGGGCATTAGAAATCACCTTTTCGTAAACACTACCAGGAATTGCGATCGCAACTACTGGTACTTTCGCATCTAAAAGTGCGATGGGCCCGTGTTTCATTTCTCCAGCCGGATACCCTTCGGCGTGAATATAGCTGATTTCTTTTAATTTCAACGCCCCTTCTAAAGCAATGGGAAAGTTGATTCCTCTCCCGATAAAAATAAAATCTTGGGTTTCGGCGAATTCGTGGGCTAACTGTTCGGTTAAACGTTCCTGACTTTCCAAAGTTGCCTCAATTTCTTTGGGAATCTGTCGCAACCCATTAATAATTTGATCTAATGTATCTTTTGAAACTGTCTGACGACGAGCTGCTAAATCCAATGCCAAAGCATAAAATGCCATCAGTTGGGCGGTAAAAGTTTTTGTCGCCGCTACGCCAATTTCAATTCCCGCTAAGGTACTAATGACATGCGGCACTAAATGACCAAGGCTGCTTTCCGGACGATTAGTAATACCTAGTAGTCGCGCTTGATATTTAGGTTCTTTCCCTTGGCGACGTTCTTTTTCCATTGTCAAAGCCGCTAGGGTATCGGCTGTTTCACCTGATTGGGTAACGCCAATGATTAACGTGTTAGCTGTCACGGGTGATGGTGCATAGCGATACTCAGAAGCGTAATGTACTTGAGTGGAAATTCCTGCTAGTTGTTCGAGTAAATATTTTCCGATTAATGCTGCGTGCCAACTAGTACCACAGGCGAGGATCTGAATTTGTTCTAAATCGTTGTATAAATCTCCAGGTAAGCCAAGGTTGATTGGCGATTCGCTAGATTCGCCTGGATTAAAGTAAGCGTCTAAACTAGCTCTTACTACCCCTGGTTGCTCATGGATTTCTTTGAGCATGAAGTGTTTGAATCCCTGCTTTTCAACCATTGCCGGATTGAAGTTGAGCAGTCGGGGTTGTTTTTTCAACCTATCGCCAGCAAAATTGTAAATCTCAACACCCAAAGGTGTGAGGCGGGCAATTTCGCCATTTTCCAGAGGTAGCACCGCACGGGTGTAGGCAACGATCGCTGGCGTGTCAGAGGCACAAAAGAACTCTCCTTGCCCAAAGCCAATCACCAAAGGCGCTTGCTGGCGAACAACAATCAATTCATCGGGGTAGTCAGCAGAAATAACTGCGATCGCAAATGCCCCACGTAAGTGGTTAACAGCTTGGCGAATTGCCTCTAGGAAGGGAGATGAGGAAGATGAGGGGGAAAGATTCTTTAAAAATTCGGCTATCAGATGGGGAATAACTTCGGTATCGGTTTCAGAAAGAAATATGTGTCCTTTGGCTTTGAGTTCCTCGCGTAACTCACGGTAGTTTTCAATAATGCCATTTTGCACTACCGCCACTCGCTTTGCTGTATCCAAATGGGGATGGGCGTTGTACTCTTCTGGTTTACCATGAGTTGCCCAGCGTGTATGACCAATACCAATTTGGGCAGGGGTTTCTATTTGTTCGAGTTTAGAACGCAGGTTATGGAGTTTGCCCTTTGCCCGCACACAAGTTACCTCACCTTCCCAAATAGTGGCGATTCCAGCCGAATCATAGCCCCTGTACTCTAGTTTTTCCAGCCCAGCCAGTAAAATGTCTGTCGCCGCTTGAGTGCCTATATATCCAACAATTCCGCACATTGTTCACGCCACTTTTTTTCAGGATGATTAAATCCAGTATAGTGTGTAGCACAAACTTGACATTTTGCAAAGAAAAAAGGGAGTAATTTACTCCCTCTACCACTAGGTATTGTTATGGATTTTAGGGTTTTACAACGGATTGCCCGTTAGCTTTTGACCTGACGGTAAAAGTGCGGCTTCTAGGATTTAGATACCCAGAGATTATATCCCCAATCTAAAATTACGATTTTGTAAAGCGGGTAGTCTCCACTCTACGATGCTAAAAGTGCTTCCTAATTGAGACACTTAAAAGTCTTGAGTGCTGAGTTCCGAGTTCCAAGTGAAGAATCAAAAAATTTGTATTTGTGATTTACTTCTTTTTATCTCAGCACTCAGCACTCAGCACTCCGATCAGCACTCAGCTTTTTAGTAGGCTAGACCCAAACTGCGAGTTGTTTCAGCGCCCAGGTAAACCCGGATGCTCAAAAAGTCAGTGGGACAAGCGGTTTCGCAACGCTTACAGCCAACGCAGTCTTCTGTACGGGGTGAGGAGGCAATTTGAGCAGCTTTACAGCCATCCCAAGGAACCATCTCAAGTACATCAGTAGGGCAAGCGCGGACGCATTGGGTGCAGCCAATGCAGGTATCGTAGATTTTTACGGAATGAGACATTGAATAAACGGCTCCTTTCGAGTGTTCTTCTCTGCGAAAGAATCATAATCAACGCATAGTCTACCGCAGTGGTTGATAGGCCGTAATCAAAAGGCTACATAACTTCAAACAATGTAATAAGCACCCAAGATATTTGTTTTTACGAGATTGTCCCTATTGACTTATTAATCAGTAACATCATCAGAACGTATTTACACTATTGCTTTACCAGAATGTGGGAAAAAGGTAAAGATATATGAAATAAAAGTCAACTTAACGCGAAACGGGCGGTTAGAAACCGCGTCTACACAAACAAAAGCTAACGATCCTGGGTTTCAAAACCTTGATTTGACCTTTGACATTCAAAACAGTCGCTACAATTTTTCACAAAGCCAAGTGTATTAATCCATATACAAATTAAAAGAGCAAGTTAATAATTAAACTCGCTCTTTTGACTGGTTCTTTGGAAATGACCAATGACTATTTTGTAAACACTCTAAGTGCTGCTGCTACACCAGAACCAGGGGTGAAGTCTTCATAGCCAAGTTCTGAGAGGGTAACTTCTAAGGATGCTATACAGCTGAGGATATCGCGATCGCTCACAAAACCCAAGTGACCAATACGGAAAATTTTATTACTCAAGTGGTCTTGACCACCAGCTAAGGCAATATCAAAGCGTTTTTTGATAAATGACCGAATCTTATCCGGTTCAATTCCTTGTGGTGCTACAGCTGTAATCGCCGGACTAGCATAACTATCTGCTGCCAACAGGGGTAAATTTAACCCTTGAATAGCGGCGCGGGTAGCATTCTTCAGCCGTTCATGTCGAGCAAATATTGATTCCAAGCCTTCCTCTTTCATGATTCGCAACGTGGTGTGTAACGCTACAATCAAGTTCACAGGGGGAGTAAATGGGGTTGTATTTTTGGCTGTGGCTTTGCGATATTTGCCTAAGTCCAAATAATATTTCGGTAGCTTTGCAGTTTTGTAAGCTTCCCAAGCTTTGGGACTGACTGAAACAAAACCCAACCCTGGCGGAATCATATAACCTTTTTGGGAACCGGAAGCGACGATATCCAAACCCCAAGCATCCACGGGTAAATTGAACGCACCCAAGCTAGTGACAGCATCAACGATAATTAAAGCTTCACCGTGTTCTTTGACGTGGCGGTTAATGGTTTCTAGATCATTCAACACACCCGTTGAGGTTTCGCTGTGGGTAATGATTACGGCTTTGATTTGCTTTTGGGTATCTGCTTGGAGTTTTTCGGCAAATACTGCGGGGTCTAAGGGTTTTCCCCATTCCACCTTAATTTCTTCTACATTCAAACCGTAGGCTTGACCAACTTCTACCCAGCGTTCACCAAATTTACCATTAGAGCCAACTAAAATGCGATCGCCTGGAGAGAGAAAATTAATTATTGCCGCTTCTACAGCACCCGTACCACTGACATTCAGCGTCAGCACATCGTTTTGAGTTTGGTGCAGCCATTTCAGGTTTTCTGTCACCTCTGCCAATATATTGCTAAATTCACTAGTACGGTGTCCAATTGGATGCTTGGCTAATGCCAGTAAGGCAGCTTCGGGCACCGGGGTAGGGCCTGGAATCATCAGCATCAGCTTATCGTTCATGTGTCTATCCTAAAAGTCAAATAAAAGTCAAAATTGTGGGAAGTTGGTTAAGTCTGATCGCAAATCTTTAGATATTCATCTACAAATTACACTCAGTTTCTCACCAGTCTTGTTGTATATTTTCCAAATTCATAGGAAAAGTATCGTGGGAGTTAACGATCGGCAAGCTTGACGTTTGCAATTTATACCAGACTCTAACTCCGATAAAACTTCTGTTCCAGGCAATTTTACCACACACCTAGACGCCAGGTTAAAGTGTCTGATCGTAGGGGTCTTAAACCCTTTAATTTACGATAAACTGCAAAGTGGAAAGGCTGTTGTCGATGAAACCGGAAGCCCACACTTACTCCGTCAGGAGAAGTGTGGGTAGTTCACTATCGCCTTCAACAGAAGATTGAAAAAGAGGCTCTTGTGCAGGGAGCGGGGAGCAAGGGGGATAGAAAAGAATTGGGTGGGATTCAACCCAATCAATTCGAGAACCACTGGTGGAGATGTGGGGGACGTAAGAACATGTTCTGCTCCGCTACACGGCAGGAGTCAGGGGTCATTCCCCCCAAGCTAAGAGCCTCTTCGTTGAATCCCAGATAAGCATTGCTGCTGTTCAAAACAAAAGGTAAGCTATAGCCAGAGCTTTCTTCCTTTGGGCGTAGGTAGATGTTGAGTAGCAAAATTTTTATATTCCTGCATATAGCATGGGCAGAAATTTGAACTAATAATAGCTACAATAAAATTACTGAGGCCTCTTAATCGGAAAATGACAGACTTAACTCCAAATAGCACCTTTTTAATAGCAGGAATTGTTTTTATAACAATTGCTGTCATCGGGAAATCTAAATTAGCTTTTATTGAAATCAATCCTGGTTTTTTTGGTAGACTTTTGGCTCTAATTATTGGGACTTCGAGTCTATTATATGCTTTGGGATTGTTAAATTTTTCAGTCGGAAACCTTGATTTATTAAGAACTTCTTTTTTGACAGAACAAATAAAACAGAGTATAAGTTCAATTAACGAGCTTTTACAAGGCTCATAATCATTCAGAAAATTTATTTATGGCGTTATATCAAGGGTTAAGGCGAAAATATTTAGTTTAGTCCCTTAACCTTTATATTACTAATAATATGCTCCGACAAGACTATAAGTTAGACTAGCCATTACTAGTAAAGTAACAATCACATAAATAAATTCTCGCTGTAGTAAAAAAGTTAATAGGGAAATAAAAACGCGCAAAATTGGAGTCGCAATTAGTAGTAGCAGTCCGAGTTGAATAATGCTACGATCGCTACCTGATAAAACTGCTTTTACTACACCTATCGGTGAGCAAAATTCCGATGGTTCTCCCCGAAAAAAGTGATATTCCGCAGGTTCAGCACCGTGATGAATCAAGTAGAGTATCCCCCCTAGCAAAACCACAGCACTAGCTATCAAAACACCATATTTCATGAGATTACTGAGCAAATATTCTAATTGCTGCTCGCTTAATGTTTTGATGATGTTATTGTTAACATCAATTTCACCTTCATGAGGCAATTGTGCTACTGTGCTAGTATTTTGCTCTTTTAATTGTTCGATATTAGAGTCTGGATTTTCTGGCGGTAAAGTTAGTGTAACCACTTCACTATTTGGTTGTGCTAGTAATGCCCAACGAAAGCTATTATTAAATTTATACATTTTACAGCCCCCCGATTAAACTGTTGTAGACCATCTTCAAAGCCATTACCACCAGCACAACACTGAAGATAATTCTTAAAATCTGCGTTTTAGCGCCTGTCAATACTCGTGCGCCTAAGAAAGCACCAGGTAATACCCCCAACATCACCGGCATTGATAATCCCGGATCGATGTAGCCTCGTGCTAGGTAAACTCCAGTTGATGCTGCTGCTGTTACGCCGATCATAAAATTGCTGGTGGTGGTAGAAACTTTGAAGGGTAGACGCATAGTTTGATCCATCGCCAATACCTTGAATCCCCCAGAACCAATACCAAGTAACCCAGAAAGCACCCCAGCTATTAACATCACACCAAATCCCATTGGTACTGAATGAACTTGGTAAGACATCACTCCCTCTGGAGTTGGATAACTACTATTCAGTTTGAGATAATTTGCGATCGGATCTATTACTTCATCTTCAGCGTGTTCTATTCTGGGTCGTTGTGAAAGGTATGCTGAATAAATCAGGACGATCGCTAACACGATAGTTAGGGCTTTTACAGAAACAAAAGTAGCGATCATTGCTCCTGCGATCGCACCAATGGTTGTCGCTACTTCTAAAAACATTCCCAATCGCAAATTAGTATAGCCTTTTTTAATATAAGTAGATGCTGCACCCAAAGAAGTAGCGATTACAGATACTAGTGAAGCACCGACGGCGTATCGAATATCAACGCCAAATACCGAAGTTAATAAGGGAACAATTACTACTCCACCCCCTAACCCAGTTAGCGCCCCTAACAAGCCAGCGCTAAATGAACCAATCCAAATAAGTAATGAAAATTCTAAAGTAGTCAAATTTAATTCCTCTTTTTTTTACATCTATATCAAGATGCCAAAATATTTTTTGTATTATTTAAAACTTAATCGATATTTTACTACTGACTACAGATATAGCTGTTTATAATCATGTGTCATACCCTAATTACTTGGGTATTCAAGAGTCAGAAGCCAAAAGAAACTTGAAATCCTAACTTCTCATTCAAAAGCCTCATTAAATTCCTGAAAGTGCAAAGATTAAATCAATACTAGATGCAGGTATTGTCGTAGGTGCAATTACAAAAATATTGCACTAGCACTTCCGAGAAGGAAAGACAATCTAGTTTTAAACCATAATGGGATAACTTTTCTTTTTTCATTAAGCAAGTTTTGATCTTTCCAATGGCGCATATCTCGATGGAGATATAGGGAATTATGGGTTATATTTGAGTAAATTTTCTTCTTTCTTGACTAGTCTCTGACTGATACTTACAGATATCAATATATCTCTAACTTAATGCATATATCTTTGGTTGTATTTCTAAAGATATATTTAATACTACCCGATGTATTTCCTAGAATCAAGTATTAGTAAAAATCTAATCTTACTTTTTATTCCCAAAGATAAAATCGCGTACAGGAATTAAACATATAGGAATACTTCAAATTTATTTTCATAATTAAAAATCATGGTAAATACTTAGTAGCTTGACAAAAGCAATACATATTGAATATCTAGATTTTTAAAATTTAATCTGAATACAAGCATACTTAGATAACTTGACGTAACAATTTTACTTAAAAGATAAGTGTATTAAATTAAATCAGCCAAAGGTAATACTTCCAAAATACAGTTGAAATGATAGTGTAAAAATTAAAATTTATGCTCAATAAAACCGGAGTATTATCGCAGACATTTTTTACAGAAATTCAATATTTAACATTAGTTACAATATTGACGATACTCTTTAAATATCCAGCTATAGGCTGCAATTAGTAAAAGATTGGGACAAAAACATGAAAAACTTCAGAT
The DNA here is from genome assembly GCF_036916985.1 of Nostoc sp. GTDB lineage: Bacteria > Cyanobacteriota > Cyanobacteriia > Cyanobacteriales > Nostocaceae > Nostoc. Next base: position 114,809 of record NZ_JBALFD010000096.1, read on the forward strand.
ATATTTTGATGGTGGTTGTATTATTCGCAAGCTTAGTATTTGCTAAACCTTCCTTAGCCGATCGCCCGAAATATAGCAAAAACCCTGATTACATAACACTGACTCAACAATTGAAGAATTTGAAAACGGCGGAAAAAACACAAACTCAATTAGAGGGCTATACACCAGAGCAAATCGACCAGAAAATTAACGAGTTAGAGTTGCAACAATATGCTTTTGAGTCAGGAATCGACTGGGGTCAATGTACTAATCAAACAGGAAAAACTCTAGCCATCTACGGCCCAGAACCAAATATTGAGGATGATGAATATTCTGAGAGGGCTGCATTGTATTTTCTGGGTAATGGCCAGACAACTAAAGATCGATGGAATTGTAAGGGAGTTTATCTACCAAATGACGCTACGGCCAGGACTTTGGGAATAAACGAACAAGGCACAGAATTGCCGGGTGGCTTTGTAATTAAGGTTCCGAATGGAACTAACTTAGTTTTGAAGACAAATCCAGATAGTGGGGTAATTGAATTCAATCAAACTGGTACTAAAATCTTGAAAAGTGGCGAAGTGAATTGGTTTATCCCGAACGTATCGCAAGACGTTGTAGATGCACGAGTGATCAATGCACCTACCAAGAATCTCTAGTTACACCACCATTTCTAAATCAACTAATATTTTGGGTGTACTAGTTTTTGCTACTTATCGGCGTCGCTTTAGTTTTAAAGCGATCGCTATGTTAATGTTACTGAGGACTGGGGATTATTAAAACATAACTGATAATCACGCTCAATGCCCCATACCCTCATTCTGAAATTAACTCACGATACACCGTCATTGTTTCCTGATGAACGCGGGCAACACTCAGCCTTTCTAAGTTTTTATTTGCCCGCTGTTTCCATTCGTGCAGCATCTCAGCACTACTCAGTAATTTTACTAAAACTCCAGCCAAAGCATTACTATCTTTTACTGGCACTAAAAGACCTGCTTGCCCATTGTCCAAAGCTTCAGGAATGCCGTCTACCTGAGTACCAACGATCGCAATTCCAGTTTCTCTAGCTTCTGAAAGTACCAGGGGGCAAGGATCGCGGTGGGAAGCCAGCACAAATATGTCACAAGATATCAGATAGCGTTGCGGTTCTGGTTGGAAGCCTTCAAAATGAATGCGTTCTTTTACAGAAGTTGCTTGTGCTTGAGCCTCAAATAGTTGTTTATCAGGGCCATTTCCAACTAAATAAAGATGGGCTTGGGGAAAATCTGAGGCAATTTGTTCAAAGGCCGAGATTAACTCAGCAATTCCCTTACGTTGATACATACCGGCGACAGTGGCGATCGCTGGATGCTGTAATGGTAAAGGTTGATAATCTTTTATCTGTCGGGTGCGAGGACTGCCTAAAGTGCCATTACATACCACCCGCAACTTGTATTCTGGGATACCGCGCCTAATCATAGAATCTCCCACAGCCTTACTGACAGCAATTACCCTGTCAGCTAAACCCATCAGCAGGCTAGCACGCTGAAATTCGTTGTGGACTGTGGAAACTAAAGCATATTTGTGTCCTTTAAAAATACGCGCTAGTATGACCCCTGTCATCATGTGTGCATGAACAATATCCGGTTGAAATTCAGCTGCGATCACTCGGTAACGTCTAGCTGCTTTAATCGTATTTATCGGTTTTCTGCTTTGGTCTAAGTAGTAATGTTTGACACCACAAATATCTAGTAAAGCCTCGTATTCACCACCAGCAGAAACAACCGCTACCTCATCACCACTTTTTGCCTGTAGACAAGCTAAATCCACAGCCACATTCACAATCCCGTTACCTATTTCCTGAACGTGATTCAAAATATGTATAATTCGCATAATGTTTGAGATGTGTATAAAAAATAAAGACAAGTAACTGAGTAGACAAAGACACAATTCTTGAATTTTTAAAGACAACTCAAAATTAGCCAGTAGCTTGTAAAAATCACAAATTACTACTGACCAATAGCTCATGTCTTCAGCTACTTAGCTTTAAAGACTTATTCAGTAACAGCTTAATAAATCGGGATAAAAAAAGATAAGAATTAGGTAAACTCTGGGTGATATCGCTTCTAAAAATTATTGCGCTGTGTCAGTTGCGTAAGTCCTGTTAAAGCTAACACTAGAGAACTAGAATAACTGCGAAAATGACCGCGTTCTGGAGGTGCAACAGGCTGTACTCGAAACCGAAGCTTTCGATAAAACCCGCGATCACTGTGTCATCTTTCATTCAACCATGTGAAAATTCGCACAGCGACATCAATTTATATGCTTCTTATGGAGAATCTATTTTAGATGCCAAAAACCGTCTCTATGACAGCTAAAATTTGCTCACAGAAGCCACAACTTCAGGCTGGTAATTTGTAAGATTACCTCATTTGGAGTGGATATCAGGAACTTTCCTGGCGACTGTCCAATAAAGCATAATTATAGAGAGTATCGCTATAGTTAGCTCCCAACGTGAGTAATGACAAGTTCTGGGTTGTCTTTGGGCAGTAGAATATATACTTCCTTGTTCGCTCGTTGGTAAGATTTGGGAAGCAATGGTTCCTATTTGGCATTTTATAATAAATATGGGCAATAAATTTTAATGAGGTCAAAAATATGACACACTCTTCACCAGAAAGAATAGTCAGACGTGGGAGAGTATTTCCAGAAATTCAATGGAATCAAGCACAAAAAGCTCAAGAAAAAGCCAGAAGACAGGCATTTTATGAGCGTTGTTGGGTGATTTTTGAGCGTTTAAAACCAGAAATACTAGATAAATACTATGGTTGGTATATTGCCATTGAACCTGATAGTGAGGATTATTTTATTGATCGGGATAAAGAAGTAGCAAGTAAGATGGCCAGAGAAAAATATCCTCATGTGATTCATCATATTTTTGGCATTAATGAGACCGGAGTTAGTGGCAGAATATGATTGAGGGAAGATTTGGAGAAAATGGACAAATTTATTTTGAAATTGATTTAATTGGTAAGGATGGTATTAGTTTTCCTGTAGAAACAATGTTAGACACAGGATTTACTGAATTTTTAGCCATGAACAAACAAGATATACAAAGTCTTGATTGGGATTTTTTAAATCAAGATAAATTAAGAACTGCTCAAGGAGAAACTGAATTTGATGTTTATAGTGGTAGGGTAATAATAGATAGTCAAGAGTGGGAAATTCCTATATTTGCTGGAGATGAAATCCAGGAAATTTTACTAGGCTCTCAATGGCTAAAATTATTTATATTAGTCGTTAATTATAGTCAAAATATAGCCAGATTAGAGTTAATTTAATCAAGAGTTTCTACATAGAGACTTACTATTGAATTCTGTTAGCGCAGCGGAACATAGCCCATTCTGACTTTTGACTTCTGAATTCTCCTAAGCTATTCCACATTTAACTTGCAATAGTAATATTGCCCTTATTCTTAACTTTTCTTCCCCATTTAATAATTAACTCTCCTTGATTTAACAGCT
>NZ_JBALFD010000097.1:0-383663 GCF_036916985.1 Nostoc sp.
TGGAAATCTTTATTATCAATTCTGCCAGTAAATGGTTTGTTATTAGTAGATATGGGTTTCTATGGATTTGAGTGGTTTGATGCTTTAACTGATGCATTTCTATTGAGATGGTGTTCCGCAGTTTGTATTTCTTTAACCGTGCATGCTTGCAGAACCCACAGTTAGAACTTATACCTTGGCTTATCGAAAATCATCGCTCAATGGGACTTGTTAAAGCTGTTCGCAAACGGCATAGGACTTGACATTTGGGAACCAGCCTTAACTTGACGCCAATGGCGACACGATAGCCCTATGGACGAGCTTTGCGATCAAGTGGGGCATTGAGGAGCGATCGCACCTTGCTTGTAAGGTATTCTCTAGACCTGTAATGCTTGTTTGCTAGACGAACTGGGGGCGGTGGCCTGATTAAATTTTGCTAGACGAACTGGGGGCGGTGGCCTGATTAAATATTGGTGGTAGTGTACTGGTTTTGATACAACTGATCCACTTATTGACATAGTATGCTATATTTAGCATACTAACTATTACATGAGCGAAACTCACCAAAAACCTCTCAAATACATTGCAAGCGCTTTAGATGACTTGAAGGATTTCCCTGAAGACGTGCAGGACGTAATGGGTTACGCTCTTGATTTAGCACAACATGGGGGTAAACATCCTGATGCAAAACCCTTGCATGGTTTTAAAGGGGGTGGGGTTTTAGAGGTCGTAGATGATTTTGATGGAGATACATACCGGGCAGTGTACACTGTGAAATTTGCGGGGGTTGTTTACTTATTACACGCATTTCAAAAGAAATCAAAGCACGGTATTGGTACATCACAACAAGATATAGATTTAGTAAAAAAGAGGTTAAAAGCCGCCCAGAAAGACTATTTAGAACAAGCTGCTAAAGAAAAAGGAGTAGATGAGTGACTAAAGAAAATAGCGTTTATACTAGCAGTGGAAATGTCTTTTCTGACTTAGGTTTACCTAATTCTGAAGAAAGATTAGTGAAAGCTGAATTAGCACGTAAAATCAGTGAATCTATTACTTTCCGCAATTTAACACAAGTCCAAGCTGCTGAACTTTTAGGAATAGATCAGCCAAAAATATCAGCATTAGTTAGAGGTAGACTTTCAGGTTTTTCAATTGATAGACTATTTCAATTTTTGAATGATTTAGATAATGATGTAGAAATTATTATCAAAAGAAAGCCTGAAGACCGCAAGCAAGCTCGGACAACAGTTGTTTCCTAATCAATAGATAAAAAATCGTGACAGATGGGTGAGCGCGCTACGCCTGAAGCTGTGGCTAGATACGCCTATAATCTCAGCTTGTTTGCAAAAATCTTATTGTTCAGTTACTTCTGCTTCTATCTTATTTTTAGCTAAAAATATTGCCCTATCTTTTAAGATTTTTGCAAATTTGTAAATTTCGTCTAAAGAGTTAATTGGCGTTTTAACTTCTTTATTATTTATATCCAGAAAACCAATATATTTTTTCTCAGAATTAAGCCATAAACGACAAATAGTTTTGCCAGCTTTACCATCAATGTTAACTCCAAAATAATTTTTGGTATCTCTATACTGAATGCGAGGTAATTCGATAACATCACGCAACATGGATTTAATAATGTAAAAGCTTTCCATCTCATCTGCTGTAGTTACAATAGTATCAATAACTTCGGTGTTGAGATTGATTGTTACTTTAGCCGGGTCTGGTACTTCTGTTTTTGTTGTATCAGAAATATCAATATCCATAGCGGATCTTATCTTGTCATTAATTCGCTCGTTAATATAATCTTTAAGACAACCTTTGAAAATTTCAGTAAATTTTTCTACAACTGATGCAACCATGTGCCCTTTGTACACTTGACCAGCAAAAAGCTTAACAAAATCAGGAGAAGGATTTGTAAACTGTTCTGATATTAATCGGTTAATTTCCTTTTTATATAAAAGCTGTCTTGCACAACTAGCCATTTCATCAGGGTTAAATACTTCCCTAGAGAATTTTTTAAGTTCATTTATTGACGACTCATTAAAATCTAATATATTAAACTCAAAAAAAGGTTTATCATCCATAATGTGAGTTTTTTCTGTATCCGTGTAGAACCAATAATGGATTCCATTAGTCAACACGGCAAATCTTGCTTGTGTTGCACTAAAATACTTGAATAATTGTGAGGAATTTTTGGGATGTGCTAAATCGTTTTTATGAAATTTACATTCTATTAAAATTGATGGGACTCCATTTATTAAAATAGCATAATCAACTTTTTCACCTTTTAAGCCTGGTGTAGCAGCTATATATTCAGGACAGACTTCAGTTGTATCAAAAATCTTATATCCTAAAGCTTGAATTAAAGGTAGAACGAAAGCAGCTTTTGCAGCTTGTTCTGTCTGTACCGAATCTTTTAGTCTTTCAATATGTTGGGCAACATCTTTAACCGCATCAATAAAATCCATAGTTTTTTATCTCATACTTGTATTGGTTTTTACTAAAATAGCACACGTGATTAATTTTGCCCAATTTATGAAAATAAATACTGATGTACTTAGAAACGTCTCAATCCTTCACTCCAAATACCAATCCCCATCGTTATACTCTTACGCCACCGCTAAGAGCGATCGCATCTACCACCAAGATTGCAATTAACCAAAATCCCTATTAGGCATTGAAACTTGTAGGTGGTTCACAGTTCTTCTGGCATAATCACAGAAATCTAAATCCAACTGCCTCAGTCACACAGAAACCAGCAGAATGTTAAAAAGTTTGAGATGACTAGCTTTTGGGTCTTTATCAGCAGCCAATACTTTGAAAGGGCTAGTTCTGACCCTATTAATTTACGCTAATAGGGTTTAGTCAAAAGCTATTTTTGGGTATAAATAACAAACTCAATCCCACAATAATATTGAAGGCAAGTCATTGTTAGCCAGACGCAGCAATTGATAACCAATTCCAGATATACCGGGTAAAAAGCCAGGATTAAATACAGAATTGGGTAAGTTGGGGAATAGTTGATAAGCTCCAGTTCGTTTGGCTCTAGCTACAACATTTGTTACATTCTGGTGAGCAATGTGATGCCAGTCAGGACGGGAACAGATTTTTGCACCAACTAACAGCACTTCTGCCCTACCAAAGTTACCACAGCACAAGTGATCGATCGCTTGTAAGCCAAAACTCTGAGTAGTTTGGAGAGCAATTTCAATTTCTTGTTGAATTTCCGGCGTTTCCACGATTCTCAAACTGCCTAAGCGTCCCAAAGCAATGCCGGCTGCACCGTGACACCACTTATTTGCAAAGTCAGGTTGCCCTGGTTGTCCCATTCTGCGGAAGTCTGGCCAGTTGGCAGTAGATTCGCAAAAGACGCTACGCTCATACTCAATTCCTGCTAAACCTGCTTCTAAATACTTACTCTCTAAGGTGACGGCGTAGAGTCTGAGCAAGGCGTAAGAGATGCCTGCGGCTCCATGAGAGAAACCAGTCAAAGGCTTGTCCCAAAAGGTATGCCAAGCTTTGGGCGCACCGTTGTGGCTAACTTGACGGTTGATTAAATGTTGTCCACAGGCGATCGCTTTTTCTAAAACACTTGCTTCTCCTGTGGCTTGATGCAGCGACAATAACCCTAAAATTGCCCCAGATGCTCCGCTCATAATATCCAAGTGTTCATCGGCAGCAATTAATTCTGGTGTCATCAAATCGGCTAATACTTGGGCATCTTGTAATAGCGTTACATCGTTGAAGAATTGACTAATTTTCACCAGGCTATAAATCATTGATCCTAAACCTGTTGCCCCGCCAACACCCATAAAACTAGCCATTCGTTGCCAAGTTTCTGGATCAACGGTGTGAATTTGGCGACGCAGAGATTGTAATGTTCTAAATGCTAAATCATGGTAACGGGAATCACCTGTGACTTGACTGAGTGCAGCTAAAAACAAGGCCACACCAGAGCGCCCATCAGAGAGACAATTATTCAATACTTGCAGTTGATATCGTTCGGCGCGAGGCACAAAGTCTAAACCAATCCAGTTAATGCTCCCGTCAGGATCGGAAATAGCTCTAGTTTCAAGTTCGTTAGCGATTTCCTGAGCTTCGGCAATCAATTGTTCTGAACTCAAGAATGCTAAGGATTCACCCTTCCATTGCCCACCTTTGCGGCTATGGGTGGTTGCGATTTTAGCATCGAAGGAACCTTGAATAATCGCTACTTGTCGAGCTAGATCGGTTTCATCCAGAGATTGCAACTGATTGAGCAAGTCTTGGTAACTGGGTTGCTTGAAGTAGTTGGGAATGGCAGAAGAACCGTTTAAACTCAGTTCATCAACCACAGCGCTAGCAGTGAAGAAGGGAACATCTAATTGTTCCATCGCTCGCAGTTCCGCACTCAAAACAGGAAAGGCATTTGGTTTTTCTTGAGCAACTAGAAAGGCACGACTGAGAACATCGAGTTGAATACTGTAATCTACCCCGTGTTTGAGGTAATCGGGTGACAAAGCTTTTTGGAGGATGATGCCATAAATCCGGGTGTTGCGGAAGATAAAGCGCACCTGCTGATTTTGCATCGCAGATAGTAAACTTTGGGGTGAAAGTAAGAAATCTTTGTGCGCCATCAGAAAGCGATACATCTGCTCAAATCCAGTGGTGATTTGTAGTTGATAATCGTTTGGAGACAGAGGAACTTCACCCAAGCATGGGACATTTTTTGCAATGGGCAAGGTTACAGACTCAGATAACAGCTGCATATTATCTGTATTAATGTTCTGCCAGCGCGGCACTTTGCGGGGAGATAATCGAGGATCTGTACTGCCTAGACCACTAATATCATAAGCCACACTGCGATCGCCACTAAAGTCCCAACGCGGTAAAAGTCCGGTGCGGAGTACGGAATCCCAAAATTGTCGTGTGGCGGTTGCTTCCAAATCTTGGGTAAGGGGTGAGTCTTCAATCAGATTCGGTTCATGGTGCAGCAGTGTTTCCATATCAATCAGCACCAGATGTTCGCCATTGGCAATTAAGTTTTCATAATGGCAATCTGTAGCTCTGAGGGCATAAAGCACACACAACAGCATCCCAGAACGCTGATAGAATCGTTTCGCAGCGGCTTCATCCACACAAGGTAACTGTTCAACATATTCCACCCAACCGTAACCTTTACGCTCCAACACCTGAATGATTTTAAAATCTAAAAGATTGCTGTGTTGATTACACCAACCCAAAAATTGATTAAAGACAACTTCCAATCCTAAATCTTTGGGTTTATAGACAAGTTTAAGTCCAGATTCAAAGGTGAGTAAAATCACCGTCCGTCCGCGCTTGTGCGGGTCGGAGAGAGAGGTTTGAATTTCGGTAACTTTGTTTTGAGAAAATGGGACGATTGTTTGATCAAAAGTTCGTTGAATATCTGTCCTATCTGCAACTAAACGTTCAAGAAATTCAGCAGTGAACTCAACCCAAAAATTGACGGCTGTTGCCACTAAGCGACCGAGAACTGGATACTTTTGGAAGAACCTCAGCATTCCATCTTCCAAGAGTTGATTGACGAACTTGGTGTAGTGAGTGTTATTGTTTTCTGTCTCCAGTCCTAGCAAGCCGAGCAAGCTTTGACCAAAGGGACGCACCTGAGAGAATTCAAAATCTAATGTCTTCGTGCAAATTCCTGCTAGTCGTTGTAACAGACTACGTTCTAGAGAACTGTAAGCGTCGTAAGAAAGAATCGATAAGGGAAGACAATCTTGGGTGAATTGACTGTCGCAGCGAATCAATAATTGCTGTCTGGCTACTAAGATAGCAGGCAAAAGAATATCTTCAAAGGTGATCGGATTTTGTGAATCGATTGGTAAAAATACTTCGGTTGCAGAATTAAATTCTGTCGCGGTTTGGATGATTTGCTGTAAAGTTTCTGCCCACTCTGGCAAAGGTTGATCGGCAATCAACTCGATAGTTCCCAATCTCGAACTAACAGTATCGAGGTCTAGCCCTTCCCACTGTAAGCGTTTGTGCAACGTATTCCATTTACCTTCTGCTGCGATTTGACACCAGCGAGTGCGCCGTTCCTGAATTTCCTTTTCATTAAATCGATCGACATCGATCGCAAATCTGCTTTCATCAAGGCGTTCCCAGAGAAAGCTAGCATTAGCTGCGATCGCCCTTAAATCGTCTGGTGTTTTCTGTTGGGATAAGCGAACAACTTGTTGAACCATAGCTAGATTTCTCAGTATTAATCGTTAAGATAGAATGCAGAAAAATTAGTTTTAAATTTGTTGAATAAAAAGTGGAATTATCGAACAGATGCATTACCTGAAACCCTTTGTAGGGACAATTCATGAATTGTCCCTACACCAATTCTTTATATGTCTAATGCCAAAGAGAAAGAGAAGCTACCTTTTTTAGCAGCAGCCCCCGTGTCCACCACCACAAGAATCTGTATGACATAGCTTGGGCGCACTCTCAGACATCATCCCACCGCTAACACTGAGTAATTCTTCTTCACTCAGTTCGTTAGAATCCACAAAGGTCAATTCTGCCAGCATTTGAGAGATAGCTTCGACTGTGAAGTTATAACCTTTCTCTGCACTAGCGATCACTAACACTTTGACGGCTTCTGCTTGGTTAGCGGCTGCTTTGACTTGCTGTTGTAATTGGGCGTTTTGAAGCAGTTCTTTGATTTGGTGTAACATTTGCCTACTCTCCGTTTTTGTTGACTTAATTAAGCAGCAGAGGTTCTGCGCTCGTTTTGGGCGGTTTTCTCTGCTCTTCTGATTTGAATTTAGAGAATAATGGGGGAGAACTAGGGTAAATATTTGCAATAACCGAAAAATTTTTTGCCGCTAATTATTTTTCCCATTTTTGCTGCCAAGACTAGAATTAGAATTGATGTGACATTCTCCTAGTAGCCAAAGTGCCAGACTCTCTGCCATTAAGCGATCGCTATCTTGCCTTAATCGATGAAATTGTCGAAACCACCCTCAAGGGCAAAATTAGCTCTGTAGAACAGGTGTATCAAATGCTGCTAAAAGGTATCACTTCCGGGACAGGGGAAGTGTTTGAGCTAGCTTTGAGCGATCGCCTGAATGCCTTCCAAAGCCAAGTCGATAGCGAAAAAGACGAACTCAAGAAAGCCAAGGCGACTCGCAGTTTGAGAGCCATTAAGACGATTCAAAGTCAATGGCAACGCTGGCAAGAGCAAAATAAATCCACAGAAGCGATCGCCTCCGCAGTTACAGAAATTACCACAGCTACCGCTAACGAGCGTCTGGCGACATTTATTCGGGTTACTGACCCCAATCAGAAGTATCCGCTAAATTTGCAACAGCTACAGCAATTGTCAAAAGCATTGCAGCAATTTGCTCAAGCTGATTCTGATTTACAACAATTTTCCGAAGGAATTACCCGTGGTTTAGCTTCTTGGCAGCGATTGCAAGACAACTTGCTTAGTTGGATGTACGAACAAAAAGAATCTCTGGGATTTGGCGGCGTACCGGGAGAACGTGGCCCTTGGGCAAGTTGGGCGAAACAACTCAGTAGCGAGTTACCCCAAGCATTACTTCGCACCTTAGCTAGAGAAGAATCGGCAATTGAGTTTGCCCAGCGACAACGGGGTATCACCCTCAGAGATTGGGTAGAAATGGCATTGATTTTACAGTTCTTGCAACGGGGACTAATTAACTGGTTTGACCAACAAGCTTACGATGTGAAGGCGGGGCCAAAGTTATCCATTTCCACTTTTTTGACCTTTGCAGTAATTTGGAGTCAGTTAGCAAGTGGTTTTAGCAGCATTGGGACAGTATATAGCGATGCCTGTTCTCAAATTATGCTCCAGATATTGCGAACCTTTGCCCAGCGTCCATATTTTCCCTTTTACGGCGGGATTTTTGCCTCTTTTACTGGTACTTATTTACGAGATGCCTTAGATTATCTGGATGAACCACTGCTACGAGGCGAGGGAACCCAAGAAAAGGCACGGATTTTGACACTTTTAGGCTATTCTCAACGTGCTTTGGGACAATACCAGCGCTCAATTGATTTTCATCAGCAGGCACTAGAGATCGCCAGGAATGCAGGCGATCGCGCCTGTGAAATTGCCAATCTCAACCACCTCAGCCGTACCTACGTGCAACAGCAAAATTATGCTGAGGCAATTAACTATAGTCAACGAGCATTAATACTGAGTCGGCAAGCAGGCGATCGCACTGGAGAAGCAAACGCGCTGGTAAATTTAGGTTACAGCGAAGTTATGCAGGCTCAGGAATTGGAAAACTTAGAACCTGAAACTTATGAAGCCGCAATTAACTATTTGGAACAAGGTTTAAAATTATCCGAAAAATTAGGCGATATTCAAAGTAAAGCCTTATGTGTGAGCAGCTTAGGAATTGCTTATTTAGTAATCGGAGAACATCAAACGGCAATTAAATATCTTGAAGATGGTTTTAAAACGGCACAAGTTTCTGGTGATTTGTATTTGCAAGGTCGAAACTTAGCTTATTTAGCAGAAGCTTATTATCATTTACAAAATTCTGAAAAAACCGTTTATACAGGCTGCTTGGGAATGTATCTTTTACAGCAAATTGCTTCTCGTGAGTGGCGACAACCAGCAGGGTTACTGACAATTTTACAAGGACAAATAGGGGTAGAAGCTTTCCAAAAGTTATTACAGCAACATCGCCCGAAAATGATTGCAGTTATCGGTGTAGATGGGTACGATCACATTCCGCAATTGTTAGAAGAATATAAGCAAGATATGTAATTTGATTCATTTCCAGCCTCGTTCCCAGTCGGAGACTGGGAATGCCCCTCATTGAGTACCGCCTCTTGACTTCAGCAGCAGCCTAATGAACCTCATTTATAAGCCAATACGGTTTAGTTAAGGCTAAAATCTTTTGTCAAAGTGATTTTTTCTAACGTAGACGCGGAGCGGCTTGCCGCAGGCTACCGCAAAGGACGCAAAGGACACAAAGGAAGAGAAGCTTAACTGAACTCTATTGATTTATAGGCAGAGGCTTGAAAATAAGCGTTTGAAGAGAGAAGCAAGAAATGCGATCGCACTTCTTTCAACTTTAATGTGTCCTTACTTCAATCCCCTAGATTTATTATATGTGGGGTTACTCAGCACTCAAAGAAGTCCTGCTGACTCATATAATCGTTTGAGCATTGCTGAAATCTTTGTACCATAATCTAAATCTGCTGACCATCGCCCTGCTAGCTGATCAATTAATGGCGCAATCCCCCGTGTAACAAAGCGAAATCTGGGATCTACTACTTCTTGTACCAAAGGTTCTAAACTGGCGTAAGCTTTCAAATGTTGGATGTGCGCTCTCACTCCAATTCTGGCACTTGGAAAAGATGCAGCCTCGGCACCACCACCGATCGCACCCAAGCCAGCAAAGTTATTTTGCTCAGGTTTAATATCACCACCAAACTGTAAAAATCCAGTTTCTACACACATTTGGCAAAAGGCAATATCAAAGTTCACTCCCTCTATACCTGCTTCTTCACGATAAAGTTTTGGGATATCAGGAAACTTGGCTAAAGCATTTTGATTATTATTTCTCAGGAATAATTGTAACTGTATTTCAGAAGTAGTACCGTTTGACATCACCCGCGAAAATTGACCGGGGCAAACTACCAAATTCGATCGCAAGCTAACAGTACGCGTCGCTGCATCCCAACTGACTGCAACATTAAAATCTCGCAGTTCGATTGCTTTGACATAAACTACTTTGTGATAGGTAATCCGATTGACATTAGTCGCTTTTGAAAGGTCAATCCGCAGCAGGTCTACTAAATCAATAGGAATGTAAGCATTGCCATTAACTAAAACTCCTTGTTCTGAGTAACTTTGACCATTAATATTAATATTAATTGGCGGATAATTTGGTTCCGCCGGAGTTCCAGGACTGGGATCAATCACGCGACTCCAAGTTACTAGTCCATCAGCAATTCCCAAAGCAAAATCACGGCGGCGAGTTTGCAGCAAAGCCCGATCCTCTGGATTGCTGAGAAACCCCACTTGTATCACCAAAGCTGCAAGCGTTGTCTGACGACAGAATGCTAAACTACCCAATCCACTATCTGTATCTGGCTTGACCCCCCGATTTGGTAATTGGGGTACGCGGCGCAATAACCCCACTAGCAACTGTTCAGCATTACTCTTGCGATCGCTATTATTAGCAATGTAAAAGACGCTAGCCCCCCGCACAGAAGGGCTACTAGCCGCATTAGCCGCAATTTCTAGGGCGACATCACCCCGACGGCCACGAGAATTGATCCAGGTGATAGTTTGGGCGGCACTCAAGTCATCAGGAACCGCCAAAATTTCCAAACTCCGCGCCCTCAGTTCCGTGACAATCAAATCCCGCAGCAGAATCATTTCTTTTGCTTCAGTTGTACCACCTGCGATCGCACCTTGATCTATTCCTCCCGCTTCTTTGCCTCCATGAGCCGCTGATATAAAAATACGCCCCATTTTCAGTATTTCCTCTGATAAAATTAAGTCTAAGCAATTCTATACATCATTCTTGGTCTAGCAACAAGAATATAATAGCTATCAGAAGTTTAAAGTCATTTATCCTTTGGTATTTCTCCAAAGTTAATGCCTAGTGATTGGGGATTGGGGACTGGGGATGAAGGAGACAAGGGGGATAACACATACCCAATAATTCCCAATGGCCCTTCAGAAGTGCTGAGTGTTGAGTTGGGAATTTCTCAGAACTCGTAACGGGCTAAACGCCCCGCTAACGTAACTCTTTTGCCCAATCCCCAATCCCCAATCCCCAATCCCCAATCCCCAGTCCCCAGTAACTAAGATATGCAAATCCCCCGCTTGCACCCAGACACAATTGAGGAAGTTAAATTACGGGCTGATATTGTCGATGTCGTCTCGGAATACGTAGTTTTACGCAAACGTGGAAAGGATTTTGTCGGTTTGTGCCCCTTCCATGACGAGAAATCTCCCAGTTTCACCGTCAGCCAAACCAAGCAAATGTACTATTGCTTCGGCTGTCAAGCTGGGGGAAATGCCATTAAGTTTGTTATGGAATTGGGGAAACGCTCTTTTGCTGACGTAGTGCTAGATTTAGCACGACGTTACCAAGTACCTGTACAAACCCTAGAACCTGAACAACGCCAAGAATTACAGCGTCAGCTATCTTTGCGTGAGCAGTTATATGAAGTTCTCGCTTCCTCAGCACAGTTTTATCAACACGCCCTGAGACAATCCCAAGGGCAAAAGGCACTTCAATATTTACAATCTAACCGCAAATTCAAAGAAGAAACCATACAGCAATTTGGTTTAGGTTTTGCTCCCGCAGGTTGGGAAACTCTCTATCGTTATTTGGTGGAAGATAAACATTACCCAGTGCAAATACTGGAAAAAGCGGGATTGATTAAGCCACGCAAGGAAGGAGGCGGTTATTATGATGTATTTCGCGATCGCCTCATGATTCCCATCCGCGATGTTCAAGGGCGCGTTATTGCCTTTGGTGGTAGAACTCTGACTGATGAGCAGCCTAAATATCTAAATTCACCAGAAACCGAACTTTTTAGTAAAGGTAAAACCTTATTTGCCCTCGATCAAGCTAAAGGTGGGATTTCCCAACTCGATCAAGCGGTGGTGGTAGAGGGATATTTTGATGCGATCGCTCTCCACGCTGCTGGTATTAATAACGCCGTTGCCTCACTCGGTACAGCCTTAAGTTTAGAACAAGTCCGGTTGATATTACGCTACACCGAATCGAAACAATTAGTACTCAACTTTGATGCTGATAAAGCCGGAACTAATGCCACCGAACGGGCGATCGGTGAAATTGCCGAATTAGCATATAAGGGCGAAGTTCAGCTAAGAATTCTCAATTTACCCGATGGTAAAGATGCTGATGAATATTTGCATAGCCATACCCAAGAAGATTATGGAGAACTGCTAAAAAATGCGCCACTTTGGCTAGATTGGCAGATTCAGCAAATTATTCAAGACCGCGACTTAAAACAAGCTACTGATTTTCAGCAAGTAACTCAGCAATTAGTCAAATTACTTAAAAATATAGCTAACAGCGATACACGAAATTATTATGTTTCTTATTGTGCAGAAATACTCAGTTTGGGAGATACCAGACTTATACCTCTACGAGTCGAAAATCTGCTAACTCAAATTGCTCCGGCTGCGGCTATATACTCTAAACCTGTTTCAGCTAAGAAGGCATGGGGAGGTAGCAACGTTTCTCATTCTCCAGTCCCCACAGAACGCAGCCTTTTAGAACATGCAGAGGCGTTATTATTGCGAATTTATTTGCATTGTCCTGAACAGCGTCAAGCGATCATTCACGAACTGGAGGAACGAGATTTACAATTTAGCCTTTCCCACCACCGATTTTTATGGCAACAGATTTTAGAAATTTCATCCGGTGATCGAGAGACGAAAAATTTAGTGTCTTTACCAAATTTAATTTCCCGCCTGCAAGACCAGTTTTTAGAATTTGACAGTGAGATCGGGTTAATTTCCCATTTATTTCATGTCGATGAAAAAAACCAGAAAGAAATACTTCGGACTCCGCAAGTAGTTCAAGCTGCGATCGCTTGTATGGATTTGGTGATGCTTGAAAAACGTTATCGTCACTTTTTGGAACTATGGCAACAAACCGATCCAGAAGCGGAACCAGAGCGGTATCAATCGTATTATCAGGCTTTCTACGCTGAAAAAATCAAGCTTCAAAAAATAGACCGACAACGGTTATTTTCCATTACAGAATTAATTTGACGTCAGAGGATGTTTGAAAAGTTTTCGGCGATTAGAAATCGCTTGCAATCAACAGTAGAGATGGAAACGAAGTATCATAGGGATTTGACCTATTGATTATTTAGTATAAAAAAATACAAATTATTGCAACACAGGTCATTTCACATCCAGATTGAGGGCTGTGATATTATGGGAGACTGCTACATACATTTAGAAAAACTAGAAACTGAATCGATCATGGCCCTCACGCAACTGCGGAAACAAGAAATAATTTCCACCTACCAAGTTCACGAAACCGACACTGGCTCGGCCGATGTCCAAGTTGCCATGCTCACTGAGCGCATTAACCGCCTCAGCGAACATCTCCAGGCAAATAAAAAAGACCATTCTTCCCGTCGAGGACTGTTGAAGCTAATTGGTCAGCGCAAGCGTCTTCTAGCTTATATATCGCAGGAAAGCCGGGAAAAGTATCAAGCTTTGATTGCTCGCCTCGGTATTCGTGGATAGGACTACCGCTTATGTCTGCTGAAGAATCTGAACGCAGTCGCTTGCCCTTTGAACCAAACAAAAAGCGCCAAAAACCCGCAAAAACTCAAAGTAAACCAGCAGCACAGCCAAAAGAATCTGCCAAACAGGCTGAGAAAAAAGCGCGTTACACCAAACAAGAAATGGCAATTCCCCAAGTAGTCAGCCAGCGGATGATTCGACGGGTTGCTGGGTTCTGTGGTGTACCAACAGCTTTGGGCATTAGCGCTCTGGTAGTCAGCTATCTGCTTGCTATCTACTCCGACATCAAACTACCTCCCATCGTCGTGTTACTGGTGAATATGGGATTATTTGGTTTGGGGGTCTTAGGGATAACTTATGGCGTTCTCTCTGCCTCTTGGGATGAAGAAAAAGTTGGAAGTTTGCTGGGTTTTGGTGAATTCAACACCAATTGGGGACGAATGGTGGCCGCTTGGCGCGAAACTCGGCAAAAAAACTTATAACGAACGGCGCTCAGGAATTAGGTAACGGCGGTATTGGGTAAATGAGAAAGTGAATGTTGAAGTTGAAATTTTATAACTTCAACATTGCTAATTAAAATTATAAAATCTTTTTTTATACCCAATATAAAGTTATTTAGTAGTGAAACTACTGACTGAGCGCCACACTTTACTGACTTATTTTGTAAACAAATTTTATTTTCAACTACTCGTAACTAGCCAATAGGCAACATTAACAATTCAAAATTCAAAATTCAAAATTCAAAATTAAAGAAATTTCAGACGGGGATTTAGCGAGAAACGCGGTCTTGGGCTTTGCCCAAGTGGAGCGATTTCTCAAGACAAACCCCGACTGAAGGTCTTAAACCCTTTAATTTACGATAAAATTATCCCATTTACAGAAAATTTTACTCAATTAATTAGGAACTTTAACATGATTATAGTAATGAAGAGTGGTTCCCCAGAGGCGGAAATAAACCGCATTGATGAGGAACTAACTAGCTGGGGGCTAACTCCAGAAAAAATTGTTGGTCAACACAAAGTAGTTATTGGTCTAGTAGGCGAAACCGCCAACTTAGATCCGCTACAAGTTCAAGAAGTTAGCCCCTGGATTGAGCAGGTGTTGCGGGTTGAGCAACCTTACAAACGAGCCAGCCGCCAGTACCGCCACGGTGAAGCTTCGGAAGTAGTGGTTAATACTCCCAATGGAGCCGTAGTATTTGGTGAGCATCAGCCTTTGGTAGTTGTGGCTGGCCCCTGCTCAGTAGAAAATGAAGAAATGATTGTGGAGACAGCGCGGCGCGTCAAGGCTGCTGGAGCCTTATTTTTACGTGGAGGGGCATATAAACCCCGGACTTCACCTTACGCCTTCCAAGGACACGGTGAGAGTGCTTTGGATTTGTTGGCAAAGGCGCGGGAAGTCAGCGGACTAGGTATTATTACAGAAGTGATGGATGCTGCTGACCTGGATAAAATAGCAGAAGTTGCTGACGTGATTCAGGTGGGGGCAAGGAATATGCAGAATTTCTCCTTGCTCAAAAAAGTGGGAGCGCAGCCGAAACCAGTTCTTTTAAAGCGGGGAATGGCGGCTACTATTGAAGATTGGTTAATGGCGGCTGAGTATGTTTTGGCATCTGGTAATCCTAATGTAATTTTGTGTGAACGGGGAATACGCACCTTTGACCGCCAGTATACGCGAAACACACTGGATTTATCAGTAGTGCCAGTGTTGCGAAAGCTGACTCACCTGCCAATCATGATTGACCCTAGTCACGGCGTAGGTTGGTCTGAATTTGTGCCTTCAATGGCAATGGCTGCGATCGCAGCTGGTACAGATTCCCTGATGATAGAGGTTCACCCCAATCCTGCCAAAGCTTTATCTGACGGGCCCCAATCTCTGACACCAGACCGTTTCGATCACTTGATGCAAGAATTAGCAGTAATTGGTAAGGCTGTCGGACGTTGGCAGCAACCAGCAGTAGCTCTAGCTTAAAATTTAGTTGCAACCTCTTGATATAGCAATTTTGAATCATCTGTAAGAAAAAAGATCCCCGACTTCTTCAAGAAGTCGGGGATCTTTCGGGTTGTAATTCTTACAAATCAAATAGGATTGCTATACGCATAAAAAAACTAAAGTTTGTAATCAAGATTTCCACCCTGATAAATCACAGTGATTATTGTACTTGTGTGGGGAAAGCACCAGGTTGCACAGCTATGTTAATATTCTGCCCATTGCGACTTAATTCCAGACGTAAATCGCCCCCAACTTGGCTATTTTCTACTGCCTTTTGAACACTGCTGGCATCTGTAACTGCTTGGCCGCCAAGCTTTTGGATCACATCACCAGCACGTATCCCGGCTTTAGCAGCTGGGGAATTTGGCACGACTTTCACAACTAATACACCTTTATCTTCATTCACACTCAAACCGCTATTGGGATCTGAGTTGATATTTTGTTTGAGTTGAGGCGTTAACCCCACCATCTGAATTCCCAGATAAGGATGTTGTACTTTACCTGTAGCTATTAGTTGACTAGAAATGTGTTGTGCTGTGTTGATGGGAATAGCAAAGCCTAATCCTTGTGCGCCTTGAATAATGGCTGTATTCATAGCAATTACCTCGCCACGGGCATTTAGTAGGGGCCCACCAGAGTTACCAGGATTAATCGCTGCGTCGGTTTGAATATACTCGACTCGCTTATCGGGAGCGCCAATTAGATTGCTACTGCGTCCGGTAGCGCTGATAATTCCGGTAGTTACTGTATTATCTAGTCCAAGAGGGTTGCCGATCGCGATCGCCCATTCTCCGGGTTGTAGCTGATCTGAGTTACCCAAAGCTACTAACGGTAGATTATCTGCCTGAATCTTGACAACAGCAACATCAGTCAAGTCATCTTTTCCTAACACCTTTCCTTTAAAGCTACGCCCATCCTTGAGTGTAACTGTCACCGTATCAGCACCATCGACTACGTGGGCGTTGGTAAGAATACGACCATCAGCACTAATAATAAAACCTGAACCAGTACCCCGTTCTACCCGATTTTGTTGTTGTGGTAGTTGAGAGCCAAAGAAGCGTTGGAAAATTGGATCGTTAAATTCATCTGGTAACTGGGTTTTTACCGTTCGTGAAGAGTCAATTCGCACCACGGCTGGCCCAACCTTTTGTACCACCTGTGTAACAAAGTTAGGATCTGTACCTGCTGCTAATGGAGGAGCAGCGCTGACTCGACTCACCGCCAAATTAGATGCAGTCTCAGACACCTGCTGAGAATGTCCAGCCATATAGCCACCTGCTAATGTCATACCTGATCCCAGTAGCACCAGCGATAGAGAGGCGGCAGCCTTTTTCCAGGGCGCTCGATTATGGTATTTGGTGTCAGCAGTGTTGGATAAAATGCTATCTGATGGGTTTTCTCCATCGTGAGATTGGTTTTGCATTGCTGTCTGGAAAGATATTTAGATGTATTACTAATGTAGATATTATTTATGACAGTTTTGTTGCGAGGGTATTGCGTTATTGTGAAAGGTTTGGTATTTTACTTACCGCATCTCACCTGATACAGAAAGGCAGGGGTAGGGAAAAGTATTATTAGAAGCTTTCCTTCTCTATAGTTATTTTTAGGGGTGCAACAGATGTCATTGGTGTCAACTTAACGTGAAACCCTTGTCAAGACATGATCTTCAATTCACTCACTTACTATCACGATCCGCATTACCCCACCCCGGCTTTGCTGACGCAAAACCTCCCCTCCCCTTGGCAAGGGGAGGTGTTGGGGGTGGGGTAAAACGTATATCGGGTAAGCGTTTGAGCCTAAGTTGACACCAATGAACAGATGTACGCCCCGATCGCGTGTTATATCTATGTCTGAAGGAATAAAATGGCACAGGGTAAAATCTTACTTCAACCTGGTACTTTATGGAAAAGTGTCAAAAAACGGACAGAACATACTTTGCAATGCGGGGCGTTGCTATCCATACCGACGGAATTTGAATTTGTCGAACAGGATAACGTGCGCTTTTTAGTGCGGATTTTGTCTAACCTGAATCGCAAAAAAGCAGCCGACGAAAAACAGAAAAAACAATCTGTTACGTCTGGTCAAGAGTTTAATCCTTTTTTGCCCTACGAAGAAGATTTATTTGTAGCGGATATATCTGATACTCATTTATGTATTTTAAATAAATTCAATGTTGTTGATTATCACCTCCTAATCATCACCCGTGTCTTTGAGGAACAGGAAAGTTTACTCACCTTGGAAGATTTTGCGGCGATGTGGGCGTGTTTGGCTGATTTCGATGGTCTAGTATTTTACAACAGTGGCAAAACCGCAGGTGCTAGTCAGCGACACAAGCACTTACAATTAGTTCCTCTACCACTTGCACCTGAAGGGCCGCAGATGCCTATTGAACCTCTTGTGAAGTCTGCACAATTTCAGAACTCGAATCCAACTTCACTAAAACTTCCTTTTGTACACGCTTTCGCACCACTAAATTCCAATTGGGTGCAGTCGCCATTTACAGGGGCACAAGCAACACTGGAAGTTTATCGCACTTTGCGTCAGGCTGTGGGTTTAGATGCCAAGCAATCTGGTGCTTACAACCTGCTAGCGACACGAGAATGGATGTTGATTGTACCGCGATCGCAGGAGCATTTTCACTCTATCTCTGTAAATTCATTGGGATTCGCTGGTGCTTTGCTAGTGCGAAATGCAGCAGAAATGGAAATTCTCAAAGCTGAAGGGCCGATGACCATCCTCAAAAACGTTGCTGTATTTTAATTACGATTGATGCGTATCATCTGAATATTTTTGCTCCTGACTTCCTGTACAAGAGCCTCTAATTGATAGCTGTTAATTTTCTCTCTAGGTCAAATAAAAAGCCGTGGATATATTCTTCAGTCCATTCAGCACCGTAGAAGCGTTTAAACATCCCTCGTGCTGGGTCTTTTTCAGCCCGATATCTTAAATATCGCAGTTGGGCTTGCTCAATGGCTTCTAAATTTTGGGAATCTGTTATGGGTTCTGCTTGCTCCACAAAATCTAGATAAGCTTTTAAATAGTCTTTGAAAGCGGCAAACACCTGAGTTTCGACTACAGTCGTTTCTTGGGGACGAGTCCATAAAAAAGCGGGAGAGAAGAAGGGCTGTGCTTCTTCAGGAAAATCCCCTCCCCAAGATAAATGCTGTTGATGAGCGTGGAAAATGGGCAGAATTGGTTCAGTATATTTTGCCTGATATGCTGAATCATCACGAAATAAGGGCTGCATATCCAAAGCAATGAGATGCCCGCCTGGTAATGTTACCAAATCCGCCCCAAAAAAGGGTAAATCGTAGTTAAGGTGGGGGAAAATTACAAAATTCAGTACTTGCAACGAATTGCCACCTTGTACATGAGCTGCACGAATCTGCCGTAATTTTGTGGTTTGAAAAGCATAACTGGTGGTGACAACCTCTTCTTCGTTCTTTCCCTTGCCCACAACAGCACTCTTTGATTCAAACCCAGTCGGAATCGGATAAGGTTGTAAATCCAAGCGCGATCGCATATAGGCGATCGCGTAATCGAGAAATGGCTGATACAGTGTCACAGTCGCTTCGCTCCAATTCAAAATTCAAAATGACGCTCGCAGACTCGCTAACGCTGCGCTAACAAAATTCAAAATTAAAGAACTTCTGCCTCCTCTTTCCCAATGCCCAATGTCCAATTCCCAATTCCCAACAATAGTCATCTTTTGCCGGCAGCAACCGCTAAAGGAACAGAATCTTCAAATAAGAATTCATGGAGAAAGCACTCTGCCCATTCATGGCCAAAGTAGCTGCTAAACAAACCAGATGCAGGATCGCGGTCTGCACTATATTGGTCATAATCTTTTTGGGCTTTGACAATTCGCTGGATATCTTCTGGATCTTGGAGCGGTTGGGCATCTGCTAGCATTTGCCAATACAAGTTTAAATAATCTTGAAAAGCTTCAAAGACTCGCGTTGCCACTGTTTCCGGGTCTGTTTTGGCAAACAATAGGTACTTAGAAAAATACTGGTTCGCATCATAAAACTTCATTTCTAAGTTTTGTGCCAAATCCGGGTATTTATGGTGGAGAGATTTTAGCGGAACGATATATTTGTTTTGATAATCTTCATCCTGAAACAAAGGCTGAAAATCAAGCACAATCAGGTTTTTGACTTTACCAAAGGATAAAAAATCAATCCCTAACAGAGGTAGATCGTAGTTATGACTGGGATAAACTACGCTGTTAAAAATTTGGGCACTCTCCCCGGCATCAATATAGGTATAGCGAATTTTCCGCAACTCTTGAGATTGGTAACACCAACTGCGGATAGTTGCTGGGTTTCTGCCGCGATCGCTAACTTTGAATTCCAAACCAGGGGGAATAACCCTACTTTGTAAATCAAACCGCTGAAATAGCTCTTTTTCTAAAAATTCCAGGAAAGGCTTATACATGGAGCATGATTTGTTAACCCTTGCATGAAAATAAATTATGGCAATCATGCACGTCTCATTTATGAGAAACAAAGCAACATTCCTTAATGGGGGATTGGGGACTGGGCATTGGGGATTGGGGACTGGGCATTGGGCATTGGGATTAGTTATTCTTCCTCATCTCCTCCTGCTTCCTTGTCCGCTCATTTTCCCAGTCCCCAGTCCCCAATCCCTAATCCCCCTTAACGCCTAGCATAATTCTGACTGATCATTTGCTCCAACACCTCCTGGGAAATACAACGACGTTCAGAACAATAAGTCATCAAGTTGACTCCGTTCATCATTCGTACTGTACTGACCCTGACACGAAAATCATCCGTAACAAACCAACAACGTTCCTGACCTTGATTATTGTCATAGTCAGTATCAATGGTTAGCACTCCATCATCAGCAAACCGATACCGACTCACAACTGGGATGCTCTCAACATAGCCCTGGTTGCGGATCAGTTTTCCAAAACGTCTCGTTTCGTCGGGAACATCAACCAAAATAGCGGCATTATCAGTATTTGGGAGCCTGGTATCCAGATTAGCCTGCCATGAAAAACTAGCACCACCTGTTGCTTTCGTAGGATCTATCCCTTGGGCTATACAAACTTCTTGGACTTTTGGATCATCCTTTTCTAGGACTTTAATAATCAAATTCGACTCCCCCGACTCATCTGCCGCCGAGTCAAAATGATGAACGGAACGTTCCGTAAACCATGTACCCTCACTTTTACGGAAGAATTCGATCATTGCCAAGGGTGGTATTATATGCATCTGTTTTGAAACCTCGTTTTATCAAATTTTGGCGTTATTAAATACTGAGTTATGAGATGAAGTTCCGATTTAGCTAAAGTGTAGAATAACTCCAAAAGTTATATTTTAATCAGCTGATGACAAATAGTGAAATTCAACTTATTACAAGCGTTCGCCTCAGTCCAACTCCAGAAATCTTAACAGCCCTCAAAGCCGGAATTGCTGTGGATTGGGTAGATTTGTACCAATTCAACCTAAGAGAAGTCGATTTACAAAAAGCTAACTTGAGTAAAGCCAAGCTATTAGGAGCCGATCTCAGTGGGTTGGTTTTGAGTCATGCCGATTTGAGTCGGGCAGATTTGCGAGGTGCAAATCTGCGAGGAGCCGATTTAAGTGGGGCTGATTTGCAGGGAGCCTATTTAAACCGTGCAGATATTCAACAAGCAAATCTCAGTGGCGCAAATTTGGAGGGAGCCAAACTCCAAGTAGCGCGTTATGATTCACAAACGAAATGGCCCCCAGAATATAACTACAAAGCTTCTGGAGCGGTAGGGCCGGGTGCTAATCTCAATGGTGCTTTTTTGAATACAGCTTCTTTAAGAAATGCAGATTTACAAGGTGCTAATCTGCGTGGAGCCTATCTGAGTGGTGCTGACTTGACAGGAGCTAATTTGCAAGATGCCTCTCTGAGTGGGGCTGACCTGACGAAAGCTTATTTGACAGGGGCTTGTTTGCGAAATGCTCGATTGACTGGAGCCGATTTGCGGGATACAGACCTGCGAGCAACTGACCTCAGTGATGCAGAGATGGAGCATCTTCAAAGTATCGCTGGAGCAGATTTCACTCTTGCTCAAGGACTGACAGAAGCAACTAGAGCCATGCTGTCCAGCCGTCCATATTCAGAACTCGACGTTTGGAACGCCTACACCCGCAAAACAACTCGTGAGAGTTTGAGTACTTGAGCAAACTGAGTACCTAGAGAGTGCTGAGTTCCGAGTCCTGAGTCGAATTCAGGAGTGCTGTTAATGGACACATACAGCAACTTTTAAGCACTCAGCACTTTTTATAAAGGCTGCCAGTTTTTTTTCAGGAGCGCTAAAAATGTAGCGTATCCTTCGGAAAAGCCAGGCGGATCAGGTAGAACATATTGTGGAAATTCTTTATACGATCGCCAGGGTTCTGAAGTATTATGCCGTAAATGTAAGGCGCATTCTGAGGAACCTGGTAGTCGCCAAGTCATTTGACCAGTTTGTATATCAGTCACAAATGCCTCCTCATCTCGAAAAAGTTGATCTTTTATTCCAGATTTTGGCAGATTAACCGGATATTTTTGTCAAATTTAAGGTAAAATAGTATATTAACATCATTCAAATCAGTTTTATAAAGAAAGGCAGTCCTGATGAAACAAGTTTCACAGCCTTGAATGAAAGAATAACTGGGGGCTGGGGACTGGGGATTGGTATTTTTACTCAGCACTCAGCACTCAGCACTTTCAAGTCAGAGGGCAGGAGGCAGGAGAAAAACTGCCCGACGCTTGCAGACTCGTAAATGCTGCTGTACTATCTGCCCTCTGGCGCAAATATGCTTGGGTTAAGGGCTACTGGCAACAATTTTGGGTTTTCGAGACGCAATAAATCGCCGTCTCTACAAGTGTTTTGTTGCTCATTCTGAACTGTATTGATTTACAAGACTTTCCTCGTTCCCAGTCGGAGACTGGGAAGGAAATAAAACGAGATAAACGAAAGAACAATGGGAAATCAAGCTTTTTTGACTTGTGTGTACACTGTAGTCTGCTACCACAGAGAATTGCTTCCCTTGCCCCCTGCCCCCTTGCCCCTGCCTCCTTCAATTTGGCAATAAGTTTTCTAAAGCAGCGCCGACAACTCGGTGATCCTCATCCTGTCGGAGTTGGCTCAGGGCTGCTTTTGCTTCCGGCTCGTCAAATCGTTTGAGGGCATAGCTAACTCGCACACGCATCCGCCAAGATTCAGCATTCACTAACGTTAGTATTTGGGATAATGCCGCAGTATGTTGACTAGAATTAGCTAGTAAGCCGAGTGCATCCACAGAAGATTCTTGAGCGGTAAAATCTTCATCTTTTAAACCCTGAATGCAGATATCAAATAGTTCTTCAGGGCAATCCATTTCAGCGATCGCAGCCAAAATGCTCCGCCGCACTAACCAGTGGTCATCCTGATAAAATGCTAGAACCAGATGAGAAACTGCGACTCTACCAAATAGCGATAAAGAATTTGCTGCCTCTGCGCGCACGTTGGGAGTATCATCAAATTTCATAATTTGCATCAAAGCCGCAAAAGATTCGGCTGATTGTTGATTACCCAAACCCCTGGCCACAAAAGAACGCACCAAAAATTCTGAGTCATGAAGTTTACTCGTGAGCAGAGGAACTGCAACTTCTGATTCATAATTATCGAGGGCAGCGATCGCCTTCAGACGATATTGAAAATCTGGGTTCTTCAGTTCAGCTTGGATTTGATGGATTTCCATAGGTGCATTTACTACAGCTATTCTTTACTTTATTTTACAGATGCCACCAAATAGCGATCGCATTCTAAGAAGATTGAGCCAAGGGCATTGGGCATTGAAAAGACGCAGAGGGGCAGGGTGCGGAGGGGAAAATTCTTCTCCCTGCTCCCTGCTCCCTTGCTTCTTCCCCCAGTCCCCAATCAAATACTAAAAAAAAGCTGAAATTTTTCTAAAGTATTATTTAACTTAATAAATTTTAATAGATATAGCTTCATCATCGTATCAGAATATATAAAGTCAAACAATACAAAAACTAAAAATCATCAAGACTAATAAGGGTTTAAAGTCTTTATGGCTTCCCTTTGGTCAGAATGATATAAAGTTTTTTTACATTTTGTGAAAATCCTTCTCATAAAATTTAGTTGTTAACTGGGAGATAGTTTAAATGGCTTTCAGACCAGCATCACGGTTAGAGATCACTCTGTTTGAAGATACTGATTCTATTGATCTGTGGTCGAATTGCTCTATGGAAATGGGGAATGAGGATTTGGTAAGACTATTTGAGGTTTGATAAATTCCGCCGTCAGTTGTCATATACGAAGATATTTAACGCATTTTTACAACCTAAAGTTTTACAAAAGCTAGTCAGTAGCAAAAATAACTGACAACTGAAGGGAAATTCCACCTCTCTAAGGGGTAGGATGCTCGGAAATTTAATTAGCATTTTTCAGGAGATAATTCAATGTCACTTTGGGTAATTGATTCACCTAATGTTGAACTGCGTCCGAACACCAGCGAAAGTGAATTACAAACACTAATTCGGGCAGTTTATAAACAGGTTTTGGGCAATGCTCACTTGTTGGAAAGTGAGCGACTAGCCACAGCAGAATCGCAATTGCGCGATCGCAAAATCAGCGTCCGTGAATTCGTTAACACCGTTGCCAAATCAGAGCTTTATCAATCCCTATTTTTCAGTTCTTCTTCTCAGTATCGGTTCATTGAACTGAACTTCAAACATCTGCTAGGCCGTCCTCCTGCCGATCAGGCAGAAATTTCTGAACACGTCCGCATCTACAACGAACAGGGCTATGATGCTGAGATCGAATCCTATATCGATAGTGAAGAGTATCAGAAGAATTTTGGCGAGAATATTGTTCCCTATGTTCGTAGCACTAGCTCCCAAATTGGAATTAAGAATGTTACCTTTAACCGCACCTTTACCTTACTCAGAGGAGTAGCTAGCAGCGATAGCGATCGCAAAGCTAAACTGATCAGCGATGTTGGTTCAAATCTACCCACATCCATCAAGGCTCCCGCTGCTGGTTCTAGTGTAAACAGCACCAGCAAACGTTTCTTGATTAAGGCAGTCAAAGGTTCAGCGAATCTCCCTACCCGTCTGGGCAAGCAGGAATATGTAGTTAACTACAATCAGCTGTCTGGGCAAGTGCAAAACATTCATCGGACAGGCGGCAAAATTATCAGTATCACTGAAGTTGCTTAAGTAAGGGACTGGGGACTGGGGACTGGGGACTGGGGGGAGAATAATAACTTAGCACTCAGCACTCAGTACTCCTAAATGCAGTTGTGATCTAGGAAGCTACTATTATATAGGCTAGGAGAAAAACTTTTTAGTCAAGATATCTCTTGGATTTTAAGCTACTTTTTAAGATAAATTTTCTAATGGAAATTACTGAATTCTTTGAACTTTCAATTGGACGATGGCGATCGCAGCGTAGCGGTCATCATTTAGCATTCGCCCATTTTGAAGAAGTGCTGTCTAACATTGACATTGAGTCTCTATCCACCGATGATCCGGCAGTAATAGCAATCTGTCAATTGTATGGCACTGACCCCACCAGTATCACCCACCCCTTTCGGATGACTTGGGAAGGTGAGTCAGACTGGGATGATAAACCAATCTCTGGTACTACTGTGCTAGTGCCAATTCCCGATATCGAAAATCCTTCTAGAGGCAAATTACTACGAGACAAGGGATACGCCGAAACGATTCCCGCAGTGGCTAAATATCATCTGAGTGACGATGGTGTTTTTACCCTGCTAACAGAATATGAACTTGCTGCTGCTGAGGAGCGAATTTGGTTTGCTAACCCAAATCTCCGATTTCGGGTAGCGATGATTAAAACCAGTGATGGTAAAGGTGTGACAACAGCTTCCTTTTCTTCAGAGATTCGCTCTTTGTCAAGTTCAACCAGTTAGAAAATATCAGGTTAAAACATAAAAGGATACAAGCTCCTATATTTATGGGGATTGTAATACGTGAATTTTGAATTTGGAGCGAAGCGACGTGACTATAGCGCCCAGTGAATCTAGCACCAACGCCAGCGATTTGCTCACCTTAGCCTGTTGGATGGCAGGAGATTTTAGCAACTACAAGCAATCTTTTGCAAATCCGCAACATTACGCCCACATTCACATTTATTTTCGTCCTTTACCGGTTGAATTTTTTTCTGCCATCGGTTTTTATTCAGAACAAGCTTACGATCATGATTTATGGACACCCTATCGCCAGGGAGTACATAAACTAGTTGATTTAGGCGATCGCATTTATATCGAAAATTACAGCTTAAAAGATCCTATACTCTATGCGGGCGCTGCTCGTGAATTAGATATCCTCAAAACCATCACCCCAGAGAGCATCGAACGGCGTTATCACTGTTCAATGGTTTTCCAACGAGAAGGTGAAATGTTTCGAGGTAGTGTAGAACCAGGCAATCAATGTCTGATTAAGCGTAATGAATGCCAAACATATCTAATCAGCGAAGTAGAAGTAACCGAAAATACTTGGCTAAGTCTAGATAAAGGCATGGATATTGAAACCCATCAGCAAATATGGGGATCAACTGCTGGCCCATTGCAATTTGAAAAACGAGAAAGTTTTGCTGATGAATTACTTGCGATGAGCGCATTATGTTAATTCAGCTGGAATAATCTATTAAAGCCAAAATGTTACCTCCACAGGCTGAAAAAAAGATGCGCTGCTGGATTCGCAGCCGCCACTTGATTTGTTTGGGTAATTTTTTTATATTCGAGACATTAGAATATACAACGATTGAGAGATTCTCTCAATGTGTTGCTTCTTTAGGAGGAACAACAATATCCGTTGACCCCATTAATAAAATTTGGATGGGCGATCATCGTCAAGTTATCTTATATCAGGCAAAAGCTAGTTTACATACGCCTCATCATACCTTGAAACAATACTGGATAAAATACGGTGCTTTCTACACTAGATTTGATGAGCGTCCTTGAGAGTGCCTATCCTGTGGAAATTTTTCTGACATTTCAAAATTAAATTTTGAATTTTAAATACTCCCCAAGGGGGTTGACGGCTAATTGTTAATATCTAATTGCTAATTTATGATCCTGATTAGCTGTTAGTTATTAACAGTTAGCCGTCTAAGTTTGTTAGAAAATGTAACTAAAAAGCTCTCCAAAACTTGATAAATTAATCGTGACTGTAAAGGGAATTAGCAAAGCTTAGTAGTTAAGCTTTAGTAGTTATTGGTAAAACTAAGTGCTGAAAACTAAAAACTAACAACCATTTAGTATTGTTGGGCAAAAGTAAGCAGCCAGATAATAACAGGTTGAAAGCTTAGGCAAAGAAATTTTTAGACTTTTGATTTTTGAGAGCCAGTTGCATTTTGCAGGTTCTCCAAAGTTTCTTAACCTAACGCATCGGCACTTTTGACTTCTGCGTTTCTTGCGTGTCTCGTAAGAGAAGCGGTACTAGCTCCCATTACCTTTAAAAGTCATTAGTTACTCCTACCCACACAAACCCAAATATGCAGACCTTCATCGACGACAAAACTAGCCAACGCCAATATCAAGCATTTTCCCAAACAGAACCCATCGAACTATGGACTATTGCTTCAGCTGATGACATCGAAATTGTAATTCGGGCAGTTTATCGGCAAGTATTGGGTAATGCCTACATTATGGAAAGTGAGCGGCTTATCGTTCCAGAATCCCAACTCAAGCAAGGCATAATCGATGTCCGTGAGTTTGTGCGTCAAATAGCTAAATCAGAGTTGTATCGCTCGAGATTTTTTAATAATGTTTACCGCTACCGTGCAATTGAACTGAACTTTAAACACCTACTGGGCCGCGCTCCCGATGACTACTCCGAGACAATTTATCACAGCAACATTTTAGATGAGAAAGGCTTTGAGGCGGATATTGATTCTTATCTTGATAGCGACGAGTATCTAGATGCCTTTGGGGATAACATAGTGCCATATTACCGGGGTTACAAAACCCAAACGGGTAAAAAGATATTGGAATTTACCAATATGCTGCAACTTGTGCGGAGTAATTCTAGCAGTGATAAGAACGTAGTAACGAATAATGAACCCCAACTGGTGCGATCGCTAATTACCAACACTCCTTACGGTAAACTGAAACCCACAGATGTGAGTGCAATACTTGCTGAAATATTTAAGCCAAGGCCAGAAACTAATGCTCCAGCCTTTATTGCAACTCCCACAGCAGGCGAACAAAGCTTGCGGCAAAAGATTCAAGACCAAGAAAGCCAGATTACAGCTTTGCAACAACAACTAGCAGACTTAAGACCCTTTGCTAGCATCGGTACAACAAAATTTAGTAGTAGTTGGCAGTCTTCCAGTTCTGTTAGCAGCACAAGCGAATATACATCTTTGCAACAGCAAGCTGACGCCCAAGCAAAACAGATTGCAGCTTTGCAAGAGCAAATTGCTGATTCTCGACGGTCTGCCACAATTGGAGAAGCCCGGTTGAATAAGTGGCGCAGTCGCGTTTTTAATGGCTAATTTCTCTATTGTTTAGTTTTGTCGGGTGGGTTAGGCTTTTCTTAACTCACCGAAATAGTGCTGAGTACTGAGTAACGAGTGCTGAGTGTTAGACCGCCCACAAGGGGAGGGGTATCAACCAACCCCATACAAAAAGATTCCGCGCCACAAGAGGCGGGGCTTTTACTATAGTACAGAGGTACTGAGTAATCTTCATTGTTACTCAGCACTCAACACTCAGCACTCAGCACTCAGCACTCAACACTCAACACTCAGCACTCAACACTAATAGCACACCTAAACTCTTTTATTTCCTGATATTTTCTGAGTCGGCTTGAAACAACAAATATCAGAAAGTGTCTGAATTATTGTTTTAATAGACTTGCGACTTATGAAAAAAGCTATCAGTTATCGATATCGTACTTATGGACTAATTGGGTTAATATCCTTAACCACTATATTAAGTACAGCTACATCTGCCCTAACACAGTTAGCAGGCGATTCCCCAATTGGGCAAACTCCTATCCCTGCTTCTAACTTAATCTGGCCGACTCAAGGGTTTATTTCTCAAGGCTTCCGCAAATATCAACATGAAGGAATTGATATCGCCGGGTCATCTGGAACTCCTATTGTTGCTGCTGCATCAGGTATAGTTATCAAAGTCGGTTGGGATAATTGGGGATTGGGAAATGCCATAACCATTAAACATCTCGACGGTAGCACTACTGTTTATGGTCATAATCGCCGTTTGTTGGTGAGCAAGGGTCAACAGGTCATTCAAGGTCAAATTATTGCCGAGATGGGATCTACAGGCAATAGCACAGCACCTCATTTGCACTTTGAAGTTCATCCAAATGGCCAAATAGCAGTTGACCCCCTTCGTCTGTTGACATCCGTAACTGCAAGTGTTGGTTCTGGTTCTAGAGTTCAGCAAGTGGATAACCCAAATCACTCAGTCTCGAAACCACCAGTAGCAAAGCAAATTTCACCTTCACAGCCAATTCCAAGAGATTTTGTATTTATAAGCAGTGATACTAAGTGCAACGGAACTACCATCATTGAAGGTGAGACTGCAACCACTCGTGTAAAAGTCTGTGAAGAAAATGGTCAGTTATTTTATATTGGGCAGTTAAAGCAAGATTCAAGTCAGCCGATAAAGATACAAGCTTCGCATATTGGTAAAAGCAGATATCGAGCAGATAATGGTAGTTTTTCTTATTTAATCACTCCTCAAAGAGTGGAAGTTTGGCGAAATGGCAGTCAGATTCGTTCTGACAGTTTTTATACTTTAACAAAATCGCCATAAAGTATTGGGCGACTAGAAATTGCTACTCAGTGGTGAGTAAGTAAAAGTACTCAATACCAATGTCCTTGGTAAATTACCGCTACAAAGACAGTATAAATATAGCGCTTCTCGAATGGAAGCAATACATTTTGACCTCTCTCCAAACCTCTCTCCTAAAAGGAGAGAGGCTTTGATGCTCACTCCCCTTCCCTCGCAGGGAAGGGGCTGGGGGTTAGGTCTGTATTTAACGCAATAGAGAACCGCTATATAGATCAGAATTATCCTGATCTCATAACAAAATCAGTGTAGATACTAATTTACAGAGTGTTAGAGAAATCACAATACCAATTCACTTAGTATCAACAATTTTATGTTGTCTAATTTAGATTTAGTTAGGGAGTTTGTAGGCAACTCTATCCAGAAAAAAGATATTTTATTGGCAAATCCGTCTTTAACAGCACAAACAGTTTATAAAATTAACCATTTGACAGCAAAAGCTGAAGGTATAATTAGCACTTCCCAACTGAATACTACAACATCTGAATTTTTGATTTTGTCTAAATCATCTCATTGGGAATTGCTGAATCAGACTTTAGCAGAATACAATTACATTCTTAAGGGTGACATAGATGGTCATGGCTTCTATTGCTATCAATACTGCCAAGTTCCTCAGGGCTATAGGTTGCAATGTACTAAATCTGTCTTTTTATGGCGAGCTTGGTGGAAATATCGCAAGAATACTTTACAACTAGGAATTTCATCTGATCTTTTAATCCAGACAAGAGATTCATGGTATCCAATCAGAGATTTAAGTATTAGTGATGGACTTCTATATGTCAAAACTTTAGGAAGTGAGATAGAAATTCATGCAGATGACCTAGTAATTTGGTTAAACAAAATTGAGGCAAATTCTCAAAATTAGTCGTTGGTCATTAGAGACACAGTTATAAGCAGTTATGCGGAAATTTAGTCCTAGAAATCTCCATCAATTGGTGTTATTTTTTTCAAAAATCTGTGCAGCACAATTATTAATCGGTTGTAGTGGCGTACAGATGTACACCACTACTAATGTATAAAGTAAAATTTTGGGATTTTGTTAACCGAACTTTATTGTTAGCGGTAGCAGCCGCCACGAAGCATAAAACTTGCAGTTTAAATACATCTATTAAAAGTTAGGTACTGACTGAAGCAACTGGCACAGAGCTATTTGGCACAGAGCCATTATTTAGGATAGGCTGGCGGGTTTTCAGGTCAAATTTGAAGCCATGTGGCAAAATATGAAGCTTTGCTCCACAAATTGCCAAAGACTCATCCTTCAAAATTTCGCCCATATTGTTATATGTAGCCTCTGATTCATCAACAATCGTCACCGCACCTTCACCAATCACTTCAACTTGATTATCTGTAACTACCATCGCGGTATTTTCATCAATACCAAATCCCAAGACAGCAGGTTCTAGTATTAAAGCTGAAATTAAGCGTCCCAAGCGTCCGCGCTGAGAAAAATGCTGGTCAATTACTACCCCAGGCAAAAATCCCATACCTGGGCCCATTTCAACAGTTTCAATCCGAGGATGTGTCTGGGAGTCACCTTCTACAATCATTTTATCTGGCATTACAGCAGCACCCGCGCTTGTACCTGCGATAACTACACCTTCAGAGAAGCGCTGGTGAATTGCCGCATCGATTTCAGTATCCTTAAGAATACTGGTAATCCGAGCTTGATCTCCGCCTGTAAAAAATACCCCAGTTGCTTTTTTAATAGCTTCCAATGCGGTAGATGAAGAGGCATCTTCACGGGTTTCTGTATCAATGATGCGAACAGTTTCGGCTCCCAGTCGCTCAAACACTCTGATATAATTTTCTCCCACTTCTCTTGGTAGTTCTGTGGCCGCTGTCAGAATCACAATGTACGCTTTTGTACCGCCAGCACGTCGTACAAAGTCCCGCAAAATTACGGAATCTCCCTCTTTATCTTCGGCTCCCCCAATAATTACCAACTGCCGTTTGATATTACTTTCCACCATGACTCCCTCTGAATTTGAGTTAATAAATTTCACTAAACCATGACAATTAAAACTATCAAATCATCCCTTTGGTAGATTACTTGATACAAATAGGATTAACATTTTGCGGTCGCAATTAGACCAAAAGATTTATCCTAAAAAGTACCTAAATTTTCGTTGACTCAGTAAAATCCACAACGTCAACTGCCTCTAGAAGTATTTTCTAGAGGCATTGTTGGCTATGTGACTAAGAGTAATTTGTATATAACTCTAGCTGGGTGCAATTAGATGATATTTAATGGCAAATGCTAATGAATCCGGCTTCTGTAAAGCAAGTTAGTTAAGAAAAAACGTGCTTGTTCTAGTGGGAGATGCCTGGGTTTACCTTGGTAAACAATTTGATACTCATCCATGTCTGCCCCATCTCCATGCCCAGAAATCAGCTTTTGGTGAAAAGCTTCTTCAGCAAGTTCTCGAATTTCATCTCTTAGAGCAGCTTGTGTGCTATTCATACTTTGCTGTCTTTTTGATACCCCACATTTATTTATACACTTTCTTAAGTGAGTGTTGCACCTTTCAAAAGTTATATCTCTGATGATTCATGAGGATGAATTGACTGTTCTTGATTCCTGGCTAAGGGATGGGGATTTAATTATGCCTTGAGATAGTTGAAAATGCTTACTAATAAAGTTAACTTAGGTTCTGATTAGTTGAATGGCCAAGCCATTACTCTCCAAAATAAATGTCAACTAATCTGCAATCAACAATTCTGAGTAACCATAACTCAGCATTTAAATTTAAGGGTGTTTAGCCAAAGGTTCGTAATCAATGGTTCTACAAAAAAGCAGTGAATTAGTCCGCGTTAATGCTAGAAGAACGGATGTATTCGATATTTTCAATTTCAAGCATTATATTGGGCCCAACCCCTATTTAGATATTGGGGCGCTAGTATTCGATTTTGCTCTAATTGACTCTAGAGAGCCTTTGCCCATTGAAGATTATATAGCGAGCATTGGCGATCGCTATCCAAATCTTCGCGATCAAACCTACGAGTCTTATGCCCATCTCTTTGCTCAAGTTGTCTCCGAAGTCGGCAAGTTAGATATGGATTTACACCTTAACCACTGGAGTGTTAAGCCATATCCACATCTCACCCGGATTAGTGTCCAATCATTACATGAACGCACAACTAGAGAAGTAGTTTACTTTGTTTGGGATTGGTTTGAAGCCATTACCCAAGACGAAGACTTCACCTTTGATGAGCAATTGGTGAGGTTGCAAGATAGATTCCGCGCATCTGTCTACGGTGGCCCCACGGTTTACGCCCTATTGCGAACAGCCTACGAGAAAGGTATTCCCGCCTTTTATTTGTGGGAAGAAGGA
This sequence comes from Nostoc sp., assembly GCF_036916985.1. Taxonomy (GTDB): domain Bacteria; phylum Cyanobacteriota; class Cyanobacteriia; order Cyanobacteriales; family Nostocaceae; genus Nostoc. Next base: position 32,373 of record NZ_JBALFD010000097.1, read on the forward strand.
TTGATGCAATATGGTTTGGGAAAAAAACACGTCCGGGGGGTAGCAACAACATTTAACTGTGATAGCCATCTAGATTCGGAGTTTACCACCCGTAAAGATGACTGTAAGGCATTTCTCAAAACCTTGGGTTTTCCCGTTCCTGAAGGTAATATTGTCTTTTTCGAGAAAGAAGCCTTAGCAACAGCAAGAGAAATTGGCTACCCAGTGGCAGTTAAGCCAGTGGTAGGTCACAAAGGAATTGGCGTCACGGCTGATGTGCAAGACTCAAAAGAACTAGTATCTGCTTATAATCGGGCACTGGCAGCGATTCCCGAAAATCAGCAAACCCGAATAATTGTTGAAAAAAGCATCTCAGGATCAGATTTTCGTTTGTTGTGTGTCAATGGTCGATTCGTCGCCGCCACAGAACGCCGTCCGGCATCAGTTGTTGGTGATGGGTATTTAACGCTTGCAGAGTTAATTCGCCAAGAGAACCGCAAACCTGCACGTTTAGACACACCAACTTCGCCGATGAGTAAAATTCAGATTGATGAAGCGATGGAACTCTATCTAGAGGAACAACGCTTATCACTAGAAAGCGTAATTGAGAAAGGACGTACTGTTTACCTGCGTAAAGTCGCCAATCTTTCAGCCGGAGGTATAAGCATTGATGCAACCCCAACAGTTCATGCTGACAATATTATTTTGGCCCAAGATATTGCCCAACATTTCCAGTTGACTTGTCTAGGGATTGATGTCATTACCAAAAGTCTCGCAGAATCTTGGAAGTCTAGTAACTTTGCCATCCTGGAAATAAATGCTGCACCAGGGGTTTTAATGCATCTTAAACCTTCTGTTGGTGAAAGTGTTGATGTCCCTTCTCATATTTTAGAAACCTTTTTTGAGTCGGGTGCAGATGCCAGGATACCAATTATTACCTTTAACAAAATCTCAGTTGAAGAACTGCAAGCAACAATTGACCATATCCTTTTGCAAAATCCCAACTGGACAATAGGCGCTGTTTGTCGTGATGCCGTTTTTTTGAATCGCTCGAAAAAAGTATTAAGCAAAGATTACAACAGTAACGTCCAAACTTTGCTGCGTCATCCCAAACTTGATTTGCTGATTGCCGAGTACGCTGAAGACATCCTCGAAGAACAGGGCATATTTTACCAGAATAGCAATCTCGTAGTTTTGGATAATCCCACCGAAACTGAGATGATTTTGGTGCGGGATGTTTTTGATAGTTCGAGTGTGGTAATTAGAAAAGGCAACGGTATTTCTATTCGTCGCAAAGGGTTGATTGAAGATTATACCTTGGGTGAAGATGAACCATTTACGCGGGTTTATTTGAAAGAAACCGGGACGATTTTGGGAGTTAACTAAGGAATGAAAGTTAAATAACATACAATTTATGTCCCTGGTTTACCATACTGAGTGCTGAGTGCTGTTAGCGGTAGCGGGGCGTTTAGCCTGTGCTGAGTTTTGAAGTTGAGTACTCAGTACTTTCGCACTATGGTGAAAGCCCCGCGCCTCTCTGGGAGATGCTGCGCGAAGGTGGGCGGTCTTTTAACTCTAAGCCGCGATTCATAGCGTCTAAAAAACTGGCACGTTATACAGACGCGATAAATCCCTGTCTCTACAAAAGATTGATTTATTGTAGAGACGGCGATTCATCGTGTCTCTTGTCTGAACCGAACAGTATTAAGTCTCGGCTAATCTCCAACTATAAGACAATGTGAGTTCGACAAGTCTTATTTGACCTCTCCCCCAGCCCCTCTCCGACACGGAGAGGGGAGCAAAAAGCTTAATTTTTCGTTGCTCCTCCCTTTCCGTTTCGGAGAGGGAGGTTGGGAGGGAGAGGTTCATCGAACTCACGTTAAGACAGACTGTTTTCAGCCTAACTCCCCTAATTGGCTGGTTTTCTTGTTTCTTATTGGTATAAGTTTGAGTAAGTCGGTTTGAGAAACTGGTGCATCTGCTTTTGCAAAAAGCGACGATAGACACACAGTTAATAGTCAAAATAGTTGCTGCATCAAAACCTAATTTGTTTCATTTATGGCTTTAGTCATTGCTGGGGAACGTAGTGGGGTGGGCAAGACAACAGTCACGCTCACCCTTTTAGCATCTTTACGTTGTCGCGATTGCTTGGTACAATCTTTCAAGGTAGGCCCAGACTACATTGATCCGATGTTTCATCAACACGTAACTGGTCGGGCTTGTCGCAATTTAGACCCCGTGCTGACTTCCGAAGCCTACATTCAGCAATGTTTTGCCGATCATAGTCAACTGAGTGAATATGCACTCGTGGAAGGGGTGATGGGATTATTTGATGGAGTTGGGCATGGGCAAGAAAAGCAAAAATCAACAGACTTTGCGAGTACTGCACATATTGCGCGGCTTTTAGATTTGCCTGTGGTGTTGGTGATTGATTGTAGTCGTTTATCTGGTTCTGTGGCTGCGATCGCTCACGGCTATCGATCTTTTGATCCCCGAATTAAAATAGCTGGGGTAGTGTTAAATCGCGTCGGGAGCGATCGCCATCTCTCTCTCCTCAAAGATTCCCTAGAACCTTTACAATTGCCCATTCTCGGCGTACTGCGCCGTCAAGATAACATCACAATTCCCGATCGCCACTTGGGTTTAGTACCCACCGCCGAACTCCCCGAACTCAATGCTTTAATCGATCGCCTCGCCGATTTAGGAGATACTTGCTTCGACTGGCAACGCTTATTACCTTTATTAAAATCAAAACCTCTCCCCTCACCTCCCTCATCTCCCTCATCTCCCTCATCCCCAGTTAAAATTGCAGTAGCCCGCGATCGCGCTTTTAATTTTTACTACCAAGACAATCTCGATTTGCTGCAACAGCTTGGCGCAGAACTGCTTTTCTGGAGTCCCTTAGAGGATGCTGACATCCCAAAAGATGTACAAGGAATGTATTTTGGTGGTGGTTTCCCGGAAGTTTTTGCCCAGCAACTAGCAGAAAATATCAGCGCTCGTGATGCAGTGAAAACAGCAATACTTAAAGGAATGCCCACAATTGCCGAATGCGGCGGATTAATGTATTTGTGTGAGCAAATTGTCGATTTTGAGGGTAAATCTTGGCCAATGGCGGGAGTTTTACCGACATCTGCTGTGATGGGTGGGCGTTTAACTTTGGGGTATCGTCGGGCAATAGCTTTGCAAGATAATCTGTTAGTGAATACAGGTACAACTGTTTACGGACATGAGTTTCACCGTTCCCATTTAACCTCAACTCCCACTCAGCCCCTATTTGCAACTTCTCGCTACGACTGTGACGAAAATATGGGATACGAGGGATGGGGTTTGCCTGCAAATGTTCATGCTTCTTATGTGCATCTGCATTGGGGAGAAAGTGTAGAGATTCCCCAGCAGTTTCTTAAAGAATGTCTGAAAGTAGCATCTTTGAAAGCTGAAACTATGGGATCGGCACTCATTTCCGATCTTACTCTCTGCTAAAAACCCCCGGATTTGTTCGCGGGGGATTCGTTACACTCATGTCGTCATTCAATCTGCGAATCAGACGGGATAACTCACGAATGATATTCACCGCGATTTCGGGAGTTTCTTCGATCGCATCATAAAGTTGCTCTTGTGTCAGTTCTAAAAATTCACAAGGTTCTAAAGTCGTGGCAGTGGCGGATCGGGGTTGGGTATCAAATACTGCCATCTCACCAAAGTATTTTCCCTGTTCCACTTCTGCAAGTTGTTTGTTCCCAATGTGAACTTTAACTCGACCTGATACCACAATATAGAGCGATCGCCCTTCTTCTCCCTGTCGAAAGATGGTGTAATTAGCTGGAAATGACAATTCGTTCATCACTGAAGTGAGCCGCACAATAAAATCATCCCGCAATTCCTTAAAAATCGGGACTCGCCGGACAAATAATAAACGGTCAACACTAGTTAGCATAATTACAAGTTAAAATCCAACATTACTGAACATCTCAAAACTGAAATCAGAGGGCAATTAGTCATCTTAACCGATGTTGAATGCTAGCCGCCAAGAATATCTCAGCCTTTAGCATTTGATCGGGTTTCTCTTCTATAGGAGCGATGCCTACGGCGGTAAACTACGCACCTAAACTTCTCAGATATTAACTCAGTATTCGGTATGACCAAAGAGGCAGGGAGCAGGGGAGAAAAATTCTGGAATTCCTCTGCCATCTGGGTTTCAGAGCCAATAAATTTATTTATGCCCAAAATTTTAAATATTTATTTCAAGACGCGCAGCGCGTTCGCATGATTGCGTCTCGTAGAGAGAAATAATGCGTCCTTAGTTCAAGCTCCTACATTTATGTATGGGGTTCTCCCCCTGCCCCTTTTCCTCTTGCTGACGAACCCCTATGCGGTTTAGCCAAAAGTCTTTTTGTTAATTACAGTACATTTGTCAATCACTTTTATTTATCCTTTTAAAAAACAAGAGTATTTGACCTTATTTCCTTGAAAGTCATAATATTGAGTCCATGAGCTCCCAAGGTACCTTGCTGAGAAAAAAGTACCAATTTTTAGAGGCGATCGCCTCTAAAAATTGGGTAATTGGCTAATTAACAACGAATATCGATCAGTTGTCGTTAGGTAAAACAGCCACAAAATTTCCTTAACTGCTCTCATTGGCAGAAGCAGAGAAGGACTAAGACAAACAGCATTGAATTACTGTGAGTAAGAATTATGAGTTGGCTAATTAGTACGTTAATTATTGGAATCTCTGCTGCTTTTGCAACCACCTTTGACGACAATTTATACTTGACTGCCTTCTTCGGGAAAGTCAATCGTAGCTTTCGTCCTAAGCATGTTGTGATCGGTGAATTTCTGGGATTCACAGCCTTAGTGTTTGCTAGTCTGCCTGGTTTCTTTGGTGGTTTGATTATTCCCACTACCTGGATTGGTTTGCTAGGTTTGCTTCCCGTGGCTATTGGTATCAGTAATCTCATCAATCGAGAAGAAGAAGGAGAGACAGTACAAGCGGTATCAGTTGATTTAACCTCTCCTGCAAAATCTGGACGCCAGAAGAAATCACTATTAGCAACCATCCGCGATCCGCAAACCTACCGTGTTTCCAGTGTCACCATTGCCAATGGAGGAAACAACATTGGAATTTATGTACCGTTGTTTGCCAGTAGCAATCTTCCAAGTTTGGGCGTAATTCTGTGTGTTTGCTATTTCACTGTTGGGGTATGGTGTTTTCTCTCTTACAACCTGACTCGTAATCCTCTCATGGCTCCCGTTTTAACTCGCTATGGTCGGAAAATCTTCCCCTTTGTCTTAATTTACTTGGGACTCTCCATCTTGATTAAAAGTGAAACATATCGACTTTTACCTAGTCTGGCAATGCTTGGGAACTAAGTATGAGGCGATCGCAATTCCTGATGTAAACAAAAAATCAGCGATCGTTTCCCATCCACAAAGATTTATTAATCACTTAAATTTATCAATATGAATACAAATAATATTTGCTCTTATCAATCAAGTTATTTAAAGTGAGAATAAAGCACATTATCAATGGCTCTTATAAAAGCAAGCCCACCAATAGGAATCAGATTATGAAGGAACTAATGAATCAATCAAACTCTAAAAAATTAACTCAGTGGCTCGTAAAAGCAGTATTTCTGGTAGTTATAGCCGGATTTACTCTGCTTATCCAGCCCAGCGCTAGAGCGCAAACACTAACACCATCGATATCTGCGGAATCTGAACTAGCTCCAGTTGAATCGCCAATGGAGTCTGTAACCGCCCCAGTAATATCTCCAGTTGTACCTCCAATGGAGCCTGTGACAGCACCAGTCATATCACCGGTTGTACCCCCAATAATCTCTGTAGCAGCAAACGTTAGACATTTATTACAAACCAATGAATGTGTCGGCTGTAACCTGACTGGCGCAATGTTAAAGGATACAAACCTGCAAGCGGCAAACTTGGAGGGTGCTAACTTACAAAATGCAGACTTAGAAAGGGCTAACTTACAGCAAACAAACTTACAAGGGGCTAACTTTCAAGGAGCAGATTTAGGCAAAGTAAACCTTTTGGGAGCAAATCTGGTAGGAGCAAACCTATTTGATGCAGACCTAGAAAAAGCCAACCTCTTGGGGGCAAATCTGCAAACTGCTAACTTACAAAACGCAGACTTGGAAAATACAAATCTCACAAATGCAAACATCCAGGGAGCTAACCTGATGGGTGTTGATTTGGACGATGCAATCAGACCAGAAGGATTCGCTATTCAGTAATTACAGACCACACGGTAGGGGCACACCAATGGGCATTTGTGTCAACTTAGGGACTCGCGCTAAAATAAAGTACCAGTTGAAAACCCTGAATCCATCATAAAACGGTAAAACCTGATTGGTATATCGGTACATTATTTAATTGCAAGTCCCTAAGTTGACACCAATGACCACTGCCGTGCCCCTACAACTTGCTTGCCTCCCTGTAAAGATAAATGGTTAGAGTATTCTAATTATTTATGAACAACAAAATCCCCAACCTTTTCAGAATTGGGGAGCTTTGCGACACTGTTAAATCTAAAATCCAAAATTAATTGACTAAAATTAGCTAATAGCTAATCAGTTATCCTTCTATTTCGTTACCTCTGCTCCTACTTTGTTTGACTCATTAGATGAAGCTGATTCTGTCTTCTCTGATTGCGTCTCACTTGTTTGCTGCAATTGGTTGAGATGAATATTGTTCACTTGAACAATAAAGTATTCTAATGCTTGACTTGCCTTTTGTTGCTGTTGGGTTTCGTCAGATATATCATAGCAACGATAAGGCGGAGTCACGCCCAATATAAATTTCTCTTGTTCAGCTTCTAGCAATTCAACAGCTGTATTAGCAGCAAGTGAATTCTTCTGAAAAGGAAAAGACGTAACTATACTAGCGACTATAGAAGCAATAGCTGGACAAAGCACAGGGAGCCACTTGAGCCAAGCTTGTCCTGCTTCTAATTTATCTACCAGAACTAAAATTGGTGTGACTCCTGATAAAATCACTGTCGAAATTTGTAAACTATAATAAAGGTTCCTTGATACACTCCTAATTTTTTTATAATCGTCAATCAAGTCTTGACTGTATTGTAAAGCCTTCCCTCTTGTCAGAGTCAGCGTATCTTTATCCCAAGAATTAGGATTGGTCAATAGATAACTATAAAGTTCAGCTTTTTTGGTGAGTTCAGACTGATAAGCAGCCTGTTTATAGTTCTGGAATACTTGTTTGTTGATGAGCCATAAGAAAAACAAAAAAGTCAGAGATACCGCCCCAGAAATTACAACTGCTTTATCATCTGAAAGAAAAATAATAATGAGTCCAGCAGAGAAAAAAGCTGCAAGTAACAAATATTCTATTACTTTCAAGTTAAACAACTTTTTTTCATCTGATGGTGAAGATAAGTTTTCAATTCTATTGGAAATCTTACTTTGGTTTCTTTGGTCAAAATTAGTTAATTCAGAAGTAGTCATTGCCTCTTACTCAATTCGTTATGGGGTGAAATGTAGCAATAAAACGAATAGCAACAAGTAGAATTGCTTTGAGGAGTAAGGGCAATTCATGTAGACGCGAACGCGAGTGCGTCTCCAAAAGTTGCGGCTTCCCGCAGGGTATTGCCCCTACTGGTGTACCTCACGTGAACGAGAACCGCCATATAGAGCAGCTTCACTATAAATAGTTAGCCTTCTAACTTTGGCAACATCCCTTTTATTCCCACTCTTAAGTAGTTTCTCCCTTCCCAAAACTTTCTATAATGTGCTATTGTTTTGCATTTTGCGATCGACTAGATGGTTTAGAATGCTTTACCAAAGACAGAAATGTTTCTTTTGGTTTACGTAAAATCATTTAAGTCCAGTAAGTCTAATCAATCTTAACCATACATACATTTGATTGATAATGCAAGGCTTTTTAGATAGTAATTTTACTTAGATAAAAGATATTTTTAACATAAGTATTGTACTTGCCCCAAAAAAATATATGATTTGGACTTTGCAATAGTTGAATTATTTTTTTATGGATTTTAACCTCATCTAGAGTGTTAATCTTTCGCGCAGAGATTGGCGACAACTATTTCAAGATGAAACAATACAAGAGTCTCCATAATCTGCGCTCACAATGAGCAATGAAGATTTCTTTTCCCCATTCACCAGGAAGCGCTAGCACTGATAAAATGCGAACAATTGCAGAAATTAACGAGAAAATCAGCCGCCAACGTGCAGTAGTGTTGACAACTGAAGAGTTAAAAGCACGAGTTGTAGAAATCGGTGTTACTAAAGCTGCTAAAGAAGTTGATGTAATTACCACTGGCACTTTTGAGCCGATGGAGTCAAGTGGTGCAATTATTAATTTGGGACACACTGATCCCCCAATCAAAATTCGTCGCTGCTGGTTGGATGGCGTGCCAGCATACTCTGGTTTTGGGGCAGTAGATTTATATTTGGGTGCGAGTTGTGCTATGGAAGCGATGGACGGTGAAGAAGTCCGAGAACGTGGCGGCGGTCATGTAATCGAAGATTTGATCGCTGGTAAACCCATACACGTAAAAGCCCAAGGACAAGTAACAGATTGTTACCCCAGAGCAAATTTTGAAACTACAATTACCAGTGAAACGATTAATCAGTTTTATTTATTCAATCCGCGCAATCTTTATCAAAATTTTATTGTTGGTGTAAATGGTGGCGATCGCCCCCTTTTTACCTATCTCGGCCCATTGCAACCACGTCTAGGGAATGCCGTTTACTCTAACCCTGGTGCTATTTCTCCTTTACTCAACGACCCCGATTTGCAACTCGTTGGTATAGGTACTCGAATTTTTTTAGGCGGTGGTATTGGCTATGTTGCCTGGGAAGGTACTCAGCATTTTCCCTTACAAAAGCGTTTACCTAATCGTACACCGATTGGGCCTTCTGCGACTTTAGCTTTAATTGGTGATGCCAAGCAAATGGATGCTCATTGGGTGCGGGGGTGTTACTTCAAAAGTTATGGCCCCTCATTAATGCTAGGTGTTGGTGTACCACTCCCTGTATTAAATGAACAAGTAGTTGAATACTGTGCTGTGCAAGATCAAGATTTAGTCGCGCCAATAGTGGATTTTTCTATTCCCCGGCGTGTCCGTCCCACCTTTGGTTTGGTGAGTTACGCTCAACTCAAATCTGGTCGGATCACTATAGAGGGCAAAGCTATACGCTCTGCCCCCTTAGCAAGTTTGTTTTTTTCTAGGCAAGTCGCTCTAGAGTTGAAAAAGTGGATCGAAGCAGGTACGTTTACCCTTACAGAACCAGTTTCTCCAATTCCAATGGAGCGATCTTTTCTACCCCAAGACCGGCGGACGGATTTTTGAGGCTGGGGAGTGGGTATTGGGTACTGGGGACTGGGGACTGGAAAAATTAGTTGAACTGTAGTATTTAATCTAATCCGCAATCCCTAATCCCTAGTACCCAATACCCAATCCCTACTCTTGAGTCGGTTTCGGTCGCTTGATGGGTTTAGGAGTGGGTGTTTTTGGTATAGGCTTTGACACCACAGAGGGGTCGCTGCTTACGCCTGTTTTCTTGATGGGACGAGGGGTTTCGCCACTGCTGCGTCTGGGGGGGAATGGTTTTCTTCCACCAGCACCACCACCGCCAGCACGAGGCGCACCTTTGAATGGTGGTTTGCGTTTTTTGGGCAAATCAGCGATCGCCTCAGCTTTTTCTACGATCAAAACGTCAGCTTCTCGCTTGGCTTGGAAGTCCCAGAATTTTCCTACTGCTTTAGTGGTCAGCACACCCCTCAATTTCAACTTAAAATATTTGGGTTTATCAGTTGATTTGCGTGGAGCCTGCCTAATTTTGACTACCAAACTTTTAGCATCAAAAGACTGGTATACTACTTCACCACGAACAGAAAAACCACCATCTGCAACTTCTGATGAGGGTATTATGGCTGTGTTTAGTTCAGAATTTTCGGATAAGCCATCATCGGGTGTCTGTAAATCTTGCAATTCCAAATCTGACTCGTCCTCATCTGTTGAGTTTTTAGCCAGATTTTCTGGCTCCCAAACTCCGACGATTTGGATGTGCAAGGTATCATTTTCTTGTCTTGTACGTGGATATACTACCCAAAGGTGTTCTTTTTCTAAGTCTAGGTGATTCTTGACTAAGCTCATAATCCGGCCTAGGAGGACGGCATTGAGTTCTACACCATCTGCGGTCAGCAGAGTACCTTGAGTAAATTGTTCGCTGCTAGCATGATAGCGACCCCGGACTAATCCGATCGCTCGATACTGCATCGGTTCACTGGGAGGCGGAATCGGTTGCTGTCGATTGATCAAGTTCCCATTTGAGTCAGTCTCGCTGGGTTTGACAGGCGAATTTTCAGGTTTAGAGGAGTGGGCTGCTATGTGATGAACATTAGCGGCTGCCTCTATTTTAGTTGGGCCCTGGTTAGAGGCAGAAGAATTGGAAGATTCAGGCAACGGCATCAGGTCGGAATTCATAAAAACTCCTTGCGGCGGAGACACATCCCATTGTGGGATTTTACAAAGGCAGCTGGAAAGAGCATTTGTGCGACTGATTGAAAGTATATTGGCTTTTCACAAAGTCACACCAGGGTACTCTAGACAATCCTAAAGGCGCTAAATTTAGTGTATAAACACTAAATGTCTAATTTAGCGGCTTTACACTAGTTTCGGAAGCATATCATAGCTACAATTTTGACGGCTCCTCCTAAAGTCATCACTTACTTTAGCAGTGTAGATAGTTAATTGTTATAAAATTCACAGGCAATTGGCAGTATTCCGCAAAGTTTTGGAAATTTTTAACTTTACGATTTGTGTAAATGCTCATGTCATTAAAATTTAGGAGAAAGACAAAACTGTGTCTCAAACACGCAATCGCTGGATAGTTCAAGTCATCTTGGCGCTGGCAATTCTTGCTTTTGTGGGTGTTTCGGTGATTCCCATAATTGGAGCATTTAATAATACGCCATCCTCAAGTCAAAATACTGCTAGCACCAAAGGCAGTTTGTCCCCCGCTGACCAAAAATCAAAACTGGAAGACGAAGCACGAGGTTATGAACAGGTTTTGCAAAGGGAACCAGAAAATCAGACTGCGCTTAAGGGCCTATTACAGGCGCGGCTGCAACTATTAAGTCAAAAAGAAAAAAGTGAGGTAAAACCTGCTGATATCCAAGTAGTCATTGAACCACTAGAAAAGCTGGCCAAGCTAAATCCCGAACAGTCTGAGTATTCAGTGCTACTAGCTCAAGCCAAACAGCAAATTGGCGATCGCGAAGGAGCCGCTCAAGCTTATCGCTCGATTTTGTCTACAAAGCCAGGCGATTTGAAGGCTTTGCAAGGAATGGTGGCTCTGTTAATGAGTCAACAACGCCCCGAAGCAGCCATTGGTTTGTTACAAGAAACCCTTTCTAATGCAGCCCAAGCAAATACAATCCAGCCTGGAAGTGTAGATACGGTAGCCGTGCAAGTGCTGTTAGGTTCTGTTCATGCTTCTCAGAAACGCTATGCTCAAGCTAGCTCTGCTTATGACCAGGCAATTAAGAAAGATCCCAAGGATTTTCGCCCCGTTGTGGCAAAAGCCATGCTTTTTAAACAACAGGGCAAAGACGCAGAGGCAAAACCTTTGTTTGATAGTGCCGCAGCTTTAGCACCTGCTCAGTACAAAGACGAAATTAAAAAGGCAGCAACGCTTCCTCCTATTCCTAAATCTGCTCCATCTTCCGCGCCTTCATTGGAAAGTAAGCCGAAATGATGGGGATTGGGGATTGGGGATTGAGCATTGATTATTAATTCTCCCCCTGCCTCCCCTGCCTCCCCTGCTTCCCCTTACGCTCCCTCAATGGCGGCAACGACACCAAAGACTAAAAACAGGAATCCGCCAATTAGGGTAAGTTGACGCTCAGAAATTCGTCCGGCAATCATTTTGCCACCGATAACTGCGATCGCAGCACAAATGGCATGTCCTAAAATTCCACCTATTGTCACTCCAACAGGATTATTACCTGCGGCTAGGGCAATGGTGGCAATTTGGGTGCGATCGCCCCACTCTGCCATAAATGTCAACACAAAGGCTTCTATGATAATTGCCAAGGATGTCTTATGCTTTGGTAATTGCAAATCTGCTTGTTTCACCGCAGCTTCGGCTTCTTCTACAACTTCGGTATCACAAGCAGCAGCGGACATTTTACTAGCGTCGTATAGCAGCTTGATTCCAAAGGCAATAAATAAAGCTATTTCGGCATAATGAATATAAACTTTTGGTAACAGAGATACCGCTTGTCCAAATATCACCGAAAGGATTGTCATCGCTGCCAAAGCAGATGTAACACCGATAAATACCAGCCGCCGCGGGTGGTGCATTGCCAAAATTACAGCAATAAAAAATGTTTTATCGCCTAATTCTGAAACTGTAATTAGTAATAAAGCTGCGGTAAAAGCTGTTAACACTCTCTCAAGCTCCTAAAGAATCGTTTACCGATGTGAAGCTTGATGAGAGCCAAAAGACCTCACCAAGTTTACACTTTTCGGTGTGAACTTAGTGAAGGTCTCGCTATCAAATATTTATTATTTGCCACCTGAACCAGGCTCATCGCCAGTATGTTGATTCAGATGTACTGGCTTTTTTTAGCCAGCAGCTACTCCCCTTCTATGCGTTTACGATCATACAATATTTTACATGTATCAGTCAAGTTTAGGGACAAATAGCACTTACTTAACCTAGATTTAGATCCCTGACTTCTTCGAGAAGTCGGGGATCTGGGCAGCAACTTTTGCTATACAGACCGATTCAGGGCTTACTGAGGTAAAAACTCATCATCTGTGACTTCTGCTAGCTGGTATAGACAGTTCAGAGGAAAGGATTCCATTGACAAGCCAGTTTTAGCTTTTGCTTGCTTAACCGCTTGTGCATAACACTCAGCAAAAACTATCTCAAGATAGGATTTGAGACTTGGTGAATCATCTAGAGCTTCTTTGACACGTCTACGATGTTCAATAATGCTTCCTTCCCAACTTCCGTTTCTTTTGTCAGGCTGAAACTGCCATTTGAGCAAATGCACCAGAATTACAATCAGATTACTCTTGAGACTGCGGCGCTCACTCCTTCCCATATCGGCAATTTCTTCAATTAGGTTCTCCCACTCAACATTTGCGTAATCCTGATTTTGCAATTTTTCTACAGTCGTTTCTAGCCATTGCAAGTAATCAGTCTCATATAGGGTTTGGGAATGCGCCTTTAGGGAAGACATGGCAGTTTCTATAAGAAATGTTTAGATAACTTTTCGCATCTTTTTACAATTAAGATTGGTGCGTTGACACAGTGTAACGCACCCTATGGGCTAAAGTAATTGCACACAATGCCAATTCATTCAAAAAAATAAATCAATGAATCATGCACAAGGTTAACACTACCTCCTGTCTGATTACGCAAGTCCAACCAACTTAGCGCTGAGTTCCCATACGCGATCGCCTTTGTCATCATCACGGGCTTGAGGAGAAACCTTTTGTACAAAGGACTTACCATCTTTCTTCTGGCGATTTCCCCAACTCCAATAGACACCGGATTGATTATACTCAGGATCGGCAACCACGGCAGCAACCCTTTCTCCTGCCAACTCCTGAGACACGTATCCCCCAGTGATATACTTCTGGAATAATGGGAAGATTTTCTGAAACAGGGGATAGTGGTTTCTAAATAGCGGTGTTTCGGCAACACATCCCGGATAGAGAGAATTGAAGACGATACCAGTTGACTCGTGATAGCGATCGTGCAGTTCTCGCATAGTTAGTACGTTGCAAACCTTGCTGTCTTTGTAAGCTTTGACTGGCTCAAATTTCTTGCCATCAATCATTGCGATCGGTTCTTTAAACCCTTCTGCAAAACCCTGTAAATCTCCCAAATCAGGACGTGGCGGAATTTTCCCACCCAGTTCGTCTGGATTATGGGTGACGGTTCCTAAAATTACGAGCCTTGGCTCTAAAGATGATTTCTTCAGATCCTCTAGCATTAGGTTGCACAATAGGAAATGACCCAGATGATTGGTGGTGACAGTTAACTCGTAGCCTTCTGGACTGCGTAACGGCTCCTTGATTAAGGGCATATAAATTGCAGCGTTGCACACCAAAGCGTCTAGAGACTTTCCAGTTGCTCGGAAGTTCTTCACAAATTGTCGAACACTTTCCAAGGAGCCAAGGTCAATATGTATGCTGGTATAACTGTTGTAGGGGATATCCACAGCTTGGGCTGCTTTTTGTGCCTTCGCTAAATCCCGACATGCGAGTACTACATACCATCCCTTGTCAGCAAGAGCTTTTGCAGCATATAAACCCACCCCCGAAGAGGCACCCGTAATTACAACCGTTGGCTTCTGATGTTGTTCCATTTTGTTCGCACTCCATTGACTCTTTCTAGGATCTCACACCAGTGAACCATCGTTATCACTAGCTTTTCAAAGTTGTATTCGGCTGAACTAACCTCTTACTCCAAGTAGCAAGGACTAATCTTTAAGATAAAAATATATAATTATACAAAGAATATTTAAAAATATATAAATAGAATAATCATTGTGATGTATTGATAGAGTTGAAAACTGTATCAATGCAATCTGGGATTTTTGTGTGTTTAAGTATTTTTTCAGATGTATTCAGATGTATATTATTAAATAGTCTAAGAGGTTGTTTGAAAAGTCTAATTTATTATTCATCGGGCGACTGGAAGTCGCGGCTACACAAACCAAACCCACGTCCGTGGGTTAAAAACTCTTGATTTTCTCTTAGTCTATGCTCGCGTAGCGTTCCGCAGGAAAGGTGGACTAAGTTTTGTGTAGTAGCGAATTCTATGAGACTGTTGGCGAATTAATAGGGGGTCTAACCCATCATTCCTGATTACTCTGATTTGGGTCTGTTTCAACGGACTTGAGCTATTAGCCCGAAATTTATTTCAGGGGGGGAAAGCAACGCCAAACCAATGTTTTAGGGGTGAGGGGTCAAACCCACCGTGAATTGACCAACAGTCTCATTGTATTCGCCCAATACTTTTCAAACATCCTCTAAAAAGTATAAGTAAATTTCCTAGCTGCTTAACAATTTATACGCTGTGGATAAGCTTCTACAATCTGTAAAAAAAATTCTGCAAGACAAGCCTCTCGGTTCAATTCAGTGGTTTGTGCTATATCAATCATGGTTGGGCAAAACTTACGGTGAAATGGCAGAGGCATCAGGCTACGGCAACAATTACATCAAGGAAGTTGGCTCTGAGTTATGGCAAGACCTTTCCATCGCACTTGGAAAAAGAGTAACGAAAAAAAATCTCCACTTAGCCTTGAACAATCACCTGCAAGACGAGATCGGTAATCAAGAAAATCAGATCCAACCAAAGTTCGGCGCAGAATCTAGCTTAGAAATGGTTTCTCCAGACTTTTTTTCAGCAAGCAAGATAGAATTTCCTAGCGGCCCTGTTGCCTTGGGTTCTCCTCTTTACATCAATCGCCCTTCCCTGGAAGAACTTGTCTGTAATGAGATTTTACATCCTGGTTGCTTAATCCGCATCAAAGCACCTAGAAAGATGGGAAAAAGTTCTCTACTGAATCGGATGATTGCTTACGCTAGAGAGCGAGATTATCAAATTGTCTATTTAGACTTTCAAGAAGCTGATCAAGACGTTTTTGCTTCCCTGGATAAATTTTTGCGTTGGTTTTGTATAAATGTCAGTAGGCAATTCAATCTTTTTCCCTGTCTAGATGATTTTTGGGATATAGAAATGGGTAGCAAAGTAAGCTGCAAAATCTATTTTGAAGCATATCTGTTGCAATACGTTAATGATAATCCTATAGTTTTGGCTTTAAATGAAGTCCATCGGGTTTTTGAACATCCCAATATTGCCCAAGACTTTCTGCCAATGCTGCGATTTTGGCATGAACAAGCAAAGCAAGATGAAACTTGGCAAAAACTGCGGATGGTAGTGGTTCACACCACAGAAATTTATATTCCGCTGAAACTCAACCAATCGCCTTTCAATGTAGGGCTAACAATTACACTGCCACCATTTACCCTCAAGCAGGTACAGAATTTAGCATTACGTTACGGATTAGATTGTGCAGGAAACTCGGAAGGGGTAAAATGCCTTGCATCCCTACAAGCAATGGTAGGAGGACATCCCTATCTGGTAAGCCTTGCATTTTATCATCTCTGTCAGGGAGAAATGACGCTGGAGGTGTTATTAGAAACTGCATCTACACCAATAGGAATTTACGGTCAGCATTTACGAGAACTGTTGACACTACTGCAAAGAGAACCAGAATTAATGTCAGCTATGCAACAAGTAATTGCAACAGATGAAAAAGTGGAGTTAGAGGTGATCGCAGCTTATAAATTAGAAAGTATGGGGTTGGTTCAATTGAACGGCAATCAAGCTAGCGCCATGTGTGAGTTATACCGTCTTTATTTTAGCCAACAGTTGGGAAAGCAAAATGACGCTAATGCTTCTAGGAAGTTTTTAAGCTAGTTTTGAGGGTTTTTAATAAGAACTTGATTACTATCAATAACTATATAAATTTTCTCAGATTTTCCAAGACAAATTCCTTGATTTAGATATAAAACGAATTTAAAATCAATAAAATGAATAATTATCGGTATCAAGTTGGTGGTACGCTCACCAGTGATGCTCCTAGCTATGTCGAGCGCAGAGCAGATATAGAGCTTTATGAAGCATTGAAACAGGGTGAATTTTGCTACATTCTCAGCTGTAGGCAAATGGGGAAATCTTCACTCATGGTAAAAACAAAGCACCGCTTGCAACAAGAGGGCTTTAGATGTGCCACCGTTGATATGACTAATATTGGTTGTGAAAATATAACTCCAGAACAATGGTACAAGGGAGTTGTTGGTGATATCTGGTTAAGTTTTAAACTATTAGGAAAAGTCAATTTAAAAAGCTGGTGGCAAGAACACAATGATATTTCTTTGCTTCAGAAACTTAGTCGGTTTATTACAGAAAATCTCTTAGCTCAGTTTCCTAACGAAAGATTATTTATTTTTATTGATGAAATTGATAGTATTCTCAGCCTTGATTTTTCTGTCGATGACTTTTTTAACTTGATTCGGTTCTGTTATAATCAAAGAGCAATTGATCCAGAGTATCATCGGATTACATTTGCAATTTTTGGGGTTGCGACACCTTCAGACTTAATTCTAAATAGAAATCATACCACCCCATTTAATCTTGGTAAAACCATCCAAGTAAATGGTTTCACTTTTGAAGAAGCTCAACCACTATCTTTGGGGCTGGATATTAAAGACAATCATCCCCAGAAAGTTTTGAAAGAAGTATTAGCATGGACAGAAGGGCAACCATTTCTTACTCAAAAGCTGTGTCGGTTACTGGTAAATTTATCTCAAGATGATGTTGGTAGAAAGCTGAAAATTCCCCCTGGCACAGAAGAATTTTGGATAGAAAATGTGGTGCGATCGTACATGATCGAGAAATGGGAATCACAAGACGAACCGGAGCATTTGCGAACAATTCGCGATCGCATCCTCAGAAACGAACAAATTGCCGCTAGATTGCTAGGAATCTATCAGCAAATTCTCCAAGGAGCAAAAGTAGCAGCCGACGATAGTCGAGAACAGGTAGAACTGTTGCTCTCTGGTTTGGTGGTTAAAAAGCAAGGTTTTCTCCAAATCAAAAACCGCATTTATCAAGAAGTTTTCAATTTAGAATGGGTTGGAAAAAAATTAGCTTATTTGCGTCCCTACTATGAAGCCTTCAATGCCTGGGTAGCCTCAAAGGAAAAGGATAAATCTCGCCTATTGCGCGGACAAGCCTTGATTGATGCCCAAACTTGGGCAAATGGTAAAAGCTTGAGCAATTTAGATTATCGATTTTTAGCTGCTAGTGAAGAATTAGATCGGCGAGAAGTGCAGCAGGCATTAGAAGCTGAACGTGCCAAAGAAGTCGAAGCACGACTTACAGAACAACAAAAAAGACTGGCTCAACAAAAGAGAGCTGCTACAATCGTGACACTTTTGCTGGCGGGTATGACAATTAAATTGGTGATTTCTATATTGTGGGGAGTGTCGCTTTTAAGAAAGATTGATGCTTTAGAATCACAGTTAAAATGCACGCAGATGGAGCATGAGGGTAAAGTAATAAATACAAATTCTCGGTTAGATGGATGCTATTTAAAGTTGCTCAAGGAGTTTTCTAAAAAATGTATCTAAGAATATGGTTTTTTTGACAACAGTCGGCTTTATAGGTATCGCTCTGTGTGCGATCGCAAAAGTTTTCGGTCTACTGAATTTAGATAAAAAGATTTATTGGGGAGATGAAACTTTCACATCACTAAGGCTTTCAGGCTACACAACAATTGCGAACGAAGCGAAGCGAACGCAATGACGGGTTTTGGATCATTTATTTTTTGGAATACTCTTAAGTAGATCGACGTAAGGCTTTACGCTGGGCTATCTGCCACTCGTACAGAATTCATTCTGACTCCTGATTCCTGAATTCTGCTCAAGAAAATTAGGTAATAGAGAAAAATACGATCACTTGCGATTTTCGCGCCGCCACTTACCGCGTACTAAGCGAATTTCATCAAAACTATAGCTTTCACCTAGTTGTTCTCGAATTGGTGTCAAAGAGATATCACCAAGCACTTCTAAAACTTGCCAAATTTTTTGTTGATGTTCAAGAGATACTAACTGATTTAAATCTACAGGCTGATTTTTTTCAATTAAATCTGCCAAATGACGAATAATTGTTGTAGGGCGAATGTTGCGTTTTTTGGCAATTTCATCAACACTCAAACCTTGTTTATGCAATTGGAATGTGAATACTTCTGTGTCGGAAGGTAAACTAATAGAGGGTGTAAAATTAGCCGGTGGTGGATCTAGCAAACCTTTTTCTTGGCGGTAGGCGCGAATTTCTGTGAGAAATTTATCGCCATATTGGGAAAGTTTGTGACTGCCAACGCCTGAAAGTTTACCAAATTCGGTTATTGTTGTAGGCTGTTGCTGTGCCATTAATTTCAGGGTAGAATCCTGAAAGACAACGTAAGGTGGAACGGCTTGTTCATCGGCAAGTTGTTTACGGAGCGATCGCAACCTCTGCATTAATATCTCCGCTTCAACAGCTTTTTCACTGCCTTCTTCCCAATTAATCTTCTGTGC
Source organism: Nostoc sp. (assembly GCF_036916985.1). Classification (GTDB taxonomy): domain Bacteria; phylum Cyanobacteriota; class Cyanobacteriia; order Cyanobacteriales; family Nostocaceae; genus Nostoc. The sequence continues at coordinate 51,520 of NZ_JBALFD010000097.1, forward strand.
TACCGGAACAGCAAGGGAAACTGTACGCTGTCGCCGCATCACTTCCCAACTGAGAGGGTTAAGCTTCAAAACCGAGTAACCATCGCTAGTCTGTTCTAGCAATCCTTGATGTAAAAGCGATCGCCCCAACATTCGCCATTCATCCACACTTTTATCTTTGCCAATACCGTAGGTAGAAAGTTGATCGTGTTCATTTTGGACGATTTTCTGGCTTTTTGCCCCCCGCAATACATCAATAATGTACAGCATCCCAAATCTTTCTTTACAACGTGCCACACAAGATAAAAACTTCATGGCTTCAATTGTCCAATCTTGCATTGGTTTGGGATAACGGCAATTATCGCAGTTACCGCAATTTCCCGGAAAACGTTCTCCAAAATAACCTAGCTGAATTGTCCGGCGGCAGACAGTACCTTGAGCATAGTCAATTACTTGACGCAGTTGTTGTTTAGCTATCAACTGTTCTTGAGGATCGGTTTTTTGATCAATACTCCATTCAATGGTTTTAATATCACTAAAACTGAAAAAAAGTGTACAACGTGATGGTTCGCTATCCCTTCCCGCCCTCCCTGATTCTTGATAATAACTTTCTAAATTACGCGGTAAATCAAAGTGAATTACTAACCGCACATCTGGCTTATTAATGCCCATCCCAAAGGCAATTGTTGCCACCATGACACGCACATCATCTCGAATAAATCGAGTTTGATTGCTGCTGCGTTCTTCATCAGTTAATCCGGCATGATAAGACAAGGCGGCAATCTTATCATTTTGTAATTTAAAGGTGAGTTCATCAACTTTTTTTCGCGTCAGACAATAAATAATTGCTGAACCATCACTTTCTCGAACTAGTTCTAATAATTCAGCATAAGCAGACTTGCTTTTAGAACGAACTTCATAGTAAAGATTTTGACGGTTAAAGCTAGCAATGTGGATACTGGGTTGCTTTAGCCCTAATTGTTGGATAATATCAGCCCGGACACGATCGGTTGCTGTGGCAGTCAGGGCAAGGGTAGGAACATCAGGATAACGTTTCCGCAGAGATTTCATCTGACGGTATTCTGGGCGGAAGTCGTGTCCCCACTCAGAGACGCAGTGAGCTTCGTCAATGGCAAAGGCCGCAATGCCAATTTTTTCCTTAACTAAATCGAGAAATGGGAGAAATCTTTCACTCAACAGACGTTCTGGGGCAACGTAAAGTAATCTCACTTTGCCGCTGAGGATGGCTTCTTCCCGCGATCGCACTTTATAAGGATTCAGACTACTATTTAAAAATGTGGCAGCAATGTTATTATTCCGCAATCCTTCCACTTGGTCTTGCATCAAAGCGATTAATGGCGACACCACCACCGTTAAACCTTTTTTGATCAATGCAGGTAACTGAAAGCACAGAGATTTACCCCCGCCCGTAGGCATAACAATCAATAAATCTCGATTTTGCAGCGCATCTTCGATAATTTGCCGTTGTCCGGGGCGGAATCTGTCGTAACCGAAGTGATATTTTAGCGCTTGTTCGAGATTGGGGTACTGAAGCATAGCGATACCTACGGTGGGCTTTGCCAACGCTTTTTCGGGGGCGTTCTGCGTGGGTTAGTTATTGAAGATATCAGGATTTTAACTCACTTCATCGTTAGCTTTGGTCAGACTTGCCTTTCTCTACTATGCTTTTTGGTATCAAGTAGGCTTTTCTGACTTTTCACAGCCTCCCACTTCCCTTAAATAACTTGTTTAAATTTAGGTTAATAAAAAGTTATTTATCCTTAACCATTGTTTTATAATGCCCCTTAACTACAGCATCTTGCTCAAGTTATCGCAGATTCAGGGGAAAATTTGATGAACCAGGGGCAACGTAATCCTAAATCAAGGAAATATTTGACTGAATTAGTTCAGACTTATATTGTGAAAGCTTTACACGCTGCCAGACAATGGCGCGTACAACTAATAGGAAATTGGTTGTATAAGTATTCTTCGTGGGGTGTTGCGTCCCTATTCTTCGTCGGAGTTAGCTTGAGTATCGTGATGGCTGCCTGCTCTCCACCTAATGCCAATAATCCTACTGATAATGCTGGTACAACTTCCCAAAGTGATGTAACCTTAAACTTTGTTTCTTACTCAGTTACTAATGCAGCATACCAGCAAATAATTCCCAAGTTTATCGAACAGTGGAAGAAAGAACATAATCAAAATGTCACTTTCAATCAAAGTTATGATGGGTCAGGTTCCCAAACTCTTGCCGTGATTGATGGTAAAGAAGCTGATGTGGTACACCTATCACTTGCCCTTGATATTAATAAACTTGTGCAAGCAGGTTTTATTCAACCAGGTTGGGAAAAAGAAGCGCCTAATGATGCAATTGTTACCAAATCTTTAGATGCGATCGCTATTCGTGAAGGTAATCCCAAAAATATCAAAACTTGGGCAGATTTGGCTCGAAATGGCGTAAATGTACTTACACCTGATCCTAGAACCTCTGGCGGCGCTCGCTGGAATTTCCTTAGTCTCTGGGGTTCTGTGACAAAAACCGGCGGAAATGAAAATCAAGCAATAGACTTTACCTCTAAAGTCTATAACAATGCCCCTTTGTTGCCTAAAACGGCTCGAAATGCCACTGAACTATTCTTCAATGATAATAAAGGTGATGTTCTGCTCAACTACGAAAACGAGATGATTTTGTTAGCAAAAAATGGCCAAAAAATCTCGTATGTTGTGCCTGATGTCAATATCTCCATTGACAATCCTGTTGCTGTTGTAGATAAAAATGTCGATAAACATGGTACTAGAGCAATTGCAGAAGCATTTATCAAATTTCTTTACACCCCAGAGTCGCAACGAGAGTTTACCAAATTAGGATTTCGTCCCGTTGACTTGACTGTTACCAAAGAAGTGGAAAGTAAATTTCCCAAAATTAAAACTGTTTTTAAAGCTCAAGATTTAGGAGGATGGGACGAGATTCAGAAAAAATTCTTTGATGAAGGTGCAATCTTTGACAAAATTCGAGCGAAAAAGTCTTAGAATTTTTGTTAGGGACTTCCAAATAAAAAAATATCCAATTAACTCTTGTGAGGTGGGCGACACGATAGCCCTATAGACCAATACTGTTCAGTTAAGGCTAAAATTCTTTTTTTTAACGAACCGCAAAGGACGCAAAGGACGCAAAGGACGCAAAGGAAGAGAAGCTTAACTGAACTGTATTGCCCTATAGACTGGGCGGGCAAGATGCCATTAGTGTCAACTTAAGGTTAAAACCCATTTGTCAACGATGGGTTTTGTTAGGAGCGAAGTATAAAGGTGAACTTTTTTCTGACTTTTAGACGCTAGCTGGGAGTAATGCTAATAAACAAAGCATTCATAGTCCCTGAAAAAGTTCGTTTTTTTTCCCTTTCAAACCGAATTTATCAGCATAAATGCTTATTGACATAGAAAGTTTGAGCTTAACTTGACACCTATGGCAAGATGCCCACCCCACAATATTGGATAATTTATTTCTTGGAGTTCCCTTATCGAACAGAATTCAGGAGTCAGGAGTCAGGAGTCAGAATGAATTCTGTACGCCTGGCGGATAGTGATTAAGAAGTAAAAAGTGCATTAGACGTAGGTTGGGTGGAGCGGAGCGCAACCCAACATATATCAGAATGTTGGGTTACGCAAAGCCTCCAACGCCACTTGCTACAACGCTCTTAACCCGCGCAACGCAGTGGCTCCCCAACCTACAATTTTTTCTTTCTTTTACCTTTTTACTTTTTACTTTTGCCTTGTTCATTCACGAGCATCTTGATTCTGAATTCTTCAACTAATCATCTTCTCTAAAGCGATTTGCAAATCTTTTGTCAAATCGCTCACAGCTTGTTTAGCCGCCTGGCGATCGCCCTGACAATTCCGAGAGCGTTCTGTAACTGAAATTGGCTCCCCCACAGTGATTTGTGCCTGTCGCAGACCTAACCGAGGTCGTCCTGGAAGTGTTGTATCTTGAATTCTAGAAAGCATATCGAATACAAGCAAAGCTGTTTCTGCAAACCTTTCCGCCGTTGGTTCTTCCTGAATATAAGTAGCTGTGACTGCAACAAAACTTTCCACTATCCGCATGTGTCGCATTCGCAAGTCGGCTTCCTCTGCAATCCAGTCTGCTAAACCGCGTTTGAAGGGTGCTAAAGCATTAATATCTGGCAAATCTTCTCGGTAAATGTAACTCCAGCCAGCCTCTTCTAAGCGGCGACAACGGTCAATAAAATTACCCTGTCCTTGAACTTCAAAATATTGCTCAGTAACTTGTAAAGCCTTATCTAGTAAACGATGGAGTCGGGCAATTAATACTTGATTAGTATTAGCAGATTCATCAATTAAGATGGTTTTAGGGATGTCTTGATGATAGAAGCGACGATAAAACTCTTCCATCTCGGTAATCAGATATTCAGCCAACCTAAAGAGACGTTGATAGTAAATCTCTTCGCGATTACCCGAATCAATTTCCCTAACTACCAAGCCGCTATCAGCTTCCAACTGACTCAATAGCCAATCTAGTTTAGACCAAGGTGGCTCAACGTAACTATATTGGATAGCGATCGGTACAATGATTACAGTCTCAGTCCGGTTAGCTTTTTGTAAGTCTTCTACACACCAGAAACCCATTTGAGCAACACCAGGTTCCAAGGGGCTAACAATACCACTATGACCATTAGTACCGCCTTCTGGTGCTACTGCGATCGGTAGTTCGCCATTAGCAAACAACTCCCGTGCAGTTTGGATCGCTTGCCGATCTAGTCGCCTACCGCGACGAACGGGCACACCTCCTATGCGAGAAAACAGCCAACCTAGCCACTTTCCTGCCCAAACTGTCATACCGCGATCGTAAAGAAAATAGCTGTGAACTAGGGATGGTAGTGTAATCCCTTTTTGACGAGCAACTTTTGGTACAATGCGAGAAAGCAAATACAGCATACAGAGGGGATCTTCCACCTCTGGGTGGCGAAATGCCAACAAAAGGCGAATTTTTCCAGCCTGGAATTGTTGATAAAGTTCAGCTAATACCTCAACATTCTGGGCTTCAATTTTGACAATTCCAGCCGGTAGCCAAGGGCGAGTACGAAACCGTAGTGCGATCGGCAATAACCACCTAACAATCTGGAGTACCAGCGGGTTCAACCGTTGGGGAATAAATTTTAGTGGTGGTTGAGTAGACTGAATCGATCTAGGCAAGTCGCTCTCCCGATTGTATTTCTAGTGATTGTACAACGTGGGGTCTTGGTTTTGCGTAAACCTGTAGCCTCTTGTCGTCAAACATTTCAATCCCCATAAGGTTGTTGGGATAAGGCAGGGAGCGGGGGCGGGGGGCAGGAGTTATTTCACCATCACTCAGCACTCAGCACTTAGCACCCAGCACTTTCAAGTCAAGAGGGTTTCAGCCTTGTTCATTTTTGTTAACATAAAAAATTAGTTTTAATGTTTAGGAAAATTTCGGAGTAAATAGCCAAATACAGCTAAATTCAACACAAAAACAACTACTTTTATCAGAGATATTCCCCGAATTAATTCATAAATCTCTGGTGGAATACTGATACCGACAAGCACCAATACCAAGACGTGTGCCCAACGCTTTTCGTACCATAAACCAACGGCTTCAATAGCCGTAACGATGGCATAGATTCCTGATCCAATACCACTAAATGCCAGAGTTCTAGGATTTAAGTTAATAACTTTCCTTAAAAGCCAATCAATAATTATCGATTTACCTTCTAAAACATAGTCGTCTGAAAATGCCTCTAGAGTTTGATAATTTTTTAATGTCAATAATAAAGCGATCGAAGTAACCATAAGCAGCAAGGCGGCAAATGATTTGTAAAGAACAATTGCCACTAACCCCAATGGACGCTTTTCCAAACAACCCCCTAAGTATACTAAATGAAGAGTGCTGAGTTCCGAGTGCTGAGTGCTGAGTTAAAAGACCACACCACTTGCGGGTGGGGTATCAACCTTCTCTCAATGCATGAAGATTCCGCCTACAAGAGGCGGGGCTTGTACCAAGTACATAAGTGCTGAGTAGTTTTTTACTTATTCAACACTCAGGACTGAGTATTGTCAAAAATTAATTAGCTGGCTTTGGATTATGCCAACTCAGACGCTTATTGTAGCAGTAGTTGATGGAAGCATCTCACCTTTGCATATATCGTTAAATCACTGACGATGATTTGCGATCGCAAAGGTTTGGGATTGCTGCGCTCCGCTTGCAATGACAAACCTCGTTTCCAGCTAGAGGCTGGAAACGAGATATATGTCTAAAAGCTTGTTCTAGACTGGCTTTTACCATACTCAGGGCTGAGTGCTGAGTAAAGAAGATTGAATACTCGGTACTTTTGCACTATGGTAAAAGCCCCGCCCGCAAGTGGCGCAGTCTTTCATCTCAGCACTCTTCTTCAGTTGACACCTAGCTTACTAGCTACCAATAGAGTGTAGTAACGTATTTAGGGTCGAACTTGGTTAGAGATATCTTTGCCTGTCTGCGCTGCACTTTCCCCTACATCACTAGCAGTTTTTTGAGCGCCTTCTATATACCCAGATCCGAATTGTTTAAAGGCTTCTGCTGACTCTTCACCAATTTTTTGAAGTCGTTTTCCAGGTGAACCTTCCGTTTCACGAGCTTCTTTATTCCACTCGCCTATTGTTTTTGGTCTTTGAGAATCATCTTGCTGTACCTGTTCGCGAACTCTTTCTCCTAAGGCTTTGTCGTTGTGCCCATAACCAACATTCGTTGTCAGTATTATAAAACCAGCTAGGACAACAGCCAACAAACTTTTTGTCTGAAGTCCTTTAAGCAAGGAACTGATGTGACTAATAGTCCGAGAAATCAAATTTGTCATGCCAATTAGCTTGTTTTTTGAAGTATAAATAAACATTAACTATAAAAATGTGATTATCCTTCTAACAAAAGGCATATCTCAGTTATGAAAAGTATTAGATGAGACTATGCCAATCATCTGAGAACAAATTAACTAAATCAAACCATAGGATTTCTGTGTGTCAACTGTTTTCATATATTGTATTACTTGACTTTGACATCACCTAAGCGAGAGAAATTGGTCTACTGAATGTTGATGATTGACTCAAACACGATTTCCTGAGTGAAAACAGACCAATCCACACCCCAAATATCTCGTTGTCTGTTACCGTCTTTAAGTAATTCTTGTTCACATTCCAGGGCAAACGACTAAGTTAACCTGAGTTCGATAAACCTCTCCCTGCCTTGAACTAAAGTTCAAGTCTGTCCCTCTCCGACTCGGAGAGGGACGGTTTTGCATAGTAAAACCTTCTTAGAGGTCTTTTTTACAGCTAATTAGATGGACACTAATATGATTCGTCGAACTCACGTTAAGTTATACTGCGATCGCTTGTCCTGACTTTTCACGTTATGTGGAAAAGTCCACCAAAAACCTAACCCCCAGAAGGCTTTACGCTGCGCTATCAACCATTCGTACAGAATTCATACTGAATTCTGACTCCTGAATTCTTCTTATAAATTCTGGGTTATCAGGGGTAGGAAAACCTGGACAGAATCTTCTTCAAGTCACACACACTATAATCTATTCTTAGTAGGGATCACAATCATTGAAAAATAAGGTACTTCGGCTGGATCAACTTCATCTAGGGGAATGATGCGTTGCTGTGATGTTGATGCGCGCTCAATATATCTCGCCCGTGATGCTAGCCCTAATTCATGCAGGATATCTCGTACTTTGGTAAAGTGACGACCTAGTTTCATAATCGCGGCGGCATCAGTCATCAGTAGATGTGTAGTTAGTTCTTCTGCTGGCAATGGGGCGGGTAGAACTGTGAGGATATCGGTGTAATAGGTGAAAGGTACACCCAAAGCTACCGGACAAGCCATCAGTGAGGAAACTCCGGGGACAACTTCTGTTTCGTATTGGTCACATAACCGCGTGAACAGATACATGAAGGAACCATAGAAAAATGGATCGCCCTCGCACAGCACCACGACATCTCGACCTGCTGCTAAATGGTCGGCAATTGGTTGGATTTCTTGGTCATAAATAGATTTTGCCTTTTCTGGCTCCAAAGCGCGGGGGAGGTGAAATAGCACCTCGATTTGATTGCCAGGAAGATACTGCGCTACGATCGCTCTAGCGATACTTTGTTTATCTGTGGCTGATTGATAAGCTACCACAGGAGCCGCACGTAATAGCCGCAGCGCTTTCAGAGTCAATAGTTCTGGATCGCCTGGGCCGACACCAATTCCATAAAGACGACCTTTGGGTTGCATATTCATTCTTCCTCCGTTGCCAGGGCGTTTACTGCTGCTGCCGCGATCGCACTTCCACCGCGCCGACCGTGTAAGGTTAAAAATGGTACATTCCTGCTGTCTGCTGCCAATGCTGCTTTCGATTCGGCTGCACCGACAAACCCCACTGGAAAGCCTAAGATAATCGCAGGTTTGGGCATTCCTTCATCGAGCATTTCTAACAGTCGGAATAGGGCTGTGGGGGCATTGCCAATTGCGATTACCGATCCTTCGAGGTGCGATCGCCATAATTCTAAAGCTGCCGCCGACCTTGTAGTACCCATACGCTGGGCAAGTTCTGGCACTTCTGGCTCGTTGAGGGTACAGATAACTTGATTGTTTGCAGACAACCGCCGTCTGGTAACGCCATCGGCAACCATTCGGCAATCGCAGAGAATTGGCGCTCCTGCTGCCAGTGCTGCCCTTGCGGATTGTACTGCTGTTGGTGAATATCCCAAGTCTGTGACAATATCCGTCATTCCACAGGCGTGAATCAGGCGTACAGCAACTTTTGCTACATCTGCTGGCAATACATCTAGGTTCGCTTCTGACCGGATGATTGCAAAGGAATTGCGGTAAATTTCGTTGGCATCTCGGATATAGTCGGGCATTCAATTTTGGATTTTAAATTTTGGATTGATTTGTTGGTTAATATAGATACTTTCTTTTCACTAGAAGAATATCTAATTTAATTAACCGCAGAGGCGCAGAGAAAACAGAGTAAGAGAAACGGAGGAATCAATCATCTGTATTTATCTATGCTTATATCTTCTAAGTATTTATTAAATAACTGTTGTAATTGTGCTATTGGATATCGATTAGCAAATTCCCCAAAGGACTCATCAGAATTTAAGCGTTGAATTTTATATACATATAGCATCCGCTCTATTAATGCAGGTAGTTCGGCAAAAGTTACATATTGATATAGTTCATGTCCGAATTTCTGCTTGTTATCACCAACATAAATGTGATAGCCCTCTACAGTTTGATTATCAGTCTCAATGCTGACACCGAGGAGAGTAATATCACTTTTGCTATGTTGGGCACAAGACTTTTCGCAGCCGCTAAAGTGGATATTAACTGGGGAATCGAGAGTAACGCGAGTTTCCAGATACTCTGCTAATGCCAACGCATGACTTTTAGTGTCTGTGGCAGAAGCGGTGCAACCCTTTTTTCCAGAACAGGCAACTAATCCACTCTTGATGTTGGTTGCAGAGAAATCTAATCCTAAGAAAGCAATTTCACTTTGGATATGAGTAACCCATTGCTGAGGAATATCTGTAAGGAGCAAATTTTGCCAAGGGGTTAGCCTGAGAGTTCCACTGCCGTATTTTGCTGCTAAATCCGCTAAACCCCGCATCTGTCTACTCTCCAATCGGCCCAGGGGCAAGACGACACCAAGGTAAAATAAGCCTGGCTGACGTTGGCGATGGATGCCAATATGCTGATATTTCATATCTGACCTCTCCCCCAACCCCTCTCCTACAAGGAGAGGGGAGAATTTCTCCCCCTTCCCTGCAAGGGAAGGGGGTTGGGGGGTTAGGTCTTTTCTTTTTTCACTGTACAAAAGAGAAAAAGGTAAACGCTGTTGAACTTCCTGGAGATAATTTTCACAACCCAAGGTGTTCAATAATTCTAAGAGACGTAGCCGCCGCTTACTCGTAGTATGACTATGAGTTAGATAGACATCCGTCAAAGCTGCCAAGACAGGTAAACATTGCTCTGGTGATACCAAAATTCCCGTATTGCTGGGCGGTTGACCCTTCTCGCCAACACTGAGATAGAGGCGAAAATAAACGTTACCATCAACTAAAACAGCTGCAAAGGTGATATCATTCAAGCGATCGCACACCCGAATTATCCCACCACCATCAAAGCAAACGCTAAATTTTGCCGACAGTCCCGAAAGCGGCGGGTGTGCTGCAATATAATCATCCCAACTTTGGACAAAAGGGCGAGTGTCGATTAATTCTTGGGGATCGATACCAGCAGTTGGACTGGTCATAATATTGCGGATTTGGTCTACAAGAGTATTGCTAGAACCCAATCCCATCATCTGTAGGTACTTCAGAACTTCAGCATTTATCCGTGTGCGGATTTCACGAATTTGGAGGTTAGCTCGGTTAGTTACATCTATATAGCCGCCACCATGCTGATCTGCTATATCTGCGATCGCACGGCACTGCTGACTACTAATAATTCCACCTGGTATTCTAACACGAGATAATATACCATCTGCGGCGGGTGTAGCATAAAACAAGCCTGGACAAGTGGCAAATCCAGAAAGCAAATTTAGAACTCCTTCCCCGTGCGACGCAGGGATTAGACGGTGAGTGTGTCTTGAGGACATCCTGAGAGTTGGCATTCTGACTTGGGCGATCCCATCACAGCTGCGGCACAGTCCCGGAATTTCACCGGAGTTTCCCAACTCTCAGCTTTAGTAATTTAGATTTTGTTTAGGTTATAAATATCAACCACACATCATCCAGATAATCAATCTTACATCACTATAGCCATAAATTTTACCTGAGCTTATCCACTGCTGTGTTAAGGCTAGTGCGATCGTGCGGATTTATAGTTTCCATCCCCGTGAGGGGTAAGAGATTTAAAACTGATTACTTCGGAACTCCAAAAGTTTACTCAGTTACTTGGTTTCCATCCCCGTGAGGGGTAAGAGATTTAAAACATAAGGAAACAAAAGTCATTTCCCAGCAGATCGTCCCCTGTTTCCATCCCCGTGAGGGGTAAGAGATTTAAAACTACTCCAGACCAACAAAAATCTGCCGCCAACGAAGCACAAGAGGTTTCCATCCCCGTGAGGGGTAAGAGATTTAAAACTTTTACAATATATCCTTTCTTTAAAGGATATATTGTATAGTTTCCATCCCCGTGAGGGGTAAGAGATTTAAAACCGGGACTAGAGTCCGGATTTTACTCATAAATCGAAGCGACAGTTTCCATCCCCGTGAGGGGTAAGAGATTTAAAACACTTTTTTGCACCTGCACCCGGCACAACTACTTCAGGTGTTTCCATCCCCGTGAGGGGTAAGAGATTTAAAACTCTAACATGCCTAATTCGATTGACATGAAAGGCGGAAAGTTTCCATCCCCGTGAGGGGTAAGAGATTTAAAACCAGGTGGTAGCACCTGCTTAAGGGAAAAACCCCTAGCGTTTCCATCCCCGTGAGGGGTAAGAGATTTAAAACATTTTCCGCGCAAATGGCGGTGGGATTGATAGGAGGGTTAAGTTTCCATCCCCGTGAGGGGTAAGAGATTTAAAACACCGATTCCAAAGGAAAACCGATCCTGAATTTCAGAGTTTCCATCCCCGTGAGGGGTAAGAGATTTAAAACTTGTGCGTCAAGAAAGCGGTGCAATAACCGCTAGCTCAAGTTTCCATCCCCGTGAGGGGTAAGAGATTTAAAACTTTAATTGCCGGCTCATTATCTTTACCTGTTGTTTTACAGTTTCCATCCCCGTGAGGGGTAAGAGATTTAAAACCCTACTGTTACAGAAAGCTTACCAAATAAGGCTTACAGAACTGCAAAACTGAGGGGGGTCTATTTTATATGTCAAAAGGGCAGAGTTATTGAGAATAACTCTAGTCTCTAGGTAACTCAAACCCTTATACAGTAAGTCATCTGAGGGGGTCTACGAAAGAATCAGCCTTTGGGCTTTTGAACGACCCCCTCAGTTTACATTTCTTAACAAAATGGCTTCAGGAAACTAACCATTAAGTTATACGTAAAAATATGTACTTATTAAATTTTCAAGGTGCATCTGTTGGTATAAAACATACCATAGCCACCGACTAAATGCAATCTCTCTATTACAGCAATTTTCATGTATTTGAACTACATCTGTCGTAAGGGCACAGCATTGCTCATTGGTGTCAACTTAATGTGAAAGTAAGTCTAGAACTAGCTTTTAGATTACCTTGTTCCCAGTCTCCGACTGGGAATGCTCTTCGTTGAGGCTCCGCCTCTCTTACTGGCGGCAGAGCCACCAGGAGCAGCATTTCCAGCCGGAGGCTGGAAACGAGGTTTTAAAAAGTACTTTCCTACGAGTTCATCTAAAAGGCAAGGATCATTTCAGGCGATGCCTACAGCAAACCCTTTGGCTATGTAGGACATAGAAAAAGTCCCCAGATTTAGGTTGCCGGAGACTAAGTGCGTTCGGCTCGTAAATTGATTTACTGATTTAGCAGTCCGATAGCCATCTCAAGGTGCATTTTAGCTTTGTGCAAGTTCAATAAACTCTCTTGGTCGTATCGGTCAGGATAGCTCATAGCCTTGCCTTCTAAAGTTATCCGAATTAGTGCCGCTTGTTCATCAGTGGGGCAGTTCATCTCATCTACGATTCCTTCGAGGAATTGAATAACACTGAAGCCTGGTGATTTTAACCCTCTTCCTTGCCTTAATTGAGAGAGTGCTATCTGGGGAAATGCCATCAAGGTGACAATCCAACTAGTCTTGTACCCTCCATTCCCAGTAGACTTTAATCCGTAACGCCTACATAAGTCTCTCAATTCAGCAGTGGTTTTGATTTCGAGTTCTGACCTTGTGAACATAAAATAGAATTACCCATTTGTAAAAGTGGTATCGGTGGTGAACTGTTTTGACGGACGCGAACACCACCGATTAAAACTCTATCTATATGTTCACGTATCGTTCAAGCTATATTTACATCTCTCAACAATGCCTAACCCTAAAGGTAATCCAGAAAATTTAAAACCACTTAAGTCTGATAGAGAAGAACCGCTGACACAAAATCTTAATTTTCGTGTCACCGAAAAAATGAAGGAGGAGGTAAAGGCACAAGACGACCCTCCTGAATTCTGTAGAGAAGCTATTCAGAAAGCACTGGATGAGAAAAAAGGGAAGTAGTAAAAGTTGTTGGAGTTTAGTAGAGTTGCAAAAAAATTGTAGGTTGGGGAGCCACTGCGTTCATTGGTGTCAACTTAAGCTGGAAATAGCTTATCTGTTGGCTTCCATCCCGCCCGGAAATAAATTTTCGGGCTAATAGCTTAAGTCTACTGAAGTAGACTGGAGATTTTTGGCGATATTTAGTCATCTTCAGATGACTTTAGCTATGAGACGGGAATTGAAATTCCAAAATGATTATCATTCTTGTTAATGGAATAGTTTATTTTCTGGAAGTCCCTTATATCGCCAAGTACAGTTTGAAACCGAAGTAACAGATGCGTAGCAAATAAGAGTCTACATGCAATCCTGTTGAAGCTACTAAACGGTGTCGCGCTGATAAGACCAAGCCGCCAATAAACCAAAAGCACCACAAGCCCAAAGTAGCCAAAGTAAATGTAGAAATAGCTGGTTATCGTGGTTCAAGTTAACCGCCGATAGAATTAATTGCCGAAAGTGGTAGAACGGCGAGAACGCAATAAAATCTTGGACGATTTGCGGTACTGGAAGTGGAATTGAACCGCAAGCAACAGGAATAACAATTAGCGATAGGCTAAGAATAGAATCAGCACTTTTGGGGTCTAGCAAATATCCCAATGCCAGACCGAGAATCGCAAAAGGTATAATTCCTAAGATTAGGCTTGATAACAGAGCTAACCCTTGAGTCAAATCCATTCTCATCTCAAGTTGCCAGCTTCCTAATCCGAAGATTAATAAAAGGCTCACAGTACAAATCAGAAGCGAGGTGGCAATCTTAGCCGCCATATATAATGCTGGTGGTAAAGGTGTGGCTCTCAAAAGCTTCAGCCATTTTTCCGCTCGTTCAACTGCAATTCGTTTACCCAGTCGGTCGATGACAATCGTGAAAAGTATGATACCAGAAAGGTAAACGACTGTTTCTGTTGCCCCTTCTCCTTTCAATCCTTGCAATTTTAACAACGGGACGAATCCCACCAGTGCGAGTGTTGCAATTAAAAAGACTGGAGTGCGAAGTAGTTGAAGAATTTCAAACCAGAACTGTTGTTCAAAAATGCGTGGGATGTTCTGAGAAGAAGTTTCAGGTAAATTCTCTGTCTGTATAGTATTTTCAGGCTGATCTAATAAAGCTTTATCTTCTAAATTTATTAGCTCCTCAGTTAGCTGTCCTTCAGGGGGACTTTCAGTAATTTTATGGACAGTAACAAAGCGAGTTGCTAAAGTATTTAATTTGTCCCAGTCGGATTGCTCATTTGTCACCATTATAATAGTGACTCCTCGTTGACGGCAGAGTTTGATTTCCTGCCAAAATTTTTCACGTCCCTTTGGATCTAGCTCTTTAGTTGGTTCATCAAGGACGAGTAGCTCGGTATTGCCTGCTAGAGCAAGGGCAAAATTAAGCCGCTGTTTATGCCCACCATTTAATTTAATTGCCCAATCGTTTTCTTTATCTTTAAGATCAACTTTGTTCAATATTTCTTCAGTTGAAAGTGGATTAGGGTAGTAGCTTCTAAACAATTCAATAAGTTCTTTTACCTTAACATTTGTTGGAAACTGTACATCTTGGAAAGCTACTCCAACATGGATTTTTGAGTTAGCACTCTGTGGTGAAAGCCCCATTAGCTCAACTTCTCCACTACTGGGTTTGAGTAACCCTAAAATCAGATTCAGTAGAGTAGTCTTGCCAGCCCCATTTTCCCCGCGCAACCAGATGAATTCGCCTCGCTGCACAATCAGATTGATATCCTGTAAGATAGGTTTTTGCTGGAATCCTTCGGGAACTACTTTGGAAACGTGCTTAAGTTCGATAATGTTCATAGCTTGTCTGAGGAGAAATATAGATAAGATTTAGAATTAATGGAGTGTCATTTGCATTAGAAACCAAACCGCAAAGGAAGCGGCAAGAGCAGGCATTAACGAAACACCGAAAAAAGTGGTTAAAATGACGAGTGCTGCTGTTCCTCCTGCAAATCCCCAAAAGTTGAGAGCAAGTGAGTTGGTGGAATCAACTGGTGGAATACAAGTGCTGAATAAGCAAAATTCACTTCCTTTCGTGATCAGAAAGAATGTGGCAAGCATTGCAACTCCTAAAACTCCTAAAACAACCCATTTATTCATGTGTAATGAAAATCCTGAACCGAGAATTTTTAAGGAAACGGCTGGAGTTTCTATAGGATTGGGATGAGATTGTATTTGTCCATCTGAACTGGGAACGACTTGCGGGTTGTTGGAGGAGGATTGCACAAGGTCGGGAGATTGTTGAGGGTTGTTAGAAGGTTGCATTTTGGTTGATTACTCCTTTATTTCGTGAAATATTCGACAAAGTTGGAAATTAAGATAGTGTTGCTAAAGCACTGTCTGAATTGCAAGCCATACTACTGCACCAATTCCGACGGCGGCAGCTAGGGGAACACCGCCCATAATAGCCAAAAGACTTGCAACTCCAATTCCAATAACACCGCCTGTGATGTCTGGATGCTCTTTTACTATCTTGAGAACATCTTCTCTGTCTGGCGATTGAGGTAGTGGAGATATGCCAGGTGTTTGACGTTGAGGAGTAGGCGAGGGTTTAGGTAATGGAGTACGACGATCGCTCTTTGCTATTTGTTTTTGTTCTTGAGAGCGATCGCGCCGAGTTTCAGGTTTTTTAGATGAACTAGAATTAAATTGCAGCAGTTTAGGTTGGCACTCTGCCGGGAGTGTACCAGACCAGTGAATCATGGGATGGCAAGAATGTTGAATCTGCAAAGTTTCTATGACTAGAAGCAGTGTCCAAAGTAAAAAACATAAAACTAGGATTGTTTGAAACTTATAGCGAAGCCATCGGTCGATTAAACTGGGAAAATTCGTGAGATTTTGCATGATGTAATTTGCGATGTTTTGCTTAAAGTGCGTTACTTATCTGCTCTAGTGAAATATGCGATCGCGTATCTGTCTCACCTTCTTTATCTCTCCAGTTTCCTCTATCTCCCTCCTCCTCAGTTGACTGAGAAATTTCAAGAGCTAATATTTGTATAATTCCCGAAAAACCTATCGAAGTAACAGTTCCAGATTAAAAATAAGATTAGTTCGGAGGATGTTTGTAAAGTCTAATTTATTACTTGCTGGACTACTAGAAGTCTCGGTTACAGGATAGGCGATCGCCTAGTCAATCGCTGGTTTAGTACTGAAACCAAATGAAATAACAGAGATACAAGCGGTTATCTTAGGAGGCTTACTTGCTAAGATCAGGAACAGTTATACACATTTTTTGTTATCCAGTGGAATATGAGACAGGTAATCGTGTATCGAGATGAAGATGGCTACTGGATTGTAGAGTGCCCTAGCCTAAAAGGTTGTCTTAGCCAGGGTAAGACTAAACACGAAACCCTTTCCAATATAAAAGAAGCGATCGCAGGTTACATCGCCGCCTCTAGAAGATTAACACTCGACTATATCCACCTTTGTAACTTCCTATGTACCTGCGCTAAATACCACATATAATCATCAATTTTGTAATTATCAGCAGCTTTCACTATATAATTCTGAGCCAAATCAAGATTATTGTGGGCTTCGTAATATAATCCCAAGTAAAGATGACTGTAAAAATTTCCCTTTATCCCTTCTGATTCACCAACAGTTAAAACATCATCTGGTGTACAATTTCCTGCATACAAATCATATACGCGCTGCATAATACGTCGAGGATCATTTTTCACAGTTAGTAAAGAATTACGTGCCTCTTCAACACCTAACGAACGAGCTATGCAGAGATATCGCCATACTGTTTCTTCTACATCTTGAGCATTCACTGTCAAATCTATTTCAAATTGTTTAGCGCCCTCAGCAAATCTTTCTGCATAATAGTACGATAATCCCCGTTGCCAGAGGTAAGGTTTGATACGGTCATCCAATTGCTCCGCCATATCAAAATCTTGAATAGATTCATCAATTTTGGCCAGTTGAAAGTTAACCATACCTCGACGAACGTAAGCATTAGGATTTTTCGGCTGATTGCGAATGGTTTCGTTCCAGTGCTGGAGTTGATTTTCCAGAGAATTTGAAAAAAACATAGGTTTGCTAGCTAATATGCCTTAAATAGAATATTTTCAGGCTTGGGGAGAACTCGTCAACCCCTAAAATGAGTCAAGTTTTGTCATACTAAATTCTTGACGTTATATTTCTACTTTTCTATGACCAGTGTAATTGAGTTTCCTTGGCAGCAAGAGGCTATTATTCTCCACAGTCAATATCTAATAAATAGTTTTCAGCATTGGACAGGAAATTGTTTGCTAGATGCCAATGCTTCTGAATTTGAAACAGCAAAGGCGTTATTTGAAGCACCTTTTGTCTTAGTTTCTCACGGCACTGAGTCAGATCCAATTTTCAACTATGGTAATCGCAAAGCGTTGGAACTATGGGAACTTTCTTGGGAAGAGTTTACCAGAATGCCTTCCCGCAAATCGGCTGAAGAGGTTGTGCAGGAAGAACGCGATCGCCTATTATCAGAAGCAGCAACTAAAGGCTTTATCAATAATTATTCTGGTATCCGCACTTCTAGCACTGGTAAACGCTTTTACATACAAGATACCATCCTATGGAACATCTTAGATCAACAAAATCAGCACTGTGGTCAAGCTGCTTTTTTCTCTAACTGGAAATTTATCCCATGAAATCTACTGTTTCAGAGGGAAGTCTTACAATAAATTCTTAAATATAAAACTGAGATCCATCCATGAGGTAGAAGAAACTACTTACAAAATTCCGTATTGTAGAATTGCTGTCTTAAAATCAGGAAAAAACGCTCGTGGTTCCAATTAGCGATAATAATCCGACAAAAATCACGCCTTATGTAACTTATGGGCTGATTGCTGCCAATGTCCTCGCTTTTCTTTATGAAGCAAGTCTTCCCCCACAAGCATTAAATGGATTTTTACACCTGGCGGCTGTAGTTCCACGAGAACTGACTTTAAGCTTTGGTGGTATCTCTTTACATCAACCAGTACCAGAGTGGGCAACTTTGATTACTTCCCAATTTTTGCATGGGGGATTGTTGCACTTAGGCGGCAATATGTTGTTTCTCTGGATTTTTGGTAACAACGTTGAAGATAAGTTAGGTCATGCTAAATATTTGCTGTTTTATTTATCTTGCGGTGTTTTGGCATCATTGACCCAGTGGTTCTTCGCTCAAGATTCTAGCATTCCATCTTTGGGTGCAAGTGGTGCGATCGCAGGTATTCTTGGTGCATATATTCTCCGCTTTCCCAACGCTGAAGTTCTCGGCGTCGTCCCTTTAGGGTTTTTCTTCCCAACTTTCCGCGTCCCCGCATATTTCTTTTTAGGATTCTGGTTTCTCGAACAAGCCTTCTACGGACTTGCCAGCCTTGAAACACGTACCAACATCGGTATGGAAGGTGGCGGTATTGCCTACTGGGCCCATGCAGGCGGGTTTATCTTTGGGGCAATTCTTGGCCCACTATTGGGTTTATTTAGCGATAAATCCCAAGAAGAATCTTGGTATAAGTAATTTTTCATAGGATTGTAGTGGCTTTCAATTATACTGATTGATTTAATAAGTGAAATTGCCTAAACTTCGCATCTGTTAGCCTGACCAAAACAGACTCCACAAGCCCCTAAATTTATTTATGGGACTTCCAAATAAAAAAATATCCCAAAACTGACGCAAAAATCCTCTCTATTTCTCTTCTCTCTGTGTTCTCTGCGTCTCTGTGGTTCGTTTATTTGGATAATTTATTTCTTGGAAGTCCCTATAGGGATTATTAATTTTGAATTTTGTTAGCGCAGCATTAGCGAGTCATCGAGCATCACGAGCGTCATTTTGAATTCGGAGCAAAGCGACGTGACAAGCTATATTGCAGTTAGTCAATAATTTAGGAAAAACACCTGTGTTTCCCCTCTACGACGAAAATCCGACGCGAATCACCCCGTATTTCACCTACGGGTTAATTGGCATGAATATTCTAGTTTTTATTCACGAGGTGAGCCTGTCAAATGCACAATTGAGTCAGTTTTTAAATCAGTATGCGGTAGTGCCTCAACACTTAAGCACCAATTTTAATGGAGAGTGGATAACATTATTTACGTCGCAATTCTTACACGGTGGTTGGTGGCACTTAATCTCAAATATGGTGTTTCTCTGGGTTTTTGGCAACAATATTGAAGATCGTTTAGGTCATGCCAAATATCTGATTTTTTATTTGGCGTGTGGTGCTTTAGCTGCCTTGTGCCAATGGTTTATTGGCATGAATTCTCAGATTCCTTCCTTGGGGGCAAGTGGTGCAATTTCTGGAGTTTTAGGTGCGTATATTATCCGCTTTCCCCACACTAAAGTTGTTACCTTAATATTTTTGGGGTTTTTCATCACCACAATTAGGATACCAGCACTAATAATAATTGGACTTTTTATTGTGCAAAATGTCATATCCGGTCTTGCTGCCCTGCAAACAGCCGCTAACATGACTGTGGAAACTGGTGGAGTTGCTTATTGGGCGCACATTGGTGGTTTTGCTTTTGGGATAATTCTCGCTCCCCTATTTGGCTTGTTTCGGCGCGACTAAATACAGCATTTCCGAAAATTCGTAGCGAAACAATTGCTACTTCTCAATTCTCTGCGTATTCTCTGCGTTAAGGTTTCTACATTTGGCAACTATTAGTTTTTGTTGGCACTCACCGAAACTTCTTCAGATTCTTCTTCTACCTCAGATGTAAATGTTGATGATTTTACAACTTCTTCAGGTACAGAAACGATGATATCAGCACCATTGATAATTGCTCCCAATAATCCTAGTTCAGATTCAACCAATTGATCGATAGCTTCACCTAGCATATTCTCTTGTGTATAGTGTGGTCGTGTCACTAGTACGATCCCATCGCTGTAGGGTTGGATTAACAAAGGATCATTTGATATACTGAGAGGACTAGTATCTAAAATAACTAGATCAAAACGTTCGCGAACATCTTCCATCAACCGCCGCATTTCGCTTGATTCAAGAATCGCAGCAGATTGCCGCACTGGCCCAGGACTGGGAAGAATGTATAAATTTTCTACATCAGGAACTAAACGGATACATTCACTCAAATTAGCGTAATAACGCAGAGGTTCAATACCAGCTTCAGGGTCAGGAATTACTTTCAGGGATGCACTACGGGAAGGCGATCGCAAATCTGTTTCGATAACTAAGGTTCTTTTACCAGCACGGGCTGAAGCAACACCCAAGTTATAAGCACTTGCCGTTTTTCCCTCTAGGCTACTGGTGCTAGTAATCAATACTACCTTTAAGGTTTTACCACCAATTCGGCGCAGATTACTACGGAATTTTTCATAAAATTCTAAATAAGGAGAGTCGGCGGAAAGCACCACTGGCACAGCGTCTTGATCCAAATCATCAACTGGCATTAAAGGCAACTCTCCCAACACTGCCACTTCCCGTTGCTTGAGGCTCTGGCGGATATCCTCTCTGGTTTTGAAAGTTCCTTCCAATGCTCCCAACAAAAATATTACTCCGCCACCAATCACCACGCCTAAGAAACCACCCACAGCAAGGGTAATAGGTACACTCTTCGGAGGTTTGACATCGACCGTGACTGTAGGGCGTCTGGCAATGCTGAGACTACTAGTAGTTTCTGCCTCTGCGGTTTTAGCATCGGTTAGCTTCACCTGCATTTGATCGTAGATAGCTTTTTTAAGTGCAACTTCCTGTTCTAAACGCGATCGCTCTAATTGCTTATTGGGTATCAGAGAATACTCTTGTCGTAGTCGCGCTTCTTGGCTGATTTCTTGAGATAGTTGTTGTTGCAGCGTCTCCCGTTGGGTTTGCAAAGACACCATTTGGTTTGCCAATTGCTGGCGGGCTGGATCTAAGCTACTTTGGGTGCGAATACCTGCAACACTACCCTGAAGCGGAGCTGCCGTCCCACCACCACCTAACACCTCAGCCGCACGTTGTTGCAGCAATTCCTCAGCAGCTTGTTTCTGACGCATCAACTGAATCATCGTTGGGTGTTCTGGTCGCAAATCTTTTCTGAGTATGGCAATTTGCGACTCACTTTGATAAATTTGCGCTCGCAAATTACCAATAATTGGATCGGCACTCAAAGCAGAAGAAATATACGCCTGTCCGACTGTTAAGCCTAATTTATTTTGTAAACTGCGAACTTGACCATCAACCCCAGAAATAGTTAATTGAATTTGCCGTTGGAGATTTTGGCTGGCAGTGATAGCGCTTAACAAACTACCATTCTCTGCTGCTAATATTGCTGTTCGCTCTATGCGATCGTACTGTTCTAACTTCTTCTCAGCAATTTGCAATTCCCGCTTAGTTGGTGGTGTGCGATCGTTAATTTTTTCAATAATTGCTTGTAATCGCCCAGTATTGATATCACTGCTCAACTTGATCATTGCTTGCATCAATTCTGCCAAAACCTGTATACCTCGTTTGGGATCAGTATCTACATATTTCAATTCCAAAATACTAGATTCCAATTCTCCACTCCTGATGTTTTTTTTAGGAAGAGAAAGTACGATACTGGCACCGAGCTTTGCCGGTTTGACACCGACTTTTTCTGCCACTGCTGCAACTATCTGGTTTGAGAGTAAAACTTCCTGACTCAATTCCTTTCCTTGCTGTTGGATCTCAGTACCAGTTGCAGAGAAAGAAACTGGTGGACCACTATAGGTAAGTGCGGCAGATGCTATATAGCTAGCAGGTGGGTCTGGTTGCATAGCGACCACAGTTGACCCAGCGACAACTAAAGCAAAACTAGCTAATCCAATCCACTTGTACTTATCAAAAGCAATAAGATAGCGCTTAACAATTGGTGGGGTCATGGTCGCTTCACTCCAATTAAAAATTAAAAATTAAAAATTAAAAATTAGGAAGCACCAAACTAAAGATAGTGGCTTTGATCCAAGGATGCTATCAACTTCCTACTCTATATCTTGCCTACTCTATATCTTGGTTGATATCTTTAATATTTTTCCATTAGCGAATTCAAAGACAAGTTGAAGATGTGACTTTCTCCACTTGAAACTATGTCCAGCTTGTATCCTTCTTTTATACTCCCTAATTTGACCCACCACCGCCGAAGTTGTCAAAAAATCGGAGAAAGGATTGAACATTGAAGAAAGGTTGAGTAATGGTAGTCAGTAAATTAGTGATTCTACCAATGAGGTTCCGACCAACAACAATAACATCATTATCTTGAAGTGCCACATTTTGAGAAGCATCACCGCCTAGAGCTTTTTTAGCATCAAGTTTTTGGGTAACAGCCTTACCTTGTTCAGGATCAAAGCGAACCAAAGCGATATCGCGGAGGTTAGCGGTGTCAAGATTTACTCCTCCCAAAGCATCTACAAATGTACTACCATTAGGCAGCGCTTGAGTAGAAATACCTCCCGCAGCGTAGTTTAAAACCCGGACTCTAATCTGTGGCACAGCCAAGGATGAACGTGCTACTAAATTGCGGTCATAACCGTCATCATTACCAACTTCACGACGGGGTACGAGTATGGCATCTCCGTCTTGTAAGCGTAAATTCGGAATTGAACCGCCATTTTGCAGTGCTGCATATAAATCAATAGTTTGTGAAATCACAGAACCATCCATTAACTTGCGGCGTACTTGCACTTGTCGTAGGTCTGCATTCAAGGTTGAACCACCAGATATTAGCAAAGCATCAGCAACGCGGGGTGTTGGTGAATTAATCGGATAAATTCCTGGTCGAAATATTTCCCCGCTAATGGTCACTTGAACTGGTCGCGTCCCTAGCAAAGATACTACTACAATTGGATCTGGGAAAAAGCGACTCAAACCCAAGCGAATTTTTTCTTGAGCTTCTTCCAAGGTTAAACCTTGTAATGACACCGTTCCTACTTGCGGCACTATAATATTACCTTCTGGACTAATTACAGCTTGAAAATTTAAGTCTTGACGCTGCGTTGCTAAGGCCAAAACTATCACTGGATCAACCACATAACGATTTAAACCCAAGCGAATTTTTTCTTGAGCTTCCTGCAAAGTTAAACCTTGTAAGAAAACTGTTCCCAGTAACGGCACTACAATATTACCTTCTGGGTTGATTAAAGCTTGAAAGCTCAAATCTGGAAAGCGCTGAACCGAAACGCTAATTCCATCACCTATACCTAAGCGGTATGGGCCAGGGGGACGCTGAAGCACAACGCCAACTCCATCTCCTGGCCCCAAGAGGTAGCGGCTGAGTTGTGGGGAAATTTCGTCATTTGCACTTGGGGGTACAACCTCAGTACCAGGCACCGGCGAGGGAGGTTGCCCTGGTGATTGTCCTTGAGGTGGAAAAGGCTGGGCAACAACCAGTTGGATAGGTGTTGTTAAGAAAACTCCTACTTGAAGACTGACAAAACACAGGGCGCTGAATCCACGCATATAAGAACTGGGATCTATGAACATCGTTGTAGAAAATACTGATATAGAAATTAGTCGCGCCGAGTCGTCATTTTACTCTAAAAATGTCTTAGATGTCTCTTTTGTCTGCAAGTATTTACCAAGGAAAAGAGAAAAATTTTACTAAATTTTATTTCCAACTTCATCTTTTAGGACAGTTTCAGCTTGAACGTAATTTCATCAAGATACTTTTGATGAATCTCTGCACAAAGGCATCTTTAACAGACTCTACAAAGGGCCTGCCATTAATGTAGTTTGCACTGTTTCCCCAATAGACTGGGCTAAAGACCAAGATGTTTCTACCTGTCCCAAAGGTTCCATTGGAATTAAAATACTGACGCCCACCCAAGGAGTGCGTTGCTTACGCCACTGTGCTAATTGATCCGCTACAAACCAGTGAAAAGGTGATGAATTTCCGCCGTCTGGCATGGCGTACCATTGCAAGACAGCAAAAGTTTGTTGTGGCGTGGAGGCGCGAAAGAACCTAGCTTCTACTTGAATTTTGACATTAGAAGCCAACTTGGCAGGTGGTTTCACAGTAAATTCAGAAGAACGAAATTGAGCTACATCCCATTTTCCCCAACGCGATCTTCCCCAGCCGTTAACGTCTGTCCACTCTACCTCTGGTTGATCCATAGGCCCATTTTGCGGTAACAAAAGTAGAATTGCCTGGGATTGGGAGCCTTCTTTTTTAATTATCTGCAAAGACCATTGATGTTCGCCAATTTGTTGTTGAGCTTGTTCAATGGTTTGCCAACCAGGAAGGGTTAACCCAGTCTTGTGGATCTGTTTTAATTGTCTGAGGGTAGTAACAGGGGGTGGCTGTTTCCATTGCCAGTGTCCTGTCAGGTATCCAGGAACCCCTGCAATTGCTAGCAGCAGTAGCAACAACAAGAGTGCTGCTACTTGACTCAATTGGTTTTCCTTGAAAAACTTGGAGAAGGAAGTCATCAGTAAAATTTGCAATACTTAGGCAAAATTTTACTTTATAAAATAACATTGTGAGTTCAGTAATATTTAGGACTTACGTATAAGTAATGAAAAATTAAGGAAGGGGGCAGGGAGCGGGGGAAATGCCCCCTGACTCCTGCCGTGGAGCGGAGCAGAACATGTTCTTACGTCCCCCAATAAGAGTTAAGTGGTTCTCGAACAGGAATGGGTCGAATCTCTATCTGAACTATCACCCTTGCTCCCTGCTCCCTGCTCCCCTGCGTCTTCTTCAATCCCCAATCCCCAGTTCAACTTTCTGCTTCTTGCTGAGTTTCTGGAGATGTTGAGAAATAGTTATTAATCCAATTCAGTAAGGGTACTAATGACACCAACATACAAGCAGAGTAGAGATCGCCACCCCAACCCTCATGCAGCCATCTAAAGGCCGCTTCTTGTCCTGTGCCGTGAAAGAAAGTCAGTAAAGTATTACGAATGATATTGGCACTAGTACTAACGATCGCAGCAATGGATAAAAACGATATAGTTGTGGGGCGTGAAGACAAAGCATCTGTCCAATAAAGGAGCATCAAGCCGACGTAGAGAGTAGTAAATAACATTTTCAACCCTGCACAATAGGGGGCAACTTCTACAATCCGTCCTCCCACATAGAGATTGATCTCATCTACAGTTACTTCCATACCAAATTGATTTAGTATGAAACCTGCCGCACCAGCGATAAAGCTCTGGAGAGGCAAGGTATAGGGCGCAATGAGATAGGGTAATGCTGTTGGGGTTGCCAAAAATACTAGTAGCAGGGGAAATCCTTGCAGTCCTAAACCTGATATTCCCTTAAACCACAAGCATAATCCTACTAATATAACTGGCAAGGAAAGGTTAACCCACTCTGTAACACCGCTAAGATAAAAAACTGCTCCTAATAACAAGAAAACAGCGCCCAAAGGATGGATGGTATCTGGTAAACGTCTCCATTTTTTCCGGTTTATCCAGCCCAGATAAGCCGCAAATGGTAGACCAATAATCCCGTGGCTAAAATATTCGTGTTCTGTACTAATATTTTTGTGTAGCCAACCATCCAACCAATGTAGCAATATCGGAGCATAAAGCAGCAGCAAAACGCCTAAAATAGCTAGATTTAACAAGCCTGATGCGTTTATGTTTTTAACCTGTTGCCGGAGTGCCATGATTTTAAGTAATTCAAAAACTTTCAGTATTTCAGGTGGGGAATGGGGAAGATGAGGGAGAAATCAATTCAAAATTCAAGCAGGACACTCTCTACGAGACGCTGCGTGTAGCAAGATCCCCTTCATTAGGGGTGTAGGAGGTTGTTGCGTTGGACGAGGATTGAAACCTCGTCCAACGCGATCGTACCTGCTTGCGTCTCTGAAAGAGAAGGCTTTACGCTGCACTAACAACATTAAAGAACTTCTGCCTCCTCTTTCCCAGTGCCCCATGCTCAATTCCCTACTTCCTGTTTTGCATTGAATCAACTTCAAACTACCACGCTGTTAAGATCAGCAGGAGATATGTTGTCTGCTTTTTGAATTGTTGGGACTTCTAAGGCGGAATTATCGAGTCCTAACCAATCAGCAGGAGATATGTTGTCTGTCTTATAACTTGCTGAGACTGCATTCGCGATCGCAGCTACAACTTCTTTAACTTGGCTACTGCTCAAACCAGGATACATCGGTAATGATAATATTTGTTGTGATAACTTCTCTGCTTGGGGAAAATCTCCCGGCTGATAGCCTAAGTTGCTAAATGCTGGCTGGAGATGACAAGGAATTGGGTAATGAATGCCAGTTTGAATCCCTGCTGCTGTGAGTTTTTCCTGGAGCTGCTGGCGTTCTATTGGGCAAGAATCATCAACTTTAATCACATACAGATGATACACATGTCCTGTATCACTTTGGTTTTCTATAGGAATAATCCCAGCAGTGGCTAAAGGTGCTAGTTCTGAATCATACTGCTGGGCAATAGTCAAGCGATCGCGATTCCACTGTGGTAAATATGGTAATTTTTTGTGCAAAATCGCTGCTTGCAAAGTATCCAAGCGGCTATTTGTACCTGGTTCAGTATGAAAATACTTTTGTGATGCACCATAATTTCGCAAGCGCACCATCTTCTGGGCTACTTCTGAATCCCGTGTCAGCAGCATTCCTCCATCTCCAAATGCTCCCAAATTTTTGCTGGGATAGAAACTAAAAGCTGCTGCTATTCCTACTGAACCAGCATGATATCCGTCTCTTTGGGCGAGATGTGCTTGAGCGGCATCTTCAAAAATTAGTAGTTTGTAGGTATCGGCAAAATTAATTAAATCATCTGGTGATACCATCTGCCCATAGAGATGCACAGGGATAATTGCTTTAGTCTGAGGTGTAATTGCTTTTGCTGCGGATTCTAAATCAATTAAAGCTGTTTGGCGATCGCAATCTACCAAAATGGGCTTGGCACCAGTGCGTAGCACCCCGATTAAGGTTGCGACAAAAGTGTTTGCTGGTAAAATTACTTCATCGCCAGCACCGATATTACAGGCTTGTAATCCCAGAGCGATCGCATCTGTTCCTGATGCAACACCAACCCCGTAAGCTGCCCCAGACGCTACCGCAAATGCTGCTTCAAAATCTGAGAGTGCTTGCCCTAAAATAAAATCTCCCCGTTCCAATACAGATTGGATTGCATCTTGCAATTGCGTTTGAATTGGTTCATGTTGTAATTTCAAATCTACAAAAGGAACTCTAATAGTCACTTTATTCATTACCAGTTGTCCTCAACAAATATTTTCTCGTATGCCAAAAATAGAACCGCCCGCCTAATTTTCGGTGTGAAATTGTAATAAATTTGATCTATTGGATCGGGACTTAGATCAACTATCTAGTAGACTATGGGTAATTCAAAATCATCCCCTATTCATTTGATCCCTCGAAGTTACCATCAGACTTATTCCCAAACGGCCACTCCAACTTAACTCAAAATGCAAAAAGCTTTTCAACTAAGCTTTTGACTAATTTTGTAGCTTGCTTCCCCATAGAAATATGCTTGGTCTATTTACGTCATACTGTACTAGGATTATCATTTTTTAGTACTAGATGTTATCGGTAAAAGTGGCTATATATAATTACACTAATATCTAGTTATTTTAAGTAAATTTACCTTAAATATACCAGTAAAAGTTTTCGCTTATATAGATCGAGAATGACACCGCCTTTGCATTCTGTCTCTAGGATTAGCTTACCCTAGCTGAATCCAAATCTAACGCAGCCTGATTGCAAAATCTCAAGCAATAAAGACTACACCAGCGATCAACAAAGAACATTCAGCACCAGTAACTAGTAACTAACGGACACACTTCGTCGGCTTAATGGAAGGGATAAAAAATTTTTGCCCTAAATTTGTTTGTCAGAGGCAAAATTAGGGAATGCTTAAAAATAGCAATTGATAACCTAGAAATAGAGCTTATATCAATTACAGAATCGAGAAATTATTAAGGTAGCAGTGGCAATGATAGAGCCTGAAAACAAATTATTTGCCCTAAAGGATGGTTGGGATTCTCATGAATCAAGAGAACAACAACGCCTCAAAGCTTTGTCAGATTTAGGTTTGCGGCAACCAGAAACGATTCCGGTTTTTGAAGAAGCCACCCAGACTGCTGCCCACTTTTTGGAAGCACCAATTTCCATATTGGGATTTGTGGATCAAGAACGTCACTGGTTCAAGTCGTCGGTGGGCTTATCTAGACTGGGATTGATGAATCATTTGGCACAAAGCCGCCAGCTATCACGTCGGGAATCCTTTTGTACTCAGGTAGTAGAGAGCTTACAAGTATTTGTAATTAATGATACACATAAGCTTACAGATCCAGTACTTGCTAGCAGCAAGTTAGTGCAAGATTATGGTATTCGTGCTTACTTAGGAGCGCCACTGATAGATGCTGAGGGACATTGTTTGGGTGCATTGGCGGTGATGGATTTAGTCCCACGCAATTTTACAAACCGAGACATTGAGTTTTTACAAATCATCGCTCGTTGGAGTATGAGTGAATTTGAGCGTAACCGACTCCTACAAGGGAAACTCGAATCAAGCACTCCCAAAAACGCTCCAATATTTTCACTCAATGATGAACGTAATACTGAGATTAAAATCACCCCATCTAGTAAAGATAGCGACTCTATTTCTACCAAGCAACTGAAACTAGAACTTTTGGGTCAGCTAACTCAGGAGTTACGCACGCCTTTAACATCTGTACTAGGTATGGCTAGTGTTTTAGGACGTGAGATTTATGGCCCTTTGACAACTAAGCAGAGAGAATATTTAGAAATCATCCAACACAGTGGTCGGTATTTACTTTCTCTAGTAAACGAAATTACCGAACTAGGAGCTATGGATGAAAACTCAACTGTGCTAAATATAGCTCCTGTAGATATTGAAATGCTATGCCAACAAGCTATCAATACCCTAGAAGAAGTGGCTAACCGCCGCGAGCAAGATATCCGCCTGTCTATAGAACCGGGACGCAATCGCATTTGGCCTTTAGATAAAGACAAGGTGCGGCAAATCCTCTATCACCTGGTTTTCAGTGTGATTCAACTTTCGGCTACAGGTAGCATTGTTCGCATTCATGTTTCTTACAAGGAAGATACGCTCAACATTACTATTTGGGTTTCCCATCCTTGGCTGGGAGATGGTATCACTGAGGTTGATCCCTATTTTCGTCTCAATTCTTTGTCGCTGCTGGAGCTGACAGGTGAGGTAGCAACTTACAATACTCATGCAGAAGGACAAGAGCAATTAGATACTTCATCAGTAGCGGTGGATAATTCCAAAAATTCGAGTGGGAATCACTCGAATTTATTTGCTACTAGTTCCGGTATAAATTTAGCTAAATCACATGGAAGTCTTTCTCGTGAAAGCTTGGGTCTATTACTAAGTTGTCAACTAGCAGAATTGCATGGTGGACATATTTTGATTCAAGGTTCGCCAGAATCAGGATATCGTTATGTGCTTTCTTTGCCGCTGCAAGTAGCGACTCCTTCACAAGCAATTAGTGATGTCTAATCTTGGGGATTGGGGATTGGGGACTGGGAAAGACGTATTTTTTATCTATAAATCATTAATTTGTAGCGAATTCTCTGCGTGCCTTGACCCTTGCCTCGACGCTGCGGGAAGGCGTACCCCTACGGGGAAACAAGCTACGCGTAGCGTCTCGTAGAGAAGCGTATCGGCGTTAAAATTTCAACCCTCAATTCGCCACGATTTTACGTAAAGTTGTACTAAGTACATGAAGAACTATCTTAACTTCCTATTAACTGAGGTAGTTTTAGATTAAAGGTAGTGATTAATGTTAATACCTTTTTATAGGGGTATGCATTATGATCAATTCCAAGTTCTGCGTCGGCAGGCTAATTGATCGCAATGTTTTTTATGAATTTAGTCTGGCAACGATTTACTTTATCATCTTTACCGCTCAAAGAATATCTTGCTACCAGTTATGTACACCGCTCTCTGGTGGGACTGTTAAGTTCTTGGCGGCAAACCAGCATCTTGCTCCAGTGGGGAGATGCGATCGCAGCTGCTTTACTCAGCTTAATATATGCTCTTGCACCTTTTGCTTCGAGTACGTTGGTGGGTTTGTTACTGGTGGCTTGTGTCGGATTTTGGCTGTTGTTAACTCTATCTGATGAAGTAACACCAACAAATGTCTCGTCAGTTACTCCGATTCACTTACTGGTATTGCTCTACTGGGGAGTTGCCGCAGTTGCAACAGCATTATCACCAGTAAAAAAGGTGGCACTTAATGACTTAGGCACGTTGACCTTATATTTGCTATTATTTGCCCTTTGTGCCAGGGTATTAAGGTCGCCTCGCCTCCGGTCTTGGATTATCATTCTTTACCTGCATGTATCGTTAATTGTCAGTGTCTATGGGTTGCGACAATGGTTTTTTGGAGCCACAGCACTGGCGACTTGGGTTGATCCAGAATCTCCTCTGTCTAAGACGACAAGAGTCTACAGTTATTTAGGCAATCCCAACTTATTGGCTGGATACCTTTTACCAGCAGTAATTTTTAGCTTAGTGGCAATTTTTGCATGGCAAAGTTGGCTTAAAAAAGCTCTATCATTAACAATGTTAATTGTCAATACTTCCTGCCTGATTCTGACTTTTAGTCGTGGTGGTTGGATTGGACTAGTGGTAGCATTTTTAGCTGTGATGGCATTGCTAGTTTATTGGAAAAGCGTGGAAATGCCTCGTTTTTGGCGTACTTGGTCACTGCCGATTGTCTTGGGAGGTTTGAT
Organism: Nostoc sp.; assembly: GCF_036916985.1. Taxonomy (GTDB): domain Bacteria; phylum Cyanobacteriota; class Cyanobacteriia; order Cyanobacteriales; family Nostocaceae; genus Nostoc. Next base: position 82,364 of record NZ_JBALFD010000097.1, read on the forward strand.
TGGGGTATTAGTGCTAGCAGTGATATTTGTAGAGCCAGTGCGCCTGCGAGTATTCAGTATTTTTGCCGACCGTAAAGATAGCAGTAATAATTTTCGCCGAAATGTGTGGGATGCTGTTTTTGAGATGATTCGCGATCGCCCGATTTTCGGCATTGGCCCTGGTCACGGCTCTTTTAATAAAGTTTATCCGCTCTACCAACACCCTCGTTACACTGCTTTGAGTGCCTATTCGATATTTTTGGAAGTGACTGTAGAAACTGGCTTTGTTGGTTTAGCCTGTTTTCTCTGGCTCATTATTGTCACATTTAATACGGCATTTTTGCAAGTGCGACGATTGCGACAAGTGAAAAGTGCCGAGGGATTTTGGTTAATTGGAGCGATCGCTATTTTGTTGGGTATGCTAGCTCACGGCACTGTAGATACTGTCTGGTATCGTCCTGAAGTTAATACCCTCTGGTGGCTGATCGTTGCCTTAATTGCTAGCTACTGGACACCCTTAGCTCAAAACCAGACAAATTCATCTAACTCAGAACCAGCAGTAAATTAACATCAATAGGTTGTCAGTTGTTTTTTATGACAACTGACAAAAGAATTCTGAATCCTGAATTCTTCTTCAATAGCTTTTCATTGCCCGTTGAATGTCACGCTGGTCTTGGCGTCGTTTCAGGTCTTCTCGCTTATCGTGGAGCTTTTTACCTTTGCCAAGGGCTATACTCACTTTTAGCCAGCCTCGTTTGAGATACATTTTCAACGGGATTAAAGTTAAACCCTGCTGTTCGACTTTGCCAATTAGCTTACGCAGTTCTTGACGATGCAATAATAGCTTGCGTGTACGCCGTGGTTCATGATTGAAATATTGTCCACTAGCGTTGTAAGGCGAGATATGTACATTGATCAACCATGCTTCGCCATTGCGAAGCAAAGCATAACCATCTTGGAGATTGACTTTCCCCGCACGAATTGACTTCACCTCTGTTCCTGTCAATTCAATTCCAGCCTCGTAAGTTTCTAGAATTTCATACAAATAACGGGCTTGACGGTTGTCGCAAATAACTTTGTAACCTTCGTTCTTGTCGCTCATTGATAATTTTGTGTGCTTTAAATGTACCTAAAAAATTATTTGGATTGGCTTGTGAATTATAGGGTGTATCTTAGAACTACTATGAATGGTGAACCATGTATCACTAATCTAGCTTTTTTAAGTTCACAATTAAGAGTTTTCTGGCAAATTTAAGTTATCGAAACAGAATTCAGGAGTCAGGAGCGGAGCCGGAGACGTTTCCGTTAGCTCTGGTCAGAATATTGATGAGTTGTTACAAATTACAAAGGTCTTTGTACCTCTCAAGCACGGATAGTCAAAGGTGAGTTAGACTTCGTTAACCTTCCTAAGGATTTAAGATTTTCTTTATAAATCAGCCCTAAAGGCAGTAATTAGCTGATAATCCTGTCATAGTATGAAACATAAGAACATTATTATTGTTTGTGTTCACTGATGGAACACGTAGAAGTAAATTTCTGAGTAAAAAAATGCTAGGGGTGTATTATCCATGCCCTTGACGATCCTTATAGTGGATGATGATTTGGGCACTCGTCTCTCTGTTAGCGACTATCTTGAACTGTCTGGCTACTCGGTGATCACGGCTAATGACGGTCAAGAGGCTTTGTTTATGGTGGATGAGTATCATCCTGATTTGATTGTCACGGATATCGTTATGCCACGGATGAATGGCTATGAATTGGTGCGTCGGGTGCGTCAGCAACCAGTATTTCGTTTATTGCCTGTAATTTTGTTAACGGCACGCACTAAGACCCAAGAAAGAATTCTGGGCTACCAGTCAGGGTGTGATTTATATTTACCCAAGCCTTTTGAACTGGAAGAGTTAGCAGCAGCAATCCGCAATCTTTTGGAGCGATCGCAAATTATTCAATCAGAGTATCGTTTTTCTCATAGAGAGAGTTTGGGTATTTCCGCCTCGACAAAAGCGGGGGATGTCCATAATTCTCTGTCTACTCAAATTCAGAAATCCCATCTGCACTCACCCCTAACTCATAGAGAGCAAGAAGTCTTAGAGTTATTAACTCATGGTCTTTCTAATGCCGAAATGGGTCTTCAGCTACACCTGAGTCCTCGAACTGTAGAAAAATACGTTAGCAGTTTATTGAGAAAAACCTCAACCAGCAACCGAGCAGAATTAGTACGTTTTGCGATGAAGCATGGTCTGGTGGAATAAAAGTTAGGAGTTAAAATTAAAACTCCTAACTCATAACCCCTAACTCATAACTTCTCACTTTTAACTTTTGCCAGCAAACCTTCACAAGCATCGATCAATAAATCAATAACCTGATTAAATCCCTCTTCACCGCCGTAATAGGGATCTGGAACTTCCTTTAGAGTGTGTCGAGAGCAAAACTCGCACATCAAACGCACTTTATGCTGATATTCCTGAGTGCGATCGAGAGTGAGGATATTCTCATAATTTTCTCGATCCATCGCTAAAATCAAATCAAAGTCTTGAAAGTCTGACTTTTGAAACTGGCGTGCCCGACCACGCAGTTTAATTCCCAACTTTGTAGCAGCCGCAGCACTCATACGTCTGTCAGGTGGGCTACCAATGTGATAACTAGATGTACCAGCAGAGTCACAGAGGATGCGTTCGCTCAAGCCAGCCTGCTCAATTAAATGATTCATAATGTTTTCTGCCGATGGCGATCGGCAGATATTACCTAAGCAGACAAACAGCAACTTGTAAGGCATAGATATTATTTGTCCTTTGTCAATAGTCATTTGTCCTTTGTCCAATGACTAATGACCAATGACTAATGACCAATGACCAATGACTAAAATCCAGGTAACTCCAACCCACTGGTTAATTCTTCCATACGTTCCCGCATGGTTGCTGTGGACTTGTTGTAGGCTTCTTTCATTGCCACTGCTACAAGATCGGAAAGTACTTCTGCACCTTCTGCTAAAGCTTCTGGAGAAATTTCCACCCGCTTGGGTTCTTGGTTCCCACTGACAATCACCTTTACCAGTCCACCGCCAGATTCTCCTTGAATCTCCATTTGCTCCAATTCTTCTTGGAGTCGCTTTGCACCTTCTTGAACTTGCTGCGCTTTCTTAAAAGCTTCAGCCAATTCTTTCATTTTTCCTAAGCCGAAGCCAAATCCCTGTCCTTTTCCTGTCATAATTATTTGTACGCTTATGCGTTGAATAACAAATCAAATTCAATTATAGATGCGGTAAGTAATTTGACTCTTTTTTTACCAATAATTAATGCTTCATAATAATTGGGAATTGGGAGTAGGGAATTGGGAGTAGGGCATTGGTTATTAATTCTTCTTCCCCATTCCCCATTCCCCATTCCCCACTCCCTATCCACAAGCACCTTGAAACTCTCCGAGCATTTTGACTTCTGGCTCTAAATTAATAGACCAACGTTCTTGTACTTGGTGTTGTATGTGGCGAATAAGACAGAAGATATCACTAGCTTTTGCTCCACCACGGTTAACGATGAAATTAGCATGAAGTAGTGCTACTTGCGCTCCACCAATTTGGTAGCCTTTCAAACCAGTTTGTTCAATTAACCAGCCAGCACTGTAAGGTTTGGGATTGCGGAACACACTACCACAACTGGGGAAGTTATATGGTTGGGTGCTTAATCGATGCTTTTTGTGTTGTTTGGTGATTGCTACAACTGCTGCTGGGTCGGCACCTGGAGCAAGTTGTAAGGTGGCTTGGGTAACGATGCGATCGCCACCTTGCAATAATGAAGTCCGGTAGCTATAACCTAATTGATCGGGGGTAAGAGTTTCTAGCGTCCCATCAGGTGAAAGTACTTGGGCACTAACTAACATATCTGCAATACAGCTATTATGTGCCCCTGCATTCATCACTACAGCACCCCCTGCTGTTCCAGGAATGCCAACAGCCCACTCCAAACCTTCCCATCCTAATTCCGCTGCTGCCCATGCCAAACTAGGAATTGATTCTCCAGCAGCAACAGTTAATTGACCTGTCTTCGGGTCGAAGTGACTGAAGCGGAGATGACGAGTCGCAATGACTAAGCCTGATATACCACCATCGCTCACCAGCAAGTTAGAACCTGCTCCCAGCGTTGTCACCTTTAAATCACGTTCTTTTGCGTATTTAAGACTTGCTTGCAGTGCTTCTACATTTCGGGGGGAAACGTACAATTGTGCTTCTCCCCCAACTCTATAGGAAGTAAACGCTGACAAAGAAGCCTGAGACTTGATTGCACAATCAGTATTGGGTAAGTAGATTACTTCACTCTCCACCGAATTAGGTGTTTGCTGTTTCTTTGTATTCAAAGAAGAAACTGTGCAGACGTTTCCAGCGGCCTGGGAAATGGTCATTTTTACTTTTTTTTGGTAAAATTTTTACATTTATTTACCGCAAAGATACGGTAATGGAGTTAACTTATGAAACCGTTACTAGAGGGTCGCTTTGCTCGGAAATAAAACTTTGCAAAGTCTCCACTTTAGGATGTGGCTTTAGCAGGCTCACAAAGGGTTGTAATTACTTCAGGAATCACCTGGTTCAAGTTTCCAGCTCCCAAAAACAACGCCAAGTCTCCTGGGCGTAATGTTTGTAGCAAGTACTCACACACTGCGGGTAAAGTTGGTTGATAAACTACCTGCGAATGCTGTTTAGCAATCTCTGCGGCTAGACTTTCACCACTAATTTGCCCTAAATTTGGTTCACCTGCACTGTAAATATCAGTCAGCACAACCAAGTCAGCATGTGCAAAAGACTCGGCAAATTCTTCTAAAAAGGTGAGTGTACGGCTATAGCGGTGAGGTTGGAAGATGGCAACCACTCTTTGCCCTGGTCTTGCCTGTAAACGGGCTGCGGCGAGAGTAACACGAATCTCGCTCGGATGATGGGCATAGTCATCGATGAAGGTAATGCCATTGACTTCACCTCGGAACTCAAAGCGTCGTCTTGCTCCTTCAAAGGTGGCGATACCTTTGGCAATTGCTCCAAATTCTAAATCCAAGGCGCGACCAACAGCCACGGCGGCTAGGGCATTGCTGAGATTATGCCGACTGAGCAGCCGCAATGTCAATACTCCCAAAGCTTTGCCTTTTTCCCAAACCAAAGCCGTAGTGCCATCAGCCCGATAATCAATATTGGTGACGGTGTAATCAGCGTTGGTATCTGAGTGTAAGCTGTAGGTAATTGTGGGTTGTAAGCGATCGCGCACTGTCGCACAGTCAATGCTACCTATCAACGTTTTACAACTCTTAGCAAATGTCTGGAAGATGTCAATGACTTCTTCTAATGTATCGTAGTGGTCAGGATGATCGAGTTCAATATTGGTAATGATGCCAATTTCAGGAGCATGTTTTACCAGGGAACCATCTGATTCATCTGCCTCGGCTACCAAATATTGGCTTTGTCCCAGTCGAGCATTACCAGACCATGCATTGACTTCGCCACCTACTAAAATCGTTGGGTCTAGACCTGCTTGCAGAAGCATATAGCCAATCATGCTACTGGTTGTAGTTTTGCCGTGTGTTCCTGCCACTGCAATGCTGTAGTACTCGGCAATTAGAGCCGCTAATACATCTGAACGATGTAAAATTGGACAACCTAATTCCAACGCTGCTTTGTATTCTAAATTATTAGTGTTAATTGCTGTTGAACAAATGACTTGAGGCCATTTCGAGTTCGTATCAGCAGGTAATTGTTCTTGTGAATTTAATACTACTGGATTAGCCAATACTTGAGGTCGAAAGAATTCAAGATTGCTTGCCTCTTGTTTACCAAAAATATGAGCGCCGATAGATTCCAACTTGTGCGTAATATGGTTTGGACGAAGATCCGAACCTGATACTGGAAATTGACGCTTTGTGAGAACGTATGCCAGAGCAGACATACCTATGCCACCGATGCCAATGAAATGAAATGGTCTACCACTAAAATCTACAGAATTAGTCATTTATTGCTCCTCTTACACCACACCACACCATAATCACAAATGACACGCGTATCATAACAGGAATTTGATTTTTACCGTAACTACTCCTGTATCATGTTCATGTTTGATGTCCAAATGATGTTTCTGCTCTGGTTTTCTTTGTTCAGAATGATTTTACCTTGGTTGGAGGTTTTTGCTATTTTTGAACTGTTCTTAAGATTATTCTGAAAATTTTGGTCGCATCGGGAAAGAAATTCTTGTAATGTCAAATACATAAATTTGGCTGCCTTACTGTAATTGGCTACATAATACATTGTTTAGTGAAACTGATTTGAAATTGCATCAAGTCTAGGCGTGAATTGAGTAAAATAGTACATTGGTAATGAAACTATTTTCCAATTGCATAAAACCCAGGCATAACTGGATGCAGCAACTAGCAATTTTTGGTGGCACATTTGATCCAATTCATTGGGGACACCTGCTTGTAGCCGAGACAGCTTTGCATCAAGTATGCCTTGAAAAGGTAATTTGGGTGCCATCCCTAAATCCTCCTCACAAAGAAGCAGCTTTGTTTGAGCATCGTGTGCAAATGCTGCAATTAGCCATAAAAGATAACCCAGCGTTTACTATCTCACTAGTGGAGACAAATCGCTCTGGGACTTCTTATGCCATTAACACCCTGATTGACTTATCTGCTTGTTACCCAAATACTCACTGGTACTGGATTGTAGGCTTGGATACTTTCCAAACCTTACCCCGTTGGCACCGTGGACACGAACTAGCACAAATGTGTGATTGGTTAATCGCACCCCGACTGCTAGGTGGTGAGACTATAACTCAAAGCAAATTAATCTGCAAGCAAGTGGAGCAACAACTCAGAGAGCAGTCCTCTACCATTCACTGGCAACTCTTGAATATACCTTTAGTAGGAGTTTCGTCAAGTCTAATTCGCAAATTTTGCCGCGAACGCCAGTCAATTCGTTATTTATTACCGGAATCGGTCAGATCATATATCACTAACAACAATCTCTACTCTTACAAATCTGAATAAATTATGTGTTTTTTTATTGATCTAACACTTTATGGTTATAAGTGCCCCCCCCCTTTGCGATATGATTGGGGTCAACGATATCAACATATAAGCATAAATACAGAGGGCAAGGTACTGTGATTAGAGTTGCAATCAACGGTTTCGGGCGGATTGGACGTAACTTTGCGCGTTGTTGGGTGGGTAGAGAGAATAGTCAAATCGATCTTGTCGCAATTAATGACACGTCAGACCCCAGAACTAATGCTCACCTGCTCAAGTATGACTCAATGCTAGGGAAGATCAAAGGTGCTGAGATTAGTGCCGACGATAACTCTATCATCGTTAACGGCAAGACCATTAAGTGCGTATCCGATCGCAACCCCGAAAACTTGCCCTGGAGAGATTGGGGAATTGACCTAATTATCGAAGCAACCGGGGTGTTTACTAGCAAAGAAGGTGCGCTCAAGCATGTGAATGCTGGAGCCAAGAAAGTCCTGATTACCGCTCCTGGTAAAAACGAGGATGGCACTTTTGTGGTTGGTGTGAATCATCACGACTATGACCACAACAAACACAACATTATCAGTAACGCTAGTTGTACTACCAACTGCTTGGCACCAATCGCCAAGGTGTTGAACGATAAGTTCGGTATCATCAAAGGTACGATGACCACCACCCACAGCTATACAGGCGATCAGCGCTTGCTAGACGCTTCTCACCGGGATTTGCGACGGGCGAGGGCGGCAGCGATAAACATTGTACCCACCTCCACTGGTGCAGCGAAAGCAGTGGCGCTAGTTATCCCAGACCTGAAAGGCAAGCTAAATGGCGTTGCCTTACGCGTACCAACCCCGAACGTCTCAATGGTAGATTTCGTAGTGCAGGTTGAGAAGCGTACTATTACTGAAGAAGTTAACCAAGCTCTCAAAGATGCTGCCGAAGGCCCACTTAAAGGTATTTTGGCCTACAGCGATCTAGAACTGGTATCGTCTGATTATCAAGGTCATGACGCTTCTTCGATTGTTGATGCTAGCTTGACTTTGGTCTTGGGTAATGACTTAGTAAAAGTTATGGCATGGTATGACAACGAGTGGGGTTACAGCCAACGAGTTTTGGATTTGGCAGAATTAGTAGCCGAGAAGTGGGTTTAATTAAAAAGTTAGGAGTGAGGAGTTAGGAATAAGGAGTCAAGAGTGAACTGTGAGGAATTAAAACTCATAACTCATAACTCCTAACTATTAAAGTGTTGAAATCCCTGCCTAAGACTCAGAACTTGGTCGGGGAATTTTTTTTGTTTGTCGTGCAATAGTACTGTTGATCCGGCTGTAATCTTGCCCACGATCGCAGCACCTTCACCAAGATGTTGCACTAAGGCTGATGCTAACTCTTGTGGTAAACACAGCACTAATTCAAAGTCTTCGCCACCGTATAGAGCATATTGTAGCGCTTGCTCTGGTGGCAACCAATGGTTAAAAGTTTTTGGTACGGGAATTTGTCTGCGTTCTAAGACAGCGCCAACACTGCTAGCACGGCAAATTTGGATGATCGCATCTGCCAAACCATCGCTGCTATCCATGCCAGCAACAGGAATTTTAGATTTTAGGTCGCACCTTTGGTACGCTTCCAGCGCAACTGGGATTTTGGATTGGGAATTTAAAATTTTCTGGAGGATTGGTAAGACATCTAATCGTGGCTGTGGGCGTTGGTGTGCGCGGATTAGAGCCGTGCGTTCTGCATCTTTAAGGTTTTGTCCTAATTCGGGATGTAAGAGCAGTTCTAAGCCAGCGTGGGAGGCTCCATGAACGCCTGTGGCAACGATCGCATCTCCCACCACAGCAGCAGAACGGCGGATAATTTGACTAGGGTTAACTTGACCAAAAGCGGTAATTGCCAGGGTAGTAACAGGCGATCGCACCACATCACCCCCAACAATTGGGGTATTGTATTTTTGCAGGCATTCTGTCATTCCCTGGTACAAGCGTTCTACCCAACTTACCCTAAGTTCACCGAGGAGTCCTAACCCGACAGTGATTCCCAATGGGGAAGCGCCCATTGCGGCTAAATCTGATAAATTGGCAGCAGCAGCTCGCCAACCAGCATCTTCTGGGGAAGTGGTGAGCTTGCTAAAATGTACGCCATCAACCAGTACATCTGTAGTCACTACTAAAGATTGCCCTGGTGCAGTCTCAAGTACTGCGGCATCATCGCCGATCATTTCTGGAGGACAGAAGCGCTGTAATCTTTCTAAAAGACCTTGTTCGCCAATGTCTTTGATTTTAGTCATTAGTCATTAGTCATTTGTTATTGGTTAATTCTCCGCATCTCCCTCATCTGCCTAATTCCCACTCCCCCAAGTTACGATAAATGTATCGTCTCGGGAGATGTTGGAATGGTCTCTACACCAGTAACAAAGCTCACATTTGAAGAGTACTTAAATTATGATGATGGCAGTGGTTTTCACTATGAGCTAGTAGATGGCAGGCTGGAATTAATGAATCCCCCAACGATTGAGCATTTCTTGATTACTAAATTTCTTGAGCAGATGCTGGATGCGGAAATTCAGCGCTTGAGTTTACCTTGGTTAACTTTTCGGGAAACTGGGACGAGGACGGGTAAAAATAAGTCTAGGTTAACTGACTTGTCTGTGGTGACGCAGGAGCAAGCAAGAGAATTGATCAATGTATCAGCAGTCTTTGAATCACCATCATTATTAATTGTAGAGGTAGTCAGTCCAGATTCTATCAATCGGGACTATCGTTATAAGCGGTCTGAATATGCGGCGGTTGAAGTGCCAGAATATTGGATTGTAGACCCATTAAAAGAAAAGATTTCTGTGTTGTGGCTAGAAGAAGGATTTTACGAAGAGACGGTGTTTACTGGCGATCAGAAAATTGGATCGCGGACTTTTCCAGAAATAGCGATCGCAGTTGAGCAGATATTCACCGCCGGAAATCTGAATCAGGGGAGTTAGAAGTTAATAGTTAGGAGTTAGGAGTTAGTAATTATTCTCCCTCATCCCCCTCATCTCCCCCTGCTTCCCCTGCCCTCTCTTATGCAGCTTGTGGCTCAACCAGATTTTCTATTCCCTGAACCACTTTTGCTGATTCGATTTTGTCACCAGCCTTCAGTTTATCCAAAACTTCTTTACCTTCGGTGAGATAGCCAAAAACGGCATAGCGACCATCTAACAGGTTGCGTCCAGCTGGGGTCAGTTCTGGTTCAAACAAAAAGAAGAAGAATTGTGATGAACCACCATTTACTTCACTTTCAGGACGAGCCATCACTACTGCACCAAAGGCAGAAAAAGGTAGAACTGGCATATCAACGTAACGACCAGCTTCTTCTAAAGTAATGCCATAAGTAGGTGCTTTATCTCCTTGAACTAAGACTTCTAAGGGAATAGCGCGATATTTACCCGTTTTTGGGTCAATGAAACCCACATCTTTACCTGCTGGATCTCCAGTTTGGAGAAAGTAAGATTCTTCAGAACGGGTAAATTCTAAACCATTATAAAAACCCCTCTGTACCAAATCTACAAAATTACCAGCAGTTACAGGAGCGCTGTAACCGTCTACGACAAGGGACAAATCGCCTTTGTTGGTTTTGATTTCTACAGTGGCATGACCTTTAAGTTGCGGCAAATTACTATATTCAGCAGGCACTTCAAAGGGGAATTGTTTCACCATTGACTCTTCTAGCTGAGTCACGAGATTCAAAAGTTTGCTTCTCTCTTGCAATATTTGTTCTTTATCTTTGCTGTTCGCCAATTCTTGCAATTTACCCACCCCAGATTTCAACTCGGTAATCCAAGCTTCGGCTTGGGGTTGGCGTTCTGCGGGAACGCTTGTTAAGATTTGGAAAGGTTTATCGAGAATGCGGGATGCTTGGCTGATGTCTTTGGAAATAGCACCCCAACGCCGATTCGCCCGCAGTTGGGCAGAGATGTCCTCTAAACTGCCCTGTAGTTGCCGCACAGGTTTGTTATCTATCGGGAGTGCATACCGCAACAAAGCCTTTCCGTCGGTAATTGCATTGCCGGCTGGCAGTGCGGCGCTACTGGAGGGAGTCCACCCAGCTGTAGTTATGCCTAAAAATATTGTTACCAGCAGTATTGCCATTAGGCTGTTCTTCAGCCAGGATTTTAATAAGTTAAGCATGGGATAACTCAAATGCAGCAGTGAATTGTTGACTGGACGTAACCCATCAATAATCTTCCCACGTTAGGTGATGAGTGGAGCATAGGTCTAGGGCAGAGGAGAATTACTAATGACAAATGACTAATGACTAATGACAAATGCCCAATGACGACCCTAGAAGGGTACAATAAATGCCGATTGTCTTCCAAAATTTGAAAGTTTCATGATCTCCAGTAACGACTTTCGACCCGGTGTTTCAATTGTATTGGATGGGTCTGTATGGCGAGTGCTTGAATTCCTACACGTCAAGCCAGGCAAAGGTTCCGCCTTTGTACGAACTAAGCTAAAAAATGTCCAGAGTGGGAGCGTGATGGAAAAAACGTTCCGCGCAGGGGAAACAGTGCCGCAAGCCACTCTAGAAAAAAGCACGATGCAGCATACCTATAAAGAAGGCGATGAGTTTGTCTTTATGGATATGGAAACTTATGAAGAAGGCAGATTGACTAAGGCACAAATTGGCGATCGCGTCAAATACCTTAAGGAAGGTATGGAAGCCGAAGTTATAAAATGGGGCGACCAGGTGCTAGGAGTAGAATTGCCTAAGTCTGTGGTTCTAGAAATTGTCCAAACAGATCCAGGTTTAAAAGGTGACACCGCCACAGGTGGCTCAAAACCAGCAACTCTAGAAACTGGTGCAGTTGTGATGGTTCCTTTGTTTATTTCCCAAGGAGAACGCATCAAAGTTGATACCCAGGAAGATAAATATATCAGCAGGGAATAACTTTCATCTCTACGGAGATGCAAGTCCCGATTTAAATCCCTACATAGGGATTAATCCCCTGCCACACTTAAAATGCTAATTTACGGATAGGTCGAGGTAATAAAAACTGTGCCATTGGACTTTAATGAAATCCGCCAACTTCTGGCAACTATCGCACAAACAGATATTGCAGAAGTCACGCTCAAAAGTGATGACTTTGAGCTAACAGTCCGTAAGGCTGTGAGCATTAGCAATCAGATGTTGTCGGTAGGTCAAGGGACTTTAGGCGGTGTGGTAGGTTCAGGCTTGACATCAGGTTCATCTGGGGGAAACCAGGTGAGCGGAAGTCAGGTAACGGAGGTGTCCACATCTCGTGTGTTTGAGAATACTGGTACTGGCACACAATTGCAGTTGTCAGTAAGTCCTCCCTCAACCCTTGACCAAAGATTAGTAGAAGTGCCTTCCCCAATGGTAGGAACGTTTTATCGCGCTCCTGCACCTGGGGAAGCGGCATTTGTGGAAGTGGGCGATCGCGTCCGCAAGGGTCAAACAGTCTGTATCATTGAAGCTATGAAGCTGATGAATGAAATCGAAGCCGAAGTCTCTGGACAGGTGATGGAAATTCTTCTCCAAAATGGCGACGCTGTAGAATATGGTCAACCTTTGATGCGAATTAACCCCGATTAAGTATTAATGTATATATGATGTGAATCATTGTTAAAATTTTCTTTCCTTGCGGGTTAACCCTGATGAAACAAACGTTGCCTTTACCACCAGAAGTGGTGCAACAAGTAGCTGAATACTTCAGCCTGTTAAGTGAGCCAATGCGCCTACGGCTGCTACACTTATTGCGGGATGAAGAAAAATGCGTGCAAGAGTTGGTAGAGGCAACACAGACTTCTCAGGCAAATGTGTCAAAACACCTGAAGGTAATGTGGCAAGCAGGTATCCTTAGCCGCCGCAGTGAAGGAACTTGCGCCTATTACCGGGTGGAAGATCAAATGATTTTTGAGTTGTGTAATCGGGTTTGCGATCGCCTAGCCACAAGGTTGGAGCAGCAAGCCCGTAATTTTCGTGTATTAAATAGCAAACGTTAGGTCATTTGTCCTTTGTCCTTTGTCAGTTGTGAAAAACTAATGACCAATGACCAATGACCAATGACCAATGACTAAAGTGGATAATCTTTTTGAAACTGTTCACGAGTTAGCGGTTGTTGTATCTCTACACCCTCACCGCCTAAAACATCCAACGGTTTGCCGTTCACGTCAATGTACACCTTGGCTTTGGGATTTAAAGTTGTTGCAGTGTAAACAACTTGTCCCACGCGGCCCATCATTGAGGTGCTACCGCCTCCGCTAGTAAAATCTTCAGATAAATTAACGTGAACTTCATTATTTTCTGCCTTCAGCCCCAATAGCTTGGTTCCTTTAGGGATGGTTGTTGAATCTGTCCCTTCTGTTGGGCCTGCTAACAAACTTTGGAAAGCTGCTTCTAAAGGCTGGTTGGGCCGAATAGAAGCGACTTTAACAGGCTGGGGAACCAAAGTAACATTTTTGTCTTTTGGTCTTAGCCAGTAAACGTTAGGGGTTTGCTCATTAGCTGGCTGTCTAGTTGATGGCTGTACTGGCTGTTCAATGCGGCTAGAGGGGTTTGACGGTGTAGGAGTATTGTTGGATTGTGTGGTAAACCAAGCTACACCACCACCCACCGCTACAACCACTGCTGACACAGCTGCAATTACGCCTGAAGAAATACGATTAGATCCTTGTTGGTCTTTCATGTTCAAAACCTTCCTAACTGAGGGCTGATATGGTAGTTATGTGAGGAGCAGCCTGGTTAAAGACGATACTTACAAGTAGAGAGTTTCCCACAATCTAGAGGAGACTTGATGCCTTTTGATTATGCAAGTCCTTAATTCAATTCTAGAATTTTTATTTCTAATCCGTCACCTACCAAATTATGTAAATTTTGGGGGGTCGAGAGTGAAAAGTTAAGAGTTAGGAGTTAGAAGTTGGGGACAAGGGGAGAAGGAAGACAAGGGGAAATTATTGAAAAAGAGGCTCTTGTGCAGGGAGCGGGGAGCAAGGGGGATAGTTCAGATGGGGATTCAACCCCACCTGTTGCCTTAGCTTCCCGCAGAGTACGAGAACCACTGGTGGAGAAGTGCGGTACTCAGACCCATGTTCCGCTCCGCTACACGGCAGGAGTCAGGGGTCATTCCCCCCGCTCCCTGCCCCCTGCCTCTTCGTTGAACAAGTATCTCCCTTGTCTCCCCCCTCTTCCTTGTCTCTTCTCCATACTTATGCCTTATGCCCTATTGCTTCTGTAATCCACTGTTTAAGTGTTGTTGTCACTTCATCAATGACTATTTCTTGGGATTTACGGGTGGCTCTTTCTACAACTTCAACTTTGCCATTAGCGATCGCGCGTCCGGTTACAATTCTATAAGGTATGCCAATCAAGTCCGCATCTTTAAATTTCACTCCCGCCCGTTCATCTCTATCATCTAGTAGGGTTTCAATTCCCGCTTGATTGAGTTCTGTGTAAAGTTTTTGCGCGATTTCGATTTGTTGAGCATCCTTAATGTTGGGAATTGTGACGATCGCGTGGTAGGGTGCGATCGCAACTGGCCAAATAATCCCATCTTTATCGTAAGATTGCTCGACGGCCGCTTGCGCTAAACGCGATACGCCTACACCAAAACAACCCATAAATAGCGGCTTTTCTTCACCCTGTTCGTTGGTATAAGTTGCACCCATCGCTTGGGAATATTTAGTGCCTAATTGGAAGATGTGACCTGCTTCAATTCCACGGGCACTTGCAAGAGTTTGTTCTGGGTTGTGGATGGCGCGATCGCCTGGTCTTGCTTTGCGTATATCTACTATACTAGTTGGCAACTTAAATTGCTCACTCCAGTTAGCACCAACTACGTGATAACCAGCTTCATTCGCACCTGTCACAAAGTTTTTTAAATCAACGGCTGTTTGATCAACCAAACGCAAAAACTTGGGATGGATCTGTTTATTGGCGGTAATATACTCATCTGCGATATCTGGCGCAATGTAGCCTAAAGGTAGAGATTTCGCTGTCCATGCTTGCTGTGCTTCTACATTTGGTACATTCAAACTAATAATAGTTTTAGCACCATATTCAGAAGCTACTTTGGTCAATTCATTTTGTAATTTGACTTCATTAACTTCCTGATCGCCTCGGATGCTCACCAAAACTAACACTGTTATACCATTATCATAAACTGTCTGATAAAGGACATTTTTAACTAATTGAGTGGGAGAAGAGTTGAGGAATTGACAGACTTTTTCAATGGTTTCTGTTCCAGGTGTATCGCGTTTTTCGTAGGTTGTAAACCGTGAGGTTTCGGCGTCAATTGGTAAAGAAACAGCCTTTTCTACGTTAGCGGCGTATTTACCATCCTCAGTGTAGAGAACTTCGTCTTCGCCAGCTTCCGCTAAAATCATAAATTCTGTGGAACCAGAACCACCAATTGCACCAGAATCAGCTTCCACTGCCCGAAAAGCTAAACCAGAACGTCGCAGGATATTGCTGTACGCTTTATACATATCCTGGTAAGTTTCTTTAAGGCTGGCTTCATCGGTATGGAAGGAGTAGCCGTCCTTCATGATAAACTCACGTCCGCGCATTAAACCAAAGCGGGGACGAATTTCATCGCGGAATTTGGTTTGAATTTGGTAGAGATGTAATGGTAGCTGGCGATAAGAGCGAATCATATCACGAGCGATCACTGTGATTACTTCTTCATGAGTTGGGCCTAATCCTAATTGTTGCTCGCGGCGGTCAATTAGGGAAAACATAATTCCCTCAGCTTTGGTGTAAGTGTCCCAGCGTCCCGATTCCTTCCATAAATCAGCCGGTTGTAATTGTGGTAAGAGACATTCTTGTGCGCCTGTAGCGTTCATTTCTTCGCGCACAATCTGGGAAACTTTTTGCAATACCCGCCACATCAAAGGTAAATAAGCATAAATACCGCTACCGATGCGACGAATGTAGCCTGCACGGAGTAATAATTTATGGCTAGGAATCTCAGCATCAGCCGGATCATCCCGCAGTGTAACAAATAACATTTGTGAAAGTCGCATCGTTTACTCCCTTTCCTGAATCTCTAATTTGTTTATAAACCAATACGCTTGGGTTAAGGTCTACTGGCAACAATTTTGGGTTTTTGCGAGGCGTAAATCGCCGTCTCTACAAGTGTTTTGTTGCTCATTATGAACTGTATTGTGATATGATTTTTGCACCTATTTAATCTAGGTCTAGGTTATGAGTCTTTTGACATTAAAACTAGACACCGTTCATTTTAGTGACGAACAATTTTATCACTTATGTTAAAATAACCGCGAATTGAAATTAGAACGCACTGCCAAGGGAGAATTAATCATCATCTCCCCCGTTGGAGGTGAAAGCGGTAATCGAGAAGCAGATTTAATTATCGATCTGGGAATCTGGAATCGGCAAACTGGACTCGGTTACACTTTCAGTTCTTCTACTATATTCAAATTACCTAATGGTGCTGACCGTTCTCCAGATGCAGCTTGGATTCAACGAGAACGTTGGCAAGCACTTACACCTGAACAAAGACGGAAATTTCCCCCCATTGCACCCGATTTTGTCATTGAATTAAGATCGGCAACAGATGATTTGGAAATGTTGCGTTCCAAAATGCACGAATATATAGGTGCAGGGGTGCAATTGGCATGGGGGAGCAATGCGATTTTGTGAGGTGGGTAAAAAAATACTCTATAAGTCTGCGTAGGTACGCTTCATTTTTTGTCGTGTGTGACTGCAACTTCAATCGTCAGGGTATCTTACAGCAGCTAAGATAGCTTAAAAGAAATCACGGCATCTTTAGGAGAAACTACCTTGGCAGATGTAATTTATCAAGCACAAGCACCCTTAGAATTTATTCCTCCGGCGTTTAACCCTTTATTGCTACGAGTCGTCAATCTATTGCTACCCAGTTGGATAAACTGGCAAACATCTATTACCCAAATTGAAGCAGATAACGTAGAAGTTCTGGTGGATCTCTATCGCCAGTTTCAGGAGGGTAAGATCCGTTTTATGCTGGCATTTCGCCATCCGAAAACAGACGATCCACTTTGTTTAGGTTACTTGCTGTCTCAACTCGTACCAAAGACAGCGCGATCGCAAGGTACAACGCTACAATTTCCGATTCACGCTCATTTTATCTACGATCGCGGCATTCCTCTCTGGGCAGGTTCTCACGTTGGCTGGATTGCTTCTCATTTAGGTGGTACTCCGATTCAACGGGGTAAAGCTGACTGGACAGGGTTACGTTCGGCGCGTGACTTGTTCGCCAATGGTAAATTCCCGATGGCAGCTGCGCCTGAAGGTGCTACCAATGGTTTATCAGAGAATATTAGTCCGCTAGAACCTGGTATTGCCCAATTAGGCTTCTGGTGTGCTGAAGATTTGCACAAAGCTGAACGCCTCGAACAGGTTTTAATTGTACCAGTTGGGATTAAATATAGTTACGTTGATGCTCCTTGGGATGCGATCGCTAATCTTTTAAGTGAATTAGAGGCGGCTAGTGGTTTACCTGCAAATCCACCAGAACAGGCTTCGGTAGAATCACTTTATCCCCGGTTGTTGACTTTGGCAGAACATTTACTTTTGCTCATGGAAGAATTTTATACCCGGTTTTATCATCAAAAATTGCCAGATCCCAAGATTATCAATGGGCAAATTCCTGATAGGAATGAAGCGTTAGCAGTTCGTCTACAAGCTTTGCTGAATGCAGCATTGTTAATATCAGAACAGTTTTTTGATTTGCAGTCAAAAGGTAATTTAAGTGATCGCTGTCGGCGAGTAGAACAAGCAGGTTGGAATTATATATTTAGAGAAGAATTTAAAGATGTAAAAGGAGTGTCTGCTGTCGAAAGAGCTTTAGGCGATCGCGTTGCAGAAGAAGCGAATGCACGGATGTGGCACATGCGTTTAGTAGAAAGTTTTGTAGCTGTTTCTGGTAATTATATTCGCGAAAATCCAACGGTAGAAAGGTTTGCTGAGACGACTCTAATTTTATGGCAAATGATTGCTAAAATAAAAGGGAATAAAGCTGTGCAGCGTCCACAATTGGGTAAGCAAAAAGTAAAAATAACTATAGGCGAACCTATATCTATTTCGGAACGTTACCCGAAATATCAAGAAAATCGTTTGGCTGCTAGACAAGCTGTTGCTGATGTGACGAATGATTTACAACAAGCGATGGAAGCTTTAATTTGAGCAGGACGGAAAGGACAATTGCTTTAGACACCTCAAATTATCTTGACAAAATAAGATAAATGTGCTTTGGTATCACGCAAAAGTCCTTCTTGATAAATGCCAAAGTAATCTTATGTTTGTTTTGTGTCTAAAAACAAAACAAAGTTGTCTCAGCTGTAAAATATAAGTGTAGAGCCAGTAGTAGATTAAACCTCGGCAAAAAAATCCCTAAAAATGCCAGGGTAATTTTATGCTTGTTTTGTGTCTAAGAAAAAACCAAGTTATCCCAGCTATAAAATATGAGGGTGGAGCCAAAGGTGACTAGTATTGATAATTACACTTTCTCTTTTCCAGGAGAAGTAACAATCCCTCAAGCTCCTCCTGAATTCAAATCAGGTTTTATCGGCATTGTTGGTCGTCCAAATGTCGGTAAATCTACTCTAATGAATCAATTAGTAGGACAAAAAATTGCCATTACCTCACCAGTAGCACAAACTACACGTAATCGTTTGCGCGGTATATTAACGACGCCAGAGGCACAGTTAATATTTGTAGATACGCCAGGAATTCATAAGCCTCATCATCAATTGGGCGAAGTATTGGTGCAAAATGCCAAAATTGCCATTGAATCAGTAGATGTCGTGCTATTTGTAGTAGATGGAGCGGTGGCGTGTGGAGCAGGCGATCGCTATATTGCTGAATTGCTCAGTCGCAGCAAAACACCAGTAATTCTGGGTGTGAACAAAACCGACCAACAACCGGACGATTCTCAGTATTTAGATGATAGTTACGCTCAGATGGCCCAATCTCATGAATGGGAAATCGTGAAATTTTCTGCCAAGACGAGTGCAGGATTACCGCAACTGCAAGAATTATTAATTGAACATTTAGAACTTGGGCCATTATATTATCCCCCAGACTTAGTAACTGACCAACCAGAGCGGTTTATTATGGGTGAATTAATCCGAGAACAAATTTTATTGTTGACTCGTGAAGAAGTACCCCATTCAGTAGCGATCGCTATTGACCTAGTAGAAGAAACTCCCAGCATTACTCGTGTACTTGCTACGATCAACGTCGAGCGTGATTCTCAAAAAGGCATACTCATTGGCAAAGGTGGAGCAATGCTCAAAGCAATTGGTAGTGAAGCTCGCGAACAAATTCAAAAGTTAATCGCTGGTAAAGTTTACCTAGAATTGTTTGTGAAAGTTCAGCCAAAATGGCGACAGTCGCGAATCAGTTTAGCAGAGTTAGGCTATCGCGTCGAAGAATAAATTAGTCATTGGTCATTAGTCATTGGTCAAAAAGGCAAAGGACTAATGACTAATGACAAAGAACAAATGACTCTTAATAAATAAAAATGTCTTTAGATACTCCCTATCCCTTAAACTTACCCGCCAATGCTCCGCCGTTGCGGGTGTTAATTGTTGAAGATGATCCAATGATGCAATTGGGATTAGAGCAATCGTTAATGGCTCATCCTCAGTTGGAGATTGTTGGACAAGCTGAAGATGGTTATTTGGGAGTTCAAGCCGCACTGCAACTGAAACCCGATTTGGTAGTTATGGATATTGGATTGCCACGATTGGATGGCATTGCGGCGACACAGCAAATTAAGGCGGCGCTGCCAGCAACTCATGTAGTTATGCTGACATCTCATCAAACAGAGACAGAAATTATTGCGGCACTATCTAGCGGTGCAGATGCCTATTGTATCAAAGGTGCAAGTGTAGAAAGATTGTTAAGTGCGATCGCAGCCGCAGTTGATGGTGCAGCCTATCTCGATCCCCAAATTGCGCGGCGAGTAATTGATAATCTCAAACCACCTTCACCCACTACCAACACAGCTAATTTATCTGGACGCGAATTAGAAGTGTTGAAACTCATGGTAGACGGGTTGAGTAACCCAGAGATTGCCGAAAAACTCTATCTCAGTCCCAACACCATTAAAACTCATGTCCGAGGGATTATGAATAAATTAGCAGTAGATGATCGCGTGCAAGCAGCAGTCGTTGCATTGCGTTCTGGGTTGGTTTGATTATATATAAATTAAACTTTACAAGTAGAGGCATACATATAATATATGTATGCCTCTATAACCGATTAATTCGATTAATTTGTCGCCAAGAATTTGGAAAAATAGTCTACCTCAAAGCATTTTCATTAAAAGAGTTTGAGAATTGATTAGGGTCTAGATGATCTGGAAATAGTAAAATTTCCTTGCCTTCTAAATTTGCCTTTTGGTGAAGCAAAATCGCCTTTTCCAAAGAACAATATTTAATTGGAACCCATCTGTCGCTATAAAAGTAGACAGTTACTCGGCTCATTGCATACTCTTTCAGCGGTAGTGGAACGTGCCAGGACGAGTCCACAATTTGAACTTTACCTGTCGAGTCCATGCTTTGAACCTCAGCTACTAAGTATATTTACTCTCGCTCATCATTCTTATTACTTTCACTCATCCAAGTGAATTATGGTAACTATCATAAGTAATAAGCTAATTTGTCTTTAAGGTAGAAGTTTAGGAGTCAACTAGCTTTTCGTCGGGGTTGAGCCTTAGTAGTTGGTAAGGAATTTTCGGGTAAAGTTTGACAGACTGTCTTTTGACGCAACTATTCTTTTCTTTTAAAATCTTTCTCCTAAACACTGGTGGAAAAATAGCATCAAAAATCTTGGAATTTTCCTTTAATTGCCTTTCCCCAGTCAACCTGCTTTACTTCACTTACTCTTAGAAACTCTATGTTCCACTTTACCTTAGAGAAGAATTTGGGATGGCTATTATTGATTTCGGTTTTGATAGCTACACCAGTTAAGGCCCACACAGAAAAGGTATCAAAAGATGTGGGCGGAATGCTGCATATTGAACCCCATGACAATCCTCAAGCTGGCAAAACCGCTCATGCTTGGATTGTCCTCACCCGTAAAGGCGGGCAATTAATTCCCCTAACCCAATGTAACTGTCAGTTAGCTGTCTACCCTCAACCTCACAACGAAACTGATACCCCATTGCTAAAGCCAACTTTACATAATGTGTCAACCAAGCAATATAAAAGCATTCCCGGAGCCGAGATTGTATTTCCCAAAGTAGGAACTTATGAATTGGAATTAAGCGGTAATCCTAAATCTGGAGCTAGTTTCAAGCCTTTTGTGTTGTCTTACACTATCACAGTCGGCTCATAAAGATTGCTCTGCGTACCTACCCTGCGGGAAGGCGAAGCGCCTATGCGTTTACCTCTGTGTTCCTCTGCGTTTAAAAAAGTTACGAACTTATGCAAAGCTGCACTTAGTATGGTACAAACTTCACTGTAATCGCGGTGCGATCGCCTCCAAACCAGTAGCGATCGCCTAACCTTTCAGCTTCTACCCAATGCCCATAATTTAAAATCCTGCCAAACGATATCAAGGTTTCAAACTCAGGGATGATGAGTAATTAGCAATTAAATTGACAAAATCACACTATAAAGAGTGATATTAAGCGATAGATAGCGCTTGTAAAGGACTAACGGGCATGATTAAATCTTGGATGGTGATTGGGGGTGTGGCTTTCTTGGTTGCTTTAGCCGCGAACGTGATTACGCCTAGCGATCGCCAATGGTTCAAGCGTTTACAACGACCAAGATGGCTAACTTTTGAGGGTGCAATTCCAATTATCTGGACTGTAATATTTATTTGTGGTGCTTGGTCAGCTTATATTGTCTGGGAAAAAGACCCAGGAAGCACTTCAACCTGGTTAATTATGGCTTTATATCTGCTATTAGAAATTGTCACGATTGCTTATACGCCTGTCATGTTTAAGCTTCGCAGTCTGAAAGTGGGCACAATTCTCGGTGGCACAGGTTTGATCATCAGTGCTTTATTGATACTTGCAGTCTTAGGTTTTTCTGGTTGGGCAGCACTATTACTAGTTCCTTATTTGCTCTGGAGTCCCATTGGTACTTATACCACTTGGCAGATGATCAGTCTCAATCCTCAAGATGCCTAAGAATCGCCCCAGAGAATGATTAAACATATAGCCTAAATTGTCAAACTTGCAGTGTATGACTTGACAAAATACACAAAACTTGAGTGCATTATGATTCCATCTTGGATAATAATTGGGGCTGTAACCTTCTTCATTGCTCTTGGGAGTTTCTTGATTACGCCGCGTGATGTTAAATGGTTTGCACATTTAAGTCGCCCTCGCTGGCTAGTTTTTGAACCGCTGATTCCGTTTATCTGGACTGTGATTTTTATTGGTGGTACAGCTTCAGCTACTATTGTCTGGCAAAAAAATCCTGGAAGCCTAATTACTTGGCTATTAATGGCTTTGTATCTCGTGGTAGAAATTATCACCATCGCCTACATACCTCTAATGTTGAGATTTCGCAGTCTCAAAATTGGGGAAATTCTTGGGCTAATGGGTTTAATTTTAGCCGTTGTCCTGGCAATCTGCGTTTTACCGATTTCTCTAATGGCGGCGCTGTTACTCCTTCCCTATCTAGTTTGGACTCCCATTGGTACTTACACTACCGACGAGTTAAGAGAGTTAAATCCTCAAGATGCTTGAAGAAGTATTCAGTAGTCAGAAGAAGAAAGTGTGGGATGAACGCTTATTTATTCCTTATGGATTCCGCAATAAAGATTCAGCATTTAGTTTCACCATTTATTCAGCATTAGATTGAACAAGTCTGCCAGTCAGACTCCAATTCAATTCTGTTAGCGGTAGCGGGGCGTTTAGCCCATTCTGAATTCTGACTCCTGAATTCTTTTGTGATAACGCATCTATATAAGCCGTCCATAACGTGCTGCGACAGGATTGGCTGGATTGGATTGATTATTCAGCCAAGCCCACATTTGATCGCCGATAGAAAAATGCCACCATTCTCTAGGATTGCGTTGAAAGCAGGCTTTTAACATTACATCTCGCAATAACTGACGGGAAGTATGATACTTTTGTGCTTCTGAGTCGTCGCTATTGGCATAATAATTGGGATGCGATCGCTCTGACATTTCATCAATTGGCGAACCCATATTCACTATTTTCCCAGCATCATCTACCAGCGTTACATCTACCGCCCCACCAGTACTGTGAGGAGGCGGAGTTTTTTCATCCAAACTCGGTACAGCCCAAATTTCATAAACTGCTTCCCAAATTTCTTGACGTTGGTTTGGTAACAACTCCACCTCAGTCAGTCCCCTATCCTGGACTGCTTGGGCGAAGCTGTAATCTACCATAAACTGCTGAACTGCGATCGGGCGATAGGCGTCAAAGATTTGGATATGCCAGTTAGGATACAGAATATTAAGATAATTTTGCGCTTGGAGCAAATTTTCGATCACGCTTTGACGGAGATAATAAGGAGAGCGATCGCCATAAGGCGCACCTAATTTTTCATAAGGGTGGGGAAATTCCACCGCAAATAATTCTAAAGGAATCTTGATTAGCGGTTCACCACACTCGAAAATTGGGATTTGATGATAAGGCCTCATGTGAATAATTCGTAATTCGTAATTATTACTCTATGCTGTGCATTAGGCAATTGCCAAATCATAATGTAAAACTAAGATGTAATTAATCAAACGTAGATAAGGATTTTTAGTAGTAGTTTCCCATATTGTCCGCAGCCTGATTCCGTTTCTATCAGGTAATGTTCAATCTACCTTAAACTATTGACCAAATTTACAGTTTGTTTTTTTAATTACGAATTACGAATTATTTTAATGCTCAATCAAAACCAAACACCCTTATTAGATGCCTTAAAAGCCAATGCAGCAAGACCTCATGCGCCTTTTTACACTCCAGGACATAAACTAGGTGAGGGAATTTCTCAACCCTTGGCTGACTTACTTGGCAAAGCTGTCTTTCGCGCTGATTTAACTGAATTAGCAGATTTAGATAATCTTTTTGCACCCCAAGGCGTGATTCAAAAAGCCCAACAACTTGCATCTGAGGCCTTTGGCGCTTCGCAAACATGGTTCCTTGTCAATGGTTCTACCTGTGGGATTGAAGCGGCAATTCTCGCTACCTGTGGTACAGGCGATAAAATTATTCTGCCTCGAAATGTGCATTCTTCGGCGATCGCAGGTTTAATTCTCTCTGGTGCAATACCAATTTTTCTCAATCCTGAATATGACCCAGTTTTAGATATTGCCCACGGTATTACACCCAATGCTGTGCAATCTGCACTCCAACAGCATCCAGATGCGAAAGCAGTGTTGGTAGTTTATCCAACATATTACGGTGTTTGCGGAGATTTGAAGGCGATCGCCAACATCACACATCAATATAATATCCCTCTACTTGTAGATGAGGCACACGGCGCACACTTTACTTTTCATCCCGAATTACCAACTCCAGCTTTAGCGGCAGGTGCGGATTTAGCTGTACAATCCATCCACAAGGTACTTGGTGCAATGACACAAGCATCAATGCTGCATATCCAAGGTAATAGGATAGATAGCGATCGCATCAGTAAAGCTTTGCAACTCGTACAATCTACCAGTCCTAGTTATTTACTTTTAGCTTCCTTAGATGCAGCACGTCAGCAAATGGCACTCCACGGAAAAACGCTGATGTCTCGCACCTTACAACTTGCTGACGAAGCTAGAACCAGAATCAGTCAAATTCCTGGATTATCAATTTTAGAAATGCCTCCCTTGGGGGAATCTCCTGACTTTGTGGCTTTAGATAAAACACGACTAACTGTCACAGTTTCGGCTTTAGGCTTAACCGGATTTGAAGCAGATGAAATTTTGGATGAAAAATTAGGTGTTACTGCTGAATTCGCCTCACTGCAACATCTCACCTTTATCATTAGTTTGGGTAATACCTCAGCCGATATTGAGCAATTAGTCCAAAGTTTTACCACCCTCGCTCAAGAATATCACCGAACTGATTTAACAGTTCAAAACCAAGTTTGGCAAAATCTGGATAAAATACCGAGTTATGCTTTACAACTTTCTCCCCGCGAAGCTTTTTTTGCAGTTAGTGAAACATTACCTTTGTCACAAACTAATAAACGCATCTGTGCCGAAATCATCTGTCCCTATCCCCCAGGAATTCCTATGCTAATGCCGGGAGAAGTCATCACCAAATCTGTCCTGCAATACCTACAACAAATCCAGACTATGGGGGGATTTATCAGCGGTTGCAATGATATTAGCCTCAAAACTTTGAAAGTTGTGAAATAACATCCTAAATCCTAACTAGTGAATTATTTTTGATAAAAATTACACTAACTTAGGGAACAGCAAATATACAGTTCCAAGGAGATAATAAGTAAAAATACATATTAATTATACTAGCTATGAAACTTCAATGAAAATAGCAGCAAACTAATGCCATCTTTGATTTATACCCATAGGATCGTATTGATGATTACTAAAACAAAAGATGAAATCGAAAATCTATTATGTTTGGAGATTAGTAGCAACTCCGATTGTAGTCACTCTGGCGCTGGGTTTCTCAGCAAGAGCGAATGCAGTTGAGTTAGGTGCTGCCTCTGATTACAATGTATTTGTTTTGGGAGATATAACTCAAAAATATACAGATATTGAAGGAAAACTTGCTGCTGGCGGTAATGTGAATTTCGTGGGCGGACTTGGAAGCAGACTTTCTGGCAATAGCGGCAACGTAGTAGTAGCTGGAAAAAACTTAACTCTAAGCAACGGTCAAGTCTACCACGGTAATGCTGTCTACGGAGGCAGTGCCAATGTGTCTAGCAATGAAGGATTTCCACAGGGAACTTTCACCAAGGGTAATCCCATCGATTTTAATGAAGCAGGGAAACAACTACGAGGACTATCTCAATATTTGGCAACCTTAACCCCTACTAGTAAAACAACTGTTCAATCTTGGGGTGCTATTAACCTTAGTGGTAGTGGTACTGCTTTAAATGTTTTTAATGTTGCCGGATCAGATGTCTCCAAAACAAACTATTTTGAAATTAAGGGGGATGCAAATTCAACTATTGTTGTCAATATCAGCGGTAAGGATGTGTCGCTGCAAAACTTTGGGTTCAATATCCTTGGCACAGATAAACAAAAGGTGATCTACAACTTCTATGAAGCGACAAACATAACTGCCAGTGGGATTAGCATACTAGGGAGTATTCTTGCACCTTTGGCTAATTTCAATTTCAATAACGGTCAAGTTAACGGCAATGTGATAGTAGCTTCATTAACAGGAAATGGCGAATCTCACAACTATCTGTTTAATGGCGATCTGCCAGATGTCCCAACTAAGTACTACACTCCGCCTACGCCTCCTACTCATACTCAGGTTCCAGAGCCGACAAATCTTTCAGGTTTAGGATTAATTGCTGTAGCATTTGGTTTGTTTCGCTACAAACGCAATCCAATAACTTGCTTAAAATAGCTAGAAATTTTTGGCAGCATAGCGCATGACGCGAATTTATTTAGAGATTTTCGCTCATGCGTTATTTCCTTACTCCCTACCTTCTACAATAAGGATAGACTTTATTGAGATTTGTATAGTTGGGGATCAGCTGTCATGGCTCCCGCCGTTTTCATTCAAAATTTGCAAAAGCGCTACGGCACAGTGGTTGCCGTCCAAGATGTTTCCTTTCAGGTAGAACCAGGAGAAATCTTTGGTTTACTTGGCCCCAACGGTGCTGGGAAAACTACTACCTTGCGTACCTTGTGTACGCTGACCACACCTGATGCTGGCAAAATCGAAGTATCTGGCATTTCTGTGTTAGATAATCCGAGAGTGGCAAGACAACGACTAGGCTATGTAGCTCAGGAAGTCGCTATAGATAAGGTGCTGACTGGAAAAGAACTGCTGCAATTGCAAGCAGCACTTTATCACCTCCCAAAAGCAGTAGCCAAACAGCGTATTGAGACGGTATTAGATTTACTCGGTTTGCAAGAATACGCCAATAAAAAGACAGGAACCTACTCTGGCGGTTTACGCAAGCGCCTAGACTTGGCTGCTGGGTTGCTCCATGCACCAGATGTTTTGGTGTTGGATGAGCCAACTGTAGGGCTTGATATAGAAACCCGTTTTGTGGTATGGGATTTCTTGAGAAAATTACGCGCCTCTGGGACGACGGTAGTAATTACCAGCCATTACTTAGAAGAAATTGACGCTCTAGCCGATCGCGTGGCAATTATAGATCGCGGCGTTGTGATTGCCAGTGGTACACCTTCACAATTGAAAGATCAAGTCGGGGGCGATCGCATCACCTTGCGAATCCGCGAATTTTCCCCCATTGAGGAGGCTGAAAAAGCCAAAAACCTCCTGAAATCTTTGCCCTTTGTCCAAGAAGTAATCATCAACAGCGCTCAAGGTAATTCCCTTAACTTAGTGGTGACACCTCAGAACGATGTTTTGATTAACATACAGCAAGCGCTAACAACCTCTGGCTTGCCCATATTTGGCATCGCCCAATCTCGCCCTAGCCTTGATGACGTTTACCTTGCTGCCACAGGACGCACCTTGTTGGATGCAGAACTGGCAGCTGTCGCCACCCGCGATCCCAAAGCTGAGAAAAAGCAGAATATGAGATAGGGGCTGGGTACTGGGGACTGGGAAAGAGATAACCTAATCCCCAATCCCTAATCCCCAATCCCTAATCCCCAACCCCTAATCCCCAATCCCCAATCATGAGCGTTACTCCTAAATCTGATATCAATTGGCAGCCGTTAGCATCGCCGCAAGCAGATGCTAATACTGCGCCTAACTTTTTCGGTGAATTGGTACAAGAGACGTTGGCTTTAACTCGTCGCTTGTTTATTCAGTTGCAACGCCGGCCCTCATCTTTAGTTGCTGGAATTATTCAACCAGTAATGTGGTTAGTGCTATTTGGTGCTTTGTTCCAAAATGCTCCCAAAGGTATATTTGGCAATACAACAAATTACGGTCAATTTTTGGCTGCTGGCATCATTGTGTTTACAGCCTTTGCTGGGGCGCTGAATGCTGGTTTACCCGTGATGTTTGACCGTGAGTTCGGCTTTTTGAATCGTTTGCTGGTAGCACCATTAGCATCACGGTTTTCTATTGTCTTTGCTTCAGCAATCTTCATTATCAGCCAAAGTTTGTTGCAAGCAGCCGTAATTGTTGCAGCAGCAGCATTCTTAGGGGCTGGACTACCAGATGTTGCGGGTTTAAGTGCGATCGCTCTTATTGTCTTGCTCTTAGCTTTGGGTGTAACAGCCATCTCTCTCGGTTTAGCTTTCGCTCTACCCGGACACATTGAATTGATTGCAGTGATTTTTGTCACTAACCTACCATTATTGTTTGCGAGTACTGCTTTAGCACCTCTATCTTTCATGCCTCAGTGGTTACAGATTATCGCCACCCTGAATCCTCTTAGCTATGCGATCGAGCCAATTCGCTATCTCTATTTCCACAGTAATTGGGAATTAGGTAGTGTAGTGATGCAGGCTCCTTGGGGCAATGTTACCTTTGGGGGAGCGTTGCTGGTGTTGTTTGGCTTTGCCCTAGTTGCCTTAGTAAGTATTCAACCCCAACTGCGTCGGACTCTTGCTTAAAGAGATAAAATAGATAAATTTTAGGGTAGAAACCCCATGAAAAAACCATTTTTACAAATTACTAGACTGTTTGTAGCTACGGCAGCAGGGATTAGCTTTGCTTCCTTGCTGATGGCTCAACCCAGTTCCGCTCAAATCAGCAGCCCAACGGATGCTTTTCCCAGTAATAGTACCACAGACCAAAATACCGATCCTTTCTCCCGTTCCAACTCAGACAATTTCAATATGTTTGATCTGATTCATCGGGCGAATTTCGGGACTCTCAACTGGAATTCTGACCAACAGAACGAAGAACTAAACTCAGCCGCAGCAGCCTTTAAAGCAAGGCAACAAAAATTAATTCAAGGTCAACAACGGCAAGCAAACCCCAGTTCGCCTACACTACCATCAACTACGCCGCTATTGGTTACACCGCCATCAGGTAACTGAAGTCAAACAAAGAACCCCAAGCCTCTAGAGGCTTGGGGTTGAGATATTTAAAAAATCCTTAATTGATCGATTACGTCAAAAACTACAGGCCAAGTGCAGCTAAAACATCGCTAGCATGGGTGGTAGTATTTACACTAGCGTCAACATGGGTAATTTTGCCGTTGGGGTCAATTACGTAAGTGACGCGCTTGGCATAACCACCGCCATCCACATCGAAAGCTTTGATGAGGGATTTATCGCTGTCTGCCAGTAGGGGAAAATTCAAATTATATTTTTGGGTGAATGCCTGATGGGAGACTTCATCATCTGCACTAACTCCCAAAACTACAATATCTTTGCCTTGATATTCAGGTTGGGCATCCCGAAAACTACAGGCTTGTTTGGTGCAACCTGGCGTGTCATCTTTGGGGTAAAAATACAAAACCACTGTCTTTCCGGCAAAATCAGATAAAGAGACTGTGTTGCCGTTTGTATCTTTGGCGGTAAATGCAGGTGCATCCGTACCAACTGCTAGAGGCATAATTAACCTTTCCTGTTTCAGATTGTTGATGCACTTGAAATTTTACATTAATTTATAATGATTATAATAATTACTAAAAAATAGCATAACTATACTTTAGGTAACTAATTTTGGTTTAATGGGGTATTTGTTGCAATAAAAAATATATTCTTCAATTAATCTTTTTGAAAATAAAAATTTCTACCCATACACAATGCCTGTTGTTGATTCCCAAAACCCAAATATTTTTGTCTATCCTCAAAGCACAGTAGAAAGAGCCGAGCGATCGCTAGTGTGTTCACCCTTTAATGTATCTTTATTTGAAGTGATGAGACACCAGAGTGTGTCATTAACTGCGATCGCTCTAGAAAATGGACTTCAGCAGGGCTATACTAAGCGTCCTTTGTCAGAATTAGCCTGTGATAACGCCTTGGGCTGGCTAATTCAAGTGGGTGTATTGCGGCGAGAAGTCGATGGACAAGGGATTACAGATAGTTTTCGCCTCACTCCCTTAGGACGCCAGTTAGTGGAACAATATCAAGGAAAAAATTGGCGTACTCCTTCATGGCGCGATCGTTTCTATGATGTTGTGATTCGTTGGTTACGGATACCTTTTTAGAATCAAAACCCCAAGAGTTAGGATTAGGGAATCAAAGGGAACAATATATACGGAAACATCACATCTATTCATGAAGTCTTTACCATAACCATCTAATTGAAGTTTGTTATGGTGGGCATTGGGAATTGGGCATTGGGCATAAGAGGCAGAGGGGAAAACTTACTGCAACTCTCGCCTGCTTCCTCATCTCCCTGATCTCCCATACTTTTTAAATGATGGACTGATTGTTACATAACTTTCGCTCCTAAAAATTAACCCTGTATCTTGAAAAACTAAGTGATAGCGACTATGAAATCAATTATGGTGGTGGGGACAACATCTCATGCAGGGAAATCACTTTTAACTACAGCTATTTGTCGCATTCTGTCGCGGCGTGGTTGGCGAGTGGCTCCCTTCAAAGGTCAAAATATGGCTTTAAATTCTTATGTCACTGCCAGTGGTGGAGAAATTGGCTATGCCCAAGCAGTGCAGGCTTGGGCGGCGGGAGTAGTGCCTTGGGTAGAAATGAACCCAATTTTACTCAAACCCCAAGGGGATATGACTTCCCAAGTAATTATCAAAGGTAGGTCTGTAGGCAAAGTGAGTGCTTCAGATTACTACGAGCAATATTTTGAACTGGGATGGCGGACAATTGAAGAATCGCTACAGCATTTAGGAACAGAGTTTGACTTGGTGGTTTGTGAAGGTGCCGGTAGTCCAGCGGAGATTAACCTCAAGCACCGCGACTTAACTAATATGCGGGTGGCAAAACATTTAAATGCGCCAACCATGTTAGTAGTTGATATTGACCGGGGTGGTGCTTTTGCCCATGTTGTTGGCACTTTAGAGTTATTAGAACCAGATGAACGCGCCTTAATTAAGGGTATAGTCATTAACAAGTTCCGAGGACAGCGATCGCTTCTAGATCCAGGGATAAAATGGTTAGAAGAACGTACAGGTATCCCCGTTGTCGGTGTTATACCTTACTTACAAGAAATGTTCCCAGCAGAGGATTCTCTTGACCTGCTAGAACGTCAATCTTCATCAAGTAAAGCCCAAACTGACCTCAACATTGCCGTCATCCGCTTACCAAGAATTGCCAACTTCACTGACTTTGACCCACTGGAATCAGAAAGTACAGTTTCAGTAAAGTACCTCAGTCCAAAGCAAGATTTGGGACATCCTGATGCCGTGATTATCCCAGGGACAAAGACCACAATTTCTGATTTGCTACTGCTGCAAAAAAGCGGTATGGCAGAAGCTATCCAACACTATGCAGCTTCCGGCGGAACGGTTTTAGGTATCTGCGGTGGCTATCAAATGCTTGGTCAAATCATTGCTGATCCAGAAGGAATAGAAGGACAAGCAGGCAGATTCCAAGGGTTAAATCTTTTACCAATCAGAACTGTCATTACCGGACAAAAAATCGCCCGCCAGCGCCAAGTTAGCTCAAATTATCCACAACAGGGCTTGCCAGTTAATGGCTTTGAAATTCACCAAGGGCGATCGCGCATCGAACAACAAGGCATAGACCCCCAATCGTACCACGCCCTATTTGACGATATTAATTTAGGATTAGTAGATAGTTGTCAATCGGTGTGGGGAAGTTACCTCCACGGGCTTTTTGACAATGGCCCTTGGCGACGGGCTTGGTTAAATCGTCTCCGTCAACAGCGCGGTTTAAAATCTTTGCCCACAGGTGTTGCTAACTACCGAGAACAGCGAGAGCAGATTTTGGACTCTCTAGCCACTGAAGTAGAAAGCCATTTAGACTTAACTCCATTTTTATCTTAAACTAAAGTGCGTATTTTTTCGATCAGAGTGTCATTAGTAAATGACCAATGACTAATGACTAATGACCAATGACCAATGACTAATGACCAATGATTGTTCATGTCCGCTTTTTACCAGATGATGTCACAGTAGATGCTGAAGTAGGAGAAGCCCTCTTAGATGTAGCAGACCGGGCTGGGGTATTTATTCCCACCGGTTGTCTAATGGGGTCTTGTCACGCTTGCACTGTCGAATTAGAAGATGGAGAGATCATCCGCGCTTGTATCACCGCAGTACCGCCACGCGAGGAATTGACGATTAATTTGTTTAGCGATCCTACTTGGTAATGTCGGCCCTGTTATTGACAAGCACTGGTATAGTATGCGGATTATTGTAAATAGAATAACTTAGAGGTTGTTTGAAAAGTATTTCGCTGTGACTTTAGACACTTTTAGATCCCCCCTAACCCCCCTTAAAAAGGGGGGAACCGGAGTTAAAGTCCCCCTTTTTAAGGGGGATTTAGGGGGATCTAGAACGTTTTGCTACCAAGAAGAGGACTTTTCAAACATCCTCTTAGGAGTTAAAAATGGGTGAAGAAATTCAGGCAACTATTTCTCCCCGGATATTATCTGAGTACAACCAAGTCAATGCATAAACAAAAATCTAATGATTGATTAGATTTTTGGGATAGACAGCAAGAAACTTTGATCCATTGTTTCTTAGTGCGGCGATCGCATTTTTTAATAAAATTAATGCCAAAGAAAATCCGGGAACTGAAGCAAATGCTTTGCCAATCAGGTTTTACAGAAGTCCCAGGAAAAGGCAGTCACACTAACTGGGTGCATCCTTTGTATGATGGAAAAATTACGCTTTCAGGCAAAGATGGAGCAAATGCCAAATGTTACCAAGAAAAGGAAGTAAAACAGGCAATTAAAAAATTAGAGGAGAAGAAAGAAGATGAGTAAGCTGAAGTACCAAATGCTTATTCAATGGTCTGATGAAGATGATTGCTATTTAGTAGGATTCCCTGATTTTCCAGGACAACGCTGGCGGACTCATGGTGATACTTACGAGTTAGCGGTGGCAAATGGAATTGAAGCCTTAGAGTCTCTTATCATCGCTTACGAAGCTACGGGTGATTCACTTCCAGAACCAACAGTTTATAAAGCTGCATAGTTTCGGCTCTGAAATTCTCACAGCTTTATCACAAAAATCTAAGGAAACTTACTATTAACAAAGTCCATCTTTGCTTAAGTAGATTTAATGTTCAGCGCGTATTCTTTAAACCTTTCCAAATCAGCTTGAATTGTTGATTCAACTATCCGTCCTAAAAATAAGTTATCCATAATTTTGCCAATAATGCCAGGAATGGCGTAGGAAATAGTCATTTTCACAATGCTAGTATTGTGGCGATCGTAAAAGCGAATTGCTCCCTGATTTGGCAAACCATCAACTGATTCCCATTGAATAATTTGGTTGGGAACAACTTTGAGAATTCGGGATTGCCAATTAAATTCTAGACTGCCCGTCTTTAATTTCCAAAGAGATATATCTGGATTATCTGGGGGAATTTTCACCGAATCAATCCACTTCATCCACCGGGGCATTTGCTCTAAATCAGACCAGAGGCTCCATACTAAATCTATGGGAGCCTCTACTTCTACCTGCACAGTATGCTCTAACCAGTCTGACATTTCTCTTCTTCCTTCTCTACGAGACGCTGCGCGATCGCTGTTCGTTATTTCTTCAAACTCTCTAAAATTACTTTTGCCGCACGCCGTCCAGAAATAGTAGCACCTTCCATACTGTCGATGTAATCTTGCTGAGTATAACTGCCAGCCAGGAAGAAGTTATCTACTGGTGTTTTTTGGTTGGGACGGTACGCATCCATTCCTGGCGCTTCTCGGTAGAGAGACTGAGCAAGTTTTACCACACTGTACCAAGTCATATTTAGCTCCCGCGATGAGGGAAACAGTTCATGGACTTGTTTGAGGACATGCTGTGCGATCGCTTCATTACTTTGGCTAATAAACGGATCTCCCGGTGTCAGGACTAGCTGCAACAAAGATCCCTGTCCTGGGCGATAATAATCAGCAGGACTAGTCAACGCCAAATCGGCAAAACAAGAAAAGTCAGCATCGGCTGTGTAAAGTAAATTATCAATTCCAGCCGCATGATTTAGCTGTTTACGTTGCTCTTTATCCTTCAGTTCCGTTACCCAACCATCGAACCGTAACTGCACTGTCGCCACTGGCACTGCATCCAGTTTGTAAATATTGTCAAATTCTGACCACTTACGCCACTCTTGGGGTAAGATGCGTTGAATTCCTGGAACATCACAGGCAAAAACGTAAGCATCAGCAGTGATTGTTTCTACGGCATCACCTTGGGCAACTGCTATACCAGTGACGCGGGTTTGTTCATCTGACTCAGTAAACTGAATTTCCCGCACCTGCCGACGCGTGTAAATTTTAGTGCCTCTAACTTCCAGATACTCCAGAATGGGCTTGTGTAAATACTCATAAGGGGAACCTTCCAGCATTCGTAAAACTGAAGCTTCAGTTCTGACTGCAAATAACTGGAATATCGTTAACATACAACGGGCAGACATATTTTCGCAATCAATAAACCCCAATGCGTAGGCAATGGGATTCCACAGACGCTTGATACTGCCATTACTCCCACCATGACTGCGGAACCAATCGGCAAAGCTAACTTTATCCAAATTGCGGATGGTTTTCATTGCCCCGTTAAAGTCCACCAATCCGCGAACTATCGGACTAGTACCCAAAGCGATCGCATTTTGCAATTTATCCTGCAACGATAGTTGAGAAGTAGTAAAAAATGCCTTTAAGCCATTGAAAGGCGCACCTGTAAGAAAGCGAAAATCTAAAGCACCAGTCTGGCCCCCTTTGTTAATGAAAGTGTGGGTATGTTCCTTGAGGCGTAAGTTTTCTAACACCCCCACTTTCTTCATTAAGTCAAATAGTTGGTAGTAGCACCCGAAAAATACATGCAGCCCCATTTCTAGATGGTTGCCATCTCCATCAACCCAACTGCCAACTTTACCACCCACAAACGGACGAGACTCAAAAATCTCGACTTCACAACCAGCATCAGCTAGATCTACTGCGGTTGCTAGTCCAGCCAGTCCCGCACCTACGATTGCAACACGCATTCCGTCGTTCCTTTTCAGTTTCTTTACAGATTGTAACTGGGTTGGTGTCGGAATTTGCTACTTAATATCAACTCCACCAGCATATTAAGGCATGGCAATGTCGATACTAAAACCTCTTTGATTACTTCTTTTAGTCCCAGCAAATGACCAGACGCGAGAAAAACGCGTCTGTATCATCTAGACAAACTCTTGTCCATAGCAGCGGACTCTCAAAAGTATCATAGATATTTTTTGGTGGCAAAGCAGTTTTCTGGATAAGTCATGAAAGTAAATTCTTACTTATTTCCATCTTTGCTGTCGTCGGAAACAGGCAAACTTCTAATCAGTTCACGAATCACGTCAGTTGCAGGTCTGCCTGTTTGCTGACAATATTTTTCTAGTTTTTCCGCTTCCTGTGTTGCGAGATTAACTGTTATGCGTTTAACGGCCCATTTTTTATTTGTCATTATCATGCTATCTGCTGTATATTTAGATGGTCGAAAGAGTCTAAATTAAAGAGGGAACCGATAAGGTTATCAGAGTTTGTCTCAGGAAACAAGTAATACCATTAATATTAAAAATGTTAGTTTTGTCAAAGGATTCATAATTTTCTAAAAAAATTAAAAAGCGATACTTTATTTGTTACTATTGTGACAGCATAATTAGCACATAGTTGCTTTTGAAGATAATAACCCTACTAACAGCATGAGTAAATACTGACAATGAAATTTGATAAATCAATTTGAGACACCTACTGTTGACTCAATGAAGATTTACAAAGTTATTCTTCATCAAAAGCACTTGACCTTCTCTCCTAACTAAGTTCGCCAAAGCTGTTTGGAGAGAACATCTGCTAGAACACTAGAAAATAAAACTTCAGAATCACAATCGTGCTGAAATGCTGCCTTACAGGCGGGTTAGAGTGGTTTGTGTAGAGCGTGAATAGTCACTTATAAAGTAGGCAAATAAGCGATCGCTCCAGAACAAACTCCCATCTGCACCCATTACTGTAAGCAAGAATTTAGAGCTACTTGAACGGCTATAAATGTTGGCTTACCTTGATCAAGCTGATTGCTTTTCAGTGTCAATCTAGTAGCTATAAAAAAGGGAACAAAACTCAGTCTACTGGGTGTAAATGGTCAATTATTTTGGTAAATTTTGACAGTATTATCTGTAATTTTACACAGATGAATTAACCCAGATAGATGTGATGTTAATTGACTGTTGCCGATAATAATATTTTAGTTGTATTTCATACTTTTACACTAAAGTTCCCGTAAATATACGATTAAATTTTGCGTATTTTTTATCTTCCCTCTAGCGATATAATTTGCTTTCAATCCAACGACTGTTTTGCATGTTTTCTATTCATCTATCTATAGGTTATGTAAATAATTTTTAGTCAATCACGGCACTAAAAATTCAACAGTAAATCTTCTTATCAGATTTAAGCTAAGAGATAAACTATTGCCAGAAAAAATTGATTTACAACTATTTATTATTTGGTAAGTATACCTATAAAAATAATTGTATATTTCAATCTCCTCCGGTGGTTTGTTCATTATAGCCATTATTTACGTACTTTAAATAATCTTCATTTAGACATTCAATCAGCTAATTTTCATGCTTTATAAAAAAATTACAAAGAAAAAGATATACATCTGAACTTTTGCTTAATGATATTGATATAGAAGAAGATGCTGAAATAAAAAAACTTGCTAAAAAAAGATTCAGATATCTAAATGCATCAGTTAGGTTTGATTAAAGCAAACTTTGCAGATAGTTTTTAGTAATTTGTAGCTATTTATACTGAAGATATTTCAATAAGATGAATGAAAAATTATGAAAATACAGGTACTTCATGAACTTCAGGTAAAGCTATACCAATTCAAAAAATGTTTCCGACAGATAACCCACCCGTCCCTTAGTAATACCATTTTGAATTTTAGATTTTAGATTTTGGATTGGGAATCGCTTTCTGTGTCTGGTTTTTGTGAAACCATCTCTAGCAATCATTTTTCAAATTGGTATATAGTGGTTCCTATTTAGATGAGGTACAACATTATATTCCAAGGTGTATGGAATATCGAATATGGGTGTACCTTACACTTGTCGGGAAACGCTATAACTACGGTTTAGAGACATCTTTGTACAAAACCGCAACCATTGAAGATCCTCCTAAATCCCCCGATCAATTGGGGGATCTTGAGAATTTTTTGCACTCCTTAAATCAATGTGAGATTGAGAATTATAGAAATTCGTGCAACTATTCAAATTTAAGTTGGGGCATCAGTTGGAGAGTGCCAATACCTAAATCTTTGGGTGAGAGCGATCGCGCTTCAAACAAAGCCATCATATCTCGTAACTGAGGATTGCCACGGGAAGCTCCCGTTAGCCCTTTAGCAATGATTAAACCACAGTAGCCCTTAGTATTTTTACACCGCTGATTCCATTTTTTTCGGGCTTCGACATGAGTCGGATCTTCGTCTAAAAATTCACCAAATAGGAACAATTCGCCATTTTGAGTTTGCAATAAACCCAGATCGTAGCGATCGCCATCGAAGGGGTCAGCACCCGGATTAAAGCAAATTGCTCTCAGTCCGCCTGCTGTTTCAATTCTTTCAATTACAGTCTTCGCCTTGGGTCGGGAAGTTTGAATTAAAATCACTGGTAAACCGTCACCCACTGGTTTGATTTCACCAGCCTGATGGTAGCTGACTCCCTTTCGCAGGGACTCCAACATTTCCCAGGACACCACACCTAAGCTGAGGAAGGAATCTTCTGGTATCAAGTCATCTTGCAATGATTGGAAGTCAGGGTTGTCAATCTCTTGATCGTCGATATCAAAACCTGCCATTTCCTCTAATTCTGCTGCTAACTGCGGCATGGTAGAGACTGTCACAGGCACAGATTTAGTTGATTCTTCCGATGGCGGCAAAGAAATACGATAGCGACGGCTCAGACTCGGGAAGATATCTTCATGAAGCTGGCGACGATGATCGCGAATAAAGCGGCTCAGGCTTTCGATTGCAACCAAGATTACCAATGCTTCTTCGTCATACAAAACAGACCGTAGTCCTTCTAAGGGGTGGATATTACCGAAACTGGGGTCAATTTCTGATAATGGCAGATCCGCCAAATCATCTTCTTCATCCTCATCTTCATCGGTTTCATCAGCACTCTCAAAAGTGAGAAACAAGCAATCTTGCTTGAGGAACGCTTCTTCTAAATGCTCTGTGGATTCTTGATCTGTTAAAACTGCGGCGCGAAATTGTTTTAAAGACTCTTCTGAACGATAGAACAAAATCCCATATTCCATTCCCAGCATTCCCATGACTGAGGCATAGAGTGTACCAACATCCCACTTATTAATCTCAATTGACAAAATTTGCTGTTCTTCCAAAAATTCCCAAGGTGCTGCTTGCCAAATTGCAAATGCTTTTTCTCGTAAGATTTGTGCATACTGTGGGGGTAAGTCGGGGGTTTGACTATCGAGAATGTCAGCAAATCCACGAAATAGTTCGTCAATTAAAGGCAGTTCTGGTGCGTAGTCAATAGCAATATCCAAATCTTGTAACACTCCCCGCAGGTAAAATTGGATCTCGCGGTCTTTGACTACAATTCTTTGGGGTCTGGCAGGTCTTGCCGGACTCTGGGGATGCTCCATAGCTTGCATTAAGGTGCGAACTATTGCTTCTGGGCCAATATCTGAGGCTACTACGTCCATGCCTCGAACAACACCTTGGGAGTAATCTACCCAAAGAATGCATTCTCCCTTTGCCTCTGAGTCTGAGAACTGGTTTGGTGATGACAACGGACGGCGATCGCCCTCCCATACAGAAGGAATTTGAGTTAATTTCTTCAACCGACGACTGGTAGAGCGATTAAAACTTGTCATAGAGATCAAAAGAAGCAATTTGGAAGTAAACTTTGGGAGATAGTTAGTCTCGGATTAAATTTTTATGGCTGCACCTGAAGGGTGGTTGCTTCTCAGGGCAGGGGGCAGGGGCAGGGGGCAGGGGGCAGTCCTGATCAAACAAGTTTCACAGCCTTGAATGAAAGAATGACTGGGGACTGGGGACTGGGAACTGGGAACTAGTATTTTTACTCAGCACTTTCAAGTCAGAAGGTAATCCCGATGAAATGAGTTTTTAAAGCCTTGTATGAAAATGTTCTAGAGACTGGGATTTTTACTCAGCACGGGTTAAATGACTTGATACAATTCTTCTTTTTAAACTGGATTTTATACCGATAACTAAAGTTTTCATTCATAATTCTTTCCTCCTGCCTTCTGCCTTCTCGTATAAATATACTGAGTCTCTCAATTCTAGAATAAAAATCTTTGGCTGCTTTTAACAGAGTGTTTACAATTTGGCATCTAGCGACTTCCAAGCCGCTAGAATGAATATAAAAACACTCAAGAGCAACCCAGAGGCATTAACAAGCCGATATCGGGTAACGCTTAGACTAATTAAGGAGTTTAAAAAGCAGATGACACAAGCAATTCAGGCTCAACAACGCGGAATTATGTTGAGCGAAGCCGCATTGCACCAGGTAAAATCCCTCCGGGACAAGCAAGGCACAGACTTCTGCTTACGGGTAGGAGTGCGTCAGGGTGGCTGTTCGGGGATGTCTTACATGATGGACTTTGAAGACACTAGCAAGATCACCCCCCAGGATGAAGTCTTTGACTATGATGGCTTCAAAATTGTCAGCGATCGCAAGAGTCTTTTATATCTCTACGGCTTAATGCTCGATTATAGCGATGCCATGATTGGCGGTGGTTTCCAATTCACTAATCCCAATGCCAACCAAACTTGTGGTTGCGGTAAGTCATTTGGGGTGTAATATTGTCATTTGTCATTTGTCCCTTGTCATTGGACTAAAGACAAATGATAAACGACCAACGACTAATGACTCATGATTAATTTACTATGACTCAAACAGTTGAATCCCTGTTTGATACAGGTTTAGAACGCTATAAAGCTGGAGAATCAGTAGAATCTTTAATCCCTGTGTTTAAAGAAGTGTGCGATCGCGCTCCTAAAACTAGTGCTGCTTGGGTTTGTTTAACGTGGTTGTATCTACTCGATAACAAACCCAGCTTGGCTTACAAAGCTGGACAAAAAGCAGTCAAGTTAAACCCACAAGATCCCCAAGCCAGAATAAATCTCGCCCTAGCAATGCTAGAAACAGGTCAAAAAGGTTTACGGGAACACATTGACATAGCACAGCAGTTGATTTTTGTCAATGAAGAATGGAGTGATGAAATAAAAAATAGTATTGAAGACGGTTTAAGTAGAAAACCAGATTGGCAGAGTTTGAAAAAAGTCAAAAATTGGTTGTTTGAAGAATGATGGTTTGGGACTGGGGACTGGGGACTAGGGACTAGGGGGAATTTATTGAAGTCAGTCTCTAAGTTGTCTCTTCCCAATCCGCAGTCCCCAATCCCCCAATCCCCAATTCCCACTCTAATCATGAAAGATAAATTGTTAAATTGGCTAAACATGGCTTTAGTCGCAGATGTTTTTTTGGTTTTGTTTGGCTTTGGCTGGTTAGCGATCGCTGCGATCGGTGATGCAGTGGGAGTAAACCTGGGCTTGGATTTGTGGCATCAACTGTGGCAACCCTTATTTAACCCAGCGATCGGCATCCTCATGGGCGGTGCTATTCTCAGCGGTATTATCAGTTGGGTTTCCAAAAAATTTCTTTCTAGTCAATAGACTGGGGACTGGGTAATGAAAAAAAAGCAGATTAGCAGGGGTAAAATTTCTCTCCTCTGCGCCTCTGCCTGTTTTGCCCAATCCCCAGTCCCCAGTCCCTTTTAATTAAGAATTTGTGTTAATGCTGATTGCAAATTAGGATATTTGTACTCAAAGCCAGTTTCTACGGTGCGTTTTGGGATGACTTGCTGACCTTCTAAAACTACTATAGCTCCGTCTCCTAAAAGAGCTTCGATCGCAAAACCAGGAACAGGCAACCAAGAAGGGCGATTCATGACTTGTCCCAAAGTTTGGCTTAAATCTGCCATCCGAACTGGGTTAGGGGCAGTGGCATTATATATACCTTCTATTTCCGATTTACTTAAAGCTTGCAAAATCAAGTTAACTAAATCGTCTACGTGAATCCATGAGAACCACTGACGCCCACTGCCAATAGGGCCACCCGCGAAGAGTTTGAAAGGTGGAATCATTTTACCTAAAGCACCACCATTACCCAAAACAATCCCAAAACGCAGAATTACTAGTCGTACACCACTATCTTTTACCTTTGTTGCCTCTGCTTCCCAGGCTTGGCTGACTTGGGCCAGAAAATCATTACCAGACAGACTTGTTTCATCAAAGGTGTCCGTTTCACTGGTGCCGTAGTAACCAATAGCGGAAGCGTTAATTAAGACTGTTGGTTTGGGGTTAGCGTTAGCTATTGCTTCAACTATTTTTTGTGTGCCTAACTTTCGACTATTGAGGATTTCTTGTTTGCGTTCAGGTGTCCAACGCCCTTCACCAATGGGTTCTCCTGCCAAATTAACTACACCATCACAACTAGCGATGACATTTTGCCAAGAACCTGATGCATTTGGTGTATAGGCAACAATTTCTATATTGGGAAAAGCCTCAGATGGAAAAACCTTTTGAGCAAAGGCGGTGTTCCGAGTTAATACTACGATCTTATGACCTTTAGCGTGGAGTCGTTGTACCAAAAGATTACCAACAAATCCTGTTGCTCCAGTAATTGCGACTTTCATTTTCTATCTCAGCCAAACCTTTATTGTAAAGTTTTTGATCAAGCTTTCAGCTTACGGTACTTTCCTTGTCGATAGAACAGATGTTAGTCATGCCTGATCTCAAAAACTTTGCTTTGTTAATGACTATCTGTTTAGATGCTTCGGTATTATAGGATGGACGGAGTGTTGCAAGGCGTGGGGCTATTATGGCTCGCTATACCGGTTCATTTGTTGTTTCTGTTCCTAGTGACCATCTGTTGCCGTTACTTGTAGAACTTCTACAGGACTGTCAGTTGGATATTCAATACCACACGGGCGATTACATTATCGCTCGTCAAGTTCCTGGCAATGTTCCTTTTCCTAAATTGGTAACAGTAGAAGTACTGATTGACAAATCAAAATCTACTGAAACAGAAACCCGGATGAGTATTGTGATTAAAAACGAAGAACTACCACTTCAATTAGATAATTACTGCCGACAAATGTTTGAATTTATCAAGCAGGCTATTGAAAGTAGCCGCCATTGGCATTTGATTGAAAGTCTTGCAGGATAGCTTTGGTGATTGAATTGACACTCCCACTGCTTAAAGTTGTGGGAATGTCAGACTATGATTGTTAGTGATTGGTAGTTAGAATTCACTCTCCTATATCCTCTAAATCCTCGGCCATACCGGGGTTTATTAGTGTAATGTCGTATTCACTCGAATCCGTTTGTCCCAAACGCTGAGTGTTTCTTAAAAGGTAATAAATGGCACGTACTTGAGGGCCAAAAACGATCTCGTCTTCATTTCTGAGATCGTGGGCTGGTATCTTGCGTCCATTAATCATCAAACCGTTAGAACTAGGCTTACCTTTGACATCGCCATCTACAATCCGGTAATAGTAGCTATGACTATTATGCTCTCGTGGCAATCTCACTAATGTGGCATGGCGGCGGGAGACAAACTGCGACATCAAACGGATATTACATTCGCGATCTCTACCGATAGAGTAGACGGGGTGCTCTAGAGAAAATTCTTTGCGACCTTGATCGTCTTCAATAATCAGTAGATGGTTTTCATTGGTTTCTGCTGCCATTGACAAATCGGTAGAACTATGATTAATCAAGATTTGTTTAGTATCGTATCCTGTCATTTTCGCGCACCATAAATCTGTGGTGCTGATCTAAATAAGCTTTAAAATTGCATAATACCTTGAAAGAGTAGAACATGTCCGTTCTACTCCAGTAGCTATGATAGCTTTGGTAAGTCTCTAAAGAAGATTTGTGAGCCGATAAAACTTGAATACCGACTCAGCTTAACTTTAGGGAACTCCAAGAAATAAATTATCCAATATTGTGGGGTGGGCAACATGAGCGCCCCACAAGAGTTAATTGGATATTTTTTATTTGGAAGTTCCTTATATGGGAATTACCAAGATTGGTGCTGGGAAATTTTACGTGTAGAAAAAAAGTATTCTAAGGGTGATGAGCTAATCGCCGTAATAATATTGAGTTGGTGACGACGCTCACAGAGCTAAAAGCCATTAATGCAGCAGCACCGGATGGGTTCAGGAGAAAACCCAGACTAGGGAATAAAACACCTGCTGCTAAAGGAATGCCAACTGTATTATATGCAAAAGCCCAGAATAAATTTTGGCGGATTTTGTTGAAGGTGGCACGACTCAGCTGAATAGATTCGACGACATCGTTTAAGCGATCGCGCATTAAAATAATTTCAGCAGTTTCCATTGCCACATCTGTCCCAGAGTGTAAAGCAATTCCTACATCTGCTTGAGATAAAGCTGGAGCATCATTAATTCCATCTCCTACCATTGCGACAATTGAGTGCTGAGTGCTGAGTGCTGAGTGCTGAGTGCTGAGTGAGGAGTTAGGAGTTTTCTTTGTCCCCTTATCTCCTTGTCCCCCTTGTCCCCTTATCCCTCCTAACTGAAGAGACTGTATTGCAGCCGCTTTTTTAGCTGGGGGGACACCTGCGATGACATCAGCACTGTCTAATCCTAGTTGTTTAGCTATGGCACTAGCGGCTTCTTTGCGATCG
This sequence comes from Nostoc sp., assembly GCF_036916985.1. Taxonomy (GTDB): domain Bacteria; phylum Cyanobacteriota; class Cyanobacteriia; order Cyanobacteriales; family Nostocaceae; genus Nostoc. Next base: position 126,203 of record NZ_JBALFD010000097.1, read on the forward strand.
CCACTGAGCAGCATTACCCGTAAGCCCATCTGACGCAATTTGTCTACGGTGGATTGGGCATCTGGCCTGAGGGTATCAGAAACACCAATTAGCCCGGCTAAAGTTCCCCCAATTGCTACACAAACGACTGTTTTACCATCTGTTGCCAAATCCTGTGCTATCTGTTGTGCAGTTTCACTAATGGGAATGCCGTGCCAACTCAACCAGTCCCAGTTACCCAATAGCACAACTGTGTTATCTACCACAGCAGATACCCCTAATCCCGGTTCCGTGTGAAAGTCCACAGCTTTTGGAATAGATAACTGTTGCCGCTGTGCTTCTTGCTGAATCGCTTTTGCTAGAGGGTGGTGAGTACCGCTTTCTACGGCTGCTGCTAGTTGGATTAAGGATTGGGAATTTTCAGTGCCCAGTCCCCAGCCGCCAGTCCCCAATCCCTCAATTAACAGACAATCTGTGACGATGGGATTACCTGTGGTTAGAGTGCCTGTTTTATCAAAAACTACGGTGTCTAGTTGGTGTACTTTTTCTAAAACGTCGCCACCTTTGATTAACAGACCCCGTTCTGCACCCATAGCAGTGCCGACAAGAATGGCTGTTGGTGTGGCAAGTCCTAAAGCACAGGGACAGGCGACTACCATCACTGCGATCGCTAGTTTTAAACTAATTAATAAAGGGGAGTGGGGAACTTCATCTGTAGCGTGGTTCATCATTTCCATACCACCAGACATGGTGATATCAGTCCAGATGTGAGTGCCGAAAAAGTACCAAAAGATAAATGTTAATACAGATGCCGTCAGCACCCCGTAGGTAAAGTAACCTGCTACTGTATCTGCTAATTTTTGTACTGGGGCTTTCCGAGTTTGGGCAGCTTCTACCAGGGCGACAATTTGAGCTAGAGTTGTATCACTTCCAATCCGGGTTGCCTGAATAGTGATCGCTCCTGATTGGTTTAGTGTCCCCCCTGTCACCATATCCCCTGGTTGCTTAATTACTGGCACGGCTTCCCCAGTTAGCATTGACTCATCGACTGTTGTTTGACCAACAACCACTTCACCATCAACTGGGATTTTATCACCTGGCAGCACTTGTAACCATTCACCGACACGCACCTGTTCCGCAGGAATTTCTATACTAGAAGAACCCATTCCAACTTTATCTGGATTGGCAATCAATCGCGCTAAAACTGGCTGGAGTGCTAGCAATTTCCTAAATGCGGCGGCGGCGCGACCTCTAGCTTGTTGCTCTAATGTCCTTCCTAAGAGAATAAAGCCTAACATCATTACTGGTTCGTCAAAGAAGCACTCCCAACCCATTTTGGGAAAGAGTAGCGCTACTAAACTAGCAAGGTAGGCTGTGAGTGTTCCTAATCCCACTAGGGTGTTCATGTTGGGTGCATTTCGCCGCCACCCCAGCCAGCCATCTACTAAAATCGGGCGACCGGGAATTAATAGCGCCACTGTCGCCAGTCCACAGTGAAACCAGATGTTATTTAGCATTGGCAGCATTGAGCTACCAAGATTACCAAAATGTCCACTTCCCGACAATAACAGCAACACCGCAGCGATCGCTAACTGTCTTACCGAAGATCGCATTTCGCGGCGTTGGCGTTCTGCTGGGTCTGGTAAGGTAGATATCTCACCTGCTACTGTGTCAATAGCTTTTCGGGGTTGAGTCGGGAATCCAACGCCTGTTAATCGCTGTGCCAGTGCATCTGCATCTACTGCACCAACTTCTGACTCTACAACTGCTACTTCTGTGGCCAGGTTTACGCAGGCACTTTTAACTCCTGGATGTTGGGTTAGCTGTCGCTCTACTGCATTCACACACCCAGCACATTTCATGCCCCCAACATCGAGAATAATTTTCTCTAGAATTGGTTCAAGTTCTGGGACTAGCTTAGTTTTCGGGACAAGTTGCATGGCTTGTGTTTAGATTCGCTACAGAAATTCAACGCCTGACTAAAAGCGTCTCTAATTTGAGCGTAGGCGAAATATCGGACTACGACTGAACGTCAACCATATTAAAATTATTAATTTATCGTACTTCGCTGAGGGTTAACGACGGCTCGATCGTAGATAAGTTATATAAATAATAGCTCCAACCTGTATTGGCATCAGCGAAATTAGGCTTTTTAAAAAATAGTTAACTTCCAAATTAGACATAGCACTGAAATATCCTAAGCCCAACACAAGGAACATCACCAAGGTAAGATGTTTAGGTTTAAGAGTCGGCATATAAGTATAAATAGGTGCTGTATATACAGCAGGGAATAGGGAATAGGGAATAGGGTTTCCCGGCATAAAAGAACTGGCGCGCGGGGTCTGAATCCCACCTAATTGTTCCTCCTGCCTCCCGCCTCCTGCCTCCTTGAAGAGATTTTTTACCAATCTACACGTATCAAATTTGCTGGAAAACTACTAAAACCAGCCCTGCTTTTTCACAAAGTAGGTATTTACGAATTTTTCAGGGGGCTGGTTCAAGTAGATCATGCCTTCAACTAAACCTACAAGCTGCATAACTAACAAGGCAATGCCGTAGGTGAAAGAACCCCCAACTACAGAAATTACCAACATGATGAAGCCTTCGGCAGCGTATCCTAGAATAAACTTATGAACCCCAAATGCTCCCAGGATAATGCCAGAGTAACCAGATAGAAGTTGCTTGGTGGGGTGACTGGGGTTGAGATTTGCCATATAAGTGTTGCTCCTTAATGAGTGAGTATAAAAATAAAGTCTTTATTGTAATGAAGGCAAATACGTTTACTTACTTAAATAAATATATTTTTAATTTTTTCAGTATGAGTCAGCCTCAAGACGAATAACCAAAATCAGCGTGTTTCTATTCCAGAGGGAACGCTAAGTCTTGCGGCATAGACTGAAAATCTGGCGTTCCTTCATCACTTTTGATGGATTTGACAACGCTCAGTCCTGAGTGCCTCGGCTTAGAGTGCTGAGTAAGTTTTTTACTTACTCAGCACTTATGTACTTGGTACAAGCCGCGCCCGCAAGTGGCGCGGAATCTTCATGCATTGAGAGAAGGTTGATACCCTACCCGCAAGTGGCATGGTCTTTTAACTCAGCACGGGCTAAACGCCCCGCTACCGCTAACGGAACTCAGCACTCTTCATGATCGCAACTCTGGTGCAGCAGTTTTGCAGATTTTTAGGTAAGACATTTATCTTGAGAACAATGAACCTCAATCATCAGCAAAAGCTACTACATCACAACTTTTTACAAGTCCATCAGTATTATTTCCGGATTTTTTTGGCAATCGCTAGCGGGTGTAAAATGCGATCGCACCAATGAAAAAACCAACTCTGTGGCTAGTAGGAATCTAGAAGCGCAAGAAGCATCTTCCACTTCTTTCTAACCCCCTTTTAGTTGCCAATTTCCACTTCGATGAGCGCAAAACGGAATTGCAATCCAATTTATGACAGCTAAAAATGGTTCAGGAAGACAATTAACATCTCGAAAATGGCTAAAATCATCCGAATGAGAATAAATGCTTAACTAGTACAACACGGCGTAAAGAAACCACCCATTTAAAATAGCCAGAAAGCTTACAAAATAAGCATTCTTTCTTTTTACTTTTGCCTTTTTACTTTTGCCTTCTTGTACTAGATAGTTTGTTGCCTATGTTAATAGCATTCTTTGATTTGCTTCTGCCACGATCTCAATTTGGTTTTCAGCCAGTATTTATGCTTGAACCAATTGTAACTAGTTAATTGTCTCTACTTATGGAGATAAAAGCAAATATTTTGTTTTTGAGCAACAGTACTATCTTAGTACTAATTACTACCTAATACAAATAAGCTTAATAGTGTACCACTATTCCAGAGACTATGGAGGAGCATCGGAGCGAGGAGGTTACGCGATCGCGTGTAAACTACTCCCAAGACAATGCCTAATGCGGTGAGGGGAAGAATTTCTGATAAGCTGAGGTGAGCGATCGCAAACAACAAACTACTGATCAGAATCGATCCCCACACGGGTAAGTAACGAGTTAGAGAGGGTAACAAAAAACCACGAAACAGAATTTCTTCAAAAAATGGCGCTGCGATCGCGGCTGTGAAGAAAAATATGCCAAGTGCTACACCATCTTGGCTTTCTAGGGCTAGTTGCAACAGGGGATTACTACCACCCTGTCCTTGCCATAGCTGTTGATTAATCAAAGATACCACCACAACTATAGGTAAAGCCGTGCAATAGCCTCCCAGTCCCCACCAAAACCAATTATCTTGAAAACGGAAGCGAAACCAGAATTCTGGTAATGGAAAAAAGCGCTTGAGAGAAAAATACAGCACTAACAGCGCACCTAATGCCACTAATAGGTAACTAACCAAGACAGAAAACGCCTGAAGTCGCACATCCACAATCGGACGCGGGATAGGTAGCACCGAGATTACCAAGGGTACAAAAATTTGCCCCATGAAGAAAAAGCCGATGATAAAAACCTGCAAAACTGTTTCACCATCCCAAGGCGTTGACCAAGGGATATCAGAATTTTGAGCTAATAACGAGGTTTTTCCTTTCAACAAGCGTTGAGCAAATAATAAAATCAGCAGTATTAAACCAATTAAAGCTGCCAAAGTGGGAATAGTGCCAATAACCGCCAATTTCAACACAGCTTGAGCCGATGATTCTTGTTGTGCAGCTTTTACTGCTGATAAAGCATCTTGTCGTTGCTGGAGTTGATATAACTTAACCAAAGCAGTAGAGCGAAACCAACCTTCTAAATTCTTTTGAATCGGTTCTTGAGCATTTGGGAGGAGACGAGGAGGATTGCTCCACAGTCCACTTAATACAGCAGCAGTTTGTCCAAATTCTGGATTGATATCTGAGCGTTGTTGTAATTCGCTCCAAGTCTTGGAGGCTGTATCCGTTTGTCCTTGCTGTGCTTGTAAAATTCCCAGGCGTAAGTCTAATTCAGCGAGTAATTTTTGTAATTGCTTGAGGGATTGCTGTAACGGTTGCTTTCCCTGTCTAGAGGCTTTAGTCGGGGGAGGAACCTCCGGTAGAGGTTTCGGAGGCGTGGGAGTTATTTCAGCTTGAGAGCGTAATTCTGCAAGTTGATTGTTAACTTTATCTAAATTAGCTTGAACTGACTGACGCGCCTCCTGATACTGCTTTGTAGCATTCTCCAGGGGTTGTTCACCAAGTATTGCTTCCCGAATCGCTTGGAGATTGTCATCGTTGCTATCTTCTGATTGCCAAGCTTGGGCTTGTAAAGCAATATTGGTTTGGTATAATTCCAGGCGACTTTGAAATTGAGGTTCTTGCCAACTACCGAATAAAGCCGAAACTGCCAACAGAACTGCTATCGGCGTCAGTACAAAAAATAAAATCAATCGCTTGAGTGTCATCTATCCCCCTTTGACTAACCAGTGAGGAGCGTGTCCCCCTTGCGAATTATCGCATTGAAGAAGAATTCAGAAATCAGAATTCAGGAGTCAGAATCAAGACGCTCGATAGTGCAGCGTTAGCGAGGTACGAGCGTCCGTAGGATCTGACTCGCTTTCCGTGTCGCTATCAGTGGGGGATTCAGACCCACCACTGAATTGTTGCACCACTTTGAAGATTTAGTGGGGGTATGTCTCGTTCCCAGTCTCAGACTGGGAATACCTGTCCTTGAGGCTCCGCCTCTCTTGCTTGCGGCTCTGCCGCCAGGAGCAGCATTTCCAGCCTCAGACTGGAAACGAGATTTGAAAATGGTTTTAGCTTAACTTGACACCAATGTTCATTAATTGCCCCTACAGAAAATTATTCTTTCCGGCTATTGTTTGCCTAAGTCCGGTTCACTTTTCGCTGTTCGGCTAAAAAGTCGATAGTATAGCGACGTACTAGTTTCCTTTAAGGGAAACAGCAGATAGGTGAGAGGATTTATTGCCACAATAATATTTCGGAAGTCGCGCCGTGCCCAAAATAAGATCGCACCAGCAACTTGCTGTGCAGACATCACTCCATAAGGATTCAGTTGACTCTTAAATGGGCCAAGAATTAACTTGCGAATTACACAATCCCCATCCAAACGCTTGAGGGTAATAATATCACCTAGCGATCGCTTGCTGAGTTCATAAAGCGGACTCAAGGCTGGAGAAACCTCAGCTTCAGAAGTGTTTACCCAAATTTCCTTCGTTGCTTTTGTTTGTGGGCCTGTGACAGTTGTCAAAAATATATCTATCAACCGCAATGCCGAAAAGGTATTCACCTCATAAGAGGAGTTAATAGCCTCTGGTGTGCGGCTGGTGTAGACATTGATTCCGTGGTTGATAATTAAAATATCTACTTTCTCTAAAGTATTTCTCAAATTGGCTTCATTTCCCAACTGCCAGGGAACTACTTTCACGCCAACTTGCTCTCCTAATTTTTCTGGATTAGTGGTTAATGCCACGACTTTAGCATTATTCTTGACAAATTCAGCTGCTAATGCTTGTCCCAACGCTCCTGATGCTCCGGTTAAAGCGATAGTTTTCCCCTTGAGAGACAATCCTGTACCCAGAATTTTATCCACTAAGGGAAAGACACCACTGTAGTAAGCGTTGACATCATCAAAATGATGCCGCCAATGGTAAGACCGATTCACCCACCAAACAGATGGTATTGTCTCTAAAGGGCCGGGTAAATGGTTATAGTCTGTGTCAATTTTTCCTTGAAAATACCGCACAGACGCACCATACAAGAAGGTGCAAGCATAAACAACTCCTAATCCCAACCCCGGTTGGTGGATAATTAAAGCAATTATCAGCAGTATCAACAACAGGAGACTCGACTCTAAAATGTCGTGATATAGCTGGGATTCTTGATAAATTTTCAGAGAAACTATTGATAAATCGCGGCGGTAGGCGCTATGGTGCTTGTTATGCCATTTAGCAAGCCAATTGACTTGGTGACACAAAGCATGATATGTGTCTCTCAAAACTTCAGCGAGTAAAAGTGAAAAAAGTGCCCAACCAGCGAACTGTAAGCTGGCATTTAGCCAAACCCAATTAATTTGTAATCTTGCCTCAATTCCAATCAAGTTTTCGGCTAACATTTTTATCATGTTTGTCTATACTCGTTTTTCTTAATCATTCTTCATAATCTGATAAAGGTGCGTTAAGGTCGAGTCTAGAGCAAATTAAAATCAAAATGGAGAGTGGGGGAAAAATAAGCAATGCCAAATTACGAATTACCTTAGCGCAACATTAGCAAGTATTCGAGCCTCATTACTGGAGTTGCCAGAAAAAATCAATAATAAATAATGTTTAGCTATATAACTATATCTATATAACTATATATTGATAATGCCAAGTTTTGTGCTTTTTGATTGTTCAGATTCTAGATGAAGATTTTTACAGAGAGAGAGCAAGCGATCGCGAGATAATACATCATTCACGATATGGGAGCGTGTATGCGAGTAAATGTTATTACTATGACTCTGTTGGTATCACTGCTTGCAGCGCAGAGTGCTTACGCGCAAGACACCAACATCACCAGTAAGGCATTCATGCGGGCTGCACTAACGGTGATGACATTCGACTACTTTGCTACGAAATGTAAGCAGGGTAGTGGTTTTGCTGCTACTGATGCCGCCAAGATCGAGTCTTGGCAAACCGCGAATGGTGTCGCCCAGATCCGCGATCGCCTGAGCGACCTCAATCGCCACCCTACCCAAAAGCAGCAACTCGACCAAGCTGTGGCTGAGATTACTCAAAAAATTGAACGTCAGTACGTCAATATTGATGCATGTACTGTGGCGTTGTCGGTGTCAAAGTTGCCCGACGCGCAGTTCGCAACGATATCGCCACAACTCCTTGCGTCGGTGAGCAACCCCCCTAAAACACCCAAGAAAGTCGAACGAACGCCTTCCAACACACCTGCAATTGTTTCTTCCCAATCGGACGCCAAAACTGTGGCTCAAATCGATAGCTTCGGCTTCAATTCGCGTCCGAAGATGGGCATCGGTGGCTTTATTGCCCTTGATATCTATCCCGTTGTACTCTTTCGTAACGGGGATGTGCTTACCAACGTCGAAGGGCTTTCCTTCAGCGGCGGACTCGAAGCCCACAAACGCGCAAACCCCGATGAATGGACGCGTTGGCGTCGTCAGGGTGGCAAATTGCAACTTGCACAAAAGGACGGTTGGGAGGCGTTACCTTTCCAAACGACGTATCCGAAATTGCCAAACAACTTCAAGCTTGATGGATTCTTCCGCTCACTTTCTGGCACCGGGACGGTTGCGATCGGAGGCAACCAGTCGGTCGCTGCTTGGGAAGATTATCGCTTCTCGGCTGATGGTCGAGTCGTGCGCGGCAACGGTGCTGGTGGAAGCGCCGAATCTGGTGGCACCGCGATCGCTACTAGCAGCACAGCACCAAATCAGCGCGGTCGCTATCGCGTTGAAGGATTGACGCTGTACATCACCTACGACGATGGCTCAAGCGAGCGTCGCATCTTGATCACCGATCCGAAAGATCCCAAGAGTATCATCTGGCTCGATGGAGTTAGCTATGTACGCCGAAAGCAGTGACATTTTAATTCGAGCGAAGCGAGTATCATTTCTAGATTGATGGACAGGTGAACCGAAAGGTTCTACAATCTGACTGATTGTGGTAAATTTACCTATTGCCCAATCCATATAGGCATAGTAAAGATTTTCTAGTGATTCCGTTTGATTGCGGAAGCACTAAATTAATATAGGAAAGTCTTTGAGTAAAGGGCAGCAAACAAATGGATGTAAAGCTGATTCTAGCTGGATTAACAGTTATATTTACGCTTTCGTGCTTATTTTTTGGCACGAAAAATGGATTCTATGATTCAGATAACTATCACGGCAATGGCTCCGCACATTGAGATAAGTCTGTAGACGCTCGATCGACTTCCCAGAAGTTCAGGAGTGCTGAGTGCTGAGTAACCCCATAGATAAATCTAAGGGATTTAAGTAAGGACGCATTATTTCTTGTGCTACGCATCTCGAAATAAATCTTTTTTTGTTTTTCCATATCTAAAGGCAGGGGCAATTCTTGGAGACGCTACGCGTAGCTTACTTCCCCGTAGGGGTACAGACCTTTTGTGCTGAGTGCAATTTTACTTTTTTTACTCAGCACTCGTTACTCAGCACTCAGCACTGTTTCGGTGATGTTGGCTAAGATAGCTCCGAACTTGCAAAGGGAAAAGAAACAAGAGGCAAACTCTTTTGGTTTCTAGTTTGATAGCTTCTCGTTAGCCCACCTTTCCGAACCAGTGCGGGTTTGGTGGAGGCGTCCTCCCCAATCAAAAATCTGTATTCTCAGGGTGTAGGGGCGCACGATAAAACTTACCCCTAAGTCACAAAACCAAAATTTGTATGAGAAGGAGTCAGAAGACAGAATTCAGAATTCAGAATACCCCAAGCTATCAAGTCAGGGGTTTCAGCAAGGAAAGAATTTTTTCTTCTTCACGATTAAAATCGGGGGTTTTAAACCTCGATTCTCCATCCAGTCGCACAGAATCCAGAATGGATTCTGGCTTCTGAATTCTTCTTCGGTAACTTTTGGCTTTTGGGATATGTCCATGATGATGAGGTTTGAGGGGAGGAGAGCATGAGGGATAATCTGTCGGCATCCTCTCGCTTAGATGCTGCGGAAGCGGGTAGTGAATTAGAATGTTTGCCCTATAGTGTCCAGCATGACAATGAGGGCGTATGTTTATTGGTGAAGATGGGCCCACACCGCATTCTATTGGACTGCGGTTTGGAGGATGTTTCATCGCTGGCTAAGGGGCTTAATAAGTCGGTAGGTGGAGCTAGTTCGCCCCTACCAGCAGATTTAGTTTTGATTAGTCACGCCCACCCAGATCATTCCAGAGGCTTACTGGCACTGAATAAAGCTTTTCCCAAGTTACCTATTTATGGTAGTGAGGTGACTAGCAAGTTGCTGCCGCTGAATTGGCCAGAGGAAGATGCTGAGAAAATTTCCAAATTTTGTCATGCGCTGCCGTTGCGATCGCCTGTGGAACTCCAAGATGGTTTGGTAGTAGAATTATTTCCCGCAGGGCATTTACCAGGGGCAGTAGCAATTCTCCTTACCTACACTACCCAGCAGCGTACATACAAGCTACTGTATACAGGAGATTTTTTCTTATCGAACTCCCGATTGGTAGAAGGTTTGCGTTTAGAGGAACTGCGGGGCTTAGACTTGGATGTGCTAATCATTGAAGGTAGTTATGGCACATCCCGTCATCCTCACCGCCGCAACCAAGAAAATCAACTAGCCGAGCGAATTAATCGCGCGATCGCCGACCGTTGTTCTGTAATCCTTCCCACTCCAGCTTTAGGATTAGGTCAAGAATTATTAATGCTCTTGCGATCGCATCACCATTTCACTGGACGAGATTTAGATATTTGGGTAGATGGTGCGGTCGCTACTGGGTGTGATGCCTATCTAGAGCTACTACCCCACCTCCCCCCTTCAGTACAGAACTTCGCCCGCCATCAACCCTTATTTTGGGATGAACGGGTACGTCCCCGCGTGCGTCGTTTGCAACCAGAACATCGTTCCAATGTGGGCAAGTCACCTTGTATTGTCCTCACCGACTCGACATCTGATTTAGGTGAATATTGCCAACTAGACACTGGTCCCTGGCTGATTCTCCTACCAGAAAAAATTGATATAAAAGTTAATAAAGAATATTTAGCACCTACTAGTGTTGAAACCTATCTCTTAGCTCAACATAGTGATGGTCCTGGTACTACGCAGCTAATTCATAACTTGCGACCCCAGCACGTCATTTTTGTCCACGGTTCTCCTGCCTACTTGGCAGACTTGACTAGTTTAGAGGAACTGCAAAACCGTTACCATGTACATTCCCCGGCGGCTGACACCTTAGTAGAACTACCAATCGGCGATACATTTTTACAACCGGCAGCACCAGAGACTAACTACGAAGGCGAACTGACAGAGTTGGGAACAGTAATCACAATCACCCTACCCAATGTGATTACTGCTGATCCGCGTTGGCGGCAATTTGCCGACACTGGTTTAATCGAAGCTCGTTGGCAAGGAGAAGAACTGGTATTAAGGGGATTGTCTCAACGAGAACTGCTCAACCAAAATAGCGATCGCTATACATGGACAGATGTAGACTGTTGTGGTACTTGTCGACATCAAAGGGGGCAGCGGTGTTGGAATCCAGCTTCCCCGTTGTATAACTTCAAAGTAACTCTCGAAGGTTACTGTCCTGCCTTTGAAAGTTTATCTAATCCTGAGTCCTGAATGCTCAATACTGAGTTAGGATTTTTTAACTCAGCACTCAGCACTCAGCACTGATTATTTATTCTGGATTCGAGTCAGTGTAACGGTTGTGGATGCGCTCTGCTTCGGGACAATCTTCAGTCATCAGAGGTTCCACATTCCCGCGCGGTACTGAAGCCAATTTTTGAGTTACAGCACCAATGCTCTCAAGGCGAACCATTTCTTCCCAAGAACAAACTTCATCCTCTTCTTCTGTTTCATAGCGTAGGGTAACTAAATCTCCCTCTATGTCTATGATGCGGGCGCGTTCAATCCAGCGTTGCTGGTCCCGCAAGAAAACACATACCTCGCGCCCATCGCAACACAGTTGATAAATCTTGCGGTGTAGCATGTATTGTTTCTGCCTTTTTAAACAACGTAGTTAAACCTGTCAAAATCTGGGTTCTACCCCATTACATTACACCTTTAAGAGGTTAATTTCACTCTTCGGAACAAGTACGCTTCATCACCCAATCCCAAGACTTGGTTCTAGTTGTCAAAATATCGGGAAATGTTGGATCATGAATCAGTGGTTGCTCTCACAATGAACTAAGTCTCCCTCCGGCTCATTCTAGGGAATGTCTGCTTCATCGAAGAAGTCAAACAATTCGGTACCTGTCCTAACCAGGTTCATATTTGTTGGTGAGTCATTCTTACCATTGTGTAATAAAGAATACTCCAAAACAATCGTTGATTGCGGTTGTTTAATTTGCCTACTTTTAATCATTGGCATTACTGGGAAGTCCGGGGACTTGGTTTTACTTTTACCCACTTGTATCTGATCTTAACTCATTCTCTTGCTGACCTTGACGGTTTTCTACAAGAACACCCAAAGAGTTTTGAGTTTTTAAGATTTTTGCCTGATTATAACTAAGAAAAAGGCAACGGAGTTGGGGAAAAGGCAGATAGACAAAAGAGATAAGGGGCAGAGGGTAAATACCCTGAGAAGATTCTCTTCTGCTTCTTTTGTGGGAGTGTCAGCAAGATTTAGGGACATCCAAAAATTAAATTACTCAATTTTTGCATCCAATTAGGAAGGAGCAGGGGACAAGGTAGCAATATCTCTCCCAAGTCTCCCCAAAGCGATTGATTATTTTTTTATTTGGAAGTCCCTTATCAAGAAAGGCAGTTCTTGCTGTTCCCGTAGGGTGTCGTAGACAGGCTAGGAGACAGGAGGAAAACTTTCAGTAAAGCGACCAGATGGAGCTTGTGGTTTAAGACTATCACTGAATTTCCGTTCAGTGACTCCAAATCATTCGGGGTCGAATCCTCTTGGAGTTTGCTCATCCTGCCTCCTGCCCCCTTCAACCGATAGAGGAAATTCCATAAGCACGTTCGACGAGGACGCTTCTCGTTTAATTTGACCTGCGCGAACTGCGTTGTATAGAGATGCGAGAAAAGGCAAATCCTCTGACTGATAGCATTTGGTGGACAGTACTTGCTGGAGTAAACCCTCAGATTCAACACTAAGATATCCAGTTTCAAAAGCAGATTCAATGAGTGTGCGAATCATCTTGATTAGGGCAGAGTAAACAATTTGTTATGTCAAGTTTGGAACATTTTCCTCTGCTACTAATTGATATGGAACATTAACAATATGTGATTATAATTACACGTATTAAGTGATTTTAATCACAACAATGGTTAAAAATAGAACTTTATATGCATTTATTTATTAATTTACAAGTATTAATATTCATTGTATTTATAAGTGTTAATACGGTTAGCCTACATGATTCAAAAATTTTTTAGCAAGCATCCAAAGAATATAGTGAAGCAGAAAAAATCAAGCAAAAAACTGGCGAAAATCTTCATCTTTTTGACTTAATTGCACCCAGTCTAGGTTTAAGGACTGGAATTTTTGCACTAAGCGATCGCAAGCTGGACGTTCGGTAGCGTAATGTCCAGCATCGATTAAAATAAGATTGCAATCGCGGCTTTCTTGAAACTGATGGAATTTACAGTCAGAAGTCAGATAAGCTTGGGCACCAGTTTTGGCGACGGCTGAAATGTAACTAGCCCCTGAACCACCCAAAACAGCAACTCGTGAAATTGTTTTCTGTAAATCAGCAGTTGGGGAAAAAATTAAATTAGGGGGAGAAAGTCGGGTTTGAATTGTGATGAGTAATTCCTGTAATATCAGAAATGGCTCTAGCAAACCAACACGACCATATCCTAATCCTCCTTGTGTCGGTTCTATGGGAGTAACTTCTTTGAGTTCTAAAATCTGAGTTAAAACGTCAGCAGTGCCATCTTGCACTTGGTCAAAATTCGTGTGAGCAGTGTAAATACCAATATTGTGGGTAAAAGCTAACCGTACCATTTCTGCGATCGCTTCACCAGTGCGTAAAGATTTGAGAGGATTAAAAATCAAGGGATGATGGGCGAATATCAGATTAGCATTTTCTGCGATCGCTTCCTGCATTACCGCCAAAGTTGGTGTCAAACACACTAAAACCCGTGCTTTTGCTTGTAAAACTCCTGGTTCAATTTGCCAGCCACAATTATCCCAACTTTCGCACCAAGCGGGATTTGCCCATGCTTCAAACCAAGTAATTAAATCAGCAATTTTCATAATTATTTTCTTCAGCAATTTTTAATTGCTCATCAGTGTCTCTGTGGTTGAATATTTAATTTTAATGCTAATTGCTGGCGCATTTCTTGGAAAGGTTTGTTCCATACAGGGCTAGCATTCCAGTTCCATACTGCTACTGGAATAAGTTGTTCTTCAGCAAGACAAGTTAACAGACGGTATTCATCTTCTGGTTCACGAGAAAAAGTGAAGGGGTTGCGGTAGCCTGTATCACACAGTTTATAAGATACGACCTGACCATGATTAATCCGTTGTAAAAGTTCCTTACCTTTGACGAGTAAATAATCCAAAAATAACAGACTAAAAGGCTCTATATGTGCGCGTTTTTGTGGCTCTTTTTGTACCCATCTTGCCCACTCAAATCCATATATAAAATCATGAACATAACGGAAGCGCATTTCTGTTTTATTTCCAAACATCTCCGTCAAAGAAACCATCTTTTCACCAAAAACTTTTAAGAATGGAATAGCGCCCTCATTTGCGGTTAAAGCCTGTTTAAGCATACTACTTACAAGAAAATCAAAGTCCCAGAAGATGTTTTCTGGGAAGTTTTGCAATTGAGTACGGACGATACTTTCGAGAGTTTGTTGAATGGTTATGATAATTTGAATATCAGTGTTTTGTTCAGTAATCAAATTTCCTAATTCTGCAAAGCTGGTAATTAATGTCTTTTCCGGACTAAGTGACAATAAGTTAACAGACTGCTGGGCAAGGACTTCATCAATAAATTGAAAATTATTAGTTTGTATCAGTTTTTGCTTCATAGAAATAGCGCACACAGCTTACACTAAATATTAGTATATATCGGCATAAGTAGATTATTTAATAATCACAAATAAACTTAACTTTTGAATTTACAAATATACACGAATTATTTAGTCTATATAGCAATCCTAAAGGAGTTGTGAAAATCGATAGAATAAGATCCCCGACTTACTTGGGAAGTCGGGGATCTTATTGTTCACGAATGATTTAGGACTGCTATATCTGGTTAGTTTTGTATCAATAATTTTGATGATAAAGCTATCACAGCAAAATTTATTCAATGCATATCACCGCGAGTTGAGTAGATTATACTCAAAAGTTAGGCAGTATAACCAGAGTATTTAAACTCTATCTAATTACACCTTAAATAAAACTTGAAAATCGGCTATCCAGAAATGTGAATCACCAATTCTCTGGAATGATTGCGCTGGCGGTGTTCCCAAATATAAATTCCCTGCCAAGTTCCCAGTACCAGATGGCCACGGTTAATGGGGATATGTTCAGAAGTATGGGTAAGTGCGGTACGAATATGTGCTGGCATATCATCGGGGCCTTCTGCATCGTGAATGTATTTGCCCGATTCTGGGACGAGTTTCGCCATAAAATTAGCTAGATCCACAAGAACATCAGGATCGGCATTTTCTTGAATGACTAAGCTGGCTGAAGTATGGCGTAAAAATAAAGTACAAAGACCAGTTTCAACTCTCGATTCTGCAACTGCATCTGCAATTTTTGCAGTTATGTTGTAAAAAGATTTACCAGTAGTGGAAATTTTTAGTAACTTTTGGTAGTGAGTCACGTCGCTTCGCTCCGAATTCCAAATTCAAAATTACTGTTACTTGGTGTAACAATGCAACTACAGCAATTCCAGCTTCCCCTTATATCCCAGAACTACCCCCCTTAATCCCCCTATTGGGGGAAAAAGAAATCTAGTTCTCTCCCCTTTATAAGGGGAGGGTTAGGGTGGGGTAATTCGACAAACTGGTTGTGATTCGATAAATTGTGTATACACCATAGCCTTATAAAGGAGAGAGAAGGTAGAGACAGGATGAAGTTTTGCATCTTATTTAATCCATGTTTAATCTATATTCCTTGGGTTGCTAATTCTAGAGTTTCTTTATCTATGGTTGAAGATTTCATTATTAATTGATGTTACTTTGAATAACTTTATTTTGTCTGTAAATAATTGATCACAGCTTTAGCGATCGCTTCATTACCATCCTTAGCAATTGGTTGAGATTGCTTTGGTGCTTGGGGTAACTCATGGAGAAAATTCCAAGTCCCTTGAAAAAACTCAGATGGGGTAATGATTTGATGCTGGTTGTAATTAGTTATACCTTCTACTATAAAAGTTGCTTCGGCAAAATCCTCACGCGGTATGGTAACAATGGGTAATCCTAATAGTGTGGCTTCAGAAAAAGTACCGTACCCAGGTTTAGAGACGACTCGCGCACAAATAGGCATAAAATCTACAGGGCGGTATTTGCGGTCATTAATTTTCACTAAATTAGGCAAATCAGGTGCAGATTGATCAAAGACGATAAATTGCCAATCTGGAAATCGCTGTAGATTATCATAAGGGATTTGTTGTAAACCCAAGCCGCCAAAGGTCAACAAAATAGTTTTTTCGACTGGTGCAGTGATTCCCCAAAGAGAACGTAAATCATCAGCAGAGTAACGAGGGGAACCGCCTGTTAAGCCGACATCTGTGATATTGTTAAAAGCTGGCATTGGTTCGTGAAAAGGGAGACGAAATAAGCGATCGCACTTTGAATACCAATCACTAATCCAATCTGCAACTGCGGTAAATTCCCCTCCCCAATCACGGTAGATCAAGTCCCAGCCGAAGTTACTCATCATCCAGCAGGGAATATTTGCAGCTTTGGCAAACCCAGGAGCGAGGAAGGGAATATCTGCCAAAATGAGATTAACGCGATTTTGGCGGATAAAATTGACTTCTGAGGCAATCAGCGAATTTTGATGCTTCTTAATATCGAGCAACTTTTCTAAAGTTGCTACTTTATCCATTGTCAAACTATCCGCTTGCACCACACCCAAATCAAATGCACGGGGACGATAAATAAAATCACCTTGTATATAACATTCTAGCAACCAGCGTGGGGCAGTACTCGCCAGAATTAGTAGAACCTCTGGACAT
This sequence comes from Nostoc sp., assembly GCF_036916985.1. Classification (GTDB taxonomy): domain Bacteria; phylum Cyanobacteriota; class Cyanobacteriia; order Cyanobacteriales; family Nostocaceae; genus Nostoc. The sequence continues at coordinate 142,967 of NZ_JBALFD010000097.1, forward strand.
AATTTTTGAATTGTTGCAGCAACAGAAGCAGTGCGGGTAGCATGACCAAAGCCGTGGTTAGTTATGGCTATGTATAAGATTGGACGTTCCATTTGATAGTTAGGAGTCATTCAATTTTGGATTTTAGATTTTGGATTTTGGATTGAAGGAAAAATCCAAAATTGGCAGAGTTAGGAGTGAAAATTATAATTTTCACACTTATAACTTACAACTCCTAAACTTTTAATTAATTTTGTTTGTCAAAATTTTGAATCGCCTCAACCAATAGGTCAATTTCCGATTCTAAAGTAAAGTAATGGACACTGGCGCGTATACAGCTAGGATCAGCAATTGTCCGAGTTAATATCCTTTGTGAGTTTAAAAATTGCACTAGCTTTAAATGAGCTTGAGGCTGATTATTTGTAAGTTGAAAGGAGACTATACCGCTTTCGGGTGGGGAAGTTCGCAAACATTTAATATTGGGTAACGCCGTCAATTGTCGCCAGAGGTACTCACTATTGTGGCAGATTTGCTCGTAACGTTCTTGTGAGGTTCCCCATTGCTGATGAATTGCGATCGCTTCTTTTAACCCAAGATATAACGGATAAGATAATGTAGAAACCTCGTATCGTCGCCCATCTGGCAGCCAATCCACCGGCTGAGATTGACTATCCACAACAATGCCACTCAAGCCAATAAACGTAGGTTTCAGGCTTTCTCGTGCTTCTGGGCGGACATACAAACCACCAGCACCCGCAGGGCCACATAACCATTTGTGACCAGTGAAAGCATAAAAATCTACTCCCAATTCTGTCAAGTTTAAAGGCAATAAACCAGCAGATTGGGCAGCATCTATTAATAGTGCAGAATGATTATTTCTGCATACTTCGGCAATTTTGTCCAGAGGTAAAACTTGACCAGTATTCCAGAAAACATGACTTAATATTACAAGACGGGTATTGGGGCGTAAGTGCTGGGCAATGATTTTTATGGGGTCGCCCTCATTTAAAGTCGCCTTGAGGGGACAGGTGGTAACTTCCACAGCGAATCTCCGTGCGATTTCTTGGGATGTCGCAATTACGCCTGGATGTTCGCAGTCAGAGAGTAGCAGATGGTCGCCAGCCCGCCATTCAATACCCCACATGGCGATATTACAGCCAATGGTGACATTTTGGGTGAGAGTAATTGTTTCAGATGGTGCATGGAACTCAGAAGCGATCGCAACTCTAGCAGCTTGAGTCTGAGGCGCTATCCAGCTATATGCCTCATTGCCAAAGGGGCCTATTTGCTGAACATAAGCTTGAGTTTGGGCCATAGTATCCATTGCCCTTTGGGGCATTGGCCCTTGTCCCCCATAATTGAAATAAGTCTTATTCGCTAAAGCCGGAAATTGCTCTCGATGGCTATGCAACCTGGTTTGTGCAACAGAAGTACTAGTCATATCAATTTTGGATTTTAGATTTTAGATTTTGGATTAGCATTAGTTTCTCATCTCCCTCATCTCCCACTCCATTATTAATTGTCTGAGTTACTCCCAGAGTGTGCTAAATCTTGTTAACTTAAAAGGATGCTAATTAATGCTGAACTCCTACTGCAATACCAACGCTGTAAACGCCGACCTTTTTTAGATATCCGCGGTGACAAAAGTCAGCGCGATGCTCCCAATGAGTTGCTAAGGAAACTGCAACAGGACAAAATCGCTCATCAGTTGAGTATTTTGACAAATGTGACTTATCACCAACCAGATTATTCTTATGGAAACTGGGAAAGGGCAGAGAAGGCAACTTTAGAATTGATGCAGCGTGGGGTTGAGTACATCTATAAAGGAGTGTTGTCAGCAACTTATTCTGAAGCAGACACCTTGCTAAGTCGTCCAGATTTACTCGTGAAACAACCGGGACAATCAAATTTTGGAGATTGGATCTACGTCCCGGCGAGTATTGAACTGGGTAAGCGCCCTAAGCAAGAATATCAGGTTGTCGCGGCATTTCATGCCCAAGTGTTGACAACAGTGCAGGGAGTTCCACCTGGAACAGCTTCACTCATATTGCGAAGTAAAAATACAAATTATGCAGTGGATCTATTTAAATGGATGCCACGGATGCAGCTAATTCTGGAAGAGTTTATTCAAGTTTTAGAGTTACCGAATCCGCCAGAGGTGTTTATTTCTCGCCAAAAGTGCAATTTTTGCCATTGGTATAGTGAATGTTATGCGATCGCTCAATCTGAAAAACATCTCTCATTGTTACCAGGTGTAACACCCCTTCGCTACACTCAACTCCAAGCCTTAGACATTACCACACTGGAATCTCTTGCTAATACCAGTCCCAGCAACTTAGAAAATCTACTTGGTTTTGACAGCGAAGTAGCACCCAAGTTAGTAGTGCAAGCTCAATCTGCACTAGAAAAACGACCGTTAATTTTACCCTACCCGCTACCAACAGAAGATATTACATTTACAGCACCCATAGAGCTTTATTTTGACATTGAGGCCCAGCCAGACTTAGATTTAGATTATCTCTTAGGGGTTTTGGTCGTTAATAGACAAACTAATACAGAACAGTTTTATTCCTTTTTAGCAGACAAACCAGAAGACGAAGAAGTAGTTTGGCAGCAATTTTTGGATTTGGTTTGGCAATATCCCGAAGCGCCAATTTATCATTTTTGTGTCTACGAGTTTGATACAGTCAAACGGTTGGCAAAACTTTACGGCACTCCACACTCCTTAGTGCGTCCTGTACTGAATCGTTTTGTAGATGTGTATGAACAATTAACCCAAAGTGTAGCATTACCGATAGAAAGCTATGCCTTGAAAGCGATCGCTCGTTGGATAGGATTCGAGTGGCGTGATAAAGAAGCCAGTGGTGCCAAGTGTATTTACTGGTACGATGAATGGTTAGAAACAGGCGATCGCACCTTACTAGAAATCATCCAACGCTACAATGAAGATGACTGTCGTGCTACTCATCAAGTGAAAGATTGGCTTGTAAATTTTTTCCAAGATGAATATGGTTTGCGACTAGCTTAAGTAATTTCCTATTTTCTAAAGCTTTTCAACTTAACAATTAATAAAGCCTGATTTGATCAGGTTTCCAGGCTTATATCTGTCATTTAACATTGTTTTTTCATTGGTATTCTTTATAAAGATGCACAACTAGGCATTTATAATGCCAATACAAACCATCATGTAGAGACGCGATAAATCGCGTCTTAAAAGACCAATTATCTACACCAACAATCCTTAACTGAACCATATTGGTTTATAACGCATATTTATTTAACAAAAAAATCTATGCAGCTAATTAAAAAAATCTTTGTATTCCCAGGAATTCTTTACTTTTTGCTCCCAATTATAATTATCGGCTTCGTATTCACAAACTTAATGTCAAATGCTGTTGAAATCAATAGCATAGAATTTATCGGGGAAGCCACCTTACCAAAAGGTTTAATCTTTCAAAAAACGGAAATTGGAGGTTTATCTGGAATTACATATAATGCCACAAGCAACCTTTATTATGCTATTTCCGATGACCGTGGACAAAAGGCTGCCGCTCGTTTCTACACATTAAAAATCGACTTGAGCAAAGGGGTTCTACAAAAAGGTGGAATTACCCCAGTCAGCGTTACCACATTACTAAATGAAAATGGTCAAACATTTCGCCCTGGTGAAACTGATACAGAAGGTATTGCCTTAACTAATAAAGAAACTGTGTTTATTTCTTCTGAAGGTGATGCTGTAAAATTAATTAATCCTTTTATTAAAGAGTTTTCACTATCTTCTGGCAAAGAAATTGTAACACTCCCCGTCCCAAACAAATTTTTGCCAGATAAGAATGGTCAAAAAGGTATCCGTAACAATTTGGCTTTTGAAAGCCTCACCATCACACCTGATAAAAAGCATCTATTCACAGCTACCGAAAACGCTCTAATTCAAGATGGTGTCGCAGCTAAACCTAATATCGGTAGTCCTTGCCGGATTTTGCAATATAACTTGCTTAACAACCAGCCAGAAAAAGAATTTCTTTACCAAACTGAACCAGTTGCACCATTTTTGAATCTGATTGGCAAATTCGCGAGTGGATTACCCGATTTACTTGCTCTCGATAATCAAGGACACTTCCTAAGTTTAGAAAGGTCTTTTACTGGTTTAGGATTTGCTATTTCCCTGTTTCAGGTTTCTTTAGAAGGAGCCGATGATATTCATAATATTGATAGCCTTTTAGCAGTTGATTCCAAAAATATTAAACCAGTTCAGAAAAAACTGCTGTTGGATTTGAGAACCCTAGACGTACTATTAGACAACATTGAAGGCTTAACTATTGGCCCTAAACTACCTGATGGTCAGCAATCATTAATTCTCATCAGTGATAACAATTTTAACTCCCTGCAACGCACCCAAATACTAGCCTTTAAAATTAAAATTGAAACTCCGATAATGAGATTATTACGCCGTTTATTCCCAAATCTTAACCTTTAACTGCACAGATATTTTGGTGGTTTTCAATCAGTCGGGAATTCAGACCCGCGACTGATAGCGCAGCGTTAGCGAGTCAGACACTTCTCTGTCGCTAACGCTGCGCTATCGAGCGTCTTGATTCTGACTCCTGAATTCAGAATAGCTGAATTCTTCTTCAATTCTTTTTTCTGGTTATTTGTGTGTATCTACGGAATCTACTAGACAACTTTATCTACCCTGATTGTAGTTTACGTGTAATTTCTCAACCGTAATCCTTAACAAATATGTTACACAATGTTTAGGAGATTTTGCAGAGAGCTTAAGCATATTTACAGCATATAATTAATTTTCTCAAAAATAGGATATTTTTTAGATTTCAATTTAATAATTAGCTAGACTTAATTAAAGTATTTTGCCAATAACATTTTTCATAAATGATTTTTATGCCAGAAAATAAAATTGAGAGTATGGTAGGGCAAAAAGTAGAATTAGACGATTATATTGGACAATTTTTAAACAATCGCTATCTAATTAGAGATTTGATTGGCAAAGGGGGGATGGGTAGAGTTTATCTAGCGGAAGATACTGCTAAAGGTGGTATGCCGATCGCAGTCAAAATCTTATCACTTAGTTTGGCAAACCAACAAATGTCTCAACGTTTTGCCAGAGAGATTTTTATTGGCGCTCAATTGGGTCGCAAAAGTAAACATATTGTTCGTATCTTAAGTTATGGCGTTACTGAAGATAAAACTCCATTTTATGTAATGGAATATCTTCAAGGAAAAAATCTCAAACAAATTCTTAAAGTTCAGCCCTTAACAATCTCGAAGTTTTTAGAGATTTGTAATCAGATTTGTTTAGGTTTACAATGTGCCCACCAAGGTATCAGCCTGAAAGGAGAAATTTATCCTATTGTCCATAGGGATATTAAACCAGAAAATATATTTATTACTGAAGATAGTAAACAAAGAGAAATTGTTAAAATACTAGATTTTGGTATTGCCAAATTTCTCACAGAGCGAAGTGGGATGACTCTCACAGATTCTTTTATTGGCAGTTTGCCTTACTGTTCTCCAGAACACATGGAAGGGCGTAAACTGCTAGATGTCCGCTCTGATATTTATAGCTTGGGAGTACTAATGTTTGAGATGCTGACAGGAAAACATCCATTTCAAACAAAAAGTAACTCCTTTGGTACTTGGTATCAAGCTCATCGCTTTCAAATTCCACCTACAGTTACAGAAGTAAATCCGCAAGTCAAAATACCGGAAATATTAGAAAAGATATTGATGAGTTGTTTAGCGAAAGAAGTCAGCGATCGCCCTCAAAATATCAACCAAATATTAGAAGGTTTAGAAAAAGTTAATTTTCAGCTTAATAATGCTATTCCTAGCAATAGTACTGACATTGTTAAAGTCTCATTTCCGGTTCAGTTAGTACCAGCAACTTTACTATCAGAAAAAGAGTGTTTGCAGAAAAATTGGCCGAGAAATAAACCAATTGCGCCAATTGGATTTCCGCATTTACTACATACTCTTCAAAGACCAATACCAACTTTTTGGGCAATGTTACCCAAACAAGATATTACAAAGTTTTTGGATAACATACATGGCACTGAATTTATTAGTAAAATGAATGTATACCCAATGCTATTGTGGGTAACAGTATTATACGATGCCCAACCTTCTATGACTAAATGGCTACCTTATTTTCTAGATTTGAAAGATAATAAGGGTCAAAATATAGCACGTAGTTTAGCAGAAGTAGGCTACTATCATCTACTATTTTTTCCTCTAGAAGATCCAACACGTTGCTCTCATGTAACTACTTTAAACCTTACAGCCAACCAGCGGCAGCAACTTGTAGATTGGTTAAATATGAGTCAACAGTCAAATGAATTAATTTCACCTAATCAAGCCAAAAATGTTTTGAAGACAGAATATGAAAAGTTGAAGTTAGAGATTTTACACAAGTTAGCTGCACATCAAAAAGCGGAGAAAGAAGGTTTAAAAAATTGGATGGTTAAATTTTTGGAGATTTTTTTAAAACTCTTATCACGTCCTTGAAAGTTTGCGATTACAATTCTTGCTATGCTTGCTACAATTGTCTAATGATCTTCTTATGTGTATATTATTAACTTTAAATAGACTCAACAGCAGAGGTAAATAAAGTGAATCAGAGCTTATTTACATCTTCAAGTACTACGGGCTTGCTTGCCAATCGTTATCAACTTAAGCAATTAATTGGTAGCGGTGGTATGGGTGAAGTTTTTTTAGCAAATGATATTTTGCTAGGAGGCATACCGGTTGCTGTCAAATTTTTGACTAAAACTGTTGTCGATAGCAAGATGCAACAAGACTTTGCTCGTGAAGCTTTAATGAGTGCAGCTTTGAGTCAAAAAAGTATACATATAGTACGGGCTTATGATTATGGTGTGAATGAGAAAGGAAAACCATATTATGTCATGGAATATCTATCTGGCAAGAGTTTAAAGGATTTAATTCCGCTGCCTCTACATATATTTTTGACTCTCTCTCGCCAGATTTGTTTGGGCTTACAATGCGCTCATCAAGGTATTAACATTGATGGCAAAATTTGCCCATTAGTTCATCGAGATATCAAGCCTGCTAATATATTAGTTATTCCCGATCCGATATTGGGTCAGTTAGTTAAAATTCTCGATTTTGGGATTGCTAGATTTTTAAATTATGCGTCAACAGCCAGTACAAGTAGGGGATTTAATGGCACTTTACCCTACTGTTCTCCAGAACAATTAGATGGAGAAAAATTAGATAGCCGCTCTGATATTTATAGTCTGGGTGTGATGATGTTTGAGATGCTCACAGGTAAAAAACCTTGGCAGCCTGAAACTGATTACTTTGGCGCTTGGTATAAGGCACATCACTTTGAACAGCCAAAAACGATCGCAGAGGTTAAACCCACTCTGAAAATACCTCAAAAGCTGAATAATTTAATCATGGCTTGTCTGGCTAAAAAAGCAAGCGATCGCCCCCAAAATATCGCTCAAATTTTGCAAGTATTAAACAGTCTAGAATCATTAAATTTTCCTAGCGTACCTACAAATATAGCCTCTAGTTCCATCTTGAGCCATCCTTTAAATTCTGTATTACCAATTGCAATAGAACAAAGCTGTCGGCAACTTTTATGGCCTCAAAATAAACCAATTCAAGAAATTGTTTTTCCTCAAATTCTAGACACCGCACAAGGATCGATGACAACACTATGGTTGATGTTGTCTCAACAAGAAATCAAAAATTATGCGGCTTCTACCCGTTACAGCCGATTTATCTTCATCACATCCCCTCACCCAATGCTGTTGTGGGTGACAGTACTCTACAATCGGCAATTGGCTCCTAAGTGGCTACCATGCTACTTAGATATGCAAAATCCCCAAAATATTAAGATGGTAAGTCTCCTGACTGAAAATGCACACTATCCTTTGATTTTCTTTACTCTGGAAGAACCGCATTCCTGTACCCAGGTTCTTAGCAGTCGCATTGAGCCAACTCAGCAGCAATTGTTGAAAACCTGGGTGCAACAGAGCCAGACTCTACCACCCACTTCTCAAGCCCAGTTGAGCAGACAACTATTAAAGCAGCAGTATAAACAAATACAATCTCGGATATTGCAGCATTTAGAATCAGAGCCACAGGTTGCATTATCAAGGTTTTAACGAAAAATTCGCACCTTGGAGAGACATGGACAAAAATAATTTCTAATTCCCAACTCTAAAACGCTTGACAAGTAGAAAAAAAATAGTGATAATAGCAAAGTTGCCAAACAAGGGACTGTAGTTCAATTGGTTAGAGCACCGCCCTGTCACGGCGGAAGTTGCGGGTTCGAGCCCCGTCAGTCCCGTTATAAATTTATGAGTAGTAAATCACTGAACTGAACTCTGGTGATTTTGGATTTTGAATTCCCCAAAGGCATTGCCTCAGAATTCAGGATTTGAATATAAGCTACATTTATCATGCTTTGCGAAAGAGAGAGTTAACTGTGACTGTTAGAGTCCGTATTGCGCCGAGTCCAACCGGAAATTTACATATTGGTACAGCTAGAACGGCTGTATTTAACTGGTTATTTGCCCGCCACCACGGTGGGAAATTTATCCTGCGAATAGAAGATACAGATTTAGAACGATCGCGTCCCGAATACACCGACAATATTCTTGAAGGATTGCGCTGGCTAGGACTGAACTGGGATGAAGGGCCATTTTTCCAATCTCAACGCCTGGATCTTTATAAAGAAGCAGTACAAAAACTGCTAGATCAAGGATTAGCTTATCGCTGCTACACCACTTCTGAAGAACTAGAGGCACTCAGAGAAGCCCAAAAAGCTAGAGGTGAAGCGCCCCGCTATGACAACCGTCACCGCAACCTCACCCCAGAACAACGCGCCGCCTTTGAAGCCGAAGGTCGGTCCTCTGTAATTCGCTTCAAAATCGAAGATGGGCGGGAAATTGTCTGGAATGACCTAGTAAGGGGAAAGATGTCTTGGCGAGGTAGCGATTTAGGTGGTGATATGGTCATCGCCCGCGCCTCAGAAGAAGCTAGCGGTCAACCTTTATACAACTTTGTCGTTGTCGTGGATGACATCGATATGCAAATCACCCACGTCATTCGGGGAGAAGACCACATCGCCAACACCGCCAAGCAAATTTTACTGTATGAAGCCTTGGGGGCAAAAATCCCGGAGTTTTCTCACACGCCGCTAATTTTGAACATGGAAGGGCGCAAGCTTTCTAAACGAGATGGTGTTACTTCCATTTCTGACTTTCAGAAAATGGGCTTTACTGCTGAAGGCTTGGTAAATTACATGACATTGCTAGGTTGGTCGCCACCAGATTCGACTCAAGAAATATTTACCTTAGAAACAGCAGCGAAAGAATTTGGCTTTGAGCGCGTCAATAAAGCAGGTGCAAAGTTTGACTGGGACAAGCTGGATTGGTTGAACAGTCAGTATATCCACAAGACGCCAGTAGATAAACTCACCGATTTGCTCATCCCCTATTGGCAAGCGGCTGGGTATAAATTTGATGGTGGAAGAGAACGCCCCTGGTTAGAACAGCTAGTAACTTTAATTAGTCAGAGTTTGACTCGCCTGGTAGATGCAGTAGCTCAAAGCCAACTGTTTTTTAGCGATACAGTTGAATTTAGCGAGGAAGGTAGTACGCAACTGAAGCAAGAAGGCTCGGCGGCTGTTCTTGAAGCGATTGTCACAGCTTTAGAAAATCAGCCGCAATTGTCAGAAGCCGCTGCCCAGGAGATTATTAAACAAGTAGTGAAAGAACAAAAAGTCAAAAAAGGCTTAGTAATGCGATCGCTCCGAGCAGCCTTAACTGGAGATGTTCATGGCCCTGACTTAATCCAATCTTGGTTACTACTAAATCAGATTGGTTTAGATAAACCGCGCTTGAGTCGAGCAATCACAGAAGTGAATTAGCGATTACTTTTGAATTTTAGAAATATTTTAGATTTTAGGGGCGCACATTTGTGGGCCCCTATCCATAAGGTAGAGCAACTATGGGAACAAGAAATCATTGACTAATTACTAATGAATTATTCTCAATTTCACATCTAAAATAGTTAGTCAATTCTCCTCATGTTGGGAACTTGGTGTGTAAAATTCATGTCTTCAAAAACACTTAGAAGCGAACGTAATTACAATGCCGACAAAAGCGCTCAATAGAGGGATGAGATTATCGTTCATGATAGTTACGCTCTTCATCACCTCGACAGTTAATGCTGTGACTGATGCTCAAGAAGCGCCAACAATATTTGGAGATGTCACCATTGGCCCTCAGTTTTCCCCAGACCCGTTGACAGTTCGCGGGATGAGTGGTGGTTCAATATCTGGGAGTCAAATAGGTGGGAGAAGCGAAACAGCCACCGGCCCTTGTACTGGATTTGTTGATGAAACACCAGACCACACATTAGTGCTAACAAGTAAATTTGACTACCTAAAGCTGCAAGTTCAAAGTCCTGAAGATACCACCATAATTATCAAGGGCCCCGGTGGTACTTGGTGCAATGACGATTTTGATGGCAAAAATGCCGGCATTGTTGGTGAATGGCTACCTGGAAGTTACCAAATTTGGGTTGGCTCCTACGAAAAAGGCAAGTATCTTCCTTACACTCTCAAAATTACAGAAGTTAAGTAGGGATTGGGGATTGGGTACTGGGTACTGGGTACTGGGTACTGGGGATTGGGAAAAAACTTGTTGAATTATTCTCCCTCATCTCCCTCATCTCCCCCAATCCCAATCCCCAATCCCTAGTCCCCAGTCCTCCAGAATCATGATTGAGAAAGACTTGAAACGATACGAGGAGCATTCTGGAGAAATTATCCGTGTCTTTGCATCCCGTTGCGCTTCCTTTTATCGTGCGATTTTGTATTAAAATTAAGTTAACTTTGATTAAGATTCTTATATGCACTGTCATAATGCTCTAGTTGCTTTATGACACTGCATATAAGAGATCAAATTAAACAAAATGGATTTATAAACATCCGTTTAACAGCTTAAAGTGACAGAGTGATGAACATTCTGTGGCTAGAGCTAATGATTTGTATAGGCATCTAGAGGCAAATTAAGATGAAATTCTCTTGGAAAGTCGTAGCACTCTGGACATTACCGGCTCTGGTAATTGGCTTTTTCTTCTGGCAAGGGGCCTTTGCAGGCGCTCCTGCTGACATGAATAGGAATACAGCCAATACCCGTATGACTTATGGTCGCTTTCTAGAATACTTGGATGGCGATCGCGTCACCAGCGTGGATCTTTACGAAGGCGGTAGGACAGCAATTATAGAAGCCCGCGATCCAGACATTGAAAATCGTGTCCAAAGGTGGCGTGTAGATTTGCCTATTAACGCTCCTGAGTTAATTAGTAAGCTCAAAGAAAAAGCCATTAGTTTCGATGCTCACCCGATGCGGAATGATGGCGCAATTTGGGGATTGTTGGGTAATCTCGTCTTTCCAGTTTTATTGATTACCGGACTGTTCTTTTTGTTCCGGCGTTCTAGTAACCTCCCCGGCGGGCCAGGTCAAGCGATGAACTTCGGCAAATCCAAAGCGCGTTTCCAAATGGAGGCAAAAACCGGGGTCAAATTTGACGACGTAGCCGGCATCGAAGAAGCTAAGGAAGAACTACAAGAAGTCGTCACCTTCCTCAAGCAGCCAGAAAGATTTACCGCTGTAGGCGCACGCATTCCCAAGGGAGTACTGTTAGTTGGGCCTCCTGGAACTGGTAAAACTTTACTAGCAAAAGCGATCGCAGGCGAAGCAGGTGTACCTTTCTTCAGTATTTCCGGTTCGGAATTTGTAGAAATGTTCGTTGGCGTGGGTGCATCCCGCGTCCGCGACTTGTTCAAGAAAGCTAAAGATAACGCCCCCTGTATTATCTTCATCGATGAAATCGACGCTGTGGGCAGACAACGGGGCGCTGGTATCGGCGGCGGTAATGACGAGAGAGAGCAAACCCTCAACCAATTGCTCACCGAAATGGACGGGTTTGAAGGTAACACAGGCATCATTATTATTGCTGCTACCAACCGTCCCGATGTACTAGACTCAGCATTATTGCGTCCCGGTCGCTTTGACCGCCAAGTAACAGTCGACGCACCAGATATCAAAGGGCGTTTGGAAATCTTGCAAGTCCATGCGCGGAATAAGAAACTAGACCCTAGTGTATCTTTGGATGCGATCGCTCGCCGCACTCCTGGATTCACTGGTGCTGACTTAGCCAACTTACTCAACGAAGCAGCAATTCTCACTGCGAGAAGACGCAAGGAAGCCATTACCCTCCGCGAAATTGATGATGCAGTAGATCGGGTAGTTGCTGGTATGGAAGGTACTCCCTTGGTTGATAGCAAGAGCAAGCGCTTAATTGCTTACCACGAAATCGGACACGCCTTAGTGGGAACTTTGTTAAAAGACCATGACCCAGTACAGAAAGTTACCCTGATTCCACGAGGACAAGCACAGGGTTTAACTTGGTTTACACCCAACGAAGAACAGGGGTTAATTTCCCGTTCTCAGTTGAAAGCGAGAATTACTGGTGCTTTGGGTGGCCGCGCCGCCGAAGAGGTAATTTTTGGCGCTGCGGAAGTCACAACTGGCGCTGGTGGAGACTTGCAGCAGTTATCGGGAATGGCACGGCAGATGGTGACTCGTTTCGGAATGTCCGATTTAGGGCCACTATCGTTAGAAAGCCAGCAGGGAGAAGTATTCTTGGGTCGTGATTGGACAACTCGATCTGAGTATTCTGAATCCATCGCTTCCCGCATTGATGGACAAGTCAGGGAAATTGTTGAGCAGTGCTACGACAATGCTAAAAAGATCATCCGTGACCATCGCACTGTCACCGATCGCTTAGTAGATTTGCTCATCGAGAAAGAAACCATTGATGGCGAAGAATTCCGCCAGATTGTGGCTGAATATGCTGAAGTCCCAGATAAGCAACAGTACGTACCGCAACTGTAATAGTTGACTCTTTTCTGGCTACTATCTGGAAATGAGTAAAGTGACAAAAAATAAAATGAGGGTGGAGTATATCATCCTCATTTTTTTGCGTTTTTTCAGTGTTAGGAAATTTCTAATTTTAAAATTCTTAAAATTTATGAACCCATAAACTCTATAACAAACCTTGTTTTTTCAACTTAGCAAGCGCATCTTCAGCAGCAGCTTTTTCTGCATCTTTTTTATTGCGTCCCTTACCTTCGCCATAAATTTTTTCATCTACCAATACTTTTGCGATGAATTCTGGCGCGTGAGAAGGGCCTCCTATTTGTTCTGTGAAATATTTGGGGGGATTTGGAGTAACATTACGTTGCACCCATTCTTGAAAGCGATTTTTTGAGTCTACATTAGAACGAGACACAACTATATTTTTTGGATCTACAGAATCAAATAGTGGTTCTACAATTGCGCGAACTGCTTCAATATTCGAATCATTATCCAAATAATAAGCACCAAGTACAGCTTCAAAGGTGCTACTGAGCAAATTAGGATTTTGGTAGCCTCCATCTCGAATTGCACCTTTTCCTAACCGCATTCTAAAGTCTAAACCTACTTCCTCAGCGAACTTTGCTAATTGCTTTTCATCTACCAGCGCCGAACGCCGCCGTGTTAATTCATCTTCTCCCATTTCTGGGTGACAACTATATAGATACTCGCCACTTAAGAAATTCAGCAAAGCATCACCGAGAAATTCTAGGCGTTCATTGTGTTCGCCTTCTCCGGGATTTTCATGCACATACGAACGATGCGTAAGCGCACGGCGTAGAAGTTTTTCATTATGGAATATTAGAAGTTTGTGCATTTTATCTTGTGTCTTGTTGCAGAAATTTACTGTTGGGAAACTTTACAAGTGTGATTGTCTTCAGACATGAAAAAACCGCAAATCGCGGTGTTTTGGGAAAACCCAGTTTTTTATTCAACTGGGTTTTTCAAAACTATTTTAGGCAGCCAGTATATCTAACTCAGTTAAAAATAACTCCTGATTTTGCTTTCGGACTTTGCCATCCTTGACAGCAACATCAATAAACTGGCTAAAACTCTTAAATTTCTTACTATCATCTGTAGAAATAGATAAGTATCCTTGATAGTTAGCACAACCTTGACGCATCAATTTATCAATGCAACCAAATACGGTAGGCTTACCTTGGCTTGAGGCAGTTTTGATAGCTTCAATTAAATACTCTATAGCCTCTTTGTAATTAATCTGAGACACAATATCTGTGTTTTGAGGTTGAGTCTTATTGCTATTGGCAACTAGCTGAGGTAATTCATCTACAAAGTGGAAGTTATCATTACCAACCAGTTTAATCAACTTTGGACTCTCACTACCTCGTTGAGCAAAAATTATCACCTTTTTACCCAAAGATTTTAGAATACAAATTAAGCCAGCATAGTCCCAGTCTCCTGAAAGTAGGATAATTGTTTTTAGAGAAGGATTAAAGGCAACTGCTTTAACACAGTCAGCCATCAATCTATAATCTGCACTATTCTCTGAATAATCAGGAACATCAACACCCTTCATACTAAGAATTTCTAGCTCATTTTTGGTACAAACTTGGTTTATATCGTGTGAATTATAGTAGAGATTTTTACAGACTATATGCCCCTTAGATTGGGCAAATTTCAGCAATAAATGACCCTTTCCTTTAATTGAAGAGACATTTTGAATATCGGCAAAAATACCGATAGAATTTTTCTGCTGGCTTGTTTGTTTTTTGGAAGATTGATCAGGGTGTGTCATTGCAATTTATCCAGTATTGTTTAGTGAACTGGACAGCTTCAACAAATTACACATACATCTAGCAGCAGAACTTTAGACGAGAAATTTGCACTTAAAAAGTACTTCTCTGTCATAAAGCTCTCTACCATCGCTTTCGTTTGGCTTAAGTCTCAGCAGTAGAACTCCTAGTCTCCTAGCAAGCTTCGCGTCATCCCTTCCCCTGAATATTCACCCAGATATCTTGTCTTCCCATTGAATGTCTAGTCAATCAGTTGACCTGACATCGGGCTGAAAATTCAGCCGGAGGGATGACGCGAAGCTTGGCAGGAAACTAGGAATTCTGCTGCTGAGACAACACCAAAAACCTGCGCTTTAGAGTGCGGTTGTTTGTTCTGTCTTATGTACAGAGTGACATGGATGACCCTGGATTGTCAATATACTTATTTATGAAGATTTCGTAAAAGCGCTCACCCATATTCATGAACTTTAAAAATGCTCTATGGTATTTTTTCAAAGATATTTTATTTAATAAATAATTTACGGTTTGCTTTGAGCGATCGCACCATACAAAATCCCCAAAATTCTCTTAATATCCTTAATATAATATTCACTCAAATCAATCGAAACTACATTGCTTTCAAGCTTGAGAAATTGCCAGATAGTACCGATAGTAACAGCACCATATATAGCTTTGATTTGATTTCCACTTTTCTCATTAAACAACTGAGCAGCTACCATTTCGGCAATACATTGCGCTAAACCAGACCTCAAATTCTCATTTTTACTTTCTACTAAAACAATCACCGGACTGCGTACAAGCAACTGTTCCGAAGAAAGACTCAAAATAAAATCACAAAAGCCGTTTAATCCTCGTTGACTATCAACAGTAAAATCAACTCCAGAAAAAAAGCTTATTTCATAATTAAATTTGCGTCTAATTTCTAATAAAATTGGACTTATTATCATTTCACTTCGAGCTTTTTCCGAACTTATCGCTACTGCTAAGTCAACATTTTCCCTAAGAATAGTAGATAATAAATCACTACATTCTTGCTCCTGCACATTTGCAAATAGTCCAGATGATTCGTGGATAACTAACCCAAAAGAATCAATAACTTCAAGAAGTTTAAAATCACTATAAGCCATAAAACCTCCTCCTTTGTCTTATGACTGAATCATATAACAAAGTTTAAAAATTCCGCTTTGGCGGAAACACCTTAGCTAAATCAAGAGATAAATCAGGGAAGCAGGGAAAAGTTATGATCTCATCTGACAGGAAAATTCGCTTATTTGAATAACCATATCTGCCTTGATTATCCTGATATGGTTCACTGTAAGCTTCCAAATAATTATCGAATAAATTGAATATCCAATAATCAGTAATACCTCCTTTAGCATAGAGAGGTATTTTAACGTCTTGGTCATAGGCCAAAGAAGAATCTGAAACCTCCATTACTAAAAATACATCAGCCGCTTTAGGATGACCCGACAGATAATCATCAGCACGGTTTTGAACAATCGCAAAATCAGGCTCAGGTTCGCTATTAGGTGGCAAAGCAATCGGCGCTTGTGATTGCAAAGTAGCCTTGTCCCCCAGTATTTTGGGGAGTTCCTTCCACAGTTTTCTTAAACAAGTTTCATGGGCTGTACCTTTGGATGCCATTTCAATAATTTCCCCGTTAATTAATTCAATATGGTCATCTTCATGGAAAAAGCCTAATTCTCCAAGCCTGTGGTATTCATCTAGTGTGAAGCGTTTAGCCTGAGCAATACTCATAACCTTACCTTTCTCTCATTGCCATAATACTTATTCTAAATGTGTCAGAAATTGGTATGCTAAAGGCCGAGACTCGCTATGAAAGCAAACAATGCCTGCGCCTACTATCAATCCCACAATCACTGCCTTTCCTCTGACAGCCGTAGTCGGTCAAGAAGCAATAAAATTAGCCTTACTGTTAGCCGCAGTTGATCCTGGTTTGGGAGGAGTGGCGATCGCAGGTCGTCGCGGTACGGCAAAATCTGTGATGGCTCGTGCTATCCATGCTCTACTACCGCCCATTGAAGTTGTCAAAGGTTCAATCAGTAATTGTGACCCCAACCACCCAGAAGAATGGGACGATCAATTATTGGCGGAGTACGCAGATAAAGACATTCAAGATGTTCCTGTCGAAATTATCCCTGCACCTTTTTTGCAAATTCCTCTAGGTATCACTGAAGACCGACTATTAGGTTCCGTGGATGTGGAAAAGTCAGTAAAACAAGGTGATACGATTTTTCAGCCCGGTTTACTCGCTACAGCTAACCGTGGTGTACTATACGTAGATGAAATTAATTTATTAGATGACCAAATATCAAATCAGCTTTTAACAGTATTATCTGAGGGACGTAACCAGATTGAACGGGAAGGGATTAGTTTTCAGCATCCGTGTAAATCCCTATTTATTGCCACCTATAATCCAGAAGAAGGCGGATTACGGGAACATTTGCTAGATAGAATTGCGATCGCACTCTCTGCTGACGGTGTACTCGGTTTAGATCAAAGAGTAGAAGCAGTTGAACAAGCGATCGCTTATTCTAAATCCCCCCAAGACTTCCTCAAACAGTACAACGAAGACTTAGACTCCCTCAAAACCCAAATCATCTTGGCGCGGGAATGGTTGAAAGAAGTAATCATCACCCATGAACAAATTGCCTATTTAGTAGATGAGGCGATTCGCGGCGGAGTTCAGGGACATCGCGCCGAGTTATTCGCCGCGCGGGTTGCCAAAGCGGCGGCGGCTTTGGAGGGACGAACAACAGTGAATGCCGAAGATTTGCGCCGTGCTGTGGAATTGGTAATAGTACCACGCGCCACAGTTGTGCAGACACCACCACCAGATCAAGCACCACCACCGCCTCCACCGCCACCGCAACAGAATCAAGAAGAACCCCAGGACGAATCAGAAGAGGAAGAACAAGACGAACAGGAAGAACAGGAAGAAAATCAAGAGCAAGAACCCCCTAGCATCCCGGAAGAATTCATTTTTGATCCAGAAGGGGTAATTCTTGATGACAACGTGCTTTACTTTACTCAAATGGCGAAGCGGCAAGGTAAATCTGGTAGTCGCAGTGTCATCTTTTCTGATGACAGGGGACGCTACATTAAGCCAATGTTGCCCAAGGGGAAAGCGCGACGCATTGCGGTAGATGCCACCTTAAGAGCTGCGGCTCCTTATCAAAAAGCACGAAGAGAAAGACAACCAGATAGAAAAGTTATTGTCGAACAGCCTGATATTCGCTCGAAACGCCTGGTACGCAAAGCCGGGGCGTTGGTAGTGTTTGTGGTAGATGCTTCTGGCTCAATGGCACTGAATCGAATGCAATCGGCTAAAGGTGCGGTGATGCAACTGTTGACTGAAGCTTATCAAAACCGCGACCAAATAGCATTAATTCCCTTCCGAGGAGAACAGGCAGAGGTATTATTGCCTCCAACACGTTCTATTGCTTTGGCGCGTAACCGTTTGGAAAGGTTGCCCTGTGGTGGAGGTTCGCCCTTAGCACATGGTTTAACTCAAGCTGTGCGCGTCGGCTTAAATGCTCAGATGAGTGGAGATATTGGGCAAGTTGTTCTTGTCGCAATCACCGATGGGCGGGGTAATATTCCCTTAGCGCGTTCTTTAGGTGAACAGCTAGAACCAGGAGAAAAGCCAGATATCAAAGGAGAATTATTAGAAATTGCTGCGAGAATCCGGGCTTTGGGGATGCAGCTATTAGTAATTGATACGGAAAGTAAATTTGTGTCTACGGGTTTTGCTAAGGAATTATCGCAAACAGCAGGCGGTAAATATTATCATTTGCCGAAAGCGACAGATCAAGCTATTGCTGCTATGACCAAAGGTGCGATCGCTGATTTAAAATCTCGTTAACTCATCCCCCGGCTTGAAGTCGAGGGGAAATCGAAGTCATTAGTCATTGGTGCTAATGACTAATGACTCAATACTGTTCGGTAAAGGCAAGAGACGCGATGAATCGGCGTCAAGACAAAAGACTGATTATTGTAGAGACGCCGATTTATCGCGTCTTTGAGATTTATAATTCAATACGGTTCAGTTAAGGCTAAAATCCTTTTTTTAACAAACCGCAAAGGACGCAAAGGACGCAAAGGAAGAGAAGCTTAACTGAACTGTATTGATTTATAATTTTCATCACAAAACCTTAACCGAACTGTATTGGGGGATGAGGGGGTTTTAAACCATATCTATTTAAACCATATCTAAAAGTAATAAAGAAAAACGTAGACGCGGAGCGGCTTGCCGTAAGCTACCGCAAAGGCGCAAAGGACACAAAGAAAGAAAGAAGGAAGTTAAAAGGGTTTGGTGCAGTCTCACAAAGAAATGAAATCAGCCATTGACTAGATTTTCTACAGCATCAGCATCGTTTGGCAATGCGGCTGTTAAGACTTCGCTGCCTTCTGTAGTAACTAAAACATCATCTTCAATGCGAATTCCTCGGACATCGGCAAATTCAGATAAACGCTGCCAATTCACCACATTCTGATATTTTGAACGGACATTAGCATCATTTAAAATTGCTGGTACTTGATAAAAACCAGGCTCAATTGTGACTAACATTCCTGGACGCAGGGGACGATTTAAACGCAGGTAGCTTAAGCCAAAGCGATCGCTCCTGGAACGTCCCTCTTCATACCCTGCTAAATCACCCAAATCTTCCATATCATGGACATCTAAACCCAGTAGATGACCAATACCATGAGGAAAAAACAGCGCGTGGGCATCAATTTCTACTAAATCTTGGGGATTTCCTTGTAAAATGCCTAACTCTACTAAACCTTCTGCGATCGCTATAGCCGCTAGTAAATGAATATCCCCATACTCTACACCAGGCTGTATTTTGGCAATGCAGGCATCATGAGCTGCCAACACCACATTATAAATATCTCTTTGGGTAGATGAAAACTTCCCTGAAACTGGCCACGTGCGTGTTACATCACCTGCCCAACCCATCTCGGTTTCAGCGCCAACATCGGCAAGGAGTAAATCACCTGGTTGCAAACTATGGTGATAATGCTCGTTATGTAAAACTTCACCGTGAACAGTGACAATACTGTTGTAAGAGGTGGTCATATTGTGAGCAATAATCACCCCTTCCATCGCTGCCCGAACTTCTGCTTCTAATTTGGCTTGGGGTGTTGCAGCCATCCCAGCTTTGTGGGCTTCTACAGTCACAGCAGCAGCTTTTCGCAACTCGATTAATGCCGCATCATCATGGATCAGGCGCAGAGAAACGATCGCCTTAGCTAACTCTAAGTCAATTCCTTGGGGAGGACTTTGCGGTAAAACCCATTTATTTAATATCTGTGATTGCTGCGTCCAAGTCGCTGCATCTTGGGCAGCAAGTGTAGCGGCATTTTCTACCCAAGACTCTAATTCTGCCATTGGCCCTGCCACATCCGCCCCAATCTTCTCGGCTATTTCCTCGCGCGTTGGCGTTTCTCCATGCCAAAGGGCGCTGCTGGGTGACGGATCGTCGATGAATAATTCTAGCTTGCCTGCTTCTAAACGAATTGCCGCCTTTGATAATGGCAGTCCGGCAAAATAGAGGAAATGACTGCTAGCACGAAACGGAAAGGAATTTGCCGGAAAGTTGCGCGGATTGTTGCTACCTGACCACAGAATTACTGGAAAATCAATGAGATTGGCTAATTGTTGGCGGCGGCGGCGTAAAGTCTCGATGAGGGAAGTAGAAGTTTGTGGGATAAGCATAAATTTAAGGTGATGATTTTACCTTTATTTAGTCGTTATCGTCTTTATCGTCATCTTTTTTATCATCCTTGCGATCGCCATCTTTTTGATCATTTTTGCGATCGCTATGTTTGTCATCATCATCTTTGTCGTTCTGCTTTGCCTGCTTAGGCTGTTGGCTAGGTTGTACGACTGGTTTTTGTTGCTCAGTTGGAACAGGTGGCTGTGGTACTTCAACAACACAGCTAACTAATCCTCCAGAAATTAGCGCTAAGTTGACAGCAGCAAAGATGCTTCTGAAGATTTTTATCCTCATATTTTCGTTTTGCTTTAACATTGACTCTAGTTTTTGGAGATTATATTCCTAATTTATAAGGTACTGTATATAGCGGTTCTCATTTGGATTAACACAACGTAGTGGCGTAGCAAGGCTAAAATGTTGTCAAAAAATGTAGGTTGGGGAGCCACTGCGTTCATTAGTGTCAACTTAACGCGAAACCGCTTGTCCGCCGGGAATTGAAATTCCCGTCTCATAGCTAAAGTCATCTGAAGATGACTGAATATCGCCAAAAATCTCCAGTCTACTTCAGTAGACCACCAATGCACTGCGTTGCGCTACGTCTAAATTTATTTATAGGGATCATTAATTTTGAATTTTAAATTTTAAATTTTGAATTGTGAGCGAAGCGAAGTGACTCTAATGGGACAAATTATTACTCAAGTTGATGCTTTTACCAATACACCTTTTGCAGGTAATCCTGCTGCTGTCTGTGTTTTGCCTACTCCCCAAAATGAAGGCTGGATGCAGAACGTAGCCCAAGAGATGAATTTATCTGAGACGGCTTTTCTTGTCAGACAGGATGATGGTTTCAATCTGCGTTGGTTTACGCCTACAGTGGAAGTACCGCTTTGTGGTCATGCAACTTTAGCTAGCGCCCATGTACTTTGGTCAGAAGGACATTTATTATCTGATGAAATTGCGCGTTTTTATACCAAAAGTGGAGTGCTGATTGCAAAGTTGCAAGGTGAGTGGATTGAATTAAATTTTCCTGTGAATCACTCACAAGTAGCGATCGCACCTCCAGAACTTAGTGAAGCTTTGGGTGTACCATTTAAATCTGTCTTCCAAAATTCCCTCGGCTATTTAGTGGAATTAGAATCTGAAGAATTAGTACGACAAGTACAGCCCAATTTCCAACTCCTGAAAACGTTGTCTATTGGTGATGTAATCGTCACTAGCACCGCCAATTCTGATTCCGAATACGATTTCGTCTCGCGCTTCTTTGCACCGAAATTAGGTATTAATGAAGACCCGGTGACTGGGGCGGCTCATTGTTGCCTTGCTGCCTTCTGGCGCGATCGCTTGCACAAAAATGAGTTTTTGGCTTATCAGGCATCCAGTCGCGGCGGAGTAGTGAAAGTATATTATGACGGAGGCGATCGCGTCTTTCTCTCTGGACAAGCGGTAACTGTACTGCGAGGCGAGTTAATTACCGCCTAAACCTCATAGACTAATTAATTTTTGCAAGCCGATGCGATCGTATTGTCAGACAAAACAATCGCATTGTTAATCGAAACAATGGCATTGTCAAGCAAAACAATTGCATTGTTAGTCGAAACAATCGCATTGTCAGGCGAAACAATCGCATTGTCAGGCGAAACAATTGCATTGTCAGGCGAAACAATTGCATTGTCAGGCGAAACAATCGCATTGTTAGACAAAACAATCCTATTGCAGAAGATTGAGTTAAAATAGCACGGCAATACAAACACTGAATTGCAAAAGTACGCTCTTGCCAAGAAGTGAGTGTCACAATATTTAAAGAAGCCTAATATTTTAATTTTAAATATGTCTGCTAAACAAAAAGATGTTAGAAGTCTTATCCAATCTCGTGATTGGCCAATTGAGGAATTACCTGGACTGAGCCACGATGAACAATCGCAACTGCAAAATTGTGGAATTACCAGCACAGTAGCGCTATTCAAACAAGGTAAAACTCTAGAGTCAAGACTAGCGTTAGCAAATAAACTACAAATTCATCTTCAGTATGTAAATAAATGGATGGCTTTAGCTGACTTGGCGCGTATTCCCAGCGTCGGGACACAATATTGTGGTTTATTGCTTCATGCGGGTATTGGTTCTGTAGTGCAGTTAGCTCAAACTCCCACTCACAGATTGCACCAACAAATTATGCGTTTGCAAGTAGCCACAATGCAGCGCCGAGATTTGTGTCCAGCAATTGAGCTAGTACAGCAGTGGAGTCAGCAAGCGAAAACATTAGGGACTGGGGGATAAGGGAGCAGAGGAGGCAGGGGAGGCACGGGGAGAAATAAACAATCCCCAATCCCCAATCCCTACTCTTTAGCTAAAACACCATTCAGGAAAATATCAGCGAGTCCTTCGGCCATTTCTTGCATTTGTTGAGGCGAGGCGTCAGGCTCGATGAGCGTGTTGTTAGAAAAACCTGCGATCGCAAACATTCCTAAGAAAACTTTTGCAACTAGCTTGGCGTCCCCTTGACGATAAATACCTTTATCCATTGCTGTTTGAAAGAATGCTTCGCCTACATCAGTCATTTTGGTAATGACTTCTAATTGAATGCGATCGCGTAAATCGGGGTGAAACTGCACCTCCATAAAACAAACGCGCATCAAATCGGCATTTTTTTGGAAATTCCACATCCGGCGGCGCATCACCTGAGCTACGGCTTTATAGCTGCCCATTTCACTTAATTCTGTGAGCAAATCTGTAAGAATCTCTACCCAGCCACTCGTGGCTACTTCCACCAAAATCGCTTTTTTATTGGGAAAATGACGAAATAGAGTGCCTTCAGCTACACCTGCTTGTTGTGCTAAATCGCGGGTGGTAGTACCATCAAATCCTTGAGAGGCAAACAATCGTTGTGCAGCCTCTAAAATCCGGGTGCGCGTCTGAGCTTCTGAAGGTGGGGAAGAATTAAAAATTCGCATAACAGTTATGGTTAGATATCCGTAACAGGATTTGTAGCATTATTGTCTAACGTTAGGCATAAAGAGCCACTGAAAGCTTAATACAAGATTAACGCTCTTTTGCTAAGTATCCTGTTGTTTAGGTAATGTAACTTTATCGTAGTTTTCGCTTATGAGCCAGAGCAGTCGGTCAATTTTGGATTTTAAATTGAAGATTTTGGATTGGTCAGATCGAGTATCTGTCATATTGCGACGGTTGGCGATCGCTTTGTTGACTTCGATCGTCTTCTCGTGGGGATTGTTACCAGAAGTTGCTCTAGCTCAAACTCAGACAGCACCCCCTCCTCAAGAAACCAAAACTCAAACCCCGCCAGTTCAAAGTTCGATCCAACCTTATCTAGATCGAGTCATCAAACAGTTAACGGAGTTTCGCCTCGACAATGGTTTGAAATTCATCGTCTTGGAACGGCATCAAGCGCCTGTGGTTTCTTTTCTCACTTATGCAAATGTTGGTGGTGTTGATGAGGCCGATGGCAAAACAGGTGTAGCTCACTTTCTGGAACATTTGGCATTCAAAGGTACAACGCGCATCGGTACGCAAGACTACAAAAAAGAAAAACCGCTACTAGACGCCTTAGAACAATTGAATGCCCAAATTAAAACCGCGAAAGCCGATGGCAAAAAAGCTGAGGTTACTCGGTTAGAAACTGAATTTAAGCAAGTGGAATCGCAAGCAGCCAAGCTAGTCAAGCAAAACGAATTGGGGCAAATTGTCGAACAAGCGGGAGGTGTGGGTTTAAATGCCAATACTTCGACTGAAGCCACTCGTTATTTTTATAGCTTTCCTGCCAATAAGCTAGAACTTTGGATGTCGCTGGAGTCGGAACGATTTCTCGATCCGGTAATTCGTCGTGAATTTTATAAAGAGAAAGATGTAATTTTAGAAGAACGACGGATGCGGGTGGAGAATTCCCCCATTGGCTTGATGGTAGAAAAATTTATCGATACGGCTTACAAAGTTCATCCCTACAGGCGTCCGGTGATTGGTTATGACCAAGATATTCGCAATCTGACACCAGAAGATGTCCAGAATTTTTTTGATACTCACTATGTACCAAGTAATTTGACCATTGCCATTGTCGGAGATGTCAATCCGGCTCAAGTGAAAAAACTGGCGCAAACTTATTTTGGCCGCTTTCAAGCAAAAACCAAAGCTGTGGAAAAAATTCCGGTGGAACCGCCACAAAAACAAACACGGGAAGTTACTTTACAGCTATCTTCTCAACCCTGGTATTTAGAAGGTTATCACCGTCCGGCTGTAACTCATCCAGATAATGCAATCTATGAAATTATTGGCAGTTTATTAAGTGATGGACGCACGTCGCGGCTGTATAAGTCTTTGGTAGAAAAGCAGCGTTTGGCGCTAAATGCCCAAGGTTACAGCGGATTTCCTGGAGATAAATACCCAAATCTGATATTTTTCTATGCTCTCACGGCTCCTGGTCATACAGTTGATGAGTTGGCGGTGGCTTTGCGGCAAGAAATTGACAAATTAAAAACTGAGCCTGTAGCGACGGCTGATTTAGAACGGGTGAAAACCCAAGCACGGGCAAGTTTGTTGCGTACCCTCGATTCTAATACGGGGATGGCTCAACAATTGTTGGAATATGAGGTGAAAACTGGCTCTTGGCGGAATTTGTTTAAGCAGTTGGATGATATTGCAGCAGTGACGACGACTGATATTGTGCGGGTGGCAAAGGAGACATTTACGCCAGAAAATCGCACGATTGGGAAGTTGTTGTCGAAAGAAGCATGAGAAACGAACCGCAAAGGGCGCAAAGGAAGAGAAATATGCAGAGGTTTAAGGTGAAGGGTAAAAGGCAGATAGGGTTGAAAATTCAAAATAGGAAGGGGCTGATTTATGCTTTGGTTGCTGTTTTTGCGTGTTTACTTTTAACTTGTAATTTTTCTCTGGCGGCGACGACTGAGGCAAAACATTATACAGATTTGCAACTGCCACCGCTACCTGAGATTAAGTTACCTAAGTATGAACGGTTTGTGCTGCAAAATGGCTTGGTTGTCTATTTGATGGAGGATCACGAGTTACCGTTGGTGAATGGAACGGCCTTTGTACGCACAGGGAATCGCTTAGAACCACCGGAGAAAGTCGGGCTGGCTGGTTTTACAGGCGCGGTAATGCGAACTGGAGGAACTAAGAAGCATTCGGCTGATGAACTCAACGAAATATTAGAACAACGGGCGGCATCTGTAGAAGCTAGTATTGGTGAAACTTCTGGTGGTGCTAGCTTTGACGCACTCAGCGAAGATTTAGAAACGGTGTTTGGGCTGTTTGCAGAGGTGCTGCGATCGCCTGTATTTGCTCAAGAAAAGCTAGACTTAGCTAAGACACAAGCCAAAGGTGGCATTGCTCGTCGCAATGACAATCCAGATGGGATTGCTAATCGAGAATTTAAAAAATTGATCTATGGCAAAGATAGCCCATACTCTCGCACTATCGAGTATGCAACGGTTGATAAAGTTGAGCGTGAGGATTTGCTCAAGTTTTATCAACAATATTTTCACCCCAATAATATAATTTTGGGGATTGTGGGCGATTTTGATAGTAAGAAAATGCGATCGCTCGTTCAAGCTAAGTTTGGCGATTGGCAGCGTAATCCAGGTATTGCTAAACCCACATTACCAAAGGTTTTGCCAGCTAATACAGGTGGAGTATTTTTTGTCAACCAGCCACAACTAACGCAAAGTAGTGTACTTCTGGGACATTTAGGTGGACGTTTCGACAATCCCGATTATGCAGCGCTGGATGTATTAAATGGGGTGTTAAATGGATTTGGTGGACGCTTATTTAATGAATTGCGATCGCGTCAAGGTTTAGCTTACTCTGTCTATGGGCAGTGGAGTCCCCGCTACGATTATCCTGGCATCTTTATTGCTGGTGGACAAACGCGATCGGATGCTACTGTCCAGTTTGTCAAAGCTTTACAAGCTGAAATCAAACGCACCCAAACTCAAAGAGTGACTGCAAAAGAACTCGCTTTTGCTAAAGAGTCTACACTCAATTCCTTTGTGTTTAACTTTCAAGATCCCAGCCAAACCTTATCTCGGTTAATGCGATACGAATATTACGGCTATCCTGCTGATTTTCTCTTTCGCTATCAAAAAGCCGTCGCCGCCACCACGGCTGCTGATGTGCAACGGGTAGCACGAGAATACCTCAAGCCAGAAAAAATTGTGACTCTAGTAGTGGGGAATCAAACCGCCATTCAACCACCGTTGACACAGCTAGCAGCAAAGGTGACACCAATAGATGTAACGATTCCTGGTTCGCAGCCACAGGCGAAGAATTAATCGCGTAGATAGGTTGAGACTCAATATAGGGACTTCCAAATAAAAAAATACTCCACTACTTCTTGTGGGGTGGGCATCTTGCCCGCCCATATCTAAAGGCGGGCAAGATGCATTTGTGTCAACTTAAGCTGGAAATAGCTTATCTGTTGGCTTCCATGCCCGCCAGGGAATAAATTCTCTGGCTAATAGCTTAAGTCTACTGAAGTAGACTGGAGATTTTTGGCGATATTTAGTCATCTTCAGATGACTTTAGCTATGAGACGGGAATTTCAATTTCCGGCGGACAAGCGGTTTCACGTTAAGTTGACACGTATGGGCAAGATGCCCACCCTACAAGATTGGGTAATTTATTTGTTGGAAGTCCCTATACAAATAAAATCGCAAGGCTAAGATCCCCGACTTCTCTAAGAAGTCGGGGATCTTATTGTTCAAATAATTTTTTTTGATTATCAGGAAATGACTGAGGACAAATTGGAGTAACAACTAGAAACTAAATCAGGAACCAAAACCTCTGGGAATTCCAGAGGTTTTTTCTTTACTCTGGTTTTTTGGAGCGATCGCCCCAGTATCACTAGCTATGAAGCAGCAAAAATTGTCGCAGCGCATTAGTCAACTAGAGTAAGCTAAATTTAGGTTTCAACTACTGGGAGTGGAAATGATGTTGTTGGAATTAAAGCGCATCCATGTTCCACCAGGACAAAGAGTGCTACTACGAGATGTAACCTGGCAAGAATTAGAAGCAATTCTAGAGGATTTAGGGGAACACCGAGCAGCACGAATTGCTTATGATCGGGGAATACTGGAAATTATGGCACCACTGCCAGAACATGAATTTGACAAAGAAATTATTAGCGATTTAGTCAAAGCGCTTTTGGAAGAATTAGACATTGAGTTTAGATGCCTTGGTTCTACCACTTTCAAAAACCAAGCAATGGCTCAAGGTATAGAACCCGATCAGTGTTTCTATATAAAAAATGAATCTAAGATTCGCGGCAAGAAGCGGCTAGATTTAGCAGTAGACCCTCCTCCAGATTTAGCTCTAGAAATTGATATTACTTCTCGCACTCATCCTAATATTTATGAAGCGCTAAAAGTGCCTGAACTTTGGCGTTTCGATCGAGGAAAGCTCCAAATTAATGTTTTGCAAGATGGTCATTATGTAGAATCTCAGCAAAGCCTAAATTTTCCTCTATTCTCACTAATTGAAGCAATTCCCCAACATTTAGAGCAAAGTATAACAGCAGGCAGAAATGCAATGCTCAAAGCTTTTCGGATTTGGGTACAAGAGCAAATACAACAGCATAAATTATTGCTGTCACCATAATTCACAATAGACACCTCCGAAAATGACGTAGGGACAATTTAGGAATTGTCCCTACCAAGGATACCGCACTTTAACCTATGTTTGCTAAACCCAAAATACTTTTATCCTGGCTTGTATTATTACTCAGTTTTGCCAGTCTAATTCTTAGTTCTTGGATTATTCTCCCTGCTCCAAATATGTTTTTACTCACGTTAGCAGTAGGAGCGCCAGAAATCAGTCCTTGGTTATTTTTATTAAATTTGCTCTTTTTATTGTTGTCTTTATTCTATATTCGTCGCCGTCAAATACAACGTATAGTTTGCATTTTCAGTTTAATTGGATTACTAATTTGTGGATGGGTGCTAATAAATATCCCACCAACTCAAATACAGATGGCTAAAGCCATGAAACAAGGGTTAGGAGCAAATTATTTAGAGCAAATTCCACCCAAAGTCAGGGCTAAAATGCAAACCCATCCCTTTGACTTAGTTAATTTTTTGCGGGGTATTCCATTAGGTAAAACGCGCCATCAAAAAGATATTCTCTTTGCTTCTCCTGCGGGAGTGCCTTTAAAAATGGAAGTTTACCAACCCTCAGAGGTAGGAAAATATCCCGCAGTGGTAGTAATTTATGGTGGAGCTTGGCAATATGGAAATCCTCATGCCAATTCTGAGTTTAATCAATATCTTGCTAATCATGGATATACGGTATTTGCGATCGATTATCGACACGCACCTCAATATCAGTTTCCATCTCAGTTAGATGATGTGCGTACAGCCCTAAATTTTATTCGCAAACATGCGGCTGAATATGAAGCTGATTCAGAACGTATGGTACTTTTAGGACGTTCTGCGGGGGCACATCTAGCAATGTTAGCGGCTTATCAAACAGATGCACCACCCATCCGTGCTGTAGTGAATTATTACGGGCCTGTTAACTTAACAGAAGGATACAAAACACCGCCAAATCCCGATCCTATAAATAGCCGCGCTGTTTTAAAAGCATTTCTTGGTGGTTCTGTAGAAGAATTGCCTAATCAGTATCAAATTGCTTCACCGATAAATTACCTAACGCACCCTTTACCGCCAACTTTATTAATTTACGGCAGTCGTGACCATTTAGTTGAAGCGCGATTTGGCAGACAGATGTATGAACGTTTACGTAACTCTGGTAATACTGCGGTTTTTCTAGAAATTCCTTGGGCGGAACACGCTTTTGATGCTGTTTTCAACGGTGTGAGCAATCAATTAGCGTTGTATTATACTGAGAGATTTTTGGCTTGGGCGTTGTTCAAGCAATGATTTTATTATAAAATTCAGCACTCTTTACTCCTTATGAGGCCAGCGCCAGTTATAGCGATTCCATTCATAAATTCCTTGAATTTCATACTCGGCGCCGTTGAAGAAGCGGACGACGCAATTAGTAGAGGAATCATCGCGCTCGCTAATTTCCTCGACCTTGATCACCATACAGGGAAACCATTCGCGCTGACAAGGCCCATCCTCTTGCACCCATTCCCATAGTGCATTAGAAACTTCAATGCGATCGCCTACTCTTAACTTTAGTGCATCCTCAAAATAAGAATACTTGTCAAAATGACACGCCTCAACCCGATTCAACCACTGTAAACCATAGCGTTGGCGAATGAATTGCACCGTTCCAGAGTCATTTTCCAGCAACCAGTCGTTGAGTAATTGCACCTTCCAAGTACGGTTGCGTTGTTCTTCATCCTTAACAAATTGTAAAAATACTTCTAACTCCTCTGGGGTAAGTTCATCTAAGGGATTAGCAATATTTGCCATCCCAGAGGTAGAATTTCCCTGAATTTGCTCGACCAGTCGCAGTAATATCTGCTTCTGCGTGTCAGTGAGAGGACAGCTTGCGGCATCACAACTACTAAAGGCTGCAAGCATAGCTGTTTCAATCTCATCTGGAGTCATAATTTAATAGCAATTGAGAGCTTATTTCCCTAATTATTACAAAAGTTAAATTAAAGTCTCCAATCCCTTTGTCGTTAAATCTGGACATAATTAAATTTAACGTGAGTTCGATGAACCTCTCCCTCCCAACCTCCCTCTCCGACACGGAGAGGGAGGTTGGGAGGGAGAGGTCAAATAAGACTTGTCGAACTCACGTTAAATTTAAGATGCTTAATATTCAGGGAAGTAAGGAGAAAAACTCTATTCTGTCTTCTGTCTACTGAATTCTTGGTATCGGTTTGATATTTTCTACTTAGTTAGGAAAATTCCCATGACTCAAACTCAGCATCCCACAAAACTCCTGACTTTTGAGGAATTTCTGGCTTATGACGATCGCACTGATACCCGCTATGAATTAGTGGATGGGGAGCTAGTAGAGATGCCAACTGAAAGCCAGGAAAACTGTGATATTGTCAAATTTCTGTTGTTCGAGTTGGCAAAGCATTTTCCGATCGCCTTGCTAGCTTACAAAGACATTGAAGTTGAAGTTAGTGGGCGACGAGCAACCTGTCGGCTACCGGATCTGGTAGTACACACAGAAGAGTCGAAAGCGGCTTTGATTGGCAGTCCCCGCAATCTAATTAATTACCCGCGATATGCCCCCACCTGCGCTGGTGGTTGAAATCGTCAGTCCCGGAACTGAGAACCGCAGCCGCGATTACCGTTACAAACGCACGGAATATGCAGCTAGAGGCATTACCGAATACTGGATTGTTGATCCAGAGTTAAAACAAATTACCATTTGCAAGTGGTGGAGGGACAGTATGAGGATACGGTGTTGAAGAATACAGCGACCATTGCATCAGATGTAGCACCCAATTGTGAATTGCTAGTAGAGCAGGTATTTGCAGTTGCTAATCAATCAGGGAAGTAGAGAAACGGAGTAGGGGTATGTTGTAAGCTGAGGTTGTAAGTTAAATCATTATTAAATTAAGTCACGGGGTTTTTTATGCGGTTGCGCTCACTCACGGTCATTTTTATTTCCTGTCTTATCACCTTTCTATCGTGGGTGATTGTTCCCCCAGCTATAGCCCTGACACAGATTAAACTATTTGATGTCTCTTATAAAGATTGCCCACCAGAACTTGCAGAAGGGGCTGTTCTCAGTAGTGGTAGCACAGCTGCCAATTGTTTTATTGTCATTGGCAAGGCAGAAAATGGCACTAATAAAACAGTCTACGACGCAGATATTTTTGGACGTATCTATGATGCTAATAATGACTCAGTGATGCAAAACCGTACTCGCTTAGGCTCCATTACTGAGGTGCCACCAGGTATTAGTGATTTTGAATTGAGAATTTCTGTACCTGCGAATCAGCCTACTCCGTTGAAGCTGAAACAATTCAAGGCTGCGGGGTTTAGCGGTCAAGTACGTAAGTAAAGCCGTTCTAGAAGGACGGGGTTTTAAACCCAAACCCAGATTTTCGATAAAATACTAGGAAATTCTTGAAATATAGCGTCAGTTTTCAATTATCGCATCCATGATTAGCCTTGAAACTGGATAAGTCTGAGCTAGTTAGCCCAGACCTAAAATTCATTAGTTGGACATGGAACAAACTGCAAATTCTGTGTTATCAGATGGATTGCAGACCACCACCTACTATTTGAAGCAGTATGATAGCTAACATTGCTGAAAAGTCTATACCGCCCAAAGGGGGAATGATTGAGCGGAACAGATTCAGATAAGGATCGGTTATCTGGCTCAAAGTGGCAAATGGTTGGTTGTACCAGTTGATATTGGGGAACCAGGTCAATAAAACCCGAATAATTAGCAGAACAGTATAAATCTGGATGAAACTGGACAGAGTGTTAATCAGAAGGTACATGGATTTGTTGGTTTCCTACTAAGTGTCAAACGCGGTCTTATCTTTTAATTTTAATTTAGTCCATGTCATGGTGTTTACGGATTACACATTTATCACACTTGACACTTTCACCACGCCTGAACAAACTCAGGAGTCTTTAGTGAGGGAGCGGTCATTGCTTGGTTGGGGTGAACTACTATTCACGTTTCCTAGTTGATTTCGTACTTCGTCAATTGTGGCATTTAGCTGGGCAATTTTATCTTCTAGCGATCGCCTGGCCGTTTCTATGCTGTTGCTCTCACTTTCTGAGGCTTTCATCTGACGCCGCTTTGCTACTATTTTCTTAGCTTCGGCTTGGCTATCTGTCAGTTCTGTTTCTTCTTCTGCTAGCAATTCTGGCTCGCGTCGAGAAACAATCAGTGCCCCGATCACACCGCCAAATATTCCACCAACAAAGGCCCCTGCTAAAAAGCCACTGCCAAAACCATCTCGCTGACTCATATCTTTACCGCCTTCAACAAAGCTTGCAACTTTTACAGTAGTTATGCCATTTTCCTGCCCTAGCTGCATAGTAGCTTAAGTCCCAAAAATGCGATCGCCTGCATCTCCCAATCCCGGTACAATATACCCCTTGCTATTTAGTTTTTCGTCAATAGTAGCGGTGTAAATTATTAAACCTGGATAAGCTTCACTCAGTTTTTGCAAAGCGGGTGGAGCCGCCACTACACAAACAATTCGTATCAGAGATGGATCGGCCCCCCGTTGTGTCAATTCTGCCATTGCTGCCATGATTGACCCTCCAGTTGCCAACATTGGATCGGTAACTAACACTCGTGTTTGAGGATCAAATTTGTCTGGTAACTTGTTCAGATAACAATGAGGTTGCAGTGTCTCTTCATCTCGTGCCAAGCCAAGATGGTAAATCGATGCTAGAGGTAATAAAGTCTGCGCTCCCTCTAGTAATCCTAAGCCAGCCCGGAGGATTGGCACTACTGCCATCGGCACTTGCGGATCAATTACCGTTGCGGGACAGGTATCTAAGGGACTCTGCACCGCCGTTTCTTGGGTCGGTAACCAGTCTCGTGCAGCTTCATAAGTCAGCCATCTTCCCAACTCAGTCATCGCACTGCGGAACAATACTGAAGGCGTGCCTGCATCACGGGCAACTGCTAGCCAGTGCTTGATCAGGGGATGGGGTGGAACATAAACGCGCAATTGTAGCGTCATAGCCAGAAATAGGCGCCTTTTTATTGTATAAGAACTGAAACACCATAATACTCTTTCCTGCATCCGGCTGACAGCTAAAAATTAACGCACTCAATTCTATTGAGAATATTTTTCATTAGTAGTTGACATCTATTCTCAATCAAGGCTATATTCTTATACAGTGTTCTCCTCTCTTTTAAGGATCGGCAGACGGGATTAGCCAGCAGTAGCAGGCTCGTCCCTCTTTTTTTTGATTGGTCATTTGTCATTAGTTAAGGGACTTCCAAATAAAAAATATTCAATTAACTATTGTGGGGTGGGCAACATGAGCGCCCAGTCCATAGAGCGGGCGAGACGCCCACCCCACAATATTGGATAATTTATTTCTTGGAGTTCCCTAAATTAAATATTGATTGACTCTAGATAAAGGACAAATACTTCTCTAGGAGACGCTACGCGTTAGTGGAGCTTTAGCGATACGCTCAGTACAAATGACAAAGGACAAAGGACAAATGACAAATGACGCGATCGTGATTGGGTCTGGGATTGGCGGATTAGTAACAGCGACCCAGTTAGCAGCCAAGGGAGCGAAAGTACTAGTACTGGAACGTTATTTGATTCCAGGTGGTAGCGCTGGTTATTTTGAACGCCAAGGCTATCGATTCGATGTTGGGGCGTCAATGATTTTTGGACTGGGAAAAAATGGTACTACCAACTTACTCACTCGTGCATTATCAAGTGTAAATGTCAGCCAAGAAGCGATCGCAGATCCGGTACAGATTCACTATCATCTACCCCAAGGTTTAGACCTGAAGGTTGACCGGGTTTATGAAAAATTTTTGCAAAATCTTATTGCTCATTTTCGCCATGAAGAAAAAGGGATTCGTCGCTTTTATGACGAATGCCAAAAAGTATTCAAGTGCCTCAACAGTATGGATTTGCTGTCGCTGGAAGAACCTCGGTATCTACTGCGCGTATTTTTCCAGCATCCTTTAGCCTGTCTCGGTTTAGCCAAGTATCTGCCTCAAAATGCCGGAGATGTGGCGCGGCGTTACATCAAAGACCCGCAATTATTGAAATTTATCGATATGGAATGTTATTGCTGGTCGGTAGTTCCATCAGATATGACACCGATGATTAATGCTGGGATGGTCTTTTCTGACAGGCATTATGGCGGAGTTAACTATCCCAAAGGCGGAGTCGGACAAATTGCCCAAAAACTAGTAGATGGTCTAGAAAAGGCTGGAGGTAAGATTCAGTACCAAGCTAGAGTCACCAAAATTCTTACAGAACAAGGAAAAGCAGTAGGTGTGCAACTAGCGAATGGTAAAGTATATCGGGGTAAACGCATAGTTTCTAATGCTACACGCTGGGATACATTTGCACAATTATTACTACCAGAAGCAATGCCAGATAATGAGAAAAAATGGCAACAAAATTACCAAAAATCTCCCAGCTTTTTGAGTTTGCATATTGGCGTAAAGGAGTCAGTTTTACCAGTGGGGACAGAGTGTCACCATATTTTGCTGGAAGATTGGGAAAAGATGACAGATGCAGAAGGCACAATATTTGTTTCGATTCCCACATTACTTGATCCAGATTTAGCACCAAATGGCTATCACATCATTCATGCATTTACGCCTCACTGGATTGACGATTGGCAAAAACTTTCTGTGAGTGAATACGAAGCGAAGAAAGAAAAGGCAGCTTGGCGAATTATTGACCGCCTAGAGAAGCTTTTTCCCGGTTTAGATGCCGGATTGGATTATTTAGAAGTGGGGACACCACGCACACATCGCCGCTTTTTGGGTCGTGAAGATGGCACTTATGGGCCAATTCCCCGGCGTAAGTTGTGGGGGTTATTGAATATGCCCTTTAATCGCACAGCTATTCCAGGACTTTATTGTGTAGGGGATAGTACCTTTCCCGGTCAAGGGTTGAATGCAGTCGCTTTTTCTGGGTTTGCTTGTGCCCATCGCATCGCCGTAGATTTAGGATTGTGATTAAAGGAACAGCTTACGCAAAAAACCTAGTAAACGGATAGCCAAATCTATGTTTACCTGAGTTTTACGTGCAGTCTCGATTTCCTCTAATATTTTCTGCATCTGTGCCAGATTTTTTTGATCGATGCCGATGATACTAACATTTATAATTGCTGCTCTTACCCGATCGAGAGTAAGTTTGCATTCGCTAACTGCTAACTTATACTTGTTGACGTTTTCCCAGTTTTTTTGATGTTGGGCGTTGACAAGCTCAAAATTAAGCTGAAAAAGAATATCTTGCAATTTTTCTTCTGTCTTATTGAGTTGTCCTAAGTCAATTTGATTGCCA
This sequence comes from Nostoc sp., assembly GCF_036916985.1. Lineage (GTDB taxonomy): Bacteria > Cyanobacteriota > Cyanobacteriia > Cyanobacteriales > Nostocaceae > Nostoc. The sequence goes on from NZ_JBALFD010000097.1 coordinate 178,341, forward strand.
GGAACTTCTTTAAGCTGAGAAATTATTTCTGCAAAAGTATCTAAAATATTATTGGTGGTCATGTTTTATATATTCAGTTAAGTTTTTAACATGATTTATGACTAGTTTTACACTAGAAATTATTGGCATAATTGAGAATTTTGTGGTTGTAATTGTCTGTTTCTCAGGGATACTTCTTTCATGAATTCCTTTAAAACTTCATCTTTGTTAACTTCTCTTTCAAGAGTGCTAATCTTTGTGAGTGTTAAACTGTAGTCGTTACCAGTGAAACTAGTAGCTACCCCAAAAATCTGAGTAACTCTAGCAGCAATGACTTCAAAATTAAGATTAGGATAGTCATCAATAAGTTCTGATAATTTTCGACCAGTGTCAGCCGCTACTAAAAGTTTAGAGATAGATTCATTTAAACTTTGTTGTTCAGTAGCATTAACCTTGCGCCAATCATCTATCTTTTCAATAACTTGACGCTTAATTTCTTCTGCTTCTGGTTGTGAAGATGTACTTAACTTTCTATATCGTTCGCCGAGATCCTTTAACTTGGAACTGATGATTACCCTTTCCCAATCCATTGGTCTTGGTGGTTTTTCTTGAATTCTTTTGGCTAAAAGTAGCATTTTTACTGTTAAACATCTTGCTGGCTTGGCAGTTTGAGCAACTATCCTTTTACTTTCATAATCAATTGTTTCCAGCTTGTTAAATACCTCGACTGCTGTATCGTATTCTGCTTTCAAAGCATCGAGTGTTTGATCGACATCTGATGACTGTGAATTTTGCTGACTTTCTCCGGTGATAATGCTATTTACTTCTGTAGGAATTCCAAATTCAATACTGGTATCAGTGAGTAATTGATCGACAACTAAATTGTCATCTATAGGTAAATTATTCAGTTGGTAAATTTTTTTCACCGATGTAATAGCATCAGCAGCCCGATCGCGAAAATTCTCAGCAGTTATTCGTAGCATCGCTCGTTTTTCAGGCGTACAACCACTGATGGTGAAACTGATAGTACAGGCTACTATCCAAAATTTCCATAATTTGAATTTCTGGATATCGGAAACTCTCATAGACATACTTAGCTGTACCCAGATATAGTTATTACTTATTTATCAACATGAGATCATCAGTATGGAAATGATGAAAAAGCTAATTGTGTCCGAATTAAATCTTTATTTCCCAATAATCTGGAATTTTGAGCAACCGTAGAGGATCGCGGAAAGCTTATATACTGATTAAATTAAACACTTGTTTTAACAGATGCTTTTTCGTATAAGCGCATAATTTACAAAAATTTTTATAATTGTGCTTTAATAGTGGCGGCTTTTGTTCGTTTAAAATCTTCCTCACACACAAAGCGATCGCTGATGCTACTCACACACAAAGAAAACATTGTAAAATTTAGCTGGTTTCTACCCAGCTTCTTAAGCTTGCTGCTGCTTGGTTCCACTGTTAAAGCTAATGGTGCGATGCCTGCGGCGGGCGTAGCCATCGCCAATTGGCATTTTGATAGCAATCGAAATCATCTGGACTTCACTACAGATAAGAATGTTCAACCGAAAGTACAATTACTTAACAACCCGACTCGTTTGGTAATTGATTTGCCTGGAGTTACATTAAGATATCCGCAGACTAATCAAAGAGTGGGGCCAGTAATTCAAAATATTCGCATCGAGCAGTTTAACGCAGAGACTACCCGCATGGTAGTTGCTTTAGCACCTGGTTACACCTTTGATTTAGCACAGGTGCAACTGCAAGAGGAATCCCCCAATCATTGGTCTGTGCAGTTACCCAAGCCAATACAACAGACTGCAATCCAGCCGCAATATCTAGAAATAACTCCGAGTATTTCTCCAAGAGTGAATGATAATAGCACTCTCTTTGCTGGCGTAGTTCCGATGCATTCACCAATGAAAGCGCTGGAACCTCAAATTAAAGCCTTGATGAATCGCTACAGTTTTCTGAAAACAGGAATGTTTTTTCTGGATTTGGATACTGGGGATTATTTGGATATTGGAGGCGATCGCGTTTTCCCTGCTGCTAGTACAATCAAACTGCCAATACTCATCGCCTTTTTTCAGGATTTAGATGCAGGTAAAGTCACCCTTCAGGAAAATCTGACGATGCGGCGTGACTTAGTTACCAATGGTTCTGGAAGTATGCAGTATGAACGAGTTGGTAAGAAGTACACAGCTTTGGAAACCATCACTAAGATGATTACCATTAGTGATAATACCGCCACCAACATGATTATCGATCGCTTAGGTGGAGCGGCGAAACTAAATCAGCGTTTCCGTAGTTGGGGACTGAAAGACACAGTAATTCGGCATCTTTTAGCTGACTTGAGAGGAACCAACACCACAAGTTCTCAAGATATGGCGCGGGTGCTGGCTTTGGTTGTGAATAACAAGTTAGTTTCGCCACAAAGTCGGGAGCAAGCCTTAGATATTCTGCGCCATACCACAATTCACACACTGCTTCCCGCAGGTTTGGGGAAAGGTGCTGTCATCGCCAACAAAACTGGAGATATCGGCTTTCTCATTGGCGATGCGGGATTTGTAACTATGCCCAATGGTAAGCGCTACTTAGCTTCCATTTTCGTTACCCGTCCCTATAAAGACACCAGGGGGAGAGACTTTATTCGTCAAGTTTCCCAACTTGTTTACAATTACCTGAATCAGATGAATCCGGTTGCTGCGGTTAATTCATCTTATGGTGTTACGAGATAGCGGTTGGAAACCGCGTCTACACAAACAAAACCCACCTTCGTGGGTTAAAAAACCTTAATTTTCCCTTAGTCCGCCTCGGCGGACTTTGCCTGTATAGCCCAATACGGTTCAGTTAAGCATTTATTTCTTCCCTTTGCGTCCTTTGCGTCCTTTGCGGTTCGTCAAAAAAATTGACTTTGGCAAAAAGTTTTAGCCTTATAACAATTCTGTATGAAGATGCGCTAAACCATATAAAGAAAAACGTAGACGCGGAGCGGCTTGCCGTAGGCTACCGCAAAGGCGCAAAGGACACAAAGAAAGAAAATTTGGCGCAGCCTCACAAATAAATGGTATTAACTGAACTGTATTGCTGTATAGTAGCGAATTCCATTCGCCCAGGCTTACTTAAGCCCCTATAGTAATTAGATAATTGTGATTTTACTTGCAGCTTTCGTAGCCTTTTCTCTAGCCTCTTGGATATTCACACCCTTCGCCAAAGCTACGCCCATTCGCCGATATGGATGAGCATTAGGTTTACCAAATAATTTAATATCTACATCTTTTTCTGACAAAGCATCGGCGACACCAGCAAAAGCAATAGAATCAGATTTTTCTGAAGCTAAAATCACCGCGCTGGCTGAGGCTCCTAGCTGTTCTATATGAGGAATTGGCAAGTCTAAAATAGCTCGTAGATGTAATTCAAATTCATTGAGATTTTGTGAGATTAACGTCACCATTCCTGTATCATGGGGTCTGGGAGAAAGTTCCGAAAAAATCACTTCATCTTTGGTAATGAAAAATTCAACGCCAAAAATTCCGGCTCCTCCTAAAGCATCAGTGATTTTTATGGCTATTTCTTGAGCTTTTAATATCTTGTCTTCAGAAATTTCTGCGGGTTGCCACGATTCTTGATAATCTCCTCGTTCTTGGCGATGACCAATAGGAGAACAGAAAATTGTGGGTGCATTCCACTGTTTAATTGTCAATAAAGTTATTTCGATTTCAAAGTTAATAAATTCTTCGACGATGACTTTTTGACTGTCACCTCTAGAATTGGCAATGGCATAATTCCAAGCCTTCTCAACCTCACTCTGATCCGGCACTACAGACTGACCTTTCCCAGAGGATGACATCACAGGTTTAACAACATTGGGAAAGCCAATTCTATCCGAAACTGCAATCAATTCTTCTAGAGTTGTTGCATAACCATATTTAGCTGTTCTGATGCCTAATTGTTGATGTGCCAGTTCCCGAATTCTATCGCGGTTCATTGTATAATTAGTAGCAGCCGCAGTTGGTATAACTGTAATCCCTCGCTGTTCAAATTCGATCAGTTTTTCTGTTCTGATTGCTTCAATTTCTGGTATAATTATATCTGGCTGGTGTTTTGTCACTACAGCTTCTAAATCATCAGCACTGAGCATAGAAATAACTTCATAAGCATCAGCAACCTGCATCGCCGGAGCATTGGCGTAGCGGTCAACAGCAATCACATAATTACCAAGACGTTGAGCCGCGATCGCAAATTCTTTGCCTAGTTCTCCTGAACCCAGCAACATCAATTTTTGGGGTAACTTAATACTCATTAACTTATCCAGTCAATTTCAACTCAATAATCTTATAATTTTTTGTGTTTTAATTACCGTCTTCTCAAGAATTAAATCTAGCTCCGCGTAGTTGTAAATCTTGACGTTGTAGATAATCTAAACCAGTACCCACGCCAAACTCACACTTATCCACGAGAGTCTCTAACCAAATAGTCTCATTCAAAGTTGCACCTCGCAAATCTGCATTTCTCAAGTCAGCTTTCGTAAAATTTACAAATAAGAGGTCTGCATTGACTAAACTACTACCTTGTAGATTAGCTTCTGATAAGTTTCCGCGAATGAAGTTGACACCATCTAAAATTAAACCAGATAAATCGGCTCCAATAAGATTCGGAAACTTTAACTGACTTGGATACTTTAAAAACCGCATCATACAAATGATATTGGCTTCATTGAGTTGTATTTTAGTTAAAAAATCATAACGAGCTATGCCCATCTGTTTAAGAAATTGTAGACGCTGCGAGGGACTTTGTTCTAAAAAATGAATGGCTTTGTGGCGTAAGTCTTGATTAGGGATATTTAACATAATTCTTCGATTTTAACGATGTTAGATCCCCGACTTATTTAAGAAGTCGGGGATCTAATTTAACGTCCTACCAACAATGCTTTCGTAGCAGATTTGCCTGCTAATTTTACCCTCCTTGCCAACTGGAAGTTTAACAACGCTAGAACACTCAACTCAGCTAGAAATGCCATAAAAATTGTTGTCACCCCAGAGTCAATACAGTTCAGATAAGAGAAAAAGATTTGTAGAGACGGCGATTTATTGCGTCTCGAAAACCCAAAACTTTTGCCAGTAGCCCTTAACCCAAGCGTATTGACCCTAGAGTATTCTATAACTAGTTGGATCAGTTCTAAAACTTGATGCGGCTTTTGATTAACACTTAACCTAGCCTTTTCTAAAGCTTTTGTCAGGCTGGTTTCAGAAATTGAAACTGGCTTTTAGAAAATTGGGGCTACTAAATTCTGAATTCTTCTTCGGTAAATTTGTCATGATGGGAAAAATTACCCATCTACTATTAACTCAGCACACAAGATGACTGAAGCAACAGCAACTCGTCCTAACACCTACATTCAGGAAACCGGGCCAACGATTCATTACCTGGTGGCAATGTCCCAACCAGAAACCCATCTGTTTGAGGTGACTTTACGCCTTGTGGATTACCACTCGCCGATTCTCGATTTAAAACTGTCGGTGTGGACACCCGGTTCCTACTTAGTTCGAGAATATGCCAAGAATTTACAAGATTTTGTGGCTTTTGCAGAGGATAAACCTTTATCTTGGCGGAAGATTAGTAAAAACCACTGGCAGGTAGACAAAACAGGTATTTCAGAATTAACTGTACGTTACCGCATTTTTGCAAATGAGCTATCGGTACGGACAAATCACCTCGATACCACTCACGGTTACTTCAACGGTGCGGCACTATTTTTTAGAATACCAAGCTGGGATAAGCAACCCATTCGCGTTACTGTCGTACCACCACGCCCAGAATGGCAGGTAACTACTGCCTTACCACCCGTTGCTGAAGAAACAAATACTTTCTTAGCTAACGATTTTGATACTCTGGTGGATACTCCCTTTGAGATTGGTAGCCACCAATTGTATAAATTTGAGGCTTTGGGAAAACCCCATGAACTGGCAATCTGGGGGCAAGGTAATTACCAAGTGCAGCAATTGATTGCTGATATCCAAAAAATTATTCAGGTAGAAGCGCAGATGTTCGGCGGTTTGCCTTATGAACGATATGTGTTTCTGCTACATTTATTTAGCCAAGCTTTTGGTGGTTTGGAGCATAAAAATTCTTGCTCGTTAATTTACCACCGTTTTGGGTTTCGCCTTCAGGATAAGTACGATCGCTTTCTCCAATTAGTTGCACACGAGTTCTTTCACTTGTGGAATGTCAAGCGAATTCGCCCAAAAGCATTAGAGGTTTTTGATTACGATCAAGAAAATTACACACCATCATTGTGGTTTTGTGAAGGCACTACTAGTTACTATGACTTGTTAATTCCTTTGCGGGCGGGAATTTATGATGTTAAGTCATATTTGAATAACTTGGGTAAGGAAATTACCAGATATGAAACGACACCGGGGCGCAAAGTACAACCTGTTTCCGAGTCGAGTTTTGATGCCTGGATAAAACTCTATCGCCCAGATGCCAATAGCGGCAATTCCCAAATTTCCTACTATTTAAAAGGAGAAATGGTATCGTTGTTGCTGGATTTACTGATTCGCTCGACTCATAACAATCAGCGTTCCCTCGATGACGTGATGCTGAAAATGTGGCAGCAATTTGGACAAGATGAAATTGGCTACACCCCAGAAGAGTTGCAGGAAGTTATAGAATCTGTTGCCGGCATCGATTTGACTGATTTCTTTAAACGCTACGTTGATAGTACTGATGATTTGCCTTTCAATCAGTATTTAGAACCCTTTGGCTTGCACTTGGTAGCTGATCAGCAAGAAGAACCTTACTTGGGTGTGAAAATAAATACAGAGAATGGGCGAGAGATTATTAAGTTTGTAGAGACTGCATCACCTGCACAAGTAGGCGGAATTGATGCAGGTGATGAGTTGTTAGCAATTGATGGAATTAAGCTAGCGGCGGGTGGCTTAAGCGATCGCCTAAAAGATTACCAACCAAGGGACACCATTCAAGTTGCAGTGTTCCACCAAGACGAACTGCGTACTTATTCCATCACCCTCACCTCACCACGTCCAATGAGATATCAAGTAAAACCTGTTGAACATCCTAACTCTACCCAGCAGCAAAACTTTGCTGGATGGCTTGGGGCTGCGATCGCAACTGTTTAATAAAGGGCATGGGGCATTGGTATTGGGAAAACTCTTCTCCATGTCCCCAATCCCCAGTCCCCAGTCCCCACTCCTAAGCCGTTCTCACCGCCCCAGAGTAAATCAAACCCCGTTGCAGATCGAGCGTTATAATTGCCCCATCGCGAATCACCTGCGTTGCCTGCTTCACGCCGACAATCACTGGTACACCGAGACGTAAGCCAATCACTGCCGCGTGACTTGTGAGACTTTCTTCTTCGGTAATAATCCCGGCAGCTTTCCGAATTGCTTCAACAAAATCGGCACTAGTGCGGGATGCAACCAAAATATCTCCATGATTAAAGTTACTCACATCCATACCAGTATTTGCCACCCGTGCGCGACCACTTACTGAACCTTGTCCCAAGCCAATTCCGTGACCTAGTACCGCCGTTACCACCTCTACCTTAATCAAATCTGTAGAGCCAGAAACCCCCTGGAGTGTGCCAGCAGTCATCACTACTAAGTCTCCCTGAGATAGTAACTTAAGCTCTTGAGCCACGTTAATCGCAGCTTGAAACGTTTGACCAGTGGAAGGTAATCCTAACACCAACAGCGGCTTTACTCCCCACACCATCTGTAGCTGTCGCGCCACATTTACATGGGGTGTCACTGCCAAAATCGGTGTATGAGGACGAAACTTAGAGACATTGCGAGCTGTTGCCCCGGTTTGGGTTAAGGTCATAATTGCTGCTGCACCTAATTGTTCGGCAATTTGACCGACAGCTTGACTAATCGCATTAGGAATGGAGCGTCGGGCATCTCTCGTAGAACGTAGGTTTAAGTGTTGGGCTTCTTCCTGCTCCATACGTTCGGCAATTCGCGCCATTGTCGCCACTGCTTCTACAGGAAAGCTACCCACGGCGGTTTCGTTGGAGAGCATTACCGCGTCCGTGCCGTCTAAAATTGCATTGGCCACATCCGACACTTCAGCGCGAGTGGGACGGGGATTGCTCACCATGCTATCTAACATCTGAGTAGCGGTGATAATGGGAATTCCCAGGCGATTTGCTGTAGCAATTAGCCGTTTTTGGAGTACGGGAACATCTTCTGCTGGCAATTCCACCCCTAAATCGCCTCTGGCAACCATCACGCCATCACACAAAGCCAGAATCGCCTCCATTTGTTCAATGGCTTCGTGCTTTTCAATTTTGGCAACCACTGGCACTTGCTTGCCTGTACTAGAAATTAGTTCTTTAATTTCGATCATGTCCTGAGGATTGCGGACAAAGGAAAGTGCCACCCAATCGACACCCTGATCTAGACCAAACATTAGATCCTCTCGGTCTTTGTCGGTCATTGCCTTAATTGACAGGTAAACGCCGGGAAAGTTTACGCCTTTGTTGTTAGAAAGTTTACCAGGCACGGTAATGCGACAATGCAAATCACCTTTATCCCGGTTAATTTCCTCTACAACCATTTCTACTCGTCCATCATCGAGGAGGATTTTTGCGCCAACTGGGACTTCTTCGGCTAAATAATCGTAGGTGACACAGCTAATTTCTTGAGTACCTACCACCGGACGATTTGTCAAGGTGAAGCGATCGCCTTTTGCCAAAACTATAGACCCATTGTCAAACTTTCCTAAGCGAATTTTTGGGCCCTGCAAGTCTTGGAGAATAGCCACTGGCTGATTTAGTTCAAAAGCGGTTTGCCGAATTAAGCGAATACTACGCTGATGGTCGGCATGAGTTCCGTGGGAGAAGTTTAGCCGCAGCGTCGTGGCTCCCGCTTCAATAATCGCCTTGAGCATTTCAGGACTGCTAGTAGCGGGGCCAATAGTAGCGACAATTTTTGTTCGGCGCAGAGAATCTCTTAATTGCATAGGGGCTGAAGTTAGGGAGCTATCTGGGAAGTCATCGTAACTTAAGTCGCATCTCCTTTTCAGTCACTGCTATATCAATAAATAGATATAAGCAGTTAGAGAGAATTTATTGGAGAGTGGGGGCTGTGGGATAGACTAGATATACTACATCAATTTTTGTATCCATCCTCCCCACGAAGGAGTTTATCCCATAAACTTTTTGCCGATTGTCATACCCCACTTATCAGTAAAGACTAGTCCTCGTCTGGAATCATAACGTTATTCATCTGCTGATATGCAAAGCTGCGGATAAATATTGCTATACAAAACTTTGTAAATCTTTATTATTCACTAATATTGATCGTATATTCGTAATGTTTGATCGAGAAGGAGTCAATGTTAGAGATGATCGCATCGGAGGCACAAAAGCCACTGACAATCCCACCCAAGGAATTTTTAGCGCCTCCTGGTGATTTCAATCCCACGCTGCTGCTGTTTTCCGTAGCTGTGGCAATGTTGGTGTTATCCAATTTTGGTTACTGGCTTTGGGAATGGCCGCATTGGCTGTGTTTTAGCGTTAACACCATTGCATTGCATTGTGCTGGAACAGTAATTCATGATGCCTGTCACCAATCTGCCCATCGTAACCGTGTGATGAATGCGGTGTTAGGGCATGGTAGCGCTTTGATGCTAGCTTTTGCTTTTCCAGTATTTACGCGGGTGCATTTACAGCATCATGGTCATGTCAACCATCCCAAAGACGACCCAGATCATTATGTCTCTACGGGTGGGCCGCTATGGCTGATTGCAGTGCGGTTTTTGTACCACGAGGTATTTTTCTTTCAACGGCGACTGTGGCGGAAATATGAGCTACTAGAATGGTTTATCAGCCGTTTAATTATAGGCGCAATTGTTTACATATCAGTGCAATACCACTTTTTGGGTTATATTCTGAATTTTTGGTTTTTACCGGCTTTTGTGGTGGGGATAGCACTGGGATTATTTTTTGACTATTTGCCCCATCGTCCTTTTGCGGAGCGCGATCGCTGGAAAAATGCTCGCGTCTATCCGAACCCGATTCTCAATATCCTAATTATGGGACAGAATTACCACTTAATTCATCATTTATGGCCTTCTATTCCTTGGTATAATTACCAGCCTGCATACTATGTCATGAAGCCACTCTTAGATGAAAAAGGATGTTATCAAACTTCAGGATTGTTGCAGAAAAAGGACTTTTTTGAGTTTGTTTATGACATCTTTTTAGGAATTCGGTTTCATCATCACAAAGAATAGAGTTGTTGTATTAAGCTCACGTCAGCATTTCCTTTGCTAATTCTAGAGCGGCGTAGGCATAGCCCGTCGTAGACATCGCTTGTTCACGGCTGACACTGGGAAAGTGATCTAAAAACTCATCCAGTGAGTCACCCGCTTCTAGATAATCAAGCAAGGTTTTTATCGGCACACGAGTACCAACAAAAACAGGAGTTCCCCCCAATATATCGGGGTCGCTATGAACAACACGCGATGTGGTTGTCATATAGTTAACATGTGTTCGACAGACTACTTTCTGATCCTAACTCTCGTAGTCTCAGAAATCTCAGCATATATTTTATTATCCTTTTGCGGAGCGCGATCGCTAACTAAACGCCGTAATTCTGTATTAATATATGGACGAGACATTTTAAATACTTACTCCGCACTGATGTACTGACGAGGTTTTTTGCGATTTCTCTGGGGAATAGCTTGTAGTTAAGCGATAATAATTACATTTCCTAATGAAAGCATAGCTATGATCTGCTGCTTAAATCCAGATTGCCACAATCCGCCCAATAGCGATCGCACAATGTTTTGCTTCAACTGCGGTACAGGACTGGTAGTGCTGAGAAACCGCTATCGCCCGATTAAATCATTAGGTGGTGGGGGATTTGGTAAAACTTATTTAGCAGAAGATATAGACAAACTCAATGAGTATTGTGTCATCAAGCAATTTGCACCGCAAGTCCAGGGAACTGCCGCACTAAAAAAAGCCACAGAACTATTTGAGCAAGAAGCAAAGCAACTGCAACAATTAGGAAACCATCGCCAAATTCCCACACTATTGGCGTATTTTAACCAAGATAATCGCCTGTATTTGGTGCAGGAGTTTATCGACGGACAGAATTTATTAGATGAATTAAAACAGCAGGGAATTTTCAATCAGCAGAAAGTTAGAGAATTATTGCTCGATTTGTTAGATATTCTCAAAACAGTTCATCAACAGCAAGTCATTCACCGCGATATCAAGCCAGAGAATATCATTCGTCGTAGTGATGGGCAGTTAGTGCTGATTGACTTTGGTGCATCCAAACAATTGACAGCAACAGTGATGACACAAATAGGAACAACCATTGGTTCTTTTGGTTATGCGTCACTAGAACAAATGCAGGGAGGTAAAGCTTACCCGGCGAGTGATTTATATAGTGTAGGTGCAACTTGCTTTCACCTGTTGAGTGGAATTCACCCTTGGGAACTTTGGCAACGACAAGGTTATGGTTGGGTTGCTAGTTGGAGACAGTATTTGCAGCAACCAATAAGTGAGGATTTAGGGCGAATACTGGATAGATTGTTGCAAGAAGAATACCAGCAGCGTTATCAGTCAGCGACGGAAGTTTTACAAGCGTTAAATTCAGAGCCAATACCAGTAACTCAGCCTGTTACACCTCCAGTTACTCCACCACCTCGGCAAAAAAACTCTATTCCTATATATCTTATTGTTATTCCATTAATTGTATTGACGGGTGGTGGTGCTGTTTATTTGCTAAGACCGACAAATCCAGTAACAATAGAACAGAAAAGTAAAAGTGCTGAGACTTACTATAATGAAGGATTAGAAAAATACAACAACAAAGATTTTCGCGGTGCAATTGAAGACTATACCCAAGCCATCCAAATTGATCCTAACTATGCAAATGCTTACATGAATCGGGGTTTAGCTCGCTATGATTTAGGAGATAAGCAAACAGCAATTGAAGATTACAACCAAGCCATAAAAATTAATCCCAACTATGCAAATGCTTACATAAATCGGGGTTTAGCTCGTTATGATTTAGGAGATAAACAAGCAGCAATTGAAGATTACAACCAAGCCATAAAAATTAATCCCAATGATGCAAATCCTTACTACAACCGCGGTTTAGTCCGCTATGATTTAGGAGATAACCAATCAGCGATTGAAGATTACAACCAATCCATAAAAATTAATCCCAACTATGCAAATGTTTACATGGCTCGCGGTTTAGCTCGGTATAATTTAGGAAATAACCAAGCAGCAATTGAAGATTATAACCAAGCCATTCAAATTAATCCTAACTATGCAAATGCTTACTACAACCGAGGTTTAGCTCGGTATAATTTAGGAAATAACCAAGCAGCAATTGAAGATTACAACCAAGCCATTCAAATTAATCCCAACTATGCAAATGCTTACTACAACCGGGGTTTAGCTCGGTATAATTTAGGAAATAACCAAGCAGCAATTGAAGATTATAACCAAGCTATAAAAATTGATCCCAACTATGCAAATACTTACTATAACCGGGGTTTAGCTCGGTATAATTTAGGAAATAACCAAGCAGCAATTGAAGATTACAACCAAGCCATAAAAATTAATCCCAACTATGCAAATGCTTACTACAACCGGGGTAATTCTCAGTCTAATTTAGGAAATAAGCAAGCAGCAATTGAAGATTTTCGTAAATCTGCCGATTTGTATAAGCAACAAGGAAAAGAAAGTGACTATCAAGATGCTCTAAAACGCATTAAACAACTTGAGTTAGGTTAGCAACTCTGTGCTGAAGAAAATTCGCAACTTGAAAACCTAAGCCGTCTAATTCTGGATATAAACAATACTCGCATAGATGGGCGGCGTGATCGCGCAACAATGGTAAAGTCTATTCGTAATGCTATAAAATAATTAATTAAATGGTGATAGTTATGCAACACATTACGATTGACGCGGCATCACAACACTTACATGAATTAATCGCAGCAGCAATCAATGGCGAGGAAATTATTATTACCAAAGACGAACAGCCGATGGTTAAGCTAACTCCGGTGATTTCAGAAAAAAAACGCTCTCCTTTATTTGGTAGTGCCAAAGATTTGATTACAATATCAGATGACTTTGATGAGCCATTAGAAGAATTGCAGGATTATATGTAATGCAGGTGTTATTAGATACTCATACTTTGATTTGGTTTTTCCAAGGAAATGAAAATTTTAGTGAGAAGATGAGAGTGTTCTCCAGTTTTTTACTTGACCTTCAGCAATATCTTTTTTACCTATTTTAAAAGATTCAATAAATCCAGGGATATCAAGCAACTCTTGGGTAGCGTCTTCACTCTCCTTATCTGCTAGATATGCTAAAAAGTCAGCAACAAGTTGTAGGTGTTCTGAAGATAATACATCCAGATATTGGTTGATTTGCTGACGAACTTCTGTGTTGTTCATAATTTTTAGCCAATCTTTTATTCTTAACTTTGAGAATCTTGCTTGCTTTGATTTGCTTGCTCAATGCGTTGCCTAATTGCTTCTTCTGCAATGCGAATATTTTCTTCTATTGGCGTACCGTCTTCAGCTACCATTGGCCCGTACCATGTTGCTTCTGAATCAGGAGGATTACGGCGACTAAACAAGACACGAATAGCCTCATCATCATCTCGATGTGCAAGTATATAGGCTGTCAGTTCTTTGTTAGTCATTGCTTCAAAGTTCGGTTTCATTCAAAAACCTCCAGAGTCCACTAGGGGGTACGATAATTTCAATATTCTCGCCTGCCAAAATATACACATCTCTAGTTTGGATTTGAAACCGAAACAGGTGGATATCTTTGTAAGTGTTTGATAACATTTGGCAGACTCGCACACAGGCTTGTGCTTGTTCATTGGTTGGGTTTATTGTCTGTTCCTCAATTGTGACATAGATAATAGTAAGCTTTTTTTGCTTTGAGTTCTGTGATTGTCTTGGGCATAACTCAGCTTACATTTACCCTTCCCACTGCTTTAACTTCTTCTGAGCAAATTCCCGCACTTGCTCATCTGGGTCATTCTCTGTGCGATCGCGCAGCAGTGGTAAAGTCTTGGGATGCTGAGGAAATTGCTTAATAATTATCTCCAGCGCAATGCGCCGAGGGTTGATTTCCCATACGATTTTCCGTTTTTCTTGATGCTGAAAAGGGTCATTTACAGCACAGTTGTAGTAGATATCAAATAACTCAGGCTGATATTGGAAATATTTGCCTAATGCTTCCACTGCTGCACTCCGCACTTCGGCATGATCATCATTAGTAGCACTGTGTTTGAGGATGGCTAGGGTGTCGGGATCATCTTTATAACTGTCGGCTAATCCTTGCACCGCTATCCGGCGTACCCGCTCATAATCATCAGTAGTAGCGCAGTGTTTCAGGAATGGAAGGGTGTCGCAATCATCTGTGTAGTTGTAGACTAATCCTTGCACCACTGCTCTTTGCACCATCTCATCGCTAGCAGTGGCAAAGTGTTTGAGGATAGGGAGGGTGTCGGGGTCATCTTTGTAATTTTCGGCTAATTTTCCCACGGCTGTACTTCTTACACCCTGACGATCATCAGCAGTAGCGCAGTGTTTCAAGAATGGAAGGGTATCCGGGTGTTCCTTGAAGTTACTGGCTATTACGTATACTGCTTCACGTTGCAGATTCTCATCATTATCAGCAGTGGCGCGATGTTTGAGGAAGGGGAGAGTGTCAGGGTGTTCCTTAAAGTTGCTAACTATTGCATATACTGTTGCACTTCGCACACGCCAGTCATTATCAGTAGAGGCGAAGTGTTTGAGGATGCTAAAGGTATCAGGATCATCTTTGTAATTGTTGCCTAATGTTCGTACTGCTGCACTTCGCACACGCCAGTCATTATCAGTAGAGGTGCAGTGTTTGAGGATGCTAAAGGTATCAGGATCATCTTTGTAATTGTTGCCTAATGTTTCCACTGCTGCACTTCGCTTACGCCAGTCATCGAGAGTAGACCAGTATTTAATGATACTCAAAGTGTCAGGGTCTTCTTTAAAATAGGTAACTAATGGTGACAACGCTGTACGATGTATCCACCCATAATCATCACTAGTAGCGCCTTCCTTGAGGAAAGGGAGAGTTTCCGCGTCTTCTTTGTAACTGCTGACTAACGCTTCCACTGCTGCTTCTTTCACAACTGCATAAGCATCTTTGATGGCACATTCTTTGAGCAAAGGGAGGGTATCCGGGTCTTCTTTGAAATAGGTAGCTAATGCTGACAACGCTGCACTTCGCACATACTCATCGTCATCATTAATAGCACATTCTCTCAAAAAAGGGAGGGTGTTACGTTCTTCTGTCCAAATTACAGCAATTACTTTGACTGCGCGCGCGCGAATTTTATCGAATAGATTTGTGTATTCTACAAGATTCCTGAAGTAGTAGTAAGGCAAGTCATATTTAATTAAATCTTTTACTTGCTTCAGTAATTCATCTGCTGTTGACTCAATTACCCGACGATTCCTTACTTCTGCCAAACAATCAGCTGCTAAAAACAAGTTAACAAACTTTTCGTGTTCCCCATCTATCGCCATCAAATAAGTAATAATTTGCCCCACAAACTGAGTATCAATCATCCCTGCAATCAATCTCAAAACTTCATGCCAAGATTCATCCCACCAGTGCTTACCAAATACATCCTCTTTTAGGTTATCAATTGATAGAATTTGCGTTTCTTTAAACTGCCAGACAAACTCCCAAGCACAAAAATATTCTAAAAATGTCCGATGCACAAAAGCATAATAATCTGCACCCAGGAAACATAACATAAAGTTACGAGTCCGCAGTTGATTAATTATCACCCGCGCAACTTCTCTGGGTTTATCAAATTCTATGGTTTTGAGATAATCAGTCAGAACTTTGACTAAATCATTTTCATTAATCAAATTACCTGCCAAACCTTTATCACCAGTTTGCATAAGATAAGCAACCTGACGCAGCATCGCTTGCTTATCTTTATAATCAATCGTTTTGGGATCTAACCTCTTATCTTCTATCAAAACGCGTTCCACATCCCATTGATGTAGCAGTACCCGCGATGCTTGATCGTAAAGTGTAGCTCTATCTCTTGGTAGCTCTTGATTCCGATTAAGAATTGCCATCATCGTCAACAGCAGAGGATTTCCCGCCAATTCTGCAATAGATTTGGAAGCTGCAATTCCTCTTTGTAGCCGTTCCCGTTTTCTCACCTTATCTACTGCATCGGTAAAAGTTAACTCATGCCAACGGTAGATAAAATCCTGAATTTGTTCTGAGTCTAAATCTTGTAATATAAAGTGGCGAAACTCAGCATTAAGCAATCGTTGCGGTTTATAGCCAATAATCCGAGATGTGACAATTACCTGCACATCAGGATAGTCATTAGTAAAGCGATGAATATCAGTAATTACATCCTCTCGCTTACCAGGGTCAAATACCTCATCCAAACCATCAAACATTACTAAGGCATTACCAGCTTTTAATTGTTTATCTAGTTCAAGCTGATTGAGATGATGAACAGCACCACTACAGTTATGAAAAAATTCTAGAAAATTATTGCACTCTTTATCTTCCCGTCGCCGCATATAAGTGCGTAATTCAATTAGCAAGGGAATTGGTAATGAGATAACATTATCCAGTGGAGACTCTGCCCAATTCAAAGCCAGAAATTGCAATAATGTAGACTTACCTGAACCAGGATCGCCCAAAATCACAAGATATTTATAATCTTGCTTTTTATTGACAACATCTAATACTGAACGGATCGGCTGTTCAAAATAAACCCGTTTGTGGCGTTCTAATTCTTCTAATTCCACTTCTGCTTCTACTTGATCGCTTTCTCGCAGCCGTCTAAGATGTTCTTTAGGCAGTTCGTGAACTTGTGCTAAAACTTGATGAGTTTCCCGGACATTTTGAGCAGTAAAAATCCGCCATAATTTAAGTTCGTTATAGGCATAGCCGCTAGTATCTAAGCTATCTAACTTGAGATTGCCATAGCGTTCGCGGATTCCTTCTTGATATTTAACTAAATTAAAATCTACAATAACACCAGCAATTTCTTTGGTATTTATTTCAATATCAGATAAATTTTGTAATTCTAGGATATGGTGTAATTCTTTTGAATCTAAAAGAATTTCTTGGACTTGTATTAAATACTGTTCTGTAATTGATTGCCAGTTAAACTTAGATGGCAGAGGTTTTAATTGCAGCCTGTTCCAACTATCTTCTAGGGTTTTAGCATCTAGAGATTCACAATTAATATCAAAAGCCTTACCAAGAATTTCTGTAACCGATTTATCGCTGATAAATTTCTGGATGTCTGTGGTGTACTCTTTAATCTCAGCTTCAGTCAGTTTGCAACGAACCTTTAACTGCTGCTGCATGAGTTGCAAAAATTCCTTTAAGGCTTTACCAGCAGCAATTTCTATGTCTTCCTTCTTAAGTTTCTGGAAAATCTTGCCAGGAATGCCTTTTAATAAATCTTTAGCCCAATCTTTAGCAGCATCCTTGGCTAAGTCTTCCAGAATGGGTTTAAAAATCAACCCGGCGGCCTGAGTTACACCCCAATAAGCTAACCAGTCCAGCATAATACTCGCTTCTGTTGAGAGTTTGATTACGAGTATATCCACTAGCTGGAGTAATGTTTCCTGATTTCAGGGTGATTGCAGAAATATCACAGGTATCTGAAGAACCTCTCTCTAAATCTCTCTCCTAAAAGGAGAGAGACTTTGAATTTTCACCCTTTCTGCGTCGGGAAGAGCGTTAGAGGTTGTTTTAAAAGTAGTTAGGTGTGATTTTAGGCACTCATTGATCCCCCTTAACCCCCCTTAAAAAGGGGGGAACCGGAATCAAAGTCCCCCTTTTTAAGGGGGATTTAGGGGGATCTCCAAGGGTTAGGCGTATAAAAAAAACTTTTCAAACATCCTCTTAGGGGGTTAGGTTTTGCGTTGGTTTTTTAGATTAATTGGAAATTGCGATCGCCAAGATTTTCAGTAAAATGTACTAACCACACACCTAATCCTGATTATTAATCATCACACACATAAGGGCTTGCCAGGTCGTAGGATATATATTATTTTCCTCAATTGTGACACAAATGATATTAAGCCTTAGAGGGTGAAAAATCTCAGTTACCCTAAATGGCGATCGCAATTTTCCCCACTGCCCGCCCAGTTTCGCTATAATCATGAGCCGCCGCTAGTTCTTGTAAGGGATATGTGCGATCAATCACCACACGAATTTTACCAGATTCAATCAATTCTTTCAGATAAACTAAATCCTTCGCGTTAGGCTTTTCAAACACCGATTTGGCTTTTTGACCCGGAAGGAACGCTGTTAAGACGATCTCTAAGAAGACTTTCGGGCTGGGTACGGTTGTGATATAAACTCCGTTGGGTTTGAGAACTCTTTTGGTTTCTGAGAGCGATCGCTTACCCACTGCATCAAAGATAATGTCATACTGTGCTGTATCTGCGGTGAAATCCTGCTGCGTATAATCAATCACGCGGTCAGAACCCAGAGATTTCACCAAATCCAAGTTTTTGGTACTGCTAACTCCCGTCACCACTGCCCCTAAAGCCTTAGCAATTTGCACCGCAAAAATCCCTACACCACCCGCAGCGCCATTAATCAACACAGTTTGTCCTGTTTGAATATTTCCCTGATTTCGCAGTGCTTGTAGAGCCGTGAGCGCTGCTAAAGGCACAGCCGCAGCTTCTTCATAAGATAAATTCGTTGGTTTCAGCACCGCCAAGTTTTCTGGGATGGCTGCAAACTCCGCGTAACCTCCTCCAGGGAAGCTAGTACTGCCATAAATAGCATCTCCAGGTTTAAAACGCGTAACCCCAGAGCCAACCTTTACGACTTCTCCCGCTACATCAAATCCCAGAATCTTCGGAAATTTACTGCCGGTAATCAAACTCAACATCCCTTTGCGGATTTTCCAATCAATGGGATTGACGCTACTAGCATGAACTTTTACAAGTAACTGAGTTGGCTCAATTTTCGGCTGTTCCACATCTTCATAGTGCAAAACTTCAGTCGCACCATACTGACGAATAAGCACTGCTTTCATTGTATTCCTCCTGTTACCCTGTTTTCGTGAATGAACTTAGAGGATGTCTGAGAAGTATCAAATATTTCTTGATCCCCCCTAACCCCCCTTAAAAAAGGGGGAATAAGAGTCTCGAAGTCCCCCTTTATAAGGGGGATTTAGGGGGATCTCTAAGCGTTCAGTGTATACAAAAAACTTTTCAGACATCCTCTTAGACAGCTTATGACTACAGTGTAGCGATTTCTACGATTGGCTACGCCGGAGCATGGCATTTAACGAAGATGCTAGGCGCAGCCAGAAATTTCCTAAAATATCAATATCAGTCTAAGACTACACCTGTATGCCAGCTAGAGACATATATCATAATAGTGTCAAAAATGCTTTGATTAAAGATAAATGGATAATTACTCATGACCCACTGACTCTTAAATTTGGTAAAAAAGATTTGTATATTGATTTAGGTGCTAGACAACTTTTAGCGGCGCAAAAAGCAGAATCTAAAATTGCAGTTGAGATTAAAAGTTTTAGCGGTAGATCAGATGTTGATGATTTAGAAAAAGCGTTGGGTCAGTATATTTTATATCAGGATATATTGATTGAATTGGAGCCAGAACGAGTACTATATCTTGCAGTCCCTAACAGTGTTTTTGATGATTTATTTGAAGAACCTATCGGCAAACTGTTACTGAGAAATCATCGTTTAAAGCTGATTACCTTTGATCCAAAACAGGAGGTCATTAAACAATGGATTATACCAAGTTAGACCACTATCGCCAGGTGATTGAAACTATCCTCACTGAATATGCTTCACTACCTTATTCCTATGCCAAGATTCAATCAGAAGTGGTGTTCGATCGAAGCCGCGATCGCTATTTGTGGATGGATCTAGGTTGGGATGGCGATCGCCGCATTCATGGCTGTCTGGTTCATATTGACCTGATTGATGGCAAAATCTGGATTCAACGGGATGGCACTGAAGAAGGCATTGCCGCCGATTTAGAACGAGCTGGCATTCCTAAAGAACATATTGTTCTGGGGTTTCGTCCACCGGAATTAAGACCCTACACAGGCTATGCAGTTGCTTAAGGTGCGTAGGCGCACCCCGTCGTAGACATCGCTCTTTAAAAGTTAACACGGAACATTCTCTTTATTCTTCAGTGCTAAATACAACACCTTCATACAGCAATTCAATTGGGCATTCAAATTCAATGCTCGATAGAGTGACGATATCTCCAGCCGTGTAGGGATAGTAAAGCCACATCCTACCCTCACCTCGACAGTAACGCTCAACGGAGATTTGTTCCGAGTCAATCAAGATATATTCTTGCAAACTGGGGATTGTCAAATAATAAGTGAATTTTTCACCCCGATCTTTCGCGCTTGTACCTGGCGAAAGAACTTCAGCAATCAGCTTGGGATGTTGAATAAATTTGCGGGCATTGAGGTCTTGAGGGTCGCAACTGACAATAACATCAGGATAATAGTAGCGACTCTGGGGAGTAAGTTGCATTTTCACGTCTGACACATTCACTCGACAACCCCTGGAACGCAAATGAGGGTACAAGGGTCTGTAGAGATTTAGTGCAATGTCGTTATGGGGAATTGTACCGCCTGTCATAGCAAATACTTCGCCATTGGCATATTCGTAGCGAAGATCTTGCTGAGGTTCCCATTCTAGATATTCCTCAACGGTCATTTTTGGCGGCTGTTGGGCGATGGCTATCATAACTCAGATTTTTTCACGGTTGGTTTGATTGTAGCTAAATGACACTCTGACAATTCAGCGGTATCGGGAAAACCTCTCTTCTACTTCTCTCTTCCTTTAAGGCTACGGTGTACACACAAGTCTGAAATAGCTGAAAAACCCAAGGTTTTACCCCACCCTAACCCTCCCCGATATATTGGGGAGGGAACAAGATTTCTTGCTTTCCCTGGTTTTTAGTAGTATCCGTGTCAATATCAGATTTTCCTTATAAAGGGGAGGGAACAAGATTTCTTGCTTTCCCCCCAATACATCGGGGGGAGTAAGGGGGGTAACAACCGTAGCCTTTTAGAAGAGAGACTTTGAATTTTCCCCATTCCCGTGTCGGGAATGGGGTTTTTCGTTAAGGTTTGTAGTGAGCAATTCAGAAAATTCATTGCGATCGCACAATCATGTTAGATTATAGTTTGTTGTTTCTCTTAAACACAAAATCTGACAGTTTCCTACCCATCTCCTCATTGTGGGAATGAAAAAAAGGAGTTAAAAGTTAAGTTTTTTGAAAATGATATGCAGCAACACACCTATTTTCATTACCTCATATCGCCGATCAGACAAGACTTACAACCACAACTGAATATGCTTGTCAAAGCAAAAATTAAAAAAATATGAATTGCATTTTTACCCTCAAAAAAATGATATGTTAGATACAGAATTGAATTTCGCACGTTTCTGGAGTAGAACGATATAGACTACTCCAGTTTTTCACCCTCAAACCCTTGGCATTGATTGCTTTTGACGGAAATTGAGGGCAATCTGAGTACACATTTAAATAACCCAAACCCAGTTTCAATTTAGTTAAAGTTATTGCTAGGGTTGGGTTTTGACTGAGTACAAAGAAATCCTGAACCCCTATCTATAAACACTAGAACCCCAACCAAAAAATACTAGAACCCCTACCTGAAAAAAACTTTTTTAATTCTTGTAATGCTTGAAGAATTAGGGTTTTTAGTATTTGAGTACAAAAGTAATAAATCCAATAAATTCTATCCTAGAGAGACGCAATATCTAGCTGGGAGACGGCTGCTATAAATCTTATATCGCCAATCACTTAACGCTCTGAAACAAAACAAAGCGAAAAGTGAGTGGAGGGATGACATAGCACCATGCCTGAAGTGAAGAGAAGTCGCGGCTGTAAGCACCAATTCTACCCAAGAACCGAACGTTGACACACACCAGCCGAACATCAGATATCTATCGCCTGCCTGACTTGAAAACAAGTCGCCCGAACCCAAGGGTTTGCAGGCAGTGTGGAAGACGCGACTTCAATTCTGGGCATGAAAGAGTAGCAACAGCATCTCCCACAGTGGCAGCCGAGTCCACCGACCTTTTTGCGAAATTCAATGACATCACCGTCTACACGACTCCTCAACTCTAACGCTACGGAATCGCCAACCCAAGCAAAATCCGGTGGTTGCGGCTGCGACAGCAACAGCAGCGCCACCGTGGAAAGAGACGAAAAACTCCAAGAACGCATTGCTAAACATCCCTGCTACAGCGAAGACGCTCATCACCACTATGCCCGGATGCACGTTGCAGTTGCACCAGCTTGTAACATTCAATGCAACTATTGCAACCGCAAATATGATTGCGCTAACGAAAGCCGTCCTGGAGTAGTTAGTGAATTGCTAACACCAGAAGAAGCTGCACACAAAGCTTTGGTCATTGGTGGCAAGATTCCCCAAATGACAGTTGTGGGAATTGCTGGCCCTGGTGACCCATTGGCGAACCCAGAAAAAACTTTCCGCACATTTGAGTTGATTGCAGCGCAAGCACCAGACATCAAGCTGTGCTTATCAACCAATGGTTTAATGCTGCCAGATTACATCGATCGCATTAAACAATTAAATATAGATCACGTAACGATCACCATTAACATGGTAGATCCAGAGATCGGTGCTAAGATTTATCCTTGGGTTCACTACAGACGCAAGCGTTATAGAGGCATTGAAGGCGCGAGAATCCTCCACGAAAGACAGATGGAAGGATTGCAAGCCCTCAAAGATGCAGATATCTTGTGCAAAGTCAACTCTGTGATGATTCCCGGAATTAATGACCATCACTTAGTTGAAGTGAATCGAGTCATCCGTGAAAAAGGTGCATTCTTGCACAACATCATGCCATTGATTTCTGCACCAGAACATGGCACACACTTCGGTTTAACCGGGCAACGCGGCCCCACACCCAAAGAACTCAAAGAAGTTCAAGACAACTGCTCTGGTAACATGAAAATGATGCGCCACTGTCGCCAGTGTCGTGCCGATGCAGTCGGATTGTTAGGAGAAGACCGCAGCCAAGAGTTTTCTAAAGAGAAATTCTTGGAAATGGCTCCCGAATATGACATAGAACAACGCGCTACTGTTCATGAAGGAATTGAGAAGTTTAAAGAAGAACTTAAAGTAGCCAAAGATAAGGCGCTAGCCGGTAAGAAAATTGTCAACAGTCCGAAAGTTCTAGTTGCAGTAGCAACCAAAGGCGGCGGATTAGTTAACCAACACTTCGGTCATGCGAAAGAATTCCAAATTTACGAAGTGGGTGGAAACGAAGTTCGCTTTATCGGTCATCGCAAAATTGACCAATACTGCCAAGGTGGATACGGCGAAGAAGCTTCTTTTGAGCATATTATGAAAGCGATCGCAGATTGCAAAGCAGTTTTAGTCTCTAAGATTGGTAACTGTCCTCAAGAAAAATTGCAAGAAGCTGGAATACAGACAATTGAAGCTTACGACGTAATTGAAAAGGTTGCTTTGGAGTTCTACGAGCAATACGTTAAGGAATTAGGGAATTAGGGATTAGGGACTGGGGACTGGGAATTAAGGAAGAATTTTCCCAATCAATACCCAGTAACCAGTATCGATTACCCAGTACCCAATCCCCAGTACCCAATCCCCAAAAGGAGAATAAATCATGGCTTACAAAATTCTTACTAGCCAGTGTATTTCCTGCAATCTCTGTCTAACGATATGTCCCACAAATGCAATTAAAGTGGTTGAAGGACAGCACTGGATTGACCCTGAACTTTGTACAAACTGTATTGGTAGTATTCATACCGTGCCCCAGTGTAAAGCTGGTTGTCCCACCTGCGACGGTTGCGTTAAGCAGCCTAGCGATTATTGGGAAGGCTGGTTTGCTAATTACAACCGCGTAGTCGCTAAATTAACAAATAAACAAGATTACTGGGAACGTTGGTTTAACTGCTATTCCCAGAAATACTCTGAACAGTTGCAAAAGCGCCAACCCCAAAAAATGGCAGCAGAAGCTTAAATAATTCGTAATTCTTAATTGAAGACAACAATGCAAAATAACTGCATCTATCTTGATAATAATGCCACCACTAAGGTAGACCCAGAAGTTGTAGAGGTAATGTTACCTTACCTCACAGATTATTACGGCAATCCCTCCAGTATGCATACCTTTGGTGGGCAAGTCGGTAAAGCAGTGAGAACCGCAAGAGAACAACTTGCAGCCATCCTGGGAGCCGATGAGTCTGAAATTGTCTACACAAGTTGCGGTACTGAGGGAGATAATGCGGCGATTCGAGCCGCACTGTTAGCGCAACCAGAAAAGCGACACATCATCACCACCCAAGTTGAACATCCAGCAGTACTGAATGTCTGCAAACAATTAGAAACCCAAGGTTATAGTGTTACCTATCTATCAGTAAATCATCAAGGGCAGCTGGATCTAGATGAACTAGAAGCTTCCTTAACGGGTAACACCGCCTTGGTGACAATTATGTATGCTAATAACGAAACTGGCACGGTTTTCCCAATTGAGCAAATTGGGTTGCGCGTCAAAGAATCTGGCGCTATCTTCCATGTAGACGCGGTGCAAGCTGTGGGAAAAATCCCCTTGAATATGAAGACTAGCACCATCGATATGTTAACCCTGTCTGGTCACAAGCTACACGGGCCCAAAGGAATTGGTGCTTTATATATTCGGCGCGGGGTGCGGTTCCGTCCCTTCATGATTGGGGGACACCAAGAGCGCGGACGTAGGGCGGGAACTGAGAATGTTCCAGCAATTATCGCCTTGGGCAAAGCTGCCGAACTAGAACTATTACACTTAGAAGAAGCGATCGCCAGAGAAAGAAAGCTGCGCGATCGCCTCGAACAAACTTTACTAGCTAAAATTCCTGATTGTGTAGTCAATGGTGACGTTACGCAGAGATTGCCCAACACCACAAATATCGGCTTCAAGTATATTGAAGGTGAAGCTATCTTACTATCCTTGAATAAATACGGTATCTGTGCATCATCCGGTTCTGCTTGCACCTCCGGTTCTCTAGAACCTTCCCACGTCCTGCGGGCAATGGGCTTACCCTACACAACTTTGCACGGTTCTATCCGCTTCAGTCTTTGTCGCTACACAACCGAAGCCGAAATCGATCGAGTAATAGAGGTAATGCCCAGTATTGTAGAACGTTTACGCGCCCTCTCACCCTTCAAAAATGATGATGCGGGTTGGTTGCAAGGACAAGAGCAAGCATTGGCGCATCGTTAATTAGGGAATAGGGAATAGGGAATAGGGAATAGGGAATAAAGAATTTACTACTCCCCACTCCCCACTCAGCACTCAGCACTCATTACTCAGCACTAAATATGTGGGACTACACCGATAAAGTATTAGAACTGTTTTACGATCCCAAAAACCAGGGAGCAATCGAAGAAACGGACGAAATTGGAGTTAAGGTTGCAACGGGCGAAATCGGTAGCATTGCTTGCGGCGATGCTCTGAGATTGCACCTGAAAGTGGAAGTAGAATCTGATAAGATTCTAGATGCTCGTTTTCAAACCTTTGGCTGTACTAGTGCGATCGCATCTTCTAGTGCATTAACCGAAATGATCAAAGGTTTGACCTTAGATGAAGCCCTGAAAGTGTCCAATAAAGACATTGCAGATTACCTGGGTGGTTTGCCAGAAGCAAAGATGCACTGCTCTGTCATGGGACAAGAAGCCCTAGAAGCCGCTATCTATAACTATCGTGGCATACCTCTAGCTACCCACGATGATGATGATGAAGGTGCATTAGTTTGCAGTTGCTTTGGCATCAGCGAATCTAAGATTCGTCGCGTGATTCTAGAAAATCATCTCACGGATGCCGAACAAGTAACAAATTATGTAAAAGCTGGTGGCGGATGCGGTTCCTGTCTGGCGAACATTGATGATATTATTAGATCAGTTCAACAGGAATACGCCTCACCTGCTCTCAACAATTACGGCGTAAAAGTTGCCACAGAAATTGTTACATCTAAGGAACGAGCGCTAACCAACGTCCAAAAGATTGCTCTAATTCAAAAGGTTCTTGATGAAGAAGTCAGACCCGTACTCATTGCAGATGGGGGAGATGTAGAACTCTATGATGTCGAAGGCGATCGCGTTAAAGTTGTACTGCAAGGTGCTTGCGGTTCCTGTTCTAGTAGTACAGCAACTCTCAAAATTGCGATCGAAGCCAGATTACAAGATCGTGTCAGCAAGAGCCTTGTAGTCGAAGCAGTTTAGGAATTGCTGTAGGACTTAACGTATTCTACAAATACGCCCTAATATGCATTCAGCCAGGAACAGAAAGTAGGATTTGAATTGAATCATTGTCTCCACTCAATGCTTCATCCCAATTCGCCAAAAGAAAGATACAGATTGAAATCTAACTTATCTTTTTTACGAATTACGTAGACACCCGAAGGATCGCTCCCCCCAAGGTATTACGAATTACGAATTGGTATCAGTCCTACCACAATTACCGCTAATAGCATATAGGCAAAAAGATTAAGTGCCTACTTGCAAATTTCATCATCCAACTCGCTTCAAAGGAACAGAATATGAGTACATTGTACGACAACATTGGCGGACAACCGGCTATTGAACAAGTAGTAGATGAACTCCACAAACGCATTGCTACAGACAGCCTCCTCAGTCCCGTTTTTGCTGGTACAGACATGGCGAAGCAACGTAATCATCTAGTTGCTTTCTTAGCTCAAATATTTGAAGGGCCAAAGCAATACGGCGGTCGTCCAATGGACAAAACCCACGCAGGATTGAATTTACAGCAACCACACTTCGATGCGATCGCCAAGCATCTCGGTGAAGCAATGGCTGTGCGTGGAGTGTCAGCAGAAAACACCAAAGCTGCACTAGATCGCGTCACAAACATGAAGGGCGCTATTTTGAACAAGTAATAGGACTTATGCATTGATTGTTGACAAATAACAACATCAAGTCCTATCGAATCTTGCAAGCTGAAACACATTATGACGTATTTGTAAATTGCGTAATTTTCTTTGTTCTTTGTCAAAACAAATGACAAAGGACAAAGGACAAAAAACCAAAAGAAAAAAATTTTAACGAGGAAGATCGATGAACTTACTGTCAATAATTTTGGCTGTGGAGCGATCGCCCCCAGCAGGCATTTATGCCAACGCTACCAACGATGCTCTACACGCGCTCACTACTGTCGCTCAACTGGCGTGAACGCAACTGACAAACGCACAGACCCACCAACCAACCAATTGCAGGGAAACACGAACAATGACAGAAGAAAACATTAGACAGATAGCTTTCTACGGTAAAGGCGGTATCGGTAAATCTACCACCTCCCAAAACACCTTGGCAGCTATGGCAGAAATGGGTCAACGCATCCTCATCGTCGGTTGCGACCCTAAAGCTGACTCCACCCGTTTGATGCTGCACAGCAAAGCTCAAACAACCGTTCTTCACTTGGCTGCCGAACGTGGTGCAGTAGAAGATATCGAACTCGAAGAAGTAATGTTAACCGGTTTCCGTAACGTTCGTTGCGTAGAATCTGGTGGTCCAGAACCCGGTGTAGGTTGCGCCGGTCGTGGTATTATCACCGCCATCAACTTCTTAGAAGAAAACGGTGCTTACCAAGACCTAGACTTCGTATCTTACGACGTATTAGGTGACGTTGTGTGTGGTGGTTTCGCAATGCCTATCCGCGAAGGTAAGGCACAAGAAATCTACATCGTGACATCAGGTGAAATGATGGCGATGTACGCTGCTAACAACATCGCTCGTGGTGTTCTTAAGTATGCTCACACAGGTGGCGTGCGCTTGGGTGGTTTGATTTGTAACAGCCGTAACACTGACCGGGAAATCGAATTGATCGAAACCTTGGCAAAACGGTTGAACACCCAAATGATTCACTACGTACCCCGTGACAACATTGTTCAACACGCTGAATTGCGCCGCATGACCGTTAACGAATACGCACCAGAAAGCAACCAAGCTAACGAATATCGGACATTGGCTACCAAGATCATTAACAACAAAAACCTGGCTATTCCTACACCCATCGAAATGGAAGAACTAGAAGAATTGTTGATTGAATTCGGTATTCTCGAAAGCGAAGAAAATACTGCTAAGTTAGTTGCTCAGACTGCTGCTGAATAAAGCTCTTGTAGTCAAGTAGTAGCTGCTAAGAAATAACGCTTTAGCACAAGGAAAAAGGAAGAGTTTCATATCTTACCTTTTCCTCTCTCTTCCATCTCCCCCCTAACCTTAGAGGGGACTCCTAGTCCCCCTATGCCCCGATCCTTACGAGTCACAGAGGCTAAGTATGACACCTCCAGAAAATCAAAACATCATCGAAGAAAGAAAAGAACTAATTAAAGAAGTTCTCAGTGCTTACCCAGAAAAAGCTGCTAAAAAGCGCGAAAAGCACTTAAGTGTATACGAAGAAGGTAAGTCCGATTGCGGCGTTAAGTCTAACATCAAATCCCTTCCAGGTGTAATGACCGCTCGTGGTTGTGCTTACGCCGGTTCTAAAGGTGTGGTTTGGGGTCCTATTAAGGACATGATCCACATCAGCCACGGGCCTGTAGGTTGCGGTTACTGGTCTTGGTCTGGTCGTCGTAACTACTACATCGGCACCACAGGTATTGATACCTTTGGTACCATGCACTTCACCTCTGACTTCCAAGAAAGAGATATCGTGTTCGGTGGTGACAAGAAACTTGTCAAACTCATCCAAGAACTAGATGTACTTTTCCCCCTCAACCGTGGTGTTTCCATTCAATCTGAATGCCCCATCGGTCTAATTGGGGATGACATCGAAGCTGTTGCTCGGAAGACATCGAAAGAAATCGGCAAGCCAGTTGTACCTGTGCGTTGCGAAGGCTTCCGGGGTGTTTCCCAATCTTTGGGACACCACATTGCTAACGACATGGTTCGTGACTGGGTTTTCACCAGATCCGACCAAGCGAAAAAAGACGGTACACTCAAGTTTGAAGGTACTCCTTATGATGTAGCCATCATTGGTGACTACAACATCGGTGGAGATGCTTGGGCTAGCCGCATCCTGTTAGAAGAAATCGGCTTGCGCGTAGTCGCTCAGTGGTCTGGTGATGGCACCATCAACGAAATGTTGATGACCCCCAATGTGAAGATGAACCTCATCCACTGTTACCGGTCGATGAACTACATCAGCCGTCACATGGAAGAAGCTTATGGTATACCCTGGTTGGAATACAATTTCTTCGGCCCCACCAAGATTGCTGAATCTTTACGGGAAATCGCTTCCAAGTTTGACGAAACAATCCAAGCAAACGCTGAGAAGGTTATCGCCAAGTATCAACCCACAATGGATGCGGTAGTTGCTAAGTACCGCCCCCGTTTGGATGGTAAGACTGTAGCCATCATGGTTGGTGGTCTACGTCCTCGCCACGTTGTCCCAGCTTTCCAAGACTTGGGCATGAAGATGATTGGTACTGGTTATGAGTTCGCTCATAATGACGACTACAAACGTACCACTCACTACATCGAAAACGGCACCATCGTTTATGACGACGTTACCGCTTACGAATTCGAGGAATTTATCAAAGCGCTGAAGCCTGACCTAGTAGCTTCTGGTGTGAAAGAGAAGTACGTCTTCCAAAAGATGGGTCTTCCTTTCCGTCAAATGCACTCTTGGGATTACTCCGAACCTAGCGATCGCTCCTCAACATCATATAATGCAAGTTTTTTTCGCCGCAGGAGAAAAAAGAGCCTATTTCTAGCCTAAATGCAAGTTGCAGGGTTATTTAGGGATAATCTGTTTTTATGCTTTAAACAATATAACTCTTATTCTGTCTGGCTTTTAGGATTTGTTGGCATTTTGCTTAAAGAAAAACTGTAAAACAAAAGACTATTTTAAATGACGATTTTTTAGATTAAATGGTGCGACGCTGATAGCGTCGCTAACGCTACGCAGGAGCGTCACAGCCCGTCGTAGACATCGACTAGACCGTTGGTGCGATGACGTTTATCTAGTAACTTTTTAGTTTTGCCCCATTTGGTGAGCTTCTGCATAGATTCGCAGCGCTGCGGCCATTCTTTTTTCATAATCTTCACCCTGAGACTGGAACCAAGCCAATGTTTCAGGTTCTATCTGAACAAGAACATTCAACGACGCAACAGGCTTCCACCATCGAGACTTGCTAAAAAACTCCTCACCTAAAGGAGGGATATCGGATGTATCAATTTCTTCTTCTGTCAGAGAATCAACTTTCTCCCAGTTCGTTCTTGAGGTATTGTTCATAGCGTTTTCGTTCATAAGGTAAAGCTTTACGAAGTGAGATAATTCGGATTGTTTCTTCGTCTAGTTCTGTAAAAACTACAACTACAATACGTCCATCAAGCATTCCTAGCCCAATTAATCGATCTTCTCCATAATCTTGACGGTCATCCAGAGAAATCCGAAGTGGTAGTCTGAAAATCCGATACGCATCTGCAAAATCAAGTTCGTGTTTTACAATGTTAACCTCGTTCTTTTGCTGATCCCATTCAAACTTCATATACTTATTTTATCGAATTCTGACAATTAATATGAAAACTGTAATGTGACTACATAGGTAATCTGAGGTAGCGATCGCTCCTCAACATTATATAATGCAAGGTTTTTTAGCGACGAGAGAAAAATTAGCGTATTTCTAGCCTAAATGCAAGTTTTAGGGTTATGTAGTAACAATCTATTTTGATGCTTTAGACAGTATAACTCTTATGCAGTCTCGTTTTTAGATTTTACTTGCATTTTGCTCAAAGAAAAACTGTAAAATGAAAGACTATTTAAAATGAAGATTTTTTAGATTAAATGGTGCGTTGCTCTAAGTGACAAGCCACCCTATATTATTCGTGTGATAGCGCTGATTAACACCTCTAAGTAGGTGGTAAAGGGAACTTAGATTTCTCAATATTTAGTTTATTATCCTGACTGCTACCTGAAAATAAAACGGTGCGTCTTTGGAAATTCTCATAATTTGCTATGCAAGTGTTCAGGCGATCTAGAATTCCTTCACGGACTTCACGCTCTATCGAATACTTTCTTTCCCGATGCTTAAACACAGAAATCTGATCTAAGAATAGTGTTATGGCTTGATAGATAAGCTTCAAATTATAAAGGGAACTAGCTGCTGTCAATTGGACAGCTAAAAACCGGAATTGGGTACTAATCTTACTGGCTTGCTCTTGAGTAAGTCCATGATCTGAATAGTGATAACCGATGACTTCTGCCATATATTGAGCGTGTTTAGCTGCGTCATGAATTTGAAACTGTGCTTTCTCAATAGGAGCCAGAATTTTATCCATTAATAGTTCTGCTGCAAATTGATCTCGAATGTTAGAGTCAGCAATAATGGAAAGTTCCTGTAATTTTTGCTCATGTTTTCTACGGTCTTCCTCTTGAAGTTGATCTAGAATCTTTTCAACAAGATTCACTCCTAAAAACATTTGTTCCAACATAATTTTTGTATTTTCTAGCAGAAGTGATTTACTTTTAATATGACAGGTGTCAACTTGCTCAACAGGATTGATATAAGTTCTCTTATTCTCTAGCAGGGCTGATTCACGCTTAATAGAGGCTAAAACTAGACTCACTACATTAGTATACGTATTTTTTAGTAAAACTCTTTACTTAGAAAGTAAATAAGCAGTATAAATATATTATGTCAGTATGGTAGAAAAATTCTTATGTAACATACATATAAACCTCATCCAAGTTGAGAACCGTAGTTTTTGCCCTCACCCTAAATCCCTCTTCCATATCTGAGAGAGGGACTTTGGAAGTCTAGCTCCCCTTCTCCCATATCTGGGAGAAGGGGTTGGGGGATGAGGGCAAATCTTTTTCATCACAGAAGAACTACAGGTTTCAAGATAGACGTGGTTTAATACTTATGTAACGGTGCGTTAAGTGCCTTTAAAGATTATCTGTGAGATGCACAAGAAGTGGACTGTTGTAGCGATGTCTGCGACGGGCTACGCCTACGCATTAAACCGTCCAATCCTCATATTTATATATTTATACTGGGTGAAGTTAAGCGATCGCCTCTAACTCAGGAATGTGTTCAGTTTCGTAGTTTTCAATTAAAACACTGATAACTTCTATTAGAGACGCGAGTGGATGCGTCTCATCTTCACCAACTTGCTCGATGAGACAATCAAGGATCTCAACTAAGCGTTCATATTCCTCTTCTGTGTGAGGAACAAAGACGTTTTCGGCAATGGATGACCAAGCAGTAATGGTTTGATCTAGGTTTAAGCTTTGCATTATTCCTTCCACTTTCCTTAATCATATTCTGAATGTGTTAAGACAGCCCGAATGTAGACCTTTTGGCGGTTGTAATGAATTGCAGCAATGAGTCGAACTTTGTTACCACCAATATTAAACACTGTCAATTTACCAACTTAATCTGCTGAGGGAAACATTTCACGGAGTTCCACAAATGAGGTAAACTCATTTCCCTCGATCAATCGATACCACTGAGCCAAGGCGTTATTTGTATCTGGATAAAGTTTAGCAAATTCATTCAGCCGTTTACGAGTAATAACGTGCATCTGAAGACCCCTGATGTTTTAATAATTCTGTAATGCATATAATTCACCTCTCCGTGATAATCTTATATTTTAATCATTGCCTTTATTCAACAACACACTACTGTATATTTAGAGGTTGTGTGTTTAGATTAAATGGTGTGATTGGCTAAACTTTTCACGCAACGCACCACATCAATTTAACTTTGTCAGTCCGCTCCAAGCAGGTTGTTAGGTTGTTTGACCGCCAAAGTTTTTTTGATAAATAGAGAAGATAGCCAAGCTATCTTGGCTGAGATCGCGACAGGTTAGTAAAATCGGTACAATAATAAATTCGCTCCGAGCTTTTTCACTAATCAGAGCTAATTGGGTTCGCTTTCCTAAAGTTTCATTTAACCACGAAGGAATAGAAAGAGGTACAAGCTTGGGAAATAGATCGGCTTCTTGGGTAGTGATTCCCAAAACAGCCGAAACTTTTTCTAGAGTAAAGTCGCTGTACGCCATAGTTTTGACTCAGGGATGTTGCCTAATAGACTTGAGGCACAAAAAACTGCTCATTGCGGGGGGCGCGAACATAATCCTCAGCCACAGGTCTAGACGGAAGCTCTAAGGGAGGAGGTGTCATGTCTTCGTAAGGAACTTTACTCAACAAATGATGAATGCAGTTGAGCCGCGCACGTTTTTTATCATCCGCTTCAATGGTAAACCAAGGGGCTTCGGGAATATTCGTGTATGCAAACATGGTATCTTTGGCTTTGGAATATTCTACCCAGCGATCGCGTGATTCCAAATCCATTGGGCTGAGTTTCCAGCGCCTTGCTGGATCATGACTGCGAGAAAGAAAGCGTTTTTCTTGTTCTTCATCGCTGACGGAGAACCAGTACTTAATTAAAACAATGCCCGATCGCACCAGCATTCGTTCAAATTCTGGGCAAGATTGCATGAATTCTTGATATTCTGCTTCGGTACAAAAATCCATCACTCGTTCAACTCCGGCTCGGTTGTACCAACTGCGATCGAAGAGGATAATTTCACCTGCTGCCGGCAGATGTTGCACGTAGCGCTGAAAATACCACTGAGTTTTCTCGCGATCGGAGGGGGTTCCCAGAGCAACTACACGACAGCCACGAGGATTGAGTGGATCGGCAATACGCTTAATTACTCCTCCTTTGCCGGCAGCATCGCGCCCTTCAAATATGACGACAACCCGATAGCCGACGTGCTTAATCCAGTATTGCATTTTGACTAGTTCAATTTGGAGTTGCTCTAGTTCAGTCTCAAAAGTCTTTTTGGGAATTTTTTTGGCAAAAGCTTCTGTACTACCATCAAAAATTCGTTTGGATTTCTTAGATTTTTTCTTGTCTTTTGTCTTTACTAGGCTTTCTCTTAAGTCTGTAGCGGGTTGAGCTAGATCATTATTTTGTTGGTTTTTAACTTCATCAATTGACATTACAGCTATTCCATGCTAATTAATTGGCATAATTAGAGTTTACCTATGTTTATCTATAAAATGTATACCTTACAGCAGTTTTGATGTATTTGAACCACATCTGTCGTAAGGGCACAGCAATGCTCATTAGTGTCAACTTAACGTAAAATGGGCGGTTAGAAACCGCGTCTATACAAACAAAAGCTACCGAATCCTGGGTTTCAAACTCTTAATTTGACTTTAGTCCGCGGAGGCGGACTTTGCCTGTGTAGCCGCGAATTCTATTCGCCAGGTCTTAAGTTGACTGTTTTTAACTTTTGGAGTTTTTCAGGAGTAGTTGACAACCACACGAGAATGGGTTTGGACTTTCTATGCGATCGTCTGCTAGTACTTCAATGGTCAGCTGACTGTTGTAAATCAATTCGTCGTAATCCATCAAAGCATCCCACTTGATCTTGCCAGTTGGGAAGCCTAGCTGTGAAGCAGCATCAGATATTAACTCTTGCCATTTCTGAACTTCTGGATCTTGCGATTTGCAGTAATCGAGAATGGCAATCAATGCACCAGGCTTAGTAACTCGTAAAATCTCTGCAAGAGCGCGGACTGGATCGCTAACGACACAGAGGGTAAATCCCGACGCTGCGGCATCAAAGCTATTATCAGGAAAATCCAGATTGCAGAGATCCGATACCTTGAAAGTGATGTCTGCGGATACGCGCTTTTTACGTGCTTCATCCATCATCTTATGAGAAAGATCGACACCAACGACATGCACACCTTCAGGATAGGCTGGAAGATTAAGACCAGTTCCTACCGCCGCATCCAGTACGGTTTGTCCGGGCTTCAGCTGCAAGGAAGCGATTAGGGGTTCGCGTTCGATGTGCCAGTAACGCTTTAAAATTGCGTCATAATCAACTGCTCCTTGATCGTAGGTTTCAATTACCTGATGTATCTGCATAGATTTTTTAGACTACTTCTTTTAAGTATCTGTTCAACTGGTGGTGTGTTAACGCCCAAACCTCGTGTATTCTACTACTACTTAGATGACTTGACCAGAAGAGGCAGGGGAGCAGGGAGCAGGGGGGAAAGATTCTAAGTTCCCTAGCAAGCGAGGATTCAAGCCCCTGAATTTATTTAGGAAACTCCAAGAAATAAATTATCCAATGGATAGAAACATTTATTTCGAGGCGCATTAAACCATTTGATGAACTTTCAAGCAGAGAGGAATTTGAATGATAAATTCGGTTCCTTTTCCAGGAGTTGAGAAGCACTCTAGTTTACCGCCATGTTTTTCTGTGATGATTTGGTAGCTGATGGACATACCCATGCCGGTTCCTTTGCCCACGGGTTTGGTGGTAAAAAAGGGATCGAATATTCGTTGCTGAAATTCTTGAGAAATACCAACTCCATTATCAGCGATCGCTATTTCTACCCATATTGCATTAACTACCGATGTGCGAATCTTAATTCGACTGGGATTATCCTTGATTTCTTGATAAGTATACTTAGTATTATTTTCTTCTAAGGCATCAATCGCATTCACTAAAATATTCATAAAGACTTGATTGAGTTGCCCAGCATAGCATTCTACTAAAGGTACAGTACCGTAGTCTTTGATCACCTCAATTTCTGCTTGTTCTGGTTTAGCTTTGAGGCGATGTTGCAAAATCATCAAGGTACTGTCGATGCCCTCATGAATATCAACACTTTTGAATTCTGCTTCGTCGATACGCGAGAAGTTACGCAGAGATAGTACAATTTGGCGAATGCGATCGGTTCCCACCTTCATAGAAGACAACATTTTTGGCAAGTCTTCTTGTAGAAACTCCAAATCGATATCTTCGGCAACAGTTTGAATTTCAGTCGCAGGATTGGGATTATACTGCTGATACAACTGTACAATTGCTAATAAATCCTGGGTATATTCCTGTACATGGGCGAGGTTGCCATGAATAAAGTTGACTGGATTATTAATTTCGTGTGCGACTCCAGCAACTAGTTGTCCCAGACTAGACATTTTTTCACTTTGAATAACTTGAGATTGAGTACGCTGCAATTCTCCTAAGGCATTTTTGAGTTCAGTAGTGCGTTCTTCTACCCGATCTTCTAGTTCTTCTTTGCTTTTTTCTAAAGCAGTAAACGATTCGTGCAATTGTCCTGCCATGTGGTTGAAAGAGTTAGATAGGGTATTCAGTTCTTGAATGCCGCTAATTTCTACTGTCTGAGCTAAATTACCAGATGCCATTGCCTCACTTGCCCGATTCAGGCGCAGAATTGGGCGTACAATCCAATGGGAAGTAAACACACCCAGTATTGAGGCAATGCCTAATGCACCCAAACAAAGCACGATCGTGGTACGTGTGTTGGCGTTAATTTGCTCCATGAATGCGTTTTCTGGCACACTCACAACCATCAGCCAATTCAAGCCATACTTGTCACGCCAAGGTAAAACATCGACAAAATACCGTTTTCCTTGTACCTGAAGTTGAAAATCTGTATCTTTGTTGATAGACCTAAACCCAGAGGTTTGAAGGTGTCTGGCAATGTTCTGGATGATTGGATCGGAACTGTCGATCGCCCGTAATCGTCGGATTTCTTGATTGACGAGGAGAAAAGGCTTCTCCTTACCAGAACTGGCAATTAATGTACCATCCCGCTCCAAAAGGAACACCCGCCCAGACTTACTAATATTCAAACTGCGTAAAAAATCGCTGAGTTTCAGCAGGTGAATATCTGCTGCAATCATTCCTAATAAGCGATTTTGCGAATCATAAATCGGACGACTAGCAGAGGCACTGATGTAGGGGCCAGTTGGAAAATTTGCAGTCACAATCTTTGCCCAAATAGGTTTCCCAGCGGCGATGGGTTGGGTATACCAAGATTCACTAAAATTGTTCCAAGTCCATCGAGTATTCACCTGAGTTCGATTACCTTGATTATCTGTGGCATAAGTGACAGTATTATTGGGAAGCTTGGCAGTCCAATCATCAATGCTGATCGTCTTGCCATCATAACGAGCGGCTCCTAGCCCCTCACCCGTTGTTAGTCCAATACCAATATAAGTCAGGTTATAAGCCTGCATCTGATCCCAGAAATACTTACCCAGGATTTTGCGATCGCGTACATCCAAGAGTCCCCTATGGATAGCATCTGCATTGATCTGATTCAGGGTTTGCGGAATGGAAAGATAAGACTTTAAGTGTTCATCCACTACCTCAGTTGTGCGATCTATTAACTGTCCTGCTAGATCGTTAACTGCTCTTTGCCCATTTTTAAAGGACAAATAACCCACTAAACTGACTGCTCCAAAAATTTGGATCAGGAAAGGAACAACAAGAACAATCTGTAACGGGAACGCTTTACCTTTACTGAGATAGTGGATCTTCATTGCTGGAAGCTGAAAGCTCTGCTAATTTTATTTACTTCTATAGTTCCCAAGATGTCCACATATTCACCTTTGTTTAAATTTTTTCGAGTCAAAGACACTATGTTAGTGCTTTGTAGCAAAGTGCAACGCACTACCATATAGCGGTTCTCGTTTCGATGCAATATATTGAACTCTCTCCTAAAAGGCTACGGGTGTATACAGACGTAGGTTAGGTGGAGCGGAGCGCAACCCAACAGATATCAGGATGTTGGCTTTGGCAAAGCCTCCAACGCCACTTGCTACAACGCGGGGAACCCGCGCAACGCAGTGGCTCCCCAACCTACAATTTTTTTTGCAACATTTTAGCCTTGCCATGCCAATAGGTATTTCTAGTTGCCGACTGGGAACAAGGTAAATATCTTCAAAGATGTTTGTAAAGTGTAATTTATAATTCGGAGAAAGATTTTTTGAGATTCACCGGATTCTATATATTTTTTCAGAATAATAGCTCATCTACATCATTTTTTGTCTTCGCTGCACTGGATTTAACTATAAAGGAAATGTTGATGGCAACACAATTTTTTCGTGGAATTAATTATACTGAAAAAGTTATTTCAGATAATAATAAAAAAGTTTTAGGTACTGCTAATCCAGACTGGTTGATTGTAGAAGGTAACAAAAATGTTGTGACTACGGGAAATGGCAACGATGTTGTCTTATTAGGGAGAAAGCTAGACTCAATTTTTAATTTTGATTCTAGCATTTTTAGTGGTCAGGTTTTGCAAACTAGTCCACTGCCTTGTAATTCTAATGGGCTTGATGCAATTGTTCGGACTGGAGCAGGAGATGATTACGTCAGTCTAGGATCAGGCAATTACACAATTTATTTGGGCAGTGGAAACAACTTTTTGGACGATTATGGTGGAAATTATCGATTCGATACTGATGGTAATATTATTGGCTTAGAGTCAATTTCTAAATTGGTTGCTTCAGCCGGTTCGGGCGATGATATTTTCTATTTAAGCGGATTTGCCAACCGAACTATTAATGCGGGAAAGGGTAATAACTTAATTTTGCTGGGAAGCGGAGAGTCCAATATCAATACAGGCTCAGGAAATGATGTTATTAGCAGTGATGCTTCAATATTGACTTATATTTTTGACGCAAAATTACCATCATATAACCAGACTATCAAAGCTGGAAATGGTGATAATCAAATTGCTGTTGTTTCCTATGGCGAAACCACAATTCAAACCGGTAGCGGTGATGATTTTATTCTTGCTGCTGGAATCTCTAACTCAAGTTCTGCAAAAATTTTTGCAGGTAATGGCAACAACACAATTATTACAAACGATACAAACAGCACTATTCGATCTGGCTCAGGTGATGACTTAATTTTTGCTGGTTCAGGTGATGACACTATCTATGGTGGAAATGGAAATGATGTAATCAATCTGCGAGGAGAAACGGTTTGTCTACCGAATTCTTTAAGTAAAGATACAAACCTCTTTGGTTCATCTATTGAGGTAAGAGGTGGGGGAAATGATACGGTCTACTTGGGTCAAGGGAAAGATACAGATACAATAATTTTGGGAAGTAGTGGCTTTGCTACTATTTATGGCTTTGGTAGCAACGATCGCTTAAATGTCAGTGGTTTAAATGCCAGCTTCAGCCAGGTAGGAAATGATACGCTAATTAGTTCATGTAGTGGTTCTTTGGGAATTCTCAAAGGATATACAGGTTCAGTAAATTTGGCGTAGAAGTTGGAGTTGGCGCGATCGCCTAACTGCATAAAATCTGTAAAATCTAAAATCCCCCAAACCTTTATTTTAAGAGGGTTTGGGGGATTTTTAGCGCGGAAATTTTATATAGTGTATCAATTCAGGCGATCGCGTTTATTTTTAGGATACATTGATACATTATTGATGTAGTGTGTTACACAAGTGACAACTTACCCTACTAAATTGATACCATTAACAAAGTAGGGGTAGTTCTCTTTCAGGGAGAAAGCAGCAACATGATTGCAAACAACATGACTAAATTTGCTTTTTAAAATTTAGTTTCATAAGTTAAATTTTTCAATTTGGAGTCATCTATGCAGCAATATAAGGTAACATCAGATAGTTTAAATATACGTTCATCACCTATTGTTAACGATACTAATTTAATTGGGGTTCTTCCGAAATCACACATTGTATCTAAAATCGCAAATTCTAATGATGATAAGTGGTTTAAGGTTGCAACTATTCTCGAAGGGGAAATTTTAGAAGGTTTTGTATCTCAGAAACTTCTTAGTAAGATTACAGCTTTTTCTATCAATACTCTGATTGAAATTGGGGGAATTTCTATTAAACAAGCAGATGGAGAATCTGCAATTTTTTATGAATCAGGTATGAGCATTAATGCTGATGGTGCGCCTAATGCTTATCATCCAGCAGATACAGGAATTGATTTTTTGGCAAATGCTGGCAATCCAGGTAACTGGTGGGCAGTAGTTGTAAATAAAAACGGCAATCCTTTTATTCAGAGCAGTACCGATCCATATCCTGGATACTATATTTCTACAACTGCATTATTCGATTCTGGATTTGTTAAACACGATCCACGCCGATATGTTGATTCCACAAAAATTCCATATATTGTTCTTCCGGGAAATAGTGAGTTTACAAAGCTCACAGGCGTTAAATTAGGAGATTTTGCAGTTGTTTACAACACTAGTAACGAAAAACTTGCTTTTGCAATTTATGCTGACATTGGCCCTAAAAAGCAGATAGGAGAGGGTTCAATCGCTCTATCTCATGCTCTGGGAAACGATCCATTAATCCGCTCAAGAGTCAGGCGAGGAATTCCGAAAGACATTGTTTATGTTGTTTTTCCAGGTTCGGGGAATGGACAGCCAAGAACAACTTCAGAAATAGAAGCTGAAACTAAACGGCTTTTTGAAATATGGGGTGGGATAGAACGGATAAAGTCTCTATAGTAATCCGATAGCGAAGCGGTAGCGAGTCAGACGCTCCTGCGTCGCTAACGCTGCGCTATCGAGCGTCTTTGATTCCTGAATCACTCTTAGAAAAAAGGAACGGATGAATAGATAGTTGTTCTCTATTCCCTGTTCCCTTCATTTTGAGTAATAGCGCACATTCTAACTTGTCGCTGCTGGTTTCTTTCCATTCTTATTCTCCACACTGGCTACGAATGATGGTTGCTCAGTGCTGGGAGTTGGTGACTCGCCTCGTAGTCGTTTACGTCGCTGATTTTTAGGAATTCCTCCCGCCATACCGTACTCGACACTGCTTTTGCCATATCGAGTTGCAACTGCCATTAACATGTGTTCTGTCATATCTCCCAACTCGCCCTCTGTTTCTAGCATCTCACGATATAATTTATCCAAAGTGGAAAGAGCAGTGTTGTAGGCATTTTCTCTAGTTCGCATCGTTTCGATCAGGGTTGAGAAGGCAGGTAAAGTGAGTCCATTGCCTAAATCTAAATTCGGATCAATAGAGTTTATGCTAGCCGCACGACGCACTGCTCTTTCTAACACTAAAGAAGTTCTTTTTCTACGAGCCACGATCTGCACCTTGTAATCCAGTACGGTTAATATTCTTTACCTTAAAAAATTTGCGTATAGATCAGCCTGAGAGAATTCTGGCAAATCTGCAATGGCTTTTGCTACAAGTGCGATCGCTCTCATAAATGCGCGAAATACTGAAATGAGAAAGCAAACTGGGGTTTGAGAAAGTAAAAGCTTATTTTGCTTGCGGAAAACACCAAAATGAGTAAGTAAAAGCTTATTTTACTTGCGGAAAACACCAAAATGAGAAAGCAAAAGCTTATTTTGAGTAAGTAAAAGCTTATTTTACTTGCGGAAAACACCAAAATGAGTAAGTAAAAGCTTATTTTGAGTAAGTCAAATGCCATTTTGCTTACTAAAGACCTCTTGCAATACGGTTCGGTTAAGGTTTTTTGATGAAAATTCTAGATCACAAAGATGCGATAAATCGCCGTCTCTACAATAATCAGTCTTTTGTCTTGACGGCGATTCATTGCGTCTCTTGCTTTAACCGAACCGTATTGAGACCTCTTGGATAAATCAAAAATCAAGAACCCCACCCCGCATTTTAGTTTCGACTTGTGTGTACACCGTAGCCTTTGTAAGGGAGGATTAAGGGGGTAAAACCTGGATTTCAAAGTAACTCCGATTTGTGTGTACACGATAGCCTTAACAAGGGGAGGGGTGTTAGGGACTTTTGCAAAAGGTCTTTAATTCAGACTACAATCGCTGGGCTAAGTACAAAGTAGTTAAGTAACCTTTGGTAATGTGACCATTGAATTTAGTATCAATTAACTCAGCGATCGCATTGAAAAAATGCGCCTTTTTAAGGCTATCTAAACTTAGATGCCCAGAGTAGGTATTTAATAGGTTGAGATATGTCGCAGTATCATATTCTGCATCCCATCGATAAGAACGATATGTCACTTCACCGAAGAGGCCTGTTTGCTCAATTTCGCGCGTTTTAGTAGGTACTTCATGCTCAGGACGAAGAAGCTTGTCATCCTTAAATATTTCAGGAACTAAGCGACGATATAACTCCTGCACCTCCTCAAAGAAGCCATTACTAGCATCACTGTGTACGTGTTCATTCCAAAATAGCGCGATCGCTCCTCCAGGACTGAGGGCTTGGACAGTTTTTTCATAGGCAATTGTAGGATCGAGCCAATGAAAAGCAGTCGCCGCAATCACTAAGTTAAAAGCATTCTTTTCTACTGGCCAATCCTCAAAAGCTCCAATATGAACTTCTACTTGCGGATAGGTAGCCAGCTTTTGTTTAGCAACTAAGCCAAGATTTTCACCAAGCTCAATACAAAGGATACGATAACCTCGACGCGCAAAAGTTATAGTTGCCTGACCAGTACCACAACCAATCTCTAATATCCTTGCTTGTGGAGTTATTCCTGATAGAGACACCACATCGTCAAAAAGTGCCTTTGGATATCCTGGGCGTACCTGATCATACAGCAGCGCTACCTGATTAAAAGTAGTTTTTAACTGACTTCTCTCATCCGTCATAGGTTTATGCAGTCGTTTATTCTTTGAGTGCTGGCTATCTTATGCCCTGGATAACAGTTTAACAAGTCTGCATTAGGGCAAATGGAATAGACATCTCCATAAATTAAAGATGCGTTACCCAGAACTCTTGTAGAGACGTAGCAGTGCTACGTCAAAACAATTCTTCTTCGGAGATGTCTAATAGACATCTCCAAAAATTAAATATGCGTTACCCAGAACCCTTGTAAAGACGTAGCAGTGCTACGTCTTTACATTCTTTTTCGGAGATGTCTAATATACAAAGCGCAATGCACAGCGACTTGATACCATTAACAAAGTAAGCGTCACTATTGATTCGAGTTTACCAGCGATCGCACTGATGCACTATGCTGGTTAAAACTAGAGCTTATGCAAACAATAACCAAAATCATAATTTTCAGGTAGGGGCAATTCATAAATTGCCCCTCATTAGACATCTCCGAAAAAGAATGTAAAGACGTAGCACTGCTACGTCTTTACAAGGGTTCTGGGTAACGCATATTTAATTTCTGGAGATGTCTATTAGATAAAAGTTGCATAATGCAACTCACTAGCTCTTTTATACCCCACAGCTAATTTTTTCATCCCAAGGAGCAGGTTTTCTGACTTGCTGCCACACAGGACTATACACGGCTTCATGCAATTCCCGTGCCATTTCCACTAACCCCGCATAACCAGCGTAAGCATGATGACGTTCATGGTTAATATCCAAAAAAGGAATTTGTGCTTTTAGTGCTGTATATTGATTGCCAGCCCCAGCAATCAACACATCAGCTTTTGTATTCTTGAGTACCTTTAGTAATGTCGGGGGAGTTCCATCAGCCAAAACCATGCCATCTTCACCAAGCAATTGCTTAATTTTAGCTTTCTCTTCTTCTGTACTCTTTTTGTCAGTAGTGGCAATAACTTCCATTCCCAAGTCTTTGGCTGCTAAAATAAGTGACCAACTTTTGACACCACCACTAGCAAGAATAATCCGCTTACCTTTTAATTGAGAACGGTAGGGAGCCAAAGCAATATCTAAGGCTGCTGTTTCTTCTCCAATTAACCATTCTGTCCGTTCTTGCAGAGATTTATCGCCTAATATTGCTGCAACATTTCGCAAGCAATGATTGAGGTTTTCCACGCCATAGAAAGATTCTTCAATATAAGGAATTCCATAATCTTCTTGCATTGAGAGTGCCATTTGCACTGCTACATTCGAGCAAATTACTACATTCAATTTGGCACGATGAGCATAGCAAAC
The DNA here is from genome assembly GCF_036916985.1 of Nostoc sp. Taxonomy (GTDB): domain Bacteria; phylum Cyanobacteriota; class Cyanobacteriia; order Cyanobacteriales; family Nostocaceae; genus Nostoc. The sequence continues at coordinate 222,090 of NZ_JBALFD010000097.1, forward strand.
TTCTTCATAGCGAGCATCACCTGTAATTTTAGAAAGAACGCGTATACCCAATTTTTTGAACAGTGGTAAAACATTCCACAATTCACCAGCAACGTTGTATTCACCAACGATATTGATATCAAATGGTGTGGTAAATTCTGGTTCAGCCGTTCCAATTACATATTTCAATAAAGTTTCATTACCGATGCGGTTCCCGAAATTTTTACTACCTAAAAATCCTGGTGCATCTACATATATAACTGGAATACCAATTTTGTTTGCAGCCGTTTTACAGACACTATCTATATCGTCACCAATCAAAGCAGTGACACAGGTAGCGTAGACAAATACAGCCGCAGGATTGTAGCGTTGAACAACTTCGAGAATGGCTTTGTACAGCTTCTTTTCACCACCAAAAACAACATTATTTTCACTAAAGTTAGTAGTAAAACCAATTTGGTGTAATTGAGAACCTGATGAAAGGCTACCATGAGTTGCCCAAGGGTTATGAGTGCAAGCAACAGGGCCATGCACTAAATGAGCCGCATCAGTAATTGCTCCCACAGAAACCATCGCTCCATCAAAAGGACAATTCCCTTGAGTTGCACCTGGTTGTGCTGCTTTATTGCAAGACAGTTTTTTGTTCTCATGCAATTTTTTTTGGTTATGTACACAAGCTGCATCGTTGAGTAATTCCTTGATTGTTCCTTGGGTATTTTTCATGTCTTTGCCTCGCGCTGAAGATTAATACAAAAGGGATGAAGAGTAATGAATTCTGTTAGCATCGCGGGGCGTAACCCTCGCTGATTACTGAAGTTAACTGAGTTTAAAACCCCTACTAAATAAGGGCAATTAGAACATATCCTGTGAGAAAGCTGAGTTGCAAACGACACACCACACAAACTTTAACAGGTAGTAAATTCCCTATCTGGACACTTTTTGCGTTCTTCAAAGAGTTACAAAAAATCGTAACTGATGCACTAACACTTTCAGGTAAAACAGCCAACTCCTCTCACATATCTTGTTTCCGTAGGAAATAAGACCTGTTAATCCTTTTGCTATTCTTAGCTTCTCTAAATGTTAGCCTAGCATAATTTTCAAAAATGATTAACTTTTTGATTTTTTGCTGTAAAAATACTCATGGCAATACTAAATCGTTTGCGATCAATCGGGATCTGCGGTTTGCAATTGTCACAAATTAACTGTTCAATTCCTGGCGATTAGAAATCGCGGCTACACAGACAAAACCCACCTGCGTGGGTTAAAAGCCCTTGATTTTGTATTAGTTCACGGAAGTGGACTTGGTTTGTTTAGTAGCGAATTATATTCACCTAATACTTTTCAAACATCCTCTAAAGGATACTCCACAGTTTACAATAGCTTGCATATAACAATATTTGAATTTCTGGAAGTTAATGATGAACAAAATAGTTCTGATTACAGGTGCTTCTAGCGGAATTGGCAAGGCTACAGCCGAAAAACTTCTTGATGATGGTTATTTAGTCTACGCATCTGCACGACGCATTGACAAATTGCAAACTTTAGCTGCTAAGGGTGCAAAAGTTCTGGAATTGGATGTTACTCAAGATGAGTCGATGAAGTCAGCAGTAGATTTTATTATTCGTGAATCAGGCAGAATCGACATTTTAGTTAATAATGCCGGCTATGGCTCCTATGGCGCATTAGAAGATGTTCCTATTGAGGAAGCTAAATATCAGTTTGAAGTAAATGTCTTTGGACTAGCAAGACTAACTCAGTTAGTGCTTCCACAGATGCGAAAAAACTCCTTTGGGAAGATTGTAAATATTACATCAATAGGAGGTAAGATTTATGAGCCTTTGGGTAGTTGGTATCACTCAACTAAATTTGCTGTTGAAGGACTGAGTGATTGTCTGCGTTTGGAGCTTAAGCCTTTTGGGATTGATGTGATTATTGTGGAACCAGGAGCAACTCTGACAGAGTGGGGAGCGATCGCAGTTGAAAAATTATTGCAGACATCAGGTAACACCGCCTACGCAACAGCGGCTCAAACTGGAGCAAAATTATTAGCTTTCACCAGTGACGAGAAACTTGCATCAAAACCCGAAGTCATTGCAGACACAATCTCAAAAGCTCTCAAAGCGAAAAAACCCAAAGCACGTTATGCAGCAGGAAGTGGGGCAACATTTTTAGTAACATTTCGTAAATTTGCCAGTGATGGGCTAATGGATTCCCTGATGCAATTTATGATTAAGCAAGCATCACGACGGTAATAGAGACGGCAATTTATCGTATCTCTCTAACTAGGAATTTGATAATATTAACAAAGTCAGCGATCGCCTGTTACCCAACTTTGGCGATATCTACGATGGGTCACGCCCTCTTCAGCAGAGAGAACAAAAACACTATGGCAAAGCGTAAAAAAAGCAATCTCCAGTGGATTAAAGAAACGCTTGAACTCAAACCCGATCATCGCTGGGAATCGCCATCAGGCTACAAAATTTTTGTAGCAGATAGAGGCGCTGTTCGCTTCAATGTTCCCCAGGATTGGGTTTTTGAGCCACAAGAAAAATCTTTTAAGTTCATGGATAAAAAACCGCCCAACGATGATTGCTGCCTAGAAGTATCTTTCAATCGCCTGCCACCCAACGACTGGAGCCAGTTTCCGCTAAAACCCACCTTGAAAAAAATTATGGAAGACGACAGTCGTAACGTTATTGCCAAAGGAGAAATTGTTACCATCAAGCGTCAAACTGCCAGAATTGTCTGGACAGAGATCAAGTTTATTGACACTCAAGAAGAACCACGGGAAGCTTTTTCCCGGACTTGCATTGGTTTAGGTTCAAATGTTCAGTGCTTGATTACATTCGATTATTGGGCAGATCAAGCAGAACAGTTAATACACGTTTGGGATGAAGCGATGCGTAGTCTCACGTTAGGGTTATATATCCGTGACCCCATGACTGGTCTAGCTTTCCCAGACTGAGCCATAAGTTTGTGAGAGGAACTATGCTAACAACAACTCGACAGCAGCAGTTTGATGCAATTGTGATTGGCTCTGGAATTGGTGGGTTGACGGTTGCCGCGCTCCTATCTAAGCTTTATCACAAAAGCGTTTTAGTGTTAGAACAGCATTTCACCCCTGGGGGATTCACCCATACCTTTGAGCGCAAGGGAAAATTTCTTTGGGATGTGGGGCTGCACTATGTTGGAAATATGGGAGATGGAGACACTGGCAAAGCTGTGTTTGACTATCTCACCAATGGCAATTTGAGTTGGCATAAGATGCCCGATCCGTTTGAAAAATTTGTCTACCCGAACTTCACCTTTGAGGTTTATTCTGACCCCAATCGCTTTCAGTCTGATCTAATCCAGCGCTTTCCTCGCGAGCAGACAGCTATTCGGCGGTACTTTAAGGATGTCCAGAAAGCGGCATTTTGGTTTGGGGCGCATTCAATGTTGGAGCTATTTCCGGTATTGCTGCATCCTCTACTCAGGCGGTTTGTTCGTCATTTTGGGGCTATTGCTAGACAAACGACCCAGCATTATTTGAACAGACATTTTCAAGATGCCCAACTCAAAGCATTACTGGCTTCCCAGTGGGGAAATTATGGCTTACCGCCATCTCAAAGTTGCTTTGGCATTCATGGTGCGATTGTTACCCATTATTTTAAGGGCGGCTGGTATCCTGTGGGTGGGGCAAAGGCGATCGCGCAAGCCATTATTCCCGTGATTGAACAGGGGGGTGGTGTCGTCATCACCCAACGCCGAGTCACAGAAATCTTGTTGGAATCCGGGGTGGCAGTGGGAGTGAAAGCCCAATATACAGCACATACCAAGGCAGACTTGGAAACGTACTTTGCACCTATTGTGGTGTCTGATGCCGGAGCCTTCAATACTTATGTAAAGCTGATTCCACCCAACTACGCGCTGGCAGAGCGCCAGAAAATTCAAGCGTTTCCAAAAAGTAACAGTATGGTGACGGTATATTTAGGGTTAAAAGAAAGTCCACAGCAACTAGGGTTTCAGGGTGAGAACCATTGGATTTACACGACCTATAACCACGATGCAATTACCCAAGATCCACCCATCTCTGCTGATAATTTACCTAAATTCTGCTATCTCTCATTTCCATCGCTGAAAGATCCATTAGCTGAGGGGCATACGGCAGAAATCATTGCCTACGTTGACTATGATTTCTTTTCGCAGTGGCAGGAACAATCCTGGCGACGGCGAGGCACGGATTACACTGAACTGAAAGCCCAAATTACCCAATCCCTGATTCAGTTAGTGGAGCGCCACTATCCTGGCTTTCAGGATTTGATTGAGTATGCCGAACTCTCGACTCCACTGACGGTAGAACACTTTGATGCTAGCGATCGCGGTGCTATCTTCGGCATTCCCTGTATTCCTGAACGCCTCGATCAATCCTGGATCGGGGCTAGAACACCAATTAAAAATCTATACCTGACTGGAGTCGATACACTTTCACTCGGCATTATGGGAGCGATGATGGGTGGAGTGAAAACAGCAGGTGTTTTAAATGGAGCATTCGGCTTTTTTAAGATTATGACAACCATCATGAGAAGGTGACAGAGAAAGCTTTACGAGTATATGACATTGATAAACCCAGACATGAGATGTTACTTAAGTCATAATTTAACTAGTTACTTTTATCACTAGTGTATAGCTGTTTGAAATCATATCCTTATAAACATGAGACATCAACCAGATTAAGGTTTCCAGAACTTTAATCATACAATTTACCAAAGGAAATGTAGTCATGAATATCAAACAAATTCTTGCTGGTGCAGTGCTTCTTTTACCATTTGCTGTTACTTCCATTCCTTCGCAAGCGTCAGCATCACAGGTTATTGTTAATCCCCATAGTCCTAATAGACCTGCTCAAATAATCGCAAACAAACCACCACAAATTAAGCGTTATACACCACCAGTGAAAAAGAAAGTGCTAGTTCCTGCACATTGGGAAAAAACAAATCATGGTCGCAAGTGGGTTGCGGCTCATTATATATACAAGTAAAAATGCCTGAAACCTTAAGCAATTAGGATATAAGAAGATTTCACTTCTTATATTCTCTCTCTATTTTTAGTAGGGAGAGTGTTAAATGCAAGGCAATAAAAACTTTTTACTTAATATTTGAGAGATACTCATGAAATTGGCATCATTGACAAATATTTTGGTTGCAGGTGCGATCGCTCTCGGTGCGACTGCAACCATCAATCAGCCAAGTCAAGCCGAAAGTCGGCGAGGATTTTATTGTGACACATCAGGAAACAAACCCGTAACTGTGTACACAAATTCCAGAGGTGTCTCTGAGCCTTGGATTCGCTGGACTTCCAATTACTTCAAAGACGCTGGTTACAATAAACTGACGCGCTGTCAAGACGTAAGCCACCGCTTGGAAACTTACCGTCGCAACAGAGAACTGAAGTTTATTACTGTTGGTAGAATGAATGGACAAAATGTGGTTTGCACCGCAAATCAAGTTAGTGGACGCTGTGAAAACTTGATATTGACCCTCAAACCCAATGAAGATGGTGTGCAAGCGCTAAATAATCTCCTGGCTTGGCACCAACCCCTGAGTAAAAGCAATAGAACACCTTACGTTGATTTGAGAGAACATCTAGGGATTCCCAAAGAATAGATACAGCTATTTCCAGGTAAGTCAACTTAACATGAAAAGGGCGGTTATAAACCGTATCTACACAGGCAAAACCCACCTCCGTGGGTTTCAAACACTCAATTTTTCTTTAGTCCGCCTCCGCGGACTTCGTTTGTGTAGCCGCGAATTCCATTCGCCCTGGCTTTCATTTGACACGCCCAAGCATTGCTGTACCGCTACCACAGATAGTTTTTCCTGTGCTAAATTTGAAGCGGGATAGTAATAAAGTTACAAAGCTATAGTTTAGGTTCTGTATGCCTAACTGGTGCGCCAAGCTTTTGCATAAGCGTATACCGCCGAGTACTTTAAACTATATCGCTTGATTAGCTCAGTTGGTAGAGCAATCGACTCATAATCGATGCGTCACAGGTTCGAGTCCTGTATCAAACCCCAGGAAGTTAGCTCACTGGTAGAGCAATCGACTTATAATCGATGTGTTGTAGGTTCGATTCCTATACTTTCACCCAACCCTGTCCGGGTTAAAAGACAATACCCTCCCAAGGTAGCCAATATGGTACGGATCTTAACAGATTCGAGACCCCTCCTTTTCTCAACTCTGCGGTGCAAGTGTTCTGCTGTCGGTCATCACTCGTGATGCTTGGTAGCCACAGTTAAGGAGCAAGCGCAACTGCATTTTTCCCTAACTTGAGTATGTCCCTTCGTTTCCTACATCTAATTTTCCTGTGGGATTCTAGATTGGCAAATGAACGGCATATCTGAGCGCGGTTCTTTTTTCTAGATTGCCATTGAGCAGTTTGGGAAAATTAACAGCAATCTTAATCCAGCTTTGGAGAAGCTTTTGCCCACACCTAAACTGTAAACACTTGCATTAGCAGAGTAAAAAATATTTTGTATTCTGTACAGCAAAAATCTCAGCACTACCCCATTAGCGACTGAAAGTAATAGACATCTCCAGAAATTAAAGATGCGTTACCCAAAACCCTTGTAGAGACGTAGCAGTGCTACGTCAAAACAATTCTTTTTCGGAGATGTCTAATCTAGAAAAGTTGTAAATTGATAATTTAGCACTTTTGCGATCGCATGGTTTAGCTGAATATAATACTGCCGACGAAATAGCCTTTGCAATGGGAAACTGTAAAAACTTGCACTGGCAGAGTAAATAAATCTTTTGTAGTATATAGTAGTACATAAGCGAAAACCAATCCTTTAGCCTTTGTCTACTCCAGGACTTGATCTGTGAGACATAGGTGGTATTTGAGTTCAAGCAAGGTTATAAATGTTGTTATCAAATCTTCTTAACTGGTTGCGTTGGCGTAGCCCGTCGTAGACATCGCTACACCCAACCCAGGCATTGCAAAGCTTACCTAAAATATCAAGCAAATTCTTTATGCAAATTACTATGTGGCAAACATTTTATCTTAAACCCAACGAAATCAGCATTTTATATCACCGCAGTGACTTTAAGAAAATTTTGCAGCCAGGTACACACACATATTTTGGTCGGCATTGGCAAGTCAAAATTTATGACCTCAATCAGCCACAAGCTCAGATTGAAAACCTAGAATTGTTGTTGCGAAGTCATGAAGCCGAACTGCAACAACATTTATTGATTATCAGAACCGCATTTAACCAAGCTGCTTTAGTCCGTTGTGGTCAGAATTGGGTAAGCGTTGCACCAAATCAATTACGAGCTTTTTGGCGTGGTTTTATCGAGGTAGAATCTCACCTGTTCAACTTAGAAGAAAGCTTAGAATTGCCTAGTTTTTTTGTGCAGCAATTGCGCTCAGTTGCCTTGAATGGACTGAAAAAGTTCCAAATCTCCGAGTCTGAGATTGGTTTGCTATATCTGCAAAATAATTTTGTGCGACCTCTACAATCAGGAGAGTATGCTTTTTGGTCAGTAGATAGAGATGTTACTGTCAGAACTCTCAGCCGAATTATCCCTAACCCAGATTTTCCCCTGGAAGATGTACTCATTGAAAAACATCCCGACTTTATTGCTGCCTACTGTCAAACCGTGCAATTACTGGCTTCACAAGTAGCAATTGTCCGATATCGAGGTAAAGTAATTTCTATTTTGCCGCCTACAAGCCGTAAGTTGTTTTGGCAGGGTGTTGAAGTGGAAATTCTCGATATCAGCGCTGATGCTCAGTTACAGCCTGCTTTAGTGGCTGAGTTGGTTGAGGGTTCAACAGAAGTGAAATTGCTCAGTCGCAACTGTTTGCATATTTGCCAAGTTCCCGCCCAGCACGTGGGACTAGTATACATTAATCAAGAGTTTCAAGGACAGCGATCGCCAGGGGTACATGCTTGGTGGTTATTCGGACGCTCTTTTCAAACCGAAACCATTGACCTGCGACTACAAAACATGGAAGTATCTGGTCAAGACATCCTCTCTAAAGATAAAGTACCTCTGCGGTTGAATTTGACCGCAGGCTTCCGCATCCAAGACCCATTGAGGGCAAAAAACGGGTTATCAGATATTTCCGGCTTCTTGTACAAGGAATTACAGTTTGCTTTGCGTGGTGCAGTCGGCGAACGCAACTTAGATGGTTTATTAGAAGATAAAGGTGCAATTGATAGAAGTATATCTGAATACATTCGCCAGAAAGCCGCAGAATATGGAATTGAAGTAGATTCTGTAGGTGTCAAAGATATTATTTTACCTGGTGAGATTAAGAATATCTTGAGCAAAGTAGTGGAGGCAGAAAAAACCGCTCAAGCCAACGTAGTCAGACGTAGAGAAGAAACTGCTGCTACCCGCAGTATGCTAAACACTGCCAGAGTGATGGAGGATAACCCAGTTGCGTTGCGGCTGAAAGAACTGGAAGTATTAGAGCGCATTGCAGAGAAGATCGATCGAATTCAAGTTAACGGCAGCTTGGATAATATTTTAACAGACTTGATTCGGATGAATCCACAGTGATGGCATCAATAAAGTTAGTATGACTTATCAATCACAAATCTAACTCCTACCTCAGAAGCAAATATGTGACAAAATAATATTGTTGTCTTAATAGCCAATGCGATTCGCTTACAACCTATGATTTCTACTATCTCGCGCCGCTACAGCTTAGATGAATATCGCGCGATCGAAGAAAAAGCCGAAGGACGCAGCGAATATCGAGATGGAGAAATTGTACCCATGCCTGGAGGAACGCTCAAACACAGCCGCATCGGTCGGAACATTCTGACCTATTTTAGTACAGTGCTGCGCGATACTCAATTCGAGCCGATTAACAGCGATTTACGGCTGTGGATTCCTGAACATCGACGCGGAGTATATCCAGACGTAATGATTTTTGATGGCGAACCGCAACTAAATGGCGATCGTTTAGATGAAGTCTTAAATCCTGCGCTGATTGTTGAAGTTCTATCTCCTTCCACCGCAGATTATGACCGACTCAGCAAATTTCGGATGTATCGCTCAATTGGGAGTTTTAGGGAATATTTATTAGTCGAACAGGATGAACCTTTTGTAGAACGCTATAGCAAACAGGCTCAAGGTTGGTTGCTCAGTGAATTTAGCGGCTTAGAGCTATCTATTTCTTTAGATTCAGTTAGTATTGAATTGCCGATGGCGGAAATTTATCGTGGCATTGTTTTTGAGTAAATGAGTTTGGGTTGAATCTGTTGTGCTTTGTGACAATGTATGAGTTAGAAGGGATGCGATCGCAGGTTATCCGGCTATAAATTTACTGTGAGAACCTTGAAAAGATTCTAGCGCATCCATACCATCACAAAGCAATACAACAGAATCTAATCTAGGTGATATGTGTTTGACCTCCTGCTTTTGCAGTAAAAAAATCGAGATAAACTCGTTGATTTCAGATTTTGTAGTTCCTGGCTGAAAAAATGCTAAGAAAAAAGAATACGATCTCAAATGAATTGCACGAAGAATTTTTTTGCGCCCATCATTTGATATAAACTGTGCAAAACCAATTCTATGAATATCCGGTTCCCAGCGTAATGCTTTGTCGTCTGGTAATCCCATTTCCTTAAGTTCCGATACCGAGAGGAAGCCAGGAGGTACAATTTGTAGAAAAAGCTCGAATTCAACTACAGGACTAGAGGCATTAAGTATGTATGGAACTAGCGGTGGATATACAAAATCATCAAATTTATGGATTCGTGCCGAATTGTAACACAGCTTTAAAAGCCATCGACATAGTAAATCATAATTGTATGAGAAATTTACGAACTCTCCACGCTCATGAATACGAAAAAAATATTTATCCCATAAAGCACATATATAAGCATCAAGTTGAGACAATACACCATTGTTGCAAACATCACAAATATCTCTAAGTTTGGGTTCAGTCTCAACTACTTTATCCAATCGGGAAAGCCAAAAAGAGTGCTGCTTATCTCCTCTCGACTTCTGTAGCCGTTGATGCAAAGAACGTGCCCAAAGATGTTCCTTAGTAAGCTTTGTATCTGTACGATTACAGTATGCACATGGCTGTTTAGATTGCATTGTAAATAAAGAGACTAGTAAGCTAACTCTCTCAGCATAACGCCTACAATTAATGTATGAATTCATCCGCAGCTATTCCCTTCCCAATCTTCGTACTTCAAGCCATCAATATGGCTGAGTTCGCGGGTGTTGTGGGTGACAAGTGTGAGGTCATTTGCTAAAGCGATCGCAGTTGAGTATGCATTATGGGCGACTATTAGGGTTTTCAATCATTAATCCCTCACTTACAACTGCTGCATTCAACTCATTATCTGCGGACACAAAGGTAATAGGAGGTAATCCATTAGCAATGGAAATGGTGTTGACTACACGACCTACTGCTAGTTGGATAGCATCATAACCTCTTAAACCATAACTTTCAGATAATACCATTCCAGAATTAATGATATTTTCTGTGATTTCAACAATTTGATAGTCTTTCTGTAAATCAATTTTGAATTGATTGCGTGTGATTGTCGCATCTGTAATGCTAATACTTCCACTGCGCGATCGCCTGGTAATTGCGGCTATAATTTCCACACCAGTTATTGCTGCAATAAATACCTCATTATTGAGAGCCGGATCAAATAACCCCAAAACCCAAACTGATCCAGTTTCGCTAATATAACGCTTAACTAATGCGCTACTGTCTAGAAAATAAACTGCCATCTAACGGCGTTCCTCAATGATACTTTCAGAAACAGGCTTTCCCTCAGCATGAATTAGTCGTCGCTCAGTTATTGGCTCGTAAGTAGGATGCTTGATTTGTTTTACTAACCCAGAATCGATCAGGGCTTGATGAAATGCTGCTTGCTTAACAGTTTCTTCATTATCAGCAAGATACTTTTGAATTGTCTGATTAAGCTGCTGAAGCTCTTTTATTTCAAGTGTCTCAAGCTGCTTAAGTATTTGGTTCAGAGTTTCTATTGCCATACTTTTGTAATTTATATTTCTATTGTTGATGATTTTCACCTATAAATCATAGCAAATTATCTAAAACTGGTATGATTTATCAGTAAACTTAACTTTGTTTATAAACCATTTCTATTCTCAACTTATCATTCTCCATTCTCAACTTATCATTCTCCATTCTCAACTTAGCATTTTCCTCCCTAATCAACTCAATTTCATTCCTCTTACTCAATGCCTGATTAATTGCCAGCTTCCGCATATCTAGCGAGAACCAACGCTGATAAGTTTGGGTATGAACTTGCACACTATGCCCCAAATTATCCGCCGCCGCTTTAATTGGTATGCCCAAAATATGCGCCCGAATCGCCCAAGCGTGACGTAAATCATAAGGTTTAAAATCCAATCCTATCTTGCGAAACCACCAACTAACTCGCTGTGTTAACGCCGTTATCTCTGCATGATTAGTGTTATCTTTTTTAGCGATCGCACCCCTTAACATCTCTACATATTTAGGATTTCTCAAATCAAAGTCATCAATCCATTGCCGATGTAATGGTAATGCTTGTCTCTCACCAGTCTTAGAATCTTTATGAACTTTCCATGTCAAATCTGTATTTTCTTGACTCAACCACCAATCAATATCAGGATTAATAAAAAGTTCCCGTGGACGTAAACCAAAAACTGCTAACATTCCATAAGTCCAGCGCCAAAGTTGCCAACTATCTTGAACATTTTGATTAACTTGATTACCTCGATTATTTTGATAATCTTCAAACTTGATAATTCCCTCAGATATTTCTGCATCGGTCGGTATATTTCGGGAATTATTCTCTGGCATTTTGGAATATTTCGATAAATCAATTTCGATATTGAATGTCACACAAAATGCTGCGATCGCTCTAGCTGCATTATACTTAGCCCAGTCTTTATCGATTTGTTCAATTGAACTGATCAGATTGTCAGCAGTTGCTAAATCTTGAGGATTGGTAAATCTCTTGGTACGGGAAAAGTAATAAAAAAAAGTGTGTTCGCTTTTAGTTGTGCGTTTGTGAGTTTTAAAATACTCTTCTTCAAATTTTGCAAGCAATTCCCCTATGGTTTGAAAATCTTTTCTAATTGCCTCATTTCCTAAATATTTATCATTCCATTCAAAAGTTTTACGAGCAATTAACTTTCCTAATTCATAAGCTTCTTCCTCAGCCGTCTTGAGTCCATCCAAGTTAGCGGGAATATTCAAACTGAGATTGTATTGCTTTCTCCCAGTACCGTTGCTGTCTTTGTCTCCCGGTTTAATTGGTAACGTCGCCCGTAATTGCAGACTTCCATTCGATTCTCTAATTGTCACCTTTGCCTTTGCAGACTTCAAACGCAGATTAACTTTTTCTAATTCTAGTAGTACTTTCGTTCTCATGTGTTCTTTTTGCTGCTGTGCTTGCAGAGATGAGCAAAAAAATGGGCGATTTTTTAATCGCCTTGGCTCAGGACAACATTTAGATGATGGGTGAGTCCTGAACCTGATTAAGCATCGCTGTGTTTTTAGCCTATATTTAGGCTAAAAAAAAATGTGTTCTCAGAAAACAATGTTTAGCAGAGACATTGCTTACTGCAAACATTAGACTCTTGAAAAGAATTAAACCACAAAAAGGATTACTCCGGCCCTTATCACGGTTATGACGGCTTCGCCATCTTCGCTCGTGATATGGACTTGGCACTCAACAGCCCAACCTGGTCATTAATTGGCGCTCCTTGGAATGAAAAAGCTCAGGCTAAGAAGGCTGAAGCTAAGGCTAAGGCTGCCGTCTAGGGAAATGGGAGAGAGCGATAAGTAAGGATAACCTGGGGCTAAAACCCCAGGGGGGAGTTGGGAATCCAAAATTCAAAACTGAAAAATTAAAATTTCTTTTGATTTTTGCATTTTGAATTTTGAATCATATTCCCACTCCCCACTCCCTACTCCCCGCTCAATCAGTAAAAGAATTCAGTAAGCTTGGAGATCCAGAAATGCCTCAGAATCCAGAAAAAATTCAAGACCACGTTGAGTTATTCCACCAACCAGAGTACCAACAGCTATTTGAAAACAAAAAGCAGTTTGAAAACGGTCACGAAGCCGAAGAAGTACAACGGGTTGCAGAGTGGACAAAGGGTTGGGATTATCGTGAAAAGAACTTCGCTCGTGAAGCTTTAACCGTTAACCCTGCTAAAGGCTGCCAACCACTAGGAGCAATCTTTGCTGCTGTTGGTTTTGAAGGTACTCTACCTTTCGTTCAAGGTTCTCAAGGTTGCGTTGCTTACTTCCGCACCCACTTAACCCGTCACTACAAAGAACCATTCTCTGGTGTATCTTCTTCAATGACTGAAGATGCAGCCGTGTTTGGTGGTCTGCAAAACATGATTGACGGCTTGGCGAACTCTTACCAACTGTACAAGCCCAAGATGATCGCTGTCTGCACCACCTGTATGGCAGAAGTAATTGGTGATGACTTACAAGCCTTCATCAACAACTCTAAGCAAGCTGGTTCAGTTCCTCAAGATTTCCCAGTACCTTACGCTCACACCCCTAGCTTTGTCGGTTCCCACATCACTGGTTACGACAACATGATGAAGGGAATTCTTTCTAATTTGACCGCAGGTCATAAGAAAGAAACCAGCAATGGTAAAATCAACTTCATCCCAGGTTTTGACACCTACGTAGGCAACAACCGCGAAATCAAGCGGATTGCTTCTTTGTTCGGCTTTGACTACACAATTCTAGCCGACAACAGCGACTACCTGGATTCACCTAACACAGGTGAATTCGATATGTACCCAGGTGGTACAAAGCTAGAAGATGCAGCAGATTCAATCAATGCGAAAGCTACCATCGCTCTGCAAGCACACTCTACACCCAAAACCCGCGAATATATCGAGAAAGAATGGAAGCAACCAACCTCAGTTTCCCGCCCTTGGGGTATTAAGGGTACTGATGAGTTCTTGATGAAACTCAGCGAATTGAGTGGTATCCCCATTCCTAAAGAATTGGAAATCGAACGCGGTCGTGCAGTTGATGCCATGACTGACTCCCACTCATGGATTCACGGCAAGCGCTTCGCTATCTACGGCGAACCAGATTTAGTATACAGCGTAGTTGGCTTTATGCTAGAAATGGGTGCTGAACCTGTGCATATCTTGGTTCACAACAGCAACGAAGTATTTGAAGCAGAAATCAAAGAATTGCTTGCTTCTAGCCCCTTCGGTCAACATGCAACTGTTTGGCCTGGTAAGGACTTGTGGCACATGCGTTCATTGTTGTTCACCGAACCAGTAGACTTCTTAGTTGGTAACACCTACGGTAAGTACCTGTGGCGCGACACCAAGATTCCCCTCGTGAGAATCGGCTACCCCATCATGGATCGCCACCACCTACACCGCTACGCCACCATTGGTTATCAAGGCGTGATCAACCTCCTCAACTGGACTGTAAACACCCTGTTTGAAGAAATCGATCGCAACACCAACATTCCTTCTAAGACAGATATTTCCTACGACTTGATTCGTTAGAAATTGCGTAGAAACACAACGTGTTAATTAAAGGGTAAAGAAGGGGAGTAGGGAATAGGGACTGGGGACTAGGGACTGGGGAAATACCCAATGCCCCATGCCCAATCCCCAATTCCCAATCCCCAACTCCCCTTTTTCTTGATAGCATTTACCCAAGGAATTGATAAATGGAAACCATCAATCACACTCACGAACACACTCACACTCATCCTCATCCTAATTACCATCCACCTAACCAGAAAAAACCAGGGTGGTTTCACAATCTTCTTAATCCGTTGCGCCGTGTGGTGGATGAAATTCAGGTTAAAAATAATCGCATCGCTCATCTAATTTGCCAAACAATTCCTTGTTGTTGTCCCTTTGAGCGACAAATTAAATTATTTGGGAAGTGTATTAATATCCCACCACTATGTAAACTCAATCCTTTATATGACGAGTTTGTAGGATTGCGTTTTCGCGCTCTATCTTACCTCGCTGATGTATGTGGAGAGGATGTCACAAGATACATTTGTTAGTCATTGGTCATTGGTCATTAGTCATTAGTTGTTAGTTATTCAAAGGACAAATGACAAATGACAAAGGACAATTAACATTAAGAGAAGAGAGATGAAAAGCACCCAAGGCAAAATCAACGAGCTGCTGACTGAGACAGGATGCGAGCATAATCAGCACAAACAAACGGAAAAGAAAAATAAATCATGCGCCCAACAGGCACAACCTGGCGCGGCTCAAGGGGGCTGTGCTTTTGATGGTGCAATGATTGCTCTAGTGCCGATCGCAGATGCAGCGCATCTAGTCCACGGGCCGATCGCCTGTGCTGGTAATTCCTGGGGCAGTCGTGGTAGTCTGTCGTCTGGCCCGCAACTCTACAAAATGGGCTTTACCACTGACTTGGGTGAAAATGATGTCATCTTCGGTGGCGAAAAGAAACTCTACAAAGCGATTCTGGAACTCAAAGAGCGCTACCAACCAGCAGCAGTATTTGTCTACGCCACTTGCGTTACAGCCTTAATTGGCGATGATATGGATGCTGTCTGCAAAGCGGCGGCTGAGAAAATTGGTATTCCTGTTGTTCCCGTCATTGCCCCAGGATTCATTGGCAGTAAAAATCTCGGCAACCGTTTTGGCGGTGAAGCTTTATTAGAATATGTTGTCGGCACAGCAGAACCGGAACATACAACGCCCTATGATATTAACTTAATCGGTGAATATAACATCGCCGGTGAAATGTGGGGAGTAACACCACTGCTGGAAAAATTAGGCATCCGTATTTTGTCTAAAATTACGGGCGATGCTCGCTACGATGAAATTCGCTACGCCCACCGCGCCAAGCTCAACGTCATGATCTGCTCACGAGCGTTGCTGAATATGGCAAGAAAGATGGAGGAGCGTTACAACATCCCCTATATTGAAGAGTCTTTCTACGGCATCGATGATATGAATCGCTGTCTGCGAAACATCGCCGCTAAATTAGGCGACGCTGATTTACAGGAGCGGACAGAAAAGCTCATTGCCGAAGAAACGGCTGCTTTAGATTTGGCACTGGCTCCTTATCGCGCTCGACTCAAAGGTAAGCGAGTTGTGTTGTATACAGGTGGTGTTAAGAGTTGGTCGATTATTTCGGCTGCTAGAGACTTAGGCATTGAAGTTGTTGCTACCAGTACTCGGAAAAGTACTGAAGAAGATAAAGCCAAAATCAAGAAGCTGATTGGCAACGACGGTATCATGCTAGAGAAAGGCAACGCTCAGGAATTGCTACAACTGGTTAAAGACACTCGCGCAGATATGCTGATTGCTGGTGGACGTAACCAATACACCGCTTTGAAAGCTCGAATTCCTTTCCTTGATATCAACCAAGAACGCCACCATCCTTATGCAGGTTATGTGGGAATGATTGAAATGGCGCGGGAATTGTACGAAGCTCTATATAGCCCGATTTGGGAACAAATACGCAAACCCGCTCCTTGGGAAGAAGAGGAGGAAGTTTAGATGGCGATCGTTACCGTTTCCAATAAATCACTGACAGTTAATCCCCTCAAGCAAAGTCAAGCTTTGGGCGCAACCTTAGCCTTTTTGGGATTGAAAGGGACGATGCCTTTATTCCACGGTTCTCAAGGTTGTACTGCTTTCGCTAAAGTTGTCCTTGTGCGGCATTTCCGGGAAGCGATTCCCCTAGCTACCACAGCGATGACGGAAGTCACTACTATTTTGGGTGGTGAAGAGAATGTGGAGCAAGCAATTCTGACTCTGGTGGAAAAGGCTAACCCGGAAATTATTGGTTTATGTAGTACTGGGTTAACGGAAACTAGAGGCGATGACATTGAAGGATTTCTTAAGGAAATCCGCGATCGCCATCCCGAATTGAATGATTTAGCGATCGTTTTTGCACCTACCCCAGATTTTAAAGGTGCGTTGCAGGATGGCTTTGCTGTTGCTGTCGAAAGCATCGTTAAGGAAATTCCTCGCGCGGGTGGACTCAGAACTGAACAAGTCACAATTTTGGCGGGTTCTGCTTTTACACCTGGGGATGTACAGGAAATCAAAGAAATAGTCACGTCCTTTGGATTAGTGCCGATTTTTGTACCTGACCTTGGCGCTTCTCTAGATGGACATTTAGAGGATAATTATAGTGCGGTTACAGTCAGTGGGACTACCTTAAAACAGCTACGAGAAGTCGGTAGTTCTGCTTTTACCCTGGCATTAGGTGAAAGTATGCGGGGGGCTGCCAAGATTCTGGAAGAACGCTTTGGCACACCTTATGAGGTGTTTGGCGAACTGACGGGATTAGAACCAGTAGATGAATTTATCCAAGCATTGGCGATTCTGAGCGGTAATAGCGTACCCGAAAAATACCGCCGCCAACGTCGTCAGTTGCAAGATGCGATGCTGGACACCCACTTTTACTTCGGTGCAAAACGAGTTTCCTTAGCACTGGAACCAGATTTGTTGTGGTCAACAGTGCATTTTCTGCAATCGATGGGAGCGCAAATTCATGCGGCGGTGACAACCACGCGATCGCACCTCTTAGAAAAACTCCCAGTTAAAAGCATCACCATCGGCGACTTGGAAGACTTTGAGAGTCTAGCAGGCGGTTCTGATTTGCTGATTGGTAACTCGAATGTGGGTGCGATCGCTAAACGCCTCTCAATTCCTCTTTATCGTCTCGGATTGCCCATTTATGACCGCTTAGGTAATGGTCAATTTACCAAAGTTGGCTATCGAGGCACGATGGAAATTGTCTTTGGCATCGGCAACCTGTTTTTAGAGGCAGAAGAAGCCAGAGTTAAGCAGTTCCAAGAGTTAGGAATTGTGAGCGCATAGTTTTGAATTCACACTTGAAATTCAAAACAGTTCAGTTAAAAGTTGATCCTCCCTAACCCTCCTTAAAAAAGAGGGAATAGAGCAAGTCTTAAATTAGCCCCCCTTTTTAAGGGGGGTTGGGGGGATCTTCCGAGGCTAAATATCACTAACTGAACCGTATTGCTTCAAAATTCAAAACTTTAGAGAGGAGAATTACAATGAAAATAGCCTTCACGACGAGTGACCGAGTTCATATTAATGCTCACTTCGGATGGGCAAAAATGATTGATGTTTACGAAATTACCGATGAGGGATATCACTTCGTAGAAACCCTCAACTTTGAAGGCGAACTTAAAGAAGATGGGAATGAAGATAAAATCACCCCAAAACTTAATGCGATCGTTGACTGTACCATTGTTTATGTAACAGCAATTGGTGGTAGCGCCGCAGCTAAGTTAATCAAGAAAGGTGTCACCCCAGTGAAGGCGCGATCGGAAGAAGAAGAAATTAGTGAAGTGCTAAATAAGCTAGTGAAAACCCTCAAAGGTAATCCTCCACCTTGGTTGCGTAAAGCTTTACAGCCAAAAACCACAAACTTTGCTGATGAAATTGAAGACGAAGCAACAGTATGACCACAAATAATAGTGTTAACGGAACTGCTACAACTGAAGTCTTGAACTCACCTTTTTTAAAGGTATTAATCAAACAAATTCGTGGTCAAGACAGTTATGGAGTTTATCGTAGTTGGTCGGATGAGTTGATTCTCAAACCCTTTATTGTCACCAAACAAAAGAAACGGGAAATCTCCGTTGAGGGCGAAGTTGATCCGATCACTCAAGCCCGGATTATGGCATTTTTTCGGGCTGTAGCTGCTGGGATTGAACAAGAAACAGGTTTGATATCTCAAGTTGTAGTTGATTTGAGTCATGAAGGATTTGGCTGGGCACTAGTTTTTTCTGGTCGTCTTTTGCTAGCTGTGAAAACCTTGCGAGATGCTCATCGCTTTGGCTTTGATTCGTTAGAGAAATTAGCAGAAGAGGGAGAGAACTACGTCAAAAAAGGTCTTGATTTGGCGAAGCGCTTTCCTGAAGTTGGCAAGCTGTAACAATTTTATATTTTGGATTTTGGATTTTGGATTTAAGTATTAATCACTAGTTTCATAACCATTTGATTAAAACAATATTATCCAATCCAAAATCTAAAATCTAAAATCCAAAATCCAATGTGGAGTGGCTGATTGTGCAAGCAGAAGAAACAAGTATTGAGGAACTACAAGGACAAATCAGACGCCTCAACAGCAAAGCTGGTCAGATGAAAATGGATCTGCATGATTTAGCTGAAGGTCTGCCAACAGATTATAAACAACTTATGGATGTTGCAGCCGCAACTTATGAAATCTATCGCCAGTTAGATGAACTTAAGCAACATCTAAAACAATTGGAGAATGCTAAATGACTGGAACTATTGATGAATTCAAGAAGCTCGTAGATGCAGAAGAATTTTTTCACTTCTTTAATATGTCCTACGACTTAGAAGTTGTGAATGTGCATCGTCTACATATTCTGAAAAAGTTTTCTCAACACATACAGGAAATTGATGATAATTCTCCTGACTTGACTCAAGAAGAAAAATTAAATCAATATTCTTTGGCTTTGCAAAAAGCTTATCAGTTATTTACCGAATCGACAGCTTATGAACAAAAGCTGTTCAAAGTGTTTAACGACAAGCCGAAAAATGTAGTCACACTGACAGAAATCACTTCTGATTAGGAGGTATAAATTGGTTAACCTGACGCCTACCGAATTAGAACGCTATCGTCGCCAAATGATGCTTCCGAATTTTGGCGAAACAGCACAGAAGCGCCTGAAGTCAGCGACGGTTCTCGTGACAGGTGTGGGGGGATTAGGCGGTACGGCGGCACTTTACTTAGCAGTAGCAGGTGTTGGGCGGCTAATCCTAGTCCGGGGTGGTGACTTGCGGCTAGATGATATGAATCGTCAGGTTCTTATGACTGATGATTGGGTAGGTAAGCCAAGGGTATTCAAAGCTAAAGAAACTCTGGATGCGATTAATCCTGATGTCCAAGTGGAAGCTGTTCATGATTACATCACCCCGGAAAATGTAGATTCATTAGTGCAGTCCGCCGATATGGCTCTTGATTGCGCCCACAATTTTACAGAGCGCAATTTGTTAAATGAAGCCTGTGTGCGATCGCGTAAGCCAATGGTGGAAGCCGCAATGAATGGGATGGAGGCTTACCTGACAACGATTATTCCTGGTGTGACTCCTTGCTTGTCTTGTCTGTTTCCAGAAAAGCCTGAGTGGGATCAGCGCGGCTTTTCAGTTATAGGCGCTGTTTCTGGGACATTAGCTTGTCTAACAGCACTGGAAGCTATCAAGCTGATCACCGGGTTTAGTCAGCCTCTATTGTCGCAATTGCTGACAATGGACTTGAATCGGATGGAATTTGCTAAACGCCGTTCTCACCGCGATCGCTCTTGTCCAGTATGCGGTAATAGTGCGCCTTGGAGACACGCGCAATCTAATTCGATGGAACCCACAGGTATTACACAAAATAGTCATTAGTCATTGGTCATTGGTCATTAGTAAATAACGCCGTGTGCGATTTTCTCTCAGACCTAACCCCCAACCCCTTCCCTACTAGCGTTGGGGAGCAAGAATCAAAGCCTCTCGACCTTTTGGGGAGAGGAATGGAAGTGGGGTTCTAAGGATAAGTTGCACATTGCGTTAAATAACAAAGGACAACTGACAAATGACAACCCACACCTGAAATCAGAACAACTAATCGCTACAAATCAGGAGAACTGATGGCCGTTATCTTATCAGAAAAAGCAGAATTTCATCTGCGGGCATTCCTTAAAGGTTCCGCACCCGACGCTAATGGCGCAACTAAAGGTGTCCGCATCTCGGTAAAAGATGGTGGTTGCAGTGGCTATGAATATGCAATTGATATCACTAGCAAACCCCAACCAGATGATTTAGTAAGTCAGCAAGGCAAAGTGCTGGTTTACGTTGATGCCAAAAGTGCGCCCTTATTAGACGGAGTTATCGTTGACTTCGTTGAGGGAGTGATGGAAAGCGGGTTTAAGTTCATCAACCCCAATGCAACTGATACTTGCGGTTGTGGAAAGTCCTTTAAAACAGACGACGGTACGCCTACTGGTGTACCTTGCAGCTAATATCATTCCGTTAGCGCCAAGTCTGGTTGTAGAGGCTTTCTATAGATGCGGTAAGCGTTCGCGGAGCGTCTCGTAGAGACGTTCTCATTGCATCCTTAACCTTGTAGAGAAACTAACTAAAGCGTAGCTTCTCCGTAACAAAAAGGAAAGCAAAAAGTAGGATAGATTGCTCAAAAATTCGGAAATTAGACCAACTGTATAACGTTTGAGGAGAATCGAAAAATGGCTACCTACCAAGTTAGATTAATCAACAAAAAAGAAGACATCGACACCACAATTGAAGTTGACGAAGAAACGACAATATTGGATGCAGCAGAAGAAAATGGTATTGAGTTGCCCTTTTCATGTCATGCAGGCTCTTGCTCTAGCTGTGTTGGCAAAGTTGTCGAAGGTGAAGTTAATCAAGACGATCAAAACTTTTTAGATGACGATCAGGTTTCTAAAGGATACGCTCTACTTTGTGTAACTTATCCCCGTTCTAATTGCACAATTAAGACTCATCAAGAAGCGTATCTGGTTTAAACTATTACTTTGGTTTCTGTCTTTAGCGACCAAATAAAAAATGAAGGATGAAGGATGAAGGATGAGAATATACTTCCTCCTTCCCTTCATAATTCCTAATTTATAATTCAAATGTTTACCCACTTTAGCGTGACTGGCTGTTCATTAGAATTATTGAGAAAGGGAGAGCGAGGAATTGTAACTTTCTCTAAAAATCAGGATGAAACAATCTTGAAACAACTTATGCTAATGGCAATAACACCAGGAGCTACTATTACTTTAAAACAAAAGTTACCCTCTTTCATTATCGAAATTGGAAACACAGATATGACACTAGATATAGAAAGTATTCGCACCATTTATGTTCGGATTATTGATAATTCAATTAATTAACCTCATTACTTACAGCGCTTCCGGCTATTATGCAATACAGTTTTTCTCCTTGCCCTCTCCTATCAAAGCTTTCAGACTTGAGGATGTACCTCATAGCTGCCGGAAGTGCTGTAATGAAAAAGAAGATCCCCGACTTATTTAATAAGTCGGGGATCTATAGCAATCCGATTTGATTTCTGAATCACTCATAGAGGTAAGGGACTGGGGAAGGTGGGGCCCCCTCTGGGGATAAGGGGTAATGGGGACTGGGAAGAAGGAATAAAGGTGTACTAAGTTTTGTTCAAAAATCAAATATGAGTCCTATATAGCCTTTAATTATTACAAATCAAATATGATCAGACAACCTGCCTATTTTTCAATCAACAGCAAGTATCACATCTGATGATTTAATCACAGCATGAGCGTGCTTACCTTCTACAAGTCCTAGCTTTTCTGCTGATGATTTTGTAATGATTGATACTAGCTCTATTCCTGGTGCTATTTCTAAAGTTACCTCAGTATTGACTGAGCCATGTGTAACCTTTTTTACAGTTCCTTTTAGAGAATTACGAGCGCTAATTTCCATATTTTTTATTTTCCGATTTAACTATTTATACTTTAGTAAAGTAGCAAAATTTAATATAGAAAGTGTGTGTTTTAAGATATCTTAATAAATTTGAAATAATTCTCATTTATCTAAGAGCGATACCTCTGCTTGATAAACATTACAAAAAGATATAGTCATTTGCTGCAAAACTCAGGATAAAACAATTTTCAAAAAAAAAACTAATGCCTATGGATATTATCATCAATTTAATATGGACATTTTTTGTGTATAAATACTGAGGTTTGGATAATATTTTATATTTATACTAACTAAAAAATAGTTCGCCCAAGATTAGAGTAAACCGAGAAGCAGTTTATAAGGAGAATTCTGACTCCTGATTTATTTTATGAGGCTGAAATGAAAAAAGAGGTTAATTTTATATTGTGCAATATCGAGTTAATACAACAAGGCAAAATCTATTTTTTGAATACTTAAGTCCAGGTGTAGGTGTAGGATTTCCTATTCCTAAAGACTGGTTGCCAATAACAACTTTTCCTTTATTAATTATAGTGGGTATGACTGGCGTAGGGAAAAGTACAATCACAAAAGCGTTGGCAGAAGAGGGTTTAGATTTTACACTTTTACCGAATCGTCGCGCTTTAACTGAACGCTTAATAATTGCGCCGATGTTAAAAATGGAAGATGAACTTGTGCAACCCCATTGTCGGATTAAACGCCTAACTTATGCTCGCCTTTATCGAGAACACTTTCCTGGTGGAATGGGTCGTATTCTAGCTTCGCTACATATCAATCCACAACAAGTTAACTCTCTGTTAGTTTTTGATAGTTTGCGTGGTGAAAATGAGGTTAACTATGCAGCTACGGCTTTAGAAAATGCTAAATTTGTAATGTTGACCGCACCAAATACGGTACGTTTAGAAAGGCTTCTCAAGCGTCACGATCCTTTTGATCGGATTGATAATAAAGAGCTAGAAAATAGTAGGCAAATTCTACCAAAAACACTGACGAATTTTGCTAGTTTTGGCGTACCAGAGGCTTCTGCTTATTTTACTCCTCAAGAAGAACAAGAAATATTAGAACTTGTAAGCAAACAAGTTGTTACAGATGTAGAATTGCGGGATAAACTAAAAATATTTGTCGAAGAGAGCCAGACCTATGATTCGGTTCCGACAAAACAGATTTTAGAAGCGATGAATACAAGCGATCGCTCCCTTATAATTGATACTATAACTAGTCCCCAAGAATCAGCCAAAGTAATTATTTCTCGATTATACAAATCTGTTAATATAAAAAGTAATAAGTAAATATCCTTAGTAAGAATTAGCACAAGGATTGCTCAATGTCTCTATCTGAATTTGCAATTGTAGAAAGTACTCTCCGTGAAGGTGAACAATTCGTCAAAGCCAATTTTTCTTCAGATGATAAAGTCGAAATTGCTGAGGCCCTCGCTGCATTTGGAGTGGAATATATAGAGTTAACGTCACCAATCGCTTCACCTCAATCTCGACAAGACTGTGAGAGATTGGCTCGGTTAGGCTTGCCATCCAAAATCTTAACTCACATTCGCTGTCACTTAGAAGATGCTAAAGTCGCTTTAGCGACAGGCGTAGCCGGGATTAATTTAACTATTGGTAGTTCTTCTTTGATGCGTCAGTTCAGTCATGGTAAAAATATTAATCAAATTATTGATTTAGCATCTGAAGTTTTAACTTTTATTCATCAGCAAGCCCCCGATATTGAGTTACGTTTTTCTGCTGAGGATTCGTCACGCACTTCCATAGAAGATTTAATTACAATTTACTCTGAGATTGAAAAGTTAGGAGTTGTCAAACGCATAGGAATTGCCGATACAGTAGGAATTATTACGCCAATGCAGGTATTTGAATTAGTGAAGACTTTGCGCCAGTTCACTAATTTAGATATTGAGTTTCACGGTCATAATGATACAGAATGTGCGACTGCTAACAGTTATACAGCACTAGAAGCAGGAGCAACTCATATTGACACTTGTGTTCTGGGAATTGGTGAGCGCAATGGTATTACCTCACTAGCTGGATTTATTGCTAGATTATATGCTACAAATCCAGAGCAGATTAAATCTAAATATCGCTTGGATGAACTTGGCTACTTGCATGAATTAGTTGCGAGAAAAGTAGGAATTTCTATTCCTTTTAATCACTGTGTTTTTGGTGAGAGTGCTTTTAGTCATAAAGCTGGCATTCATACTAAAGCTATGCTCAATAATTCTGAGACTTATGAAGCTATTAATCCCCGGAGTTTTGGTGTAACGCGCTCAATTTTAATCAATCATAAATTGGCTGGAAAACAGGCAGTTAATCACCGAGCTAATGAATTAGGACTTTCCTTTAATTTATCTCAGCTTAAAGATATTACCCATAAATTGAAAACTTTAGCTGATAAACAAAATCTTACTATAGAAGATGTAGACAATATTTTATATTCTTATCATTGCCAGTAAATTGTAAAATATACGCACTTACTATTCACGTGCAGATCCCCGACTTCTTGAAGAAGTCGGGGATCTAAATCCACCTATATCTGCTATTAATCTATCTTACGAAAGAAAACTGTAAAAATTACTGCTTTTCCATTATTTTTCAAGCTTTTTTAAGAAGAATGTTTGCTGTTCTTTATAAATGATTCATAATTTAAACTTATAAAGTTGATAGCATATATGTAAGTTAAAAGAATTTAAACCTCATCTATGTTGAAACCTAGAGTTTTTTAAAAGATATATTTATGTAGGTTGGGTGGAGTGAAACGCAACCCAACATTACCACCAAATTTTATGTTGGGTTACGCTATGGCTGCACCCAACCTACAAAACTACGGTTCTCAAGGTAGACGAGATTTAGATAAGATTTTTGCAAAAATGGTGAGCATTGCTCACCATTCTATTTGCCAAGCAAATTTATATTAGTAATAAATTTAACTAAGGAGTAGTTATGAATCGAACCAATAGTCAAAATTTGAGTGAAACAACAACCCAATGGCTAATAGCAAAAGGCTATAATCTTAAGGATTTAAATCAGCCAGGTGAAAATGGGGATACAGCTTTGATGAAGGCTACAAGAGAAGGAGTTTATACAGTCGTCAAAGAACTAATTGATGCTAGTGTGGATATCAATGCTCGAAATAGCGATCGCAACAATGCTTTGTGGTTTGCTTGTTTTGGTAATCACTACGATTTAATTAATTTACTGTTGGCTCACAACATTAACATTGACAACCAAAATGATAACGGTGCAACTGTTTTAATGTACGCAGCATCAGCCGGAAAGACAGAAGTTGTCAAGTTACTTTTACAACATCATCCTAACTTATATTTAAAAAACTTAGACGATTATAAAGCAATAGATTTTGCTAGCAACATAGAAGTCTTAAGGATAATTAAAAATGCCATCAAGTCAGATATCGGGCAAAGCTTATCATGACGCTACCAAGCATTCTTACTTATCGGTACAACTTGACCCAAATTATGTAGATGCTTCAACACAGCCATCTGCATTTAAAGTTTATCCCAAGTTTTATCGGAGAGTAAAATTAAATCTCAACAATCCTGTTCACTCTTTTATCTCATTAAGCAGTGCGATAACACTAGAAAAAGTATATAAAGATGGCCCTTATAAACTGCGGGTGAATCCATCAGCAGGCGCTCTGTATCCTACAGAAGTTTACGTACAGATTCGCGGTATTGAGGGAATAGTAGATGGTATATACCATCTAGAAGTTGAGAATAATTGTCTAACTCTCATCTATGAATTAATTGATGATGGGTTAGAGAGTTATATTATACCGGGTAAATGTATCAACGGATTCATCTTTTTAATTAGTTGTGTTTATTATAGGTCTAGCTGGAAATATCAAAATAGAAGCATGAGATATTGCTTATTAGATAGCGGACACCATTTAGGTGCAGTTGCCGCTTCAGCTTATCTCCATAAAAAAAATATACAACTAGTTTTTGACTTTGATAAACTTGCGCTCAATTCAGATTTGGGTTTTGAGAATAAGGAGTTTATTACTGGTTGTGCGGTGTCAGGAGAAGTACAAGACAAGAAAATCAGACATTTAAGGCTGAAAGTTCCTTTTGTCTGTGGTACTAATTATTTTGAATCCAATCAATTTATTGAAGATGCTTATCAAGCAACTACTCAACAAAAGAGTCGTCAGCAGAAATTAGAGTATCCTCAATTTGATTTCGATCGGGATAAATTTTATCAAACTGTTTGGGATAGACGTTCTATTAGACGTTTCCGGAAAGAGGCTATTTCTCAAGAAGATTATTTATATGTAGTGCAACAACTTCAACAATCAATACCGACAGAAAACTATGAGGAAATAGAAATTTACTCAGTGGTGCATCGAGTAGAGGAAATGACACCTGGGTTATATAGAGGTACACATCTGGTTAAGACGGGTAATTTTAGTGAAAAGACAGGTTACTTATGTATTAATCAGGCTATTGCTAAAGATGGCGCTGTAACTTTATTTTTTGTGTCAGATTATTTAAATTATCAAACTGCTATGCAAATAGCTGGTTTTCTCGGACAAAGACTTTATTTAACTAGTAATTATTTGGGAATTCAGTGTAGTGGAATTGGTACGTATTATGATGACGAAACCCAAGAATTATTAGAAACAAATAAAGATGTACTTTATGGAATGGTGATTGGAATATAAGCAGGAAGCTAAAGAGAGATGGCTAGAAATATGTATTACTTTAATGGTGATGACTCACATCCTATGCAACCTACATCTGCGGATATTATACTACGGCAACAGCTAGAGGATTCTATTAGTAGATACTTTTATGAAGCGTGCGATCGCACCATTCAAAATCTGCTATCTGATTGTCGGTGGTATGTTACAACCCATGCCAATGCTCTAACATTGGTAATTGAATGTCCCGATCAAGTTATTAATTGGCGTGTTTTACAAAAAATTGTGCCAATGGGGACATTACTCTACGGAATTGTTAACAGTGCTAAAATCCGTGTTTGTCCGCCAGAAAGTCAAGGTGTACCTTTTGAAATGAGAGTAGATGAACTTTCTGTTTATCGGGATTGGGCGTGATTCGATTTTGGATTTTAGATTTTGGATTTTGGATTAGTTAATATTCTGACTGATAAGTGCAGCTACCTCTTCAAAAACCAAATCAGCAGAATGTTTGATAGCAGGACTTAACTCTAGTCCCAAACCAAGATTTGCCGCCTCAATTAAATAAACTGTCACATCTTCGGGAAAATCATTTTGAAAGATTTTCCGTCCGGCGGCTAAAGCATTATCCCAACGAAAATCGTGCAAGTTATAACTAGGTTCGGGCATTGCTTCCAGTTCTTTTCCTGGAACTTTAAACACAGCACCCGGTTCAGAACCAGTTGAACTTGCATCAATAATTACTAATTGTTTACTACCTCTAGCTTGAAACATTACTTCCATCCCTGCGGTGCCACAGTCATAAACTTGCACATGAGGATGAGGGTTTTCAGCTAGATATTTTTGTAAGCGCTGGGCGATGATTACGCCTACTGCGTCGTCATTGCGATTGAGATTGCCGCAACCAATAATAGTGAGCATACGATAATGGCGATTGTTTTGGGGAGTTCAAAAACACTGTCCTCGGTAAATACGGTAGCAACTTAGGTTTGTGCTAGGGATAATCTAAGGAAATACTTCATTTAAAAAGTTTAAAATATGACAGGTGCAACGTATGTTACTGAACGGCAAGTTGAGTACTGGACAAGTCGCCAAATAGAAGAGTTTTTCCTTGATGCTGGCCACCAAATTCTTGTTTATCCTATTGAGCAAAGAATTGAGAGATATTTACCTGCTGACTTTCTATACAACATTGACAGTCCAATAAAATTATTTGGGATACAATACAAAGCTCTGTATCATAATGGTTCAGATTACTGGAAGCTTGATCAACGGCAACATGAC
Organism: Nostoc sp.; assembly: GCF_036916985.1. GTDB lineage: Bacteria > Cyanobacteriota > Cyanobacteriia > Cyanobacteriales > Nostocaceae > Nostoc. The sequence goes on from NZ_JBALFD010000097.1 coordinate 250,503, forward strand.
ATACTAAATAGGTCTTTTCCTTGGATATACTATGGTTTTTCAGACCTAAAAAAATCATCAGACTTCAGAAACAGCTTGCATTACTTGAGAATATATGAAAACAATAAGCCCGTGCCACCGAAGTTTCTATCTAATACTAACAGTGGTATTATTTACGCTCGGTGGGCAGTTTTTTATGAACATTTGTTGAGTTGTAAGCGAGGAGTAGTCACGTCTACAATAAAAGAACTAATCGATACACTCTCACCTTATACAGAGCAAGTAATTCGTCAGGATTCAATTAATAACATCGTAGATGTGTTTGCATTCAATATTGAATCTAAAAATACCGTTAAACTTTCGTCTCAGTTAAAACCAAACATTGAGGGTGGCTGAAACTAAATACTGAATATTTTAGAGTGTTTATTTCATTTTAAAGTAACATCTTTACAGCACTTCTCCTTGATATTGTACATCATGCTCGCAATTCAACAATTAACAGTAATTCAAGTTTGTAATACAGGAAATCAGTAGTGACTAAAACAGAGGCTCTGACTAAAAATACAGACAAAGCCTCTGAAAAATAATTTATCAGCAGGAAACTATAAAGCTACACCATGTTTTTTGGCAACTTCAGTCAGTTTCTCATACTGATGTTGTGATGCTTGAGTTAATATCTCTTCAGCCTGCTCTTTAGTACTTCCCTCTTTAGGAATTAAATACTTGACATAAAGAGATACAAAATCAGCTGCGATCGCTAAACCGGATAAAGCGTGTTTGTCAGCTTCCTTACCTGCGATCGCAGCTACCAAACCAGCTTTAATTGGGTCTGGTTTAACTTTCATGAACTGCTCGACAAGTTTAGGAACGTAGTCTTCTGGTGGCAAATTATCTAACTTACTTCTATCTGGAGTAAAGTTAAATTCTGCGGCTTGAGCCTGCTCTAAAACACACCATTCTATGTATTCTTGCAATGCTGCATCGGGAACGCGAGGGAGATAATTATGTAGCGCTAAATCAGACACAAGCTTACCGTGTAAATTGCTGTTTTATGCAAATGCATTAACGCAAGCCTAACGCACTGTTTCTAAAAGTTTTAGTGTGTTACGCTACAACTGTCAAATTAATAGTTAAATCCCTAGACAGTTAAGTTTATGTGCGCCATTTTTGAAAAGTTATCTACTTATCCTCTGTTTTAGTGTGATAAACATTCCACCAATGAAAAAACAGTCCTAACCCCCATCCTAATATCGGGAAGATAGACCAAAAATAACTAGGACTAGTAATTAAATTTAGCAGGATTAGAAATAAATTCACTGCTATGAAGGAAATAAAGTGTGTCCGAAAGTCTCTGCGTCGTAAAGTATTAGATGTACCTCGCAAAAGTTCTTCTTCTTGTTGAGATAACCACTTTTGTTCAGTCTTTTCCAAAATATTAGCAGAAATACCTAACTCTGAGGCCATTTCTACAAGCTGTTCTCGTGAAAATTCACCTTCTTGTTTATCGGTGAGTGCTATTTGCAAGATTTGTTCCACATCTTCTGAGTTGTAAGACATTTTAATTACCTGATAATTTTGTGTGTAAGTTCGCGTTTTATTTGACTAATTTATCATCGAAGAAAATTGATAAATTCAGGTAGTGATACCTTCGGGAAGCTTCTCTAAGAGATGCTTCCCGAATGCTAATGCATCTACAGATTGCACCCAGTACTTAGTTTTATTCACACCATTATTAGTTTCTCAGAAGTGATTTATAGCTGCTGTATTTGTTAATACTTCTAGATTGCTTTACCTCCAATCTAATTGGAAAATAAAAGCCAAGATTCATTTTTTTACTAGAGAGTAGTAAGTAAAGTGAAGTAAATAAACCTAACTAGCGGAAATCGTCATTTGTCATTTGCCGCCCTTGATTGTTGTTAATTCGTAAGTACTCAGTTGGAATGCAGATTATAAATTTGTTTTTTGAGCGATCGCTAAGGTAGATGGCCAATCCAGTAAGCTGTAAAGGGGGCGTTGTCGATGATTGTGATATGAAAAATTTTACTGCGATCGCTGAAAGAGATCCTGATACTAAGTTCTATGTTGGCTATGTCCCTGGCTTTCCCGAAGCGCATTCTCAAGGTGAAACCTTGGATGAATTGCAGAAAAATTTACGTCAAGTTATTGAAATGCTTCTAGAGGATGAGGATCTAGTGTTTGAGACAGAGATTGTAGGTATACAACAGATTGTGGCTCAGTAGACCATGAGTAATATTCCTGTTCTAAAACCTCTAGAAGTTTTACGAATATTGGAGAACCTTGGGTTTGTGGAGGTGCGTCAGAAAGCCTGACACAAACAGTTTCGACACGAAGATGGACGAGAACAGTCCCATTTCACAAAGGGCGTAACATCTCACCATGTTACGGCAGATTGCGAGTGATATTGGTTTGACGATTGAAGAAATGCTGGAGTGGCGATGAGGTTTAACACTTAACCAGAAATCAAATGTTAAAATCTCACGATTTGGCTGCCCAAAGTAGTGAAATGTCGTACTGATTGAACATTGAATCGGCACTCACAAGCGTCATATCTTCTATCTGAGCCTGTGCAATCAACATTCTGTCAAAAGGATCTCGATGATGCAAAGGTAACGCAGCCGCTTGTAAAGCATGAGAAGCTGTAATTTCTAGCGAGCGCATTGCCAACACCCCCATCCGACTAGAAATATAATTGTCTAGGGGATCTGCCAGTGGTAACTTGCCGATCGCAACTTTTATCCCTATTTCCCAAATACTGGCAACTGAGAGCCACAATTCATTCGTTTCATCGGCAATATGGGCGATTGCTGCTTCATTCAAAAGCTCTGGTTGGGTAAACCACCATAACCAGCACTGCGTATCTAGCAAAAGTTTCACTCCTCACCGCCCTCAAATGCTGCCAAAATTTCCTCTGGTAAAGGCGCGTTGAAGTCATCTGGCACTACAAAACGCCCTTTATCTTGCCCTAAACTATTGAGTCGATTTGATGAGGAGCGAAACGGAACCAACTTGGCGATGGGAACGCCTCGGTTGGAAATAATGATTTCTTCTCCAAGTTCTACGCGTGACAAAAGCTTTGAGAGATTTGTTTTAGCTTGATGAATATTTACAGTTTCCATAAGATTAAACTAAGTCTGTAAACTAAGTTTAGTCTGGTTGTCATAGTGGTGCAAGGGCGATATCTACGACAGGCTATGCCTACGCTCAGTTAGATGAGCGATCCAGTAAGCTGTAAGTAAGCGTTGTCAATGATTGTGATATGAAAACTTTTACTGCGATCGCTGAAAGAGATCCTGATACTAAGTTCTATGTTGGCTATGTCCCTGGCTTTCCCGGAGCGCATTCTCAAGGCGAAACCTTGGATGAATTGCAGGAAAATTTACGTGAAGTTATTGAGATGCTTCTAGAGGATGAGGATCTAGTGTTTGAGACAGAGATTGTAGGTATACAACAGATTGTGGCTCAGTAGACCATGAGTAATATTCCTGTTCTAAAACCTCTAGAAGTTTTACGAATATTGGAGAACCTTGGGTTCTGCGATCGCCCAAACTTGGAGTCACAAAAATTATCAGAAAGAATTGGTATGATCTACTCTAAACTCCAGTACCAAAGGCGATCGCAGCAAAATTGTATGGAAACTGAAGGCGCAATCTCACAAGCTGAATACCATATTTATACTGCTATTTGTCAAGAGACGAATTTATTTTTATTTCATCGCCCCGATACAGTCTTCAATGACTACACGGGTGACGCTCCATTTCACAAATATCACAACGATCGGCCACGCTTCTCTGGTGCATTCAAGTATAAGTGTTTAAGAAGCAAGGGCATGATTGAAGATTATGAAGTGAAAAATACGCGTGAGTGGCGTTTGGAGAAGCGATTTCAAGTTGAAAATGGATATCGCTTTGTCTCAGAGCTTGAACCACAGGAATTTAAAAAAACTCGTGGAATTTTTACCTTATCACGGGTTGGATTTAGTGAATCATGTGATTATGGGCTTGTTCACATTGCTTACTCTGCATGTGGATACTCATGTGGATACTACTTATTGCTTCACTTCAATGCAGCTATTTGGCAACGGCAGGTCTATTTTATGTCTTATGTTGTATGAATGGAGTAAGTAGACTCACAATAGCTGCTTAGGAAACTATAAACTACAAAAATTTCGGTGTCTTACCCTATGACTAACGCACCTGATAATTAAATTAAGCGCGTAAGTCCTAGAGATATTGTGATAATAGTAAGCTAATGATGTTTTTACCAGAAGGTAAGGTGATTATGGCAATCACATTAGATAAAGCTGCATCTGGGAATATGACTCTTGAGGAGTTCTTTAATTATGACGATGGTACAGATGCTCTCTATGAGTTTGAAGATGGAGAATTGCTTCTGATGACGGCTGAGAGTGAGATAAATCGACGAATTGCCATGTTTATCCTTGTCTGCTTTGTGCAACTGGGTATTCCTGCTTATCGGCTGTCGATGAAAACGGAAATTATGACTACTGGCTCACGGGTGCGCGTTCCTGATTTAGTGGTGTTTTCTGAGGAGTTGGCGACGGCAATGGAAGGGGCTAAACGATCTACGGTAATGCCAGAGATGCCACCGCCGTTATTAGTGGTTGAAGTGGTGAGTCCAAATCAGAGTAGTCGTGATTATCGCTATAAGCGATCTGAGTATGCCGCACGGGGTATTGCTGAGTATTGGATTGTTGATCCAATACAACAGCGAGTGACAGTTCTGGAATGGGTAGAGGGTTTTTATGAGGAGAAGGTGTATCTAGGAGATAGTGCGATCGCTTCACTGGTATTTGCTGATCTAAAGTTGACTGCTGTTCAAGTTTTGCAGTGCCATTAAGCAGCACTCAATGTAGGTTGTGGTAGATGATCTGATATTTTGAGAATTAAGCAGTCCGAAAACGCGCCAACTCTTCACCAGTCTTAGCATCATGGGCGTGAACGGTACACACCAAACATGAATCAAACGATCGCGCCACATGACCAACTTCCACCGGATCGCTAGAATCGTAAATGGGTGTGCCAATTAAAGCTTCTTCAATGGGGCCGCGGATTCCTTCACCGTCACGAGGTCCAATATTCCAAGTACCTGGGGCAATAACTTGGTAGTTTTTAATCTTACCGCCCTCTATTTCCACCCAGTGAGATAAGGAACCCCGTGCTGCTTCCGTTGCACCCCAGCCTTTGCCATCTTTTTCTGTGGGTTTGATATACCAGGGATCGTTTAATTTGAATTCGCGTAAACAGTGTTCAGCTTGGCGATATAACTTGACAATTTCGTGAACTCGTGCTAACTGACGCACATGAATACTAGCACCACCCATCCGTTTGAAGACATCGAGGATGAAGGGGTCGTAGTGTTGCCAAGATTCGCCATGCTTACCACCAGCTACTAATTGCCGCGCTAAGGGGCCAGTTTCCAAGCGTCCGAAGTCTTTGTGCAGGACTGCACTCGACCAAGAGTAGGCGTTATCGAAGTCTTTGGTATTATTCGCAGTGGGTTTAGTGGTGCGATCGCTAGGGTGAATATTTTCTGTCCCTTCATCGTACCAAGAATGAGTTGTATTCTCGCGGGTAAATGACTGATCCATTAAAACGTGAGTGTCTGCGAAGCTGTCGTACACACCACTTTTCATGATCATCGCCGCATTTCGCCCTTCAATAGTCGGCTTTTGGTATTTATCTTCATGGGCTAAATATCCCCAAGTGACATATTTCCCAACACCAGCGCCATATCTATCTAGACCGATATCTAAACCCATCCGCCAATAAAAACCTAAGTCGGAATCTCGATGATTGCGGTCTTCATCTAACCAATCTCTGAAATCGTCATAAGTTTGGATTTGTTCGTAGCGTTCTAAAGAACAACCCAACCACACTGGTTCTAACCAATTGGTGCGGAAATATTCGAGAAGCGCCCAAGCGCGGGTAATGTCTGTAAGAGTGGGGGCGCACATCACACCACCGGGAACCATGTAGCTAGAATGGGGCCATTGTCCCCCTAATAAAGCGTAAATTTCTACGGGTTTCGCGGAAATTGTGATGCCTAATTCATAAGATTTGCCTGTGAAGGCGGCAAAGCGTCTAACAGCTTCTTCATAGTAACGACTATGGCGGTATTTTTTATTGGTTAAGTCGATGGCAAACAAACCATAAAAATAGCGGGGGATGCTTTGAATGGTTTCGACAATTTGACCGAGATTTCTCGCTAAAATTGCATTGCGCGGAACTTCTGTTTCCCAAGCTGTATCTAATGCCCAAGAAGCACAAGTTAGGTGAGAACCGCCGCAAATTCCGCAAATGCGAGGCGTAACGATTAATCCGGCTTGGGGATCTTTACCGCGTAGAATAACTTCAAATCCGCGAAATAGTTCGGCGTGTGTCCAGGCGTTGACTACCCGTCCATTCTCAATATCGACTCGGACATCTAAATCGCCTTCAACTCTACCAACGGGCGAAATGTCTAATGATTGAATTCCCATTTGTTATTTGTCCTTTGTCATTGGTCATTTGTCATTGGTCATTGGTCATTGGTTTTTCACAAATGACAAAGGACTAATGACTAAACTGTAAAAAAGTCTTCTTCTGCCCAAGATGGTGCTGCGTCTTTGGCGACCATTGTGAGTAAGGCGTAGTCTTTTTTGTTGAATCCTGGCGGTAATTCTTTGGGAACTCCCATTACTGTTTGGGTTTTAAATACGGTTCCTGGTTTGAGATCAAAGAAGGGAAATTCTGGTTCTGTGCAACCTAAACAAGGCATCCCAGCGCGAGTTTTGGAAGAGACGCGGTTCCATAAGATGCGGTTGCAGGAGGAATGGGTCATGGGACCGCGACAACCCAAGTCGTAAAATAAGCAGCCTTTACGCTGACCAAATTCGGCGGTTGAGGCTTTGTAGGCAAAGTGGACGTTGCGGGTACAACCTGTTTGGGTATAGGTGTTGAAGAAGGTTTGGGGACGATTTAGTTCATCGAAAGCAATGTCTGCTATGCGTCCAGTAGCGATCGCAACTAATATCTGCGTAATCCAGTCGGGATGGGCGGGACATCCAGGAATATTAATTACAGGTAATCCGGCTTGTGAGAGAAAATCTTTCCCTAAAAAGCCACCTTCTTGACGTTTGAGAAATTGCAAACCTTCTGATTCGCTGGGGTTGGGTGACATGGCGGGAATTCCTCCCCAGGTGGCACAATCTCCCACAGCGACGATAAATTTAGCAACTTTGGCGAGGTCTGCTAACCAATCTTTCATGGCGCGATCGGCAAACCGATTCCATTCGCCAGTGCCGTTGGGGGCGTTAACAACACTGCCTTCAAATACCAAGATATCTAGGGGAATTGTCCCAGAAATGCAATTTCGTAGCAGTGTTTGCAAATCGTTGCCTAGTTCCAGCCCCAAGGAAGGATGCCAAAGTATATTGATACCAAAATCAGCAATCAAATCGCAGACTGTCGGTTCTTCGGCGTTGAGAAATGACATGGTGTTGCCTGAACAAGCACCACCCTGTAGCCATAGTACGTTAGTCATCGGCTAGATATTTTTGTATTGTTTCCCAGGCATGATGTAGGTGATAATGCTTGTAAAGTCTCACCTGCTTATCAATATTTGTTTTTCAATACTAAGATATTTTTTTGTTTAACTCATTTTCATTAAAAAAGAATTAATCATTAGCAATAGCTTAGATTTAATTAAGATTATTTTAAAGGGCTATGTCTGTTATATATGTAACATCTTTAACGAATAGAATAAAATTGTCTTTTTATTTTAACTCCTCGCATTCAATAACATAAATATGCTTAGTTTATTGCGGTTAAAGCCCTGAAATTATTAGTAACAATTATTGCTAAGTATCAATCTGTACGAAAGGATGAATATTTTAAGCCAATACAGTTCAGATAAGCCAAAAACCCTCATGTAGAGACGCGATTTATCGCGTCTTCAAATACCAATTATCTACACCAATAACTCTTAACCTAAGCGTATTGTATTTTAAGTAGTCAGATTTTAATGCAATAACCAAGTCAAATTCAGCAAAATATTGGGGTGCAAAGTGTTGCACCCCGTCAGCTATATATCAGTTTTTTAAGATTTTGGTTGTGCAGCTTGCCTAACAACTTGTTCGTCCAAGCCTAAGCCTTGAGCTATCTGCTCAATACTCAACCCAAACGCTAATAACTGGGGTATCATTTCTAACTTAACTTCTAACTTACCTTCTTCAAAAACTTCTTGTCTACCTTTTTTTACCTTCTTCAAAAACATCCTGGAAAAATCTAGTTTGCCTCAAGTCATTTAATTCAAACATTTTTACTATCTCCTCCTGGCTAAATCGCGGCAACTTTTAGATTAATATCGTCTGTCTGTATTAAACGCACTGTAAGCCTTCGCGCACCCTATTGTTTTAAGATTTTGGTTGTGCAGCTTGCCTAACAACTTGTTTGTCCAAACCTAACACTTGAGCTATCTGCTCAATACTTAAACCCAACGCTAATAACCGGGGTATCGTTTCTAACTTACCTTCTAGTTTCCCCTTTTGCTCACCTTCTGCAAAAACATCTTGGTAAAATCTAGTTTGCTTTAACTCATTTGCTCCAAACATTTTTCCGATCTCCTCTTGGCTCAATCGCGGCAACTTGTAGATTAATATCGTCTCTATCAATTGTATAATTTCCCTAATAGTAGCGACATCTAGAATTTGCTCTCTAGCACTGTTGACTATTTCGATCGCTCTTGTTGTCGCCGTTGATTCGGGTTCGATGATGAGTTTAACTGTCTCTATGCCGATTGATGATGTCTCAATTGAGCTTAATTCGTCAAGATAGACGCGAGTCACTCGTTGTGAGTTGAGTAATTCTGTATATCTTTCGGTATCTCCAGTATCAACACTACGGTTGGGATAGATGACAACACCACGCCAATTGTTGGTTAATTCGGTTTTGTCAAGATAGTTAAAGATTTCGGTAAATAAACGCGAGTAGAACTTTTTGTCTGGTTGAAATTGCACTTCGGCAAAATAAATGGGTAGTTCTGCTGCATTTGGCAGGAAAACGCCATCGATTCTAAAGGCTAGTTGTTTGACTTCTACTGAAGAAAATTGGTAAACACTAGCTAGTTGCGGCGGTTGGTTAATTAGTTCAAAGAAAGTAGTAGGGATACTCTGAAAGATCCGATAGAAGATGCTGTCTGTTTTCAAGGTGGCTTGTTTTACAGTCGTTGATCAATATATTTTACACTTCGACGATCCCGTGGCGACTATTTTGAGTACAATAAATATTATGTATGTCAACAATTCAATAAAAAATATTTAAATTGTATAATACGATGATACAAAAAGTATTTAAAAAAAATTAGGTGTTTAAAGCTGACATTAATATTAGCAATTTCCCCCTAGAATTTTAGAAATAGGGTGTTTTATATTTTAGAGATTGGGGACTAGGTATTGGGGATTGGGGATTAGGTACTGGGAAACTCTTCCCTAATTCCCAGTCCCTAGTTACCAGTCACTAATCCCTCATCTCAGACAAAAAGGGGAATTCCGCCTAAAGGACTCGAAGCCTGCGTAAATCAGTATGGCCCGTGATGAAATGCGATCGCGTGTTTCGATCATTCATGGGTGTTGGACTCAATTCCCAATTGGCTAGAGTACGGCAGAGTTATGAACCCCAGCATTACAGATTCGGCGGTGAAAGCTGCGGTAGCAGCTGTTGCATCGGAGTCAGCTTCAGCAGAAGAAAAAATCCAAATGCTGATTGAGATCGCACAGGGTTTTCAAAAAAAGCCCAAAACTGCCCAAGACTTGCGGAATGCAGTTGGCTTATATTACCGGGCTTATGAAATGTGTGGTGAGGAGTATCCCCTACTGAAAGCCAGGGCGCAAGTGGGGATGTCAGGGACATTACAAGCAATACCGGATGCTGATTACCAACTGCTGACGCAAGCGAAAGCAGGTTATGAAGAAGCACTGCCAATTTTACAGGAATTAGCTTCACCGGAGGAAGTAGCAGAGACACAGATGAATTTTGGGCTGGTGTTGCAGTCGCTTGTGCCCTTCAATTTGGCGCGGATAACTGACAGCATCCAGGCTTATCATGAGGCTTTGCGGGTGTTCACTTGGGAAGATTACCCCCAAGAATACGCGATTTTGTATAACAATATTGCGATCGCTTACCTTTCTATGCCCCTAGCATCAGAACGAGAATACTTGCGTCAAGGGTTAGCTGTGCAATCATTTGAGGTCGCACTTAAGCATATTAATCTGATCGATCATCCCAGAGAATATGCGATGTTGCAAAACAACTTGGGTAATGCTTTGCAATATTTAGTGAGTTCCCATCCTGTGGAAAATAACTTACGTGCGATCGCAGCTTATGATGAAGCGCTAAAAGTGCGTAATTTCCAAGATACACCTCTAGAGTACGCTAACACAATTTCAAACAAAGCCAACGCCTTATTCAACTTACCCGATGACTCAGAAAAACCAGAAGCGGGTAATCCTAATAATCTCTCAAAAGCTCGTGTTTACTATCAACAAGCCTTAGAAATATTTACCCAAAATCAACAAATGGGACAAGCAGAGATAGTAGCCCAAGCTTTACAAGATATTGAAGTAGAAATAGGGCATTGAACATTGATTATTCTCCCTCATCCACCCCCTCATCATCAGGAGAAGAAAACAGCATGAGAGATATTTTAACAAACCATTCTGTGAGAGATTTTCTCACAAGTTTAGCAGATGGTGACTTGAATATAATAACAGGATTAGTGTGGATAGTCATAGCAACAGCCTTATCTATGCTTGGCGGTGCCATTGGTGGAATGCTGTTAGCTGGAAAAGATATCGGCTATCAGCTTTCAGCCATGCTTGGTGCTTTATTCGCCCCTGCTGGTGTAATTCCTGCAATCCTATTAGGGTTTGCCATACTTAATTTATTGACACATTATTAGGAGGAAACATGTTAGAACTTGGGTGGTTTTCTGCTAAGTTATTTTTCAAGGGAAAATTACTACGCGACCCTATACATTTTGTCCAAAAAACTGCCATCGCGACCGCTATCGGTTCGTTACTGCTAGTGCTATTTGCACAAGCTGATATTCCCTTCTGCTTACCAATAACATTATCTAGCTTAGTGACAGGCTTGATTATGCCATTTCTCCTCAAAGATTTTAAAACGAAGTAATTTGTCATTGGTAATTTAGGAATAACCAATGCCCCTCATGAGTGCTGAGTGCTGAGTAATGAGTAATGAGTAGGGAATCTCACTTTTTTGCTCAGGATTGATAACAGGCTAAATGCCCTGCTACTGCTAATTGGACTCTGAACTGTTTTGCCCAATGACTAATGACTAATGACTAATGACAAACCTTGAAGAATTAATTCAGGAAATTAACCGCTTTGAGGCAATTATATCCGAATGGGATGAAAGCCAAAGGTGTGTAGCAGTCGGTTTAAAAAGAGCAATTGAAGCTTTGCATAAGGCAGCATTGACTAATTTAATTAAAAGCCTCAAGCAAGAATCAATGTCAGCTTTACGTCATGCTGTGACTGATGAAGTAGTGTACGCAGTACTGCTTTATCACGAACTAGTAAAACCACCAAAACCACCATTAGCACAACGAATTCAAACAGCCATTGAAGAAGTCCGCCCAGGTTTAAAAAGTCATAATGGGGATGTAGAACTAGTAGCAATTAAGCCCCCAGATACAGTAGAAGTCAAATTAATCGGAACTTGCAGCAGTTGTCCGGCTTCTACCTTGACTTTATCTCAGGGAGTAGAACAGGCAATAAAAAACCATTGTCCTGAAATTACTAAAGTTGTTGCAGTCAATCATAACCCTACAGTTAACAACGCAAGTTTTGGTTTAATTAGTCCATTTTCATCAAAAATAACCTCTACTTGGATCAAAGTGGCAACTATTGATCAAATTCCTGAATTTAGTATATTGGCAGTACAACTTTCTGGTAATTCCCTGATTTTACATCGTCAAGGTATTACAGTAAAATGTTACCGAAATGCTTGTTCTCATCTAGGATATGCCCTAGATAAAAGTAAAGTTGAAAATGGTATTATCAGCTGTCCTTCTCACGGATTTCAGTACAAGTTAGAGACAGGTGAATGCTTAACAGCACCGGATGTTTCACTTCAGTCCTATCCAGTAAAAATTAAAGACGATAAGGTTTTTGTAAAACTGCAACAATCATGATGCAAAGCTAACATACAACAGTTCTCTTTTGCAGGAATTACAAAGACTAAGGGTTATGAGGTAGGAGGCAGATTCGGATAAACAGGGGAGTTAGGGATTTCCAAGGAATAAATTATCCCAAAAAACGAACCACAGAGACGCAGAGAACACAGAGAGAGGAGAGATTAAGAGGATTTTTGTGTCAGTTTTGGAATATTTTTTTATTTGGAAGTCCCTTATACCAATTCTGTATGAAGATGCACATAATAATACGTGTAAGTAAGTGGGTCAAATTAAATATAAAACCTCACTCTGCCTCCGGCTTCCCTCTCCTTAGTAAGGAGAGGGATTGAGGGTGAGGTTTTATCTTATGTTTAATTACGCCTACCTACTTATACACAAGTTATCGAATTATAACCAGTCTGTCGAATTACCCCACCCTAACCCTCCCCTTATAAAGGGGAGGAAACTAGATTTCTTTTTCCCCCCAATACATCGGGGGGATTAAGGGGGGTAATTCGACATTTACTTGCAAATTGCTGTATCAGCAAATATACTTGGCAATTAGAAAATCACAGCTACTTTGCTTTTTCATATCAGTATTTTGCACATTCACTTTACTCTTTAGTGTAAGCAAAATGTCTAAATGCTTTGTCAATAGACCAGATTTTTTTCTGATTTGTGTAATTAAGTTGTTAATTTTAGGGTTTTGAGAAAGCAAAATCAACTTTGACTTACTTAAAATACCCTTTGACTTACTCATTTTAGTGTTTTCCGCAAGTCAAATCAACTTTGACTTACTCAAAATGCCCTTTAACTTACTCATTTTAGTGTTTTCCGCATGTTCTCCGCAAGTCAAACTAACTTTGACTTACTCAAAATGCCTTTTGACTTTCTTTTTTCAGTACATCGCGCACTCATGCCAAAAATTGCAGTGTAGTAAAAGCTACTGGCGGAAAACTATAATTGTTTTAGATTGATTAATAGGGAAATTTCTGAAAAATTTTTACTTAATTTGAAAAAACATAATGCAAAATTGTTACTGTTGTTACATGCTAATCAACATTAATGTTTTTAAATAATTATCAGCGTCTATCTGCGGTTCATGGATATCCCAATCATAATTAATCCCATATCACAATTACCGCTAGAAGCAACAGGAATTTCTCAATATTTACCTCTATCACCTCAAGGTGCAGAAGTAATTTTAGGTAACATTATTGAACCACAACAATTAGTGATACCTGTATCACCCAGTCCCATAACAATGTTTGGGCCTCGTGGTGCTTGTTTGTTATCAAAAACCGGCCCTTTATGGGTATCAGATACAGGGCATCATCGATTATTAGGATGGAAAAAATTACCCACAATAGATAGTCAACCTGCTGATTGGGTAATTGGACAACCTGATTTTTATCATGAAGGACAAAATGCTAAAAGTACACCGGGAAGTGCAACCTTAAGTGTACCAACAGGGATTTGTGCTTATGGTGAAGGGTTAGCCGTAGCAGATGCTTGGAATCATCGAGTTTTAATTTGGAAAAACTTACCAGAAGATAACAATGTTCCGGCCGATTTGGTGTTAGGACAAGCTAATTTTATCGATAATGAACCAAATCGGGGAAGTCAACAAGCATCCGCCACTACAATGCACTGGCCCTATGGTGTTTTCTATCATCAAGGACGGCTATTTATTGCCGATACTGGTAATCGCAGGGTATTAATTTGGCATCAGTTACCAACAGAAAATGGTCAACCTGCTGATGTAGTTTTGGGACAACCAGACATGATATCTCGCAATGAAAACGGCGGTGCTTCTGCAACCGCAGCGAGTATGCGTTGGTGTCACGATATCACCCTTTGGGGAGAAAATTTGGTTGTCAGCGATGCAGGTAATCATCGAGTGATGATTTGGCAGGGAATACCAACAGAAAATAATAGCCCTTGTGCAGTGGTTTTAGGACAAAAAAGCTTTGATTTTGTGGAAATGAATCAAGGAGTTTATTTGCCAAGCGCTAGTAGTTTGAGTATGCCTTATGGTGTCGGGGTGGCTGGAGATTGGTTAGTAGTTGCAGATACAGCTAATTCTCGGTTGCTAGGATGGAGAAAGCTAGAATCCATTTTATCACTGCAAGGTGTAGTGGCAGATGGGTTAGCAGGACAAATAAATTTTCAAAATAAAGGTGAAAATCGTAATTTCGGACTACCTAAACGAGATAGCTTAAATTGGTGTTACGGGGTAAAAATTTGTGGTAATACAGCAGTGATAGCTGATTCTGGAAATAACCGAATTTTGCTGTGGCACTTTAATAATTCGTAATTCGTAATTTTGGAAAGTCAGATTTTTATGGCGACTGAAGAAATTAGAGTTAGTGGTACTGTTCAGGGAGTAGGATTTCGCCCTACTGTCTATCGTCTGGCTAAAGCCTGTGGTTTGCGTGGAGATGTTTGTAATGATGGACAAGGTGTTTTAATTCGGGTATCTGGTAGTGAAGAAGCAATAACAGAATTTGTTGCTAGATTGCAAACAGAATGTCCACCTTTGGCAAGAATTAATCAACTAACAAGAAGTATTTCTGAAAGTGAATTTAAATTTGATAATTTTGTGATTTCTACTAGCGTCAGTAATGCCATTAAAACAGAAATTACTCCTGATGCAGCTACTTGTCCACAGTGTCAACAAGAAATATTCGACCCCTTTAGCCGCTTTTTTCGTTACCCCTTTACTAATTGCACTCATTGCGGCCCCCGCCTGAGTATTATTCGTGCCATTCCTTATGACAGATGCAATACTAGTATGTCTGCGTTTGCTATATGTTCAGAATGTGGAAAGGAATACCACGATGTCGAAAATCGCCGTTTTCACGCCCAACCTGTCGCTTGTCATGCTTGCGGCCCCACAGCTTGCTTAGAACGTGCCGATGGGAAATCGGTTACTGCTTCCATGTTTTCCATGTTGGATGATGTTGATGCCGTTTGTACCTTGTTGCAAAAAGGTGAGATTGTGGCAATTAAAGGCTTAGGTGGTATTCATCTAGCTTGCGATGCAACACAGGAAACCGTTGTACAAAAACTGCGTCAGCGTAAAAAGCGCTATCATAAACCCTTTGCTTTAATGGCGCGGGATATTGAGATAATTGAACAATATTGTATTGTCAACGCCAAAGAAAAAGAATTATTAACCAGTTCTGCTGCACCAATTGTTTTATTACAAGCTTCAGATAAAAAACAATTAGCATCGTCAGTTGCATTAGGGCAAAATACCCTTGGCTTCATGCTTCCTTATACGCCCCTACATCATTTAATTCTGCGGCGGATGAATCACCCAATTGTTTTAACAAGTGGGAATCTTGCTGATGAACCACAATGTATTGATAATGACGAGGCAAGAGAAAAATTAAGAACAATTGCTGATTATTTTATCTTTCACAATCGAGAGATTATTAATCGGGTAGATGATTCGGTTGTGCGTGTTGTCAGCGATAAAGTTCAAACAATTCGCCGTGCCAGAGGATATGCACCAGCATCAATTAGTTTACCACCAGGATTTCAGAAAATACCGCAAATTTTAGCAATGGGTAGCGAGTTAAAAAATACCTTTTGCCTATTGCGTGAAGGAGAAGCAATTGTCTCTCAACATCTGGGAGATTTAGAAAATGCTGCGGCTTTTAATGCTTACCAAGAAACTTTAAATTTGTACTTAAATTTATTTGAACATCAACCAGAAATAATTGCTATTGATAAACATCCTGAATATCTCTCAAGCAAACTTGGCAAAGAACTTGCGAACACAAATCAAATCAAAGTTTATCCAGTTCAACATCATCATGCCCATATCGCCGCCTGCATGGCAGAAAATGGGATTCCTTTAGATTCACCTCCAATATTAGGTATCGCTTTAGATGGTTTAGGTTACGGCGACGATGGTACATTCTGGGGTGGAGAATTTCTTTTAGCAGATTACCGGAAATTTAAACGAATAGCAACATTTAAACCAGTAGCAATGATTGGTGGTGAAAAAGCTATTTATCAGCCTTGGCGTAATACTTATGCCCAATTAGTAACTACTAACCTTTGGAATGATTGCGAAGAAAAGTATGCTGATTTAGAAATATTTAATTTTTTGAAAAACAAGCCACTTAAACTACTCAATCAACTTATAGAGAAAGGAATTAACTCTCCTCCAGCTTCATCAGTGGGGCGGTTGTTCGATTCAGTGGCAGCGGCTATCGGTATTTATAGAGATAAATGTAGCTATGAAGGACAAGCTGCGATCGCAATGGAAGCTATAGTAGATGTTAGCAGCTTAAATAATGATAAAGAAACGCTAATATATCCTTTTAGTTTTAGCTTTTCAGATAATATTTATTGTATAGACCCGCGTCCAATGTGGCAAGCCTTGCTCAATGACTTACAGCAGCAGATTCCCCAACCAGTTATGGCTGCCAAATTCCACAAAGGTTTAGCGAATGCAATTGTGGAAATGGTTAAACATCTTAGTCAAGAGAATCTGATTAATCAGGTAGCTTTAACAGGAGGAGTATTTCAAAATTGTATATTGTTACGGCAAGTTAGCAAACGATTACAAACATTGGAAATAAAAGTACTTACTCACAGCTTAGTTCCCGCTAATGATGGCGGGTTATCTTTAGGACAAGCAGTTATTACAGCCGCACAATTCATACATGAGTCTTGATTTTTGAAAAAACTCAGCAATAATTCTCTCTGTGTTCTCCGTGCCTCTATGGTTAGTTCATCTTCAAAAATAACAAAATGTGTTTAGGAATCCCCGGACAAATTGTAGAAATTACCAACGCGAACCATAAATTAGCCATAGTTGACATTGGTGGTGTTAAGCGCGAAGTAAATATTGCTTGTATCGTAGATGAACAACATCCCCCCAAAGCTTGTATTGGTGATTGGGTGCTAGTACATGTTGGCTTTGCCATGAATCGAATTAACGAACAAGAAGCAGCAGAAACATTACAACTCTTCCAAGAATTAGCAGCAGCACAAGCAGGGATTAGTACTTAAATAATATTTTTCCTCACTCAGAAAAAGAGTTTCTTTCTTTCTTTCTTTCTTTCTTTCTTTCTTTCTTTCTTCGCGCCCTTCGCGTCCTTCGCGGTTCGTTAAAAAAACTTTCTACCACACAAGCCAAATTAACAGATACATAAAACTCACTACTCCTCACTTCCTATGAAATATGTTGACGAATTCCGCGAACCAGAAAAAGCTGAAGCTATCCGCCGCGAAATCGCCAAATTAAGCCGCCAGCTAGAAAAACCTATCAAAATCATGGAAGTATGTGGCGGACATACCCATTCCATATTTAAATACGGCATCGAAGAAATATTACCCCAAACCATCGAACTAATACATGGGCCTGGTTGTCCAGTATGCGTTATGCCAAAAGGGAGATTAGATGATGCGATCGCCATCTCTCAAAATCATAACGTCATCTTTGCCACCTTTGGCGACGCCATGCGAGTTCCCGGTTCCAACACCACATTACTGCAAGCTAGGGCACAAGGCGCAGACATCCGTATGGTGTACTCTCCCCTAGATAGCCTGCAAATTGCCAGAGATAACCCCGACAAAGAAGTAGTCTTCTTCGCATTAGGCTTTGAAACCACAGCCCCCAGCACCGCCTTCACCATCCTGCAAGCAGCAGCCGAAAAAATTCCTAACTTTAGTATGTTTTCCAATCACGTCCTCGTGATTCCCGCCCTCAAAGCACTATTAAATAATCCCGACTTACAACTTGATGGATTTGTTGGGCCTGGACATGTCAGCATGGTAATTGGCACTGACCCATATCAATTTATTTCCCAACAATATAATAAGCCAATAGTCGTCTCAGGATTTGAACCCTTAGATATTCTCCAATCAATTTGGATGCTATTGCAACAGCTAGTAGAAAATCGTTGCGAAGTTGAAAATCAATATAACCGAATTGTCCAAAAATCTGGGAACACAGTAGCCCTCCAAGCCATAAACAAAGTTTTCGCCGTGCGAGATAGTTTTGATTGGCGCGGCTTAGGTGACATCCCCTATTCAGGATTAAAAATTCAATCTGAATATGCCCAATTTGATGCCGAACTTAAATTTACCATTCCTAACCTCAAAGTAGCCGACCATAAAGCTTGTAAATGTGGAGAAATTCTCAAAGGAGTCTTAAAACCTTGGGAGTGTAAAGTATTCGGTACAGCTTGCACACCAGAAACACCAATCGGTACTTGTATGGTATCTTCCGAAGGTGCTTGTGCAGCCTATTACAAATATGGGCGACTCTCCACAATTGCCAAAAGAACAATCGCCCAAAAACCAAAAATAACTCAAGAACCCCTCCCCGCCTGCGGCTTCTCCTCAGACTAATACTCAGCGTACCTCCGCGCTTCCCAGCCTGCGGCAAGCCGCAAAAGCGTCTACTGCGTCCCTTTGCGTTTAAAAAATTTTAATATGAATATTTCCCCCACAAACCCAATACAAAATCCCCTATTCCAAAAAATAGAAAAAGTCCGCCGCCGCCAAACTAAAGTACGAGACACCCATATAACTCTCGCACATGGCAGCGGTGGTAAAGCCATGCGCGATTTAATAGATGATATCTTTGTCAGCAATTTTGATAATCCAATTCTCTCCCAACTAGAAGACCAAGCCAGCTTCAACTTAGCCCCTCTCCTCCAACAAGGAGACAGACTCGCATTTACTACAGATTCTTATGTAGTAGACCCGTTATTTTTCCCCGGTAGTGATATAGGAGAATTAGCCATAAATGGTACAGTTAATGATTTAGCTGTTAGCGGTGCTAAACCTTTATACCTAACTTGCAGCGTCATTTTAGAAGAAGGATTACCTGTTGCAACCTTACGCCGTGTTGCAAACAGTATGAAAGCAGCCGCAGAAAAAGCTGGTGTTCAAATTGTCACGGGTGACACAAAAGTTGTACATCGAGGTGCTGCCGATAAACTCTTTATTAATACTGCTGGTATTGGCATCATCCCACGAGGAATTAGTATTTCTGCTCACAATATTAAACCTGGAGATACCATAATAATTAATGGTGAAATAGGCAATCATGGGACAGCAATTTTAATTGCCCGTGGCGAATTAGCTTTAGAAACTAATATTGAAAGTGATTGTCAGCCGTTGCATAGTTTAGTAGAAACTATTCTCCATGTATGTCCCCAAATTCATGCTATGCGAGACGCTACCCGCGGTGGTTTAGCTACAGTCTTAAATGAATTTGCTCTCAGTTCTAATGTGGGAATTCGTCTCTTTGAAGAATCTATTCCAGTGCGTGAAGAAGTCAACGGAGTTTGTGAAATTCTCGGTTTAGACCCATTGTATTTAGCTAATGAAGGTAAATTAGTTGTAGTAGCTGCAAAAGAGAATGCTAACAATATTTTATCTGCAATGAAATCCCACCCAGCAGGCAAAGATGCTTGTATTATTGGCGAAGTTATTACCTCACCCCCAGGTATCGTATTGTTAAAAACAGTTTTTGGTGCTGAAAGAATTGTTGATATGTTAGTAGGCGACCAATTACCACGAATTTGTTAATCTTTAATAGATTTATAATATGCACGAATTTGGAATTACCCAAAATATTGTGGCAATTGTGACTGAAAATGCCAAAGGCGCAAAAGTGCAGCGAGTTTTATTAGAAATCGGTAAACTTTCAGCCATTATGCCCGACGCTATCCGATTTTGTTTTGATATTTGCACTCAAGGCACTATTTTAGCAGGGGCGAAATTAGAGATTGTAGAAATTCCTGGTTTAGCAAAGTGTCGCCAATGTGGTACAGAAATTTCTGTAGATAAACCTTATGGTATTTGTAACTGTGGTAGCGTGCAATTAGATTTAATTACTGGTGAAGAACTGAAAATTAAAGAAATAGAAATCGAGGAATTATGTGTGTAACCTGTGGTTGTTCGGATGATGGCCAAATAAAAATTACAAATTTAGAAACAGATAAAACGGAACATAATCATACTTTAGCAGATGGTACTGTCATCACTCATTCCCACAGTCATGATACTCATATAGAAGCACCTCAAATTCATGCCAAAATACACAATACAACGATATCCTTAGAACAGGATATATTAGCAAAAAATAACCTACTAGCTGCCCAAAATCGGGGATGGTTTAAAGGTCGTAATATTCTCGCATTAAATTTAATGAGTTCTCCCGGTGCAGGGAAAACAACTCTTTTAACTCGCACAATCAATGACTTAAAGCAGCAATTATCTATTAGTGTCATTGAAGGCGACCAAGAAACTGCTAACGATGCCAAAAAAATTAAAGAAACAGGTTCTAAAGTCATCCAAATAAACACAGGAACAGGCTGTCATTTAGATGCCTCAATGATAGACAGGGGTTTACAACAACTAAATCCGCCACTGAATTCAGTTGTGATGATTGAAAATGTGGGAAATTTAGTTTGTCCAGCCTTATTTGATTTAGGAGAGCAGGCAAAAGTAGTAATTCTCTCTGTCACAGAAGGAGAAGATAAGCCGCTAAAATACCCGCATATATTTCGTGCTAGTGATGTAATGATTATCACGAAAATTGATTTGCTACCTTATGTAGATTTTGATGTACAAAAGTGTATAGAATATGCTAAACAGGTAAATCCCCAAATTAAGATTTTTCAGGTTTCTGCAACTACTGGTGTAGGGTTAGATAATTGGTATAAATGGGTAACTGAAAATTAAGACAAGAAACGCGATGAATTGCCGTCAACGCGAAAGAATGATTATTGTAGAGACGGCGATTTATCGCGTATTTTTGATGATTTATCGTAAATGAAATGTCTTGAATTTTGAATAGTCATCTTGACAATGAAAAAATTACACCCGAAACTTAAAAATAATTTCCGGGTGTAATTTTGTTCGCCTAAAATTATGAACTTATCAGACTAATTTCTCGAAAATTCTAGATCAGTTGGATGTCCAAACTAACCGCGAAATTAGCAGGCTTATTCTCAAGAGTCGCAAATTGAGTTCCTTGGAATAACAACGCACCAGTAGCATCATTGTAGCTGAAAGCACTAACATCAGTAACACCAAATCCAATTTTAGAAATCTGAATCTTGTCACCTTCCACCCGACTGAAGTCTTTGATAATGTCAAGTCCTTCAAGTTTAGAATTGAAGACAAACTGATCCGCACCAGCACCACCAGTGAGAATATCATTGCCAACTCCGCCAATCAGAAGATCGTTGCCAGCACCAGCAATCAGCTGGTCATTACCAGCGCCACCAGTGAGGATATCATTGCCAGCAGCACCACGCAGCACATCGGCGTATTGTGAACCAGTCAGTTCAAATCGCTCAATATTGCTGTAGCTGAGTAAAGTAGCAGTATTTACACGGCTGAAGATGGCATTCTGTCCATTAAATCCGACATCAACACCAGCACCATTATTCAACTGGCTGTAATCTGCAACTAGAGTATCAGTACCAGCACCACCATCAACAATACCATCTATGTCAGTGATTCTGTCGTTGCCATCGCCACCGTTGAGCGTATCATAGCCAGCACCACCAAAAATTAGGTCATCACCAGCGCCACCATTGAGAATATCATTGCCAGTACCACCACGCAGAACATCAGCGTATTGTGTACCTGTAATTTCAAATCGCTCAATATTGCTGTAGTTGAGTACCGGATTTCCAGTCAAGCGGCTGTAGATGGCATTTTGACCCTGATATGCCACATCAATACCAGCCCCATTATTCAACTGACTGTAATCTGCAACTAGAGTATCAGTGCCAGCACCACCATCGACAATACCATCTTTATCAGATATTCTATCGTTGCCATCGCCACCGTTGAGCGTATCATAGCCAGCACCACCAAAGATTAGGTCATCACCAGCACCACCATTAAGGATGTCATTGCCAGCAGTACCACGCAGAACATCGGCGTATTGTGTGCCTGTAATTTCAAATCGCTCAATATTGCTGTAGCTGAGTAAAGAATTTCCATTCAAGCGGCTGAAGATGGCATTCTGTCCATTAAATCCGACATCAACACCAGCCCCATTATTCAACTGGCTGTAATCTGCAACTAGAGTATCAGTACCAGCACCACCATCAACAATACCATCTATGTCAGCGATTCTGTCGTTGCCATCACCACCGTTGAGTGTATCATATCCAGCACCACCAAAAAGCAGGTCATCACCAGCACCGCCATTAAGGATGTCATTGGCAGCAGTACCACGCAGGACATCGGTGTATTGTGTGCCTGTAATTTCAAATCGCTCAACATTGCTGTAGCTAAGTACAGGGTTCCCAGTAAAGCGGCTGAAGATAGAATTTTTACCCTGGTATGCCACTTCAATACCAGCCCCATTATTCAACTGGCTGTAATCTGCAACTAGAGTATCAGTACCAGCACCACCATCAACAATACCATCTGTATCAGTTATTCTGTCGTTGCCATCGCCACCGTTGAGCGTATCATAGCCAGCACCACCAAAAAGCAGGTCATCACCAGCGCCACCATTGAGAATATCATTGCCAGCAGTACCACGCAGAACATCAGCGTATTGTGTGCCTGTAATTTCAAATCGCTCAATATTGCTGTAGTTGAGTACCGGATTTCCGGTAAAGCGGCTGTAGATGGCATTTTGACCCAGGTATGCCACATCAATACCAGCCCCATTATTCAACTGGCTGTAATCTGCAACTAGAGTATCAGTGCCATCGCCACCGTTGAGCGTATCATTGCCAGCACTACTAATCAGCACGTCATCACCAGCACCGCCATTAAGGATGTCATTGGCAGCAGTACCACGCAGGACATCGGTGTATTGTGTGCCTGTAATTTCAAATCGCTCAACATTGCTGTAGCTAAGTACAGGGTTCCCAGTAAAGCGGCTGAAGATAGAATTTTTACCCTGGTATGCCACTTCAATACCAGCCCCATTATTCAACTGGCTGTAATCTGCAACTAGAGTATCAGTACCAGCACCACCATCAACAATACCATCTGTATCAGTTATTCTGTCGTTGCCATCGCCACCGTTGAGCGTATCATAGCCAGCACCACCAAAAAGCAGGTCATCACCAGCGCCACCATTGAGAATATCATTGCCAGCAGTACCACGCAGAACATCAGCGTATTGTGTGCCTGTAATTTCAAATCGCTCAATATTGCTGTAGTTGAGTACCGGATTTCCGGTAAAGCGGCTGTAGATGGCATTTTGACCCAGGTATGACACATCAATACCAGCCCCATTATTCAACTGGCTGTAGTCTGCAACTAAAGTATCAGTGCCAGCACCACCATCGACAATACCATCTGTATCAGCGATTCTGTCGTTGCCATCGCCACCGTTGAGCGTATCATAGCCAGCACCACCAAAGATTAGGTCATCACCAGCACCACCATTAAAGATGTCATTGCCAGCATTACCACGCAAGACATCGGCGTATTGTGTGCCTGTAATTTCAAATTGCTCGATATTGCTGTAGCTGAGTAAAGTAGCAGTATTTACACGGCTGAAGATGGCATTCTGTCCATTAAATCCGACATCAACACCAGCACCATTATTCAACTGGCTGTAATCTGCAACTAGAGTATCAGTACCAGCACCACCATCGACAATACCATCTGTATCAGATATTCTGTCATTGCCATCGCCGCCATACAGGCTATCAAAGCCTGTTCCACCATATAGGTTGTCGTTACCAGTTCCGCCATCTAGGATGTCGTTACCAGCTCCACCAAGTAGGTTGTCATTACCTTCATCGCCATAAATTGTGTCGTTCTGAGATTTACCTGCTAGGTAATCATCGCCTCCTTTTCCAGACAGCAACCAAGGTTGTCCGTCTTCATCAGCGATAAAAGTGTTGTTAGTATTATCACCAGTGTATGTTCCCATTTGAATTTCTCCTTAATTCTTGAAAATAATGTTTTCGATGAGGTGAAAAACCTCGTTTTAAGTCGGGAAATATCCTGTTTTTTGGGTGCTTTACCTTTTCGTTTTTCAGGACTCCTTTACTTTAGGTTTGTTGTTCGATCGCGTCGATGAGGATAAGTTATGGAAAATTAAGGAGATAATTAAGTCAAATTCGTTTAAAAAATTAAGGTTAAAGAAGAGGAAAAGTACGGTATCTGGAAAACCTCTCTCTAAATCTCTCTACGGTGTACTTATAACCAATACGCTTGGGTTAAAAGTTATTGGTGTAGATGATTGATCTTTAAAGACGCGATAAATCGCGTCTCTACATGAGGGTTTTGTTGATCATTCTGAACTGTATTGACATGTAACTATTTTGACTTGCACCTTGATTGCATTGACCTGCACATCGATTGCATCGACTTGCACCTTGATTGCATCGACCTGCACATCGATTGCATCAACCCGCACATCAATTGCATCGACTTGCACCTTGATTGCATTAACTTGCACATCGATTGCATCAACTTGCACATCGATTGCATCAACCCGCACATCAATTGCATCGACTTGTACCTTGATTGCATCGGCTATTGTTTGCGTAATTTTTGACTCAAGCCTCGAAAGCACCTAACGCTTTAAGGACATCTTTTTGAGCTATCGTGATTCCGGTTACGCCTGTAATATTGGTTCCTTGATAAGGTCTGTCAGGATTGAGTGTTTTCAAAGATTCGCCTGTTTGGGCATCCCAAATCTGAATAGTGCCGTTTTGGCTGCCGCTAGCGATCGCATAATGTTCTATAGATTTACCAAATGCGATCGCCGATCGCATTGCATGAGGCATGACAGGCAGCACTTTCAGGCAAACCCCTGTATGTCTATCCCAAATTCTCACTGTTTGATCTAAGCTACTACTTGCCAAGGCATCACCTTCTGGATTAAAGGCAACTGACCAAACACTATTACTGTGTCCCTGAAATATATTCAGACATTCACCTGTATCAATTGACCACAGGCGCACTGTTTCATCTTCACTAGCGCTACTGAGAATTTGCCCATCTGGACTAAAAGCGATCGCTTGCACTCTACTAGTATGTCCTTCTAAAATTTGGAGACATTCACCAGTGGCAATTGACCATAGGCGAATGCTTTGGTCTTCACTACTGCTAGCGAGGAATTCACCATTGGGGCTAAAGGTAACACACCAAATCCAACTGGAATGACCTGGCAATATATTGAGGCATTTTCCTGTACTGACAGACCATAAGCGAATGGTTTGGTCGTCACTGCCGCTTGCTAAAATTTGTCTATCAGGACTAAAGGCTACTGATTGCACCCAATTTACATGACCTCTCAAAGTTTGCAAACATTGACCAGTGCTAACTGACCATAAGCGGATGGTGCGATCGGCGCTGCTACTGGCTAGCAAATCTCCATCTGGGTGAAACGCTACGGAAGTTACCCAGCCACTATGTCCGGTGAATTTTTTTAGGCAAGTTCCTGTAGTGACATCCCATAGTCTCACGGTTTGGTCTGTGCTGCCACTGGCAATTTGACCATCTGCATTAAAAGCAACTGAAAATACAGAGTTACTATAGCCTTTTAAGGTTTTAAAGCATCTACCTGTACTAACATCCCATAGCTTTACAGTTTGGTCTGTGCTACCACTGGCAATGGTTTGACCATCTGCATTAAAAGCCACTGAAAATATCGAATTGGTGTGTCCTGGTAAAATATTTAGGCATTTTCCTGTACTAGTTTCCCAAATTCTGACTGTTTTATCGTCGCTGGCGCTAACCAGCATTTGGGCATTGGGGCTAAAGACTACTGAACGGACGCGATCGCAATGTTCCTGCAATATTTTACATTTTCCAGTACTAATTTCCCAGAGGCGAATTGTGAAATCGGCACTACCACTAGACAGAGTTTGACTATCTGAACTCCATGATACTGACCAAATGCGATCGCTATGTCCCTCTAAAATGCGATCGCATTCTCCACTAATTTTCCAAAGTCGAATCGTGAAATCAGCACTGCCACTTGCTAGAGTTTGACCATCGGGACTCCATGATACCGAGAGGATGCGATCGGTGTGACCCGACAAAATTTTATAACAGTCGCCAGTGTTGACATTCCATAATCTGATTGTTGGTTCATCGCCTCCACTAGCAAGGATTTGACCATCGGCACTAAAGGCAACTGACCAAATCGAACTTGTGTGTCCTGACAAAATTCTCAGACATTTACCAGTGTTGACATCCCACAGCCGAATCGTTTTGTCACTACTGCAACTTGCTAATAATTGCCCATCTGGACTAAAAGCAACCGACCAAACCCAACCTATATGTCCAGCAAAATTGATAACCAGTTGCCCAGTTGCAACCTGCCAAAGACGAAGCCCACCTTCTGCATCTCCTGTAGCTAATAATGTTCCATCTGGGCTAAAAGCAATACCAGCAAACACCATACCAAAGGTTTCAGCAAAAACACACTGACTCAAATCAGAATATTCAAAATTAACATTATGTAAATTCACATCTTGTAAATAAGCTTGCCAAATCGTTAAATTGGAAAAATTGTAGTTAGTTAAAGCTGATTGTAATTGACAAAGTAAATTTAGAATATTACCGGCTGCATACCCACTTTTAACTGACGATGTACCTCGTAACTTGTTTAAACATTGAGTAAGTAGGTTTTCAATTGCAAGTTTTTCACTGACTTCGGTTAATAAGCGATCGAGTAATAAGCGTTCTAGAATAGGCTTGACGATCAAACGAACTTGCGTTTCTCGCACGTAGTCTTTTGCTTGGGATTTGAGTAACGCATGAGTTTTGAACAACAGATTTTTTTGTTCAGCATTCGCTTCTAAGCCAGCCAATATTTCTTGGCAAACTTGAGCGACTAATTTCTCGGTAACATATTCCATTACTACAGGCTGAAGTGAAAACTGTGTCCGATGTTTTTCAATCAGTGTCGCCTTGGCTTTCTCAATTAAAGAGCGTTGCTCTAGTGATTCTAAAATATCAATTAATTCTTGGGGCGTTCTGGGTGGAAAAATATCCGATCGCAGTTCTGAAAATGAAGCCGGATCACGATAGATAGCCAACCAATAAATCACTGTTTTCTCAGACTCAGAAAGTCGTTCAAATTGTTGATCGATTAAATTCCGAATATTTCCAAAAACAAATGCTTGTTGGTTGAGAAAATCAGAAATACTGCCATCAAATAAGTTTTGAATCGTAGTTGCAATAATTTTCAATGCTAAGGGATTTCCGGCATAAGCTTCAACCAGGCGATTCCATTCTTCTGTTGAGCCTTGAAAATTACCCTTTAACTGCAAAAGCTCTTGTGCTTCTATTTTCTTCAAGCCAGATAATTGAAAAGCCCGAACAGGTAAACTTGCTCCTTCTAATAGGCGGACTTCTGAAGGCTGATATCGACTGGTTATGACTAAGCAACTTTGATGGCGAATTTCTCCAATTTGTCTAAATATTTCGCCATAAGCTTCATAGCCTTCAAGATAGGATGACTTAGATTGATCGTTGGGTTGTAAGATGGTTTCAATATTATCGAAAACTAATAAACAACGCTGCGATCGCAAATAATGTAACAATCGCGAAATTTTACCTTCAACTGTTTCTGGATAATCAATTTCTTGCTGATTAGATAATAATTTTAATAAATCAATTAATATCTCTTGTACTGGTGGCGCATTTCGCAAACTTCGCCAAATCACACATTTAAACTCGCTCTGTAATTGTTGCGCTAGCTTGATAGAGAGAGAAGTCTTTCCCATCCCACCCATTCCTAACAAAGCCACAAGCCGACACCGATCGACTAAAATCCACTGCTGTAACTGAGCTAGTTCTGCTTGTCTGCCGTAGAAAAAATCAACATCGATTGCATCTCCCCAATCTTGATAGGAAGTCTTAACTTCTGTAATCAGTAAATTATTAGTAACTTTTACTTTCGTTTCTTCTTCAAGATAATTAAATATATTTTCTTTCTCTGAAATTAATTGTCCCGTCACATTTTCTATTTTAAATCGGCGCTCAATTGCAGTTCGGAAACTTGTTTTATTAACTTTTTCTCCTAACACGTCTGAAAGCAGCTTCCATAGCTTCGGGCCAATATCATGTTTTAAGTAAGCTGGAGAATAGCCATAAATATCGGCAATGCGATCGTAACTTTGGCGTTCCAAAGACCAGGACTCACGCAACATAGCTTGTTGGAGATCGCTCAAATGAATTCTTGACTTGGCAAAAACAAGAGCGTCTGTAAATGCGAGTGCTTGCTCAATATCCATTGCTGCGATCGGCAAAAGTTAAATACACGTTAAATTCTATAAGTAGAATGGCATAATTCATTTATCAGATAATAGCAAAAACAATATGCAGTATTTTACAAATTCTTTACACAAAGCTTATGCTTCAGTCATTAATTAGTCGAATTTGGGAATTACTTTTACGCTTACTGTTACAGAGGATTACTCTTGTACTCACGCTGATGTTATGTGCTGCGATCGCGATCGCAATTTCTAATATGTCTGCGCTTTCATCGAGCTTGATTGAAGCCCAAGCAGTTCAAAATGCTGCCTTACATATCCAATCATTGACTCAAGCATTTGACCTTTACAGCGCCGCCGCCGCCGAACGAGCTAAAGTTGTGCCTGGAATTACCGTTACCCACGCTTACCTCAATACCAAAGGCGCAATCCCCTTACCCTCAACTTTTGCGATCGAACTTGGCGAGCAAATTAGTGAAAAAAATACTGAAATGTCTGTACGACTGTACAGTAACTACCCATATCCTTGGCGCACGGCAACAGGGGGAGCAAAAGACGCATTTGAGCGTGATGCACTCAATTTCTTGAGAGATAATCCTCGTCAAAAATTCTATCGTCTTGAGAAGCAAAATGGATCTACCGCCTTGCGTTATGCTCAAGCCAGCGTGATGAAACCAAGTTGCGTCACTTGTCATAACACAGACCCTACTAGTCCCAAGAAAAATTGGGAAGTCGGAGATGTTGCTGGAGCTTGGGAGATTTCTCAATCTCTCGATAATTTAATGACTAAAACTAACCAAAGTCTCCAAGGAACCTTCGCCATGTTAGGCGGTATGTCAGTCTTAGGACTCTCAGGATTGACACTTGTCGTCGGTAAACTCCGAGAAAACGGCAGAAATTTAGAGCATCGAGTCAGAGAACGAACCACAGATTTAGCAGAAGCCAACACGGAATTAGAAAAAAGAAACCAATTAATTCGCCAAGTTTTCGGGCGATATTTGAGCGATATAGTTGTTGCTAACTTGTTAGAAAGCCCTGAAAGATTAAAACTCGGTGGTGAAAGACGCAAAATCACTATCCTCACCTCTGACTTACGAGGCTTCACATCTCTCTCAGAACGCTTTCCACCAGAAGAAGTAATTCACATTCTCAACCTCTATTTAGAATACATGGCGGATGTGATTAATCATTACCAAGGCACAATTGATGAATTTATGGGAGACGGTATTCTAGTCTTATTTGGTGCGCCGATCGCTAAAGAAGATGATACCCTCAGAGCCGTTACCTGCGCCTGTGCCATGCAGTTAGCAATGGGTGGTGTTAATGAAAAAATGAAAGCCCTTGGCTGGCCACCATTAGAGATGGGAATTGGAATTAATACAGGCGAAGTTATAGTTGGTAATATCGGTTCCGAGAAACGGACTAAATATGGAATTGTCGGCAGTCAAGTAAATCTCACCTATCGAATTGAGTCATATACTAGTGGCGGTCAAATTCTCATTTCCGAGCAAACTCTAAAAGAAGTCGGGTCAAGCGTCAGAATTATTGGACAAAAGCAAGTTCAGCCAAAAGGTGTGAGTCAGCCAATTACCATTTACGAAGTATATGGTGTTGGTGGACGATACAATCTTTATTTGCCCAAAGAAGAAGAACTATTTTTTCCTGTTCCTCAAGAAATACCGCTTTTATACACCATTTTGCATGACAAACAAATGGGTAATACAGTATTTTACGGGCGTTTAGTCAAACTATCAGCCAAAGGAGCCGAATTACAGGTAGATATACCAAATGAAATTCCACCTCAGCTAACTAATATTAAAATAAATCTTTTAACATCAAAAAACTCCTCGAAAGTTAGTGAAGATATCTATGCCAAAGTGTTAGAAAAACTGGCAGGTAAAGGAAGCTTTTTTATTAATTTTACCTCTGTTCCTCCAGCACTTTTAACTCAGTTTGATAACCTATATCAGATGATTTCTCAAAAACCTAATTAAACATAATATCAACTAGTACACCGTAGCGGAATTTTGGCTACATTTAACAAACATACAGTCCGCCTTATGCTAAAAACTCTGTCGTCCTTCTGCATTTAAACTAAAACCTATCATCATAAAATTAAGTCACTAACTTATAAAATCCCTCTGTGGGTTCATCAAAATTGTAAGTATTTTTTATAACATATAGGATGCACACTTCCATTTTCTATCAGTGCGTAAATCCTCATGGCCAAAGTTGAAGAATTGACACCTCAGCAACTCTCCGAAACAGACCTGAAACCAAGAGGGAGAGTTTATCCAAGTCCTATCAGTTGGCGCGACCAGTTTTTGTACCAATTGGTATTAGATAGATTCAGTGATGATAATGAAAATCAAAGAGAACTGTTTGACCACACCAACCCTGCAAAATTCCAGGTTAAAGACAAAGCCGACTGGATGGCAGCAGGGACAAAGTTTGTTGGTGGTACTCTTAGGGGAATTAAGAGTAAGTTGGACTACTTGCAGCGATTGGGAGTAACAACGCTGTGGATTAACCCACCTTGGCAACAACATTCTCAGTTAGAAACTTACCACAGCGATCGCATCCAAGAATTTTTAGATATTGACCCCCATTTTGGCACTCGTCAAGATTTAAGAGATTTAATTGATGCTGCCCACGATCGCCGGATGTATGTCATCCTCGATGTAATATACAACCAAAGTGCTGATAACTGGTTCAACAGAGATGAAGTAATTGCAGCTTTAGCCAGAGTTTATCAATATTGGATTGCTCTTTCAGACTGCGATGGCTTGCGGATAGATAGCCTCAAGCACATTTCTCCAGAAGATTCGCGCAAATTCTGCACTGCAATTCGTGAATATGCCGAATCTATCGGTAAAGAAAACTTTTTATTGACTGGAGAAATCACCTCCGGTAGTATGGCTAGTGCATACATAGATATTATTGGGCGTAACCTCACTGCTGTATTAGACA
This sequence comes from Nostoc sp., assembly GCF_036916985.1. GTDB lineage: Bacteria > Cyanobacteriota > Cyanobacteriia > Cyanobacteriales > Nostocaceae > Nostoc. Next base: position 281,870 of record NZ_JBALFD010000097.1, read on the forward strand.
TCGTGCAGTCCCCTAATGAATTGACTGCATTCGCAAGGGGATTAGTACACCCAAAGCAATTTTTTGATTTGTATAGCGAGAAAAATCTTGCCGGAGAATACCGCCAAGTTGGGATATATCATCTCTCCATCTTGGATGATGGTGATATGTCATTCCGTGCCAATAAGCAGCGATTTGCCGCATACAGCACAGTGCCTAATCTCTATGAGCAAGTTGCCCATGCTGTGGGTGTGCAATTAACAATACCAGGAATTCCTGTGATTTATTATGGAACAGAACAGGCTTTTGATGGAAATGAAGGCGATCACGATTACAGTATAGAGGGTGAACGGTTTGCGGAAAATAGATATATCCGAGAAGCAATGTTTGGTGGTGCTTTTGGCGCATTTCAAACAGCCGACTGTCATTTCTTCAATATCGACCATCCTACCTATTTGCGGATAGCTGCGATCGCCCGGATTCGCAACCGTCACGATAAAATTGGCAAAGCATTGCGCCGTGGACATCACTACCTGCGCGAAACATCCTTTCACAACTCCCCCTTCTCCATTCCCGGACAAGGTGAATTAGTTGCTTGGTCACAAGTTTTATTTGACACAGAAGTGTTGATGGTGCTGAATACCAATGGCTTAGAAAATCGGCGTGCAGAAGTGACGGTAGATACTTACACGCATCCTCAAGACTCAATTATGACTTTTCTATACAAAAGTGATTGGAGCAATGCCGATTTACGTAATCCACGGCAGAATCAAACTGTAGCTGTGCAACATCACGATGATGGTCGTGCAACAGTGGAAATTGATTTGCCTCCTTCAGGAATGGCAATTTTGGCGTAAGCAAACACCAATATTTGGGCAAAACTTTGGGATAAAAATTGCAACACCCTGCACTTTAAAAGTACAGGGTGTAAGACAGCAATAAGGATGAATAAGCTATATGTTTGATTCCCAATTCGTGACTATTTATAGCAACGGATAAGGAGGTTAGGACATTAACTGATGATAAAACCTATATATAAAAAGATTTTCAACCCAGTCCCCAGTCCCCAGTCCCCTGCTATACCTCAAAGCCAATCTCGATAAGCTGATATTTCATTTACGCTGATTTCAAACGGCGTTCCTTTGCCAAATGGCGGATAAACGCGGATTTTGCCATTGCTAGCAAACCGCTCTAACCTATTACCTAACTGGGGAATATTGCTGACAATATGCCAGTAAGATACTAAGTCAGGGCAATCAATAATTAATGTGAGGATGCTAGCATTTGTTGTGAGATACCACTGACAATTAGATAATAGGACTCGCGTAATGCGATCGCAGGCTTGATAAAAGCATCTGCCAGTAGACTGTTCTAGCTCCATTTGCAGCATTCCATCCTGTTTCGTTACCTCAGTGGGAGGTAAATCATCGGGAGGAAGCAAGTATAGTTTAGAAGACATAATTTCGCACCTCTTGGTTGTAGCGCGTCAAACTGTCCAGGTTTTTTTGCAAATCCGCAGACGAGGGTTTGAGTGCTAGCGTACCTAAATTTAATTCGTCCTGAAATTTCTTGATTTTGTCTCGACAAGTCTCCACATCACCGATAATTGAATTCTCAATCAAATAATCTTCATCGAAACAAATATTTGTGCGGTCGAATGGTTTTTGGTTGAGATTCGCACTATTTTTCAATACTTCAGCCGAGTTAGCTTTCATTTTCTGGCTAAATTTGCGAACGAAAGGTAACGCTTCACTCACTGCCTCGTCAAATGTTTTGCCAACATAAAAGAAGCGTGCCAACACTAATTTTTCCGCACCACTAGAATTTAAGGCTCGATATTTGTTAACAGTATCCTTCAATCTTTCTAGGGAAAATGGCGGCCCACCCATCAAGCTGAAGGAATGTTTAGCAGCCAATTCGATCCCATCATCGCCGCCAGTGGCAACATACACTGGTATTTGACTCTGCAATGGTTTTGGGTAAATTGTCAAGCGATCGCATTGATAATATCGCCCATTAAATGATACATCAGTTTCATACAAGAGCTTTTGAATCAGTGCGATCGCCTCTAGCGTCTTAGGACGGGCTTCACTTGGGAGGGTCGCAAAATGCTTGTTTTGTTGGGGAAAGGGGCCACCTTTGGCAACTCCAAATAATAATCGTCCATTGCACAAGTTATCCAAAGTGGCAATATCTTCCGCCACCCGAATCGGGTTATGGAATGGCAGTAACACCGCCGCAGTGCCTAATTGGATAGTTGAAGTCAATCCCGCCAAGTGTGCCATTAACAGCAACATGGACGGGCTAAGATTGGATTCACTAAAATGGTGTTCGCTTACCCAAGCTTCCTCAAAACCCAAGCTTTCAGCCTGTTTTACCAGCGCGACTTGCTCAAACATGGCACGACGAGCATCTTGGTGAAAATTATCGTAATTGCAGAAAATTCCAGTTTTCATTACTTATGTTGATACTTTGTATTCACCGTAGGTGCTGGTTATTCTAGTGGTCGATAGGTTTGCAGTAAACACTTTAGTGCTTACTACAAAAACATTTTCCCCTCTCAATTAATGCCATGAATCACTAAGTTGCAACCCACTGTAACTCCAACCATAGACGTGGGTTGTTCTCTTTGACTTTCGACATCGGATCGCGCAATAATCGCTTGGCATTCATACAAACAACCTGGATTAAACCCATATTGTCTGCAACTTCTCTGAGTATTTCTTTTTGAGCTTGCACACAGGAAATCATTTCGTCAGAGCAATAAATTCCTATATATTGCAAACGTCTGGCAGGTCGTCCCCAAAAACAGGTGATAACTTTTACATAACACCCATCCAGCAATTCTCCAACTTGCGGGTAGTAATGGTTGACGACTCTTGTGAATTCTTTGGCTAAGATATCTTCAGCAATCATTGGAACTGATATTTCTGTAGCGTCCATCACGCTATTTAATATAACATAATTTTATCAATTAAATATGACAAAATAGCTTGCTAGGCTTAAATAAAATATTAAATATTACACAAAAAAAGGTGTACCTTATTTGGTATCACCTCAGATTGGCGTAAAGCGTCTTTATACAATTAACTCTTGTGGGGTAGGCATCTTGCCCGCCATATAAACTGGGCACTCATGTTGCCCACCTCACAATATTGGATAATTTATTTCTTGGATTTCCCTAATCGCCAGGTATATTTGTAAAGGTGAGATGCTCCCAAATACTATGATGTTGAATTCTAACTTTTGAATTTTAATTATTACCGAGCATTGCGCTCACAAACTAAAACCTCGGCGATGATATCCGGCACATTTACAAAATCTGTAAATCCTTCCGAACCACGAATTGGTGAAATAAATGTATAGTTTGGATCGCACACTCCAGTGTCATATACTTGAATAAACCACCGATCGGGAAATCCTTCTATCCCTAATTCCACAGTGTACCAACTCTCGCCAATCAGACGAGAGTTAAAGATTGTGAACCACTCTCGGTTCTCTTCTGAAATATTCCAATCTGCCATCAGCAGTTCTAAAGCTATTTGTCCCGCATCGGTTGAAGTCAACAGCATTTTTACTCCTTACTTGCAACTTCAGTATTTGCAACTTCAGTACTGGGAACTTCCGGGTATAAACCTAATTCTTTCGCTAACTCACGCGCCACAAAAAATAGAAATTGGGCACCATCTTGATTACCTTCATGGGCAAACATAGTTGCTACTTGTAACATTGTTTGTACTAAGCCGGAATCAATCAATTCTGGCTTAGATTCTAAAATTTCTGGTTCTTGACCGTTAGGGCATCTGAGTAACTCATCAATCAGATTAAAATACAGGCTTTGGCGTTGGTCTGTCATGGTCATTTTCTTGATTTGAGTGAGTAAATTGTGAATGAGTTACTGTTCGATACTTTGCTGCCACAGCCTTTCTAACATTTCAACTTGTTCTTTTAAAACAGCAGCACGATGAACTAGATATCTGTCGTAAAAGAGAATCCCTAACCCAACACAAATCGGGGTTAACAAGAAGAACCATTGCAGGATAGTGGCAAATTTATATTGTTCAGCAACAGTCAGCATTTGATGAACCACATTACGATCAGAGGATGGAATACTAGTCTGAGGGGAATGTGTACCCTCTGTCTGGGGAGCCAAGGCGGGAGCATCTGTAGTAGTGTGGTTAACTTGGTAAGCTAAATTCTGAGATTTTACTAACTCTAGATGTCGCTCCCAAATTATGCCAAATACTACTAGTTCCGGTGAAAGCACTGCTAAGGTAACGACGCAAACTGTAAGAACATTTAAAAGTTTGGCTTTCATCTTGGCTCTCCCTTGCCAGGTAGTATGCACCTAGTAAGAAAATATCTTTTGCTGTTTATCTAAAGTAGTTAGATATTTCTACCTATGAAACAGTTTTGATATTAAAATATGTGTAATTGGTAATTTTTACAATCATTAGTTGTCAGTTATTTTTCTAATTACTACTGACTACAAACTAATCAAAAGTTACCACCTTTTTTACAAAACGTAGGATTATTCAGTCAGAAATAACGCACTTAGATTCAGACCTCTGGTTTCATCTTACTCTCAAAAGAGAGATTAAGAAGTCCCCCCTAGTTCACTCAGCTTTCGCTCAGGAATGTTGGGGGGTAGAGGGGAATCTCTGCGTAAATCCTATACGATTTATATCAGCCGCTCTCCACAAAACAGTTTACCCCAGCCCTGTTAAGATTATTAAATTCATTAGAATAGTACTCAAAGCTTGTAATCCGCCCCTGATAAGTCTTATAAAAATTCCTTGGGGTATGGGTGCTAGTGTTTTTAGAACGGGGTTCTAGTGTTTTTGAGGTGGGGTTCTGGTGTTTTTGTACTCAACCCAAATGCAATGTAGGCAATGCTTAAGGACTATTTGGGATGCAATTTTGGGCTGAGAAAATCTGCACTCAAAAGAAAATATCAATGTCTCTTGATAAAGATAAACCAATAAAATAGAAAAAACAATTAAATGTTTTAAAAGTCAATGGTATTTCCATAACAAATAAAAAAAATAGGAAAAATTATTCATATATACAGAATCATCAAAAATTAATCTTAGCCTCCGAGACAATAGTCAGCAATTCCAAATGGTAAAATAGAAGGATGGTAGGCTAGTTGTCTGCTGAAGTAATCGTCTCGTCAGAGAATGACGCAAAGGAAGAGAAGCTTAACTGAACTGTATTGTTCTGAATTCTGACTCCTGATCTCGGAATTATTCTGATAAAAGTTCTTCCCAAACTTTCATATTTTGTGGTTTAGTTAGAATACATAGTATATGCACTCATTGACACTAAACTGCAAATTAAATATATAAAAGCTTATTGTTATAAGTAAATACTCTGTACTAATATTTAGGATTTTAGGAGTTAAATAATGCGAATTGCTCAAGACATAACCGAACTGATTGGACGAACTCCTTTAGTTCAACTGAATAAGATTCCTCAAGCTGAGGGAGTAGTAGCAAGGATAGTTGTTAAATTAGAAGGTATGAACCCAGCGGCTTCGGTAAAAGACCGCATTGGGTTAAGTATGGTACTCTCGGCAGAAGCGGCTGGCTCAATTTCCCCAGGAAAAACCATTTTAGTTGAGCCTACTTCAGGGAATACAGGAATTGCTCTAGCAATGGTAGCAGCAGCGCGTGGCTACCGTTTGATTTTGACCATGCCTGAGACAATGAGCCAAGAACGACGGGCTATGCTGAGGGCTTATGGTGCAGCTTTGGAGTTGACACCAGGCGCGGAAGGTATGCGGGGAGCAATTCGCAAAGCTGAAGAAATTGTGGCTAAGACTCCCAATGCTTTTATGCTGCAACAGTTCTGCAATCCTGCCAATCCCAAAATTCATCGGGAAACCACCGCCGAAGAAATTTGGACAGATACAGACGGAGAAGTAGATATTGTCATTGCTGGGGTAGGTACTGGTGGGACGATTACTGGGATTGCAGAAGTACTCAAACAGCGTAAGAAGACTTTTAAAGCGATCGCAGTTGAACCCAGCAACAGCCCAGTCCTCTCTGGTGGTGAAGCCGGGCCACATAAAATTCAAGGTATTGGGGCTGGATTTATCCCCGATGTTCTCCGTTTAGAATTGGTTGATGAAGTAATTAGAGTCAGCGATGAACAAGCGATCGCTTATGGGCGACGTTTGGCAAAAGAAGAAGGCTTATTATCTGGGATATCCTCTGGTGCAGCTTTGTGTGCTGCAATTCAAGTAGGTAAACGTCCAGAAAATGCCGGACGTTTAATTGTGATGATTCAGCCTTCCTTTGGTGAACGCTACCTCAGCACACCCATGTTTCAAGATTTATCTTTAGAAACTGCTGGGGTGCGTTAAGGAGACAGAGGGATAACGGAGTACTCCCTGTCCCTCTCATTTGGCTCTAGCAATTTCATTCGGTGCTTGTCCCTTGCTAGCTTTGCCAATAGCGCAGGTACTTGCGAAAGACTATTAATCTTTTCCCCATCATATAAGTCAATCTCGGAAGTCTTCTGTTCACGGTCAAGCCACACTCCCAACATTCCAGTTTTTGTCGCAGCGATCGCATCTAACTTCAAGTTATCCCCAATGTAGACACAATCTGATGCAGATTCTCTAAGCTGTTCACACGCATATACAAATATATCTGCCGATGGTTTCGCTGCTCCTGCTCTCTGGGATGTAACAACGACATCGAACTCGGATAAAATACCACAGCGTTTGAGTTTGTTAATCTGTTGAGCCTCTTGACCATTTGTAATGACTCCAACCTTGTACCCATCTAATTTCTCAAGGCATTCCAGGACATCATCGAACAACTGGCACAGCCCAACATAACGCTCCCAGTACTCCAACAGCAGAGCATCAGCCATCCTATCGGAAAATACACATCCATATTCACTAAACGACTCTCGCAACTTCCCCCGTCCTGACTCCTGAAAACTTACCTGACCGTTGTAGAATTTTCCATACCACGAAGCGTTAGCTGATATCCATTTCTCTACAAATTCGTTACAGTCTTCGCTTCGTCCAGGTAAAACCTGCGCGAATAGTTCTTCAGATGCACCTCTAATCGCAGCATCATGGCGGATAAGAGTATCGTCTAAGTCAAAGAGGACGGTTTTCATTGCCCAGCTAACTATGTATTAAGCCAAAAATATATAGTAATCCTAAGTCATTCATAAGAAAACACCATATTCGTGGGACTAGTACAGTACGGCGTAAATAAACCACCCATTCCAAATGAATAAAACACCTGATGGGGAGACAAAAGAGGCTAAAAAGCTTATGAGATAAAGAATGTAGTAATTTAAATATGCCTATGCAAGTATAGCTTCGTAACATCTGAGATAAAAATAAGCATATTTTTACGAGATGTTACGAATACTAATTCACTCCAAAGTTGTCTATTGATACTTGAGAGCATTGTCGCATCTCAAAGTTATCTTGTACTAATGCTTACAGTTGCCTTGCTTTTGGTGTTGTTGAGAATCGTTACCGTGATTACAGCCACCTTTCTGATTATGCTGCTCGTGATGATGATCTTTAGCGTGGGAACAGCTTTGCAAATCTTGCTTCAAAAGCTTGTCGCTGATTTCTTGCAAGGATTCATCTACAGCCTGTAAGCCAATCCAAGCATCAATCTTTTGTACATCAAATCCTACTTCACGCTGTTCGCCTACTTCTAACAAAGGACGGCGAATTAATAGTGGTTCTTTCAGCATCAGCGCCAACGCGGTTTGGGCATCGATTTTTTCAGGAACCACCTCACCAGATTTTATCTTAGGGGCGGAAAGATTAAACCATTCGGCTACGGGGCGATCGCCAAAAAATGAGCGCAACCGTTCAACTGTCCAAGGTTCTTTTAGTAGGTTGTATGGTATCACCTCATGACCGGCAGCAGTGAGCAAAACTTTTTGCTTAGTACCACCTTTACAGCCTGGTTTGCTATAGAAACTTACTCTTGCCATGCAACTATCTCCTAAATTACTCATTGAGCGCTAGAGGACCAACTACGAACCGATGAAATTAAAAATTCCTAGCTTTATGGCTAACTAAGTCAAACTCAAACCTCTCATTCGGATCGGTTTCGCCATAAATATTAAAAGTCACAGTTGGTTCCTCACCCACTGCTTCTACACTGTGAATTGCATCGGGAGTAAAGCTAATAATGTCTCCTGGAAAGAGAGTTACTTCTCCCGTTGCTTCAATTTTGTCCTGAAATTCTGGGCTATTGGTGCGTCGCCAAAAAGTATTTTTTTCCTGGCCTTTTAGCACCGCTACGATTCCCCACGTTCCATGATTATGAATGTTTGAACGGGTTCCTGGTGCAAATGTTACTGTTTGCACCGTCAACGGAAAACCCAATTCATCATATAGGAGTAAAACAGAGGTTCCCGTTTTAGGCGAAGGCTCTAAATGTTGACTTCGCACCCAGTAGGAATTTACTATCAAGCGCCTTACGAGCATCCGAATTTCTGGCAGACAAGTGGTTTCATTTTCACTGCCATTGAGAACATCTTCCACCTCAGTTAAAAACCGATAAAGGCGGTAATTTTCTCTCAATAAATCCCATGCTCTTACAGATTTACAGGCTTGATGCTGACCGTCCCCTGTTAGCAGCCAATCCCTACCTTTCATAACTTTTAAATTGATAATGGAGAAGATTGGATCACAATGATCGGTGAGACATTAGGGATATTACCTACAGGAAATTTTGTAGGTATGTTGATAGGAGGAATGATAGAGTTACTATCAGTAGCCGCTCCTAATAGAGAATAGGATTTAGTAGATAACCAATTGTTCATGATTTTCACCTTGACTTTTCATTGCTGACTAATTAATCATCTTCTTCTGCTGGGCGTGTCAAAATATCCAGCAGAATTCCAGAACCAAAATCATTCTTGTCGTCTATCTGTTTGACTCTGGTGCTGATTTCTTTTGCTTGCTCAATTTCTCCCAACTTTGCTAGTACTAATCCAGAAGCAGCATAAGCATTTAAGTACAATCGAATTTGTGGGTCTTCTTTGCGATTGACTAATATAGGCTGAAGTTGCTCCCAGTTATCAGGGAATTTTTCTAGTTCTTTAATTTTATCTAATAATTTGATTGTTGTTTGTAGTGCAAGAGAATAATTATTTTTATAATAGAAAAATCTATAGGCTGCTACCAAGACATCTGTATTCTCACCAGTCTGTGCTAAAGCTTGTTCAATATATTTTTCTGATACTGATGTATTTTCCCAGTTTTGTGCAGCTAAAATTAATAGATTTTTGACATCTTCTGGAACCTGGAACCATGAGAATTGGTTTGTATTAGTCTGCATATTGGGATTGGGGATTGGGGACTGGGGACTGGGAATTGGGGATTGGGGATTGGGGACTAGGGAAGAAGTGAGAGAGAAGAGTTTTCCCCTCTGCCCCCCGCACCCCGCCCCTCCGCCTCTTTTCAATGCCCCATGCCCAATATCCAATTTAAAACAAAGTAAGAACGTACACCAAAGTGAATAAAACAATCCAAATAATGTCTACGAAGTGCCAGTAAATTTCTGCCATTTCGATGAAAGTATGATTGGTTGCAGAATATTCACCAGGAAGACGCGATCGCCACAATACACGTAATATCAATAACAGTCCCACAAAAACGTGCAAACCGTGGAACCCGGTCATGATATAAAAGCAGTTGGCGAAGACGTTGGTAGTCAGTCCATATCCTAATGTTGAATACTCATAAACCTGACCACCTAAGAAAATTGCCCCCATGATTGCAGTAATCGCATACCACAGTTGCATTCCCTTGACGTTATTTTTTTTAATCGCCGTATCACCGAAGTGAATCACGAAGCTACTAGACACCAGAATAATGGTGTTAATTGTCGGCACAAGTAATTCTACTTCACTTCCTTCTGGAGGCCAAACTGCTGTAGTACCTCGGAAAAACAAATAGGTGGCAAAAAATCCCCCAAACATCAGAGATTCAGAGGCAAGGAATGTTAATAGACCCCAAACTCTTAAATCTGGATGTTCTTCGTGTCCTGCACTGTGATCTTCACTTGTCGTAGCTATGGTCATATTGTTTACCCTTAAAGGTGAAGCGTCGGGCAATTGAATTCTTCACAATGTTGATTTTCTTGTGGGATGGGTTTTCGGATATCCAAGCCCACAAGAGTTATTTCTTAACTAAGTACAGCATTTCATAAATTCGTAGCGAATTAAATTTAGCAATACCCGACAATGTTAATGCGTCGGCTTGCATTGTGAATGCGTTGGCTTGCATTGTGAATGCGTTGGCTTGCATTGTGAATGCGTTGGCTTGCATTGTGAATGCGTTGGCTTGCATTGTGAATGCATTGGCTTGCATTGTGAATGCGTTGGCTTGCATTGTGAATGCGTCGGCTTGCATTGTGAATGCGTCGGCTTGCATTAAAAACGCTACGTTTTTACGCAAACAAAGCTGTACTAAGCACTAGCTTCCGGCGTTGCAGATGGCTGTATTTCAGTACTATGAGCGTGGCCATAGTCATAAGGGCCATGAGTCACAACGGGCAATACTTCCCAGTTTTCAATTGCTGGTGGTGAGCTAGTTGTCCATTCTAAAGTCAAAGCTTGCCAAGGATTATCACCAGCCAAAGACCCTTTCAGCCAACTGTAGATGATGTTGATGGCGAAAGGAATTACTGATATCGCCAAAACAAATGAACCAAAGGTACAAATCTGATTGAGGTCGATAAATTGGGGGTCATACATTGCCACTCGTCGGGGCATTCCTTTTAAACCTAATTCGTGCATGGGTAAAAAGGTCAAATTAGTGCCGATAAAAGTGAGGGCAAAATGAATGCGTCCCCAGGTTTCATTTAGCATTCGTCCGGTCATTTTGGGGAACCAGTGATAAATGCCGGCGTAGATGCCAAACACGGAACCGCCAAACAGAACGTAGTGGAAATGTCCGACAACATAATATGTGTCGTGGACGTGAACATCAAAGGGGGCTGTTCCCATCGTCACACCGCTTAAGCCGCCCATGACAAACATAGACAACAAGCCAATGGCGAAAAGCATCGCCGTGGTGAAGCGAATTTTACCACCCCAGAGGGTAGCAACCCAGGCAAAAATCTTCACGCCAGTGGGAACTGCAACTATCAGAGTGGAGATGGTGAAGAACATCCGCATCCAACCGGGTGTGCCACTGGTAAACATGTGGTGTACCCAGACAAACAAACCAACAACGCAGATAGCTACACTAGAATAAGCGATCGCTTTATAACCAAAGATTGGCTTACGAGCGTGGACTGGAATCACCTCCGACATGATACCGAAAATGGGCAGAATCATTAAATATACTGCCGGGTGAGAATAAAACCAGAATAAGTGTTGATAAATTACAACGTTACCGCCTGCATCTGGTTTAAAGAAAGAGGTGCCAAAGTTGAGGTCAAATAACAGCAGAATTAAACCGGCTGCTAATACAGGTGTGGAGAGAAGTGCCAGCAAGGAAGTTGCCAAGATTGCCCAGCAAAACAAGGGCACTTGATCCCATTTCATGCTAGGAACCTTCATCATCAAAATGGTGATCACAAAGTTCAGTGAACCCAAAATTGAAGAAGTTCCCACCAAAACGATCGCTAATATCCACATAGTTTGAGCGATTGGTGCTGTCACCAAACTCAAAGGTGGGTAAGCTGTCCAACCAGATTGGGAACCGCCAAAAAAGAAACTACCTAATATCAGCGCACCGGCTGGGGGATTTAACCAAAAGGCGATCGCATTCAGCTTCGGGAAAGCCATATCCCTAGCACCAACCATCAACGGCACCAAAAAGTTACCAAAACCCCCAATGGCGCTAGGGACAATCCACAGGAAGATCATGATCGTCCCGTGATTAGTCATGAAAGCGTTATACAGATTGGGGTCGAGTAAGTCTGCATCTGGTGTTGCTAATTCGGCACGGATAGCAACAGCCATCAGTCCACCGATGAGATAGAACACAAACGCTGTCACCAGGTATTGAATACCAATAACCTTGTGGTCAACATTAAATGTAAAATAGTCTTGCCATTTCCACGCCTTCGGATGGGAGGTGTGGCCAGCCACCAGAGTTTCCGGTTTATTTTCTTCTGGTGGATTATTCCGTGGAAATTCTACCTGCGTCATATTTATTTACCACTATGCGGAGTCCAGCAATTTTAGATTTTGGATTTTGGATTTTGGATTAAAAGAATTTTTTGGTTTATGCCCCATCCCTGGTGGTGACAAAGCCTGTAAAAGTGTGGGTGGAACCAATCTAAAAGACGCTCCGCTATCGCAAATCTAAAATCCAAAATCGTTTGACTAATGACTCATGACCAATGACTCTAGAGTTACTGCGCTAATTCCCATATCATGGGTGTGAGGAGCGAGAAACTCTGATGTTGATAAGTCGGCTGGATTAACTGCAATGACTTGATTGAGGTTTTGCTGTTGAGCAATCTGGTTTTCTGTCCGCCAGCTATCATAAGCTTCCGGCGTGTGGACAACTACCTGTGTCCGCATTGAACCGTGATAACCACCACACAACTCAGCACAAACTACGGGATATGTACCTGGTTTGGTCGCCACAAATCGTAGTTCGGTAGGGATACCGGGAAGTGCATCTTGCTTCAGCCGAAAGTTTGGTACCCAGAATGAATGAATTACATCGTCTGCTGAAAGGTTGAGTTGCACATCAGCACCAACAGGTATGTGCAATTCCCCAGAGGTAATACCACTATCGGGGTAATTAAATATCCAGGCGTACTGTATCCCTTTGACATCAACAACTAAGTCAGCTGGTTTGTTAAGGGTTTGAGGAGACGCGCCGATACCAATTGTCGGGGCAATTGTGGGGGCTGTAGTTGCTTCAGAAGCATCGCTGAGTGTAGCTGCAAGAGCAGTTCCCGACTGATGAGCAACATGAGCTGCTGAATGAGGATGACCGGCAGGCTCAAAACCGCCCATTTGGTTAAAAACATCTACACTGTAGATACCCAAACCGAGGACAATTACCGTTGGAATTGCTGTCCAGAAGATTTCTAAGGGAACGTTACCTTCTATTGGTAAACCATCGGTATCATCACCGCGACGGCGACGAAACTTAACCAAAAAAATCAGAATAGTTCCTTCTACCACTAAGAAGAGTGCGATCGCAATGGTAAGCATGACGTTGAAAAAACCGTCTACCAAAGGCGCTTGTAACGATGCCTGCACCGGCATGAGAGTGTGGTTTTGTCCGATCCAAATGCTGATTGCTGTAACTACTATCCCAGCAACCAGAGTCCATAGTGAAACAGGAACTTGTTGCATACCTGCTACCTACTTTGTAAACCGTCTTGAGAGGTGTTATTTTGTGGAAATTGGGCACTGGGCATTGGGCATTGGGCATTGTTACTTATTCCCCATTTCCCATTCCCTATTCCCCATTTACCATTTCCTTTTCACTTATTAAATTTCTAACGTGCAGCCATTAAAAAAGGGGGAAACTTCCAGATTTTTTCCATATCCTTCCCCCACAAAATTACAAATTATATTTCAACTCGTACCACAAAATTAGCCCCCTGCTTTCAGAAAAGCTAGTTGTTCCAAGGGGCACTGTTAGTCCTAATGTTGATTAGGCTATATTAGCAGCAAGTTTAAATTTGTTAATAGCGAACAATTTACGATTTACGGATTTGTTTACTGTGAACTTTTGATAGTTTACAGTAAATATTTAATATTCCCCTCAAGTTACCTTGCCTAGCGCCTCGGCGCTGATTAAAAACAGTGCCTCCTTGAATTAACAACAATTTTGACTAACTCCAAAAACCTTAATTGTTTAATGCAACATGGGTGTAGCAGTTTTTCGGACAAATCCGTGAACAAGCTTCACAACCAATACAATTCTCTGGAGAAGTAACTGCCATTACTTTCCGTTCAATTTCATCATCATCTTCATCTTCTACAAATTCGCCTTCTTCATTGAGTGCCTTCAATCCAAGCACATTGTAGCCGCAGACTTTAACGCATCTGCCACAGCCGATACATTTATCTTTATCAATTTCCTGAGCAAATTTTGGTGTCCAAGCCTTACCGCCAAATGTCAAACCTGTTAGTTGTGCCATGAATAAATCCTCGGCAATTTTGCCTGTCAATCTGTTTGTGCATTAATCATCATACTATCCTAATCTTTTATTTTTTTGTATTCAAAACTTACTTTTATCTCATCAAATTTCGATGACTCTGAACACAATGTTAAATTGTTTTTTATTTCAATTCATAGATGAAAATTATTGCCAATAATTATTATAAATCTCTCTTATTCCTCGTTCCTATGCTCTGCATGGAAATGCATTCATTGAGTCAGAGACTCAATATCTGACTGCAAGCAGCAGCCCCCAATCAGCCATTTCCATACAGAGCATAAATAAAAAGTAAAACTGCTGATTTAACTATTATTTCCAGCAAATGCAACTATATCTATAAGGGTAATGATATTCTTTTGCAAATATTTTTAGATTTAAGCAAATAATTTCATATAAACAGTATGCATCTATACTAGATTATATGTTCATTAGTTACATTTTGATATCTGCAATATGTAGTTTAGAAAGCAACAATTTTCAAGTTATTTTGATTTAAATATTTAGATAAATCGTGACAAAAGGAATATTATTACTTGACCGGAATAAACAGAATTAATTTATGAAGTAACTGTAAACTTTATGGCAGAATATTATCATGCATTAAATATTAAAATTGTTAACAAATCAGATGAAGTCCAATTCTAAGAGGCTTATTTTTTTCCTAAAAAGACTTTGGGTAAGATTTTATGGTCAAAGCTAAATTGTTCATTAAATACGTAATTAAATTAATGTTAAGATTTTTTCCTAAGCTCGGCACGAACAAATTAATCATTTTTTTCATGAAATGTATAGTTAATAAGAAGTTTTAATAGGTCTGGTTTTAAAGCCTTAAATAGCTTCCAATTGGATACAAAGCCAAATATGGATGTGGGAAGTGAATGTGGTGAGAAAAGATTATTCTCGCCAGAAAGATAATGTGGTAGCGAGTCATGAATAAACAGGACTCATCCAGGGGAGACCTGATACAGACATCTCAACGATTAGAGTGGGAAAAGAGCCTTATGCCTTATACAATTCCTAACAACAGTTGCGTTGGATGTGACAACTGCCGCCCCCAATGTCCTACGGGTGCAATCAAAATAGAGGACAATGAATACTGGGTTGATCCTGGTCTTTGTAATAATTGTGAGGGCTATTATTCAAAACCGCAATGTGTAATAGCTTGTCCAACTAATTCTCCCATTCCTTGGCAGGCGAAAAAGGGAAGATGCAAAGTTGAACCGAGAGATGCTAGCAGCTTAGACTTGTTTTCTAATGGCAAAAATAACCCATTTGCGTCAGCGATCGCAATTTGGGAAGCTTGTAATGTACTAGCGCAGCGCACATCACTACATTGGGAAACCGATGAAGAAGGCTACATCAGTTACAGCCGACAAGTCAATCAAGGGCGAGGTGCGATCGCTTTTCATATCCAAGATCCATTAAAAGTTAACGACAAGGCCACAGATATAGCAGCAATTGAGGGACTTGACATCAGAGCCGCCTGCATACATCTAATTTTTGCAGCCTATGCTACAGCCTTAGAGCAACCTTGGGAGCAAGAATTTGCGATCGATGAGCGACAAATCGAGAAATATTTGGGTATGGAGAAACGCAAAGATTTAAGCAAAGCTGCCAAGCTAGCTTTAATGAAAAATATTGTTCAGCAAGCTTGCTCTCTGATTATCTCCATTGACTGGCCCCAACAAGGTCGAATTAACGGATTCTCTGTTACAAACAGCCGCTTATGGCACTTAGTAGATATTCAGCACCACTTCCAAGAAGACAATCTCGGATGCAAATATCTAATTGGGCTAACTTTTAAAGTAAAAGCAGGCTTATGGGCACAATATTTCTTAAACAAACAAGCATGTAAAGAGCGAACCGCATTCTATCAATACGGCAGCCTCCCTAAAACCCTGCTAACCACAGTCATGAGCATTTGGCAGCAACATGAAGGCGCAGTTCGACTAATGCTGTGGTTGCTGTTTAAAACCAAAATGGGTAAGGAACAACGCATCACCATTCCTACCTTGCTGCGTATTGCTTACGGTGAAGAAAAAGTTGCCCTTGCATCCAGACAACGGGAAGAACGCAAACGTCTGCTGCGAACCTTTGAAAGCGATTTAGAAATTCTCAATCACTATGGAATGAAACCACTTTTCGATCCAGTTACCTACCCACCAGAAATTCAACCTTTGTGGGCAAAATTAGTTGATCTTCCCGAAGATCCAGATGAAGCATTAGAATTTTGGACTAATGACGGTGGTGCTGAAACTCGCCTCACAGACACAGGCCCCCGTGGTAAATGGAATCTGCTAATGAATGCGCGGATTTTGGCTTTTGAACTCCCACCAGAATGGGAACAGCAAATTTCAGAATCAGAAAAAAAGAAAACAAGAACTGCCAAAGCCAAAAGGAAACCCAAAGCTACAAACGATTTACTAGGCGAACAGATTTTGCAAGCGCGAAAAAATTTGAATCTTTCCCAAAGAGAATTGGCAAAACTCACAGGTAAAAGCCAAAGCTGGATTCGAGATATTGAAAATGGTCGTTTAAAAGCCAAATTAGAAGACCAAGTTCTGTTAAGAAAAGTCTTAAATATGACTTAATCTTGATTTGGAATTTAAACGCAGAGGAACGCAGAGATTTTGTTACGAATTTGTGCAGCGTTATACTAAATACAGCAAGACTCCGCGTACCTCTGCGTTTAAAAACTCTCCTCTTTTACGTACTATAACTCATTACCTTACTAGAGCTAATCCAAAGACTACCGACAGCATATTTAGTAACTACTAACTCTCTTGTAGCATTACATGAACTCTTCAGTTGTTGAGTCTTGGTTTCATCTCTCACAAGTTTAGCCTGGTAAGTGTAGAGAGAACCAGAAGGTTGTTCAAAACTTAGTTCAGCTAGGATAGTATTATTGTCTAAACTTTGCTCTAAAATTTTGCCTGCAACTTTGTAGTTAAACCAATCCCATCCTTTAGAGAGAATTAGTTCTCTTTCCAAAACCTGAAGTGCAGCGGGCAGAATTCCCCAGCCTCGATAGACTTGATGTAAGCATTGAATATCACCAGTCCGAGTCAAAATCGATCTAAATGAATCTTGATCTAGACGACCATAGTATCTTCCTTCTGGTAAGTCTATGACTGTTGGTGCAAACCGATGTCCACCAAAGTGCGATGATTTCCAAATTCGCACATTATCTAAGCACAAATCAGCATTTTTCGCTGTTACATGGAAGTAAAAAGGAGCGCCATATCTCGCACAACACTTATCATGGCTACCGTGAGTGCAAATTAAAATATCTCTAGTTGTACTAGTTTCTACTTCCAAATTAGAATCGATACCCCATATCCATTTTTGGACAACTTCTGCTACTTGCTCAATATTTGCTAGCTTAAACTCTTGTTTATGGTATCCATTACTTAGCCCCTCTTCTTTTTGATAAATCAAAAGCGTAGTGTGATTTACCTTGTGTGATACATCATTAGCAATTAAGAGGAATCTAATCGGTAGTTTAGCACGCTTCACTTCCTCTACCAAAATCCTCAAATTCTGAGGTACCCATTTGGAATTAAAGGCTTCTGATGTCCAAGGTAAAGGGCATTCAACTAAAATATAAGTTTGATAATTGGTGGCACTACCAATAACATCTTCTCCTACTTGACGTGAATCATCAGAACAAAAAAAAGTATTCATCTCGCTGTACTCATTAGCGTATTTTATGGACAAAAGGTATTACAAAATACAATTGTGTTCTTAGCTACAAATCCTTGGCTAAAGGAGATAAAAAGAACAATATTCATTTCCCAGTTAAAACTAGGTAGCCACTTTATAACATCATTATTGATCGAGGTCTTTCCGGTTAATAAATTCTCCACAATAGAGATAAACAGTGTCAAGAGATATTTTTCCGTATGAGTGACCTTAATTTTGTATCTAGTTTTATTGTTATCTGGTATTCCATAAATTTTCACTTGCGGAAACTCGGCTTTTCTGAACATATCGATGTAGCTGATACTACAATCAAAAATATTTCTAGCAACAATCTAATTGTTTAAAGTTTTACTTAAATTATCTACATAGCTACTTATAGATCCTGTTTTTACACATAAAGATATAATTCTGTGCCACTCTCGTGAGAGACATATTCCTAAAGGTAGATGCGGAAACATTTAATAAACAGCGATCGCTCTGGTAAGCCATACTGTTTTAAGATTTCCTCCACACTATCTATCGATCTATCCATATTGCAAATAATTCTCAATTAGATGAGAAAAATAAAAACAATTAAATTGGGGGCAAATGCTTTACAGCCCCGTACTTGATGTGCGATAAGTTAATAATGAAAACTAGTAACTAATTGTTATCAGCGTCACCAAAATCAACATTAACAAATTTGGTATTTAGCGTTTTACCTAATCTAACTTCCTGAAGCTTATGTCAGGGTTTGATGATAGGCATCTGCTTTGACTCTAACTGAAGTCAATAAGAAATGCAAGTATTTAAGAATCTTTATGACTTCTTTACAGTTTGTTGTCTCTAGGATGTTGCTTAAATCACGGTGAACAGGGATTTCATCGTGGAGATAGCTTACTAGAAATAGCATTGATAGTTTCAATTTAAAAGATAAAGCTTGGCAATTGTGACAAATTGTTGCTAGTAAAGGCGCACTTACTAATCCAAATATCTAGCTGTGGCGATCGCATATTTCTACTTCCATGCAAAACTGAATTATTTCAACGGAAATTGTGAATATTTTGATAAAGTAAAACAGATGTGGAGGTAAGATTATGACCCAAGCCTTGCCCAAGTTACTCACCTTCAATGAATTTAGCGAATGGTATCCTAACGATGGTAAACGCTATGAATTGCACAAGGGAGTAATTATTGAAATGCCGCCCCCAACCGGATCGCATGAAAAAGTTGTAGGATTTATAGCTCGTAAGCTAACTGTCGAGTTTGATCGCTTGAACCTTCCCTACACTATACCCAAAACCGCATTAGTCAAAACTCCTACTGCCGAATCCGCTTATTCGCCTGATGTGTTGCTGCTAAATCTTGATAATCTCGACAATGAACCGCTTTTTCAAAAACAGTCAACAGTAAGCCAAGCAGCATCGGTTCCAATAGTTATTGAAGTTGTTTCAACTAACTGGCGAGATGATTATTACAATAAATTTAGGGATTATGAGGAAATGGGCATTCCTGAATATTGGATTGCTGATTATGCTGCATTGGGCGCAAGAAAGTTTATCGGCAATCCTAAGCAACCTACTATTTTTGTCTGCGAATTAGTTGATGGTGAATATCAAATGACACCGTTTCAAGGTCAGACTGCGATTTCATCACCTACCTTTCCTCAATTAAATTTAACCGCGCAACAGATTTTTGATGCAGCTAACTAACGCACATTCTACCATAATTTATTATTAAAAGCTTTATTTAATCTGACAAAAGCACTTCAGTGTAGCAATCCATTATTGATCGAGTACCAGAAAATGTGCGATCGCATTTATTGGAAAGGTTCAAAACCATGACATTAATTTTAGCTCTCGATTTTGGTGGAACTAAGCTAGCGGCAGCATTGGTAAATGTTGGTTCGAGAAAGTGGTTGCGTTATGAACGTCGTCTCTCACCAGTAAATGCAGATGCTAGCACTGACTTGGAAATAATGCGATCGCTAATTTACTCTTTGCTGCAAGACACAAAACCTGCTGCGATCGGTGTCAGCTTTGGCGGCCCGGTTGATGCTTCCACAGGGATGGTGCGACTATCTCATCATGTCGCTGGATGGGAAAATATTCCTCTCAAAGCCTTGTTGGAAGAGGAGTTTGGCGTGAGTGTTGGTGTAGACAATGATGCCAATATTGCTGCTTTGGGTGAACACCGTTTTGGTGCGGGACAGGGATACGATAGCCTGTTTTATATTACTGTCAGCACTGGCGTGGGTGGTGGTTGGATACTCAATGGCCAACCTTGGCGGGGTGCGGGTGGAATGGCGGGCGAAATTGGACATATCGTTGTAGATCCTGCTGGGCCAGTTTGTTTATGTGGTAAGCGGGGATGTGTGGAACGTTTGGCGTCAGGGCCTTATATGGCGCAAAATGTTAGGGAAATTTTGGAAAAGGAACCGCAGAGGCGCGGAGGACTCAGAGATGGAGAGATTTTGAGGGGTTTGGTGGGGGATGATTTAACGTTGCTGACGGGGCAGTTGGTAAGTGAGGCTGCGGCTGCTGGGGATGATTTGGCGAAGGAAATTTTGCACAAGGCTGCTTGGGCGCTGGGTGTGGGTATTGGCAATGTAGCGAATTTGATGAATCCGCAGCGCTTTGTGTTGGGAGGCGGTGTGACGAAGGCGGGGGAGAATTTTTGGCGGGTGGTGCGTCAGGTGGCGCGGGAGACGGCTTTAGCGGAGGTTGATTTTGAAATTGTGCCTGCGGTTCTGGGGGATGATGCGCCGTTGTGGGGCGGTGTGGCGATCGCTTCTACTATGACAATAAATGAGTGAGGCATAGGGCGTATAAGTGCAAAAAGAATTAGTTATTTTTGATTGTGATGGAGTATTGGTAGACAGCGAAGGATTAGGCAATCGCGTTCTTGTGGAATTTATCGCTGAGTTTGGGCTGGCAATGGAACTTGAAGAAGCTATTTTGTTATTTAAGGGTTGCAAAATGGCTGATTGTGTTGCTGTCATTGAGCAAAGACTTGGGAAAAAGATGCCGCCAGATTTTGTAACTCAGCTTCGTACCCGTACTGCTGAAGCATTCGAGCGTGAACTACGTCCTGTAGAAGGAATAGAAGCAGCTTTAGACAAAATTAATCTACCCATTTGCGTTGCTTCCAGTGGCCCACCGGAAAAAATTAAGTTAGCTTTGCGTGTAACTAACCTACTGCCTCGATTTGAAGGACGTATCTTTAGTTCATATCAAATTGGAAGTTGGAAACCAGCACCCGACTTATTCTTACATGCGGCTAAAAGTATGGGGTTTCAAGCTGCATGCTGTACGGTTGTAGAAGATAGCATTTTGGGTGTACGTGCAGGTGTTACCGCTGGGATGAGAGTTTTAGGTTACACCGAGCAAAGTGAGGCTACTCTACTTGAGGCATCTGGAGCGAGTGTCTTTTACTCTATGTACCAACTGCCTTCTTTGTTATGTACCAACTGCCTTCTTTGTTATCGCACCATTAGGCAATAGGGT
Source organism: Nostoc sp. (assembly GCF_036916985.1). Classification (GTDB taxonomy): domain Bacteria; phylum Cyanobacteriota; class Cyanobacteriia; order Cyanobacteriales; family Nostocaceae; genus Nostoc. The sequence continues at coordinate 303,177 of NZ_JBALFD010000097.1, forward strand.
GGAATATCACTTAAGGTATTTTTTACAGTTCATCATTTGGTGAATTATGACATTTAACACATTTACGCTTCTGATATTGAGAGTAGTTACACTCAGCCTACTCCTTTTAGACACATCTGGCGTATTTAGCCGAGCGGCTCAACAGCCATTAGAAAGTTTTGTTGAAGGCAAGATCAAATTTACCAGTAGTGATGCCATATCATCTTCAGTAGAAAAACGCCCTAACCATAGCGAGAAGATTTATGTTAATCCATTAGCGATCGCAGCAAAACACATCTTGAACACGATGCGGGAGACGCACTACACCCATAAAACCTTCGTTGATAAAATCAATGGAGTTTACGATATGGATTGTTCTGGATTTGTAGGTTATGTGTTGAATCAGATTGCACCTGAGTATCTGGCGCTGATTCCCAAGGAACCGAAACAGCCTAGGCCGCGTGCCTTTAAATACTACGAATACTTTCATCAATTACAAAAACACTCTACTTCGGTACGAAAATGGAAGGCAATCAACCGACTAATGGATGCAATACCTGGTGACATTATCGCCTGGGCAATGGAACCGATTACTGAACACGCGGATACAGGACACGTCATGTTTGTGGCAGCAAAACCTGTGATGAACTCTAATGGCACGGTTAGCGTAACGGTTTATGATTCAAGTGCTATTCGCCATAATGATGACACGCGCTCACCGGATAGTACTGGAATCGGTTGCGGTACAATTGTGTTTCGAGTCGATACTAATGGCGCTCCTGTGGCGTTTCAGTTCAACACTAGGGCAAAATTTCATCAATTGCCGATTGCTATTGGCAGGGGCAAAATATATGAACGTTAACAAATTTTTTTCCCATTTTTTGCTCTAGAAATCACAACACTAATATCCCATCTTATTGCGTTTAAACCTACTATTGCTGTTGAATATTTTGACGAAACTCTCTAATCGCTTCCAAGGGAGCGATAACAAAACACAACGATTGAGCAGAGATAAATCTAATTCTGCTAATAGCTCACTTTTAACAACTTTTTCATATTCTTGTTCTCGTAAGCAGTAGACTTCAATTGTGCCATCTTCCCAAAACCAAACTTCTGGGACTCCCATTAATTTGTACTTCTGTAATTTTATGGGACTACCGCTAGTAATCACTACTTCAACACAGAGGTCTGGTACAGGTTTGTCGTTTCCAAAGCAATAAGATAAGTCAGCTTGATATTCTACTATCTCAGGAATAATCTGGCTCAAACTCCCACTGGGGAAAAATTCAATGCCTTTGACTTCAAAATAAGTAATTAATAGTCCAGCAATTAAACACTTAATCACCTCATGAGGCTTACCAATAGTCACAATTTCTAAGATTCCCTGACAATAAAACAGACGCACCCCTGGTACATTTTCAAAGCTAGCTTGAATCGCTTTAAACTGTTCCCAACTTAATCCATGCCGAAAGAAGCGTTGTTCTTCTGGTAAGTTAACAGCATTTTCTAACGTTTGAGTCATAATATTTTTTACTCTCTTAGTTAGTAGTTACGAAATTTATCTTATTTCTATTTTAAGTCAAAACCAAATTATCTCGGTGAATCACGGTTTCTGCACCGGCATAACCTAAAATTGTAGAAATTTCTCGTGAATGACACCCACGAATCTTTTGCAGTTCATTGCTGTTGTAATTCACAAGCCCTCTAGCAATTTCGTTACCGTTGCTGTCACACAATTGCACAGCATCCTGTGTGTCAAACTCTCCTTCTACTACTTTAATCCCAGCAGCTAATAAGGATTTTCCTGCTAGAGAAATTGCCGCGATCGCACCTTCATCTAAATACAATTTCCCCGCAGGTACAAGTCCGTAAGCTATCCAACGTTTACGCGCCGAAGTTGGTTCGGGTTGCGGTTCAAAATGCGTCCCAATCAGTTCACCTTGGATAATTTTTTCGATATTCCGGGGAAATCGCCCTTGAGTAATTACGGTACGGACTCCGGCTGCGATCGCAATTCTCGCAGCCGAAATTTTTGTCGTCATCCCACCAGTACCCCACTGGGAACCTTGGGAACTTGTTTGTATCTGTAATTCTGTTAATTCTTTAATGCTACTAACTAAAGCGATCGGCCGCGCATCAGGTACGGAACGGGGATCGGCTGAGTACAACCTATCGACATCGGTGAGCAAAAATAGCCAATCTGCTTCTACTAAACTAGCAACTAATGCCGAAAGGGTGTCATTATCACCAAATTTTAGTTCGTCTATTGCTACAGTATCATTTTCATTGACTATGGGGATCACTCCCAGTCCCAGTAATTCCTGGAAAGTATTGTAGGCGTTGAGATAGCGGCTGCGCTGCACCAAGTCACTGCGAGTCAATAATACTTGAGCGATCGCTTGTTGCAAGGTAGTAAATAAATCATCGTATATCCGAATTAACCTACCTTGTCCCACTGCTGCTACAGCCTGTTTCAGTGCGATCGCTTTGGGACGTTCAGTTAAACCCAACCGCGCACAACCTACCCCCACAGCACCAGAAGAAACCAAAATTACCCGATGTCCCTGTCGTCTTAAATGGCAGAGTGTTTCCGCCAAGGTAGCGATGGTAGAAAGTGCTAATTGTCCTGTTTCTGGTTGGGTTAGGCTAGAAGTGCCGATTTTGACAACAATTGTTAATGACATCTTTCAATTTTAGATTTTAGATTTTAGATTTTAGATTTCAGATTAGACATCTTGCATAAGTTTTTTAGACCCCTACCCTAAAGCACGCGCCAGATAAACACACTAAAGCCAATGGAAACAAGCTTTTAGGCTTTAAATCTACCCATATTAGATTCAATCCAAAATCCAAAATCTAAAATCCAAAATTGTAAAGCGCCAATCCCTCTATAGTGAAGGTTGACGCTTTACGGGGTATATTTACTTAGTATGAGTTAGGGTCTTTTTTGGCTGACCCCATGTTATTAATACTTATGATCCCCGATTTTTGAATCACATTTAGATTCCTTAATTATTTCTTTAGATTTACTTTCCTGATGATTTCTCAACTTTTGTGAATCTTCCTTTTCTTGGGGGTAATAGAGGCTCCCAGAATTTCAGATATCCAAACTTCAAAGTTGCGGATGGGATGAGAGCGGAGAGCCGCGTCGGCATGAACAATCGGTTCGACTAAAATGGTAAACATTCCCAGGCGATTACCTGCGATGACATCGGTAAACAAGCGATCGCCTACCATCCCCACTTGATGGACTGGTAAATCCATTCCCCTCAGTGCGGCTCTAATTTTGCGGCGGGAAGGCTTGGCTGCACCCAAATAGTAAGGTAGATTGAGCGATCGCGCAATTCCACCAATTCGCGCTTCACTCAGATTGTTACTCACCAAACACAGTGCAGTACAAGTGCGAATTTGCTCCACCCACTCCCGTAGTTCTGGGGAAGCTATTCCGACTGTAAAGGGTACTAAAGTTTCATCTACATCCAATACCAGCCCTTTAAGCCCGTATTTTTGGATAATATCTGGTGTTAGGTTCAACACGGAACCCTCTAAAATCAAGTCAGGCTGTAAAAGATTGTTCCAGGTCATAGTCAACAGTCAAATTTAAGTAGTTCAGACAAATGAGCATAACCCAATATAGTTTAGTTATTCTAACTCCATCCTGGAATCTCTTTCTGAACACTTTGAGATAAAATACCTAAAATCTTATCTATCTCTTTGATGTAATAACTACTCAAATCAATAAATATATCATTTTCTTCTAACTTCAAAAACTTCCAAATATCACCCGTTGTTACCGCGCCGTAAATTTTTATGGTTTCATTTCCTTCTTGTTGATTAAACAATTGTGCTGCTAACATTGCAGCTGCACATTGACCTAATCCACCTTTAATATTTTCATTTTTGGCTTCAATAATAACCACCACCGGGACATTAATTGTTAGTTGCTCTTTAGAACGACTAATGATAAAGTCACAATAGCCATTTAGTCCTTTTTCTGGATCTACATTAAAATCGGTTCCCGAAAATAAACTAATTGGATAATTAGCCCTGCGCCTTACCTCCAACAATATCGGAGTGATAATCATTTCTGAACGAGCTTTTTCAGTATTAATTGCTAAAGCCAGTTCTGTAGTTTCTTCTAAAGAATTTTTGAGTTTCTCACTTGCCTGTAAAGGTTCTATGTCGGCAAACAAGTTAGTTTCTTCATCAATGCGGATGCTGAATGACTTTTTAAATTTACTTAATGTAAAGTCGCTATAAGCCATTTTTAGAACCTCATAGCAATTTTAGATTTTGGATTTTAGATTTTGGATTAAAAATCTCTATCAACTAAAATGCTTTTCCCATTATTTTAAACAACACTAATTGTCGCAATTTAGTGTTTCATTACTTTCTACATTTAATGAAAAATGGTACGAGATTCTACTATATTGTACTGGGAATGAAAATTCCCAATTAAAAAATTCAAAATGAAAATAATTACATTTTGAATTTTTAATCTTATTCAACTTCATTAAAAAGATGTTCTTCTAACAAAGGTTGCACTTGGCGAAACTCCTCTGGAGAGAGTAATTCAGGCTCACCTGTTTTTGTTATCCGTGCGAAAAACAACAGAGGATCGAGGGGTGTATAAATTGCATACTCCTGATCTTCATCATAAAAGCTAGCGAGTAGCTGTAATTGCTCTGGCTCTAAATCTTCCCCTTCGTCTTCGATTTCTAAGGTGAAGAGTTCTGATTCTTCAACTGGCGGTAAGTCACCTTCAACTGTGAGAGCATAAGCTGTGTTCTTCAATATCAGGTTTTGCTCAGATAGGACAGCTTGAGCATTCGCAAAAATTTGCTCAATGATGGCGTCGTCTTCTACCAGAACTGCTTCTTCTTCCTCACCGTCACCTTCCCAAGAAAAAATTTCTACAGGTGAGTCTACAGGAAGAAGCAAAACGTATTCTTGTCCATCTACCTCCAGGGAATGCTCAATATAACAGTCGAGCGATCGCCCTTTGTCATCGGTTAAAGTGATGGAACCCGCATGAGCGTTATCATTTTCTTCAGAGAATGGAGAGGAAAACATAGCCGAAATGTAGAAATTTAATAAATACCAGCAATATTGGAAATCGCTTAACTATCTTAATGACATTTTATGTCAAGCAAATAGCTTTATACGTGGATACAACTGCTGGCTAATCGTCTTCAGAATATCATGTTAAAAGGTATCAATATTCAATAGCCGCAACTGAACTCCGGGAGTTGGCACGCTTCACATCGAGCCATTGTTGTAAAATCAAAGCAGCTGCCTTGCGGTCAATCAAACCTTTATGGCGTGACGGGGAGCGGTTTTCAGCTATCAGCAGTTGCTCTGCTTGAAATGAAGTTAATCGCTCATCCATATATTCCACAGGCAGTTTTAGTGCTTTAGAAAGTCTTGTCGTAAATTTCTGAACTTGACGAGCCTGAAATCCTAATGAGCCATCCATTGAATAGGGTAAGCCCATAACTAGAATTTGCACCTCACGTTCATTAACTATTTGTCGGATTTGCTCGACATCTTGCTCAAAAGATGTACGTTCAATAGTGGTGATTCCCGTGGCAATTAAACCCGTGCGATCGCACCCAGCCACACCAATGCGCTTGCGACCGAAATCTAGTCCCAACGCTGAAATAAACGGTTTTGCTTGCCCTTGGGATATCACAACTAATTCTCCTGCTGGGCATCTGCTGATTCTGAAATCGGCGATGCTTCTATGCTGGGGTTTTTTACCGAAAAGTTAATCGGTTCTGACTTACTTGGCAGTGGTTTCTCTGAGGATGGCAGTTTTCCTGGTTGTATCCATGACATCCCACCTGGTATCGGTTTACGTGCCGGTTGTAGACCTTGCAGCATATCAGTCCACTGAATTCCTTCTAAGGAGACAAATTTAGACTCCCGTAGCTTATGCCATACAGAGCGAGACATAACTAATGTATGTTCTATGCGTTTTGCCCCAATTCGCTCCAAATACTCTTCTCGCTCTGCCTGATAATCTGAGGAAGCTAGTTGTAACCCTTGTTGGGGAAAATCTTGGGCAATCCGAGCCAGTTGGGATAGTAATTCTGGATACAGCCAAGTGTAAGCCGGATGAACTGTCAATGTTGCCGCATGGGGAACTTCACCCTTACGGTCAAGTTGCACCTGAAAATAACCAATCGCAGCTTTACGTTGGGGTTCAAATACGTAACCGCTGACTACTTCTGTTTTAGTCAGCCATTGCTTCACTGCATCAGTTAAAGCGCCGAACAAGCTGGTTTTAAAGTCGCGGGTATTGCGGTCAAAAACCTGACGTACCAGAGGTGGCATTGATGCCGTATCTAGTTGATATAGCAACTGGGCATCAGCATTACTCACTGGCAAAAGGTTGGGCAAATCTGGCTCTGCTTGGGCCAATTCAGCCAGTAATTCTGGCCCAATTTCCCAGTAGGTCATTTCTGCTAGACGCTGGAATCCATTTTGCCGATATAATGCCAGCGCTTCAATGTCATTGATGTTAACTTCCAGTAGCCAGGTGCGAGCTTCCAAAATCGATTCAAAGCAATGACGCAAAAGTTGCGAACCAATTCCTTGTTTATCGACACCACGCTCTAGTAGCACTTGATCGATTCGCCAAGTACTGCGTGTCCGGTTAAAGGGTGACACTTGAATCATTCCGAGAAGTATTCGCCCTTGCTCTGCGATATAGGCACAGAGGCGGTACTGTAGCGGGTTAGGAAACCAACTCAAAAACTTGAGTAATCCATACCAGCGACGCAGCCTTTGCATCTGGCTGATGGCAAAACCTGCTCCTTGGGGAGTAAGGGCTGCGAATGACTCTTGAGTTATGCGCTCAATCCCGTCCAGATCCCGGTATTGGACTGGTCGGATAACAACGCTGAGGTTTCTGGGAATTAATGAAGTCATTTTTATTCGAGCCGCCATTGAGCCTTAACTAACTGCTCTGGAAAGGGAGAAACTGCTGCAATAATTTTAACTAGTTTCTGCTCTCTACTATTGTGCCAAAAGGGTGATTTTAGTAACTTAATACTTAAAAAAGCCGAAAAAGCAGACCTTGTGAGAACACCATTGGCATTGACCCAACAACATCTGCCCTTATTTTATTGGAATTTTGATTAAAATTTGTATATATTTTATAACCCTTGTCGAGAAACGAGCTTCTCAAAGTTGGCTTGGGTTTGATGGAGTAATTGCTGGCGACTATCTACCAGTGTTTGTTTCAGGGTTGGAACAAGATTGCGAGCTTGCAGGGTCATGTGAAGTTGTAGGTTAGCGACATATTCACTGAAATCTTGATTCACTTCTTCTGCGGCTGCATCCGTTAATAAATTTGATTCCATTGCCACTGTGTTCTCCTGTATTAATCCTATGCTGTCTCTCTTCATCACCAAAAACTATCACGTTGTTTGGACTAACTTCTTAATTTGCAATGAAGTTTAACGCTTCTTAGGGATAGCCTCTGCCCCTTAAAATCTCAAACCGACACCACCTTGTACGGAGATAGCTGTACCACCGCTATCACGGTAGGCATCAAAAGCAATGATGGCATTGCCAAAAAGGACTGTATTGCTATTTGGGATCATATAATCAACGCCCGGTTGTAAAGCAAAACTAATTTTGTCCCCCACAGGAGAAGAATCACCACCACCAGCCAGCACCAATCCAGCACCCAGATAGGCATCAGCTTGCCAGTTGAGGGGAAAATCGTAAGAAACCGTTGGCACAACTGCGGTATTCCGACCAATTAACACTTGGGCGCGGAGTGAAATTGGCGCTTCCAAAAGCTTGTAGCGTCCCGCTATCACTCCCCCCAATTGGATACCATCGGTAATCCCAACAGTGGGGCCGATACCGATATAACTGCCATAAGCTACTTGAGCTTGTGCTGGTTTCGTACTCGCCAGACTCAAAACCAAGCCAGCCCCTAAAACTGAAATCAAATATGGAATATATTTCATAAACTAATTCCTCACACCATTTTGTCATTTGTCATTTGTCATTGGGTATGGGGTATGGGGTATAGGGAATTGAGCATCGGTTATTCTCTCCCTGCTATCCTGCTTCCTCATCTCCCAGTCCCCAGTCCCCAGTCCCCATTCTACGGGCAACGGGGATGAATGGCTCCTTGAGTACAAAGGTAGGCTAATTGCTTGGCATCTAAATTTTTGGCTTGAGAAAAATCAACGCCTTGAACTACAGCTGATACTGAGCCTAAATCTGGGGTTTGGACAAATTGATCTGCTGGATCTTGTTTGCTAGGAGCGAGAATTGCTCCCTTAAAATCTGCTCCAGCGACATTCGCCCCGCGTAAATCGGCAAGACTCAGGTCGGCATTTTGCAAGTTAGCGTTTTCCATTTGGGCAGAACGCAAAACAGCACCAGTTAAACGAGTGGCGCTGAGGTTAGCATTGCTGAGATTAGCACGATCCAAATAGGCTCCTGATAAATCTGCCCCTTGCCAATCAGTATTAGTTAAGTTGGCAAAGGATAATTGTGTTCCGATCGCAGTGGCGCGACCTAAACGGGCATCATACAGATTGGCTTCGTTTAGTTTCGCATCGCCTAAATCTGCCCCAGTCAAGCTAGCTCTTTCTAAAACTGCGTTTCGCAGATCGGCTCCTACTAGTTGAGTGCTGTTGAGTTTAGCATCATATAGACGCGCATTGGATAAGTTGGCTCTGTTAAGAGTGGCGCGGCTCAAATCGATCCGGTTCATCAAGACGCGACTGAGGTTAGCATCAGTAAGATTGGCTTGCTGTAATTGAGCTTGGCTTAAATCAGCTATGACATCATCATAAGTATCCCAGCGTCCATCTTCGCCTACGCCCCGGAAGCGGCTACCCTTAAAGCTGGCTTGGTTAAGATTTGCAGATTTAAACTTAACTCCTGATAAATCAAGATTGTCTAATACCAAGTTGAAGAAGGAACTTCCTGGAGTACCACTTTGACCTAATTGGGTGCTACTCAGGTCAACACCCTCCATTTTCCCACTGTAAACAGAGAGAATCTTGTTAATCGTCTGCTGGTTTCTTTGGAGCCGCCCTTGCCGTAATTCCCGCTCTTTGGTTGCAGTGCTACCTACAGATTCCAGTTCACCCACTAAAAATTGATTCTTATTTTTTAGTTCTGGAATGGCTTGGGGACCAACAGTTGTCAAAGCTTGTTGAATTGTATCTAGGAGGCTAGGGTTAGTTTCGCTAACTAATAAATCCGCCAGAAATTTAATGGATTGTGGATCGTTAACACCACCCATAGCCAGAATTGCACTTTGGCGTTGCTCATCAGTCGCCCCAGAGTTGGGAGTCAATTGTTTGACGAGTTCGAGGAACTGTTGGCTGTTGATTTGCTTGGTTGCTCGCTGGGATTGTTGAATTTGAATATAAACTTGAGTGCCGATTAAAGTTGCCAACACAGCAGTCATACTCGTCAGCCCTACCCCAAACAAAGTTAGATTGGGATTTTGCTGTATCCGTCGCCACAAATTAGGCGACTGGTTGGTTTGGACTAGCGCTAATTCTTCATTTCCCTCTTGCCATTCTTCTGGTTCATCATTACCACCAGCAGACTGATCTTGTCTATTGGTAGCTGAGAGTGCATCTACTGTATAAGTACCTGCGAGTTGATCGTGGAGTGCGCGACGCCCCCGACGTGACGGTAAGCCTATCCCTTCACCCACAATCATCAACAAAGACAACAATGTGAGTAATCCTAAATTCGGAAAAGCAAAGCTGTAGCGCCACAACAGATAGGCGATGGAAATGGGTACAGTCCAACGCCCAACTCCTTCTCTGATGACAACTGCCCCCAATCCAGGCGGCTTCCCTTGCTCGTTGACAACCCGCACTTTTAACCAACGCTTAGGAATTGTGCTACCAGTCTTAGCTAGTAAATACAATTGCCACCACGAGAGGGTTACAGGCGCTAACAGGGCGATTGTCCACAAAATATTAGTCGGCCATGCTACGTTACGGATGCCATAGCTGACGGGTAGAGCTAGGGGTCTAGCGATCGCTCTTTCTGTGACTACCAGCACGGGGTTAAGCGGTACTCGGTTCAGATCGCTTCTAGAATTGGCATAGACACCAAGACCGAAGGGAATTAACCCACTAGTAACCACTAACGTAATTTCAGCCGCCCAAGCCGCAAAACGCCTACTTGCTAGCAACAACGAATTAACTCTTTCCGATTTTTTTGACTGACCAGATTGATTACTAGTTCTCCTAACAATTGGTGATGTCATCGTATAGTTCCCTTTGATATTATTTCTACGCCGCGATCGGCACAATTAAAATAGACTCAGCTAATCAACAAAAAGAAAAGCATATTGAAATAGGATTCAGAAGTCAGAATTCAGGAGTCAGAATGGGCTACGCCCTGCTGCGCTAACTGAATTCTGAAGTGAAACAGGCTTTATACCTAGTTTTGATACTTCGCTCGTATACTTTACTTTCCTTGAAATCCTCTGTATGTCAGGAGCAATTTGTATTCTGGCTCCTGACTCTCATAACTCTGGGTAGAGTGCCAAGCAAATACCTATCAACGTTTTATAAGAAGAATCTCATAACTCAGGAGCGGAGCCGGAGACGCTCTGCCTCCGGTCAGAATTCATACTGAATTCTGTACAAGTGGGTGATAGTGCAGCATTAGCAAGTCCGCGAATGTCTGAATATTGGCTAAAAGCGAGTGGAGTGGTGGGCGAAAAAAATTAAAATATTCTCGCCTTAAAACTCCATCCCTTTATGGGTAGAGTATTCTGTATTCTGTATTCTGACTCCTGTTTTATTGCTTACGTTGAAAGCTACCAGACACAAAAAATTTGTATCCAACATACACTAACACTGCCAAAAGTGCCAGAGTGATTAGAGATGCAACTAATTTAAACACTGCTTGTAGCATCGCCAAGCCTACTAGTACCGTCACGCCTGAAACTACAAGCTTTTTAGTTCCAGATAAGTTGTTAAACCAAATCTGAAACCGCTCTAGTTGTAAGTTCAAGTTGGCAAAAATAGACTGAGGCGTTTGTTCTTGTGGTTGTGGAACTACCCCAGGTGGCGAATTAATCTCTGCCTCTAGTTTCTTGAGGCGACGTTGTAAGTCTTCTTCTGGTTGAGGATTCATCAATCTTTTTTACCTCAGCTAGCATACTTATTTAACAATAGACCAACCAAATTCTATTTTTGGTGGCAATAAGTCGGTGGGCGTAAATATTTGTCGTTGAGATAAGGCATGAGGCAGGAGGCAGGAGGCAGAAGTTCTTTAATTTTGAATTTTGAATTTTGAATTGATTTCTTCCCCAATCCCCCTCCTGTGGCATTAACTTTTGGCGATCGCTCGATTTGCATTTATATCACAAAATCGTGTTTCTTCCCTCTGACTTGTAAAGCGATCGATGAAGGGTTCTACGGATGGCTAATTCTTTACCTTTGCGGCCGAGTTGTTCACGTAGTTGCTGGTCTTTGCACAACTGATTAAAAGCTTGAAAAACCTCATAGCCAGAATTGGGATTAACCAGTATGCCGTTCTCTTCATGCTGAACTGTGTCTAGAACACCGCCTAAACGAGAGGCAATTATGGGCTTACCGAAGTAACTTGCTTCTAAATAAACCATACCGAAACCTTCCATATTATTAGGTTTAGCCTCCGATAAAGTCAGCATGGCAAATATGTCGCAGGCTGCATAATAACCAGCTAATTCTCGCTCTGGCTGATATCCGGCAAAGTGTACGCGTTTATCTACCCGCAAACGATGCGCCAGAGATTTCAATGCCGATTCACTTGGCCCTTGACCGCAGACTATATAGTGGACATCAAATCCAAAAGTTAGCAATAGTGGAATATTCTCAATTATTCGGTCGAAACCTTTTGGTTTTATGAGCCTGCCAATGGAGAGAATAACTATTGCTGTTTCGGGAATGTTGTACGTCTGACGCACGCGAACACGTAAATCATCAAGGCTACTGGGACTCGCCACATTATTATCAAATTTTTCTGGTCTGATTACTGGGTTAATAACGTGGGTAGGAGTATCTAATCGAAAAGCAGTTCTGAGGTAGTCTCTTGTATAAGAACTGTTGCAAACAATGCCTTCGGCGCGTTTGAGTGTTAATTTGAATAGCGATCGCAGCACAGGATTGTGTAAAGTACAGAGAAAATCGTTGCCGTGCAGATAGATAAAAAAGCGAATAGGTAACAAATAGCTCAATAGCAACAGTGAAGGAAAATCATAGCCGTGGCCCCACTCTATATAACGATAGTGATAGCGAAAATAGAGTTTAATTGCCAGAATAAATGAGCAGACAATATTGACCAAAGGCTTCAGGATACTTTCCACACAGCCACTACGCCAGTATGTAGGATGATACCAGCGATACACAGGAAACTGTTGACCTCGATCAAAGACTCGATCTCCTGAGCAACTAGCCGCCAGCACAATAACTCGTTCTGGATCTTGGAGACAGCGATTATAAATATATTCCCCAATTACAGCTTCTTTCGGCAGGAAGATCCGGCTTATGACTAGGATATCTGGGTATGCAGCTTTGTCTCTGATTTCGGCTGTTAGTTGAGAAATATGTTCCATAAGAAAGTTGATGACTATATTTCAAATAATTTTTAATTTATTTACAATTAGGATTATTTTCAAAGCCATAATTATTATTTTATTTCTTTCAAAACGAATTTGTAGACAAATTTGCAGCCTATTTTAAAAGATTAGTCAGGAAGATTATTTTTTTATTGTGTTGATTTTATTTTTATTGCCGAATTCTCAAGTAATGAGATTTTCTGTACATGATGAACAATAAATAAAAGCTAACACTTGTAGCCAAATTGCTCAGTAAACAACTGTTGCGGAAATTAAGAAATTTAGCTACTAGTTAGAAAGACGCGATAAATCGCCGTCTCTACAAGAAATTTATCCATCAATTATTTATTGACAGACTACTACGTTCAACATAATATCCTAAATCCTCTAAACTGTTGTGCCAAAATGCCAAAAAGTCGGATAAGTACTTCCTAGCTATCTGGTATCTAGCTTAGTTGACTGATGGGCATCATAGACATTTGCAAGCCTGCTTTGTATACGTAAGTGTCAATACCATAGATGTAGTAAATGGTATTCATAATTTAAAAGTATCATCCCACCTTGTAACAAAACAAATCAGTTCAGGAGTCCTGAGTTCTGAATAATGAATCTTCTCCCTCAGCAGTGGCTCAACACCTGATTACCGCCAACAGAATATTAAAATAATTACTAAAAATAATTACTAAAAATTACAATCGTCTGTATAATTCAAGACTGTAGTCATAAAAGTGCTAGTCCAAGAAATACCAAATAATTGCCCGTAGGCGTAGTTCGTCGTAGACATCGCAAATTTCTATGATGATGAACATATCTTTCAGGTACGGTTCCCCAGTCGAGAAATCCCCCCTGCGATCGCTGTTTCTCCAAGATAAGACGCGGTAGATTGAATATGTAGCTTCTAAAAGAGAATGCTACGTAAATGCGACAAACTCTCTTGCTTGTTACGGGCTGGCGTTAGCAACATACCGCGACACTGCTCCCAAATATAGGGAGAAATCAGAAATAATAATTCCGTTTTTCAAGCGATTGTCTTATGCGTAAAAAACTACAACAAATCATCAAACCGCTGTTAAAAGCCTTCTTAGCCCTAACCCTGGTGTTAGCTTTGGCTCTTGGTCACGCTGACGGAGCATTAGCAGCCCGCAGTGGCGGTCGCATCGGTGGCGGCTCCTTTAGAATGCCTTCTAGCCGCACCTATACACCACGCACTTACGCACCTCCTGGTGGAGGCGGGTACTATCCTGGTGGTGGTTTTGGTGGTGGCTTTGGCTTTCCCTTCTTACTTCCCCTCTGGGGTTTTGGCGGAGGATTTGGTGGTATATTTACCATCTTAATTTTCTTGGCGATCGCTAATTTCTTATTGCAAACTTTCCGCCGCGTCTCTAGCGGTGAAACTCCAGAAGCAGATTACAGCAGTAACTCTCCTGTTTCGGTAACTCGTTTGCAAGTAGGTTTGTTAGCTCAAGCCCGTGAATTGCAAAATGAACTCAACCACATTGCTGAAACTGCTGATACTAACACCCCAGAGGGTAGAGCAGAAATTCTCCAAGAAGCTAGCCTAGCTTTACTCCGCCATCCCGAATACTTTGTGTATGCAGGTGGTGGTACTCAACAAGCTAGTTTAAATTCTGCTGAGGGTCAGTTTAATCGGCTGTCACTGGCAGAACGCAGCAAGTTTAGCGAAGAAACTCTTTCTAATGTCAATAACCAGCTAAAAGCAGCCCTTGCCAAAGATGCTTTACCTCCGGCTGGTGAACTCGACAACCCCACCCGCCTATTTACTGAAGGCCCTGGTGAATATATTATTGTCACCTTGCTGGCGGCGACACTAGGTAAGTTTGAAATCCCCACAGCAATTAACAGTGCTGACGATTTGCGCCAAGCTTTGCGGCAAATTGGTAGTATCCCTAGCGACAAGCTTCTGGCAATTGAAGTTCTTTGGACTCCCCAAGCTGAAAATGATACTCTGACATCTGATGATGTGTTGGCAAATTATCCTGATTTGAGACTTGTTTAATTTCTAAAAGGGCAATAACTAGAAAACTGCTTGTCATTGACAAGCAGTTTTTTGATCACATAATTGTCAATGTGTACAGTGCGTAAGTCCTAAAAACAATGTTTTTCATCACGAAAAGCATTCTGAATGTCTAGATAGTCTCGCGCTTTGCTAAATATTGGTACATCTGCCAACGTGCATCTACTTCAGCTTGGGCTTGTTCTAACAAGTGCTTGGCTACCTCTGGTTTGCTCTTAGTCAGCATCTTGAAGCGATTTTCTTGATACATCGAATGTTCTACAGATTGCGTAGGCGATCGCATATCCAATTGCAATGGATTTTTACCCTGGTTAAGCAACTCTGGATTATGCCGATACAGCAACCAACGACCTGATTCTACCAGAGTTTTCTGATGATTCATCCCTGTAGTCATGTTGATGCCGTGGGCGATGCAATGGCTGTAAGCAATAATCAGTGATGGCCCATCATAAGCCTCTGCTTCTAAAAATGCCTTGAGGGTATGTTCATCTCTCGCACCAAGGGCTACACTCGCCACGTAGACATTTCCGTAGGTCATGGCAATCATCCCTAAATCTTTTTTAGGTGCTGGCTTACCACTGGCGGCATATTTAGCAACTGCGGCTTTTGGCGTGGCTTTGGAAGATTGACCGCCTGTATTAGAATACACTTCTGTATCCATCACCAAAATGTTGACATTTCGACCACTAGCAATCACATGATCGATACCACCAAAATCGATATCATAAGCCCAACCGTCACCGCCAACAATCCAGACGCTTTTTCTCACCAAATAGTCTGCAAGAGATTTGAGATTTTGAATTTTAGATTTGAGATTGGGGTCAAGAGTGACGATTTCATCTAACCTCTGCTGCAACAGTTCTATCCTTTCGCGCTGTTCCCAAATGTCAGCCTCAGATTTTTGTTCAGCTTTCAGGATTGACTGAGTAAGGTTTTCATCTATTTCACTCCCCAATTGTTGCAACAACTCGGCTGCAAATTCAGCTTGTTTGTCGAGGGAGAGGCGGAAGCCAAAACCAAATTCGGCGTTATCTTCAAATAGATTATTAGACCACGCGGGGCCGCGTCCTTGGGCGTTGGTTGTCCAAGGTGTTGTAGGGAGATTGCCACCATATATTGAAGAACAACCTGTAGCATTGGCGATGACGGCGCGATCGCCAAACAGTTGTGTTAATAATTTTAAATAAGGTGTTTCACCACAACCTGCACAAGCACCAGAGAATTCAAATAAGGGTTCTTGCAGTTGTTGTTGGCGAATCTGGTTTAATTTTAGCGATCGCCTATCAGGATTAGGTAAACTCAAAAAGAAATCCCAGTTTTTCCGCTCTTGCTCTTGTAAAGGCAACTGCTGTGCCATATTAATTGCTTTCCGCAATGGCTCAGATTTATCTTTAGCAGGGCAAACATTTACACAAATAGTACATCCCGTGCAATCTTCTGGGGCAACTTGAATGGTAAACTTTTGATTGGCAAAGTCTTTATCTTTTGCAGCAGTTGATTTGAAGGTTCCTGGTGCATTGACTAACTCATCAGCTTGATAAGCCTTGGCACGGATGGCGCTATGGGGACAAACCATAACGCACTTCCCACATTGAACGCACACATCCGGCTCCCACACAGGTATCTCTTCGGCAACGTTACGTTTTTCCCATTTGGCAGTCCCGATGGGAAAAGTGCCATCAACTGGTAATGTGCTAACAGGTAAATCATCACCTTCCCAAATCATGATTTTGCCTAGAACTTCTCGCACAAATTCGGGAGCAGAATTAAGTGGGGAGTGGGGAGTAGGGAGTAGGGAATGAGGAGTGGGGATTGTTTGGGGGACATCTACTTTATGTAAGTTGTCTAGGGTGTTGTCTACAGCTTGCAAGTTCATGCGGACAACTTCTACGCCTTTTTTTCCGTAAGTCTTTTCAATGGCTTGTTTGATTTTAGCGATCGCCTCTTCTTGGGGCAAGACACCAGCTAAAGCAAAGAAGCATACCTGCATAATAGTGTTAATTCTGCCACCCATACCACTTTCACGGGCAACCTGGCTAGCATTAATTACGTATAACTTCAAATGCTTATCGATAATTTGTTGCTGCACTTTCAACGGCAAATATTCCCAGATGGTATCTGCATTGTATGGACTGTTAAGCAGCAAAGTTGCTCCAGGAATAGCAGCTTTTAAAATATCTATGCGTTCTAGAAATCCCCAGTGATGGCAACCAATAAAGTTAGCTTGGTCAATTAGGTAGGTGGAGCGAATTGGCTCTTTACCGAAGCGGAGGTGAGAAACGGTCATTGAGCCGGATTTTTTGGAGTCAAAGACAAAGTAGCCTTGAGCGTAGTTGTCGGTTTCTTCACCAATAATCTTGATGGAGTTTTTGTTAGCCCCAACAGTGCCATCCGCACCTAATCCATAAAACATCGCTCTGACAACATTATCCGATTCTGTGGAGAATTTGGGGTCAAAGCTGAGAGAAGTGTGACTAACGTCGTCATTAATCCCAATCGTAAAGTGATTTTTTGGTTTAGCTAGGGCAAGATTATCAAAGATGCCCTTCACCATCGCCGGCGTAAATTCCTTAGAAGAAAGACCATAACGACCCCCAACGACTTTAGGAGTGCTGAGTGCTGAGTGCTGAGTGCTGAGTGAGGAGTGAGGAGTGAGAATTTCTTCCCCTGCTTTTTCCCCCCACCCTTCATGGATAGCTGCCACAACATCTAAATACAAAGGCTCACCAGCGCTACCTGCTTCTTTGGTGCGGTCGAGAACTGCGATCGCTTGTACACTAGTTGGTAATACTGCAACAAACTTTTGGACATCAAAGGGGCGGTAAAGTCGCACTTTGACTACACCAAGTTTTTCACCACGGGCGTTTAGGTAATCTACTGTTTCATGGACGGTTTCACAGCCTGAACCCATGAGAACGATAACGCGATCGGCATCTTTAGCGCCGTAATATTCATAGATTTTATAATGCCTCCCCGTGCGTTCTCCAAATTCATCCATGATCCGTTGGACAATTTCTGGACAAGCGTTGTAATAGGGGTTAGCACCTTCCCGTCCTTGGAAGTAGACATCAGGGTTTTGGGCAGTTCCCCGCAAGACTGGACGATCTGGGGTCAGGGCGCGGCTGCGGTGGGCAAGTATGAGATGATCGTGGATGAGCGATCGCAAATCGTCATCTGAAAGCAATTTGACTTTCTGTACTTCATGTGAGGTACGGAAACCGTCAAAGAAGTGCATAAACGAGACTCGTGTCTCTAGAGTAGCAGCATGGGCGATAAGAGCAAAATCTTGACTTTCTTGCACCGAAGCCGAACACAGTAGCGCAAAACCAGTAGCCCGAGCTGCCATTACGTCGCTATGGTCGCCAAAAATTGATAGAGCATGAGTAGCCAAAGAACGAGCAGCAACGTGAACCACGGCGCTAGTCAGTTCACCAGCAATTTTATAAAAGTTGGGGATCATTAACAATAATCCCTGAGATGCCGTAAAGGTGGTACTCAGAGAACCTGTTTGCAATGCCCCATGTACAGCACCAGCCGCCCCACCTTCGCTCTGCATCTGCACGACGCTGGGAATAGTACCCCAGAGGTTGGGACGACCTTCTGCTGACCAAGCATCTGCCCATTCACCCATTGCTGAAGAGGGGGTGATGGGATAAATAGCAATCACTTCATTTAGTTTGTAAGCAACACGGGCGACAGCTTCATTCCCATCGATGGTTGCAAATGTTTTGTTCATAATTGGATTTTTGTCCCCGTCTCTCAGTGTTAATAGTCAGAGCAGAAGTCAGAATTCAGGATTCAGAATAGTCAAAAAATTAGGAAAAAATTTTATACATAAATGTACTAATAATGCTGCATTCCTTTTAAACTCTGACTTCTGACTTTTGAGTGCTGAATTATTACTAAGAATTTATCAATGGCTTTCGGCTCTTTAATTAACTTTAAATAAATACTTCATAGGTTAGTATCTCATCCGAAATACCGCATCTATTAATATGTATTAATAATGTACTCAATAGCCAAAGCACTTATTAGATAAGGCTTTCAGTTAATTGATTATTTTTTGTGGGGTATAGGGTCGGGCTTCTATCTCGTTTTCATCGCCGTTAGGGGAAGTGGTTATGTAAAGAGGAGTACTTAAAGTTAGATGGTAAAGGCAATCATCTGTTTACATCCCCGTTAGGGGAAGTGGTAGGGTGGGCAACATGAGCGCCTTATGGACTGGGCGCTCATGTTGCCATTGGTGTCAACTTAACGCGAAACCGCTTGTCCGCCGGGAATTGAAATTCCCGTCTAATAGCCAAAGTCATCTGAAGATGACTAAATATCGCCAAAAATCTCCAGTCTACTTCAGTAGACTTAAGCTATTAGCCCGAAAATAAATTTTCGGGCGGGCATGGAAGCCAACAGATAAGCTATTTCCAGCTTAAGTTGACACCTATGGCAAGATGCCCATCCCACAAGAGTTAATTGAATATTTTTTTCTTGGGAAGTCCCTAGACTTGTAGTACAGAATTTTGTAAGCGATCGCCCTCTTTGGCTAGTGTTCTGGATTTTTAATGAAGTTTAGCTATAGTTCTTAACTATCTGTGCTAGCCTGGAATACTTAAACTAGGACAACACGGCGTAAATAAACCACTCATTCAAAATCAATGAAACGGTTACGCTGTATTAATTTTGAATTTTGAATTTTGAATTCCGCCGTACTGTACTAGGCTGTTATTTTTTGGTTCCTGTATCTAGCCAACCGTAATTATCTGATATTAAATGTTTGAGAGATTAAATTATGAAATCCTCTTTCATCACCTTAGTCGTTGTGATTAGCGCACTTATTCTTTCCCAGAGTGCCTATGGCAACGAAGAGAATATTCCCAATACAACTAGCGATCGCAATCAGGCTGAAGTTTTATTGACACAACCAGCCACAATTAACAGTACATGGAATAATTTTACCGGACAGACTAATAATCCCAAACAAACTGCTGAATCAGTTTCGCTAACGCGAGAGCGAGGATGCCCAAAAATTAACCCGCTTGAGTTAATCAATAACCCAGGCTCTTTTTTTAAGCAATGTCAGCAGCCAGCAAGTACCCCAAGTTCTCAAAGTACTGAGCCAATTGAGTACCTCAAGGTTCCTAAACTGGATTCTGGTACTGGTCTTAGTGTGACGGTTACTCAGTTTTAGTATATAAACTTTTTTAACCAGAGATAATTAATTCTTGGTAGTGTAACTTATCTCAATAATTTACGCTCAAACATGGATGAAATATTTATGTTAGCTGCTTTAAGTCAAAGCAGAAAAGCAATGCCTGAATGTTTGCCGAATCCACCAGTCGGTTGTGTAATTGTAGATGCTCAAGAAATAATAGCTCAAGGATACACGCGGATACCGGGAAAACACCATGCTGAAGTTGATGCACTTCAACAGATTCAGGGCAAAGCTTTCAACTTCTTGAAAATGTATGTCACTCTTGAACCTTGTTCTTTTCATGGACGCACACCATCATGTGCTTTAGCGATCGCTGAAGATCGTCGAATACATGAAATATATGTATCTATACTTGATCCAGACCCCCGCAACAATGGTCAAGGGTTAGATATTCTAAGAATTGCAGGAAAAACGGTTAATGTCGGATTATGCGCCAATGAAGTGAATGCTTTTCTTAGCCAATATCTACGAAAGTGATGGCAATACTGTTCGATTAAAGCAAGAGACGCGATGAATCGCCAGACCGATTGTTGTAGAGACGCCGATTTATCGCGTCTTTGTGTCATCGCGTCTTTAGCGATCTAAAATTTTCATCAAAAAACCTTAACCGAACCGTATTGGAAGTGGAAGGCATAACAGTCAACTACCCGCTTCAATTAAAATCTTGCTGGCAATCGCAGGTTTTCCCGATCTTGCCAAGGATAATACTTGGTGTTAATGTTACCACTGTTACTACTTTTAGTCTTAAAAGTGTTTCCAGGAGTAATTACATTGATAATACCAAACTTCATGCAGATATCTACGTGCAGTATGACTCAAGGGCAATTGTGGCAGATACCTGCATCTTGGTCATCCTAAATTCTTAAGACCAGACTCCAAAAGAAAGTTATTTTTTAGCGGAGGGATAAGAAAAGTGCTTGTTTTCATCCTTAGCGATCGCCTCCTACTACCCAGCTTATCTAGCAAAAAAATAGAGATGAAAAATGGGCATCTTATATTTAATTTTTACTAAATGAGAATTACATGGAAGTATCATCAGACTATTAACACTCCAATAAATAATTGTTTGTGATTGAATAAATATGACTTATCTCGATAGTTCCTGTTAATAATTTATTTCTGGGATTGCAAAATCATTTTTCGGTAAAGTTTTTATTTTTTTAGGAACTAAATTGAATAATTAAACTAAAACATAATTGTGTTTGAAAATGTGCAAAAATCTAGAAAAAAGGAGTGTAATTACTTCCAAAGATATACCGATCGTATCTTTAGGCAATTGATTTGTGACTGCTGATGATGTTATTATTAATGGGTGGGTTGATTTTGGGTTTATTATCTCCAACAATTGACTTGTGATGTATCATAGACCAGAATTCATCAGTATTGCCAATTGATTGATTAGCAGTGTGAAATGGCTAAGGGTCTGAATATCTAGACTTGATACCAATAAATTGATGAGGTTACAGAGGAGCAAATAACCATGAGCAACTTAACATCTCCACATACCGAAGTTCAAAAAACGAAGAAAAAAAGTTTAGCCGCAGATAAAAGACCTCGAGCTACAGATGATATTGTGCGTAGTTATCTGCAAGAGATCGGGCGTGTAGATTTGTTGACTCGCGAACAAGAGGTTATTTTTGCCCAACACGTGCAGCAGATGATGAATTTACTAGCTGCTAAAGAAGAATTGGCTGTGAAATTAAACCACGAACCCACGCTGCAAGAATGGGCAGATCAGGTGGAGTCAAGTATTGAAGTGCTAGAACAACAGCTAAATCAAGGGCACCAAGCCAAGCAGAAAATGATTCAGGCTAATCTCCGGTTAGTGGTAGCTGTGGCGAAAAAATACCAGCACCGCAACCTGGAATTTATGGATTTAATTCAAGAAGGTACTTTGGGTTTAGAGCGAGGAGTGGATAAATTTGATCCTGCTCTTGGTTATAAGTTTTCTACCTATGCTTATTGGTGGATTCGTCAAGGAATCACACGAGCGATCGCTCAACAAGGACGTACAATTCGTTTACCGATCCACGTCTTTGAAAAACTGAATAAAATTAAACGGGTACAGCGAGAATTATCTCAACAGTTAGGTCGTGTTCCTACCACTGGTGAAATTGCCACCGCGTTATCTTTGACACCTAGTCAAGTTAGAGAGTGTTTGTACTTGGCGCGTCAACCCTTTTCCTTAGAAGCGCGAGTTGGTGAACAACAAGATACAGAATTGCAAGACATCCTGGAAGATGATGGCCCTTCTCCTGAAGATTATGCCGTTGAAGAATCTCTCCACCAAGATTTACAAGACTTGTTGGCAAAACTGTCTCCCCAGCAGCGAGAAATATTAACCTTGCGCTTTGGCCTCACTGATGGCTATGAACTTTCTTTAGCACAAATTGGCGATCGCATGGGCATTAGTCGAGAACGGGTACGTCAGATAGAGCAAAAAGCTCTCAGTCTCCTGAGACGGCAAAAGGAGCAAGTACGTAGTTATCTAGCTAGCTGAAGTTATTTTTTCATAATGTAGGGCATTTAAACTCAGGAAGTCACCATCATGACTGTATAAAATTCAGTCATTTTGGGAGAAAATAAATCTAAGTAATCTCTCTCAAAGATTTGATATGAGTACATCAAAGACAGTGCAACAATTGCAAGCACAATGGGTGACTTCTGAAAACTTTCGACCTTATGGACAAGTGATTTTTGCAAGTCTTGATGGCAAAACTTACGATGGAGAAGATGCCCACTTAAGCCTGCAAAACGGAATTCCACGATTTTATATTATGCGGTTGCAGAAGAGAGGGCGAAAGTTTCATAAAATTACTCGCCATGTCGAATGCACTCAATGTCTGGGTTCTTTGGAAGGGAAGGATTGGTTAATGGCAGTTTGTCCTCCTCATAATGATGTGAATGAACCAGCATTAGATGAGATTGCTGCTTTCCGCATTCCGGGGAATTGTTTTATCAAGCTACATGAGGGTACTTGGCACGCTGGACCCCATTTTGACCATGAAGCTGTGGATTTTTATAATTTGGAACTAGCTGATACAAATGTTGTAGATCATTTCACTCATGATTTTCTCAAAAGTCATCAATTAGAGTTTGAGATGGTTTAGGTAATACAATTTTAGATTTTAGATTTTAGATTTTAGATTGACCCCAGCAATCAAGTTATTGTCTTATAGTGTCCATATAATTAGCAAAAAAATTGTAGGTTGGGTGGAGGGCGTAACCCAATATCCTGATATATGTTGGGTTGCGCTCCGCTCCACCCAACCTACGTTTAATGCACTTTATTACTTTTTAACAATAATCCCCACCGAACTCGCGAGTTAAGGGTGGGGAATTGCACTATACCGTTAGCCTAAGGCGGATTTTAAATCACTTTCCGCTTGTCCTAATGCATCTGGTAATTTACTTGCATCGCGTCCGCCTGCTTGGGCTAAGTTCGGTCTTCCACCGCCGCCACCGCCGCAAATTTTAGCGATCGCACCTACAAATTTACCAGCTTGCAGTCCTTTTTTGTTGACTTCTGGACTAAAAGCTGCAACTATACTAACTTTCCCTGGTTCAGGAACAGAACCCAGCACCACTGCACCGTTACCGATTTTTTGCAACAAGCGTTCGGCTGCGGTTTTCAATGATTCTGGATCAACATCTTCTAATTGGGCGACAATAATTTTATGGCCGCCTACGGTTTCTGCTGTTTGTAGTAAGCTGTCAGATTTAGCGATCGCTAACTGTACCTTTAAGGTTTCCAATTCTTTCTGGCTATTTCTCAGTTCGCTTTGCAGACTTGTGATTCTGTCTGGTAATTCTTCGGGTTTAACTTTAAAGCGATCGCTCAAATCTTTAACTACTTTATCCCGCAGGTTGAGATAATCTAGGATTGCTGGCCCCGAAACGGCTTCAATGCGCCGCACCCCAGAAGCTACACCAGCTTCAGAAATAATCTTGAACACACCAATTTCAGCCGTGTTACTCACATGAGTTCCACCGCATAGTTCCATTGAGACGCTAGGGAAGTCAATCACCCGCACTTCATCGCCGTATTTTTCACCGAACATCGCAACAGCACCCCTAGCTTTCGCCTCTGCTAAAGGTAATACTTCTACTTTCGCAGCAGTGGCTCCAGCAATCCAAGTATTCACCTGTTCCTCAACTTGTTGGATTTCTTCTATTGTCAACGCGCGGGGACAGTTGAAATCAAAGCGCAATCTGTCAAAGGAAACCAGGGAACCTGCTTGAGATATGCCCTCATCAACAATTTTCTTCAAAGCCGCTTGTAATAGGTGCGTTGCGGTATGGTTAGCTTGGGCGCGACGGCGACAAGCAGGATCTATTTGGGCTGTAACATTATCGCCTACGCGCAGTGTACCGCGTTCGATGCGTCCGAAGTGAACAAAGAAATCAGATTCTTTTTTAACGTCTTCCACTCGAACTACGATACCATCACCAGAGAT
Source organism: Nostoc sp. (assembly GCF_036916985.1). GTDB lineage: Bacteria > Cyanobacteriota > Cyanobacteriia > Cyanobacteriales > Nostocaceae > Nostoc. The sequence continues at coordinate 327,467 of NZ_JBALFD010000097.1, forward strand.
ATAACCGCGATCGCCGATTTGTCCCCCCGATTCAGCATAAAATGGCGTTTTGTCAAGGACAATTTGTACCTGTGTCCCCGCTTCTGCTTCCTCTTGGCAAACACCTTCTACCAAAATCGCTTCAACTTTTGCCGTTGCAGCAGGTTGGGTATAGCCGATAAATTCGGTTACTTGAATGTGTTCTGCTAGTTTGTCGAGGGAACCTTGTACAGTTAAATCGATGGTTTCATGTGCTGCTTTAGCACGTTCCACCTGCTTTTGCATTTCGATATTGAATCCCGCTTCATCGACTGTCAGATTATTTTCCTCAGCAACTTCTTGAGTCAGTTCGAGGGGAAATCCGTAGGTGTCATAGAGGGTAAATGCACTTTCACCGCTAATTTGAGTTTCTCCTCGCTGTTTCACCTCTTGGATGATTTCTTCTAGAAGTTTTTCGCCTCTATCCAGAGTTCTGAGGAAATTCGATTCTTCCCGTTGCAACTCAGCTTTAATTGCTGCTTCCCGTTGGCGGACATTGGGGTAAGCTGATTCTGAAAGAGCGATCGCAGTTTCAGCAACTTGGGTAGTAAATTCGCCAGAAATCCCAATTAATCGCCCATGACGCACCACTCGCCGAATTAACCGCCGCAGCACATAACCGCGTCCCACATTGGAAGCGCGAATTTCATCAGCAATCATGTGGATAACAGCCCGAATATGATCGCCAATGACTTTTAAGGAAGTTTTAGTTTTTTCATCACTGCTGTGGTAATCAACACCAGCAATTTGCCCTGCTGTTTGGATAATTGGGAAAATCAGGTCAGTTTCGTAGTTATTGGGTACTTTTTGGAGAATTTGCGCCATTCGATCCAAGCCCATACCGGTGTCGATGTTCTTGTTTTGCAGTGGCGTTAAATTCCCGGAAGCATCCCGGTTATATTGCATGAAGACGAGGTTGTAAAACTCGATGAATCGGGTATCGTCTTCTAAATCGATATTTTCCTCACCGCGTTCTGGGTGGAAGTCGTAATAAATTTCCGAACAAGGGCCGCAAGGGCCAGTGGGACCAGATACCCAAAAGTTATCATCTTCGCCCAAGCGTTTAATTCTCGCTACTGACACACCGATTTGATCACGCCAAATTTCAAAGGCTTCATCATCATCTTCAAAAACACTGACAACAAGATTTTGAGGGGAAAAGCCAAAGACTTGCGTAGAGATTTCCCAACCCCAAGCGATCGCTTGTTCTTTAAAATAATCACCAAAGCTGAAATTGCCCAACATCTCAAAAAACGTGTGATGTCGTTTGGTGCGTCCGACATTTTCGATGTCGTTGGTACGAATACACTTTTGCGAAGTTGTAGCCCGCTTAAATTCTGGTGTGCGCTGCCCCAAGAATATTGGTTTAAATGGTAGCATCCCCGCGATCGTCAGCAGCACGGTTGGGTCTTCTGGCACGAGGGAAGCACTTGGGAGAATTTGGTGTTCCCGTTGGGCAAAGAAGTCGAGAAATATGTTGCGAATTTCGTTACCGCTTAGGTACTGGGGATTTGAAGACATAAGTGTTTTTAACTTCATACTTAGGCGTAGCGGCACTAAGTAAGTGTATTTTCATAAATAGCTTTATATATTCTTGCATTTTGTTTCCTCTTACTGCCAGCGAATTTTGCCAGTCAGTAAGCAAAATACAGCTATTAGGATGCTTTTACAGCATAACCTGACTCTGGTGGGATGCACAAATGGATTTCAATGGTTAAGATTAATCCTTAAGAAATACTTTAAATTTCCCATACGGAGGTAACAAATGGCACTAAAACTGAAGGTATCAAATATTGCTTGTGAGGGATGTGCAGACACAATTACTGAGTCCATCCATGTTATGGAACCTGATGCCAAGGTGGATGTGGATGTTAACGCTAAAACTGTCACGGTGGAATCCGCAGCTTCCGAGGAGTCAATCAAACAGGTAATTGTTGCTGCTGGTTACGCTATTGAAGGTTATTGATCAGGTTCTAACTTTTGGCAGAGGTTTAGATTTTAATATCTCAGGCGACGCTAACAAAATTTTTTTATGTTTATTCCGTCCTTTCTACGGGCGGAATGTAACCAATTTACCCACAAGTTTTTTATTTAGCCTTGTTTTCCAGATTTATGATGTTGCAGCAAATAAAAAAATGTGAATTACAGCAGTCGTAAGGCACAACCCCGGCGAATGGAATTCGCGGCTACACAGGCAAAGTCCGCCTCCGCGGACTCAAGTCAAATTAAGGGTTTGAAACCCAGGATCGGTAGCTTTTGTTTGTGTAGACGCAGTTTCTAACCGCCCGTTTCCCATTAAGTTGACACCAATGAACATTGCTGTACCCCTAGCGCATGGTCTATTTACCTGAAAATAGCTGTAAGTAAATAAACAAACATAGATAACACATAGGCAGAGATGTTTTCTTTCTCCTGCTAAAACATCGTGCAACTTGAGTTCACAATCTCTTTTCATTGTGAATTTTTAGGGTAAAAATTCAGTCTGCAATTTTAGAGCATGTTAATCCCGCAAAGCTACTATCCAGAGCAGGAGTTAGTTCTGCTGTCTATTTGATTTACATTTTTTTTTGTAATTCAACTCCTATCCTAATACTCGATCAAAGCCTATTTCTTCAAGGAAAAGGCTGAGGTAGTTTATGGTAAATAACATTTGTAATTGAATGAAAATATTCTGCTTTGATAATCCAATCAAAAAACTTTATAATTTCTTTATTTTTCTACCTAAAAAGAAATTTAGCTACCTAATATAACGGTTATTATGAACTATTTATTTTGGTATTTTTCTCAGCAAAATAGCACTTGAGAAACTACATAAATAGCTTTTGTACGTCCAAATAATATTCAGTATTTTTACTGTTTTAAAAACAAACTGTAAAGAAGACATTAGTTGTCATAAGAGGATATTTCAGAAACCGTAATAGTAAAAATATAGCCTTAAAAGGAGATTAAGCTTGGAAAATCACCGTAAAATTGGCGTTCCAAAAATCATATATCAAAAAATATAACTAAGCCTGAAACATTATATTTAGTATTAGGCAAAAAGAGCAGTAAGCGAATCAAGTTAATCTATTGAAAATTTAAATAGGATAAAAAATAAACCAATGAATATTTCTATTCTGGTCTTTGGAAAAAATAATTTTATCGCCACACTTCCAGATCAGATCCGTTATGCAACTGCTTTTAATGTAGAAGTTATGGACAATTTGAATCAGGCAGTGTCACGAATTAAAATGACGCCTCCCGATGTCATACTGGTGCAGGCTAGCCTAGATGACAGTATGGAATTGTGTAATTGGTTGAAAGATCAGACAAAACTTTCGTGGATATACTGTATTCTCTTCGAGGATCGTTCTCAGCAGCTTATTGATAGAAACAAGGGTTGGCATCGGGAATTAGAGATGAGTGCAGCAGCACTAAAGCAAGGAGCCGATGCTTATATTTGGCATCTGATTGAAGATAAAACAGACCATAGCTTGGCAGAGTTGACCGCCAATCATGGCCTAATACTTGCTCAATTGACAGTTGGCTTACGGAAAGCCCAAAAATACCGAGATTTGATTCGGACAAATGATATGCTATCTGCGATCGCCTTAGCCGATTCCTTGACAGAATTAAATAATCGTCGGGCTTTAGAATGGGACTTACCCAGACAAATTCAAAGAGCCAGAACTCAAAAAACTTCCCTGAGTTTGATTATTCTGGATGTAGATCATTTCAAGAAAGTTAACGATACTCATGGGCATTTAGTAGGCGATCGCATCTTGCAAATATTATGCCAGCGCTTGCGCCACAATCTGCGCTGTCAAGATACAGCATTCCGCTATGGTGGCGAAGAATTTGTGATTCTTCTGGCTAACACTAGCGATGACGAAGCACTATTAGTAGCCCGTCGTCTCAATCGTGTAGTCAGCGATGAACCATTTGCACTCAACAATAAACTGACAATTAATATCACCATTAGTCTAGGCACAGCCTCTCTACAAGCTGAGGATGATGAGCAAGGAGAGAGTCTGCTATATCGTGCCGATCAATGTCTGTTACAGGCTAAAACTTCTGGGCGTAATCGGGTTATTGACTCAAATTACTTATCTCATCATGCCTCACATTTGAAAGCTGTTTCTTCGTAAAAGTGGGTATTGAGAATGAATTTGCTTTTGAAATTTGGTGTAGTTTCCAGAACAGTATATTTTTGACTGTAATTCTTCTTGCAGTTGAAATAACTCTTGCTCTAGATTGTAGTTAAACTCTAAAACATTTTCTCGAAAACGTTTACCCCGTTGTGCTTGCTGCCCGGCTGATAGTAAATTCCCAAATACTATAATTTCATTCCATAGATTTCCATATCGTTTCATTTAAATTAACCCACGCAGGTGGGTTTTGTCTGTATAGCCGCGATTTCTAAGAGACTGGTTTATTAATAATTTCATTCCAAGGGAATTCCAATAAATAAATTATTCAATCTTGTGGGATGGGCATCTCGCCATAGGTGTCAACTTAACGCGAAACCGCACGTCCGCCTCTAAACCCAGTTCAGCTAGAGAAATTGTCACCTGGACGTTAGATATCGCTGCCATGATGAATCGCTTAAGTATTTTTTGAGTCTTTTTTTCTGATTGTATCGGTTATTTTGGCTAGTTTCGTAAATATTCGGGGAGCGATGCCTACAGCAAAGACTTCACCTGACGCTAATTTTGCGCCGTAACACACCTTACGGAACTAAAATATCTGAAGCTGGGGATATGGAATTGCGATCGCTATATGCTCTTATCTATTTTGATCGTAGTGCGATCGCTGCATAAAACCTACAGGGTAACTTTTATTGCAATCAAAGCACCTTAAGCTTGACTCCAATCTTGCAACTCTAGTGTTTCAACTCTACCGAAATGGCGCTGATTATGAGTAATCATAACTAGATTATTGGCAATGGCAACCCCAGCAATGAGCAAGTCAATATCGTCGATGGGAATTCCTTGGAGCCGCAAATTTGCGTAGATATCTGCGGATAGGGTGACTGATTGTTCAGTAAGGGGCAAGATAGTATTTTGGGCAACAAACTCCAAAAACAAAGCGAGTTGCTTTTGGGCATCACGGTGCTTTAAGCCGCTGAGAATTTCGTAATAAGTGATGATACTAATGTTGATTTGACGATAGGTTATTAAGTAAGTCTGAAACTGAGCTACTACATTAGTATTGCCTCGGAAGAACAAGGACAAAATATCAGTATCAATCAATGCTGGTTTCACGGTTTCGTCTTTGAGAAAATGCTTGCTGACGACGGATAGCAATCTCGTCTGAAAATTCGCCGTATGCTTCATCTGACATATTGCTCCAGCAACCTGCGAACTGCATGATAGCAGCAGCGTTGTGGCTGTTAGTTTCTGAGCTAAGTCTAAATCCGTGAATCATCTCATAGAGTTGTGCTAACTTAGCATCTGGGATTTGCTGCACTTCTTCTAAGACTTTAACTCTCCATTCAGAATGGTGCATTATCTAATCTCTCCTGATTTTTCAATTTTTAACTTAATATAACTAACGCATTCCCCACGACTATAGTTGCGGGATTTTAGTAAGCTATCGTACATCTAAATTAATTATTGTACTTTTTAGGGACTAAAACTTTCAAAAGAGCGATCGCCTGCAATAATTATTTATTCATACATTTTATCTTATATAAAGATACTGGTAATTAGTTAGACAGCACATCGGTTTGGGAATACTGGAAATTAGGGTAATGGATTGAGAAAGGTTTGCTAAAGTTAGTTTTTCCAAATGATATTATCTTTTCAGAACATCTAAGAAACTTAATTAATAGAGGAATACTTGCTGAACCTATTTTTGAAAACCTAAAAACGAAGATAGAGATAAAGAAAAAATTGACAGCCAGGGAAATAAAAAATATTGAAGACTTTGACAAACTACCAAAAGATATTGCTGAGGAGATTGCTAAATCTTATGAGCGTAACAAGATAATTGTTGATCATTATATCAATAATCGGGAAAAGTACAAACCTATTCTGATTTTTGCCATCGATGTTATACATGCAATTGCGCTGAACAAGCTGTTTAGGGATAAAGAAATTAATTCTGATTATATTGTATCTTCAGTTAAAGATTTAACTACAGGTGCTACAGTTTCTGCCAAAGAAAACTCAGAAAAAATAAAAAAATTCAGAAATGGTGAGCTTGAGGTATTAATCAATGTAGAAATGTTGACTGAGGGAACAGATTTACCTAATGTACAAACTGTTTTTCTCACAAGACCTACAGCGTCTACAATATTAATGACACAAATGATAGGGCGGGCTTTGCGTGGGCAAAAAGCAGGCGGTACAGAAAAAGCTTATGTGGTTAGCTTTATTGATGACTGGGAAGACAAAATTAACTGGGTTAATCCAGAAAAGCTTCATTTTGAAGATGATGCAGAATTTATTGAGAAAGATATTCCATCAGGTAATAGAACTGCTCGGCTAATCTCTATTGAGATGATCGAAGAATTCGCCCGCATCATGGATGAATCAATTGACACTACTGGATTAGAAAAATTAGTGTTTTTGAAAAGAATTCCTCTTGGAATTTATCGTTTTTCCATTCTTGAACCGTCTGAAGGATATGAGCCTAAACCTACCAATTATGATGTGTTGTTATATGACGACACAGAAGAGGCATACGATAACTTTGTACAGGATTTGAAAGTTTTATTTCAAAGTATTGATTTACAAGATAGGGAAATATTAACCCAATTAGAACTTGAATTTCTTTTGAAAATTGCAAAGGAAATTTATTTTCCTGACCATCAAACTTTACTGGGCTATAGAGATGAAGATGTAAAAAATATTTTGCGTTTCTATGCTCACAAAGAACAAAAACCAGAATTTCTAGCCTTTAGCGAGAGAAGAAAGTGTGATTTATCTATTGTAGCAAGACATATCTACGACAATTCATTAGGCGGTAGAGCAGAGGCTGACTATATCAAATCACTTTGGAATGATGAAAAGTCTTTTTGGCAAGTGCTATTCAGTTACAAAAAGCTATATTTCATGAAGCAGTTAGCTATTGAAATTATGAAGATTGCAGATCCAGACATATATGGTGATCATGTAGTCGGATCAATACCAACTGTAATTCCTGATACTGTACCAATAGAGAAGTTAACTCTATATGAAATAAAAGAGCGAGATATTCTTGAATACAGAAAAATTAAAAATGCTGTATTCGCCAAGTACACAGATGCAAAAGGGTTTATATCTTGTGCAATTAGTGGAGTTAAAAGCCAGATGCGGAGAGATTTTCAAATTGATCACATTAAACCTATGTCTGAGGGTGGTTTAACTACCATCGATAATCTGCAACTGCTGACACGTAAAGCCCATGTAGAGAAAACCCGTAGAGAGAACACAAGACGATAGTCTTTCAGGGATATCTCTGTATTCGTAGGTAATTTGAATTTTTCTGGTTTGGCAGGTTTAAAATATATGGTGTCACTTAAAAGAGATTTATGACCCTAACCCTGAACTTGCCACCAGAATTAGAACAATACAGCAGATTGCGCTCTAACCGAATACACGTAGAGACGTAGCATTGCTACGTCTCTACAAGGTTTTGGGTTTTATATATGTACTTCATTTACCTGAAATATTCTGTATCTTGCACAACAAGCTAAACAGCAAGGGCTTTCTGTTGAAACATATACTGTGCAGATTTTGCAAGAATATATTCTGCCAAAAGAGAAACAGTCTAAATTGGACAACTCAAAAATCTATTGATTGTCCACATCTGTAAATATAGATTTTAAATCCCGATAACCGCTAATTACCCGCACAATCACAACACTATCTTCAAAAACTCGATAAAAAATAATGTAGCCATCTAAGGGTATTCCTCTAAGGCTTGGCTCAAAATTGACGTAGCTTCGTCCTATATTCGGGAATTGAGCTATGTTTTGGCACTTCTTATTAAATCCTTGAATAAATCTTTCCCCTGCGTTGATATTGCTAACTAGAAAATAATCTAAAATTTCATCTAAATCTTGACTTGCTTCTTTGGCAATAAAATATTCCATTATCCTTGAGTCTCACGCGCTTTGCGTAATTTATCTGACAGTTGCGCCATCACCACTTCAGCATCTATTACGTCTCCACGTTCAATAGAAGCAAGCCCAACAGCTATTTTTTTCTGGGTTTCTTCTTCCCATTCCTGATAACCATTCTCCCATTCTTCCAGCAGTTTCAATGCTTTAGCAATCACATCTTCAGCATTTTCATATCTACCTGTAGCAATTCGGGTTTGTATAAATTGCTCATATTCCGCTTGAAGTTGGATGTTCATAATTTTTATCCCTAGTTTGTTAAAAGCCTTAATTCACGCTTTAGATTAGGATCGTTTATCTGATCGTAAATTATTCCCTGTTGAGTTAAAAGCTATAACTTGGTGACTCAAGTTATTCTGTTGGATGCAACTGTTGATAAGACTATGGAGGGTGACATAATTTTAGTAGCCCAAGCTGTAACTATTATCGGTGCAGATGTTGCGTAGCTTGCCGCCGCAGGCATCGCAACAACTAATGTTGGTCATTTATCTAGGTTTGTTGCAGCCGATTTGTGGCAAAACATTAAAGTAAGTTGAGTGAAACCCAACATTATATTAGGTATATTAGGTTAACGTTGGGTTTCACAGAATTCAACTACCTTGATTAGGTGGTATTTGCTCAGGTGGCGTTTCCGCTGGGGGAGCGAGTATCGCATCCGGCGCAATTTCTTCTACAGGAATCGGTTGCTTATCCTCAATTTCAAAATCTGGTTGCGCTGCTTCCACCAATTCAGGAGATGGGGGATGTGGGGGAATCGCTTCCGGTATACTCTCAGTTTTTGCTTCGGTGTCAGTAGTAACTGTCTCCTCTGCTGGTGGTTCTGGTATGACAATAGTTTTGTCAATAATCTCAATAGCAGGTTTCTCTGACAGTACAGAAGTAATGTCATCAGGTTTGGGGGTTGTGGGTGTCTTTTTACTCACAGTCTGCTGCACCTTGTCTTTCGCGCCACTGAAGGTGCTACCAAGACCTTTTTGCAACTGGCCCAGCCGTTCCTGAAGGGACAACTTATTCACCTGTTCTTGAATGCCAGTTTTTACCGTCTCAGCACTGGGTACTTGGGTTTGTTGTGCCTGCGGGGTCAATTGCCGACGTAATGATAGAGTTTGCCAGCCAAACCAGACCAAAAGAGCCACACTAGCCACATGACCCAGCAACAAGCCTCCAGTAATGCGTGGCGCAAACACCCATAAGACTAAAGCATAGAACAATCCTACGCCACTCCAGATAAAGTCATTCTTGCGGTGGATTTCTGGGAAAAAGAAAGCTGCTATGTAAATGGCTAAACTACCAAGACCCACTACCAAAGCTAGGACAAATGCCAGCATTATTTGGTTACTCCTTACTGCGTCCTTTGATTATTTCAATTTTGCAAATTTTGCCAGTCAATTGTTGATTTAGATACAATTTAAAATTAATTATCCATGTTACTTGTGGATTTTTGTCATTTATATCAAGTCTTAAGGTCTTCTTTAGGGGAGAACGGAAAATATCGGACTACCCTTATAGGTAAAGGATCTGCAAGAGTTAGCCAGAAATTTTTTATGACACTACAAAGCTTTGGTGTGATTGGATTAGCCGTTATGGGTGAGAACATCGCTCTCAACGTGGAGCGCAATGGCTTCCCAATTGCAGTTTACAACCGCTCCCGCGAAAAAACGGATGCGTTTATGGCGCAGCGTGCTACAGGACGGAATGTCAAAGCCGCATTTACCTTGGAAGAATTCGTTGCCTTATTGGAACGTCCCCGCAAAATTCTAGTAATGGTGCAAGCTGGTAAGCCAGTGGATGCGGTGATTGCTCAACTCAAACCCTTGTTAGAGGAAGGCGATATCATTATCGACGGTGGCAACTCTTGGTTTGAAGATACGGAACGACGCACTCAGGAATTAGAACCCGCAGGGCTTCGGTATCTTGGTATGGGTGTCAGTGGCGGTGAAGAAGGAGCGCTAAATGGGCCTTCACTGATGCCTGGAGGTACAAGAAGCTCTTACGAGTTCCTATCACCAATTTTCAACAAAATTGCTGCCCAAGTCGATGATGGCCCTTGTGTAACCTATATTGGCCCTGGTGGTTCTGGCCACTATGTGAAAATGGTACACAACGGCATTGAGTACGGCGATATGCAGCTAATTGCTGAAGCCTACGACTTGCTGAAAAATGTCGTTGGATTAAACCCCAGTCAGCTACATGATGTGTTTGCTGAATGGAACACCACCGATGAACTCGATTCATTTTTGATCGAGATTACGAAGAATATCTTCCCATATATTGACCCAGAAACAAATAAACCCCTGGTGGATTTGATTGTTGACGCAGCCGGTCAAAAGGGAACTGGACGTTGGACTGTACAAACTGCATTGGAATTGGGAGTTGCTATTCCTACAATTACAGCAGCAGTTAATGCCCGGATTATATCTTCGATTAAAGAAGAGCGAGTTGCAGCATCGAAAGTCCTCACAGGCCCCAGTGTCAAGTATGACGGGCAAACTAAGGACTTTATCAATAAAGTACGCGATGCTCTCTATTGCTCAAAAATCTGTTCTTATGCTCAAGGGATGGCGTTGCTATCCACAGCTTCCAAAACATATAACTGGAATTTGGATCTGGGCGAAATGGCGCGGATTTGGAAAGGTGGTTGTATTATTCGCGCTCGCTTTTTGAATAAAATTAAGAAGGCTTTTAGCGAAAATCCAGCATTACCTAACTTGCTGTTAGCTCCCGAATTTAAGCAGACAATTCTTGACAGACAGACAGCTTGGCGGGAAGTGATTGCAACCGCTGCAACAGTGGGAATTCCAGTACCCGCATTTAGCGCATCCTTGGATTATTTTGACAGCTATCGCCGCGATCGCTTGCCTCAAAACTTGACTCAAGCACAACGCGACTACTTCGGCGCACATACTTACCTGCGTCTCGATAAGCCCGGAAGTTTCCATACTGAATGGGTTCCCATTGCTGAAGCCGAGAAGTAAACTTTCGCACGTCTAAATTCTCAATTGATTGGAAAAATTTAGACTGTTTCAGAATAAATATTACAGGTGACTCTGAATTTCAGGGTCACTTTTTTTGTATTGAGGTTTTCTAGACGCGATAAATCGCCATCTCTACAAGTGTTTTGTTGCTCTATCTGAACTGTATTGAGATAAAAAATAATATCCGTTGCTACTAAGTATGGTAGCAACGGATATTAACGTTAAATCTGCTTGCTCTGGGAATAGGATCTACTTATCTTTTGGTTTCTCAAAGCGAGGGGGTTCGCGAAATGCGATCGCAAAGAAGAGAGTACCTATACACAGAGTAAAAATCAAGATGTACGCAACGCTTTCCATATTACGATTTCCTCTTTATCCAGCCAGTAATTTAAAGTTCTGAGTGCTGAGTGCTGAGTGCTGAGTCAGAGGCTTAACTCGGAACTCAGCACTTCTTTACTCAGCACTGAAATTAAAGGGCTTCCTTCCGGCGGGTTGATTTATCACCCACTTTCTGGAACAGACCCCACTCAACTTGCTCTTCAAGATCCGCATCAACACCGGCAAATACGTCTCGGTAGATTGTCCGAGAACCATGCCAGAGATGACCAAAGAAGAACAGCAGAGCAAATACGGCGTGTCCAAAGGTAAACCAACCTCTAGGACTGGTGCGGAATACACCATCAGAGTTCAAGGTTTCTCGGTCAAATTCAAAGATTTCACCGCCTTGAGCCTTACGGGCATACTTCTTCACATCAGCTGGCTCTGTAAAGGTTTGACCATTCAGATTGCCGCCGTAGAAACTAACGGTGACACCAGATTGCTCGAAGCTATACTTAGATTCTGCCCGACGGAAGGGAATGTCGGCGCGGACAATTCCATCTGCATCAGTCAAAATTACTGGGAAGGTTTCAAAGAAGTTGGGGAGACGACGCACGGTCAATTCCCGTCCTTCAGAATCTTTGAATACGGCGTGACCTTGCCAAGATTGGGCAATGCCATCACCCTTCACCATCGGCCCTGTACGGAATAGACCGCCTTTCGCGGGGCTATTACCGACGTAATCGTAGAAAGCCAGTTTTTCGGGAATCTGCGACCAAGCTTGGTCAAGGGTTGCACCTTGAGCAACGCTAGTTTGGACGCGGCGCTGAATTTCTTGACGGAAGTAGCTTTGATCCCATTGATAACGGGTAGGGCCAAACAATTCGATGGGTGTGGCAGCGTTACCGTACCACATAGTACCAGCAACCACGAAAGCAGCGAAGAAGACTGCTGCAATACTGCTAGAAAGTACTGTTTCAATGTTCCCCATCCGCAGGGCTTTGTAGAGCCGTTCGGGGGGTCTAACTGTGAGGTGGAATAAGCCTGCAATAATACCAACAACACCAGCGGCAATGTGGTGAGCCGCAATACCACCAGGGTTATAGGGGTTAAAACCATCTGGCCCCCATTCTGGTGCTACTGCCTGTGCTGCGCCAGTTATACCATAGGCGTCAGAAACCCATATCCCCGGCCCAAATAGTCCGGTGACGTGAAAAGCACCAAATCCAAAACAAAGTAGACCAGATAAGAACAGGTGAATGCCAAACATCTTTGGCAAGTCTAAGGCGGGTTCACCAGTGCGGGGATCTCTAAAGAGTTCCAAATCCCAGTAAACCCAGTGCCATACGGCGGCTAGGAACAGCAGACCGGAAAGAACAATGTGAGCCGCAGCAACGCCTTCAAATGACCAGAAGCCAGGATCAGTTGATGGACCACCAGTAACGTTCCAACCACCCCAAGATTGGGTAACGCCCAAACGTGACATGAAGGGCAAAACGAACATCCCTTGACGCCACATCGGGTTGAGAATCGGATCGCTAGGGTCAAAAACAGCTAGTTCGTAGAGTGCCATCGAACCAGCCCAGCCTGCTACTAAGGCTGTGTGCATTAGGTGTACAGAAATCAGTCGCCCTGGATCATTCAGAACGACTGTATGTACTCGGTACCAGGGTAGTCCCATCGACTACGCTCCTCCTCGATGAGTTAGTTTACAAAGCAATTTTCTTACTGAGGTTATGAGAGACGAAAAACGCCACTCATAAAACTCTCTCTTGTTTTTTGTTATTGCCAGAGCCAGAGTACTACCACAGCTTAGTCTTAAAAAGTCATACACCGTGGGTGCTTTGGCAATGCTTACTCGCTTCGGGAGGTTTACCTATAATAGGGTAGCCATCGCCAAGCAAAAATGAGAATGTTTTAAAAAGTGTAACTATTGATGGAATTGTTTGCAAGCGTGTAAATTGATGCGATCGCGTAGCATCTCAAAGTTTTTTCGCTACCAATACCCGTTGGGGATGAAATTTGCTTATCTTTTCTTGATGTGGGGAGTGGGGAGAAGGGCAGGCAGGGGAGCAGGGAGCAGGGAGCAGGGAAAGAATAATTAATAACCAATGCTCCATGCCCCATACCCCATATTTACTGAACTACCAACTGGATATTTTGCAGATGACACTTCGCCTCAGCTGTACCCAGGCGTTCGATTACCTGTTCGGCGCTCATCAGACGCTTGAGTACTACTTGACCGATGGTCTGACTACCAAGTACTGGTGTTGTTGGCTTCACTTCCACGGTTAAAACGGCTTCTTCAACTCGATAAAGCCAGAGCAATTCATTTTCTTCGACTATACAAATATTCATTCGCTGAATATCTGGTTGGCGTCGCCATGCAGTTATTTGCCAGAGTCCATCAGATGCCCAGACTCTTGCAACTGCCCATCCCTCAGATAGAAAGAAATACTTCACGGTCTTAGTCTCACTATTTCGACTTTCAATCTGCTGTTAACAATATCGCGATCGCTTTAGTCGCTGATGTTCAAACACTCTTATTTTTGACAATACAGCCAATCTGGACAATAAAACGCTCTATCGATTTCTGTGCCCAAGCAGCAACAGGTAAAATCTCAACGTAAACTACTTGGGCTAAGGTCAAACCTTAACAAGACCTATTTTCCTAGTAACTATGAATTTACGACAAATTTAGCCAATGTTGAAAATTTTAATTAAATAAAAACTTTTTAATAATTCACAAATCTTAAATTTCAAATTCTGTATCTGAATCAATGCAAAATAGTGTATATGCGTAGCGCGTCGTAGGCATTACACAGTAGCAATAAACTTAAATTATGAAGTTGAGTATCTGCCACAACTTTTTGATTTAGATGGCTACGGAGTGTTCCATCGAAACAAGAACCACCATAAATTGTGAAGATTCAGCATAAGAGTCACAAATGTAGTAGAATTGCTGACCGCTGAGATCAAATATATTATTGCTATGACCTGGTTTTCCTTGTTCGTGAAACAGTGGGGTCGGATTACACAATTCCTATCTTTGTTCTGTTTATGTTTATTTTTGGTTGTTAGTTGCGCTCCTCGTTCGCAGCAAACTACGCCGCCATCCGGTTCTGTAAATACCCCTACAGGTGATGGTCGGATTACTATCGGTACAACAGCCAAGCCCAGAACCCTTGATCCGGCTGATGCTTATGAGTTAGCATCTTTAGGCTTGGTGTTTAATATGAGCGATCGCCTCTACAACTACGAATCAGGAAGCACCGAAATTAAGCCTCAGCTAGCTACAGCATTACCCAAAGTCAGTCAAGATGGCTTAACTTATACCATCGCCTTACGTCAGGGAGTCGTTTTTCACGATGGAACTCCCTTCAACGCTCAAGCAATGGCCTTTACCATCAACCGCTTTATTCAAAATAAAGGAAAACCCTCATTCTTACTAGCTGATATAGTAGATTCGATCAAACCAACAAGCGAGTATGAGTTGACAATTAAGCTGAAAAAGCCCTTTGCGGCATTTCCCTCATTGCTGGCTTTTCCTGGGGTGTGTGCAGTTTCACCCAAAGCTTACGAACTCGGTGCTGGTAAATTCAAGCCGAATATTTTTGTGGGAACTGGCCCTTACAAATTAGGACAGTATGGTACTGATTCCATCCGATTTGATGTGTTTGATAAATATTGGGGAGAAAAACCAGCTAACAAAGGTGTTAATCTCCAAATTCAAACTAGTCCGGTTAATTTGTTTAATGCTTTCCGTACAGGCGCAGTGGATGTAGCTTATCTGTCGCTACAGCCAGATCAAAATCGCAGTTTGGAAGAAGGTGGAAAAAAAGGGGATTGGCAAGCGATCGCAGCTGAAGGTAGTGTAGTAAGTTATCTGGTATTAAACCGGAATCAAAAGCCTTTAGATAAATTAGAGGTAAGACAAGCCATCGCATCCATCATTGACCGTCCACTTTTAAATGAGCGAGTCTTACTTGGTCAAGCAGATCCGCTTTATAGCATGATTCCCACAACGTTTAAGGTTTCTGTGCCATTATTCAAAGATAAATATGGCGATGCTAACTTCGATCAAGCTAAAAAATTATTAACTACCGCCGGTTTCTCCAAAGAAAATCCCGCAAAAGTGCAAGTTTGGTATCCTTCTAGTTCACCAACTCGTAGTTTGGCAGCACAGACACTCAAATCCCTTGTGGATGTCAAAATGGATGGAATACTGCAATTTGAAGTCACCCCCGCCGAAGGGCCAGCCTTCTTTAAAGATATTGCTAAGGGTTTGTATCCAGCAGCTTTACTAGATTGGTATCCAGACTTTTTAGATCCAGATAATTACGTTCAGCCATTTTTGGCTTGCGACAAAGGTTCAGTTGCTAAAGGATGCGAAGATGGCGGCAGTCAAACTCAGGGTTCGTTCTACTATAACGAAGCCATAAATAAATTGATTGATGGGCAACGCAAAGAACAAAACCCCGAAGCGCGTCAGAAAATCTTTAACGAAATTCAAACGCAAGTAACTACTGATGTACCTTACGTTCCCTTATGGCAAAACAAAGACTATGTATTTGCCCAAAAGGGTGTTAATGGTGTAAAGCTTAACCCTACCCAAATTTTGCTTTACCAGACACTTAAAAAGTAGTTAAAAAGTTAAAGGGACAAGAAATTCTCTTTAACTTCTTACCTCTGTGTTCTCTGCGCCTCTGTGGTTGATTTAATTACTTTTTAACCGCAGAGACGCAGAGAGCGCAGAGAAAATAAAAAATTGCATTTTGAATTTTGAATTGCTTATGTCTCGTTCTAAAGCTTTACAATATTACATTGTTTCTCGGTTACTTCTTGCGCCACTTCAGCTATTAACGATCATCACTATTGTATTTCTCTTATTAAGAGCAACACCAGGAGATCCAGCAGATGCAATTCTAGGCGGACGTGCGCCAGAAGCAGCTAAGGAAGAATTGCGAAAACAACTTGGTTTAAACCTTCCTCTATGGCTACAGTACCTAAACTATTTAGGAAGCATACTACGCTTTGACTTGGGAACTTCTTTAATGAGTCGAGGACAAAATGTTTGGGACATAATTGGGCAATATTTCCCGGCGACGGTGGAGTTAGCAGTATGTAGTATGGCGGTTGCACTCATCGTCGGAATTGCGGTTGGGACTCTTTCGGCTTCTCGTCCTGGCACATATTTTGATGTCGGTGGGCGCTTATTTGGTATCATTACCTACGCACTCCCCATGTTTTGGGCGGGAATGCTTTTGCAGTTGATTTTCTCAGTCCAACTGGGTTGGTTTCCCAATTCCAACCGCTTTCCGCCCAATTTACCGGCTCCGACTACTGTCACTGGGTTGTATACAATTGATAGCTTACTCAGTGGAAACTTCACCCAGTTTTTCACATCCTTACACCATCTGGCTCTACCGAGTCTCACACTAGGAATTTTGCTCAGTGGGATTTTTGAGCGAATTGTGCGAGTGAATTTAAAGCAAACCTTACAAGCCGATTATGTAGAAGCCGCTAGAGCTAGAGGTATTGGTGAAAATAAGATTTTAGCCTCCCACGCGTTAAAGAATGCTTTAATTCCAGTGATTACAGTCTTGGGATTAACTTTTGCGTCTCTGTTAGGTGGGGCGATTTTGACAGAGGTAACATTTTCTTGGCCTGGGTTAGCAAATCGACTGTATCAAGCGATCGCCGATCGCGATTATCCCACAGTCCAGGGAGTGCTAGTCTTTTTTGGTGCGATCGTTGTCAGTGCCAGCATTTTAATTGATATTTTAAATGCTTATGTAGATCCGCGAATTCGATATTAAGCTATTGAACATTTTGCTAAATTTCTTGAGAAATACCATTAGCTAAAATCCCCAGAATTTTATTTACATCTTTGAGATAATATTCGCTTAAATCAATAGTCAATGTTTGTTCTTCTAGTTTCAAAAATTGCCAAATACTGCCCGTTGTAACTGCACCGTAAATTGTTTTAATCTCAGTTGCAGCTTGCTTATTAAATATTTGGGCTGCTACCATTTCCGCCGCACACTGACCCAAACCCCCATTAATATTTTCTTTTTTAGCTTCTACAACTGTAATTACTGGCGCTGTCAAAATGAGAATTTCTGGAGATTTAGTAATAATAAAATCGCAAGTACCGTTTAATCCTTTGCTATTATCGACAGTAAAATCTACTCCAGAAAATAAACTAACTTGTTCGTGTAATTGTCGGCGTAAATCAACTAAAATGGGAGCAATAATTAGCTCAGAACGAGCTTTTTCACTATTACTACCTAAAGCGATATCCAGGTTGTAACTGAGTGTTTCTACAAGCAAATTACTCGCTGTTAATTCAGAAACACCAGCGAAAATATTGCGTTTTTCTAAGGTACTTAAACTAAAGTCTTGTTTTGCTTTAGCTAAACTAAACTCGCTGTAAGCCATAAAACTATTACTCTCTTTCGCTTTTAAATAGAAGACTGAAATTACCGTCCAACATCTAAGTTAAAATAGAAACTATTTTCTACAATTCTGTTGCTGCCAATATATTTGATAATAGGTATGCTAACTCGGTGCTGTCCTGGTTCAAGCGTCCAAGTTTGTTGAAAATTACCAATATTATGACAAGCAGCATTAATCGGGAAGTTACTAGGAGTGAAAAGTCGATTTTTATAACTCTCAACTCCATTCGGAAACAGATAAACTTTTACTTCTACTCGATTGACTGGAGCTTTAGATGGTATGCAATAGGTTAGATTTGATAATCTTAGAGTATCTCCAGCTTTTAGAGGTATACGATCGCTATTTTTTACTTGCTGAGGTTCGTTGCTATTAAACTGCACCGTAAGATTATCAACGCATACTTTAGCCACAGTAACTTTATCACACGTTGTAGAAGTGGCGGTGATAGAGAGTGACTCTAGAGAAGATTTGTTCCCAAGCCCCATTATGGCAGGTACTCCGGCAGCTAATATGGCAGAGGTGGCAGCGATAAGAGCAAGTGCAAGCTGTTGTCTAAAAGTTGTCATTTCTCAAAAACTCCTCAACTTTTGTTCTGTAACACCATCATCACTTGAGATACAGACTCTATAGGTAGGCGCTAGTAGGGAGTTTGAGTGATTAAATTGTTGTAAGGGAAAGTAGGCAAATGTAGCTTTGTAGGGTAAAGTATTACACTACTGGCTGATTTTGACTTCGCTCTGCCAATTCGATTACGCCTAATGGACTCAAAACAAGCGTTAGCATTCATTAATGCGCTGTTTGCTAAAAAGACTAATCAAGTCTTAAATGAATTGGAAGAACAGCTTTTTTTAGGAATCTGGGAAGGTCAGATTTATTCAGATATTGCTACTCAGACTTTTCTCACTGAGCAATATTTGAGAGATGCAGGTGCAAATCTATGCAAAAAGATTACAAAAGATTTAGGGATAAAAGTTAATAAGAGAAATTTTAAAAATCAAATTAAATATCATTATCAACAGCATTCAGAAACAACTTTACCTTCCCAACAAGCAATTGTAGAACCAATTAATCTAGCACAAGGAGATGAATCACAGTCAGATAATCTATCGCAGCAAAATCATAATCCTTTCATTCCACTTACTGGCAAAGTAGATGAAAAGTATTTATTCTTTGACCGAGAGCGCAAAATCCGGCGAGTATTTGAGGTGTTGAATAGCGGTAGTAGTGTTGTTTTAATTGGGGAAGAGGGAATCGGAAAATCCTCGCTGCTATGGATGATTTGCCAAGAAGCAGAAACTCGTCTAAACGTTAAACGTCAGCCAGTTTTCTTAGACTTGAATTTACTTCATAATGAAAATCAATTTTATAGTGAATTGTGCCACGAGATTGATATACCCGAAAGTAAAGACTATCAGTTAACCCGCAATTTGCGAAATCATAAAATACTACTGGCTATAGACAATGTAGGAAAGCTTACAGGCGAAGGTTTTACTCGCAATATAAGGGATTATTTGCGCGGTTTAGCCGATGGAAGTAATGATCCGTTGAAGCTGATTTTAGCTGCCACCGAACCTCTGAACAACTTATTTAACGATAGTCAGGAGCAAGGTAAGACTTCTCCGTTAGCAGGTATTTGCCAAGAGGAACACATTCATCCTTGGGATGAAGTTACTATGCGTGCTTTTATTACCAACCGTTTGGCTAGAACTTCTGTGAGTTTTACTGAAGAAGAAATCATCCAACTCATCCAACAAAGTGGCGGACATCCTCGCAAACTGATGCAATTGTGTTATCGAACTTATTCGCGGTATGTGGAGAGTTTGCAATGAATGACACTGCTTTGACCTCTCCCCCAACTCCTCCTCTACAAGGGGCTACGATGTACACACAAGTTCTCGAATTACCCCACCCTAACCCTCCCCTTGTAAAGGGGAGGGAACTAGATTTTCTTGTTTCCCCCCTTTACAAGGGGGGATTAAGGGGGGTAAAACCCGGATCTCAAAGTAACTCCGATTTGTGTGTACACGGCGGTCTACAAGGGGAGGGGAGCAAGATTACTCCTATTCGCCCTTCCCTTATATGGAAGGAGGCTGGGGGGTTAGGTTCTTCATTAGTAATAATGGAGGTTAAATAATGGCCGCTGTACCCCGCCTAGACTTAGCACCCAAGTTAAAGCGTCCCCTCTCGTTGTGGAACCCCTTGGATTATCTGCGCCTTTTATACTGGGTGTTTTTCTTTCCCCAGGCTTTGCGGTGGTATGTGGATACATTCGATGGTGGATATATTCCTCAAGGAGAAATGAATTGGCAAAATCCTATCGAACGGAAATTACTTGTTCAAGGATTATTTTTAACAGTAGTTACACTTCTAGCTATAGGTCTAATTTTTCAAACTTTAAATGTTCCCGTTGACTGGTACCGCGTGGCGGTAGGTGTGCCGTTCGGCGTGGTGTTCGGCATGGCGGTAGGCGAGGCGTTCGGCGTGGCGCGAGGCGTGGGATTGGGCGTGGCGGGAGGCGTGGGATTGGGCGTGGCGGGAGGCGTGGCGGGAGGCGTGGAATTCGGCGTGGCGGTAGGTGTGCCGTTCGGCGTGGTGTTCGGCGTGGCGTTCGGCGTGGCGTTCGGCGTGGCGTTCGGCGTGGCGTTCGGCGTGGCGGGAGGCGTGGGATTGGGCGTGGCGGGAGGCGTGGCGGGAGGCGTAGCGTTCGGCGTGGTGGCGTTCGGCGTGGCGGTAGGCGTGGCGGTAGGCGTGGCGGGAGGCGTGGGATTGGGCGTGGCGGTAGGCGTGGCGGGAGGCGTGGGATTGGGCGTGGCGGTAGGCGTAGCGGTATTGCGTCCAGAAGTCTGGCTTATTGCGTCACCTTTAAACTTGCGAACAATTCAAAACAGTAGTTGGTTACTCCCCCGCATCACTCTGCTTCCGCTACCTAATCTTGTTTGGCGCTTGCAAAATTGGTTGCAAGATGATTGGGAAACAGGTTTACATAATACTAACGAACTGCTGGCATATACCCTACAATTCATTCCTGTTGTCCAAGCAGTCAATAGAGTAATTGCCAAAATCCCCCCAGACCAAATTATTTGGACTGTCTCTCGACTGGCGGCAAATCCTTTTGATTGGAATATAGTACATTTTGCTTCAGCTTCTCTAGATGAAACCCTAAAATCAACGTTTATCAAAGATTTCTTCTCCTTCTTGTTTTTCTTGCCTCGTTCTTGGGGAGAAGTTTTACAGGCTCGTTTTAATACAGACACTCGCTTAAATACTCCTGCTAGTGCTGCTGCTGCTGGTTTCTGGCATCTGCATGAAAAAAAAACAGCCAGAGCAATAGAGGCTTTTGCAGTAGTGCGTTCTCTACTTTACGGTGAGGAAATGTATACCCTTGCCCAAACTCTAACAGCGTTTCAGAAAGCTCAAAAACCAGCCTCTATTGCTGCTATCCAAGTTCCTCCTTTTCCCCAGGAACCGCTTTTACGTCCAATCACCTGGAAAATACTTACTAGTCTGCGTCGAGTTGTTGAGGATGTCCAGTTTGTTAATCGCAGTGTCTCACGTTCAGCCAGGTCTTTAGCTCTCAATCGAGCATTAGGCGAACTGACAAAAATCCTAAATCAAGCTGACACCTTGCCGCAAGCAGAGCAAGGGTTAATCATAGATATCGCTAAAACTTGGAAAGAAAGCCTTTTAAAAATTACTGGTGAAGTGGGAGAAATTTCCATCACTAAGCCTGTGGTTAATCCTTATGTTGTAGGCGACCCCGTTCAAGGTCATCTCTTCGTTGGGCGAGAAGATATCATCAGACAGTTAGAAGAACTCTGGGTGATGGGTAATCAAATCCAGTCTGTAGTTCTCTACGGTCACAGGCGGATGGGTAAAACTTCTATTCTGCTTAACGCTGCTAACTGTCTAGGCTCACAAATCCAGCTAGTCTATGTCAACTTGCTACGTTTGGGAGATAGCCCCCAAGGTGTGGGTGAAGTGCTGATGGCAATTTGTGATGAAATTTCTCAAACGGTGAAACTTCCACCACCATCTGACGCTGATTTACTAAATCTCCCCTACCGGACTTTTGAACGCTATTTGAAACAGGTTGAAGCAAAGCTAGACGGTGGGTTAATCATTGCCTTAGACGAATTCGAGAAAATTGAAGATTTAATTGAAGCGAAAAAAATCCCTATCGACTTTATGGGTTTTCTGCGCGGTTTGGTGCAAATGAGTTCTAAAATCGCCTTTGCCTTTGCTGGTTTGCACACTTTAGAAGAAATGACAGCAGATTATTTTCAACCCTTTTTTGCCAGCGTCATTCCTATTCATGTAGGCTTTCAAGAACGTGCAGCTACTCGCCAAATTCTCGCTAACCCAGGTAATGAAGACTTCCTTCTCGACTACATCCCGGAAGCTTTAGATGAAATTTATGCTTTGACACATGGTCAACCATATTTAGTGCAACTACTGGGTTTTCAGCTAGTGCGCCGCTACAATGACTTTGTTTTTGAGCAAGGGCGATCGCGTGACCCAGTTTTCACAGTACAAGATGTGGAAGCAGTTATCAATGACCCTGAGTTTTTCATGCGGGGACGCTACTACTTTGATGGGGTTTGGGGTCAGGCGGCGCGGGGTGCTAAGGGTCAACAGGTAATTCTACAAGTGCTTGCACCTCACCTAGAAGGGCTAAGTCTGGATGCCTTAGCTCAGTCTACAGGTATGAACAACGCCAATTTACAAGAAGCGCTGAATACTCTGAAGCGTCATGATGTAGTTGAGGAAACTCAGGGAAGTTGGCGGATTATGGTAGAACTTTTTCGCCGTTGGGTTTTGCAGCAGTAGATTTTTGCAGTACCGGGCGAATAGAAGGCGAATGGAATTCGCGGCTACACAGGCGAAGTCCGCCTTCGCGGACTAATTTCAGCGATCGCATTTGCTATTATTGAGGGCTTATCTTCTTAAACTACGTGGGTCGAGTGCATCTCTCAGCCCATCACCGAGTAAGTTGAATGCCAACACTGTGAGGATAATCAGCACAGCCGGCGGCCAAATTAACCAAGGTTGCAGTACCAAAATTGAAGCATTGCTAGCCAGAGAAAGCATATTGCCCCAAGAAGGGTCTGGTTGTTGAATTCCCAAGCCGATGAGACTCAGTATTGCCTCTGAACCAATAAAGCTGGGAATTGCAAGAGTCGCAGAGATAACTACATAACTAGCCGTTTGCGGCAAAACGTGGCGGAGGATGATATAAAGTGGGTTCGCGCCCATTGCCCGCGCTGCTTGAACAAATTCTCGCTCTTTAAGTGATAGCACCTGTCCCCGAATGACCCGTGCTAAACCAGCCCAGCTAATCACCGAAGTAATCACCACAATCAGCAAAAAGCGCTGGGTACTACTTAAACCTGCGGGTAAGACTGCGCCCAATGTTACCAAAAGATAAATACTAGGGAAAGTCATTAGTACTTCTGCCAAACGCATAATGACACTATCGGTAACACCGCCGAAATAGCCAGAAATTCCCCCGATGAGCAAACCGAGGGGATAGGTAATGATAATGCCAAAAATCCCGATAAACATACTGATGCGACCGCCATGCAGCAGGCGGCTGAATTGGTCGCGGCCTTGGTCATCAGTGCCCAAAATATTCATTTTTGCGTCAGTTGTTGTACCAAATAAATGCCAATTTAAGGGAATACCACCAAAGATTGTGACTTCATCCCACTTCGGGGGTAATGGCAAACTCATCTGCAACAATCGGTATTCTGGCCCGGAGACAAATAGATGTAGGGGTGAGGGCTTTGTCGAGTCTATAATGAGTTTACGATCGCCTGTATCTAAATTCGTATCTCCCTGAGTTGTCGGATAAACATAAGGCCCGACAAACTGCCCTGATTGAGAAACCCAGTGTATCTTCGTTGGTGGCAGCAGTGAACCATTAGGCTGTGAAGCATAGGGGTCATAAGGAGCTACGAAATCAGCGGCAATTACTCCTATATAGAAAATTAACAGCAAAATTGCCCCAAATCGTGCCAAAGGATTTTTCTTCAGTCTTCGCCACCAATCCATAGTAGTTAGGAGTTATAAGTTAGGAGTTATGAGTTATTAAGCTTTTATCTTAATTCATAATTCATCATTAATAATTCTTAACTCTGCAAATTTTGGATTTTGAATTTTAAATTTTGGATTGAAGGAAAAATCTAAAATCTAAAATCCAAAATTGAATAACTCTTAACTACTAACAGCCAACTTCTCTAAATAGCGCTGCTGTTCTTCCTGTTGCTTTTCATGTTCTACCACAAACACGTTTGAGTAAAGATTAGCGAGAATTTGTTTTCCCTGCTGTGTCAGCGATAGGTAATGCAGTCCTTCTTGAATATAGGGATAGACGCCATTCCAGTAAAACTTAGCGTAGTTATTACGTAAATCGGCAGGGGTTTGATAGCCCAAAACTTTATTTACACCAGTTTCTTCAAATTCGTAAAATAAAGAAGTAATTTTCTTTAGGTAACGTGGGTCACTTAGTTGACCAATCAAGTCAGCAGCCCGGACTAATCCTGCAAAGCACTTTGTATCTTGATGATCTTCTGCCGCAGGGACGGGAAATCGAGTCAATTCAATATTGCTCTTAATTGCCTCAGCATCGATTAACTTGTGACCTCCAAAACGCTCATCAATAAAGAGCTTGGCTCGATCAACATGATACGGTGTCAGACTGGCATCAGAAGCGCCAGGAGCTACAGAAATCATTCTGCCATTTTTACCTGTAGCATATAAGCCTGCTGTTTCTCGGTCTTGTCGGCAAACTCCCTTAACGTAGCCAATATCATGACTCACTAGGGAAATAATACAATGCAACCAGTCTTCACTAGAAACACCGCCTTCTCTGATGTGTTTGCCACGTAAGATTTCTTGTCCTACGAGGGTGACTAAGACAGTGTGTTCAACATTGTGGTATAGGGCATCGCTATTGGCAATATTTTCCAAAGCCATGTTACCAGCCCAGGCGATAATGTCCTGATAATCATTTTTGAAGCAGCCATAAGTGCGACGGTAGCCTTCTCGAATTTCATTTACAAAGGCATCAATTAAAATTTCAGTTGCATTGAACATATCTGGTTACTCTGGTAAATACCAATTATTTATTGATTTGATTGATTTCAAAATTCCCTAATCTGGGCCACCCTTCCTAAAATTTAGGGGAATGGAGTTTGCTCCTTTGTAACTCACGTGTAGCTGTAGACGCTAGCTTAATCTATGCCTGGATTACATGGTATTGCATGGTTTCCTAACAATGCAAAGGTTTTAGAGGAATTATAGGTTGCGTATAAAAAAAGATTTGCTAGTGTTCCGAAATACATAAATATTTATGATTTTAATTTAGATAAGTCTAGATTAGTTTTATCAGTTTTTCATATCTAAGCCTTGTTGACGGTGATCTAAACACTTGTAGTACGTGACTTAGAGTAGCTAGATCAGATTAGATGATTTTTTGGATCATAATCTACATAACAGTTTTTAGCATTATTCTGATAGTAATTACTCTTAGTAACAAGGTCGTATTGTATACTTTTTAGTAAAAAAGACATTTATTACAAAATGCGTCATAGTTGATGTGAAATAAATAAATTTCAGGTTTTCTTAAGGAAATACCAAGATTGGTATGCTTAGACAGAAAGTGGAGGTGAGACTGTGAGCGATGAAAGTGTTTCAGAAGTCGGGGTGGGAGAACCTGCAACCTCTGAAGATGCTAGCTTTTTGAGCAAATCAGAGCAAAAATTAAATAGGGTCTGGTTGAAGCCATTATTCTTAGGTGCTGGTTTAGGAATTGCGATCGCCTTGGCTGGGATGGGTGTATTAAATCGTCTTTCATCTCGTCAACAAAGTGTGGTGGCAGATAAAAAAGTCAACCCAGCAATGACAGTTACCACCGCCACAGTAGAAACCGCCCGTGTTGTCCGTACTCTCAAAACCACTGGGACTGTAGCAGCGAGTGATTTAATTCCGGTGCTACCGCAGACAAATGGCTTACAAATTAAAAGCATCCCTGCAAATGTGAAAGAAGGAGCTTTTGTCAAACAAGGTCAAGTGTTGGCGGTGTTGGATGGTTCCATAGTACAAAGCCAAATTAGCCAAGCAAAAGCAGATGTGGAATCCAAACAAGCAGATGTGGAATCTAAACAAGCAGATTTAGCATCCAAGCAAGCGGATTTGGCATCAAATAAAGCAATAGTCCAGCAAAAACAAGCCGATTTAGCTCAAGCCAAGGCAAAGCTAGAGGAAGCAGCCAAGAATTATCAGCGCTATCAACAACTTGCTGACTCTGGAACGATTAGTAAGCAAGAACTCGATACTCGTTCTTACGCCGTAAAAACTGCCATAGAAGTTGTAAACCTGGCTCAAGAAAATATACGTAGTGCCCAGGCTAATATCGGCAGTGCCCAAGCTAATATTGGTAACGCCCAAGCGATCATCAACAGAGCTAAAGCTGATGTCCGCAGCAGTGCTGCTAAGGTGCAACAACTACAAACTCAGTTAGGACAAACGGTGGTGCGTGCGCCGGTTTCGGGAGTAATTGCTGAAAAACTAGCTAGAGTTGGTGATGTTACTGGTATACCACCACAAACCCAGGTAGGGACTGTGATTGGTGGTACACAAAAGCTATTTTCGATCATCCGAGATGAAAAGCTCGAACTTCAGGCGAAAGTGCCCGAAACTCAACTAAATCAGGTGAAAATTGGCGCATCGGTGCAAATTACTTCTGATGTCGATCAACGCGTGCGATCGCAAGGACGAGTCAGGGACATACAACCACAGATAAACGATCAAAGGCGTGAGGCGACGGTAAAAATTGACTTACCGCCAACAACTTTACTTAAACCAGGGATGTTTGCTCGTGCGGTAATTACGACTAACTCAGGGATGAGAATGGTAGTACCGCAAAAAGCAGTGCAATCCCAAGCAGACGCAAGTGTAATTGTATTCATCTTATCCGGCCAAGATATAGTCCACAGCCAGAAAGTAGAGTTAGGAGATCCTGGTAATGGCGACACAGTAGAAATCAAGAGTGGTTTACAGTTAGGCGATCGCGTCGTCGTTGATGGTGCAGGTTATCTCAAAGATGGCGACAAAGTTCGAGTTGCAGAGTAAAAGGGAATGGGAGACAAATCAATTCAAAATTCAAAATGACGCTCTCTACGAGATGCTAAAAGCGTAGCTTGCTTCCCTGTAAGGGTACGCGGACTCGCTAACGCTGCGCTAACAAAATTCAAAATTAAAGAATTTCTGCCTTCTGCCTCTTCTTCTCCAATGACTAATGACTAATGACTAATGACTTTTAATATCTCAGCTTGGTCGATCAAAAAACCTGTTCCCACAATAGTTTTATTTTTAAT
Source organism: Nostoc sp. (assembly GCF_036916985.1). Lineage (GTDB taxonomy): Bacteria > Cyanobacteriota > Cyanobacteriia > Cyanobacteriales > Nostocaceae > Nostoc. The sequence goes on from NZ_JBALFD010000097.1 coordinate 354,700, forward strand.
TTTGACGGTTGTGGGTTGGTTCTCCTTCATATCCTTGGGGATTGATATTAATCCCAATATTGATGTGCCAACAGTTTCGATTAAAGTCACCCAACCAGGTGCAGGCCCAGCGGAACTAGAATCCCAAGTGACGAAAAAAATTGAAGATGCCGTCGCAGGGTTGGGCAATATCGATTATATGGTTTCTACCGTCAGCGATGGAAGTTCTCAGACGACAATCAATTTTGTTTTGGGTACAGATAGCGATCGCGCCACCAATGATGTTCGGAATGCGATCGCTCAAATTCGCCAAGACTTACCCCAAGATATCAACGACCCAATTGTAGAACGCTTAGATTTTTCCGGCGGCCCAGTAATCACTTATGCAGTTAAATCAGATCGGCGTTCTGTAGAAGAATTAAGCAACCTCGTAGACCAAACCATTAGCCGCGCCTTATTGGGAGTCCGTGGTGTAGCCCAAATTCAGCGTGTGGGTGGGGTTGACCGAGAAATTCGCATTAATCTTAATCCTGACCGCTTACAATCTCTAGCAATTACCGCCACCCAGGTAAACGACCAAATCCGCGCTTTAAACATTAACTTACCTGGCGGACGCGCTGAAGTTGGTGGTAGCGAACAAAGTATTCGTACTTTAGGAAGTGCCACCAGTGTAGATATTTTGAAAACCTACGAAATCCTCCTACCACAAGGGGGTTCCGTACCTTTATCCAGCTTGGGAACTGTAGAAGATAAATTTGGTGATGTACGTCAAGCCGCCCGCTTGAATAATCAACCCGTGGTAGCTTTTCAAGTATTGCGTAGTACTGGCAGCGTTCTGGTGACGGTGGAACAAGGAGTGAAAGCAGCAATCAAAGAACTGGAAAAAACGCTTCCCCCAGATGTCAAGCTGGATTTAATTTTTACTAGAGCCGATATTGTCCGCCAATCTTACCAAAGCACCATTGATGAGTTGATTCAAGCTTCGGTGCTGGCAGTCATCGTTATTTTAGTATTTTTACGAGATTGGCGAGCAACATTAATTACAGCAATTACCTTACCCCTGTCAATAATTCCCACCTTTGCAGTGCAGCAAGCCCTTGGTTACACCCTCAACAACATGACTTTGTTGGCATTAGCGCTGGCGGTGGGCAACTTGGTAGATGATGCCGTCGTCGAAATTGAAAACATGGAACGACACATGGCTATGGGTAAGTCAGCTTGGGAAGCTGCTTTTGACTCTTCCGACGAAGTAGGATTAGCGGTAATCGCAAGTTCCGCAACGATTATTGCCGTATTTCTACCGGTTGCCTTCATGGGTGGGATTCCGGGGCAGTTTTTCCAACCATTTGGCGTTACCGTTGCCGTTTCCACAATTTTCTCAACTCTTGTCGCGCGGATGGTGACGCCGATGATGGGGGCGTATCTTTTAAAAGAGGCAGGGGAGCAGAGGGGCAGAGGGGCAGAGGGGCAAAGGGGCAGGGGAGTAGTAAAATTCTTTAATTTTAAATTTACACTTCCAGGTAGCGGGAATGGAAGTAGAAAACTTGGAGATGAAAAGCGTCAGGGGTTTCAACCTTATAGATCGCTTTTACAGTGGGCGTTACGCCATAGATTGACAACAATGGCGATCGCCTCAGCTTTTTTTATTGCCAGTCTGATGCTAGTGCCTTTGATTCCCAAAGGTTTTGTTGATGATGGCGATTTTGGCATTTCTAACGTATCTATAGAACTACCTCCTGGTTCCACATTAGAGGACGTTAACAAGGTAGTCACACAAGCGACTGACATCATTCGGCAAAACCCAGTAGTTGAACGTGTACTAGCAACGGAACAAATCAATTCTGCAACCCTTGCGATTAATCTCAAACCCAGAGAGGAACGAAATATTTCCCAAAAACAGTTTGAGGAACAAGTGCGCCCTTCCTTTGGACAAATACCAGGAGCTAGAATTAGTTTCCAAAGTCAATCTCCTGGTGACAGTCGCAAAGCTTTATCAATTGTCCTCAGAAGTGAAAATCCCCAAGCATTGAATCAAGCTGCTGATGCCCTAGAAAAGCAGATGCGATCCGTCGCTGGATTGGTAGAAGTGTCTTCGACTGCGAGTTTGGTGAAACCAGAGATTTTGGTAATTCCTAACCCGCAACGGGCAGCAGATTTGGGGGTGACTGTGCAAGCGATCGCTCGTACTGCTTCTCTTGCTACCATCGGCGACAATGATGCCAACTTGGCGAAATTTAATTTAAGCGATCGGCAAATCCCCATTCGTGTCCAAATCGACCCGAAAGCCAGGGCTGATATCAACACAATCACCAATCTCCAAGTCTCCAGTCAAAATGGTAGATTAGTTCCCCTTGTGGCTGTTGCAGATATCCGCTTTGGTAGCGGCCCTGCTACCATCAACCGTTACGATCGCGCCCGTCAAGTTGCCGTAGAAGCCAACTTGCAAGGGATTTCTTTAGGAGAGGCAGTCCAGACAATCAACAAACTACCTGTGATGCAGAACTTACCGTCAGGAGTAATACAGCAACCTTCAGGTAGTGCCAAAATTATGCAAGATATTTTCGGTCGCTTTGGCGGTGCATTAGGACTGGCATTAATGTGTATCTATGCAATTCTGGTGCTGCTGTATAACAATTTCCTGCATCCATTATCAATTATGGCAGCCTTACCCTTTTGTTTAGGCGGTGCATTGGTAGCGTTGATGGTTGCCCAAAAACCCTTGGGAATATATGCCTTGATTGGCATCGTGTTGCTGTTAGGGATTGTCACCAAAAACTCGATTCTGTTAGTTGACTATACCATCATCAATATGCAGGCAGGTAAAACCCAACGTCAGGCACTCATAGAATCAGGCGTGTCACGTCTGCGCCCGATTTTAATGACTTCTTTCGCAACCATCGCCGGGATTCTGCCCCTAGCATTAGGAATTGGTGCGGGTTCTGAAGTTCGCCAACCAATGGGAATTGCAATTATGGGCGGTTTTACAACTTCTACTCTGTTGACACTGGTAGTAGTACCAGTGATCTTTAGCTACATTGACAACTTCCAGAATTGGATTAAGGATACATTGCGCTATGGCTTTGGTAAGAAATCACTGCGCCCATAAACATTAGAAACGCGATTAGGGAGTGACAAATAAAAAAATATCCAATTAACTCCTGTAGGGTGGGCATCTTGCGCGCCATACAAACTGGGCAGACAAGATACCCACCCCAAAATATTGGCTAATTTATTAGCCCAAAATCAATACATTTCTATTCTCTAGCAATGACAATATCATTAGACTTAATAACTGCATAAGCTTCTTTTCCCTCAGATAGTTCCAACTCTTCTGCGGAAGCTCTGGTGATAATTGAAGTTAATTCTACTTTATGAATAATCTCCAGAGTTACCTCACTATTAACTGCTCCATAAACAACTCGTTTAACGACACCTTTAAGAATATTGCGAGAGCTAACTTTTAGTGATTTCTTTTGAATACTACTTTCTATCTCAGGTTTTTGAGTGTAAATATTTTCCTGTTCTTCCTGCTGAGTTGATGGTGATATTGGTGCTGAAGATTGCTGAGTAAGACTACGCACAAGTTCCCGCAGAATCTCAGTCTTGGTACGTTGAGAATGTTCACAGAACTCCTCTAGAATCTTGCGCTCATCCTCTGAGGTTTGAAATGTAACCCATCCTTGTTCTTTTCTTGGCATAATAATATTATCAGTTTTGGTTATCTTGGTAATTTGCTTATCTTGGTAAAATTCTACCAAGTATCAATTCGATATGTCGTTTTAGTAGTAACATTTTTTTTGTCAGGCTTTTCGACATTTTTATCGCAAATTAATCAACTAATCTCATATAGTTAACTACATAATTTATTTTTTTCTAAATGCGAAATATTTTGTTACTAGAAATTGTCTCAATCATCACTAAAAGATTACCAACTAAGATGGTAATATATTTATCTGTGGTATTTGTTTAGAATAGCGATGCCTACGACAGGTTAATCTGATAGAAAATTCCGCAGGCGTAGGCGTAGCCCGTCGCAGACATCGCGTGAGTGCCGTAGGATTATTTAACGTGAGTTCACAGCCAGGGGATGAAACACCTAAAATCGCGTTCTCAAGACCTGCGGAGTTTATTTGAGAACAATATTACCATTGAATACGTGGCAGAACCCCTGAAAGCTATGCCAGCTGATGCAGAGGTAAAAGAAGTGCTGCATTGGATGCAGGCACAAAATTTTGATGTTATCGGCGTTGAGACGGGAGATATTATTAGCGGTTATGTAGAACGCTCTAGTTTGATTCCAGGTAAAGAAGGCAAATGTAGCGACTATCAACGGGTGTTTCATCCCAAAGAACTAATTGCTATTTCTACCCCATTGATAAAGTTGCTACCCATTTTGCAACAAACTCCGCGATTGTTTGTTTTGGATTGCAATCAGGTAAGTGGTATTGTTACCTGTGGTGACTTGCAGAAAGCACCTGTGCGAATGCTACTGTTTGGCTTGGTAACGCTGCTAGAAATGAATTTGCTGCGGCTGGTGCGGATTTACTATCCTCAAGATTCTTGGCAAAAAGTCCTTAAACCTGAGCGCTTACAAGTTGCTCAACGGCTATGGCGAGAGAGCCAAGAAAGAAACGAAGCCACCGATTTGTTAGATTATTTGCAATTTTGTGACAAGCGAGAGTTGATTTTAAATCAACCAGAACTTCTCCAGCAACTAGGACTAAAATCAAAACGGTTTGGCGAACGCTTCCTCAAGTCTGCTGAACAGTTGCGAAACCGATTAGCTCACGCCCAAAATTTAGTTAGTGGTTCCTCTTGGACAGAGTTGATTTCTCTCGCAGAAGCGATGGAAAAACTGTTAATTCACTGTGAGGAAGTTGAGTGAATTTTTCAGCATTACAAAGCATTATTTAACCATTTTGTCAAGTCTGCTGCTGTGCAGAAATCTAACAGTGCTGCGCTATGATAAAACCCAGCTTTAATACGGCTTGTTGAGTGAATCACTCACTTGAGTACCTGTATAATTGGGAACCCAGCCTTCGGCGATCGCAAAATAGCGTATCCCTTTGAAATTCAACGATGCAGTTGGACTACACCAATGCTCAACGCCTGCGGGGATGTGGAGATAATCTTGTGCCTGAATTAAAAGCTGTACTTGGCTACCATCAGGACGCACAAAGCCATAGATCATTTCTCCTGCCAACACGTAGAGGGGTTCAGCGGCAGGATGAGTATGGTAACGTCCGTAGGTTGCTATCAGCTGGTGAAGATTGAGAGAACCTGGATGCACATTTAGCAAGTCACACCAGATACCGCCATTTTCTTGCTGAATAAATTCAAAGACGCTGTTATGGAGTTCTACACAATAACGTTTCTCAGCTTCAGTTAAAACGTCCTGGTCTAGCAGATCGGGAAAGAGTAGCGATGTTCCTGGGTCGTAGTGTCTAAGTTCAATACCAAGAGACTCAAGCTCACGAGCTATTTCGCCTAAGTCGCTCTCAATCTTACCGTCGTCAAGTAGTAGGTTAGCCATGACAAAAAGACTAATTAACTGTTAAAAAGAGTATACCCAATTTTTATAGAAAAAGCCACCATTTCCGACTGAGAAACCGGGGATTGGGGATTGGGGACTAGGGAGTAGGAGATCGGAAGTAGACATCTAAATAATTGGCGTAGGGACTAATACCCTGTGCGAAGCCGCTTTGCGTCTACATGAATTGTCCCTACAAAGGGTTTCAGGTAATGCATATTTAATTTTCAAACATTGTCTAGTAAGAAATAGGAAATAGGGATTAGAGAAGAGTTTTCTAATACCCAATCCCCAATACCCAATACCCAATACCCAGTCCCCAGTCCCCAATCCCCAATCTCCAATCCCCATTAAAAAATTTATCCCCAGAATGATGCTCATTGGTACCACTAGCATCTAAGCTAGTACGGGTGAACTATATGCAGCATGGAATGTCTGACTTAATTCTGTTTTGGCACCGGCGCGATTTACGCATTTCTGATAATACGGGACTGGCTGCGGCAAAACGGCAGAGTCCGAAGGTGGTGGGCGTGTTTTGCCTCGATCCGAATATTCTGGAACGGGATGATGTTGCTCCTGTGAGAGTAACTTATATGATTGGCTGTTTACAGAAACTCCAAGAACGATATGCTCAAGCTGGTAGCCAGTTGTTAATACTCCACGGCGATCCTGTACAAGCGATACCAGCTTTAGCAGAGGCAATAAATGCCAAAGCTGTTTTTTGGAATTGGGATGTAGAACCTTATTCACAAGAACGCGATCGCACAATGATAAATGCCCTCAAAGAAAAAGGCATTGAGTTTCTTAACCAAAATTGGGATCAAATCCTCAACTCTCCAGATGAGATCCGCACGGGTGGTAACAGTTATTACACAGTTTATACTCCCTTCTGGAAAAATTGGATTACTAAGCCAAAGGCTCAACCAGTAGAAACACTACAAAATGTTGAGGGTTTAACGGAAGCTGAACAGAAAATTGCCAAACTTGGAGGAGCGATCGCATTACCTTCAGCGAAAGATTTAGGGTTTATTTGGGATGAACAATTGATTATTTCACCGGGAGAGGCGGCAGCGCAAGAACGATTAGAAGAATTTACTAATAAAGCGATTACTGAATACCAAGAACAGCGAAATTTCCCCGCAGTTGACGGTACATCACAACTGAGTGCGGCTTTGAAATTTGGGGTAATTGGCATTCGCACCATTTGGCAAGCCACTATAGAAGCACTGGAAAACAGCCGCAGTGAAGAAACAGCAGTTAATATCCGCACATGGCAACAAGAATTAGCTTGGCGGGAGTTTTTTCAACACGCAATGTATAACTTTCCCGAATTAGCTGATGGTGCTTTCCGCGACACTTTCAAAAACTTTCCCTGGGAAACTAACGAAGCACATTTCCAAGCTTGGTGTGAGGGGAGAACAGGCTACCCCATTGTGGATGCAGCAATGCGCCAGTTAAATGAAAGCGGCTGGATGCACAACCGCTGTCGGATGATTGTTGCCAGTTTTCTCACCAAAGACTTGCTAATTAATCCCCAATTGGGAGAAAAATATTTTATGCAAAAGTTGATTGATGGAGATTTATCTGCTAACAATGGCGGCTGGCAATGGAGTGCTTCTAGTGGTATGGACCCTAAACCTGTGAGAATTTTCAACCCAGCCAGTCAAGCACAAAAATTTGATCCAGATGGCGAATATATTCGGCAATGGGTATCAGAATTGCGGTCTGTAGATACAGAATATTTAGTTACTGGTAAAATTCCACCTTTAGAACGTCATGCTGTTGGCTATCCCGATCCAATTGTGGATCATCAAATACAACAACAGCAGTTTAAACAGCGTTATCAGCAGCAAAAAGCTCTTAGTAATGGCAAGTAAAATTGTGAGTTTTTGAATGGTTGTTTAGGGTTTATATTATGATATACAGCATTTTGCTGCCAGTAGCGCCGCAGCAGTTCACGTCTTGACAGGTAAGCGAGAAATTGTCCATAACATGAGCAAAAAGATTAAGTAAATTGCGCCAACCAGCCCAAACTCAATCAGAGGAATATAGGTTACTTCATAAATTCTGCCTAAGCCGCGTTCAGTTAGTGCATAAACGGCCAGTACACTTACTACAAAGGCTCCGTAGATAGTACGTTTAATCCAGATACCCACAGGTAGACCGTGAAGCTGAGTAAGCACCATAATGCCAAGAAAACCAAAGAGAAATGTTGGCCACTTGCTTTGTCCGAGCATCAATGACACAACGACACTATGTAAAACCACCGTAATTTCTAAAGAGAATGTCCACCAACGGTTTACATGGCTGCGGTTAAAGATTAACGACGATTGGAGCAGAAGCAAGAACATATAGAGAAAACCGATTAAGTGCCCTAAAGTCGCTTCCATTGGATGATACCAGAAGGTGTAGATAGCGGCAAAGGAAAAAAAGTAGCCGTGGTACAGCTTGATAATTTGCAAAAATTGTTGATGGAATGGAACAGAATTGCCAAAAAATAAACCGCGTCGAGGCGTTTCCAAAATCAGTACGAATACCAGTAGAAGGACAACCGCACCTTGGGAAGCCCAAATGGAAGTATCTTGAGCTAGAGCATCGTACCAAATATAGGTCTGGAGAAAGTGTAAAGCGATGAATACACCATTAATGGCAAGCATGAGGTAATTAATCGGGTGCAAGGCTGATTTATATTTCAATTGCGATGCCTGCGGCGGGCGTAGCCATCGCTGCGCCCATAAGATACACGCCCAGATGCTAAACTGATGCCCAAGGTACATACTCCAAGCCGTCGCTCGACTCCAAAAGGTGGGGTTTGGAAGCTTCCAGTAGTACCAGTTTAATCCTTGGTCAGGAAGTTTAATGATGCTTGCAGGAATACTCCCACCTAACCAAATTGCATAGGTGAGGAGGATGCTTACAAAGATGCCTAAAAACAATACTCGGCGACCTATCATAGTAATTTATAATGCGTAATTCGTAATTCTTAAATTAAGACCTAGATTTTCAGGCGACACGTTCTGTGTTTGGTTCAGATGCGCTTTTAGTCACTCGCAAACTAAGAGTCAAAGCTGTCAGCATTAGTAAAAATCCACTCAAAAAAGGAGCAGAACTCCCAAGTTTCATAAAACTAACCCCTGCCCACATTGGGCCCCCAATGCGTGCCAATGCAGAGCAAGAACTAGCAATTCCTAATATTTGTCCTTGCTCTTCTGGGGCTGTCATCTGGGAAATCCGGCTGTTCAATATTGGTTGACTAACACTAATTCCCCATGCCATAAGTGTGGAGGCGACTAATAATAAAGTTAAGCTTTGTGAGAATCCAATTAAGAGTAATCCTGAACCTAACCCTAATATCCCCAAGATAAGTAACTTGATTTCACCCAATTGTTTTTTGAGCAATCCGATGAGTCCTCCTTGAATGATTGTGCTTACAATCCCCATGAAGGCAAAAAGATAACTAGTTTGTTGAGGGCCCCAGTTTAATTGCTGTTTAGACCATAAAGCCAATGTAGAATCCATAGCTGCAACAGCAAAGGTAACTAAAAAGTAGATACCAACAAGCACACAAAACTGGGGACGTTGTGAAAGTTGTAGCAAGTTCAGCCGTCGTTGACGGTAGCGATGAACTTGGTTTTTGACTTTAGTCTCAGAATTTAGGGATTCTGAAAGTAACATCAAAGCACAAAGAAATGCCAATAAAGATAATCCGGCTGCGAACAGTGACGGTAGATGGAAGTTAGCGTTGTCCCGATCAGACCCGATCAGAAGACCTCCAATAGCTGGGCCGAAAATGAAGCCAAGACCAAAAGCTGCTCCGATTATCCCCATACCACGAGCGCGGTTAGCGGGCGTGGTAATATCTGCTATGTACGCCTGAGCAGTGGCAATATTCCCTGACATAATCCCGGCAAGACTACGGGCAATAAACAAAATCCATAATGAATTGGCAAAGGCTAACCCTGCGTATGCAATTACAGAACCGAATGAAGTCAGTAATAAAATTGGACGACGGCCGTAGCGATCGCTAAATCTGCCCCATAATGGTGCAAATAAGAATTGCATTAAAGAATAAATAGCTACAAGTAAAGTTGCTTCATTAGGTTTTGCACCGAATTGTTCAGCATACAAAGGCAGTATCGGTAGGATAATTCCGAAGCCGAGCAAGTCTATAAATACAGTCAAGAATAAAACGAATATAGCCCTGCCATTATTTTTACTCTCCATCTGTGCAATTCTCTTTTATAAAAAATATGTATAGCTCGGATTAGTTTTATGGACATCAGGGAATGCTTGATCATAAAAATCCATTGAATGCAACCAGTAATCACCTCAAGCAAAAGGCATTAATCTGAGTGTGGTTGAGCAAGATAGCGTGGAATAAACCCATGATAAAAACCAAACCAATAATACTACTAATAAAAGCAACTATTAACTCGTGCTTTCGGATAGCTTTTTGGATCTTGGTATCTATGATGTTTTCTAATTCTTTGTATGACATGGAGTTGAATTTAGCTAAATACAAGAATTATATTGAATTTATCTACTAAAGTAAGTGGGTAGGAATAATTAAAGGTTTATAGTCAGCAAATCCAGTTTTATTTTCAGGGCTGGAGTCTATAACTACAATCAATTGAATTAATATCATGTAATATATAGCAATCCGATAGCGAAGCGGTAGCGAGTCAGACGCTCCTGCGTCGCTAACGCTGCGCTATCGAGCATCTTTGATTTCTGAATCACTCGTAGAGGTAAGAGACTGGGGACTGGGAAGAAGGAATAAAGGTGTACTGAGTTTTGTTCAAAAATCAAATATGAGTCCTATATGTTGATTTATTCTTACCCACTTACATAAGTTTGAGTATGTCCAAAACCTCTAGCTTATTAAATGAAATCTATTTGCACACCCTGGAAGTATCAAGTGCGTTGGCGTAATTTCAAAACGGTACCTGAAATACCAAAAGCTAATATTGCCAGGGTATAAGTTGATTCGGGAACTGCAAGAATACTTACCTGATTAATGGCCAAGCCGTATTGTGGAGCAGAACTGCTAAAAACGAGTCGCGAGATGTTTGCAGTGTCACTACGAATCCCCAAAAAGACTGCCGAATTATCTAATGCTAGGGACGAAACATTTGGAACTGAAAAACTACCCAATAGGTTATTAGTGTTATCAAAAGCTGTGATAAAAGTTTCAATTTTCAATTTACTAGTATCTACAGCTATCTGAGTACCAGCGCCAAAAACAGGCTGGGCAAAACTAATGCTAAAAGGCCCGCCGTTCCCCTTAGTACCAGGATCAGGAGTACCAGGAGGAAGAGGTATAAAACCTGTTGGATCTATGCCTCCAAAGAGAACAAAATCTCCTTGAGCGAAGTTACTCCGAATGCCAGGGGAAGGTAAAGTTTGAAAGACAAACGGTGGAGTAATCCCAGGATTATTAGTTGGAGCTATATTTATATCCAAACTTAAACCATCCTGGGATGTTGTGGAGAAAGAGTTAGGTAAAAAAACAGAAAAATCAGGAGCTACCGGATTGAATACTTTACCTAAACTCCCCCAATCAACTTCATCATTACCTCCTAAAGCAGCGCGTTCAGTTACTAAAAATGTAGCTGCTTTAACTGGTAATGGAATAACCGTTACTATCGCTGTAATTACTGGTAAATATTTGATAGACAACTTGAATAATTGATTGATCGTAAATGCCACTCGCCTTACTCCTTAACTTTTTAGAAAATATCATCAAAATGCAATAATTCAACACCCAGCATGAGGCAATGCATTGCTGTAGTTGAGAGAGTTGTACCCCTTTGGGGAAGCAAGCTACGTGCAGCATCTACCTTTGGGAGAAAGGGAGACGCTAGTACAAGAAGGCAAAAGTAAAAAGGCAAAAGTAATTAGAAGTACTAACAGTAATTGACATGATATAGGACTCCTATTTGATTTTTGAACAATCAAGCTGCCTAGAAGCTTGACATACAAAGCTTGACTTCTCAGTATACTGAGCAAGATTCAAGTAGGATTCCTATATATACCTGTACAGGTTTGCATATCAAATGTATTTGCTCATTGTAATACTTGCATAGTACAAGGAGCGAAACTATGAATTTTTGATGAAGTCTACTTAAAGATAATTAATATTTTAGGATTTACACACTGTAAAAATTAACCATAATGTGTATTACGATGTTTAGTCTTTTCAGGTGCTTCGTCTAACCCTGATTTACTTCGCATATTTGCGTAGGCGTGGCCTGTAGACATGGCTGAAATATCCCAATTGCGTGTATTACCTATGTAGGATATGTAAGTCCTAGCACTTTTATATATCTCGTGAAAGAAAAATACGTTGCGTTCTTGTGTCAGAAAATATGCAAACGGCGATGTCTCCGACGGGCTACGCCTACGTACCTAAATCAAAATTGCCGAATTTTCAGCCGAGTTTTCATAATTTCTGATACATTACCGCAAATGCGCTGATATTTTAATTTCCCTTCTTCATAAATTCCGCAAAAACACCGTTACGCTATTCGTACTTGTGATCAAAACTTAGAGCATCCAGTTTATTAGGGCGTGTTTATGACCAACCCTGTAAAGACGGTTATCCAAGTCAATCTGGAGATGGCTCTAGAGGTAGCTCAAGAATTGGAGCAAGCTCCATACACTCAACTCAGTACCTATTGTTTGGAAATTTTACGAGAGATCGGATGTCCTGGTACTGAACTCCCAGTTAACTTACAAACTCGCGATCAGCAACTAAACTTTATCACAGGCTTTGCATCTTATGCTTTTGGGGAGGTACAAAGTGTACAGAGCATTAATTAATGATATATTTTCTGATTCAGAAGGGGCAGAAGAAACTACTTTTCCAGCCACAGACGAAGATTTACTAATTTTAACAGAAAAATTTTTAGGGTTTGAAATTCCCCCAAAGGTTTTCTTACAAGCTATAGCCATTGCTGATTACGATTGTGCAGCGGCTTTTCGCTACGTTGATAATTATTTGACTACCCTCAAGCATAAAAATCAGCAGAAGAAGCAGAAGAAATTACTTGTGTTAGGGTGTTCGACTAGGTTTGACAATAATTGATGTGCTGATTCAAAAGCTAACTAAAAATCAATACGATTTAGATAAGAGCATTTGCACTGTGGATTTAGAGACGTTGTAATGCAACGTCTCTACACATATTTATCTCACAACGATAATCAAGATCAATTAGAATTTATCTATTGAAAAATAAGATCCCCGAATTCTTTAAGAATTCGGGGATCTGTAGTTTGAAATTACGAATTACGAATTACGAATTACGATTAATTTTCCCAAGACAAACTTGTTCATAGCTTTTACCTGCAATATCCCAAGTGAATTCTGTTTCTACCAGTTGTCTGCCGTTGTGAGACAATTCTGAACGCAGATGTGGACGATCGAATAGTTGACTAATAGCGGTGACGTATTCTACCGGTTTATTTGCTCGTAATGCCCTAAGTGGATGATTAGCACCATCTACAGCTAACCCTTCTAAGCCGCGATCGCTCGCTACTACAGGTATGCCAGCTGCCATTGCTTCTAAAGTTTTATTTTTAATACCAAACCCAGTCCGCATCGATACAACGCAGATAGTGGCTTGGTGTAAATATTCTGCCATCGAAGGTACACGCCCAAGTACATTAATTCCTGGTTTTTGAGCGAGTGCTAAAACTTCTGGAACTGGATGAGAACCAACAATATCGAAAGTTGTATCAGGATACAATTTTTGGATTTCTGGTAAAACTTCGTTGCTGAAAAAACAGACAGCATCAATATTTGCTAAATTATCCATTGCACCGATGAAAATTAAGCGATGTCCTCCGGGATCGGTGGTACGGTTGGGGAAAGAAACTAAATCTACGCCATTGGGAATAACTGTAATTTCACTATTGGGGTTAAATTCTTGTAGTTGAATTTTATCTTCTTCAGTTGTGGCCACAATTGCCGAAAATTTAGCACAGTAGCTTTGCTCATAACGCCGCAAAAGTGGCAGATTAATTTTATCTCTCAGGGAATTTTCGGAAATACCCGTTGCTAGCTGGTTCCGACAGGTAGCGTAAACAGAACTATGAACATTAACTATGGTTTTTAGCTGTTTCTGAAAATGCGATTGGATATAAATTTCATTGACGCTATGTTCGCAGGTAATTACATCACATTTTCCCGCTTCCACCCAGTTATTAATCCATGTTTGCATCTCAATTGAGTAGCGATTAAGTACGCTTGGCGGTGTTCCCTGTTGCAAGAATCTCCCAAATCGCTGAATTTTCTGGAATATTCCGGTGGTTTGAGAATCTGGCGGGCGTTCAAAAATGGCTAAATGATCGACACAATCGCGTAATCCGGCGATTTCTGCCTCTGTAACATCACCCTCGCGTTGAGTTGCGAGGGTGACAGTATGGCGTTGACTGAGATACTTAAGTAAATTAAATGTCCTAACTTGGGTTCCCCCGCGTGTTGGTGGGTAGGGAAAGGTGGAAGATAGCATTAAAATGTTCATACAAGTGATGAATCAAATTTGATACATACACCATGACCTGATTGGAGGCTGTATGTCATCATTTGATATTGAATAGACCTCTCTCCAAACCTCTCTCCTAAAAGGAGAGAGGTTTGGAGGCTACTCCCCTTCCCTTGCAGGGAAGGGGCTGGGGGTTAGGTCTTTTTTAGAGTCTACTCAACTGAAAATCGCTGTATGCAATGAGGTATATTCCATCCAACCGATAATCACAGCATAATCAAACCCAATCTGACACCTACAGCAACAGCTTCGGTGCGGCTGGAAACACTGAGCTTTTGAAAAATGGATGAGAGATGAAATTTGACGGTATGCTCAGAAATATGTAGGCTTTTAGCGATCGCTTTATTTCCCAACCCAGACCCAAGCATTCCTAAAACCTCTATCTCTCGTGGTGTCAAGGTTTGTACGGGATTCGTTACCACTTTTTCTCGGATAGACAGTAATTCTACAGCATCCGGGTGCAGCACTAGCAAACCAAAAGCGATCGCCTCTACAGCCGCGACAATTTCTGACTCTGTGCTGGTACTAGGCAATATCCCCCGGATACCGGAATGTAATGCCGTTTCTAAGTCGATGCTATCGAGTTCCTCAACAATGACGATCGTGCCTAATGGATATTGCTGTTCTTGGATAACCAGCAATTTTTCCCACACCGATTGTTGCAGATTACCACTCAAATCTACCAGCACCACATCTGGTTGTAATTGCTCAACTTCCCTTGCCAATACATCTAAATCGGATGCACTCCCCACAACCGTCAGCCGAGGATTGGTTGTCACCACAGCTGATAACCCTGCCCGGACTACAGGGGAAGTAGCAACAACCATCACCCGAATCATGTCGCCTCCACAGCAGTTTTCCCAGCTTGTACTGCAACATAAATCACGAATTGCTGGCTACCGCGTAGGAGTTGTAGCGGTACAGATCCTTTACTTTCATGGAGATATTTACTTAAATCATTCATGGTAGTAAATAATCGCCCCGAAACTCCAATTAAAACATCGCCGATTTGCACACCAGCAGTTTCCGCCGCACTATCAGGTAAAATTGACAATACTAATAAACCCAAGCTACGCCTACCTAAAAGCACAGGTTGGAGTGTCACTCCCAACTGTGGACGACTATTTCCCTGTAAAAAACGCTCAACGGTGTTGCTAGGAACTGCCACAGCTAAACCATTAACAATCATGGTGTTAATTCCCACGACAAGGCCTTGACAATCGGCAAGTGGCCCCCCAGAGTTACCAGGATACAGCTGCAAATCAGCCATAACAGCCCGTGGATTATTGGCATAGATAATTCCAGTTGTCACAGCACCACTTTCAGCAAAGGGATTACCCACCGCCAAAACTAATTCACCCACTCGTAGCGCCTCAGAATTACCAATGGTTGCAGCAGTTAAATTAGTGGCAACAATTTTCAGGGCTGCTAAATCCTGCTGTGGATCAAATTGGGTACGCACTGCATCAAATACCCTTCCATCCGACAATTCCACAGTTGCGCGGTTGCTGGTTGCCACATGGGCATTAGTAATAATGAGTCCGTCCGGTTGCCAAATTACACCAGAACCGACTCCCAAAGAGCCGCTTTTGACTTTGACAGTGCGATCGCGTAGTTTAGCAGCTACCTCTGTCAATTCAGCAGCGATGTTAGTTAATGCTGTGTTTGCCATGTTATACAATTTTTCCCCATGTCAAAGTAAAGTTAGTGAACTGACAATAATTTTTAGTCGGGTTGGGATAATTGAGAATGCTGCAATATATTAGTCAACCCAACTTTGGAAAGTAAATTCTGAGAGTTTTAAGTTCAGAAGCGCAACGTTCAAGCAAAAAGGCGCAAGTTCCGAGTTCAGAGGCGCAACGTTCAAGCAAAAAGGTGCAAGTTCCGAGTTCAGAAGCGCAACGTTCGAGTAAAAAGGTGCAAGTTCCGAGTTCAGAAGCGCAACGTCCGAGTAAAAAGGTGCAAGTCCGAGTTCTTTATGAAAAAAGTGAAGGTTTAAAACCTCCCCCGCAAGTGGCGCGTTCGCAGTAGCGTTCGCACGAGAAAGAATCCTTGTTTCCCAAGATAGGTAGAAACCTCACTCTTTCTAGGTGGCTGAATTTAATTTTGAATTTTGAATTTTGAATTGTTATTCCTCCTTAGTTGGTCGTTCGCCAACTGCGATCGCTAACTCAATTAACACTCCACCCCGGACAAGTTGCACGTTCACAGCTTTACCAATGCGATCGCTACTATTAAGCAACGCCAGTACATCACCTGTATCGCCAACAGTTACGCCATCGAACGTTACCAAAACATCGCCAAGCAGCACACCTGCATTATCAGCAGGCCCCGCAGCCTCAACATTGACAACAATTACCCCAGTTGCCGAACTTAAATTGAGAGCAGTTTTTAGATTCTTTGGTAAACGTACAGGCTGCATTCCCAGACCCAAGTAGCCCTTAGAAATGCGTCCTTTTGCTACTAATTGGTCAACCACGCGATCGATTGTAGCAGTGGGAATAGTCAAAGCAGTACCACGCCGCCCCGATGTATTCATACCTACTACCAAACCTGCCGCATCTACCAGCGGCCCACCTGCAAAACCAGAGTAAAAGGTGATGTCTGGGCGGATGAATTGGTCAATATTGCCGCCATTCATACTCCGCCAAGCACCGCTAACTACACTGACTGCACCCATCGCCGCCCTTAAATCACCTTCGCTACCTCTTGCCAGTCCCAGAATCAGATGACCAACTTTGAGCGTTTTGGCATCACCAACTTTTGCTACAGGTATTTCTGCATTTTCTAGTTTAAAAACAGCTATATCAGTGCTAGAGTCATGACCAACGAGTGTTACTGGTGCAGTGCTACCATTTGGTAACGTAATGGTGATGTTGTCATAGCGCTGGAGAGACTCATCAGAGGTAACAATAATGCCATTACGCCAGTGAATACCACTTTGAGAAAGACGTGTACCCCCATTTACGGCAACTACAGCACTTCCAGCTTCTTCTACGGTGTCAGCTAAACTGTTGGACAAAGCCAGTAATGAAGACATAAGATTTTTCCGCCAATGTTCTTAGATGTTCATATCGTGCCGTTTTCTCAACACAGATGGCATCGGAAAAATGGGGAGAATTCACCCTAGAAAAATGGCTAGGACAAGAAGGCAAAAGTCAAATGCCGTCAAGACAAAAGACTGATTATTGTAGAGACGGCGATTTATCGCGTCTCTTGACTTAACCGAAGCAAGATTTAAACAAATGGACACCCAATCAAGAGAAATTAACTTGCTCACTCCATCTAACAAATTACCTCTAGATGGCAAGAGAATTTTAGTAACAGCACCAAGAAATTATGCTTATAGGTTATCTGAACAAATCATCAAACAAGGTGGTTTACCTATTTTCATGCCTACTATCGAAACCTGCTATTTATCAAACTACAATCAGTTAGATGCTGCTCTAAACCACATAGACGAATTTGATTGGATTGTCTTCACAAGTAGAAATGGCATCACTGCATTTTTTCACCGCATGAATGATTTGAATATTCCTATATCTGTAGTGCAAAAATGTCACTTATGTGCTTTAGGAAAAGATGCAGAAAGCTTATTAGCTTTTTGTGGCAAGGTAGATTTAATCCCAACAGAACCTAGTCCAGCCGGAATTGTGGCTGAACTAGCGAAAATTCCGCAAATTCAAAAGAAAAGAGTCCTAATACCTGCTCCAGAAGTTGTTGGTTTACCTGAGCCTGATGTTGTACCCAATTTAATTACAGATTTGCAGAAATTGGGTATAGAAATAATTCGCGTACCCGCTTATATTACGCAGGGTTTAGACAAAAGTATCTATGGTGTGGAATTAAACCTGATACGTCAAGGAATTATCAATGTAATAGCCTTCAGTAGCACAGCAGAAGTAGAAAGCTTTTTGACAATGGTTAACTCAGAAAGCGATTATCAAGGCTGCATTATTGCATGTTTCGGCCCTTATACAACTGCTAATGCTCAAAAGTTGGGTATGAATGTTGCGATCGTGTCTAAAGACTATAGTTCATTTCAGGGATTTGCTGAAGCGATTGCAGCATTTTTTACTCTTACTTTCAGTTCACACTAACTGCCTCAAGATATAGATTAATTAACGACATTTGACTCTAGACTAGCAGCAGATAAACCCGTAGTATCGAAAATGGAGTTTATATTGAGTTAGGAATTTTTACATGGCAACTTATAAAGTTACACTACGTACCCCAGACGGCGAAAAAGTAATTGATGTCCCTGATGATGAGTACATCCTAGAGGTCGCTAACGAAGAATATCAGCTGGACTTGCCCTATTCTTGTAACGCTGGTTCTTGCTCTACCTGTACCGGGAAGCTGATTTCAGGTACAGTTAACCAAGACGATCAGAACTTCTTAGACAACGATCAAATTGACGAGGGATGGGTTCTTACCTGCGTTGCCTATGCTACTTCTGATTGCGTTATCGAAACCCATCAAGAAGAAGCGCTTAACGCTTAACTAAGAAATGTGGATTTAAGATAACACGAAAGTCCCCACCCTCAACTCTTAGTAAATAGGGTGGGGATAAAGAAGAATTCAGAAGTCAGAATCAAGACGCGACTCGAAAATACTTGCTACTGCTGCACTATCGAATACTCGCTTTGCGCGTTGCTTTTTTATTGAGGTAAAAGAGAAAAACTTCATATTGTGAATAAGTATAAAATTATGCTATCACTATAAAATTTATTACTGTAATAACTAAGTTTTGCTAAAAATAGGACTTAGGCATTAACCTAATGGTTAAAAATTAAAAGATACAAATTTTTACGGCGATCGCTTGATATCTCTAGGCCTAATAACATATTTTGCTTATAGGCTCAGGTTGGTATAGTTAGAAATAATGTTCCGGTTTTGAGTTCCTGTATTCAAGTCCAAAATCGTCTGATAAGTTGCATCTCCAGATGTTGGGTTATTGAAATGATGAACATTATTCCACTCAATAACTAGTTGATCGTTGATGATATCGCTGTTAATATCATTGAATTTATAAAACACCAAATCATCTGGAACTGTATTGAGAACAGTTACCCAATCATCCCAAGCTACAGCGATCGCAGGTTGAACTAAGTTTATAGTAAAATCGGCATTGTCTGTACCAACCGATGTATTTCCTAGCTGCTTCGTCATCATTATTGTCCTTTGATAAAACTCTGGATTGACTAAAATACTTGTTAGCTACACGGATTTAGATTGATAGCACTGTTTATTCTCAGTACTGATCTACTTGGGTATTAGCCCTGCTCCTTGTAAGCACTCTTCATGAAGCATTACAAGATGTTTGAAAAGTTCTCTTATCGGTAGTAAAACGTTCTAGATAGAGTTTTTTATACAACACCAATAGTTTATACAAGCTAGAATGGAACTAACACTGTATTTACACTTAAATAGCATCAGACTGACTCAAAGTTGATTGAATCTATATAGCAATCCGATTTGATTTTTGAACTTATTTGCGTGCTGCGCTTCTCTCACCATAAGTGCGATAGGCAGAAAGTAGGGAATCAAGCCTTTTCGAGTTGTAGGGAGTTTTTCACGCAATCAAATACCGCGATCGCATTTCTGCATTCCAATAGGAGTTGCCAAAATGACTACAAGATCCTATGTACGTATCGAGAATTATCGGCAGCTAGTAAGAATTGTCTGCTAAGACACATTTATTAATTGATATTTAGGCATTAAATCATCATTTATTTACATCATCCGGAGGATTACAACTTTATTTTGTAGTTATATATATTCCGATCGCACTAGGTTAAGCTTACAAATGAATCGGGTTGTTCGCCGTTGTTTTTCTTACTTACTGTGTTTGGGATTAGTAGTTGCTTTAACAGTTTTCTTACCCTCTTCACTACCAGTTTATTCCCAAAAAACAAGTCCTTTAACTACAGAAATTCGCGGCGTTTGGCTCACTAATGTTGCTAGTGGTGTACTATTTGTCCCTTGGGGTATTAACCGTGCCATAAATCAGTTATCGGCTCTCAACTTTAATACAATTTATCCTGTAGTTTGGAACCGAGGACATACTTTTTATAAAAGTGCTGTAGCCAAAATGACTACAGGCTCAGATACTCAACCTTTACTCAACTTTCTGCATGGTGGACAGGATGTTTTAGCAAAGATAGTAACACTTTCTAAAAATCAAGATATGAGAGTAATTCCCTGGTTTGAATACGGGTTCATGACTCCTCATTATTCACAATTAGCAAGGCGTTATCCCGACTGGTTAACAATTGGTCAAAAAGGTATCAACTCTATTCAAGATGCCCCACCAGAAGAAATCGACAATGTTTTGGTGAGTAAACAGGCTTGGTTGAATCCTTTACATCCACAAGTACAAGAGTTTATTCAATCGCTAATATTAGAAGTAATCAGAGATTACGATGTGGATGGTATTCAGCTTGACGATCATTTTGGCATGCCTGTACAGTTTGGCTACGATCGCTTCACAATCAAACTCTACCAGCAAGAGCATCAAGGCAAAAGTCCCCCTATCGACCCTTTCAACCCAGAATGGATGCGTTGGCGAGCCGATAAAATTACTGATTTCATGGCGGAAATCTATCAAGCCATCAAGGCAGTCAAACCGAAAGTCAAAATATCTTTGTCTCCTAATTATCAAGCTTTTGCCTACAAATACTATTTGCAAGATTGGGAAAATTGGGTAAAAAAAGGTTTAGTTAATGAGTTAGTTTTGCAGGTATATCGAAATGATCAAAAATCTTTTATCGCTCAACTAGAACAACCATCTGTGAAATTGGCTCAAAGTCTAATTCCCGTAGGTATTGGTATATCAACGGGAACTGTAGGTAATCCGGTGAAAATGGCACAAGTTAGAGAACAGGTTCAAGCAGTGCGCGATCGCTATTTTGATGGTGTCTCTTTTTTCTACTGGGAGAGTCTTTGGGGTTACATTGTACCTGAATCACCCCAACAACGACGCAAAGCTTTTTTTGATATGTTTAATGCTAAAACTGTCAGACTATTACAAACAAAGGCAGGAGGCAGGAGGCAGAAGACAGGAGGAAAGAAATATTACGAGAAACTTTAGTTGTAGGTTATTTCCCAATAGTATCAAAAATACTAAGTAGGTGGATGAGAAAATTTATAACTATGTCATTGCGAACGGAACGAAGTAGAGTGAAGCAATCGCAAGGCTTTCACCGTTTTTACTTTTCGTTACATAGTTAGGTTTATTTGTGTCTACCTACTCAATAAGAATGGAATGTGCCGCGAGATACAACGCGCGAGATACAACGCGTCCATAGCCTAAGTACCACACTTTTAAGCGTGGGTTCCTCTTGTAAGAACTGCCTTTCTCCTCCTGAAAAAAAAAGAAACTTTGATGCTATTTGCGCCTGGAAATACCAAATTTGGCTTTATACTGCTGTGGACTTTAGCTACTTTTGGCGGTTTTTTATTGAGTTTACTCTTAATTGAAGTCGGTGAAAAACCCGATGTTGGGGTAGTAGAAGCAGCTATCGGGGGATTTGCGATCGCACTTTTTCAAGGTTGTCTTCTCAAACAACCTATATTTTGTATCAGGTGGATTTTGGCAAGTCTTTTGGGTTGGAGTATAATCACTGCGATCGGTATTGGTGCTGTGGGTTGGATTGTACCTAGCACTCAGATTCTTCCCCTGAGAATCTTGTCAGGCGCGGTTTATGGTGCCCTTGGCGGTTTGGGGATTGGATTAGCACAATGGTTAGCAATTTCCCAGCATCAGGCATGGCGATGGATATTTGTCTCTGCGGCAAGTTGGGCTGTTGCTATTCCTGTGGGTTCTGTTGTGGGGGCGATCTTGCGCCACTTAACGCAGTTATTCTTCGGCGAAGTCATAGGGTTAGCCATCACTTGGCTGCTGGTTGCTATCCTCACAGGAATCAATGCCCACAAATTGCGATTGTAAGTTCCCACTCCCCACTCTATTATTAAGAATTATAAATTTAATTGATATATACTTATGATTGCACTTAGATATGTGCAAGAATCTGGAAAAACTGTTAAAAACCAGTTTCAGTAAGTTTGCCCTAACCTGCAAATGTATTTTCACCTTCAAAAAGCAGGATTTGTTAAGCTGACTCCTATTAGCTTTCCTAGATTTCTGACAAGAAGTAGAGAAAGATCCAAATTTCGATGAGCAACAGCTGACAATACTTTGCTATAGGCGCTAAAGTGCATCTACTACTACAAGCTTAACGACAAGAGAGCGCCTAGAAGAGTCAGTAATACCAGACAGGGACTCTCGCATGAATATAAATCCAGCAGAATCAACTATGGAGTTGACAAAATTATCACCACCTCAAATTCTTTTCGGCACAGAAGTAGATGAGAAAAGCAGTAGCGAGCAATTTTTATTGAGCATGTACGATTCTGTGCAGGCATCAATATTTGTAGTTGATGTTCTGGAGGATGGAGATTTTCGATATGTGGCCCTTAATCCCACTCATGAGCGGTGGATAGGCATTTGCTCAGACGATCTCCGGGGCAAAAAACCAGAGGATATTCTCTCCCCCGTCGATGCTGCTAGGGTGCGTCAACGTTATGCTGACTGTGTAAGTTTCGGCACAACTATTTCTTACGAACAATGTTTGCAATTCCAGGGAATACCTACTTGGTGGAGTACGACGCTCACCCCACTCAAGGATGCTAACTCCAGGGTTTATCGACTGATTGGGACTAGCAGCAATATCACACCTGTGAAGCAAGCAGAACAAGCCGTTGGACTCCAGGTTGAACGAGAGCAATTGCTAGAAGTGATCGCTGGACGGATTCATCAATCTGTAGACTTAGAGACAATTCTGCATCAGACAACAATTGAACTCCGGCAGTTTTTGAATTGCGATCGCTTGTTAATTTATCGCTTCGAGGCTGATGGTAGTGGAATCATCATTGCCGAATCAACTGTAGCCGCCAGTAATCCTCTCTTGGGAAAAAACATCAGCGATCCCTGTTTGGATGGCAAACATCCAGAACACTACGGACGAGGCTGCATTCAAGTTGTCGAAGATATTTATGCAGCCGGGCTGCATCCTTGCCATATAGATTTCCTGGCATCTTTGCAGATCAGAGCTAATCTAGTTGTGCCGATTTTTCAAGAGCAAGATATGTGGGGGCTATTAATTGCCCAGCATTGCCGAGAATCGCGTCAATGGCAGCAAACGGAAACTGACTTACTCAAACAGTTGGCAACTCAAATCGGCATTGCCGTCCAACAGGCAGAACTTCATCAGCAGATCCAGGATCTCAAAGCCCAGATGGAGTTGCAAAAACAGAAACACTTCAATCAGTTGCAGCAGGTGCGAAACTTTGAAGCCTTGGTGCGACGGATGACAGAACAAATCCGTGACAGTCTAGATGAAACTCAGGTGTTGCAGACAGTCACCCAAGAATTAGCACAATTACTGAACCTTGAGCGTTGCCAAATCGAACTCTATAGCACCTGCCAAACTCTAGTTACTATCACTTACGAATACAGCATTAACTTACCCTCATGTCAAGGATTGAGTAGACAGATTGCAGACCGTCTGGAAGTTTATCAGCCGTTGTTGCAAAAACAACCATTGCAATTTTTAGAAATTCTGCCGGGATGGCAACCAAAATTGCTAGTTATGGCTCAGATGGCTTGTCCAATTTTCGATACTCAAGGGATTTTGGGAAATATTTGGTTGACAAGACCATCACAAGAGGCTTTTGATGAATTTGAAATTGAGTTAGTGCAGCAGATAGCAAATGAATGTGCGATCGCCATTCGTCAAGCAAAGCTTTACAAACAAAACCAGGCACAGGTAAAAGAACTAGAAAAACGCGATCGACTAAAAAACCAATTTCTCAGAACCCTCTCTCAAGAACTGCGGACACCAATAACAAGCATTAGCCTTGCAGTCCAGACTCTCGAAAGTGTCCTCACACCAGCAGAAATATCAGAAATAGAAATAGTTCCGCAACTATTGCAAATTCTACATAACGAGTGTGGGCGAGAAAGCAAGTTAATTAACGATCTACTCACACTCACATATCTCGAAGCCGAACCCGATCCTCCAACTTTAATTGCCATTGACTTTCAAAGCTGGCTTCACCCGATTATCGAATCCTTTCGAGACCTCACCAACTGCCAGCGACAACACTTAAACCTAACTGTTGATCGTGCCTTGCCGCCTTTGGAGACAGATATCACTGATTTGGAGCGGATTGTCACCGAACTGCTTAACCATGCCTGCAAATACACACCAGCCGGTGAATACATCACAGTCTTTGCTCACCTGACAGGGGATGCGATCGAGCTTAACATTACCAATTCGGGAATAGAGCTTACCAGCAATGAACTGTCACGGATTTTTGAGCCTTTCTATCACCTTTCCAAACACGATCCTTGGAAACATAGCGGCACTGGATTGGAATTGGCATTAGTGCAGAAAATGGTCAGACATTTAGGCGGCTCAATTTATGTAGAGAGTGCAGCCGGTCAAACCACCTTCACTGTTAAATTCCCCTTTTAATTCGTTTTTTGGGTGCGGTACTAGCTAAATTGTCAGAATTTGTGCTATCATCATTATTCGTGTGGGTGACTAGCTCAACGGTAGAGCAGTAGACTCTTAATCTATTGGTTGCGGGTTCAAATCCCTCGTCACCCACTTCCAGATATCCCAGTTTTCTATCAAGGGATAAACTAAATTTACCCTATGAGACAGAATCACAGGGGATAGCTAAAATAAAGATAAATTATAAATTAGGTTGATTAATATAAGCTTTACCTATAAGCTATTTATAAAACCTGTCTCTGATAATTCTTAAGAACTTGCTAGAAAATTAAAATTATCCCTCCCATCCGAATCTATTTTTGATGAATATTTCTTCTAAACCTTTCCATCCCTCTAAAGAAATAAATTCAACATCATCAAAACCTTTATTATTTAGATAAAGGTTAAGTTCTTTGTTATTTCCGTTTTGAATTGCTTCTAAATAACGAGAATCTTTATTAAAAGCTGTGCTGTGAAAACCATATAAATGTTTCCCAGTGTACTGGTGTTCCATTGTCTCAATTATTCCTGGTATATACTCTTTTATTTTTGAGGAAGAAGTAAAATAAATAGGATGTGGCGCTGTATTTTCTTTTTGATTCATAATACCTAAATTCATAGTAGTACAGAATATAGTACAGTAAACGTTATTTTGTCAAGATGAGAGTTTGATACAAATTTACTTACTAGAATATTGCCCGTAACAAAAATGTCGTCTAATTCTTTTACCCGCTTATTGAATAGTTTACTAATTGACTGATAAGAGTTTGAGATAATTAGTGAGAGTTGAGAGGCATAAAAATAAACACATTACTTTTTTCTCAAGTTGTCACCAATAGCCTCTGCCTGGGAATCCCTAAAAAGAAGGCTGCTGCCTCTTGAATTTGCAGCAGCAGCCTGATAAACAAAGTTTCCAGGTTCCGCCTGGAAACGAGATCATAAATCGATGCTTATCTGTGGTTTTATTTTCCCTATCCGTGCATTTCGTCGTATTCGTGGGCTTCAACTCGTCTTGCTTCCATCCGAGAAGCAGGTAGGAACTCAGCGCGACGGACTGGAACCAAAGGTGGTGTAGCTCCTTGGTAGGGGTGAATCACTTGGACAGTACGGGCTGAACGCTGCCGTGGTGAGAATAAAGCCAATACCCCAGCGACGACAACACCACCACCAATAGTCAGAGCTGCGCCTCCCACAGCCCAAAGCATAGGTGAAGACCACCAAGAAGTTTGCGGCTGGAGTGCTGTTGTTTTTGGTTGATTATTCTGTTGGGCTAATTGCCACTGCTGCTGAGTATTGAAATTTTGGACTTGGCCTTGGAGTTGTTGATTTTGCAACTTCAGCTGTTCATTATCGTTTTTTAAACGCTCCAACTGCATCTGCGTGTTCAGCTTCTCCATCTCTAGGCGCTGGTCAGTGCTGGTAGCAGTTGGTGGCTGAACCTGATTAGGATACATTGGTTGCCCATAAGGCGCGTAAGGATACATTTGTGGCTGCATTCCTTGTGGCGCTACTACACCTGGCACTTGCGAAGCAACAGCGAAGTTCGGTTGTAGGGGTGTATTTGTTCCTTTGAGCAATACGAGAGCCGCCAGCCCAGCTACGGCGACCCCGCCGATAAACGCCATACTCTCACTCATCGCCTTTGCTCCTCGATTGCGACGTAACTATAACTATTTCTGACTGACTCACTCTCACACTCATAAATTATGCCTACTTGATTTCACATAATACTCAAACTATAAGCTACTGTATCAGCTAGTTTTTTTACACCATCATAACTGATGTTAATATTCAAGACCATAATGGTCAAATTGTCTACTAAACAAGGATGGAAAAACTACACTGTTATACTTTTTTAATCTGCTTTCCCCGTCTAATCAAGAGGAGTATTTGTGCTGGTGTTGGTGGTTTTGATGGCTGCCTTGAGACTTTGGGAAAATTGGGCGATCGCATTTAATCCCTGTTCTGGTGTCCCTTCTGCTAGCCGTTTTACAAAACCGCTGCCCACGATGACTGCATCTGCACCCCATTCCCTGATCTGACGGGCTTGTGCAGGTTCGGAAATCCCAAAGCCGACACCGATGGGTTTATCAGTAACACTACGAATTTGTTTGAGTAAATTGGAGACGCGGTTTTCCACTTGCGATCGTATTCCTGTTACCCCGGTAACAGTGATTAAATAAATAAATCCTTGGGAAGAACGAGCGATCGCTTCTATCCGTTCATCTGAACTCGTAGGAGCTATGAACAACGTCAGATCAATGCCGATGGCGCTAGCTGGTTGGAGCAAGCTGGCGGCTTCCTCTAAGGGTAAGTCTGGTACTACCAATCCCGCCACTCCCGCTGCTGCAATTTCTTCAAGAAATTTGTCAATTCCTCGGTGCAAAATTGGGTTGTAGTAGGTAAACAGGACAATAGGCGATCGCAATTTGGGAGTAACCTCTTGCAACATTTCCAGCACTTGCTCCAATTTCGTACCCCTTTGCAAGGCGCGGGCAGAAGAAGCTTGAATTACTGGCCCATCCGCCAGAGGATCGGAATAGGGTATACCTAGTTCAATAATGTCGGCTCCATTTTGATCTAGAACCTGCAACGCTTTTGCTGTTGTTTCTAAATCTGGGTCGCCAGCAGTAATAAACGGAATCAGAGCGCACTCACGATTGTGCCCAAGGGTTTCAAAGCAATCAGAAATCGCAGTCATTAGTCAAGAGTCAAGAGTCATTGGTCATTGGTCATTAGTCGTTGGTAATTCGTAACTAACAAACGACAAACGACAACTGACTAATGATAACTTTACACCTGAGATTGCTCTTCTTGTTCTATTTCAGCTTGAATTCGTGCTAGTTCTTCGGGAGTAAGCTCATCTAGCCGCTTTTGTAGGAAGTCTTGCTCATACTGTTCCCGCTGTTGATGGTAGGTCATTTTTTGTCCCACCGCACGGAAAAAATAGGTGGCTAACCAGCCAACTAACCCACTGACTAGTAAGACTTGGCTCCATATACCAGCTTTCTGATTATCCAAACCGACTAGCTGTAATCCTACATAAGCCAAGCCGCCGGCAATAAAAACACCCAAGCCAATTCCAATAGCGTCAATCCGTCGCATGAGAGTTATGACCTACCAATCTCGTTAAACTTGAACTTGTCGCCGTTGGGGTCGGAAATTTACAAACGGCGATAGAACCAACAAACCCGGAAAGAAGAAAAACACCAAAAAGTACATTAAGACACGCTCGATGGAGCTAGCGACATACCAACGCTGCTTCAGGTATAGCAAAACAGCAATCGGGATTACCAGAAGGTAAGCTCCAGCCAAAATTAGATACAGCAGGGCGACAATCATAACTTTCAAGTCTTAAGCATCTATTTCCCATCATAGGCTGAACGGACAGACAAGAGAGAAGTATAGTCATAATGCTTTTAACAAGTCGCGCTGGGATTGGGGATGGTGGGGCCCCCTCTGGGGATAAGGGGTAATGGGGATTGGGGACTTGGGACTGGGGACTTAAAAATGCTTTGGGGGGCTGGAGTACTTTTACTGTAGGCAATTTAACGAATATCATCACAAAAGCTAATATCATGCTATTATCGAAAACGCACTAGCAAACAAATGCTTTGGTTAAACAAGAGCGAAAATTAATCCAGATTGATGACGAAAAAACAAAAAAACTTCCAAATTTGGGAAGCGATCGCAGAATCTAGAAAAAATATTTTCAATCTAGTTGGACAAAAGACACAATTGATGGTGGAATAGATAAGGGGGTATTTGCTACCTCTACAAAATAACTAGTTATACTAGTTGCCAAACACCTGCGGGGGTGTGGCGGAATGGTAGACGCTACGGACTTAAATAATTGAGCCTTGAAGGAGAAATCCCTCAAGTGGAAGCTCTCAAACTCAGGGAAACCTAAATCTGGTGACAGACATGGCAATCCTGAGCCAAGCCGAAAAAAGTCCTGAGTCATGAGTGGTGTTAGCGGTAGCGAGGCTTTTAGCCCGTGCTGAGTGAATTTAAAACTCCTAACTCCTAACTCATAACTCATAACTATTCGGAAGGTGCAGAGACCCGACGGGAGCTACCCTAACGTTAAGTCGAGGGTAAAGGGAGAGTCCAATTCTTAAAATCTGAGCAAGCTATTGTCATCAGGTAGCAGTGAAAACTGCGAGAGAATGAAAATCCGTTGACCGTAAAAGGTCGTGTGGGTTCAAGTCCCTCCACCCCCACTAAAAACCTAAAATACCGAAAAGCTTCAATGTGACTTTACCCATAACTTTGCCGCAACGGCAAGCTTATGCTTCCAATAAAAGGTGGCAAGGTTATGGTTCCAAACAAATTTCTCTTCGCGCT
>NZ_JBALFD010000098.1:0-24985 GCF_036916985.1 Nostoc sp.
ATGGCGAGGCAACTTTACTATCACTAATTTTTTACTGCTGCTAGGTGCTTTCCTCAGCTTACCTGCTTTGTATACCAATTAGATAGCTAGGGCATCCCGACTCTGGTGCGCTGTGACTTGCGAGTGCAGAAGATATTCACGGGAGACCATTTGGCCGTATTTGCTGCGGTAGGCGGGGAGAAAGCTGCACCAAACTCTATATGACCTATCCAAAATCGAGTACATTCTTAATTATAAAATAATTTAGCTTTTAAATAATTTGTATCAGAAAAGTACAAAGGCTTACATAGCTAATATTTGAAGGTAGAAAAAAATCTGCATTCATTGTCAACAAACCTCCTCAGACTTGAGGGTGTAGTCAGACTTTAAGAATACAATAATCAAAAAAGGTTTTGTAAAGATTTAAATATTTTTTTGATGATTGGATCTCAGATAAAATAGATAAATTATTTTTAAAGATTGCTAGATGAAATCAAAATAATGAGAATTTCTTTGATAATTATTTATTAAATATAGTTACTACCCAATTAGAGGGATGTTTACAGTTATAAATTGAGGTTAAATAATAGTAAATCAACCAAGAAATAAGTTTTTAACAGCAAAAATAAATCAGGAGAATAATTTATGTCTCTCTCAAAAATACTGAAATCAATTATAAATGGGGCTATGCAAGTAATCTCCTATATTTTAGGTGCAGTTAGTAGAATTTTTGGCCCTAGAGATGATGATTACCCAGCAACAGGAGTTCAACCTTTTGAAGGTGATATTGCTAATAATAAAGATAGGTATTGAGCGTACATAAGCGGCTCAGTAAGTTGCCCATACTAAAATCAGGTAGCAACAACGATCACTGTTACTGCTATTTAGGTTTTTAAAATGGGAGCTTTACTATCGAAGTGGAAAATCTCGACACAACTTTTTACAGGATAAAAGCATGAAACGTTTTACTCTCGCTACTTTAGCTATTCTGATCAGTGCTAGCTCTATTTTGGCTCTTTCACCAAATGCTAATGCTGAATCTCGTGAACAGTACTGTAGGGATCATCGTTGTGATGGCTATAATCGCGATCGCAACTATAATCGTGATTCTGATCGCAACTATAATCGCGATCGTAACTATAATCGTGATTCTGATCGCAACTATAATCGTGACCGTGGTAGCTACCAAAGGAGCCACGATCAGAATCATCGCCAACGTTACCGCTACTATGATCGCAGCACGCATCAGTGGCGTTATGGGTATCGCTAAATAACCCTGTTTTGTCATTCTGGGAGAACGCAATAGGTGAAAGGGTTACGGAGCTTAAGTTTCCACTTTTTATCTCCAATTTCAGTTTCTGGAGCGAGAATAAAGCCTCAAACCTTGACTAAATCAAAGTTTCAGAATTTGGCTCTTGATTATTGTTTTCCGAGAGTGGCAAAACAGGATAACTCTCAATACGGTTCGCTTAAAAAAGTTATCAGTCCAGATAAGCTGTTCTTGAGAGGAGGAGCAATCTGATCGCCCAGGAAAAAAGAATCATTAACTAAAGCGATCGCTTAAACTCTAGAATTCAGTTTGAAGAAGTGATTGTTCAACCTGAATTTTCCCGTTAAGTCTCTTTTGCAAGCTGCCAACCTTCACTCTTGTCGTGTAATTTTAATCAACCTCGTCATAGTACCTGGATACCAATAGGGGTTTTATGTCGATGTTCATTTCTCTTTACTTCCCCTGCTTTCCTTGCTAAAGATTGCTCTTTTCACGATGATCTCACTTTTTCGCGTTGCTCCCGTTCAGTTCCCACTCTACAACTGGCTAGAAATAAAACGAAAACACATAGAACTTGTAGAAAGTGGAAAATGTAGAAAACTTGCGTTGCTGCCTTGGCAATCCCTCGCCAGCCACAATCATTTATACTTATTTTTTTAAAGGGTTTTTAGACAGTGCTAGTACAAAAACTGAATGCGTGTGCAGAATTCATTACAGGTGATGGCACTCGACTGCGAGAATTATTACATCCTGATAAGCAACCTTTGAAATTACGATATAGTCTAGCTCATGCAGTAGTGTCAATTGGACAAACTTCTACACCTCATTCTTTAACAACTTCGGAAGTTTACTACATCCTTAGTGGTCAGGGAGAAATACACATAGATGATGAACTAGAGATAGTAGAAGCAGGAGATGCTATCTATATTCCACCGAATGCTAGACAATTTATTCGCAATTCTGGGGCAGAATCACTAGTATTTCTATGCATAGTTGATCCAGCATGGCGTAAACAAGACGAGACTATATATTCAAAGTAGAAACTAGTCATGATGAAAAACAAATCGATTAAAGAATCTGCGATCAAAGTTGGGCAGTCCCTACAAACAGGTGCAGGTACGAAAGAGATAGGGTTTCGAGGTTCAGAACAAAAAATAAGTGATCATTTCAGTAACGATTTTCCTTGCTTGTAGGCTCGGTTTGCCGAAGGATTGGCTTTATTTCTGATTACCTACACTGAATGATTTGTTTTCCGGGCGTGGGATTTGTGACTTCAATGGGCGATCGCTTATGAACTCCCGCGCTTTATACCGAGTGTACGCTGCATAAACATAGATTTTCATGGGGATTTAGGGCTGCCAGGTGAGGTTTGCTACCCCCTCAACATGGAATCACCATTCGGCATCAACCCCCTAGTAGTTCGCCAACCCAAAATTGCTGGGTGGAGGTCGGCAGAGGAGCAGGTTCGCTAGTGGGAGCAGAGGAGAGGCAAATACCAAGTTCTTTCCCCTCTGCCCCTCTGCCCCTCTGCCCCTCTGCTAACCACCTTTGCATTGTTTCCTTGGCAGACCACTAGTTATTGACCTTGCACCAAAGGCGGGGGGTCATCACTGCAAGCGATCGCAGTCTCAGCCATGTACTATACCAAAATCATTTTTTTGACAATATAAAAGGTACTAATATGCTCTCCTGGAAAATAAAACGTGCATGTACAATTGCCTTTGTATGTCTTTCTTTGACTGCAACTCAAGTAAGTGCGCGGGAAAGAAAAATAAAAGGTTGTCTGACAGAGTGTAAACCGCGTATCGGTATTCTCTCTGCATTTGGTCAAGAAGCAGATATTTTGTTGGCGGAAACTACTAATAAGTATCAATATACAATCAACGGCAATATCTTCACTACAGGAAAGCTAAGAGGTAACAATGTAGTGATTGTTTTGACTGGAGTAAGCGTCGAGAACGCATCAATGCTTACTCAATTGACGATCGATAACTTTAATATTAATCACTTGTTACTCAGTGGAATTGCTGGTGGTGTAGATCCAAATTATCACATTGGCGATGTTGCTATCCCTAGCAAATGGTCGCTGCCTTTAGAAGTCTACTGGAACCGTGACAGCAATATTCCAACTCCCTGTGGAACGCCAGGGGACTTGTTGTGTCTTGGCTTGAAGTTATCTACTTTTACTAGTACAGCAAATTCTGATTATCAAGTGCCAACAACAAATGGTTTGGTCGGTTCAGGCTTGTTTATGCGGGACACTTTTGTGAGAAATAGTTCAAACTTCCCAAATGGAGAGTATAAGTTTGATTATAAAGTTGACGCAGAAATGTTGGCTATCGCCAAAACACTTCGTCCGCAACTTGACAAATGTGGCCCGAAGCAACCAAATCTTTGTATATCAACTCAGCCAATGCTGCGGATTGGTGGTAGAGGTATAACTGCGCCAGCTTTTCTTGCTAATCCCGACTACAGAAATTATGTTTTTAAAACTATTAAAGCTGTATCGGTAGACATGGAAACTACAGCATTTGCTCACGTTGCTTATGCTAACGAAATTCCTTTCATTGCTTTCCGCAGTTTATCAGATTTAGCTGGTGGAGATGATTCTACAGATATTGGTGCGTTCTTCGGAAGCGGTTTAGCTGAGAGTAACGAAGCCAAAGTGACTCTTGGCTTTTTAGAGGCTTGGTCAAACACCCATAAAAACCTTGATGAATAGGAGATAAGCTCCCGATTTACTTAAACCAAATTACGTATCTGATTTTTCCCGTTATCTTTTCGTGGAGGTTTTGAGGCGGGCCTAAAGAATAATTAACCAAAAGAATTATTGCCATTCCCTATCCTCAAGTTCTTTTGTCGGCAACAATAAAGTGGCTTCAATTTCTTGCCTAATAGCAGCTGTCACCTCACAATTGCTATGTAGGCAATCGAGTAGTAACTGATTAGCATCATAGTAGCGTTGCAACACTTGCTCTTGCTCAGAGTTAAACTGCCACTGGTGGTTAATATTGCGGTAATTAATCACCGTTTTGTTTACCTGTTCAGCCCAAGCTGAATAGTTCGTTTGCGACCATAGCTCAAACCGTTGTTGACTTTGACCAGAATTTGGCAACTGGTCAGAGAGTTGTTGCAGGGATTTATGGAGTCCAACATCCAGAACAATACCCAGAATGTTGCTCATAGCATCTCCGCAGGCGTGGATGTGGGCAAAGCTTTGGCTCCCATCAATTGCACACTCCACGAGCAGGTCATCTAATGCCGCATCCAGAAACATCCCTTGGTCGAGGCTGCTGGCTAGGGCAAAGTGAGAAGCTATGTGAGGAGTCCGACTCAAAGCGAGGTAAAATGCTCTCACTGTCGCATCTTTTGATTGGGTAGGAATACTGCGAGATTTTTGGCTAGCCCAGGTCAAAAACTCTTGTAAATAAGCATCTTGGGCAACGAGTGTATCAATCTGTTGCTTCATCAACAGTACTAGAGAGTCTGCACTCCTGAGCATGGTAGCGGTTAACAAAAAGATTTCGCGCCAGTGCGGGTCGGTGATATGACTGACTAGACCGGATAGTGCTTGCCCAAATGCGTCTAAGTTATGGCTGGCAACAATTTTCCTTGCTGTGAAATATTCTTGAAATGCCAGATAGGAAAATGAAAAAATTCCTCGCGCCCGTTCTGCCAGTAGTCCATGTTGAGCCTCGATTGACTTTAGCACTGCTTCGCTTTCTATTTGCAGTTCTTCTGCATCCATTGGCACGTTGCTTAGATTGTCAATATAGTCACCAATGTATTGCTCAACGATGCGTTGCTCAAAAAAGTACTGACCCTGCTCAAATGTCGCGGCGGCAATTTGACTGAATAACTTGAGTTTTTGTGATAATAAAAACCCTCCGTAAACGTCATCCCGTTCAACGCCTCTGGCTTCATCCCATTTGCCTAATAGAAGGTCTAAACCTTCTTTATAAAAGTCAGTCCGCTTAGTCGGAAATTTTTCTTTACCGTGAAACACCCAGCAGGCAAGATGCAGAAATAGGGGTGTGACGACGAGTTGGCGAAATTGCCAATTTTCATCTAATTCCAACTTCTGAATAAACTTAACGGAGTGGGCAAGACCATCTTTAATGTTGGTCTTGGTAAAGGCCAGAAACCATTTTTGAGCGAAGGCTCGGATTTGTTCTAAGGTAAATGGGGCAATTTCAACATCGGTAAATCCTCGGAGTCGGAGTTTTTGAGCTGCTGTTCGACAAGTCGCCACGAACCGATTTTTGTGATACTTCTCTGAAAACCTCCGAATCTCGTTTAAGACAGGATTGCTTTGTTGGTTAAGAACTTCATCCATGCCATCAAGCAACAGTAATACCCTACCTTCATTCAGCAAGGTTTCGATGACTGAGGGATCGGAAATTCCAGATGTGATAAATTCCTGGCGGATGTAGTTTAATAGGCTGAACTCGTTGGTAATCTTAGACTCTTGGGCAAAGTTTCTCAGTGTGATCAAGACTGGTACTTGATTTGCCGCAAATGCGCTTTGGTTACATTGAATGGCAAGATGTTGCAAAAAGGTGGTTTTACCTACTCCTGGTTTGCCTAGCACCCTGAGCTTGGAGTATGTTTCAACTGCCTGTGTACCAGGTATTTGTTTCTCGTCAACTTCACCTAAGCCAATACGGTCAAATTCTTTGCGATCAAGGTTTTGCAGATCAGTGATCTCTAACCACTGAAGACTGGCAATTGACTCCAAAATATTCACATCTATATATATGTCATCGATCGCAACTGGACGGCCGATATCCAACAACTGCAAAATACCACACTGGTCTTGAATTTTGTCGAAGCGTTGCAATCGCACTTTCTGTACTAACTTATCAATATCGAGTACAGTCGGCTGGGCGTATTCTTCTCGTGACAAAAATTCTTCTGGAGGATTAGTCGCAATCTCCCGCCAATTCAGTGACAACACTGAACAAATTTCAATAAAAGTATGACGCTCAACTGGACGACCACTGAAAAACCGCCAAATTGGTTGTCTAGTCTTGAGGTTGACTTCTGCTGCTAGAGTGTCTTGTGTCCACCCTTTGCGAACAAACGCTCTTTTAGCCTCTTGAATCCCAGTGAGTGATGCTTCGAGCGATCGCTTGACCATCTGACGAAAACTTGATCCTAAAATCAAGCACTCAAACTTTTATTAACATCTTTCATCCTAGAGTTTTTTCTGTGGTGATCACTCTCTCCAAGGTTCAAGGATATACACAATTAAGAAAAAATACTCTAGCTCTTGGTAGTGGTAAATATGTAGTAATAATAGAGATTTAGTAACTAAAATTATTTATTTTTATCCAAAGCTAAAAATACTAGAAAAATAGTTGGAGTTTACATAAGTCAGAGCAGCGAAGATAGAGCTAGAGGATTATGTAGTGGGGAGAGAGGAGGAGGCTTTGGGTAAATCAATTGAGAAGACACATCCTTGATGGGGGATATCCTGAACTGAGAGTATACCTTTGTTTAACGATACGGCGCGTCGTGAGATTGTAAGCCCAATCCCTAATCCTGATTTATCTGTTCCCATCTGAGAAAAAGCTTTAAAAAGTTCTTCCGCCTCACCAGGCGGGAGTCCTCCACATTGATCCTCTATTTCAAGCAAAACACGTCTACCTACAGCCTTACCGCGTATCCATACAATCCCCCCCTGCTTCGTGAACTTAATAGCATTTTGAACCAGATTCGATAAGGCAGATATTATTAGGTGACGATCTATTAAAACCTCCAATTCCGGTGCTACCTCAACACGCACCTCAATTGATTTCCCACTTGCTTCAAACCATGCAGTAGCCTCAACTTCACTGACTAGATGAATAACTCGACATCTCTGATATTGTCCGGTTGATTCGTTCCGCAGTCGCACCTCAACAAGTGAACGATCAATAATGTCTCTCATCCGCTTATGGGCATTTTCAAGAATACGAGATGTACTTCCATTGGCTCCGACTTTCCCTGTGATTATAAGTTGGGAAGCTAAACTAGCAGAGGTCAACGCATTTCGCAACTCATGTGCTAGAAATCCAAGACGTAGAACCTCATCCCGCTCTGCATTCTCGCGCTGACCTCGATTAAACTCTGTAACCGCTTCAGCGATAGCGATATCCAGGCAGAAATTTAATCGATTGAATTCACGAGGGGATGCTGTTTCACTACTATTCTCCTGAATATACTGAGTGATAGCTTGACAAAGAGCGCCGTAGCCATGAACAACTTGAGAAATGCTGTAGCCAAGTTTTAACGACTCTTTCCCCCGGCGCTCTGCTGCGGCTTTGTGACGACTTTCTATAGAATTGTTATCTGGTTCCCTAGATTCATCTATATCAGCATCAGCACGTAATACCTCAATGAGTTCATCGTAGAACACAGGTAATCCTCTTTCCATTTCGTCGCTCGAACTCATGGAATCACCAAGACCCGTGATCTTTTTTGAACACAAGGCGAGAATTTCGTCACGTTCTGCTAAGAGAAATTCATGTAACATTATGAATGTTCTTAATTTTACATTTATTCTACCATCAGGATATCGCTAGAACAGCGATTGCCCAAGGGGCAGTGGCAGAGCCAATCGCACCCACCCCGATCCACCCCAGAACAATTTCTCATCCCCTCGCCGAGGCTAAGTATTTAACCCACATTACGCACGTCATTTTGTAATATAAAAAGCAATACAAAAATCTGGAAATAGTTACTGAATTATCGGAGTATAAATACTAAATTTCTATTAAGCTAAAACACATCTAATTTGCAGATTAAAATTTTATCAATATCTTGTGGGGTGGGCAACATGAGCGCCCTGATTATGCAACTTAAATGCCAATTAGCTTATCACTATATATTTATCACTAACAACATTTTTTCATTGTCT
Source organism: Nostoc sp. (assembly GCF_036916985.1). Taxonomy (GTDB): domain Bacteria; phylum Cyanobacteriota; class Cyanobacteriia; order Cyanobacteriales; family Nostocaceae; genus Nostoc. The sequence continues at coordinate 8,151 of NZ_JBALFD010000098.1, forward strand.
AGGCTGAATAATGCTACTGTTACAATACCAGATGTTTCTGAGGATAATGGTATTATCAACATCATTAAGATAGTGTTGATTACTGCCTGAACAAACGTTGGACAAACAACTTATGTGTCAGGCAGTAATTATCTATCATCGCAGCCCCATTATTGCCTTGATGTATAAACTTAGGTTAAAAATCACTCAAGTCACTTAATCGTGAACTGTTCCATCGGGCATTTTTGTTCCAGTTAATCCGACTCTCCGCATATTTGCCCCCTCCATATCTGCGCCAGTCAGGTCTGCCTTATCTAAATATGCCCCGTCCATATCTGCCCCAGCTAGCTTTGCCCCTTTCAAGTTAGCTTCACTCAGTTCCGCTCCCCTAAGATCCGCTCCGGTGAGGTCTGTCTCACCTAAGTTTGCCCCCCTCAAGTTGGCTCCACCTAGCTTGACACAGCTTAAATCAGCTCCACTTAAATCTGCTCCCGTCAAGTCTGTTCCACTCAGGTCTGCATCAACCATTTCTGCACTAATTAGGCATACTTCAATCATTCGTGAATCAGCAAAAGTTGCCTGATTGAGTTTCGCCTGACTAATATGTGCATCAGTCAGATATGCTCCCTTTAAGTCTTTACCAATCAAGTCCGCTCCCTTGAGATGTACCCCAATCAGATTTGCATTAGTCAGACAGACCTGAATTAAGCTTACGTTACTAAAGTCCCGTTCTCCTGCTGCGTATCGTCTCAGAAGTTCTGGAGTTTTCATAATAAAAAGCAATGATTTGCTTATTAAAGTTAAATAAATTATATCATTTAACCCATGAGTTTATTGTTAATTAATGTAAATAATTATCAATTATCGGCTGAAAGCGATGCCTGCGGCGGGCTACGCCTACGCTTATAAGAGTGACTAGCAACTTGGGTTATATCTGCGAAACAGGCTTCAAGAACTAAATATTTTCTCTTTTGCTTTCTCCTAAAAAATCGTTAGGACAACAAAAGGAATTTAAGGAGAGGGAATGGCGTAGGCGCAGCCCGCCGTAGGCATCGCTTTGGCGGTTAATTCCTCAAAGAGAGTTATATTGCAAAATTAATCTGGACTAGGTTTTTTCTGCATCGTTAATCAACTTATACAATTCAACTATCCATCAAACTCTTGTAAATACTCGATTTCAAACGTCCGGTTGTTACACTCTTCACAAGAAGAGCAATTAGAAATATTTGGAAATGTTTTTAATAACAGACTGCACAGTTAACCAAATGAATCTAGGCTCGAAAGTAAACATCTGTATCAAACAACACTAATGTCACATACGTTGATTAATTTAACATTGCCAATAGTCATTCAAGAAATTGAGAATGTCTTATAAGCTGATACGCAGCTAAATTTAATAAACAGCATTACCTTTATTTTTAATCTTGCGCTCCCATTTAATAATCAGACCTCCTTCATTTAACAATTTATTTAATAACTCTTCTAGCTGTGATACTGATTCAAACAATCTATGAGCTATATATTCTTTTGCTGAATGCCAAACTAATTCAATCAAATTATAATCAGGGCTATAAGGTGGTAGAAACTCAAGGATAATATTTGGCATTTCTGTCTTAATATGGGCTAAAATATCTTTTCTTTTATGGAAACTGGCATTATCTAAAATAATCACTATTTTCGCCGAACATTTATTAAAAGTCTCAGTTGGATTTCCTTGCTCTATCCATTCAAGGAATGAGAAAATTATTTAAAGATTTAAGCTGCTCATAAAATACATCTGCATTTCCTTTTTTAATCACAAAATTCATTCTTTTCTTGTCGTGATAACGTAACCCTCCCATAATATTTACTCTTCCTCTCCTTCTTTGCCCTGTGATTTGTTTTCTTGTACCTTTTTTACCCCAATTTTTTCTTCTTATCACTCTTAAACTAAATCCACTCTCATCCCAAAACCATACCTGTAAAAGCTCTGGAGCCTCCTTTGTTATTCTTAAATAAACTGAAGAATTTTTCTTTAAATGCCTTATACCAATTTTATATGAAGCTGCATATAATAGAGAAAACAAACTCGATAAATTAAAATAACCATGAGCCGCCCTTTTAAGATTGAAATCGCAGAGAGCGAAGAAGAACTTAAAAAACGTCTACAAACAGCAAATTTAGGAAATCAGAAAGAAAAGCTTATGATGCTGAGGTGGATAAAAAACGGGCAGGTTAAGGAGCAGCAAGAAATCGGACAACGCTTGGCAAAAGATACTTCAACGGTCACAAGATGGTTGCAGAAGTACAGAACTGATGGCATATCAGGCTTATTAGAAATTAAAAAAGCACCAGGAGCAAAACGGAAAATCGATGATGCTGCGATCGCAGCACTTGAGGAGGAGTTAAAAACAGGAAAGGGCTTTAGTAGCTATGGCGCAATAGTTGATTGGTTGAAACAAGAACATGGGCAAGATATAGAGTATGCAACGGTTTATGCGTGGGTTCGATATCGATTAGGAGCAAAACTAAAAGTGCCACGTCCTCAAAGCCACAAGCAGGATGAAAAGTTGGTATCTGAGTTTAAAAAAAACTCGGAATCATTCTTAATTGTCTAGAAGAACATTTAGCACCCGGCAAGTGTGTTCGCTATCTGTGCCAGGATGAAACTAGGGTTGGACTCAAAACTCTTACAGGAAAAGTCATTACAGCTTCCGGAGTCAAGCCCACTGTTAAGGTAATATGGCCTCGTGACAATTTTTGGATTTATGGAGCCATTGAACCGTTGACTGGAGACCATTTTCTTTATGAATACCCAAAACTGGATGGCGAGTGTTTTCAACAGTTTTTGGACTGGCTATCTGTGCAATTAGGTAGCGATTACGCTATTTTACAGATTGATCAAGCACCTGCTCATACAAGTTCAAAGCTCCGTTGGCCGGAGAATATTATTCCTCTGTTTCAACCAGCATCAGCCCCTGAACTCAACCCGATTGAGAGACTTTGGCAACTCCTCAAGAAACCGCTCAAAAATCAACTTTTCTCTTCTTTACAAGCTTTACGTGAACGCATCCAAGAAATATTCGACCAACTTTCATTTGAGCAGGTAATTTCAGTCTCTTCTTACAACTTTATCCTGGAAGCTTTATTCTATGCAGCTTCATATTAAATTGGTATTACGTATTTCAGGATTCTGTTTGTCCTCTAGGCTGTATTTTGCCCAAAGGTAAACGTACTTTTTTCGCTCTAATATTCTCCCAACTTGCGAACCACTTAACTTAATTCCTGTTATCTCTGTAAGGTATGTGGCTAGTCTTGCTGCTGTCCAACGGCCAAATTCATATCCATACTCAATTGGTTCTTTTTCAATTATTTCTAATAATAAATTCTCGTATTCTTTGGTAACTTTACGGAAGTTACCTTCTCTTCTTCCATCTAAAAAACTTTCTAAGTTATCTGGATCGCCGTGAACTGCCCAATATGCTACTGTTGGATATGCAATATCTAAAAACTTACTAATGTCTTGATAAGTTTTTCCATCATTCATTAATAATAAAATCAGAATCTTTTCTCTTACGTAGGGATTTTCATGCTCTTTTAGCGTTTTTAGTAGCCGTTCCTTCTGCTCTTGGGAAAGATGATTTTTTGCTGGCATAGATGGCTGATACTAAATTAATTACTTAATCTAATATTATACAATCTAGCTGCGTAACAGCTTATGAGTACCCTGAACATCCTTATCAATTAGCTTTTTCGATTCATGAGTTACGCCAAAAGTTAATTGCCCATATTCTAAGTCATGTCCCTAACCGCTATGTAGTCGAAGGGGTACAGGAATTATCCAGCACCCCCAAAAGCCGCTACTCTTTCCCTCTACAGGAGCGGATACATATAGAAACAGTGGTTCACGGTAGTATTCTGCATATCCTGCGCGAAAACGCTGATTGGCTAAGTCGCCAAATCCTAACTGTGTCTCTTGTTGGGTCAATTCTGCTCCCTATTCTGATTTAATCACTTCATACTCTTGGGCAACAATACAGTAGAGAATATATATTTTGCGCTAGGGTCAATATTTGCTTTTACGCTAGCGCAAAGTATGTACTGTACTCTGCGTTTACTATGAGTAAAAATCCCACTAGATAAAAGGTTTCAGAATAAATTTTCTGTGCCGGAATTATCCGGAAGTGTACTAGTTTTTACGACAGGTACGATATTTTATGTGATAAACCAAACCTCGGTGTGCAAGATCGAAGGAGTCAACAGTAGCCATCCCTTGACCTTTGGCAGTCATCGCAGTATTCACCCGCATATTTACACTGTCACCACAGCCCGACCAAACATTAGCTACCGTCGCCAAGCTATCTCGAACATTATAGTCAGTTTCGCCACTAAAAGTCCGAGAAAAGACTGGGCCGCGGGTACCAGCAAAAAAGTACTCTGCTCTTAGTGTCCCAGTGGTTCCGGGAGCAATATAACCCCGATAATCAGCATCATAAAGGGAAATTTGAAAACCTTGGGGTAATTTGATCGGAATACTCAAATTACAGCTTTTTCGCCTTTCTGCGGCGACATTTCCGATGGCTGCAAACTTGTCAAATAAAATGGTTAGCTCTTGACCATCGGGACTAATGCTCACACTAGCGGATTCATTGGGACAACCGCTACCACCATAACTTGCACCTAAAATTTCAACTTTGGCATCAGCAAAGGCGGGGCTAACTGAAGCAGTAATTAATGTAACGGCAGCAAGAAATACTTTTACAAATTTCATAATTTTTTGATCGCGAATCTACTAACCAGATTTACTGTGACATTCTGCTGTTGGAAATCAAGGTTGAATTGCGTCTAGGTTGTATAAGTTGTACTGAAAGCCTTCAAATCGTTACAAAAATCTCAAATTTAGTTGCTTAAAATTAGGATTCCAAGAGTACTATGGATATCTGAAGGTGGCAGCTATAAGCTCTCCAACACAATAATTAAAATGAAAAGCTTAAAAGCGCTCTCTCGCTACAATATCCTTGCTACTCTATTCTTATTCTGTTAGCTACCAAAAATCGAATTACTGAAAAAATAATGGGAGTGTAAAACAGTATGGTAATAAAACATCAAGAAAAAATTATTACCCTTTGGATTGTTTTCTTGTTGGGACTTCTCTTTCACAGTCAGTTGGGATTAATGCCTCTTTTTCACGGTCTTAGTGTGGCTGACTCCCACGCACAAAGCATAGCAGAAGTTGCCCCGATTATGTGGTTAATGTTGGGCTTTTTTGTGTTCCCGATGGCTGCGATCGTTGCTACTGTGTTTACTGACTCAAGTCGCTACCGAAGCATTCACTTTGGTTTAACCGTATTATATACCGTACTAAATTTTTGCCATCTTGTTGCAGATTTAGTGGTGCAACCGATCGCTTGGTATCAGGTTGTGCTTATGCTGATTTTGTTCATCATCGGTCTGTTACTCAACCTTGTTTCCTTCCAGTGGATGAAACTTCGGCTGCTTAAAAGACCTCCAAAGAATAAATTATCTCAAAGAGAACAAGAGACAGAATTTATTCAAGAATAATGATCTATGGGTAGAGGCATACAGATGTATACTTCTGCTATAGCCAATTTATATGTTGTAAATATTTTTTTAAATAGAATTACACCATACGACAGATAAACGCTTAAAAGTTATTAAATAAAGGTTAAAAATAAAATATTTTAGTAAAACTTGTACAACTTATACACCAATCAAACGCTTGGTTAAACATGATCTCTAATCTGAGAGTGTCATACTAACCTTTGTCAATTTGTTGATAAAGGTTAGTCAAATATATGCTTAATAAAGCTTTATTAACAAGTCCTCGCAAATTGAGTATATCTACAACAATCAGTCAATCGATGATGAGTAAGCATTTTTGCCCTAACTGTTCAGACATTTTACTCCGTCATGTACGTTTGGGAGGACTTTACTGGCGCTGTAGTTACTGCTATCAGGAAATGCCCTTTTAGAAAACGAGGGTGGTATGCTAACGCAAAATTGTTCGCGTAGCGTCTCGCCAAGAAAAGAATGGGAAAATGGTAATAAGAAATTTAATAAACCTCGACCCAATACTTTTCGGATAAACCCAACAATCTCTCTTTTGATCTGGGGAAAGGTTAAAGGCGAAGGGGTAAGGGTTTGAATTTACCTTTACCCCTTCCCCTTTCTCCCTTAACCTAAAAGTATTGAACCTCGACCGAGAAGAGTCGTTACACGGTCGGGGCAATCAAAGCGCCCTTTTTTAGAAAGTGGGCGCTTTGAATTTATCCACTAGTCTACTGGACGGCAGCACTTCCACTGGACTACTTACCAGTTCCGCTAATGGGGACTTGAAATCATCCATTTTCCCCCAGCGCTAATATGTTGTGCATTTTCATTGTCAGCTTTACACAGCAAAGATTTTAAAAGTTAAGTGGCGGCTAAGGACAGCCTCGCTAATTTCGCCCCTACTTATTAGTCTTTGACATTGCACTGTCAAGAGTTTTCGCCAATTCTAAGTTCCTGTTTGGAACGCTTGAGTGCTTCAAATAAGACCTGAATCTGGGTGTAAGCCTCTTTGTGGGAAATTGTACCTTGGTTGCTTAATCCATAGATGTCGCTAATCTGGTGCGTAAATTCCTGTAAATTAGCGTTAAAAAGGAGGTTCTCTAGGGTAAATTTTCCCTTGTAGCTATTCATAAACTCTTGCTCTAAAGATAATTAAAAAGACTGATTCATTATTGGTTCCTATGCCCATTTGTGTCGAAAACTATAAGTTCAATGAGAACAGGCTTGTTACATCGGTTGTCGTCAAAACTTATTCGGCCGTAATCGCACAGATGTTATTCATAATCTTTCTGTACGCGATTAGGATTTTCAGCGCCAAATATGACTGAAGAAATCGTAGTCTTAGAGGAGGCGAGACTTGTGGGTAGGTCGAATAAAGATTAAAAGATAACCTCCTGATTAGGTCAAATAAAAAGCTCTTTTCCTGTAATATGACAGAGCGTTGTTTGTTTTGCTCATTTAGTGATTGACTACGAGATAAAACGTAAGCTTTGAAGAACGTATAAGTTAACAGTTTTCCCCACTCTTCCCAGTCAAATATTATGTAAGAGCAATTATGTCTTGAAAAGGGGTTAAATAGCGTGTTAATTGTATAACTTCTACTAAAACGTTCAAAAGGTAGAGGTTATATTGGGCAAAATTTGTAACTATTAAATGTGCGGCAAAAAAACTCAAGATGAGATTCAATTTTAACTTGACAATAATCTAGCCAAATTTCAGAAAGCTACTGCAACCTTCCTAGCGATCGCCACCATTGAAGAGGCTGAAAAAGCAACCTTAGAAGCGATCGCCGCTAGACTAGATGCCGAAGCCGCTGCGGTAACTACAAAGAAGTAAGACACGATTAAAATAAATTGTCCGGGTTAGGAATCCCGAAACACGAGGTACTGAAGTACGAGACTCAAATCCAAGCAGGCGAGTTCATAATCGTTAGCAACGAGGATGTCAGTTAGGTGAGGCAGATGCTAGACAAAATCAATCAGTCATGGAATCAGTATGTCGGTCGCTGTCTAAGGCTTTGAACCAATGGGGCTAAGTTAAAATACAGCCCTTTATCCGGACTGTTTAAGAGCCTCCAGTCCGGGAATTCTCCTACCCCAGCAACGGGTATGTTGCAATACCGCTTAGGTTTTGCCTAAAAAATAAAAATGTGTAGGTTGTGATAAGACTAATTATTAAAAAAAGCATATATATATGAATAGATTATCTCCCACTGATATCACAGTACACTCCCAATTTCTAGCTTCAGTGACTGAACAACTAAATCAAATTAACCTCACCCAACAAACAAACCAATTTGATAGTTTGTTTGTTGCCTGTCTTTGTGTCGCAGCAGTCTTCTTCTATATCGGAGTTCGGGTTAGAAGGCGGCACAAAATACGCGATGAACTAATAGCAATCCGGCTACGGCAAATTCAAATCCTAGAAAGAATTTGGCAAATGGCGGCTGAACGCAGAGATTAAGCTGCCAATATTTTTTGCTTTAGCGCTGCCAAAAATAATCCCAAAGATCACTGCTTTAGGTGCAGAGTTTCTGCTGTAGTTTATACCAATTTAAAAAATATTTACGGTAGATTCAAACTTGGAAACCCAGATTTAATCTGAATTACGAATCTTGACGGAGTTGAATATCTTATGTCACTCGATCGCCCATTTGAATCTGTATCTTCTGAGCCAACTGCTGATCTGAAAAACAGTGCTGCAAACCGCTCTGGTTCAGTCTTAGCGCCAGTCTCAACAGATCCGATCAATACTGAAGAAACCGCTTCTAAACCCCCGCGACAGCGCAAGACATGGCTTTGGGTCATACTGGCAGTTCTACTAATTGGGGGTGGGGGCTTTGTGGGCTGGCAATTATTAGGCAACCGAAAAGCTCCGCCAGCAAAAGCGCCACCACCTCTTCCGGTTAAGGTGCAGACTGTTGAATCGAGTCAAGTTCAATCTACCTCCGAGTTTGTTGGCACATTAGAAGCCCAGGAACGCGTTTCGCTTCAGCCGCAAATTCAAGGGCGAATCGAACGCATATTTGTAGCCAGTGGCGATCGCGTCAGCAAGGGAACGCCGATTCTATCTTTAAGTTTGGATCAGACTACAGCCAATGTCTCCAGCGCCATTGCTACGGTTAACTCTAATCGGGCGGCTGTAGTAACCGCCCAGGCACAACTTGAACAACAACAAGCCAATGAAGTTAAAGCCGCCGCAGATGTGAAATTACAGCAAGTGCAGTTCCAGCGAACCAAGATGCTTGTAACAGAAGGCGCACAGGCAAGGCAAGAACTCGATATTGCTCAAAACAACTTAGATGCAGCGATCGCTACCCTAAATGCTGCTAAAAAGCAGGTGAACGCCAGTCAAGCCAGTGTCAAGCAAGCACAATCGAACGTGCAGCAAGCCCAGACTCAAGTTGCCTCAAATCAAGTGAATCTCAACCAAAAGCAGGTGGTTGCACCGCTTGATGGTATTGTGGGCGATTTCTCCGTCAAAGTAGGCGATTACGTGAATATTGGCGGAGCCTTGACCACAATTACCAAAAACGATGCCCTAGATATGCGAATTTCGGTGCCATCCAACAATGCTGCTCAACTGCGTCGGGAATTACCTGTACAGCTACTGGATGCCAACACAGGTAAGCGTTTAACTACTGGCGGCATTAACTTTATCTCGCCACAAGTGAGTACATCTCAATCTATTTTAGTGAAAGCTCGATTTGCTAATTCCGGTGGCAAATTGCGGGATGGGCAATATGTTCGCGCTCGGATTGTCTGGAGCCAGCAACCAGGGATTTTGATTCCAACTCAAGTGGTGAGTCGCATTGGTGGACAGAATTTTGTCTTTGTAGTGGAAGAAGACAAATCTAAGGAAAAAGTGGCGCAAGAAGACAAGTCAAAAGAAAAGCCGCAATTCGTTGTCCATCAAAAACCTGTGAAGTTGGGCGAAGTGCAAAGCGATGCCTATCCAATTTTAGAAGGAATTAAACCAGGCGATCGCCTAGCGGTGTCTAATATTCTCAAACTGCGAGATGGTGTCCCCGTTCAACCACAACCTTAGAAGCGGCCGACAGGCGGCGCACCACCTGCCAGGAGTGAAACAAACATCTTTCTTCCCCCACTCCCCACTCCCTACTCCCCATTCCCTGTATTTCTTGAGAGTTAATCATCATGTCGATCGCAGACACCTTTATCAAGCGACCTGTCTTATCAACGGTTTGCACCATCCTAATCTTGCTGATTGGTGGCATCTGTATTCCTTTGCTGCCGATTAACAACTTACCAGAAATTGCCCCCATTCAAGTGCAAACCTCTAGCGTCTATATTGGCGCAGATTCTCAAACCGTTGAAGATACCGTCTCAACGGTGATTGAGCGGCAAGTGAACGGGGTTGAGGGGATGCAGTACATGACTTCAAGCAGTGGTAATGACGGCTCCAGCACCATTTCAACTCTGTTCGATCCAGCTAGCAACCGCAACATTAACCAAGTTAACGTGCAGAATCGAGCTGCGATTGCTGAACCAACTTTACCTGAATCTGTGCGGCAAACTGGATTAACTACCCTAGCACGTTCCAACAGCATTCTCCTAGTTTATGGCTTCTATGGCGAAAATAGCGAGTATGACAACATCTTTTTGAGTAACTATGTTGACCTATACATCACCGATGCTATCAAGCGAGTCTCTGGTGTTGGGGATGCAACTTTGGTTGGGGAACGCCAATATGCGATGCGGCTATGGCTTGACCCCAACGCTTTAGCCAGTCGAGGATTAACGGCAACGGATGTCACCAGTGCCCTAACTTCTCAGAATGTTCAGGTGGGGGCAGGGTCAATTGGTCAAGCGCCCACGAAGACGGATCAGAAATCGAATTTCCCACTCCGCATCAATAGTAGATTAAAAGATGTCAAGGAATTCGAGAATTTGGTCATCAAGTCCGACACTAACGGGACACTGGTTAAACTTAAGGATGTGGGACGAGCCGAGTTAGGCGCGAAGGATTATACAACTTCGGCATTGGTACAGGGCAAACCCGGCGTTGCGATGTTGATCTATCAGCTTCCGGGTAGCAATGCGCTGAATACTGCCAAAGCCGTGGAAGCGCAAATTGCAGAGCTAGAGAAAAACTTTCCTCCAGGGGTGAAAGCCGTCATCTGCTACGACACCACCAAATTTGTGGAAGTCTCAATCGAAGAAGTACTCAAGACGCTGATGGAAGCCATCGCCCTAGTAGTGCTGGTGATTTTCATCTTTTTGCAAGATTGGCGGGCGACAATCATTCCGGCGATCGCTGTTCCTGTATCCCTGATTGGTGCATTGGCCTTTGCCTATCTCTTCGGCTTCTCACTCAACACGTTGACCATGTTTGGATTAGTACTGGCAACAGGTCTGGTGGTAGACGATGCCATCATCGTGGTAGAGGGGATTGCTGCCAAGATGGAACAAGGCTTAGACCGACGGCAAGCGGCTTTTGAGGCGATGGGGGAGCTTTCTGGGGCGGTGATTGCCACCTCCTTGGTGCTGATGGCGGTATTTATCCCAGTATCCTTTTTTCCGGGCGCGACCGGCATCATGTATCGGCAGTTCGCATTGATCATTATCTTCTCCATCGGCATTTCCTTATTCAATGCCCTGAGTTTCACCCCCAGTATGTCTGGACTCTTCCTGCATCATACCGAGGGTGAAGGGCGAGGGCCGCTGGGCTGGTTTTTTCGTCAGTTCAACCGGGGCTTTAGCTGGGTACTGGAGCAATACGAGAGTCTAAGCAAGTTCCTGATCCGCATCCGCATGTTCGTGCTGGGGCTATTTATCCTCGGACTGGCGGCAACGGCGTTTATATATATTTCCGTCCCCAGTGGATTTGTGCCAGATGAGGATCAAGGTATTATCGTCGGTCTGATTCAGGCTCCCGATGGTGTTTCCCTCGCCTCCACCGAAAAAGTTGTTAACACTGTGTCTCAAACCCTGAAAAAAGAAGTGCCGGAGATGGAAGCGTCTCTAGTCATTGCTGGTTTTGGTCTGAATGGCAATGGCCCAAATCAGGGGACATTTTTCTTTAGGCTGAAAGATTGGAAAGAGCGCCAGGGTGACGAACATTCAGTGAAGGCCATCGTGCAACGGCTAAATGGCATCTTTGCCCAAAATCAGGATGCGTTAATCTTTACATCCAACCTGCCCGCCGTCTCTGGCTATGGGGTAACGGGTGGCTTTGAATTTCAGCTTCAAGACCGCACCAACGGACAACTGAGTATCGATCAATTTCTGGCGATCGCCCAACAAATAATTGCCAAAGCCAATCAAAATCCTATCTTGCGCCAAGTGTTCACTCAATTCACAGCTAGCACTCCCCAGTACCAAATTGACATTAACCGCGATCGCTTAGAAGCCCTCAATGTCGATTTTAGTGAGGCAATGAATACCCTGGGCGCTTACATGGGTGGGCAGTATGTCAACGATTTTACCTTCTCTCAGCACAGCTATCGAGTATATATCCAAGCAGATGAACAGTTTCGGAACTCTCCAGACAATATTGGTCAAATTAATGTCCGTTCCCGAAGTGGTAATCTGGTGCTACTGAATGAAGTCGCCAAAGTGACTCCCATTACTGGGCCCCAAACCATCAACCACTTCAACTTATTCCGCTCCATCAAGATTCAAGGCAATGCTGCCCCCGGTTACAGTTCTGGGCAAGCAATTGCGGCGATGCAGCAGACCTTTAAGGAGATCGACCAGCCCGGTTTGGGTTATGACTGGACAGGAATTTCTAGAGAAGAAGCCAAGTCTGGCGGACAAACAATTCTGATCTTTGGTCTTGGTATCGTGGCTGTGTTTCTCATCTTGGCAGCGCAGTACGAAAATTACATCGACCCAATCATCATCCTACTGACAGTACCCTTTGCGATTTTAGGCGCTCTGTTATTTGTCTCAGTGCGCGGGTTAGTCAACGATTTGTACTGTCAGGTGGCATTGGTGATGCTGATTGGTTTGGCGAGTAAGAACGCGATTTTGATTGTAGAATTTGCCAACCAATCGCGGGAGAAAGGAATGACCATCGCCCAAGCCGTACTCCATGCAGTTCAACAACGGCTCCGCCCGATTCTCATGACCACCATCGCCTCCCTGTGTGGATTCCTTCCCCTACTACTGTCATCCGGGGCTGGTGCAGCCAGCCGGACATCCCTTGGTACGGCGGTGTTTGGTGGGTTATTTATCTCCGTGATCATGAGCCTGCTGCTGGTGCCTGTCCTTTATGTGGTGGTCAAAAACCTCACAGACTTTACCTCTAAAGGTAAGCCACCCCAATCGCCTGAACCTACTCAATCTGGAGAATTAGCTTTGAATGGAAAGAGTCAAGGAACAGTCGTCAAGTTTCAGGGAGATGCCCCTGCTTAACTGTTTGAGAGCAGCCCTTGTTTCTTGAAAGCGATTGGGATGCGTTCTCCGAAGGAGTTGCCGCAGGCATCGCTCTCAACCTTGACTTCCAATACCATTTCTATACAAGTACTGCCCGTGCTTTAGAAGACACGAGTCTGTTTGTGATTCATATTACTCATTCACAGGATGCTATGAAACTTAAAATTCCTTCTTGGGTCGGTATCACTATCGGGCTGTTGAGTATGGGAATGATGCCAGCTCTCGGTGCTGAACAAATAAAATTTTCTTACAGTCTTTTAGAATTTTCTCTTCCTGTTACTGATTTAAAAACTTACGCTCAAGAAGGTAAAATTAGCAGTCAACTAGCATCATATAAAAAGTACCTTAAACCAGAGGATATTGCTCAACTGCGTCAGGTTTTGACTGAAAAACAAAAATTAAGTCCCGTAGCAGTCTCTCAATTTCTCTATTCAGAAATTGGAGAATCGATGTTAAAATCTGCGGGTGAATTGATTCAAACAGATTCAAGACAAAACGGTTTTTATGCAATTCGTGCGGCGTTGATTCTAGCGGCGGCTGATCCAGAGGGATTAACACTCCTGAATACGATGCGCTACTTCCCTTCACAGAGTATTCGGATTAACTCCCAAGAGCTTTTGGCACTGATGAATAAACTTTCCACTCTGAACAAGGAGACAAGTCAAGCTCTCTCTGTAATTGAGCAACAGTCTAATACAGAAATATCGACTGAACCACCTGTAGATATCTCAAAATTACCGCAGTTATACAACAAGTCAGGGCCGTTTTCTTGGCAGAAGAGAGCGATCGCATTTGTGGATACTAATCGTAAATCCCTGACTGGAAGTATTAAAACTAGAGTCATTCAGACAGATATCTATTTACCTGAAAGTCAAACACCTGCACCAGTTGTAGTCATTTCTCATGGACTAGGCTCCGATCGCGATAGCTTTGCTTACTTGGCAGAAAATTTAGCATCCTATGGATTTGCTGTTGTTGTTCCTCAGCATCCTGGTAGTGATTCTCTCCAAATGGAAGCACTACTCATAGGTAAAAGCCAACAAGTATTTGCAGACACAGAATTAATTGACCGACCCTTAGACGTAACTTTTGTGCTTAATCAATTAGAGCAGCGTTCAACATCTGATCCCTGGCTACAAGGAAAAATCAACGTTCAACAAGTCGGTGTGATTGGACAATCTTTCGGTGGTTACACAGCCTTAGTCTTAGCTGGCGCACGCATCAATATTAATCAGTTGCACAAAGATTGTAAATCTGAACCCGATTCGGTCAATGTTTCGTTGTTGTTGCAGTGTCGTGCTTTAGCACTGGGAAAAAATTCTCCTGATTATGAACAGATACAACAAAACTTAAGTAACCTAGATTTACGCGATCGCCGAGTTCAAGCTGTGATTGCTCTGAATCCAATTACTAGTAGTATTCTTGGGCAAGCAGGTCTGAGCCGAATCGAAATTCCTGTAGTCATTGCTGGTGGAGCCTCAGACACGCTTACTCCCGTCTTGTTGGAACAAATACAAGCATTTTCCTGGTTGACTACCAAAGACAAGTATTTGGGTATTGGTGACAAAGGGACTCATACTGATTTGATTGGTGGTGTGAGTAGCGTAATTTTACCATCTTCTAACCGTTTCTCTGGTTTCTCTGGACGTGACCCAGAATTGGGACGCATTCATCTTCAGGCTTTTAGTACAGCTTTCATGAAAGTATATCTTGCTCACCAGACTCAATATCGTCCTTTTCTAAGTACATCTTATGTGAAGAACTCAAATCGGGATGAACCAGTCAAGGTTTATTTCGTCAGGTCGTTACCACCAGGATTTCCCCAAGAATTAGTTCGTCATAAATGAGAATTAAATAATTAACCTTATCTAAGTTGAGAACTGTAGTTTTCGCCCTCACCCTAAATCCCTCTCCCAAGCTTGGGAGAGGGACTTTGAAATTCGCTCCCCGAATCCCAAATTTTGGATGTTGTCGTGCTGATGGCACGAACCTATCCTACTATTCTAAAAATCCCTACTTTTTTCCTTAAAATGTGCTTGAAAACCTTGAGTTTTCGTTATCAGTTCTCAATAAGCTGAAGCTTTATAGCACAAATATTATTAGTGGGATAGGTTCACGTTAGCGTACCACCCCCGTTTTCTAAACGGGCATTTCCTGATAGCAGTAACTACAGCGCCAGTAAAGTTCTCCCAAACGCACATGACGGAGTAAAATGTCTGAACAGTTAGAGCAAAAATGCTTACTCATCATCGATTGACTGATTGTTGTAGATATACTCAATTTGCGAGGACTCGTTAAGAAAGCTTTATTAAGCATATATTTCACTAAACTTTGTCAATTTGTTGATAAAGGTTAGTATGACACTCTCATGTTAGAAATCATGTTTAACCGAGCGTTTGATTGGTGTATAACTAGTACAAGTTTTACTAAGATATTTAATTTTTAACCTTCTGCGATCGCGGTCTGTGGTTATGCAACGGCAACGCTAGCAGTATTTTTTGTTGATCAGGATGCCGAAAATCAATACTTCTCGGTTAAGGGGAAAAGGGGAAAGGGAAAAGGGAAAGAAAAAACCTTTAACCCAAACCCAGTACCCTTTTCCCAAAACCCGATTCCGAGTTAAAAATGCACAAAGCGAGAAGTATTGTGCCGAGATTGATCAAGCAGAACTAGCAGGTGCAAAATCAATTCAAGCCCTGACCGTAACAATATGCAACTGCCGTAACCTCACACATAGCTGCTGCATGAATTGGCAATCTTCATCAAGCAATTCCAGTGATTTCAGGTGTTCGATTTTTACGGTGTAGTCGCCGTCCCATGTCTGGACTGTACAGCTATAGTCTCCAACATGAGTTACCACGCCCCAATAACCTGCTTTACCCCTCAAGTCTGGGTTATCCTTTGGCAAAAGAATGCATATTTCACCAATGTGGTAAGGATTGGGTACTTTCGTGCTTTCGCGTATCCTATCCACTACGTCTTTTACTATGCGACCGGATGGAATTTTATTGCCAGCTTGCTCTACTGCCTGTTGCCATACATCCGCTTGTACAGCCGGTTCCAATTCAGCTTTCGCCAAAAAACGCAATTGTCGTTCGTTGGTCGGCATTGGGATTTGCCGACCAATGGTCGGCAAAAACTTTTGAAGATTTTCATAAACGACAGTTGCCGAAATCTTCAAGTAAGCCGCGTCACGACTATAATTGAAGCGTTCGCGGCAGTATTCTTCAAAAGTCCGGTGCGTGGAACGGTACAGCCGTCTGTCCCTCAACTCCATCAACGCCTGACCTGCTGACAAAAATGCCTTTTCTACCTGACGTTCCAATTGCAAGCGTAAGCTTTGTTCTTCTTCGGTCAACTCTCTTATTTCAACAGCAGTAACCGTAATCGTTGCTGAGGCTGGGTTGTCTTCGCTAGAAGTATTTTCAGGAGCAGAGTCGGTGGCTGGCTTTGGTTCACCAGATGCCACAGGGATAACTTTCTTGCGTCTAGATGGTGGTTTGTTCATTGCCCCACCTCTAGGCTGACAGCAGTCGAACAAATATTGAATTGTGTCATCATGAAATATAGTGTTTTTATTTCTGCCCCCATCCTTTAAACAGGTTGGGGTTTTTCATTGCTTTTTATATTTTGCACCGATGAAAGAATACTTTGACGAAAATCAGTTGAAAGAATACTTTGACGAAAATCAGTCTAATACCACAGTTAACAAGAAATACTTCAGTTGTCAGGAGCCTGAATTCAATTCTGATTTCTGACTTGTGCCAGCTGAATTCAATTTCAGCTTATTCTAGAAAATACCCTCTTCAGCACATGGGTAAAACAACGGCTAATGCTTGATTATTTAACGGCGGGTATTGCATTTTGGATGACTTTGTTTGGAGTACAAGAGTCGTTGTTAGAATT
>NZ_JBALFD010000099.1:0-847 GCF_036916985.1 Nostoc sp.
TAGTTTCTCTTTAGTATCGTCTTTGGGAAAATGTTCTCTTGTTACCAAGTAGACTGCATTTAGCAGTTGATCGGTGGCTAACTCTCCATTTTGGCGTTTGTCGAGAAATTTAGTGATTAAACTATCTGTTTGTTTGATTAGACTATTAGCTTCTTGAGAAGGTGTTTCCTCATTGAGCAGATGTGCAGTGACAATCCGCTTTAATTCTTCGCTGTTAGGTTCTCTAATATTCAGTCGCAGACAACGCCGCAAAAATGGCGGGGGAAAATCTCTTTCGCCATTACTGGTTAAAATTACAAATGGAAAGGTTGTACAACGAACCCGCCCATGCTGAATTTTTACTTTCGTATTAGTATCTGCTGTCTGTACTTCTACTTCATTTAATTTACCAACAATCCGCCTGAGTTCGGGAATTTCAAACTCTCCTTCTTCAAATATATGTAGTAAATCATTAGGTAAATCAATATCACTTTTATCAATTTCATCAATTAATAATACTCTGGGCTTTTCTGAAGGTAGTAAAGCTGTTCCCAATGGGCCAAGGTCAATATACTTACCAATTTCTTGCAAGTTATCTTTATCTTTTGCATCCTGCAACCGCCCGATGGCATCGTAGCGATAAAGCCCATCCTTAAGCGTAGTACGAGTTGTGACCGACCAGTGTAATACTTCTCCCAACTTTAGTTCATGAGCAACTGCATACGCTAATGATGTTTTACCTGTTCCCGGTTTCCCAGTTACTAATAGAGGTCGTCGTAAATATAAGGCTGCATTGACTAACTCAATTTCTTCAGGACGTGCTTGAAATGTTTCACCCCGTCTTTGTTTTTTTGCAGTTCCGCCATCA